>NZ_JRUQ01000049.1 GCF_000773975.1 Erwinia typographi
GTTTTACCGTGGTCAACGTGTCCGATAGTACCAACGTTGACGTGCGGTTTGGAACGTTCAAATTTTTCTTTAGCCACGACGATATTCCTTACTTTAATGCTCTCACTCCGTGGTGAGAGCATAGGATCAATATTTTAAAACTGTAGCTTATTTGCTACGAGCTTCAATAACGGCCTGAGCGACGTTGTTCGGCGCATCATCATACTTCAGGAACTCCATAGAGTATGAAGCACGGCCTTTAGTCAGAGAACGCAGCTGAGTTGCATATCCGAACATTTCAGACAGCGGAACTTCAGCATGAATCTGAACGCCAGTAGCATTAGATTCCTGTCCCTTCAGCATACCACGACGACGGCTGAGGTCACCGATAACGTCACCGGTGTTCTCTTCCGGGGTCTCTACTTCAACCTTCATGATCGGCTCAAGCAGAACTGGGCTTGCTTTCTTAAAGCCGTCTTTAAACGCGATAGAAGCCGCCAGTTTAAACGCCAGCTCAGAGGAGTCAACGTCATGGTAAGAACCAAAGTGCAGACGAACACCCAGATCAACGACCGGATAACCAGCCAGAGGACCAGATTTCAGCTGCTCCTGGATACCTTTATCCACCGCAGGGATGTATTCACCAGGGATCACACCACCTTTGATATCGTTGGTGAATTCGTAACCTTTAGGGTTAACGCCCGGCTCCAGTGGGTACATGTCGATAACAACATGACCATACTGACCACGACCACCAGACTGCTTGGCGTGTTTACCTTCGATATCGGTAACTTTCGCGCGAATCGCTTCACGGTAAGCAACCTGAGGTTTACCGACGTTCGCTTCAACATTGAATTCACGCTTCATGCGGTCAACGATGATGTCGAGGTGCAGCTCACCCATACCGGCGATGATGGTCTGGTTAGTTTCTTCGTCAGTCCATACGCGGAATGACGGGTCTTCTTTAGCCAGACGACCCAGAGCCAGACCCATTTTTTCCTGGTCAGCTTTGGTTTTTGGTTCAACGGCGATGGAGATTACCGGTTCAGGGAATTCCATACGCTCCAGAATGATCACATGGTCCGGATCACACAGGGTGTCACCGGTAGTCACGTCTTTCAGACCGATAGCCGCTGCGATGTCGCCTGCGCGAACTTCTTTGATCTCTTCACGTTTGTTAGCGTGCATCTGTACGATACGACCCAGACGCTCACGCTGAGATTTAACCGGGTTATACACGGTGTCACCGGAGTTAACGATACCGGAATACACGCGGAAGAACGTCAGGTTACCTACAAACGGGTCGGTAGCGATTTTGAACGCCAGCGCGGCAAACGGTTCTTCGTCGTCTGAGTGACGAACAGCCGGGGTATCTTTACCATCGTCCAGCATACCGTTAATCGCGGTAACATCCGTTGGTGACGGCAGGTATTCGATAACCGCATCCAGCATTGCCTGAACACCTTTGTTCTTAAAGGCAGAACCACAGGTTACCAGGATGATTTCGTTGTTCAGTACGCGCTTACGCAGTGAATCTTTGATCTCTTCTTCAGACAGCTCTTCGCCACCAAAGAATTTCTCCATCAGCTCATCAGAACCTTCCGCTGCGGCTTCAATCAGTTTCTGGCGCCACTCTTCGGCCAGATCCTGCATATCAGCTGGGATCTCTTCGTAAACGAAGGTCACGCCCGCGTCGTCGTCGTTCCAGTTGATGGCTTTCATCTTGATCAGGTCAACCACGCCGGTGAAGTTCTCTTCTGCGCCGATAGCCAGCTGCAGAGGGACCGGAGTCGCGCCCAGACGAGATTCAATCTGACCAACAACTTTCAGGAAGTTAGCACCCATGCGGTCCATTTTGTTAACGAACGCAATGCGTGGAACTTTATATTTATTAGCCTGACGCCATACGGTCTCAGACTGTGGCTGAACACCACCAACTGCACAGTAAACCATTACTGCGCCGTCAAGAACACGCATAGAACGTTCTACTTCGATGGTGAAGTCAACGTGTCCGGGGGTGTCGATGATATTTACGCGGTGTGGCTCGAACTGCTTAGCCATACCAGACCAGAAAGCGGTAGTCGCTGCGGAGGTAATGGTAATACCACGCTCCTGCTCCTGCGCCATCCAGTCCATGGTGGCTGCGCCATCATGAACTTCACCGATTTTGTGGTTTACACCGGTGTAGAACAGAATACGTTCGGTAGTTGTGGTCTTACCGGCGTCGATGTGTGCACTGATACCGATGTTACGGTAGCGTGTAATGGGTGTTGTACGAGCCATTTGATTCCTCTGATTCTCGGACGTTCTAAGTTAGTAAACCCCAGCGGGTGAGTCACTGGGACGCCCGCTGGGTTAATAACAACTACGAAGCTGTTACCAGCGGTAGTGAGCGAACGCCTTGTTGGCTTCGGCCATACGGTGAACATCTTCACGTTTCTTCACGGCAGTGCCTTTATTCTCAGCCGCATCAGAAAGTTCGTTCGCCAGGCGCAGAGCCATAGATTTATCACCGCGTTTACGAGCAGCTTCAACGATCCAACGCATTGCCAGAGCATTACGACGAACCGGACGGACTTCAACTGGTACCTGATAAGTAGACCCACCAACGCGGCGAGACTTAACTTCCACGGTTGGGCGGACGTTGTCCAGGGCGACTTCAAAGGCTTCCAGTTCGTTTTTACCTGAACGCTGAGCCAGGGTCTCAAGCGCGGTATAGACGATTGATTCTGCAGTAGATTTTTTACCGTCTACCATCAGAATGTTTACAAATTTAGCCAGCAGCTCTGATCCGAACTTAGGATCTGGCAGGATTTTACGCTGACCAATTACGCGACGACGTGGCATGGAAATACTCCGTTGTTAATTCAGGGTTGTCCAAAACTCTACGAGTTTATTATGACATTTAAGATAAAACGTTTGGCCTTACTTAACGGAGAACCATTAAGCCTTTGGCTTCTTCACGCCGTACTTGGAGCGTGACTGCTTACGGTCTTTAACACCAGAGCAGTCCAGCGCGCCACGAACGGTGTGGTAACGCACACCTGGCAAGTCTTTAACACGACCGCCACGGATCAGGATCACGGAGTGTTCCTGCAGGTTATGACCTTCACCGCCGATATAGGAGGTAACTTCAAAACCGTTGGTTAAGCGAACACGACATACTTTACGCAGTGCGGAGTTCGGTTTTTTAGGAGTAGTAGTATATACGCGAGTACATACACCACGTTTCTGCGGGCAGGCTTCCAGCGCAGGCACGTTGCTCTTTGCAACTTTGCGTGCGCGTGGTTTGCGAACCAGCTGGTTAACTGTTGCCATTAAATAGCTCCTGGGATTTGCTTTTGCTTCGTAAACACATGATAAATCGCCTCGTGGTATAACGAGGACGCAGAATTTTAGGGCTGAGCAGAAAAAGTGTCAAGAAATAACCAGGATATCGTGCACTACCAGGCCATCTGTTGCGGATTTTTTACCGTCAGCGCGACGAAATCAGTATAGCTTACCGTGATTGCGCTGGATGAAATTTGAGCAGAAAGTCCGCGCGCGTCGATATCTTCTTGCAGCACGTACAGGGATATGGGGGCTTGCAGCAGAATTTCAAGCGCGTGGCTGCCCGCCAGCGCCGCCAGTACGCCATCCTGCAGCAGCAGAACATCATCACCAGCAGAAAAAAGTCTGACCATCGCGGCAACATCACATTTGAAGGGCGAGGTTAGCAGGGTGTGCAGCATAATTTCCTCAAAATGTGATGATCCGATGGTACTTTTCGAGTTCAGCACGCAGGGCCAGAGGCGGCAGAACCTCGACCGGTAGCACATTGACCGTTTCGGCGCTGAGGCCTCGCTCAGCCAGCGACGCTGAGCAGGCATAAAAATGCTCAACGTCATATAAAGGCAGCACGCCAAAAGTCGCCATATAATTCCGCGCAAGAATCTGCTCGGGCGCCTGCCCGGCGATCAGCTGAAGCACGCCGTCACTGAGGAAGAACAGCGCGACTTCGTCGCTCAGCGCGGAGGTGGCGATCACCGCATCAAGCCCTTCGCGCCCGGCGCTGCTGCCGTGAGGCGCCTGAGTAAAGATAAAGGCAACCCGATTCATCAAAACTGTACCAGCCGTTCACAGGTCAGCGCGGCTTCCGCCAGCGCCCCTAATCCAGAAAGCTGAAATCCCTCAGCCAGATTGGCGGCAGGAAGGGCCAGGTTTTGCGCTTCCTGCCGATCGACGATCCCCCGACGCAGAGCCGCCGCCACGCAGACGTTGAGCGCAACGCCCTGTTCCCGGTGCAGCTTTTGCCAGGCCTGGCCGAGGTGAAACTCATCGCTGGCCGGTGAAATCAGCTCGCTGGCATTCAGCACGCCCTCCCGATAGAAGAACACGCTCTCCAACTGATGCCCGGCGGCCAGCAATGCCTGCGCAAAAAGCAAGGCGCTGCTGGACTGCTGCGTGCCATAAGCTGGCCCGGTGACCAGCAAAGCGTAGCGCATCAGCGCTCCTGCCCCTGGAAATCGCCGCTCTTGAACTGGCGGATATAGAGATAAACGGTGTGTTTGGAAATGTTGAGCCGTTCGGCTACCTGATTAATGGCGTCTTTAATGTCAAAGATCCCCTTCTCGTACAGATTCAGTACGATCTGGCGGTTCTTGGCATTATTAGAAACGTTGCGATCGCCGCTCACCTCTTCAATGGTGAACTCCAGCGTTTGCATAACCAGATCTTCGACCGAAGAGGCAAAGTTCACCGAGGAAGCCACATCCTGCGTTTCCGGCGGCATAAACGTCGCCATGATTTGCGAAAAAGGCACGTCCAGATTCATATTGATGCACAGCAGGCCAATCACGCGCTGCTGGCCGTTGCGGATAGCAATGGTCACCGACTTCATCAGTACGCCGCTTTTCGCACGGGTGAAATACGCTCTGGAGACGTTGCTGTCTGCGCCATTCATATCATGCAGCATACGCAGCGCGAGGTCGGTGATTGGCGAGCCGATTTTTCGGCCTGTATGCTCACCGTTCGCGATCCTGACGGCTGAACACTTCAAATCTTCCAGTGAATGCAGAACGATTTCGCAGTGGGAACCGATCAGCATCGCCAGTCCGTCCACCACGGCTTCATAGGATTTGAGGATATCAAAGTCAGTTTGTGCGAAGGGATGCTGTTCCAGCAATTCCAGATCGGTCACATCACCGGTAAAAATTGAACCCGACATTAAGACACCACCCTTTTAAAGAGCCTGTCGCACGGCACAAGGGCAGACTCGTTCTGAGAAAAAATGCGTGGCAGATAGTCTAGCAAATATAAGAAACGCCTGTCCTGACCTTTGTCATGAAATGCCAGATAGCGCAAAAACAGAAGGGAGATTGCGGAGTGAAAAACAAACCGCCACACAGAGTGTGGCGGTCAGAGAATTACTTAGCCTGCGTAGCTGCCGGCGCTTCAGCCGGAGCCGGAGCATTGGCGTCAGCTTTTGCCGCTGGTTTAATGTCGAGCAGCTCAACATCAAACACCAGCGTGGAGTTCGCTGGGATACCAGGCACGCCGTTTTTACCGTAGGCCAGCTGTGGTGGAATGACCAGCTTGATCTTGCCGCCTTTCTTCACATGCTTAAGGCCTTCGGTCCAGCCGGGGATAACGCCATCCAGACGGAAAGAAAGAGGCTCACCGCGGGTGTAGGAGTTATCAAACTCGGTACCGTCGATCAGCGTACCTTTATAGTTCACGACAACCGTATCGCTGTCTTTAGGCACGTCGCCGGTTCCTTCTTTCTCAACCTGATAAAGCAGGCCGGATTCCGTTTTCTTCACGCCTTTTTCTTTAGCAAATTTGGTCGCATAAGCATTACCTTTTTCGGTATTCTCTTTTGCGTCTTTTTCCATCTTCGCCTGGGCAGCGCCTTTCACGCGGGCTTCAAACGCCTGCAGGGTCTGCTCGATTTCCTGATCGGAGAGCTTGCTCTTACCAGCAAAAGCGTCCTGAACGCCAGAGATCAGCTGACCTTTATCCAGCTTGATGCCCAGCTTCTCCTGCTCTTTGAGAGAGTTTTCCATGTAACGCCCCAGAGAAGCGCCCAGTGCATAGGCGGACTGCTGGTCATCATTCTTGAATGCTGCGTTCTTCGGTGCCTGCTGTGGTGCCTGCTGAGCCGGTGCTGCTGCCGGAGCGGTTTCGGCAGCCATTGCCAGCGGCGCATTCAGCGCAACGGCCATGGTGGTGGCTAACAGTGTGACTTTAAACAGTGATTTCATCCATTTCTCCAAAACCGAAGCCTCTCGCTTCGGAAATCGTTTACAGGCCTGGGCCTGTACTATAACTGAAACTGTGCGCGAGAAAATTTCACTCTCTCGCAATGAAAACTAAGTTAACTTCCGACCGCACGCCTGCGCGAAAGTTTCACCACTGAGATGCAGACGCCATCGCGTTTTTTCAACCGCCGGGCCGAAATTAACCTGAATAACCCTATTTCAGCCGTTCTTTTCCCGTTAGAATCAGCGAATTCAGCCAGTATAACGGCTCGTGCGGTAACAAGAGGAAAGAGTATGCAACAATCATTGTTTGAAGAGCGAATGGAGATGCTGGAGAGCCGACTGGCCTTTCAGGAACATACCCTTGAAGAGCTTAACCAAACGGTGATTCATCATGAGCTGGAGATGGCCCGTCTGCGCGAGCAAATGCGCCTGCTGACCGATAAGCTGAAATCAGCCGCGCCCTCGATGATTGCGTCTCAATCGGAAGAAACGCCACCGCCGCACTACTGAGCGCCTTTTCACAGCCACAAAAAAGGAGCCGAAGCTCCTTTTTTTATCGCTGAACGCTTAGTGGCAGCCGCAGCCGCCGGTCCCGCAACCACCTTTACCGTGGTCATGGTCATGATCGTGGTCATGATGATGATCGTGCTCGCCGTGAACGTGGCCATGGGCCAGCTCTTCAGCGGTCGCTTCACGAACCGCAACCACTTCAACGTTGAAGTTCAGGTTCTGACCAGCCAGCATGTGGTTACCGTCAACTACCACATGCTCGTCTTCCACTTCAGTGATTTCAACCGGAACAGGCCCCTGATCGGTTTCTGCCAGGAAGCGCATGCCAACCTGCAGCTCATCAACGCCCATGAAGACGTCTTTCGGAACGCGCTGCACCAGGTTGTCGTCATACTGACCGTAAGCGTCATTCGCCGCGATATTGACTTCAAACTTGTCACCGGCCTCATGGTTTTCCAGGGCTTTTTCCAGGCCTGAAATCAGGGAACCATGACCGTGCAGATAGTCAAGCGGTGCGCTCACCGGTGACTCATCGACCATCACGCCGTCTTCTGTACGTACCTGATATGCCAGGCTGACCACCAGGTCTTTAGCTACTTTCATGATTACTCCTAACCGTTGAGAACGTTGAGTCCTTAGTTTGTTGACCGGTTTGCCAACGCGAAAGACTCTGAATTGCGCCGATTGTAACGAATTTCAATGCCGCTGTGTGCTACAGCTTAAAAAAAGCTGAGGCATAACGCTACTCAGGATGGAAAATTCCAATGACCTGTTCGTTGGTTCGCACCTGCTTTTGCGCCTGCTTGTCGGCTTCGCGCATCTGGTGGCCGCATCTAACGCATTCAACCACATCAATATTATTTTCCTGCCACAGCGCAAGCGTATCCTGCGCCTGACATTTCGGGCAGGTCGCGCCGGCTATAAATCTTTTACGCATAAAGGTTCCTATTCAAATTCGTCCCAACCGTCAAACTGGCGCTTCTCATGCTGCATCTCAGCCTGAAAAATATCTTCCAGCTCGCGGCGGGCCTCTTTCACACGGGAAATTTGCAGGCTGTCCGCGTGGTTTGGCATCAGTTCACGCAGCATCCGCATATCTAACCGGCGGAAATGCTGCTGGGCACGGAAGGCCTGGTGCGGATGCATACCCAGCGTCATCAGCGTCTTACGCCCCAGCTCCAGCGCGCTGGAGAAGGTTTCACGCGAGAACTGCGTCACTCCGGCCTGCAGCAGCTCATGCGCTTCCACACGTCCTCTCGCCCTGGCAAGGATCTGCAAATGCGGAAAATGGTGCTGGCAGAGATGTACAATCTCCATCGCGTCTTCCGGAGCGTTGCAGGTAATGACTATCGACTGAGCGGTTTCCGCACCGGCCGCCCGCAGCAGCTCAAGCTCCTTCGCATCCCCATAGTATACTTTGTAACCGTATTTTCGCATCAGGCTGACGGCGCTGATATCCCGCTCCAGCACGGTAACGCGCTTTTCATTCGCCATCAGCAGGCGGGCAACAACCTGACCAAAACGCCCGAAGCCCACCACAATAACCTGCGGCTTGTCGTCCTCAACGAAGGGTTTCTCTTCATTTTCATCGACGTCGTTAAAGCGTCTCTCGAGAATTTTATCAATCCCCTGCATTAAGAGCGGCGTGGTCATCATAGACAGCGTCACGGTCACTAACAGCAGCGGCATTTGATCGCCGGTAAACAGGTTTGCCGAAGAGGCGGCAGAGAACAACACGAAAGCAAATTCTCCCCCCTGGCTTAACACGCCGGAAAACTGTAGCCGTTCTGAGCTACGCAGGCCAAAAATCCGCGACAGCAGGTAAAGCACGCCCGCCTTAACGGAAACCAGCGCCACCACGCCGACAAGAATTTCAATGATATGGGTATAAAGCACGCCGAGGTTCAGCGCCATGCCGACGGAAATAAAGAACAGCCCCAGCAGCAAGCCCTTAAACGGATCGATAGCAATTTCCAGCTCGTGGCGGTATTCACTTTCCGCCAGCAGGATCCCGGCGATAAACGTACCCAGTGCCATAGACAGCCCCAGCGCATCCATAAACAGCGCTGAGCCAAGCACCAGCAGCAGCGCCGCAGCGGTAAACACTTCACGGACGCCGGAAGCTGCGATAAAGCGAAAAATCGGCCGCAGCAGATAACGCCCGCCGATCAGCATCCCGGCAAAGGCCAGCACCTTCATGCCCACCTTCATCCAGTCGGTGTGGCCGTGGTCGCCGCCAGCCAGCAAAGGCACCAGCGCCAGCGCAGGGATCACCGCCAGATCCTGGAACAGCAGTACTGAGAAGCCCAGCTGTCCAGATTCGTTACGGTTCATGCCCTTATCCCGCATGATTTGTAGTGCCATGGCGGTGGAGGACATCGCCAGGCCGATACCCCCAATCGTTGCCGCCTGCCAGGAGAAGTCCGTCAGCAGCAGCAGACCGCCGAGGATGGCGGCACTAAAAATAACCTGAGCCGCGCCAACGCCGAAAATGGAGCGGCGAAGCTCCCACAGCTTGGAAGGTTTCAGCTCAAGGCCAATGATAAACATCAGGAACACCACGCCCAGCTCGGAGAAGTGCAGAATCTCCTCAACGTCGCTGATAAAGCCTAAACCCCAGGGGCCGATGGCTATGCCAGCCAGCAGATAGCCAAGCACCGCGCCAATGCCGAGCCGGGCCGCGATCGGCACGGCGATCACCGCCGCAAAAAGGTAGACCACGCCTGCCGCCAGGAGGGTTTGTCCTTCCATTCAGAGTCCTCCATAAGGCAAAGGGGATGCGAGCCAGTCGCTGTAGGCCCGCGAAAAATTCTTCATCACTTCCGGCGTCTGGCGCCGCGCCCAGTAAATGATCATCGGCGTCAGCCAGTGCATCCGGCACATCTGCGCCGTCAGCTCAAACGGACGCATAATGTCTGACATAGGGTAGCGGTTTAGCCCTTCCTGATGGTAAGCCGCCTCGGGTTCCCCGGTGGTGATCACGCTACGCCAGTACTTTCCTTCCAGCATATTGCCGCCGGGACCGCTGGCAAATCCGCGTGAGAGGACGCGGTCGAGCCACTCTTTCAGCAGCGCCGGGCAGCTGTAGGTATAAAGCGGGTGCTGAAAAACAATAATATCGTGCTCGCGCAGCAGCTGCTGCTCGTGGTGAATATCTATAAAAAAATCAGGGTAGTGCGCGTACAGATCGTGCACCGTCACATGGGGTAAATCATAGGCGGGCCTCAGCAAGACCCGATTTGCGATCGAGTCTTGAGATTCCGGGTGTGCATAAAGCAGCAAAACTTTAGGCGGCTGCAACATCATTCCCCTCCAAATCATCGTCACGGCCGGGAAATTCCGCTACCATGCTCGACGCAACGGAATTCAACATTCCAAAATCAAATTGATGGTTTAATTTAACATATTCTGACTATTACGGCGCTTATGATTGTCTTCTCATCGTTACAAATTCGACGCGGTGTCCGCGTACTGCTGGACAATGCCACGGCCACCATCAACCCAGGCCAAAAAGTGGGTCTGGTGGGAAAAAATGGCTGCGGAAAATCCACGCTGCTGTCGCTGCTTAAAAACGAGATAAGCGCCGATGCCGGCAGCTTCAGCTATCCCGGCAACTGGTCGCTGGCCTGGGTTAATCAGGAAACCCCTGCTCTTTCCGTCCCGGCTATTGAGTATGTGATCGATGGCGACAGAGAGTTCCGCCAGCTGGAGGCGGAGCTGGCGCACGCCAATGAGATTAACGACGGCCACGCCATTGCCACGCTGCACGGCAAGCTGGATGCCATTCAGGCATGGACAATACAGCCTCGCGCCGCCAGCCTGCTTAACGGTTTGGGCTTTTCTCAGGAACAGCTGCTGCGCCCGGTCAGTGATTTTTCCGGCGGCTGGCGCATGCGCCTTAACCTGGCGCAGGCGTTGATTTGCCGCTCTGACCTGCTGCTGCTTGATGAACCAACCAACCACCTGGATCTCGATGCCGTGATCTGGCTGGAGCGCTGGCTGAACAGCTATCAGGGCACGCTGATTCTGATTTCGCACGATCGGGATTTCCTCGATCCGGTGGTGGACAAAATCCTGCACATCGAACAGCAGGCGATGAATGAATACACGGGCAACTACAGCTCGTTTGAAATTCAGCGCGCGACCAGGCTGTCGCAACAGCAGTCAATGTTTGAGAACCAGCAGCAAAAAGTGGCGCATTTGCAGAGCTTTATCGATCGCTTTAAGGCGAAGGCCAGCAAAGCGAAGCAGGCGCAAAGCCGCATCAAGATGCTGGAACGCATGGAGATGATCGCGCCCGCTCACGTTGATAATCCGTTCACCTTCAGCTTCCGCGAGCCGGAAAGCCTGCCGAACCCGCTGCTGAAGATGGAAAAGGTCAGCGCTGGCTACGGCGATAAGGTCATTCTTAATTCAATCAAGCTGAACCTGGTTCCCGGCTCGCGCATTGGTCTGCTGGGCCGCAACGGCGCGGGTAAATCAACCCTGATCAAAATGCTGGCGGGCGATCTGGCGCCGTTGAAAGGCGAGATTGGCCTGGCAAAGGGCATCAAGCTCGGCTACTTCGCCCAGCATCAGCTTGAATTCTTACGGGCTGATGAATCCCCTCTTCAGCATATGGTGCGCCTGGCGCCAAAAGTGCTGGAGCAGCAGCTGCGGGATTACCTTGGCGGATTTGGTTTTCAGGGCGATAAGGTTACGGAAAGCACCGGCCGTTTTTCCGGCGGGGAAAAGGCCCGGCTGGTTCTGGCGCTGATCGTCTGGCAGCGCCCCAACCTGCTGCTGCTGGATGAACCGACCAACCACCTGGATCTGGATATGCGCCAGGCCCTGACCGAGGCGCTGATTGATTTTGAGGGGGCGCTGGTGGTGGTTTCGCACGATCGTCACCTGCTGCGCTCCACCACCGATGACCTCTATCTGGTGCATGATGGTCAGGTGGAGCCTTTCGATGGCGATTTGGAAGATTATCAGCAGTGGCTGAGCGATCTGCAAAAGCAAACCAGCGCCGTCGAGCCAAAGCAGGACGGAGCTAACAGCGCGCAGAACCGTAAAGACCAGAAGCGACGCGAGGCAGAACTGCGGACGCAAACTCAGCCGCTGCGTAAGCAGATTGAGAAGCTGGAAAAACAAATGGAGAAGCTGAACGCGCAGCTATCGCAGGCCGAATCAAGCCTGGCCGACGCCGCTCTCTACGATCAGAGCCGTAAAGCCGATCTCACCGCCGCGCTGCAACAGCAGGCAGCGGCGAAATCCTCGCTGGAAGCGTGCGAGATGGAGTGGCTGGACGCTCAGGAACAGCTTGAGGCTATGCTTAACGTTTAATTACCCCAGTTGCCGGAGAAAATCGTCAATTTTATTTCCACTTCGGCCGCTGCATAAGATCATTACTCCACTTAATTTAACATTTCCCGTCGCATAAAATACGCATCTCAATCAATTAATTACCCTGCTAATCAATTTATTCAGCCATCCAGCCCTGGATGGCCTGAACCCACTGTTAAAAGAATTCAAACAACTGCAGCATTTTTTACTTTTCATTTCCTTGTCTGAATAATTCTTTGCTCTTACTATTGCGCGCCTGAACTAAATCGCTCACTTTTTAACCTGAGAATCACCTCATGAAAAGCTTGCCTGGCAGCTTCATTAAAAAAAGTCTGATCGCTTTTGCGCAACTCATGCTGTTAATGCCTCTGGCCAGAACTTTTTCTCCCAGCGCGATGATTGGCGACAGCAGCGTATGGATTGTCTATCTGCCCTACGGCATGTCCATCGCCACGCTGTATATATTTGGTCGGGCGGCGATACTTCCCCTCCTCCTAGCTTTTTATCTCAATTATCAGTACAGCTACTCCTTCCTTATTGCGCTGGGCGTTACGCTTGCCATGCTGATCCCTGTTCTGCTGTGCGGCTGGCTGGCACGGAAGCTGCTAGGTAAACGGTGGCGCTACAGCCCGGCAACTAACGGGGTTGGAATACGTCTGACGCTTATAGGAACCTGTGCGCCTGTTTTAACCAAATTCATGATGATTGCATGGGGTCATTTTTTTCCTGTCCCGGGCGCAGTAAACGGCTACTTTTCCAGCCAGCTGAACATGTATACGGTCGTCGGCCTGCAGAATATGATTATTTCAGCGGTCGTGTTTACCATCCTCTTTTATATTCCTCTGCGCGCGGTGGGTAGCCCGGCGTATGCACGCAGAATCCTTCTCGGCTGCAAAAAACCCTTCGGGGGAAAACAGAGTCTGACCAGTGCGCTAGTGTGGCTGGGAATGCTGGTAACGCTGCTGATCCTTTTCTGTTCACCCGTTCATCACCTGCTGATCTCAAGCTACCTGATCCCCCTGATCTTCGTCCTTTTTACCTATGGGATCATGCGTTTCGACCCGCTGCTGGTTATCTTCCTCTGGGCGCTGAGCTGCTTCCTGCTGATGTATTGCAATGTGGATGTGCTGACCAATAACAACATTTTCGCTATCACCTTTATGTCCTCCACGTTTATCGCCTTCACCATTAGTCTGGTGTATATCTCGGCGGCCTTCAGTAAGAGCCAGCGGATGCAGCAGGTTGCCATGAGGCTCTCGTTAACCGATCCCATCGAGCAGCGCCCCAATCTGCGGGCGCTGGAATACCATCTCCATCAGCAGCCAACGGGAACCCTTTGCTACCTTCACCTGGACAACCTGAAGTTTCTCGGGCGCCACTACGGCATCATGATGCGCATCCACTGCAAACGCAGCATTATCGACATGCTTAATAAGCTTCTGGGCGAAAATGAAGGCGTCTACCAGTTGGCCGGGGATGGTTTGATGCTTTTTCTGACTGAAGATGTAACGCAACAGCGTCTGGAATCACTGCGTGAACAGTTAAAAGATCTGAAGGTGTACTGGAATAACACCGTTGTGGATATCAACTACGCGTTCGCCGCCGCTCCCTTTAACGTTGCAACCGATGATCTATACCGCCTGACCGGACAGCTGAGCTATCTGGCCGAACGGGCCCTTACTCAGGGCGGTATCTCTTTACTGGACGATAAGGGTGCCCTGCAGATTAGCAGCGCCTCTGAACAGGTGTTGATGCTGGCAAGAATCAAACAGGCTATCGCCAGCCGACGGATCATGCTGTGCGCCCAGCCCATCGTCAACCCGGTCACGGCCCACAGCTATTACGAGGTGCTGGCCCGACTTCAGGATGGCGATGAAATCATTCAGCCAAATGAATTTATCCCGCTGATTGCCGAATTTAACCTCAGTGCCTCTTTCGATCGTCTGGTGATTGAAGAGACCGTGGCCTTTATCGAAAAACGACGCAAAGCGGGCAACCCGCTCCCCTGCATGGCAATTAACCTGCTGCCAATGACCCTCACCGAACCGGGGATCGCTGAAAGCATCGTGGCTATCTTCCAGCGCTACGGCGTACCGCACGACGCGGCCATACTGGAGGTGACCGAAGAACAGTCCCTGTATAACAGCCAGGCCGCCGCCCAGGCCATTGAAGTACTGCGCCATCAGGGCTTTCGCATCGCCATTGACGACTTCGGCACCGGCTTTGCCAACTACGAGCGGGTAAAAAGTCTGAAGGTGGACATCATTAAAATCGACGGACTATTTGTGAAGAATATAGAACACGACAGGCTGGACAGGATGATCGTGAAGTCAATCTGCGACATCGCGAAAGAGAAGAAGCTGTCCGTGGTTGCCGAGTATGTGGAAACCGTGGAACAGGGCAGACTGCTTACCCAGCTCGGCGTAGGCTATCTACAGGGCTACCTGCACGGCAAACCCACGCCGCTGGAGACACTGCCGTGAACATCTCCAGCATAAAGCAGCACGAGCTGCCGCTGGTAGCCAGAAAAAAACGCGTCCTGTCGGGCAATCCAGCAAGAGTCGTTGACGGGTTTTTCCTGCTGCTTTTTATCCTCTCCGGTCTGCTTTTTCTGGATCAGGCTCAGCTGTTTCATCACGGCTATCAGGCCAGCCAGCTCGCCCAGCTGGATCATATTGCCGGGCAGCTTGATAATTTCTTCCAGCGACACCTCGACCAGTTGCACTACATGCAAAGCGGCTTTATGGATCGGCTACAGAACAGCGGTCAGCCCGACCGCGACTGGCTGACCAGAATCAAAGTCAGTGGAAAAGGCGAAAGCTGGGAGCTGCTGACCCCCAGCAGCAGGCTTTCCGGTCACGGTGTCCCTCCCTCTCCGCACGCGTCTGAGGGGCTGTCGGAGCTGGCAGCAATTCAGTTTCTGCAAAATACGCTCTTTAATCATCACACTCCGGTAGTTGAACAGCCTCACTTTTATTACGCATCGCGTAACGGATATCAGTTGGTCTCCTCACCTTCCGTAGAGGATAAGTTACCACCGGCGGTGATTTTGGATCACGCTGATGGCGTTCCGCTGGACAAAGCTCTCTGGAGAGCCAGCGAAAAAGGAACGGCCTCACCGATGCTATTCGCTACTCTGCCCGTGTCTGAGCGCTCAAACTGGATCGGCTCACTCAGCGTAGGGTTTGGCGCAAAACTGCTGCAAAAGCTGCTGCTGCGGGCGACGGGCAACGAAACGCACGCTAATCTGATCCTTTTCGATCATCATACCGCCACCTTTACTTCCGCTCTTGAGGGTGCCAACACCCACCATTACTTCAGACATCGGGACTTTCTGCATCTGCAGGAAACTATTAGGGCAAGGCGCGACGGTACGCTGCAAATCGGCAAGTATTTTGTTACCTTCACTCATCGGGATAACCTGCCTGGCCCGCTGATTTTCGTGCAGACGATCGACCAGGTCCTGAAGGACGGATACGGCCGATACTACATGCTGCCATTGGTGCTGTGGCTGGCGCTTAGCGCTCTGCTCTTGCTGGCTCGCCACACTTTTTCCCGCATTATCAATCGGATGATTCGTCAGCAGGCCAACATCCACTGGCAGGCCAACCACGATATGCTGACCAGCGTATTTAACCGCCGTGGCTTTTACACTCTCGCCAGCGAACGTCAGCTCTCCTCCCCACCCAAAAGTGAACAGATGGCGCTGCTGCTGATCGATCTGGATCACTTCAAGCAAATCAACGATAGCTACGGTCACGCGGCGGGCGATCTGGTGCTGAAATGCGCTGCGGCTGCGATGCAAAACAGTCTGCGGCGAAGGGATATGGTAGGCAGGATAGGCGGCGAGGAGTTTTGCGTACTGCTTCCGGACTGCACGCTGAAGGATGCGGCAGTGCTGGCTGAACGGCTACGTAAAAACGTCGCCAGCCAGCCGGTACGGCTGCAGACTGGGGAGCTTGTCACGGTAAGCGTATCTGTTGGGGTGGCGCACGGCAGTGAAGCCATACCGCCATCCCTGGATTCATTGCAGTCCCTTGCCGACAGGCGGCTCTACAGCGCCAAGCGCGAAGGCCGAAACCGTATTTGCTGGGGAGCATCCATGCATGAAGCCCCTGTGATTGAGCAGGCGTAAGCTCAGGCACGCCAGAACGGCTTATCCCCCAAAATCGTCGCGCGGTGCATGATGCGCCGCTGCGGCATATAGTCAGCGTTGGCATAATGCTGCGTCACCCGGTTATCCCAGATAGCGATATCGTTCTCCTGCCAGCGCCAGCGTACCTGGAACTCGGGTTTGGTGATATGAGCAAACAGGAAATTCAGCAGCGTATCGCTCTCTTTCTGGCTCAGATCGACGATGCGCGTGGTAAAGCCCTCATTGACAAACAACGCCTGCTTACCGCTAATCGGGTGGGTGCGGATCACCGGATGCAATAACGGCGGGTTCTTCTCTACCGCCAGCTTCCAGCGTGCGTGTTCCTCTTCGCTGCCACGATGTTTGAACTCCTGAAACGACTTAGTGAAGTCATGCTCGGCCTGCAGGCCGCTCAGCAAGACTTTGAACGGTTCCGACAGCGCTTCATAGGCCGCAATGCCGCTGGCCCAAAGCGTATCTCCCCCCATTTCCGGCAGGTGCTTCGCCGCCAGGATCGCGCCAGCCGGAGGCGTAGTGATAAAGGTCACATCGGTGTGCCAGTTATCGTTATCGGGCGGATTGTTGTCGTGGGTATCCAGCACGATAATTTCCTCCACGTCCGTCGCGTGAGGATAAACCGGATGAATGTGCAGGTCGCCAAACCGGGCAGCCAGCGCCCGCTGTTGCTGCGGCGTAACGGGCTGATCGCGGAAGAACAGCACCTGATGGCGAATTAGCGCGTGGTATAGCTGCTCAAACTGCGCATCGCTCAGCGGGCGGCTCAGGTTGATATCAGAAACCTGGGCGCCGATATACGGGCCCAGCGCGGTAATAGTCAGACGTTCGTTCATCAATGTACTCCATGCCAGGGGGTCAGGCGGCGCTGTAAGGCGCGCAGCCCCAGTTCAAGGGTGAAAGCAATCAGCGCGATAACGGCGATGCCTGCCAGCACCACATCTGTCGCTAAAAACTCTCCAGCGGACTGCACCATAAAACCAAGCCCGCGCGTGGCCGCAATCAGCTCGGCAGCCACCAGCGTTGACCAGCCGACGCCAAGGCCAATGCGCAGCCCGGTCAGAATTTCCGGCAGCGCACCCGGCAGGATCACCCACCACAGCACCTGCCAGCGGTTACCGCCAAGCGACTGAGCCGCCCGGATGCGAACCTGCTGGGTGCCTTTCACGCCGGCCAGCGCCGACATCGCCACGGGCGCGAAAATTGCCAGATAGATCAGCAAAATTTTTGAGGTTTCGCCGATGCCGAACCAGATAACCATCAGCGGCAAATAGGCCAGCGGCGGAACCGGTCGGTAGAGTTCGATAAGCGGATCAAGAATGCCCCGAGCCGTTTCACTCAGCCCCATCAGTATTCCCACCGGCACGCCAATCACCACGGCAGCCAGCAGAGCTATCGCAATCCGGCTCAGGCTGGCGGCCAGGTGCTGCCAGAGCGTGGCATCCATAAAACCTGTAGAGCTGGCAATCGTCAGCAACTGACGAAAAACCTGCTGGGGAGCGGGCAGAAACAGCGGCGCAATCAGTTTCAACGCGGTAACGCCCCACCAGATAGCCAGCAGAACCAGCAGCGTGGCTACGCTGAGCGTGAGCTGACGGCTTAAGGGCCAGCGCAGGCGAAGGCGGCGCGGCAGCGTTTTCTCTGTAGAAAGCAGACTCATGAAAATACCTCGCGCTGCTGGAAGACCTGACCCAGCACATATTCACGCCGGGCAATAAAAGCAGGGTCTGACTTGATAGCCCGGCAGGATTCTCCGGCGGCATAGCGGCGGCCAAAATCCAGGGGGATCCTTTCAATCACCCTCCCAGGCCCCGGAGAAAGCAGGATGAGCTCGCTGGCCAGGAAAACCGCTTCTTCAATATCGTGAGTAATCAGCAGGATCTGTTTGCCGCTTTCGCGCCAGAGCGTCAGCAGCAGCTCCTGCATTTGTTCGCGGGTAAAGGCATCCAGCGCGCCAAAAGGTTCATCCAACAGCAGCAGCTGTGGGTCAGCAGCCAGCGCACGCGCAATGCCTACGCGCTGACGCATCCCGCCGGAGAGCTGCCAGATAAAGCGTTTCTCTGCGCCCTCCAGCCCAACTTTTTTCAGCATCTGGCGGGCAATCTCACGCCGCTTAACCTTCTCCACGCCAGCCAGCTGAAGTCCGAAGGCCACGTTGTCCAGCACGTTGCGCCACGGCAGCAGCCCTTCGTGCTGAAACACCACGCCGCGCTCTGCGCCTGGCCCGGTGACCGGCTTGCCGTCCAGCACGATACTGCCGGACTCGGCAGGCAGAAAGCCGGCAATCAGATTCAGCAGCGTGGTTTTGCCACAGCCTGACGGTCCCAGCACCACCAGCAGTTCGCCGGAATCAATGGAGAGATTGATATCCTGCAAAGCAAGATGCCCTTCATAGCGAGCCGTAAGATGCGAGACCGACAGCATGGAAACTCCTTAATTACTGAGCGAGAGGTTTAACAAAGCGATCGGTGACGTAATCGCTGTAATCGCTGGCCGCCTGCGGCACTTTTCCCTGCTCTTTAAGGAATTTGGCGGTATCGATAATGGCTTTATCCACCGGCTTGCCTAACTGCTCAACCTGCTGCTGCGCGGTGAGGTAGGTGTTCCCCTTCACCAGACCGGGCACCTGCTGCTCCGGCACGCCACTCAGGCGCGAGAGTTTGCTGAGGTTATCGCCCTCTTTCAGCCACTGCTCAGGATTGTCGAGATAGCCCTTCTGTGCGGCAAGCGCGCTGCGGGCAAAGGCGGTAACCACGTCCGGATGCTGCTGCGCAAAGTCCTTACGCACTACCCAGACATCCAGCGTGGGCGAACCCCACTTCCCTACCTGTTCAGAATCGGTCAGCACCTTGCCGCTTTTCTCCAGCTCGTTCACCGCCGGAGCCCAAACGTAGGCGCCATCTATATCTCCCCGCTGCCAGGCCGCAATAATGGCGGGAGGCTGGAGGTTAACAATTTGCAGCTGATCGGGACGAATACCCCAGTGTTTCAGGGCGGAAAGCAGGCTGTAGTGGGTGGTGGAAATAAAAGGCACCGCGATGCGCTTACCGATCAGATCTTTCGGGCTGCTGATTTCCTTTTTAACCACCAGCGCTTCAGAGTTGCCCAGTTGGGAGGCCAGCAGGAAAACTTCAATTGGCACCTGCTGGCTGGCCGCCACGGCTAGCGGGCTTGAGCCAATATTGCCAATCTGTACATCGCCGGAAGCCAGCGCGCGAACCACGCTGGCTCCGCTGTCAAATTTGCGCCAGTCCACCTTCGCCCCGCTCTCTTTAGCAAAAGTATTATCGGCCTGCGCCACTTTGGCCGGCTCGGCGGAGGTTTGATAAGCGACGGTGACGTCCACCGCCTGTGCGCTAAGCGCGGAAAGTGAAAGCGTTGCTGCGATCAGAGAAAGTGTGAATTTACGCGCCATGGCCTGCTCCGGTTATCGTTGTTATGGGTGAACAACCTCTTTGTAACCGAGAGCAATCATCGCGATAAAGTAATTAAAAATTATCTTTTATAACTTTATTTGCTTAGAAGAAAGGTGGTATTGGTTTGCTGAAAAGTGGGTTTGTTAAACAAGGACCAGGGCAAATGAGCAAGACAGGCATAAAAAAACCACCGCATTGCGGTGGTTCATAAGGCGTAGCGATAAATTAATGCCAGATGAGCAATACACAGGCGGCGGTCAGCGCCCCCATTGCGAGATTAAAAATGGTCCAGGCGCGGCGGCTGCGCAGAATGCGGCCAATCAGCGAGCCAAAACCCAGCCAGATAAGGCCGGAAACCACGTTCACCAGGGCCATGCCGATGCTGATGGCGACTACCGAACCTCGGTACGCCTCTCCCGCCAGGCTGAAGCTTGCCACGGCGCCCAGCGCCATCAGCCAGGCTTTCGGGTTGATCAGTTGCAGCAGCCCACCCTGCCAGAACGGCATCGGCGCGGCCGGAGCGTTATCGGTTTCCAGCTTTTCGTACTTCGCCGTGCCAATCTTCCACGCCAGCCATAACAGGTAAGCGCTTCCGGCAATTTTCAACACGAGGTGAAGGGAAGGATAGAGCAGGATCAGGCCGCCAATGCCAAAGGCGACCATCAGCAGCATGACCTGCATACCGATCATGATGCCAATCAGCAGCCACAGCGAGCGCAGAAAACCAAAATTGGCGCCGGAGGCGGTGAGTAACATATTATTAGGGCCTGGCGTGATGGCCGCGACCCACAAAAAGCCCAACATTGATAAAAACAAACTCAGTTCCATATGAAACGGGTGCTCCTCACCCCCTGACCGGAAACGAACCCGACGAAGCTAGCAATGTGACAGAGATCCTACAAGCATTTTGAATATAAATTTTAATCACTCAGCGGACGCCGCCTTCAGACCTCTTTCCGGTCTGAGCAATGCGCATCTGCAAACCATTCTGCCACGGCTGATCCGCCGTCGTATTGCGCTGCAACCGCACTGGCAGCGCCTGACGCTGCCGGACACGGATTTCGTCGATCTGGCCTGGAGTGAAGATCCTGCGTTCGCCAGACATAAGCCGCGCGTGGTGCTTTTTCACGGGCTGGAAGGCAGCTTCCACAGCCCTTATGCGCACGGCCTGCTTCGGGCGTGCAAAGAGCGCGGCTGGCTTGGCGTGGTGATGCATTTTCGTGGGTGCAGCGGCGAGCCAAATCGCCTGCGGCGGATTTATCACTCGGGCGAGACCAGCGACGCCAGCTATTTTCTGCGCTGGCTGCGTGAGGAATGGGGCAGCGTCCCCACGGCGGCCGTTGGCTTTTCACTCGGCGGCAACATGCTGGCTTGTCTGCTGGGCGAGCAGGGAACAAGCTGCCTGCTTGACGCCGCCGTCGTGGTCTCGGCGCCGCTGATGCTGGAACCCTGCAGCCTGAAGCTGGAGCAGGGATTCTCACGCGTTTATCAGCGCTATCTGCTTAACCAGTTAAAACAGAACGCCGGACGTAAACTGCGCGCCTGGCCCGGCACGCTCCCCGTCGATCTTTCTCAGCTAAAGGCGCTTAAAAAACTGCGGGATTTTGATGATGCGATTACCGCCAGAGCCCACGGCTTTCTGGATGCCACGGACTACTATCGCCGATGCAGCGCGATGCCGCTACTGCCCGGCGTGGCTAAACCGCTGCTGATTATTCATGCCAAAGACGATCCCTTTATGACCAGCGAAGTGATCCCCGCGGCCGACCTGCTGCCCTCTTCTGTCACCTATCAGCTAACGGAGTATGGTGGTCACGTAGGGTTTGTGGGTGGAACCCTGCGTAAGCCGCAAATGTGGCTTGAACAACGCATTCCTCAATGGCTTTCAACCTGGCTGGACAACTAACGTGATTATTCCCTGGAAAGAGCTCGACGCCGAGACCCTCGACAACCTGATTGAATCTTTCGTACTGCGTGAAGGCACCGACTACGGTGAGCAGGAGCGTTCGCTGGAGCAAAAAGTAGAGGACGTTCGCCGCCAGTTAAGCAGTGGCGAAGCGGTGCTGGTATGGTCAGAGTTGCACGAGACGGTCAATATCATGCCTCGCGGACGGGTAACCGGCTAAAACTCCGGCGTCAGGGATGACACCCGCGAGCGAAACATGATACCAATGCTGGATCGATATGACTTTTCTCAGGGAGGTATGCGCATGTCAGCCAAACACCCGGTTATCGCCGTTACCGGTTCGAGCGGGGCGGGAACCACCACCACCAGCCTGGCCTTCAGAAAAATATTTCAGCAGCTGGATCTGCACGCCGCCGAGGTCGAAGGCGACAGCTTTCATCGCTACACCCGCCCTGAAATGGATATGGCGATCCGTAAAGCGCGGGATATGGGTCGCCACATCAGCTATTTTGGCCCGGAGGCCAATGATTTCGCCCTGCTGGAACAAACGTTTTTAGAATATGGCCGCAGCGGCAGCGGCAAATCGCGTAAATATCTGCACACCTACGATGAGGCGGTGCCGTGGAATCAGGTGCCGGGAACCTTTACGCCCTGGCAGCCGCTGCCGGAGCCGACAGACGTGCTGTTCTATGAAGGTCTGCACGGCGGCGTGGTCACGCCGCATAACAATGTTTCGCAGCATGTGGATTTGCTGGTCGGCGTGGTGCCAATCGTCAATCTGGAGTGGATCCAGAAGCTGGTGCGCGACACCAGCGAACGCGGCCATTCGCGTGAAGCGGTCATGGACTCCGTCGTGCGCTCGATGGAGGATTACATTAACTTTATTACGCCACAGTTCTCCCGCACGCACATTAACTTCCAGCGCGTGCCGACCGTTGATACCTCCAACCCCTTCGCAGCACGAGGCATTCCCTCTCTGGATGAAAGTTTTGTGGTGGTCCATTTTCAGGGACTGGAAGGTATCGACTTCCCGTACTTGCTTGCCATGCTCCAGGGATCGTTTATCTCACATATCAATACGCTGGTGGTGCCGGGCGGCAAAATGGGGCTGGCGATGGAGCTGATCATGGGGCCGTTGGTGAAGCGGCTGATCGAAGGAAAAAAAATAGAGTAGTTCAACTGCGTAGGGCGGCAAAACTGCCGCCCCCTCCGGGTTACATCAGCAGCGTCTCAATAAACGCGACGTGAAGCTTCACGCCAACCCTGAGCACATCTTCATCAAGCTTAAAGCGTGGGTTATGGACGTTCCAGGTCGTCCCCTTTTCTTCACTGCCACTGCCTATAAAAAGGAAACAGCCGGGCACTTTTTCCTGATACGACGAAAAATCTTCGCTGCCAAACATCGGGTCGTCCAGCTTTTGCAGTTTCCCCTCGCCCAGCGCTTTACCAACCACTTTTTCGGCCACCCGACAGGCATCAGGATGATTGCAGCCGATGGTGTAACCGCGCTGCCAGTCAAGCTGGTAGCTGGCTTCGTGGGCAAGGGTTAGCCCGTCCAGCATTTGCTGCACCAACCGTGGGACCTCATCCCTGACCTGATGGCTATGGGTTCGCAGCGTCCCGGCCAGATGGACGCTGTCCGGGATAACGTTATAGCCGCCATTGCCTTCAAAGGTGGCAACAGTCAGCACCGCGCGCAGCAGTGGGTTCAGCCGCCGCGAGGCGATCTGCTGTAGTTTCAGCACCACTTCCGCGCCCAGCACAACGGGGTCGCAGCTCAGATGCGGCATCGAACCATGCCCGCCCTTGCCTTTCAGCACAATGTCAAAATTATCGCTGGAGGCGCTGAACACCCCCTCGCTGTAGCCTACCGTGCCGGTGGGAAACAGCGGCATCACATGCAGCCCGAAAATCATCGACACTCTGTCCAGCACGCCCAGCTTAACCAGCTCCAGTGCTCCGCCAGGGGGAACCTCCTCAGCATGTTGAAAGATAAACCGCACGCTACCCTTCAACTGCTGCTGGAGCTGACAAATTACCCAGGCCGCCCCCATCAGCATAGCGCTGTGCGCATCATGCCCGCAGGCGTGCATTACGCCATCGCGCTGGGAGCGAAAAGGCTCATCGCTGATTTCCTGAACAGGTAGTGCATCAATATCAGCCCGAAGTGCGTAGCATGGGCCGGGTTCAGCACCGTGAAGTTCCGCAACCACGCTGTTAGGCGTCGGGCGGCTCAGCGTTAACCCCCTGAATCCCGCCAATTCCCCGGCAATAAAGTCGGCGGTCTCCTGTTCATGGAAGGAAAGATCGGGTCTGGCATGAATATAACGCCGCCATGCCAGTACGCGCGGGGCTATTTCATCAAATAATGGAGCGAGGTTAGTCTTCATCAGAACTCCTGAGTGAGTCATATTGCGGCTTAAGCGGCTTTTCAGCCAGCGGCAGAGAAACCAGTCCAGCAATCACCATCACGCTGACAATAAAGGCGAAGATGGCGCCGTAGCTGCCGGTCAGGGTGAGCAGATAGCCCATTGCAATCGGCGCAACAAAGCCCCCCAGCGTTCCGCCGGTATTGATTACCCCCATCGTGCAGCCTATGACCTGTTTTGGCAGTCGTTTCATTGGCAGGGTAAATACGGTGACGAAGGCCGCCATGACAAAAATGTTGGCGACAAAAAGGGCGGCGCCGATGGTCCAGGCGGAGTGACTGGCATACACGGCCCACATGCCCACCGCACTTAGCAGGGCAGAGAAACTGATCACCAGGTGCTCTCTGCCCTGCATATAACGTCCGACTAGCCAGCCGGTACTCAGCGAAGAGATCCAGATCCCTAGCCCACCGGCACCGGCAATCAGGCCAGACACGCCGACGGAAATCCCCCGATGCTGAACGAGAAACTTTGGCAGCCATGCCATCAGGCCATAGGTGGTGATATTGATGCAGAAGATGGCGATGAACAGCAGAACAACCAGCGGGGTTTTCAGGACGTTGCGCAGGGAGACATCCTCAGCCTGCGGCGTTCTGGCGGCCGGTTTAACCGTGGGAAGCACCAACACCATCAGCAGCGCTATCAGCATCACCGCCAGCCCCATGGCGACAAAGGAGTGACGCCAGCCCAGCAGATTCAGCGAGGCCACGGCCACTACCGGTCCCAGCGTCATCGCTAACCCGGCAGAAGAGAGCAGAACGGACTGGGCAAAGGTGCGCTGATCCACGCTGAAGTTATCAACCACCGCTTTAGCGCAGGAAGTGGGATAGCCAGAGTGGCCCACGCCAGAGAGAAACCGGAAGGCCAGCAGCAGCGCAAGGCTGAATCCCAGCCAGCCAAAGCCAACGGCAAACAGCCCCAGCAGCGAAAGCGATAAAACAATCATTGGCTTGTAGCCAAAGCGATCGTTCAACCATCCTGCCGGAATTTGAAAAAGAGAATACGACAGAAAAAAGATACCGGTGATATAGCCCAGTTGAGTAGCAGAGAGGCCAAACTCTTTTTCCAGCGGCAGAAGGGCGAAACCTATGACAGTTTTATCAATATAAACAAAAGCATAACCGATAAAAAGCATCATAATAATCAGCGGGCGTGAGAGTGTTTTCATTTTTTTTCCTGTAGGCCTGATGAACCGGAGACCTCTGCCGCCGGTCAGAGTTGAGCAAAGTGTGACAACGCTCGCAACTCTTTATCTTTCAGCCAGTTAAATGATGACCACTATCATTAATCGTTTCCATGCGCTGGGGTAAGATGCAATTTTTTATCCGGTGATAACGGATTAGCATCGGGAGGAAACATGGGCTATTTACCCAAACTGCGGCAGCTAAGGGTTTTTCAGGAGATTGTCCGCCAGGGAAGCGTACGCGCCGCAGCCCGTTCGCTCAGGCAAACGCAGCCCGCTATCAGCCGGACGCTGCGCGAGCTGGAACAGACGCTGAAGACCACGCTGGTGATCCGCAGTGCGCAGGGGATTACCCTGACTGAAAGCGGTAAAGCTTTCGCCCAGAGAAGCCTGCTTATCCTCGAGGAACTCCAGCGAGCCACGGACGAAATAGAGCTGATCGATCAGGCTAATCAGGGGTCGGTAGCCGCCGGTTTTTCATCCCTTCTCGCCTTCACAATTTTCCCTGAGGTGGTTAAAGAGTACCAGCGCAAGTCTCCCGCCACGCGGCTGAAAATCAGGGAGGCGCAGTTATCCACCCTGCTTCCGGCGCTGCGTGAGGGGACGCTGGATTTTGCTATCGGCTCGCTGGGGGCCAACCTGCCGCTGGACACCTTTAATGTTATCCCGCTGTTCAGGGTGCCGTTTTGTATTATTGCCCGCGCAAACCACCCCTGCAGCAACGCGACGGCCCTGTCACAACTGGTCGATCAGCGATGGTTGATTCCAGAAACGGAGATGGGTTATTACCCGGTACTGGCCGAGCAGATGGCGGCGTTTTACGCCAGCCTGACTTATCCTCCGTTACTGACTGACTCCATAGCGTGTGGGATCAATTTGCTGTTGCAGGCGGATTATCTGGCGGTGGTGGCGCGCTCGATGCTGAGACAGTTCGAAAACTCGCTGGAAGCGCTACCGGTGACGATAGCGCTCCAGGCGGATTACGCGGTGATATGGTCAAAAAAGTGGCCGCTGACCACCAGCGCGCAACGCTTTATTGAGGTGATCAAGTTTCACTGCGCCACTTATGACTGGCAGAAAGAGGTTATGCCTTCTCAACGACTTCATAGCTGTGGGTGATCTCCACGCCTTTGCCCAGCATCAGGGCAACGGAGCAATATTTTTCGGCCGAGAGATCAACTGCACGGGACACCGCTTTATCGCCCAGCGCATTACCGGTTACAATAAAATGCAGATTGATGTGGGTGAACAGGCGCGGCGCTTCTTCACGCCGCTCCGAGGTCAGCTTCACCTCGCAATCCTTTACGTCCAGGCGCCCCTTTTGCAGAATTGACACTACGTCAATAGCGCTGCACCCTCCGGCCGCCATCAGCACCATCTCCATCGGACTGGGGGCTTTATCCCCTGAGTTTCCGTCCATCAACACCTGATGTCCCGATGAGGATTCTCCCAAAAACGTTAATCCTTCCACCCACTTGACTCGAGCCTGCATAACAAGTTCCTCTAATTCATTTAGTTAACTTCAGATTACGCTTAAGAGCGAAAAACGGCAATGCGATAGCTTTCGCACTATGCTGAAGCGAGACAACAGAAGACACTCGTTGAAAGCTGTGCTACAAACAAAGCTGTAATATTTTCGTCAGTACTCTACAGACACGACGAAACGGGACGACATAACGAGCCAGGCTTTGAACAGAGGCCCGAATAAATTTCCTGATGGGAAACGCTTGACTATTTCAACGCCTGACAGGGAACTCTGCCCCTGTATTTAGGCACGATGACAACAGAGGATAACAGCGAATGGTTCTCGGCAAACCGCAAACAGACCCGACACTTGAATGGTTCCTGTCACATTGCCATATTCATAAGTATCCCTCCAAAAGCACCCTGATCCATCAGGGTGAAAAGGCGGAAACCCTCTACTACATCGTCAAAGGTGCGGTAGCAGTGCTTATCAAGGATGAAGAAGGCAAAGAGATGATCCTCTCTTACCTCAATCAGGGCGACTTCATTGGCGAACTTGGCCTGTTTGAAGAAGGCCAGGAGCGTAGCGCATGGGTTCGTGCGAAGACGGCTTGTGAAGTGGCTGAAATCTCCTACAAAAAATTCCGTCAGCTGATTCAGGTGAATCCTGACATTTTGATGCGCCTCTCTGCGCAGATGGCAAGCCGTCTGCAGGTAACTTCAGAGAAAGTCGGTAATTTAGCGTTCCTCGATGTGACTGGTCGCATCGCGCAGACGCTGCTGAATCTGGCGAAACAGCCCGATGCGATGACTCACCCGGACGGTATGCAGATCAAAATCACCCGTCAGGAAATTGGGCAAATCGTCGGCTGCTCGCGTGAAACGGTCGGACGTATTCTGAAGATGTTGGAAGATCAAAACCTGATCTCGGCACACGGTAAAACCATCGTTGTCTACGGCACGCGCTAATCGGCTCTGATCCACGGCGCAACAGCCCCTGTTGCGCCTTTTTATTTGGTATGGAGTGATGTGGCGTAGAATTATTTACCACCCTGAGGTTAACTACGCACTGCGTCAGACGCTGGTGCTTTGTTTACCGGTAGCTATCGGATGGCTGCTGGGCGATTTGCAAAAAGGGCTGCTTTTTTCCTTAGTCCCTGCCTGTTGTAACATTGCCGGTCTTGATACTCCCCACAAACGCTTTTTTAAACGCCTGATCGTTGGCGGCAGCCTGTTCGCCTTCAGCAGCTTTCTTATTCAGTATCTTGCCGGGCACGCTGTTCCTCTGCCGGTGATTCTGTTCACGATGACGATGCTGCTGGGCATCACCGGAGAGATCAGCCCTCTGCACGGACGACTGCTGCCCGGCTCGCTGATTGCCGCCATTTTCACCCTCAGCCTCGCCGGACGAATGCCGATCTGGCAACCGCCCATGCTGTACGTGCTGGGCACCATCTGGTATGGCGTCTTCAACTGGTTCTGGTTTTGGCTGTGGAAAGAGCAGCCGTTAAGAGAGACCCTGAGCCTGCTTTATCGGGAGCTGGCAGGCTACTGCGAAGCGAAATACACCCTGCTAACCCGGCTTACCGACCCGGAGAAAGCCCTGCCTCCGCTGCTGGCGCGCCAGCAGAAAGCCGTCGATCTGATCACCACCTGTTATCAGCAGATGCATATGCTGTCAGCCACCAGCCACAATCACCATAAGCGGTTAACCAGGGCGTTTCAGGTGGCGCTGGATTTACAGGAGCACATATCTGTCAGCCTTCATCAGCCGGAAGAAGTGCAAAAGCTGGTTGAGCAGAGCCACGCTGAAGCGGTGATCCGCTGGAATGCCCAGACCATTGCCGCCAGGCTGCGCGAGCTGGCCGACGATATTCTCTACCACAAGCTGCCCGAACGCTTCGCGATGGACAAGCAGCTTGGCGCGCTGGAGAAGATTTCACGGCAGAACCCGGACAACCCGGTCGGCACGTTCTGCTATTACCACTTCAGCCGCATTGGGCGCGTGCTGCGCACGCAGCGCCCGCTCTATCAGCGAGATTTAATGGCCGACCGGCAGCGTCGCCTGCCGCTGCTTCCGGCGATCAAGAGCTATCTGTCGCTGAACTCTGCCGCGCTGCGTACCGCCGCCCGCTTCGCGGTGATGCTCACCTTCGCCAGTTCGCTGGCGCTGTTTTTCAACCTGCCGAAGCCGTACTGGATCCTGATGACGGTGATGTTTGTCAGCCAGAATGGCTACAGCGCTACTCGCGTCAGGATCCAGCACCGGGCGCTGGGCACGCTGGCCGGGTTGGTTATCGCGGCCATTACCCTGCGGCTACAGGCGCCGGAATCCATCGTGCTGCTGGTGATGCTGGCGATTACGCTAATCAGCTATCTGTTTATCCGTAAATTTTACGGCTTCGCGATGATCGGCTTCACGGTTACCGCCGTGTATTCCCTTCAGTTGCTCTCCCTGAACGGCGCGGACTTCCTGCTTCCGCGCCTGCTGGATACGCTGATGGGCTGCCTGATTGCCTTTGGCGGCATGGTCTGGCTATGGCCCCAGTGGCAAAGCGGCCTGCTGCGGCAGAATGCCCACGATGCGCTCGGCACCTATCAGGATGCGCTCCAGCTGCTGCTGGGCAATGAGCAGAATCCGGTAAAGCTGGCCTACCAGCGCATCCGCGTCAACCAGGCCCACAACGCGCTGTTCAACTCGCTGAACCAGGCGATGCAGGAGCCGGGATTCGATCCCAGTTACCTGGCGGATATGAAGCTCTGGGTGACGCACAGCCAGTTTATTGTTGAGCATATCAACGCGATGACCACGCTGGCGCGTGAGCACACCATGCTGACCGCCTCGCTGGCGGAACGCTATCTGCAATCTTGCGAAGTCGCGCTACAGCGCTGCCAGCAGCGTCTGGAGTACGACGGACCAAGCTCGGAAGTGAATGTGCTGGATAGCCAGCTTGAATTAAATCAGGGGCCGGTGACGATTCTGGAAAGGCATGTGAAGCGGATTCTGGGACACTTGAGCGTGATGCATACCATCTCCTCACTGGCCTGGAGCTCTCGCCCTCATCATGGTCGCTGGCTGTCGCGGCGGTTGAGAAAATCGCCCTGAGAATGGGCAGTGAAAGGTAGAATAAAAGAGGCGTTGCCGGATGGCGTGGTTGAGCAGGGAGCTGAAGATTTCAGCCCCCCGATCGTGGGTTAAGCGAGGACTTTTTCTACCGCTACGGCCAGGCGGGCCATGCCCTCTTCAATATCCGTCGGCTCAATCACCAGCGATGGCGCAAGGCGGATCACCTCGTTGCCGGCATTAAGAATCATCACGCCTTCGGCCGCCGCGGCGTTCAGAATATCGCGCGCTTTGCCTGCGTGCTGCGGTTTCAGCGCCGCGCCAATCAGCAGCCCCTTCCCACGAATGTCGCTGAACAGGTCCAGCTTCGCATCCATCGCCTTCAGCGCCGCCACAAACTGCTCACGACGCGCCTCTACCCCGCTCAGCACCTCTGGCGTATTGATGATATCCAGCGCGGCTTCCGCAATAGCGCAGGCCAGAGGATTGCCGCCGTAGGTGGTGCCGTGTACGCCAGGCGACATGGCCGAAGCAATCTCATTGGTGGTCAGCATCGCGCTCACCGGGAAGCCGCCGCCCAGCGCTTTCGCGGTGCTCAGAATATCCGGCTGCACACCATAATGCTCGTAGGCGAACAGCTTGCCGCTGCGGCCCATGCCGCTCTGTACCTCATCCAGCACCAGCAGCGCCTGATGCTCATCACACAGCTTGCGCAGCCCCTGCATAAATTCAACTGTGGCAGGCATCACGCCGCCTTCGCCCTGGATAGGCTCAACCACAATGGCGCAGGTGTGATCGTCAATAACCGCTTTAACCGCCGCCAGATCGTTAAAGGGTACATGCACAATGTCAGCCGGTTTAGGGCCGAAACCGTCAGAGTATTTCGGCTGGCCGCCAACGGAAACGGTAAAGAGCGTACGGCCGTGAAACGCATTGTGAAACGCAATGATTTTGCTCTTATACGGCGAGTGGCGTTTAGCAGCGTAATAGCGGGCCAGCTTGAAGGCGGCTTCGTTGGCTTCCGCGCCGGAGTTGGCAAAGAACACGCGTTCAGCAAAGGTAGCCGCGATCAGCTTGCTGGCCAGACGCAGCGCAGGCTCGTTGGTGAACACGTTGCTGGTGTGCCACAGGGTTTCGCCCTGGGTTTTCAAGGCCTCCACCAGCGCAGGATGGCAATGCCCCAGCGCGGTCACCGCAATCCCACCGGAAAAATCGATGTACTCTTTACCCTGTTGATCCCAAACGCGGCTGCCTTTGCCCTTTACTGGCACAAACTGCGCTGGTGCATAAACAGGCAATATCACCTCATCGAACGTTGCCCGAGTTACCGCTAATTTATTCGCTGCCATTGGCTACCCCATCATTCTGTCGTTGCAGGAGAGTGAAATTATAATCACAAAATATGCATAAAAAATCACTTAAAAGCAATTGTTTCACGATTTAAGAAAATTGCCGAGCAGCTGGTGCCCCTGCTCGCTGAGGATACTTTCCGGATGGAACTGCACGCCTTGCAGCGGTAAAGAGCGGTGGCGAAAGCCCATGACCTCATCCGGCTGTCCGTCGGCCAGCGTCCAGGCCGTGATGTCAAACTCGTCCGGCAGGCTCGCCGTTTCCACAATCAATGAATGATAGCGCGTGACGGAGAGCGGATGATTCAGTCCGGCAAAGACTCCGCCGTCGTTGTGCTCAATTGCCGACACTTTGCCGTGCATCACCTGCCGCGCCCGCACCACGCGAGCGCCGTAAGCCTGCGCGATAGCCTGATGCCCAAGGCAGACGCCGAGTATCGGCAGCTTTCCGGCAAATTCGCGGATCGCCGCAAGCGAGATGCCCGCGTCGTCCGGCGTACAGGGACCGGGCGAAATAACCAGCCGCTCAGGTCGCAAAGCGGCAATCTGCTCCAGCGTAATCTCATCGTTACGGTGCACCTGCACCTCCGCGCCCAGCTCGCAGAAGTACTGGAAGAGGTTCCAGGTGAAAGAGTCGTAGTTATCAATAAGCAGCAGCATGGTAGCTCCGGGCCGGATTGGGACGCCGCTATTCTACGCACTTTCCGGCCGTTCGCTTACCACTTTGCCAAAGGCTGCGCTCAATAAACCGCGATACCGTTCGGCTTTTTGACAGGCTGCCTCTCCGGACAAGGTGATTGCTGCGTGCTGCGGCCTGGCGACCGCGTACAGATTGCCTGCACTGACGATCGGCAGCAATCACCCGACGGGAGATTAAGGCAGAACTTTTGCGGAGAGAATGACTACCGGTTTTACCGGAACGTTCTGGTAAGGACCAACATTCTGCGATGGAACCTGAGAGATTTTATCGGCGACGTCCTGACCTTTCACAATTTTACCAAATACCGCATAGCCGAAGTCGCGCTGCCCGTGATCCAGGAAGGCGTTATCCGCTACGTTGAGGAAAAACTGGCTGGTCGCGCTGTCTTTATCCGCGGTGCGGGCCATAGAGATAGTGCCGCGCTTGTTAAGCAGGCCATTGTCGGCCTCATTTTTGATTGGCGCATTGGTTGGCTTTTGCTGCATATCTGCGGTAAAGCCGCCACCCTGTACCATAAAGCCTGGGATCACGCGATGGAAAGTCGTGTTGTTGTAGAAGCCACTGTTGACGTAGTCGACGAAGTTTTTCGTCGAAACAGGAGCCTTTTGATTATCGAGTTCCAGCTCAATGTTACCCGCCGAGGTGGTCAGCATCACATGCGTATCTCCCTTTGCGGCGAAAGCAGAAGCGGAGAGCGCGGACAGCGCGAAAACGGTGGCAACCGCTGTCAAAGTACGTTTTAACATGAAAGATTCCTTACTAAGGGCTACAGGCCAGAAAAACAAAATTGATTGTAAAGAGGCGCTTATCAACGCGCCAGCGTTTTACCTTTATTTACGCGTAAACTGTCGACCGCAATCGCTTCCCCCGTTAAAAAAAGCGTGACTTTGTTCACGAAACACATGAATTTGAAAATAAATGTTTCATTATTTATTTAAGCCGATCACGTTTATCGCTACACTTCCGCTGCTTACCGTAGGCGTCCTGCCTCACGTTCCTTTTGACACACGGGTTTCAAATTATGACTAATCGCGATCGCATTGGGCTTACCTGGATCAGTTTCTTCTCTTATGCGCTTACCGGCGCGGTAGTCATTGTGACCGGTATGGTGCTGGAAAATATTGCTGACTATTTTCAGTTACCCGTAGCCCAGATGAGTAACACCTTCACCTTCCTGAATGCCGGTATCCTGGTGGCGGTGTTCCTCAACGCCTGGCTGATGGAGATTATCCCGCTTAAGCGTCAGCTAATATTTGGCTTCGTCCTGATGGTGCTGGCGATACTGGGGCTGATGACCAGCCACAGCCTGAGCGTCTTCTCCCTGTGTATGTTCGTGCTGGGCGTCGTCAGCGGCATTACCATGTCGATCGGCACCTTCCTGATCACCCATCTGTATGAAGGCCGCCAGCGCGGTTCCCGACTGCTGTTTACCGACTCCTTCTTCAGCATGGCGGGCACTATTTTCCCGATCATCGCCGCCGCCATTCTCGCCCGCTCGCTGCCCTGGTATTGGGTTTATGCCTGCATCGGCGTGATTTATGTGGCAATTTTTGTGCTGGCGCTGTGCTTTGAATTCCCGGTATTGGGCAAGAAAGCGCCCAACCAGCCGCAGGGAGAAAAAGAGAAATGGGGCGTCGGCGTTCTGCTGCTCTCCATTGCCGCACTGTGCTATATCCTCGGCCAGCTTGGCTTTATTGGCTGGGTGCCGCTGTATGCCACCAAAACGATGGGCATGGATATCAGCCAGGCCGGTGGGCTGGTCGGCAACTTCTGGACCTCCTACATGATCGGCATGTGGGCCTTCAGCGCCATTCTGCGCTTCTTCGATCCGCAGCGCATTGTTACCGTCCTGGCGCTGCTGGCTACGGCGCTGATGTACTGGTTTGTCAGTTCAACGGACGCGTCAATGCTGAAGTGGATCATGATTAGCCTGGGCTTTTTCTCCAGCGCAATCTACACCACCATCATCACCCTGGGTTCATTGCAGACCAAAGTTTCCTCGCCGAAGCTGGTTAACTTTATTCTGACCTGCGGCACCGTGGGCACCATGCTGACCTTTGTGGTCACCGGCCCTATCGTTGAGAAAGGCGGCGCTCACGCGGCTCTGCTGACCTCAAACGGTCTGTATGCCGTGGTGTTTGTGATGTGCCTGCTGCTGGGCTTTGTCAGCAAGCACAAGCTGCACGGCCACATGTCCGCGCATTGACGGAAGAAAGGCCGGGGAACCGGCCTTTTTGACTTACCTGGCGCAGCATCTCCTCACCCTTCAGCGTTTAAAATCTACCTTTTCACTTTCCTGCAAATACAGGGTGGTGTCGGCAGGTTTCGTTTCAGCAATCACCCTTCCCTGACGAATGGAATAGCGCACCGACACCTGTCGCCGCAGCGCGTCAAAACCATTCTCGGCAGGCAGAATAATCAGGTTGGCAGTGTTGCCGGCCTGAATACCGTAATCCCCTAGCTGTAAGGTTCTGGCGCTGTTATGGGTAATCAGGTTAATGCCAGCGTCGATCTGGCCATAGCCCATCAGTTGGCAGACGTGCAGCCCCATATGCAGCACCTGAAGCATGTTAGCCGTGCCGAGCGGGTACCAGGGATCGAAGACGTCATCGTGCCCAAAGCAGACGTTGATATCAGCCTCAAGCATCTCTTTCACGCGGGTGATGCCACGACGTTTAGGGTAAGTATCAAACCGTCCCTGAAGATGAATATTCACCAGCGGATTGGCGACAAAGTTGATGCCTGAAAGCTTCAGCAGGCGGAACAGGCGTGAGGTATAGGCGCCGTTGTAGGAGTGCATCGCGGTAGTATGGCTCGCCGTCACGCGCTCGCCCATTTTTTCACGCAGCGCCAGCGCGGCTACCGTCTCAACAAACCGCGATTGTTCGTCATCAATTTCATCGCAGTGTACGTCCACCATGCGCTGATATTTCTGCGCCAGCGCGAAGGTTTTATGCAGCGATTCAACGCCGTATTCCCTGGTGAACTCAAAGTGAGGGATAGCTCCCACCACGTCTGCGCCAAGCTTCAGCGCCTCTTCCAGCAGAGCTTCACCGTCCGGATAGGAGAGGATGCCCTCCTGAGGAAAGGCCACCAGTTGAATATCCACCCACGGGGCCATCTCCGCTTTCACTTCCAGCATCGCTTTCAGCGCGGTCAGCGTCGGATCGGAAACATCAATATGCGTACGCACATGCTGGATGCCGTTGGCGATCTGCCATTTTAACGTCTGGGTGGCGCGCTGTTTAACATCTTCATGGCTGAGCAGCGCCTTGCGTTCCGCCCAGCGCTCAATGCCCTCAAACAGCGTACCGGACTCGTTCCAGGCCGGTTCCCCGGCGGTCTGCGTGGTATCAAGATGGATATGCGGCTCAATAAACGGAGGAAAGGCCAGGCCGCCCTCCGCATCCAGCGCATCGGCCGCTGGCGGGTGCTGAGTCTGAGGGGAAATTCGGGCGATTTTGCCGTCATGGATCTCAATTTGCCAGAGGCCTTCCCGCCAGGGCAAACGCACATGATGAATCCATTTTAAATTAGCAGCCTGCATAAACGCTCCACAAGGTCGATTGTCTCTCCTTAACCATACCATTGTTTATGCTGGCTGCACGGTAGATTGTCGGAGGTAGGCTGAGGCGATTGATTCGAAATGCTGCAATTTCCGTAACTTACAAAAATCAAAGCCAAATCAGCCACCTACCCATTAAGGAGTATTTAAAAAGCGGATTGATGTACATCAATAACCCTGTATTGCGGCGCGCTATTGTAGCCGCAATATATGGCATTGTGAGGCAAAAATGAGCACCCGACTCGTCATCATTGGCAACGGCATGGTGGGCCACCGATTAATTGAAGAACTGGTTGAGAAAGCTGCGCCCGGGCAGTTTGCCATCACCGTTTTTTGCGAAGAACCCCGCGTGGCCTACGACCGCGTTCACCTCTCCGCCTATTTCTCCCATCATACTGCTGAAGAGCTGTCGCTGGTTCGTAACGACTTCTATCAGAAAAACGGCATTGAGGTGCTGATTGGCGAACGAGCCATCACGCTCAACCGCCGGGAAAAAGTGATCCACTCCAGCAGCGGCCGCGCCGTTCACTATGACAAGCTGGTGCTGGCGACCGGTTCCTGGCCGTGGGTCCCGCCGATTAAGGGCGCGGAGGGTCAGGACTGCTTCGTTTACCGCACGATTGAAGACCTTAACGCGATTGAAGCCTGCGCCCAACGCAGCCAGCGCGGCGCCGTGGTTGGCGGCGGCCTGCTGGGTCTGGAGGCCGCCGGAGCGCTTAAAAACCTGGGCATTGAAACCCATGTGGTGGAGTTCGCTCCGGTGCTGATGGCCGAACAGCTTGATCCGCTGGGCGGCCAACAGCTGCGGCAGAAAATCGAGCGAATGGGCGTAAAAGTTCATACCGGAAAAAATACCCAGCAGATTATTGACCGCCCGCAGGGTGGCAAAACCATGCAGTTTGCTGATGGCAGCGAACTGGAGATTGATTTTATCGTTTTCTCCACCGGTATCCGCCCGCAGGACAAGCTGGCCAGGCAGAGTGAGCTGGCGCTGGGCCAGCGCGGCGGCGTGCTGATTGACGACAGCTGCATAACCAGCGATGCCGATATCTACGCCATCGGCGAGTGCGCAGCCTGGCAGAACCGGATTTATGGTCTGGTCGCGCCGGGCTACAAAATGGCGCAGGTCACCTGCGACCATCTGCTGGGCAACGACAATCGTTTTACCGGGGCGGATATGAGCGCCAGGCTCAAGCTGCTGGGCGTGGACGTGGGCGGCATTGGCGACGCGCATGGCCGTACGCCTGGCGCGCGGAGCTACGTCTATCTGGACGAAAGCAAAGAGGTATATAAACGGCTGGTCGTCAGCGCTGATAACAAAACGCTGCTGGGCGCGGTGCTGGTCGGCGATACCAGCGATTACGGCAACCTGCTGCAGCTGATGCTGAACGCGATCGAACTGCCGGACCATCCCGACTCGCTCATTCTTCCTGCCCACGCGGGCAGCAAGCCAGCGATTGGCGTGGAGTCGCTGCCGGAAAGCGCGCAAATCTGCTCCTGTTTCGACGTCACCAAGGGCGATCTGATCGGCGCGATCCACAAAGGCTGCCATACCGTTGCGGCGTTAAAGGCCGAAACCAAAGCGGGCACCGGCTGCGGCGGCTGCGTGCCGTTAATGACTCAGGTATTGAACGCCGAGCTGAGCCGTCAGGGCATTGAGGTCAACCACCACCTTTGCGAGCACTTCAGCTACTCCCGCCAGGAGCTGTATCACCTGATCCGCGTTGAAGAGATCAAAACCTTCGACCTGCTGCTGGAAAAATATGGCCAAGGCTACGGCTGCGAAATCTGCAAGCCTGCGGTCGGGTCGCTGCTTGCCTCCTGCTGGAATGAATACGTGCTTAAGCCGCAGCATACCGCGCTACAGGACAGCAATGACCTGTTCCTCGGCAATATTCAGAAAGACGGCACCTATTCAGTCATCCCCCGCTCCGCTGGCGGCGAAATCACGCCGGAAGGGCTGGTAGCCATCGGTGAGATTGGCCGCCGCTATAACCTGTATACCAAAATCACCGGCTCGCAGCGTATCGGCCTGTTTGGCGCGCAAAAGGACGACCTGCCGGCGATCTGGTCACAGCTGATCGCCGCCGGGTTTGAAACCGGCCACGCCTATGCCAAAGCGCTGCGCATGGCGAAAACCTGCGTCGGCAGCAGCTGGTGCCGCTTCGGCGTTGGCGACAGCGTCGGCCTGGGCGTTGAGCTGGAAAACCGTTACAAAGGAATTCGCACGCCGCACAAAATGAAATTTGGCGTCTCTGGCTGCACCCGCGAGTGTGCCGAAGCGCAGGGCAAAGACGTGGGTATTATCGCCACCGAAAAAGGCTGGAATCTCTACGTAGCCGGTAACGGCGGCATGAAGCCTCGCCATGCGGATCTGCTGGCGGCTGACCTGGACCAGCAGACGCTGATCCATTATCTTGACCGCTTTATGATGTTCTACATCCGCACGGCCGATAAACTACAGCGCACCTCGCTCTGGTTGGAAAGCCTTGACGGCGGCATCAGCTATCTCCGGCAGGTTATTGTGGAAGATAAGCTGGGACTCAATGCGCAAATGGAGAGCGATATCGGCCGACTGCGCGAGCAGGTTAGCTGCGAATGGAAAGAGACCGTTGACGATCCTCGTCAGCACGCCCGCTTCGCCCAATTTATCAACAGCTCACAACGTGACCCGCTGGTGCAGATCGTTGCCGAACGCGAGCAGCACCGCCCCGCGCGTCCCGATGAGCGCATTCCCGTTGTTCTCCTGGAGGAGCCATCATGAGCCACTGGTATCCGGTCTGTTCTCTGGAGAGTATTCTTCCCGCCACCGGCGTCTGCGCGCTGGTAGCCAGCCAGCAGGTAGCAGTATTTCGCCCAGGAGAGGACGAAACGGTGTTTGCACTGAGCAATATCGATCCCTTCGCCCAGGCCAGCGTGCTGTCCCGCGGTATTATCGCCGAACATCAGCAGGAGCTGTGGGTAGCCAGCCCGTTGAAAAAGCAGCGTTTCCGATTGCGGGACGGGCTGTGCATGGAAGAGGAAAGCCGCTCGATCGCCAGCTATCGCGCCAGAGTGCGCGACGGGCAGGTTGAAATCGCTGTCTGATCCCCGCCCGACAGGTAAAATCCCGCACCGGCCGCCATCAGGCGGCCCTTTTTCTTCTGACTTGTGAGCGTCGTATGGATTATCTTCCGCTGTTCTGCCAACTGCGTAACCGGGCCTGCCTGCTGGTGGGCGGCGGCGAGGTGGCGGAGCGTAAAGCCCGCCTGCTGTTAAAAACCGGTGCCGAGCTGAAAATCTGCGCAACGCACTTCTCCCCGCAGTTCCTTCTCTGGCAGCAGTCCGGCGAGCTGAAGTTGCTTCACGGCGCCTTCAGTGCGGAGATGATCGACGGCTGCTGGCTGGTGATTGCCGCGACGAACGACGATAAGGTCAATCAGCAGGTCAGCGCCTGTGCCGAAGCCAGCCAGGTGTTCTGCAACCTGGTGGATACGCCGGAGCAGGCCAGCGCGATCATGCCTTCCGTCGTTGACCGCTCGCCGCTAATCGTCGCCATCTCCAGCGGCGGAAAAGCGCCGGTGATGGCCAGGCTACTGCGGGAAAAAATCGAAGCCCTGCTGCCCCAGCATCTGGGTAAAGTGGCTGCTTACGCCGGTTCACTGCGCCAGCGAGTCAAAAAAGAGTTTGCCCAACTGGGTCAGCGCAGGCGTTTCTGGGAAAAGGTGTTTCACCATGACCGGCTGGCGCAGTCGCTGGCCAACGGGCAGGCTGAACGGGTAGCGGAACTGACAGAAGAGGTGTTTCAGCAACCGCTGGAAAACCGTGGCGAAGTGGTGCTGGTGGGTGCCGGGCCAGGTGACGCCGGGCTGCTGACGCTAAAAGGCCTACAGCAGATCCAGCAGGCGGATGTGGTGGTATACGACCGGCTGGTTTCAGAGGAAATTCTGGAACTTGTGCGCCGCGATGCGGAAAGGATTTTCGTCGGCAAGCGGGCTGGTTTTCACTGCGTGCCGCAGGAGGCGATCAATCAGCTGCTGCTTGAGCTGGCCCAGCAGGGGAAGCGCGTTGTGCGCCTGAAGGGAGGCGATCCCTTTATCTTCGGGCGCGGTGCGGAGGAGCTCGAGGCGCTGCTGGCGGCGGAAATCCCCTTCTCCGTGGTGCCCGGCATCACCGCCGCCTCCGGCTGTTCAGCCTACAGCGGCATTCCCCTTACCCACCGCGACCATGCGCAGAGCGTCAGGCTGGTGACCGGCCATGTGCAGGCTAACGGCTGTCTGGACTGGCAGAATCTGGCCGCTGAACAACAGACGCTGGTGTTCTATATGGGGCTGTCGCAGGCGGGAGAGATCCAGAAGCAGCTGCTGGCGCACGGAATGGCAGAGGATATGCCGGTTGCGCTGGTTGAAAGAGGCACCTCGCCGCAGCAGCGCGTGGTCAGCGGAGAGCTTCGTCAACTGGGCACGCTGGCGTCAGCAGTCAGCAGCCCCTCGCTGATTATCGTTGGGCGGGTTGTCGCCCTGCGGGATAAGCTGCGCTGGTTCTGAAACGTCAGGAAAAGCGTATGACGGAGAGCATGGGAAAGGTTATGCCGGGAAAATAAACCAGAAGCGGAAAAGCGCCGCCTCTGGTGTTGGTTCGAGGGTTAAGACTGGGCCACAAAACCTACGGCTTCATAGACTTTCTTCAGCGTTACCTGCGCCTGCGCGCGGGCCTTGGCAGCGCCATCGCGAAGAACCTTTTCCAGCAGGGCTTCATCTTCACGGAAGTGGCTATAGCGCGCTTGCAGATCGGTCAGCATCTCGGACACGGCTTCGGCGACCGCCCCTTTCAGATGCCCATACATCTGGCCTGCAAACTGCTGCTCCAGCTCCGGAATGCTTTTGCCCGTCACGCCAGCGAGAATATCCAGCAGGTTAGAAACGCCCGCCTTGTTCTTCACGTCATAACGCACCACCGGCGGCTCGTCGCCATCGGTCATCGCCCGCTTAATCTTCTTCACCACCGACTTAGGATCTTCCAGCAGACCGATAACGTTATTACGGTTATCGTCAGACTTGGACATCTTTTTGGTCGGCTCAAGCAGCGACATCACGCGTGCGCCAGATTTTGGGATAAACGGTTCAGGCACTTTGAAGATATCGCCATACAGCGCGTTGAAGCGCGCCGCCACGTCGCGACTCAGCTCGAGATGCTGCTTCTGATCTTCGCCCACTGGCACCTGAGTGGTCTGATACAGCAGGATGTCTGCCGCCATCAGCACCGGGTAATCAAACAGGCCGACGTTGATATTCTCTTCGTAGCGCGCGGACTTATCCTTGAACTGCGTCATGCGGCTCAGCTCGCCGAAATAGGTGTAGCAGTTAAGGATCCAGCCCAGCTGCGTATGCTCCGGCACATGTGACTGAACGAAGATGGTGCTCTTTTCAGGATCGATGCCGCAGGCGAGGTAAAGCGCCAGCGTATCCAGCGTGGCCTTACGCAGCGCGGTCGGATCCTGACGGACGGTAATCGCATGTAAATCGACAATGCAGTAAATGCAGTCATGGCTATCCTGCATACTGACCCACTGACGCAGCGCACCCATATAGTTACCGATGGTCAGTTCGCCGGAAGGCTGTGCGCCGCTAAATACGATGGGTTTGCTCATGTTTTTTCGTCCTGATAATTACAGCCCTAAAGCGGGCAACAAATCGTTAAAATGGTCCAGCACCACGGTTGGCTGACTGGTGGCGATCGGCTCGCCGTAGTTGTAGCCAAAGGTCATGCCGACGCAGGGGCACCCTGCCGCCTGCGCCGCCAGAATATCATTGCGGGAGTCGCCGACAAAGACCAGTTCCTCCTGCAACAGGCCAAATTTTCCCAGCACCAGAAACAGCGGCGCCGGATGGGGTTTCTTCGCTACCACGTCATCGCCGCCGATAATCAGCGAGAAATAATCGGCAATGCCCAGCGAGGCCAGCAGAGGGGCCACAAAGGGCGTGGGCTTATTGGTGACGATCGCCATCGGCAAGCCTTTCGCCGCCAGAGCAGCCAGCCCTTCCTTCACGCCCGGAAACAGCTTGCTGCCGCTCTCGACGGTGGTGGCGTAGTGCGTATCCAGCAGCACGCGCGCGTCGCGGATCAGGTCGCTTTCCGGCTTCTGGCCGGTGGCCCAGGTCAGCGCCCGCTCAATCAGAATATCGGCGCCGTTGCCAATCCAGGTGGAAACCCGCCCGACGCCGGCAGCCGGTAAGCCGAGGGAGGTTAAAGCGGCATCTACTGCGCTCGCCAGACCCGGCGCGCTGTCAATCAGCGTGCCGTCCAGGTCGAAAGCCAGCGCGCGAACCTTAGTGAAATGAGCCATGGCGTGATTTCTCCAGTTCGGTGCGCATATCGTCGATCACTTTTTTGTAATCTGGTTTGCCAAAAATGGCCGAACCGGCGACAAACATGTCTGCGCCCGCCGCGGCAATTTCGGCGATATTGTCGACCTTCACGCCGCCATCCACCTCCAGGCGAATGCCATAGCCGCTCTGATCTATCAGCTTACGAACCTGACGCAGCTTATCCAGCGTGCCTGGAATGAACGACTGGCCGCCGAAGCCCGGATTGACCGACATCAGCAGGATGACGTCCACTTTATCCATCACATAGTCGAGGTAGCTAAGCGGCGTCGCTGGGTTGAACACCAGGCCGGCTTTACAGCCGTGCTCTTTGATCAGCTGTAGCGAACGGTCAATGTGCTGTGTGGCTTCGGGATGGAAGGTGATATAGCTGGCCCCCGCTGCGGCAAAATCCGGGATCAGGCGATCCACCGGCTTCACCATCAGATGCACATCAATCGGGGCGGTAATACCGTAATCACGCAGCGCCTTCAGCACCATTGGCCCCATCGTCAGGTTGGGTACGTAGTGATTATCCATCACATCGAAATGCACGACATCGCCACCGGCGGCCAACGCTTTCGCTGTGTCTTCGCCCAGGCGGGCAAAATCTGCAGACAGAATTGATGGGGCGAGTAAATACTGTTTCATCCATTTCTCCCAATTAGCGCACCTGACAACAGGCACGTACCGCAGTTGAGGGTTAACCGCCGCCGAACAGGGCCAGCAGTTCATCCACTTGATGACGTCCGCTACCGCTGCGGCTGATTGACCGCCGCGCTTTAATTTTATGCAGCTTTGCCGCCTGATACCACTCGCGGGTCAGCGGCGTATCGTGGTTGGAAATCAGCACCGGAATGCGGTTCTCCAGAGCCAGCTTTTCCGCCAGCAACGCCAGATGCTGCTGCTGTTGCAGGCTAAAGCTGTTGGTGTGGTAGGCGGTAAAGTTCGCCGTCGCCGACAGCGGCGCATAAGGGGGATCGCAATAGACCACCGCCCCTTGCGGCGCACGGCTTAGGGTAACATCGTACGATTCACAGACAAAGGTCGCATTTTGCGAGCGTTCAGAGAACCAGTAGAGCTCGTCCTCTGGGAAATAGGGTTTACGATAGCGACCAAAAGGCACGTTAAACTCGCCGCTGAGGTTGTAGCGGCAGAGTCCGTTGTAACAGTGGCGGTTGAGATACAAAAACAGCTGGCCGCGGCGATAGGGATCGTCGCAGCGGTTAAACTCAGCGCGGCGGGCATAGTAAAACCCGGCTTCATTGCTTTCGCTGGTAAACAGCTCGCGGGCATCGGCAGTAAACTCGTTGACGCGAGTTTTGACAATGTTGTAGAGATTGATCAGGTCGCTGTTGATATCCGCCAGAATGTAGCTCGAAAACGGGGTGTTAAGAAACACGGAGCCGGCGCCGACAAAAGGCTCAATCAGACAGTCCCCTTCCGGCAGATGACGTTGGATATCCTCAAGCAGCGGGTATTTCCCCCCCGCCCATTTTAAGAAAGCGCGATTTTTTTTCATGCCGTCGTTTTTATTACACTTATTCTTATGGCTGCGGTTACACCGACAGCATATCTGCGCTTTGAATAGTTAGCCCTCCGAAGAGGGCTAACAGTTTCATCATAAAATCAGGCTTATTCAGACTTTTAGTCAGCCGATTCTTTTTTCACCTGGCTGACCGGCTTCACCCAAGGGTTCTGCGCACGGACTTCGGCCGGAAGCGTGGCAACGGCGCGCTTCGCGTCTGCTGGCGTAGCGTAGGCGCCACTCACCAGCACATACCACGGCTGGCCATTGCGCGTCGTTTTATAGACGTGATAGCCGTTAAGATTTTGCTTCTTCGCCCAGGCGTTCAGCGTATCAGAACGGGAGGCGCTGCTCAGCTGAAGCGTATAGCTGCCACCCGGAACGGCAGAGGATGCTTTTACTGGCGCTGAAGAGCCGTGGCTGACCGAGGTGCCCGGGCTACTTTTTGGCTTACTGGCTACGGCTGCTGGTTTTGCAGGCGCAGCTTTATGTGCCGCAGGTTGATTCTGATGCGGGGCGGCCCTGTGTGGCTGGCTCGCCGCGCGCGTTGGCGCGGCAGACGCATTGCCGCCAGGTGCGACGGTAGCAGGCGCCGTAGGCAACGTGCCGCTGTTATCCTGCGCGCCCTGCGCCGCGGCGTCTACCTGACCCTGCTGATTGCTCAGCGCATTGTTCAGATCGCCCGGCAGTTCAACGCGCTGCTGGTTAGCTGGCGTCTCTACCGGCGCGGCCTGTGTCGGCGTGGAAGAGATTGGCGGCGCGCTGATTTCCTGCGGACCGTTGGCGGTTGCAGGCGCAGCGCCAGCCGTGGCATCAGGCGCTGGCTGCGAGCCAGACTGCCCGCTCATGGAGGAAGAGCCTGAGAGATCGATGTTTTTGTCGTTGCCAGAAGCGGAGGCGTCAGCCTGGCCAGAAGGCGAAGCAGGTTTCTGGGCGCTCTGGCCGCTATCGCCCGGCGAATTCAGCGCAGAGCCGATACCGATCACCAAAAGCAGCAGCACCAGAATACCAATGCCCATCATCATATGCTGGCGTGAAACAGGAACTTTGGGGGCAGAAGACGTCTTACGGGACCGCTGCGGGCGGCGGTCACTGGTATCAGGTTTTAACTCGTCTTCCGGTTTAAACTCGTCCATTCAACCTCCTACTGTAGAGCAGCGGCGCCCCTCAACGTCCTATGAGCGGCGAATTTCTTGTTCAATCGGGCTACCGCCCGTCATTACGTCTTCAGCCTGGCAGGCAGTCGTTGATCGCAGCCAGCACCGTATCATGTGCGACGCCGCTGCGCACTTCGGACTCGCCGATTGCCAGAGGCAGTACCAGGCGAAGCTCGCCGCCCAGCACTTTTTTGTCACGCATCATATGCGGCAGATACGCTTCGGCGGCCATACTTTCTGGCCCGGTCACCGGTAAACCTGCACGCTGCAACAGCGTGATAATTCTGTCGGTCTGCTGGGCGGAGAACTGCCCAAGACGTTCGGCCGTTCTGGCAGCCATCACCATGCCAGCCGCCACAGCTTCGCCGTGAAGCCAGTTACCGTAGCCCATATGAGCTTCGATGGCATGGCCGTAAGTATGCCCCAGATTCAACAGGGCACGCTGCCCCATTTCACGTTCGTCGGCGGCAACTACCTCGGCTTTCAACTCGCAGCAGCGGCGAATACAGTACGCCATCGCTTTGCCATCAAGGGCCAGCAGCGCATCCAGGTTGGCTTCCAGCCAGTTAAAGAACTTGCCGTCAAGAATGATGCCGTACTTGATCACTTCAGCCAGGCCAGACGCCAGCTCGCGCGGCGGCAGGGTGCTGAGGCAGTCGATATCCACCACCACGGAGGCAGGCTGATAAAACGCGCCAATCATGTTTTTACCGAGCGGATGATTAACGGCGGTTTTTCCTCCCACTGAGGAGTCAACCTGTGCCAGCAGCGTGGTGGGAACCTGAATAAAGCGCACGCCGCGCTGATAGCTCGCTGCGGCAAAACCGGTCAGATCGCCAATGACCCCGCCGCCTAAGGCAATCAGGGTAGTGTCACGACCGTGAGGTTTTTCCAGAAGGGCAGTAAAGACCTGCTCCATCACCGCCAGCGTTTTGTACTGCTCGCCGTCGGGAAGGATCACCTGATCCACTTTTATGCCAGCGTCTTCCAGACGCTGGCGCAGCGGCGCGAGATAGAGAGGGGCCAGCGTCTGATTAGTGACCAGCATGGCCCTATCGCCCGCCTTAAGCGGCCAAAAAGAAGACGGATCGTTAAAAAGTCCGGCAGCGATGGTAATGGGGTAACTTCTCTCCCCCAAAGTGACGGTAATCTTCTCCATGAAGCGTTATCACCTTTATTGCTTTGGCCCGCAGGCGGTCAGAGCTGGATTCAGCTCTTTTCCAACATGTTGATAATCTGATTCGCGACCACTTTAGCACTCTGGTCGTCGGTACGAATCGTCACGTCGGCAATTTCTTCGTAAAGCGGATTACGTTCCTCCGCCAGCGCTTCCAGCACCTCGCGCGGTGGGGATTCCACCTGCAGCAGAGGGCGCTTTTTATCACGCTGCGTACGGGCCAGCTGCTTCTCGATGGTGGTTTCCAGATACACCACCACGCCGCGAGCCGAAAGACGATTGCGGGTTTCGCGTGATTTCACTGAACCACCGCCGGTAGCGAGCACGATGCCCTGCTTCTCGGTGAGTTCGTTGATGATTTTTTCTTCGCGATCGCGGAAGCCTTCTTCGCCTTCGACGTCGAACACCCAACCCACATCCGCTCCGGTACGTCGCTCAATTTCTTGATCGGAATCGAAAAATTCCATATTGAGTTGCTGAGCTAACTGACGCCCAATAGTGCTTTTGCCGGCACCCATAGGCCCAACCAGAAAGATATTGCGTTTCTCTGCCATTTTTTCGGTATTACTAAGACAATTCGTTAATGATACCCCGTCCAACCGGACAGGACATGAACTGAAACCTCATGAGCGATAGTGCGAGAGTCAGATGAAAATTATCTCAACACTGAAGGTGTTTTGGCAACCGATTAAATTGACCTTGCCCATTGCGCACTCTCAGGGCGCGTTTCAGTCCGCTTCATTTATCAGCCCAATGTCACTGCATCGGCTACGCCGGTTGCGCACGATAAAAAACGGGTTCTGTATATTTTCAAAGCCAAGCCGAGGCTCATAAATCAAAATCGCTAAACCTTGTAAGCTAATTCAGCCCTTGCGTCAAACGCATATGGCTTCAAGGCCGGAAAAAAGCACCCGGTTTCTCAGTTTGGACTAAAAAACGCATTACTCATCACGAATCAGCCGCGGCGTGATAAAGATCACCAATTCCCGCCTTTTTTGCTGCTGGATATCATAACGAAACAGCGAACCCAGCAGCGGGATATCGCCAATCAGCGGTACTTTACGCTGGCCGCTGGCATTCTGCCGTTGAAATATCCCCCCCAGCGCCAGCGTCTGACCATCCTTCAGCGTCACCTGAGTCTGGATCTCTTGTTTATCAATCGCCAGATACTCGCCTTCTCCGCTACGCATGGTGCGGCCGGGGACATTCTGCGAGAGATGCAATTTCAGTAAAATCCGCCCGTTGGCCTGCACCACCGGCGTAACCTCCATTCCCAACACCGCCTCTTTGAATTCGACGCTGGTACTGCCGCGGCTGCCGCTTGAGACTTCATAGGGAATTTCCGTGCCCTGCTTGATGCTGGCAGCCTGCTGATGGGAGGTGAACAGCCGCGGGCTGGCGATAATTTCCAGTTTGTTTTCCTGCTCCAGCGCGCTCAGCTCCAGATCCAGTAATTTGCCGTCCAGCCTGGCCAGCGTGAAGCCCGCAGTGACCGCCGCCTCGCTGACCGGCAGCGCCACCCTGAACTGGCTGGCGCGCAGCGCACGGGCTATCTGCTCATCGCTTCTCATTCCCCAGCGGACGCCAAGCTCTCGCAGGCTCTCCTCATTGATAGTGACAATATGAGCCGCCAGCTCGACCTGTTCCAGCGGAACGTCAAGCGCACGTATCCATCGGCTGGTTGCATCAAGCGCCAGGCGCGTATCTCTCAGCAGCAGGCTGTTGGTTCTGGCATCCACCGTCACGCTGCCGCGATCGGTCATCAGCCGCGCCCGCTCCGCCAGAAGGCTGTTGTTCACCGTGCTGGCATCGGCATGGGCCAGCGTTACAACTTCGGCAATCAGCGGCAGCGAGTTTTGCTCCTTCTCTCGCGCTATTTGCTGCTGATGCAGCTGCTCCTGCCGCCAGCTTTCTGGCCAGACCAGCAGGACATTCCCTTCGGTTTCAACGCTCAGCTTCGCCATGCGGGCCACCAGCATCAGCGCCTGCTGCCAGGGCACTTTCTCCAACCGCAGCGACAGCGTGCCCTGTACGCCAGGCGCCACCATCAGGTTCAGCTGCTGCCAACTTGCCAGCGCCTGTAACACCTGCCCCACCGGCGCCTCGTCAAAAGCCAGCGACAGCGGCTCCCTCTTCGCCAGAGAAGGCGTCAGCACGCTCAGCAACAGCACCAGGCAAAGTATCCTTTTCATAAATGCTCCCTTTCAGCGTTTTCTTTAGCGGTGGCAGGCACCCGTTAACGTCCGCCAGCGTGATGCTGAGGCCATCGATTTGCCGCAGTCGCCAGCCCGACACCACCCCCTCCCCTTGTCTGAGCTGGAGCCATTTCCCCCTGCCGCGCATCAGCCAGGCGTGATAGTCCCCGGCACGCCCAACAATCCCTTTTAGCTGCCAGCGAAAGGGAGGCTTCTCGCCCCCACATGCCGCGCCGGGGGGCTGAAAAGGATCTCGTTCGCCGCGCCCCTCTCCAGCCAGCAGCATCAGAAAAACGGCCAGTATGCGCAGATAGCCGCGGTTATTTTTCATTGGTCAAGGCCAGCAGCAGCTGGAAATTCAGCCGCTGCGCCTCAGGTTTAAGGGTAAAGCTGAGCAGCTCGACGCCGGACGGCAGCGAACTAAGATAGCGAAACACGCCCGGCACTTGCGGCCAGCTAAGGCGCAGCGTCAGGCTCCCTCCCGGGCCAGCAGGCTGCCAGTGGGTCAGCGTGCCGCCGGACGTTTCTGTCAGCGCCCGTAGCGAGAACGCGTCAGTTCGCTCCGGCTGCAACGCCTGCCGCAGTTGCGCTATCTCCGCTTCCTTCTTAGTCAGCGACCCGGCCATCATCAAACGCTGGAGCAGCGCCTGATACTGCCTGGCGTACTGCCGATGCTGCGCCATCAGCCCGGTGGCCTGTCGCTCAACCGGTACGCCCCACAGCCACCAGGCTATCCCCACGATCGGGCCGCCGCAAAGGCAAAGCAGAGCGCCCAACTGCCAGACCGGCAGGTTCAGCAAGCGCGAGAGCATTTTATTCATCGCGGTCCCCCTGTTGCCTTAGCGCAATCAGCAGGCTGAACGCCACGTTGCCGTGCGCTCCCCGGCTCAGTTGGCCCATTTTTACCTTCCCGACCAGCGTCAGCTGCCGCAGCCGTTGGCTGAACGTGTCAAGATCGCCCACGCCTGAGCAAAACCCCGACAGCGTCAGGCTGGCCGCATTTTTGCTGATGCCGCTCAGCCAGAGCGTCTCCGGCATAGCCTGCGCCAGGTTGAGGACAAAAGAGGACCAATGGGCAAGGTTTTTCTGCCGCTGCTGGCGCTCCGTCAGTTGCTGTCTGAGGCGATTTATCTGCCGCTCTGCCCCGGCCAGCCGCTCAAGCTGCTGCTCCAGCCGCTGCCCTGCGTTTTGACGCTGCCGGACAAGCTTTTCACCCTGCCAGTTCAGGGCTTTTTTCCCCAGCGTCGGCAGCCCGGCAGCCAGCAGCGCTATTGCCAGCAGCAGCATGACCAGCGCCAGACGTCTCCGCTCCCTTCTTAGTCGTGTCGCCCGCCAGGGCATCAGATTCACCCAGACCATCAGGCATCCCCTGGCCGCAGCGCCAACCCTGCCGCCAGCGAGAACAGCCCGCTCAGCAGAGGCAACGGCGGCTGCTTAAGGGCAAACGCGGCGAAGGGGTCCAGCCACTGGGCGCCAGCAGGCAGCGGTTCAGGTTGCGATGAGCTGTAATAAAAAGACTGAAATTCAGGCAACTGCTTCTGCTGAAGCGCGGCGAAGTCTGGCGCGTCCAGCACTGAACACCATCCCCAGCGTGGCTGGGCTGGCTGGGACGAATACCACAGCCAGTGATCCTGCACCCGATGAACGATCGCCGCCGAAGCGTCGAGGGATAATGAGGTGGAGAGGACACATAACGCCGCAGGCGAAAGTTCCAGCACCTCGGGCCTGAGTTTTGCCTGCTCAAGGCAGCCCAGCCAGCTCTGAAGCGCCTCACGCCGGGAGGCGGTGATATAAAGCGCCCTGCCCGTTTCCTCCTCCAGGCGATAGTCCAGCGCCAGGGTTTCCGGCGCAATTGGGAACAATCGCCTCGCCGCGGCGGTTATGTACCTGTTACGCTCTGGCTCACGCAATTGCGTAGCGGGCGGCTCAACCTGCCGTTGCAGTACCAGATGGGGAGGAAACCCTACCCGTAGCGAGATGCCGTAAGGCAGCAGTTTGCGCCAGCGTTGCAGCAGCGCGATCAGCGGATCGGGACGTTGCAGCAGCCCGTTAACTAACGTATCTTGCGGCAACGCATGTTGCCACCAGTGGCGAAGTTGCCAGCCGTACCGACGGCGCTGGATGCCAAGGGCGCAAAGCTGCCCGTTTTGAATATCCAGGCCGACTTGCCATGTCTGAAATGCCATTTAGCGCGATCTCCATATCGTCAGTATTTAAAAGGACGTATCCAAGCTTCTGGCTTGCCTTTATACTACCGCGCGATTGTTTATAAACTGCCCAGTCGACTCAGAATGGAAAATATCAGGTGAAGTTCGTAAAGTATTTTTTGATCCTTGCGGTGTGTTGCATTTTGCTGGGAGCAGGCTCGGTCTATGGCTTATACAAATACATAGAGCCTCAGCTGCCCGACGTAGCCACGCTGAAAGATGTGCGTCTTCAGACGCCTATGCAGGTTTACAGTGCCGACAACGAGCTGATTGCTCAGTATGGCGAGAAACGCCGCATCCCGCTGAAGCTGGCGCAAATCCCACCTGAAATGGTGAAGGCATTCATCGCTACCGAAGACAGCCGCTTCTACGAACACCACGGCGTCGATCCCATCGGGATCTTCCGTGCTGCGAGTATTGCGCTGGTGTCTGGTCATGCTTCGCAGGGAGCGAGTACCATTACTCAGCAGTTGGCCCGTAACTTCTTCCTCAGCCCTGAACGCACCCTGATGCGTAAGATCAAGGAAGCTTTCCTCGCCATCCGTATTGAACAGATGATGAGCAAAGATGAAATCCTCGAACTTTACCTGAATAAGATTTACCTGGGGTATCGTGCTTACGGCGTCGGCGCAGCCGCCCAGGTTTACTTCGGCAAAAATGTCGACCAGCTGACGCTGAGCGAGATTGCGATGATTGCAGGCCTGCCAAAAGCCCCTTCAACGTTTAACCCTTTGTATTCTCACGAACGCGCCCTACAGCGTCGTAACGTGGTGCTGAGCCGTATGCTCGATCAGCATTACATCAGCCAAAGCCAGTACGACGAGGCCCGCAACGCGCCGCTGGATGCCAACTATCACGCTCCTGAGATTGCTTTTTCCGCCCCTTACCTGACGGAGATGGTGCGTCAGGAGATGGTGAAACGTTATGGCGACGACGCCTATAACGACGGCTTTAAAGTCACCACGACGATCACCCGTAAGCTCCAGCTGGCTGCCCAGCAGTCGGTGCGGGATAACGTGATGAACTACGATATGCGTCACGGCTACCGTGGCCCGTCTAAGGTGCTGTGGAAAGTCGGTCAGAATCCGTGGGGCCGGACTGAGATACTAAAAGAGCTGAAGACTCTGCCGGTCTACGGCCCGCTGTTCCCTGCCGTGGTAACGGAAGCAAATGCTGACGAAGCCACGGTACTGATGCGCGACGGGACCAACGTGACGCTGAATCTTGCGGGCGTTCGCTGGGCCAGACCGTATCGTTCGGATACCGCACAGGGGCGCACGCCACGCTCCGTGAGCGAAGTGGTGCAGCCAGGCCAGCAGATCTGGGTTTATCAGTCAGGCAGCGATTGGTCGCTGGGACAGGTTCCTGACGTTAACTCCTCGCTGGTATCGCTGGACCCGCACAACGGCGCGGTGCTCGCGCTGGTGGGAGGCTTTGACTTCAATCAAAGCAAATTCAACCGTGCCACCCAGGCGCTGCGTCAGGTGGGTTCCAACATCAAACCGTTCCTGTATACCGCCGCTATGGACCGTGGTTTGACGCTGGCCTCGATCCTTAACGATGTGCCGATTTCACGCTGGGATGCCGGTGCGGGTGCCGACTGGCGTCCGAAAAACTCCCCGCCGACTTATGACGGACCAATCCGCCTGCGACAGGGGCTGGGGCAGTCGAAAAACGTGGTGATGGTGCGCGCCATGCGTGCCATGGGCGTCGACTACGCGGCAGAGTATTTGCAGCGCTTCGGCTTCCCGGCGCAAAACATTGTTCATACCGAATCACTGGCGCTGGGCTCGGCTTCCTTCACCCCGCTCCAGATGGTGCGTGGCTATTCGGTGATGGCGAACGGCGGCTTCCTGGTCGATCCTTACTTCATCAGCAAAATTCAGGACGAACAGGGCAAAATGCTGTTCGAAGCGAGGCCCAAAGTGGCCTGCCCTGAATGTAATCTGCCGGTGATTTATGGCGATACCAAAAAAGCGGTGGCGCTGAGCGAAGACAGCGTGGAGAACGTGGCCGTTTCGCGGGAAGGCGAAAAGAACGCCGTGCCGCAGCCGCAGCTTGAGCAAGTCTCCCGGCAGCAGGATAGCGCGCCGCAGTATGCTCCGCATGTGATCAACACCCCGCTGTCGTTCCTGATTAAGAGCGCGATGAACTCGAATATCTTCGGCGAACCGGGCTGGATGGGAACTGGCTGGCGGGCAGGCCGCGATTTGGGTCGTAACGATATCGGCGGCAAAACCGGGACAACCAACAGCTCGAAAGATGCCTGGTTCTCCGGCTACGGTCCGGGCGTGGTGACATCGGTCTGGATTGGTTTTGACGATCACCGCCGCGATCTGGGACGCACTACCGCTTCAGGCGTCATCAAGGATCAAATTTCGGGATATGAAGGCGGGGCGAAAAGCGCTCAACCAGCCTGGGATGAGTACATGAAAACCGCGTTGGACGGCGTGCCGGTTCAACCGCTCACGCCGCCGGAAGGCGTGGTTACCGTCACCATCGACCGCAGCACCGGCAAGCTGGCGAACGGCGGCGGCAATACGCGTCAGGAATACTTTATCAACGGCACGCAGCCGACCGAATATTCCGTGCATGATGTCGGCACTACGCTAATGGACAACGGTCAGAGTCACGAGCTGTTCTGATCGTCCCCCCAAAGAAAAAGGGAGGCGGCATATGATATGCCGCGCCCCCTTAAGATCTGAAAGCGGACTTTTCGTCCGCTTTTTTAATAGCTTATCCGCCCCTGCTTCACCAGCCATTCGCGAACCAAAAACAGGGCGCTGACGTTACGCGCTTCGCGGAAGTCCGGCTCATGCAGCAGCGCCAGTAAATTATCCAGCGGCCAGCGCAGCTGAGGAAGCGGCTCAGGCTCGTCCCCCTCCAGCTTCTCTTCGTAAAGCCCCTCGGCCACCACGATATTCATTTTGCTGGAGAAGTAAGAAGGCGCCAGCGTCAGTTTACCCAGCGTTTCGAGTGTTTCAGCGCCGTATCCTGCCTCCTCTTTCAGCTCGCGATTCGCGGCCTCAAACGGGGTTTCGCCCGGATCAATCAGTCCCTTAGGGAAACCAAGCTCATAGCACTCAAGTCCAACCGCATACTCCTGAATCAGGATAATGTGGTCGTCAACAATCGGCACAATCATTACCGCCTCGCGATCGGAGGGTTTCATCCTCTCATAGACCCGACGGGCGCCGTTGCTGAATTCCAGGTCTACGGCCTCAACGGTAAACAGGCGCGAGCGAGCCGCGACTTCAACGTTAAGGATTTTGGGTTTTTGCAGTTGTCTGGTCATACAGGCCCCAGGAAAAAAGCCAAAAATTGAGCATCATAGCCCGTAAGTGACGGCGCGCAGGACGTCGTTACCCCATTGTGCGGCAGCAGGAAAGGGATGCCAATCATCGCATGGATTATTTTACGCAGTTATATCAAATCGTCTGCCTTCAGGCTGAAAGGGAGTAAGTCATGTCAATCAGGACCAGTAAAAATAGGATTATGCCGATACTGACAAACGCAGATGCTTGATACCATCAGAGCCGGGAAAACTATACTAACATTCTAATTTTATGATTTTGCGCGCTATTTTTGTATACACAGCGGATTGCCAGCGCCGTCTAAACCCGCCACAATGTCGAGAACAAGATGTTAGTGGCCAGAAATTATCATAATGACGACGGGAGCTATGTGGCAGGAATGAGGGAAGCATGAGCACAATAGTCATTATATTGGCTGTAATGCTGGCCTGCTCGTTTGGGGTGGGTTATTTCTTTTGGTACGCTATGCGGCATCGCCCGCCGTTGGCGAAACCACTGCCATTTATCAGTCCCCCTTTTCGTAAACTGAGCGACGACGAGCGCAAAGCCGTTGAGCGCTATATCAGCCTGCTGGAAAAACACCGCGATAACACCTTACCGGGCGGCACCAGCAGAGCGGCAGAACCGTTGGTACTCACTTCCCAAAGCAGCAATGTCTATCCCGTCACCCGCTCCATTACCCGTTATGGCCTCTCAACCGATGAGCCTCATAAATGGCGATACTACCTGGATGCCGTAGAAGTGCATCTGCCGCCGCTGTGGGAGCAGTATATTGCCGAAGAGAACTACGTAGAGCTGATCAAAACGCAATCTATCCCGCTGGTCATTTCGCTGAATGGTCACTCGCTGGTGAACTACGTTGACGAGCAGCCCGCTCTGGCACCGGCTATCCGCCCGATCTCGCAGAATGCTTCCATCAGGAAAGAAGAGAGCGAGAACGTTGAGCTGCTCAGCGTCCGCAAGGAAACGCGTGAAGAGTACGCCCTCAGCCGCCCTGACGGCACGCGTGAAGCCGCCGCCATCGGCCTGGCCTTCCTACTGTTCTTCGCCAGCCTGGTGGGGCCGGAACTGTTAATGCCCTGGCTGGTGCTGACAGCATCGGCGATCGTTATCGTCAGCTGCTGGTTCCTCTTTCGTCGTCCGGGAGAAAAAGACCTGCGGGAGATCCACTGCCTGCGGGGAGCGCCAAAGCGCTGGGGACTGTTTGGCGAGTCGAATCAGGGGCAGGTCAGCAACATTTCGCTGGGCATTATCGATCTGATTTACCCTGCCCACTGGCAGCCCTACGTCTCGCACGATCTCGGACAGTCGACCGAGGTCGATATTTACCTCAACCGTCAGGTGGTGCGCCAGGGGCGTTTCCTCTCGTTACAGGATGAGGTTCGCAACTTCCCCGTCCAGCGCTGGAAAAAGAATCTGGTGCTGGCCGCCGGCTCCCTGCTGGTGATGGTGGTGCTGATTGCCTGGATTCCGCTGAGTATGCCGCTAAAGCTGAGCATCGCCTGGCTGAAAGGCACCGAAAGCGTTCAGGTCCACTCGGTTAACGAACTGGAAAAGATGCCGCTGCACATCGGCGACAGCCTGAAGGTCAGCGGTGAAGGGATGTGTTCGATTCCGGCGACTTATCAGGGCAACCGTACCTACGCGTTTATGCCGTTCGACTGTTCTGCCGTCTACTGGAACAACGCGGCTCCCCTGCCCCAGCCGCAGTCCGATATCATTGATAAGGCCACCGCGCTGTTAACGACTACCAGCCAGCAGCTTCATCCCCAGAGCAACACCGACCCTAAGCTAAACCCTCAGCTGGCGACGGCAATCCAGAAGTCAGGCATGATTCTGCTGGATGACTTCTCCGATATCGTGCTTAGAACCCAGGAGCTGTGTAGTCAGGAGCAGGATTGCGTGCGCCTGAAAAATGCGCTGGTCAACCTGGGCAATGCCAAAGACTGGGAGTCGCTGGTACAGCGCGCGGAGTCCGGCTCGCTTAACGGTATGAACGTCCTGCTGCGACCGGTCAGCGCCGAAGCGCTGGAGAACCTGGTGAACACCGCTACCTCTTCGTTCTTCTACCGGGAAACCCGCCGCGCGGCGGAAACGCTGAACAGCCCACCGCCCGGCGGTTTCCTGATCCTCAGCGATGAAGGCCGTCAGCTCGTTAATCAGCCGGCCCCGACCGTTTCGCTGTTTGACTATAATGCGCCAGACCAGTGGCCGGAACTGCAACGCCTCGCGGGAATGCTGCTGCATACCCCTTTCAGCGCCAGCGGCATTGTGACCAATATCACCACCGATGCGAACGGTACGCGCCATATCGCGCTGCACAGCTCGCCGGACACGCTGACCCTGTGGCGCTATCTGGGCACCAGCCTGCTGCTGGCGGTTGTCGCGCTGAGTTTTGTTATTAATGCCCTGCTGGCGCTGAAGCGTATCCATCGCAATCGCCAGCGCATTATCGCCATTCAGAACTATTACGATAAGTGCTTCAGCCCTGCGCTGGGTCCCAGCCAGAGCATTCGCCCACTCTTCTGAGCACGCGGTTTTATGCTATTTTTAAAGCTGACAAGGTGAAGATCCCCCTTCTGACTCCCCCTAATTATCCTGCGGTTAAGCGCCTTGAATTCACGCGTTTCACCCATACATAGGGATATTCCCCTCAAGGAGCAGCGATGAAAGAGAAATCCGCAGAAGCGGTTCGGCTCGATAAATGGCTGTGGGCCGCTCGCTTCTATAAAACCCGCTCAGCAGCGCGCGAGATGATTGAAGGTGGCAAGGTCCACTACAACGGTCAGCGCAGCAAGCCGAGCAAGCTGGTTGAGATCAACGCCCAACTGACGCTTCGACAGGGTAACGACGAACGCACGGTGATCGTTCTTTCCCTTGGCGAGCAGCGCCGCCCGGCGGCGGAAGCTCAGCTGATGTACGAAGAAACGGCACAAAGCGTTGAGAAACGGGAAAAGATAGCGCTGGCGCGAAAAATGAACGCGCTCAGTATGCCGCATCCTGACCGTCGTCCTGATAAGAAAGAGCGACGGGACCTGATGAAATTTAAAAATTCCGGCGACGAGTAACTCGCCCAAACGAGAGAGAATTATGGCTCATCAAGACCAACTGCACCGCTATCTGTTCGAAAACTACGCCGTACGTGGTGAACTGGTCAGCGTTTCGGACACCTGGCGCGAAATCATTAGCGGCCATGACTACCCTCAGCCGGTGCAGAAAGTGCTGGGTGAACTGCTGGTCGCCACCAGCCTGCTGACCGCAACGCTGAAATTTGATGGCGATATCACCGTACAGCTCCAGGGCGACGGTCCGCTGAATCTGGCGGTGATTAACGGCAATAACCGTCAGGAGATGCGCGGCGTTGCCAGGATGCAGGGGGAGATTGCCGCAGAAAGTACCCTGAAAGAGATGGTCGGCAACGGCTATCTGGTTATCACCATTTCTCCGTCCGAGGGTGAACGCTATCAGGGCGTGGTGGGGCTGGAAGGCGAAACGCTGGCAGAATGTCTGGAAGACTACTTCATCCGCTCCGAGCAGCTACCAACGCGGCTGTTTATCCGTACCAGTGAAATCGAGGGCCAACAGGGCGCAGGCGGCATACTGCTTCAGGTACTGCCTGCCCAGGATGCAAATCCTGAGGACTTCTCCCATCTGGCTACGCTGACCGAAACCATTAAAACGGAAGAGTTGCTGGGGCTGCCCGCTAACGACGTGCTGTGGCGTCTGTATCATCAGGAAGAAGTGACCGTTTACGATCCTCAGGATGTTCGCTTCCACTGCACCTGCTCACACGAGCGCTGCGGTGAAGTACTGGCTACGCTGCCAGTCGAAGAAGTGGACGACATTCTGGCCGAAGACGGAAAAATCGATATGCACTGCGACTACTGCGGTAGCCACTATCTCTATGACGCCGTTGATATTGCGGCTATCCGCAACGGCTCAACGCCTGGTGACGAACGGGTTCACTGATCGGCTTAATGGCCAGGCCTTAGCGGCCTGGCCCTGCTCTACCCACTCTCTTTACGCGCTGCCTCTCATTTCTGCTGCTTATGCCTTTCACTGCTTGTTTACATGTGTACACTGCGCGCGATCGTGTTTTCGCAGGCGGACAGATATGCGACTATCACGGTTAATGCGTTTCCCTATACCCCCTTGCAGTTAAGAGCCGATAAAAGGAGCAGTAATATGCGCTTTCTGACCCCGCAGGACCTCATTGCTTATGGCATCACGGAAACGGTGGAGATTATTCATAATCCCGACTTCGACGTGCTATTTGAAGAAGAAACCCGTCCAGGGTTGACTGGCTATGAACGTGGCATTCAGACGCAGTCCGGCGCTATTGCCGTTGATACCGGCATTTTTACCGGCCGTTCTCCCAAAGATAAATACATTGTCCGTGACGATCTCACCCGCGACACGCTGTGGTGGAACGATCAGGGCAAAGGCAAGAACGATAATCAGCCGCTCACGGACGAAACCTGGCAGGCTCTTAAATCCCTGGTCACTAAGCAACTCTCGGCTAAACGCCTGTTTGTGGTGGATGCCTGGTGCGGTGCCAACCCGGATACGCGTCTGAGCGTACGCTTTATCACGGAGGTCGCCTGGCAGGCACACTTTGTGAAAAACATGTTTATCCGGCCGGATGAGGAGGCGCTGGCAAACTTCGAGCCAGACTTCGTGGTAATGAACGGCGCCAAATGCACCAACCCGGACTGGCAGCAGCAGGGGCTGCACTCCGAAAACTTTGTCGCCTTCAACCTGAGCGAGCGCATTCAGCTGATTGGCGGAACCTGGTACGGCGGCGAGATGAAAAAGGGACTGTTCGCGATCATGAACTACCTGCTGCCGCTCCGGGGAATTGCCTCAATGCACTGCTCGGCCAACGTCGGCGAAAAAGGTGACGTGGCGGTGTTCTTCGGGCTGTCCGGCACGGGCAAAACCACGCTGTCTACCGATCCGCAGCGCCAGCTGATTGGCGATGACGAGCACGGCTGGGACGACGACGGGGTATTTAATTTTGAAGGCGGCTGCTACGCGAAGACCATCAGGCTCTCGGAGCAGGCAGAACCAGAGATTTACCACGCCATCCGTCGTAATGCGCTACTGGAAAACGTGGTGGTGCGCAGCGATGGCTCCGTCGATTATGACGACGGTAGCAAGACTGAAAACACCCGCGTGTCCTACCCAATTGACCACATTGACAACATCGTCAAGCCAGTGTCAAAAGCGGGCCATGCGCGCAAGGTCATCTTCCTGACCGCCGACGCCTTTGGCGTGCTGCCCCCGGTTTCGCGGCTTAGCCACGATCAGACCCAGTACCATTTCCTCTCCGGCTTTACGGCTAAGCTGGCAGGAACCGAGCGAGGCGTGACGGAGCCAACGCCAACGTTCTCCGCCTGCTTTGGCGCTGCCTTCCTCACGCTGCACCCAACGCAGTATGCCGAGGTGCTGGTGAAAAGGATGGAAGCCGCCGGGGCGGAAGCTTATCTGGTGAACACCGGCTGGAACGGCAGCGGCAAGCGAATCTCGATCAAAGATACGCGGGCGATCATCAATGCCATCCTCAGCGGTGAGCTGTCGGAGGCCGAAACGGTCACGCTACCGGTGTTCAACCTGGAAATGCCCGTCGCGCTGCCGGGAGTGGACAGCGATATTCTGGACCCGCGCAATACCTGGGGTGATGAGGTTGAGTGGGAAGAGAAGGCCCGCGATCTGGCCCAGCGCTTTATCGATAATTTCGATAAGTACACCGATACGGCAGCTGGAGCCGCCCTGATAAAGGCCGGTCCTCAGCTCTGAAGCAAAAGAGGCTTAGTCACAGACTAAGCCTCTTTTTTCAGCCCCAGTCGCTAAGCGACTGGCGGGGTGGTCAGGCTGTTAACCGCAGGCAACGGCAGCCAGGCACGAATACTTAGCCCGCCGCGATCGCTTTCGCCAATCTCCAGCGCCCCCTGATGCGCATCGATAATGCGTTGGACAATCGCCAGCCCCAATCCCGTCCCGCTGGTGCTGCGGGCGCTGTCGCCGCGCACAAACGGCTGGAACAGATGTTTGAGCTGGTCGGGCTTGATGCCCGGACCATCGTCTTCAACCTGGAACCAGGCGCGCTGTAGCTCGCTGCCGCTGCTGACCTTAATCCAGCCGTTACCGTAGCGGGCAGCGTTCACCACCATATTGGCGGCGGCGCGTTTAATCGCCAGTGGGTTAATATCAACCATCAGCTCGGCTGGCATCACGCCGTTTTCAATTTCGCGTTCGTAGCCACTTTCAGCCGCGACCACCTCACCCAGCACGCTGTTCAGATCGGCACGCTCGAACTGCATCTCCTGGCCAGTGCGCAGATAATCAATAAACTGTTCAATGATTGCGTTGCACTCTTCGATGTCTTTATTGATCGACTCGGCAAGGTAGCCATCCTCCTCAGACATCATCTCTGTCGCAAGGCGAATACGCGTGAGCGGCGTGCGCAGATCGTGGCTGACGCCAGCCATCAGCAGCGTGCGATCATCAGCCAGCTGCTTTACGCCTGCCGCCATCTGATTAAAAGCCCGCGTGACCGATCGAACTTCCGAAGCGCCGTATTCACGCAGCGGCGGCGGAATGATGCCCTTACCAACCTGCAACGCGGCGTGCTCAAGTTCCACAAGGGGGCGGTTTTGGATGCGGATAAACAGCCAGGCGCCGCCAATCGCCAGCAGCATAATCGCCAGCGTGTAGCGGAACAGCGGCGAGAAGTCGCCCTGATGGATTTCCGTTAGCGGCACCCTGACCCAGATATCCGGCGACAGCCAGGTTTTGAGCCAGACTACCGGGGAATTTTTATTGACCTCAACGCGTACGTCGGTGGGGCCGCCCAGCTGCGTAGCCATCTGCTGGCTGAGAAATTCGTAGTGTTGCGCCCAGCGCAATCCGCTCTCTTCCGCCGCCGCGTTGGTATACAGCGAAATACCCAGCTCGCGGTAGATCTCACGGCGGAATGCTGGAGGCACCTCGAGCTGCGTGCCATCCTCAAGCTGTAACCGGTCGGTCATCAGCATTCGCACTTCATAGGCCAGCACTTTGTTGAACTGCTGCAGACTGGGCAGGATCGCAAAGTTCAATACCACCAGATAGGTCGTGACCAGGCTGACAAACAGCAGGGTCACGATCAGTAGCAGCGTACGGGCAAAGGAACTACGGGGAGAGAAGCGGATTCGCCTCATGCCTTACTGCCGTCCGGCACGAAGACGTAGCCCAGGCCCCAAACGGTCTGGATATAGCGTGGATGAGCCGGATCTTCTTCCACCATGCGACGCAGGCGGGAGATCTGGACGTCAATTGAACGCTCCATCGCACTGTACTCACGACCACGGGCCAGATTCATCAGCTTGTCGCGAGACAGCGGCTCACGCGGGTGGCTGACCAACGCCTTCAGCACCGCAAACTCACCGCTGGTCAGCGGCATAGGCTCGTCCTCACGGAACATTTCGCGCGTACCGAGGTTCAGCTTGAACTTACCGAAGGCGATCACCGCCTCTTCCTGCGAAGGCGCGCCCGGCAGCTCGTTGGCCTGACGGCGCAGCACGGCGCGGATGCGGGCCAGCAGCTCACGCGGGTTGAAGGGTTTTGGAATGTAGTCGTCCGCACCAATTTCCAGACCCACGATGCGGTCCACTTCTTCACCCTTAGCCGTAACCATGATAATGGGCATTGGGTTGCTCTGGCTGCGCAGACGGCGGCAGATAGACAGGCCGTCTTCCCCTGGCAGCATCAGATCGAGCACCATCAGGTGGAAGGACTCACGGGTCAGCAGGCGGTCCATCTGCTCGGCATTCGCCACGCTACGGACCTGGAAGCCCTGTTCGGTCAGATAACGTTCCAGCAGCGCACGCAGACGCATGTCGTCATCCACCACCAGAATTTTGTAGTTTTCTTGCATATCGATACTCCCAAAGGCGCTATTGCCCGAGCTATTATTTTTAAAAAAGATGCCTGAATGTAACAGTCAATAATGGTTTATATTCTAGCCGAAATTGTTACAAAGCATATTAAACAGCAGCTTATCTTTAACCTTGAACGAAAAATTAGCGCTGGCGCACACCTTTTTAACGACGAATAGTCAGGACAAACAAACAGTAAGGTCCGGCAGAAAAAAGCGGAAGAAATTTGCATCGCCGCGCGCCGCACAACAAAATAACCACAGCACTCCCGAGTAACGAAACGGATTACGATGAAAACCAAACTGATCACCCGCGAAGGTTATGACAAGCTGAAGCAGGAACTGGACTTTCTCTGGCGAGAAGAGCGACCGGAAGTGACCAAAAAGGTAACCTGGGCCGCCAGCCTGGGCGATCGCAGTGAAAATGCCGATTACCAATACAATAAAAAGCGTCTGAGAGAGATCGACCGCCGCGTGCGTTATCTCACCAAATGTCTCGAACAGCTGCGCATCGTGGATTACTCCCCGCAGCAGGATGGCAAAGTCTTTTTCGGCGCCTGGGTTGAGATTGAAAACGACGATGGTGACATCAAACGCTTTCGCATTGCCGGTTATGACGAGATTTTTGGCCGCAACGACTACATCTCCATCGACTCGCCGATGGCCCGCGCCCTGCTGAAAAAAGAGGTTGGCGATCTGGCCACGGTACAGACCCCCGCTGGTGAAGCCAGTTGGTATGTTGTCTCGATCGACTACGTTAAACAATCCTAATCACGCGGATGCGGGCGCGCAGAGTCGTCCGGCGACTGGCAATTTCCGCCCGCAATCCGTATAACTGTCCGCTGTCTCTAAGCCATAAAGTAACCGATGATGAAAGATTCGCTGAGCCGCATAATTGCAAGTGAGCTGCAGGCGCGAGCAGAACAGGTTGATGCCGCTGTCCGTCTGTTGGATGAAGGAAATACCGTGCCGTTTATCGCACGTTATCGTAAGGAAGTGACCGGCGGCCTGGATGATACCCAGCTGCGCCAGCTTGAAACCCGCCTGAGTTATCTCAGAGAGCTTGAAGAGCGACGCCAGTCGATTCTGAAATCTATCGGCGATCAGGGAAAGTTAACCGATGAGCTAAGCAACGCCATCAGCAACACCCTGAGCAAAACCGAACTTGAAGATCTGTACCTGCCTTACAAACCTAAACGCCGCACGCGCGGAACAATCGCGATTGAAGCCGGTCTGGAACCGCTGGCCGACACGCTGTGGCAGGACCCATCGCAGGATCCCGAGCAGCTGGCGGCCAGTTTTGTCGATGCTGATAAAGGCGTAGCCGATACCAAAGCGGCGCTGGATGGCGCGCGCTATATCCTGATGGAACGCTTCGCGGAAGACGCGAGCCTGCTGGCAAAAGTGCGCGACTACCTGTGGAAAAATGCCCATCTGGTCTCCCGCGTGATGGAAGGAAAAGAGGAGGAAGGCGCGAAATTCCGCGACTACTTCGACCACCACGAAGCGCTGGCCACCGTTCCCTCTCACCGTGCGCTGGCGATGTTCCGCGGCCGCAACGAAGGGATATTGCAGCTCTCTCTTAACGCCGATCCGCAGTTTGATGAGCCGCCGCGCGAAAGCCAGGGCGAGCAGATTATTATCGATCACCTGCAGCTGCGCCTGAACAATGCTCCGGCCGACGGCTGGCGAAAAGCCGTCGTCAGCTGGACCTGGCGCATCAAAGTGCTGCTGCACCTGGAAACCGAGCTGATGGGCACCGTGCGCGAGCGTGCGGAAGATGAAGCCATCAACGTATTTGCGCGTAACCTGCACGACCTGCTGATGGCCGCGCCGGCGGGTATGCGCGCCACAATGGGCCTGGACCCGGGCCTGCGTACCGGGGTGAAGGTCGCGATCGTTGACGCCACCGGTAAACTGGTGGCTACCGATACGATCTATCCGCACACTGGCCAGGCAGCCAAAGCTGCCGCCGCCGTCGCGGCGCTTTGCACTAAGCATAAAGTAGAGCTGGTCGCCATCGGCAACGGCACGGCTTCGCGCGAAACCGAACGCTTCTACCTTGATATTCAGAAGCAGTTCCCGCAGGTGCAGGCGCAGAAAGTGATCGTCAGCGAAGCAGGTGCGTCGGTTTATTCCGCCTCTGAGCTGGCGGCTCTGGAGTTCCCGGACCTTGATGTCTCCATTCGCGGCGCCGTTTCGATTGCCCGCCGCCTCCAGGACCCGCTATCCGAGCTGGTGAAAATCGATCCAAAATCCATTGGCGTCGGTCAGTATCAGCATGACGTCAGCCAAAGCCTGCTGGCGAAGAAGCTCGATGCGGTGGTGGAAGACTGCGTTAACGGTGTCGGCGTCGATTTGAACACCGCTTCGGTGCCGTTATTAACCCGCGTAGCGGGCCTGAGCAAGATGATGGCGCAGAACATTGTCAGCTGGCGCGATGAGAATGGCCGCTTCCAGGATCGTCAGCAGTTGCTGAAGGTTAGCCGTCTGGGGCCTAAAGCCTTTGAGCAGTGTGCGGGTTTCCTGCGTATTAATCAGGGTGATAATCCGCTGGATGCCTCAACGGTTCACCCGGAAGCCTACCCGGTGGTTCAGCGCATTCTTGCCGCCACGCAGCAGGCGCTGAACGAGGTGATGGGCAACCCTGCCGAGCTTCGCAACCTGCGCGCGGTCGACTTCACCGATGAGAAATTCGGCGTGCCAACGGTCACCGATATCATCAAAGAGCTGGAAAAACCCGGCCGCGATCCGCGCCCGGAATTCAAAACGGCCCAGTTCGCCGAAGGCATTGATACCATGAACGACCTGCTGCCTGGCATGGTGCTGGAAGGCGCGGTCACTAACGTCACCAACTTCGGTGCGTTCGTTGATATTGGCGTCCATCAGGATGGCCTGGTGCACATCTCCTCACTGTCTGACAAATTTGTTGACGACCCGCACAAGGTGGTCAAAGCGGGTGATATCGTCAAGGTGAAGGTAATGGAGGTTGATTTGCAGCGTAAGCGAATTGCCCTGACCATGCGCCTGGATGAGCAGCCGGGCGAAACCAATGCCCGTCGCGGCGGCGGCAACGCGGGCCGCGACAATGCCAAACCGGCTCAGGGTAAAGCGCGCCCACGTCCGGCAACCCAGCCCGCCAGCAGCAACAGCGCGATGGGCGATGCGCTGGCCGCCGCTTTCGGCAAGAAACGCTAGGCCGTTATCATCAGGGCGGATCTTCGGCGCCGCCCTGACTTTTTCTCAACGCTCCTTTCCTCTCAAGCTTGTTCTGCATCAATAAGACCGATAATAGTTATCATTATACTTGCCACCGTTGATTATCACGGCGCATCGCTACGCGCCCAGGTGGAAACATGCAGATCGTCTCACAGCAACATTACAAAATCGTCAGCTTCTCTCCCTCCGTCAGCGCCGCCTTCCGGCAAAAAATGCTCGCGCTTGGGCTGCTACCCGGCGCCAGCTTCGAGGTCAAACGCATTGCTCCGCTGGGCGATCCGATACAGGTCGAAGTTCGCCGCATGAGCCTGATGCTGCGGAAAAAGGATTTGGCCTTTCTCAATCTGGAGCCGCAGGGCTGAGGGGCTGAAGCAATGAAAACCATGAAAACCTTTACCGTTGGCCTGATCGGCAACCCTAACTCCGGCAAAACGACGCTGTTTAATCAGCTAACCGGCGCGCGTCAGCGGGTGGGAAACTGGGCTGGCGTGACGGTCGAACGCAAACAGGGCCACTTTGCTACGGCCAGCTACGATGTCCAGCTGGTCGATCTTCCCGGCACTTATTCCCTGACCACCGTCTCTTCCACCAGCTCGCTTGATGAACAAATTGCCTGCCATTATATGCTCAGCGGCGAGGCGGATCTGGTGATCAATGTGGTCGATGCCAGCAATCTCTCCCGCAATCTCTGGCTGACTCAGCAGATCCAGGCACTGGGCGTTCCCTGCATTATTGCTCTGAATATGCTGGATATTGCGGCCAGCCAGCAGATTGATATCGACGTTTCCGCCCTTGAACAGCTGCTCGGTTGCCCGGTGATTCCGCTGGTTTCAACCCGCGCTCAGGGGATCGACGAGTTGAAGCAAGCGATTGACGCGCATTCACTCCAGCCCGGCCATTTTGACATTAACTATCCGCCGGAGATTCTCGCCCAGGTCGCCACGCTGACTGAAGCGATGGAATCGACCCGCCCTCCGGCACAGCGTAAGTGGCTGGCCTTACAGCTCCTTGACGGCGATATTTACAGCCGTTCGCAAGTCCCTGAAGCCGCTGAGCTGCTGGCGTCGCTACCCCATTTAGCGGACGCGCCGCTGCAAATCGCTTCCGCCCGCTATCAGGCGATTGATGCCGTTTGCCAGGCCGTCACCGTTCCCCAGCGCGCCACGGCGCATCGCCTTTCCGCACGGCTGGACAAGCTGGCTTTAAATCGCTGGCTTGGGCTGCCGATCTTCTTCCTGGTGATGTACCTGATGTTCTTCTTCGCGATCAATTTGGGCGGCGCGCTACAGCCGCTGTTTGATCTTGGCTCGGCGGCAATCTTTATCCACGGCGTGCAGTGGCTTGGCGTCACGCTGCATGTTCCCCTGACGCTGACGCTATTCCTCGCGCAGGGCATCGGCGGCGGGATTAATACCGTGATGCCTCTGGTGCCGCAAATTGGCCTGATGTATCTGTTCCTCTCCCTGATGGAGGACTCGGGTTATATGGCGCGCGCGGCCTTTGTCATGGACCGCCTGATGCAGGCGCTGGGGCTGCCCGGAAAATCGTTCGTGCCGCTGATTGTCGGCTTCGGCTGTAATGTGCCGTCGGTGATGGGCGCACGCACGCTGGATGCGCCGCGAGAACGGCTGCTGACGGTGCTGATGGCGCCGTTTATGTCCTGCGGCGCCAGGCTGGCGATCTTCGCGGTCTTTGCCGCGGCCTTTTTCGGCCAGAGCGGCTCGCTGGTGGTGTTCAGCCTCTATGTGCTGGGGATTGTGGTGGCCATTATGACCGGGCTGATCCTCAAGCATACGCTGTTAAAAGGCGAAGCCTCGCCGTTTGTGATGGAACTGCCCACCTGGCATACCCCGCATCTTAAAAGCCTGATGCTGCAAACCTGGCAGCGGCTGCAAAGCTTTGTGCTGCGGGCCGGTAAAGTCATCGTCGCCGTCAGCGTGCTGATTGGCGCGCTTAACAGCTTCTCGTTCAGCGGCCAGCCGGTAGACAGCATTAACGACTCCGCGCTGGCTACCGTCAGCCGTTCGCTGACGCCGCTGCTGTCGCCGATGGGCGTGCAGGACAGTAACTGGCAGGCTACCGTTGGCCTGGTGACTGGCGCGATGGCTAAAGAGGTGGTGGTCGGTACGCTGAACACGCTCTACACCGCCGAAGCGCTGCACGAGCAGCCGTTTGACGCCGCAGACTTCAGCCTGACGGGCGAAATGAAGCAGGCGCTGACCGAGACGTGGGATGGGGTGAAAGAGACGTTCAGCCTCAGCGTACTGCTTAACCCTGTCGAAGCCAGCAAGGGCGACGGCGAAATGGCAAACGGCGCGATGGGCGTGATGCACACTAAGTTTGGCAGCGCAGCGGCGGCCTACAGCTACCTGATCTTCGTACTGCTCTATGTTCCCTGCGTTTCAGTAATGGGCGCTATCGCCCGTGAGAGCAGCCGCCGCTGGATGTTTTTCTCCATCGGCTGGGGGCTGAATCTGGCTTACTCGCTGGCGACGATTTTCTACCAGCTGGCCACCTTCAGCGAGCATCCTCAGTCCAGCAGTCTCATCCTGCTGGCCGTGGCAGGCTTTAACCTGCTGCTGTGGCTAAAGCTGAAAACCGTGACCCTGCCGCCGGAGCGCCTGGTACTAAGAGTGGTCACCAGCAAGCCTTGCCAGGGCTGCGCCAAAAGCGGCAGCTGCCACTGATTTCAGCCAAGAGAGTCCATTAAGAAGGCCGTTGAAGTTGCGATTCTGCTTCAACGGTCTACAGTGAAAACTATCGTGCTGTGTAAAAATGCGGCGGCTCACTGCATCACAATGGATAACATTACTCCCTTACTCGATAAAATTTATGACGGCGCTTTTCCCCTCGCCTGTCGGGAAAAGCTGGCGGAGGCTATTCGCCAGGCGCGTAACGGCCTGAATCATCAGCGCAAAGCCCACTGGGATGAACAGGACGTGGTGCTGATCGCCTATGCCGATCAGTTCAGCGAACCAGAAACGCCCACGCTGCAAACCCTTTCACGCTTCTACCAGCAGCATTTGCAGTCCAGCTTTAATCTTGTCCATCTGCTGCCCTTTTTCCCCTGGTCCTCCGACGACGGTTTTTCGGTGATTGATTACCACCAGGTCAACGGAATTTGTGGAGAATGGTCGGACGTGGCGGAATTGCACCGGCACACCAGACTGATGTTTGATTTCGTCTGCAATCATATGTCGGCACACAGCGCGTGGTTCAGGCACTATCTGGCGCAGGACCCCGGCTGGGATGACTTTTTTATCAGTATGCCGCCCACCACCGACCTGAGCGCGGTGACGCGCCCGCGCACCTCACCTCTGCTAACGCCGTTTGAGATGGCCAACGGCGAAACGCGCTTTATCTGGACCACCTTCAGCGCCGATCAAATCGATCTCAACTTTGCCAACCCGGAAGTCTTGCTGAGCATGGTCAACGTGCTGCTGGATTATCTGACGAAAGGGGCCGATTACGTCCGGCTGGATGCCGTGGGCTATATGTGGAAAACCCCCGGCACCTCATGCATCCATCTTGAGAAAACCCATCTTCTGGTTAAACTTTTCCGCGCCATTGCCAATGTCGTCGCGCCGGGAACGGTAATCATCACCGAAACCAACGTCCCGCATAAAGATAATATCAGCTATCTCGGCAACGGCCAGGATGAGGCGCAGATGGTCTATCAGTTTTCGCTGCCGCCGCTGGTCCTGCACGCCATTCACAACGGTTCCGCACGCGCGCTGAAGCAGTGGGCGGCCTCGCTGGACGCGTCCGGCGGCACTACCACCTGGTTCAACTTCCTTGCCTCTCATGACGGGATCGGCCTCAACCCGCTGCGGGGAATACTGCCGGAAACCGAGATCGTCTCGCTGGTGAGAGATTTGGCGATCGAAGGCGCTCTGGTCTCTTATAAAAATAATCCCGATGGCACCACCAGCCCTTATGAAATCAACGTGACCTATATGGATGCGCTGAATAAAAAAGAGGATGACGACGCGACCCGTCTACAGCGATTTATGCTGGCGCACGCGTTGCTGCTGGCGTTTCCAGGCGTGCCAGCCGTTTATATTCAAAGCATCCTCGGATCGCGTAACGACACGGAAGGGGTGAAAACGGCGGGGTACAACCGGGCAATTAACCGACAAAAATACCCCCTCCGCCAGATAGAGGCCGAGCTGGGCGACAGCCATTCGCTGCGCTATCAGGTGTATCATTCGCTCTCACGGTTGATTCAGCTGCGAACCCGCCAGGCGGCTTTTCATCCGAATAATCCGATGCAGGTGCTGGAGGGAGATAATGCGCTGTTCGCCATCTACCGCTGGTCGGAAGAAGATCATCAGACGCTGCTGTGTATTTATAACCTCAGCAGCCGGGAAATACCCTATACGCTGCCGGATACCCGACGCTATCGCGATATTATTACCGATCGAATTTTTGAAGGAGAAAGGCCGCTGACGCTGACGCCGTGGTCTTATATGTGGCTGAAAAGCTGAACCGGATAGACTTATTACAGGCAGAGTTATCCCTGCCTGATTATTACGTCAATTACTTATAAACATCAGCCGTAGCGCTGAATTTGCCGTGCTCGCGTCCGGCGATGACCAGGAAGTATTTCCCTCCCTTCTCGTCAGCCTTGGCGGACAGCTCTTTTTTAGCATCCATCGGGGAAGTCGTTTCCGCCGTAGTGCTTACCGTGCCAATTTTTTCCAGCTTCAGGTTATCAACTTCTTCTTTGGTCACTTCTTTTGCGGCCAGCGCGGCAAAAGAAACCGAACCTGCCAGCAGGCCAATTACCATAGTTTTAATTAATTTCATCAAAGACACTCCTGAATAATTGTTAGGAATAAGCAATCGCTTGATGAGAATGCAGGGAGGGAAAATGGCCCGCTCCCTGGACAGCTCAGAGGTAACAGGTAAGCAATCCTGCTTACCTCTGTAATTATTACCCGTAATAAATAATCCGCCAGTTTCCCGGAAAAATTTATGAGGTTATTTTTAAGTCGAAATCAATTAATTGCTGGCAGAAAACCTCCGGGTGGGAAATGAACGGCGCATGTGCCGCTTTTTCAATAACGACCGCCTCGCTGGCGGGCCACTCGGCGTCAAGCAAAGGCGCTATTTTACGCGGCACCAGACCGTCCAGCGCGCCGTAAATCCGCAGCAGCGGCAGCGTCAGCATCTTCATCTCCTCGCGCAGATCGACCGTACGCAGCATTTCCAGTCCGGCGTTAAGCACCTCAACCTCCGGCGATGGCAGAGCAAGCACCACGCTTTTTAACAGGCGCGCATCCTGCCGGGCGCTGTCAGTTCCCAGCGTCTGTAGGGCAAGAAAGCGCTCAACGGTGCGTTGAAAGTCTTCACTTAACTGCTGCTGAAAGCCGCTCAGCGTCTGGGGCTTAATGCCAGGCCATGCGTCCCCGGCGGCGAAACATGGCGATGAGGCAACGCTAATCAGGCCGCTGACGCGCTCAGGGTGACGTAGCGCCACGGTACTGGCGACAAGCCCTCCTAACGACCATCCCAGCCAGACGGCCTTTTCAGGAGCCTGCGGCAGCAGAGTTTCCACCATCTCCCCGAGGCTCATCGGCACAAATCCCCGGCTGCGGCCGTAGCCCGGCAGGTCGACGAGGTGCAGACAGAAATGCGGGCTGAGCCGATCGACAACGCTTTGCCAGACACCGGCATTCAGTCCCCATCCGTGCAGCATCACAAGATGGCGATCGCCGGTGCCAATTGTCTGCCAGTAAAGCTGTGTCATCCGTTATTGTCCTGTTTTTGCCGTGGAGGCCGCTATGCTACCAATGCCCACCGCCTGTTGGCTATGCCAGATGCCGCTGGCGCTGTCCCATCATGGAATTTGCAGCTATTGCCTGCGTCACCTGCCCTCGCTGCCTGTCTGCTGCCCCCGTTGCGGACTTCCGGCGGCAAGCTGCCGGACCGAGTGCGGGCGCTGCCTGCTAAAACCTCCGAGCTGGCAGCGGATGATCGTGGTCAGCGCCTGGCGCCCGCCCGTCAGCCATTGGGTTAAGCAGCTTAAATTTTTTCAGGCTACCGTCCTCTCGGCAATGCTGGCCAGGCTACTTTTACTGAGCTGGCTGTCCGCCCGGCAGAAGCACAACCTGCTCAGACCGGACCTGCTGCTGTGTGTACCCTTACATAAAACGCGCGCCTGGCGACGAGGCTATAATCAGATGGATGAGATCAACCATCATCTCGCCCGCTGGCTGAACTGCCGCTATGTCGCCGGAGGCCTCTCCCGGCGAAGAAAGACCCGGATACAGCACCGGCTTGAGGCCAGCAACCGCCGCAAAAATGTGCGGGGGGCGTTCAGGGTTGAAATTGCGGTGCAAAGACTGCATATCGCCCTGACGGACGATGTGGTTACCACCGGCAATACGGTGGAGGAAATCAGCCGCATTTTGCTGGCCGCAGGCGCGGCCAGCGTGCAGGTTTGGAGCCTGTGCCGAACCTTGTAGAGCGTCGGCGATGGGCGTAATATCGTTAATTAATTGTACTTACTGTTGAGCAATAGCCATGATCCTTATTACTGATGCTGCGCAAGAGCACTTCGCAAAACTGCTGTCAAAACAGGAAGATGGCACACAAATTCGCGTATTCGTTATCAATCCGGGTACGCCAACGGCCGAATGCGGCGTGTCTTACTGCCCACCCGATGCGGTAGAAGCCAGCGATACTGAGCTGAAATTTGAGAAGCTGTCCGCTTTTGTTGATGAACTGAGCGCCCCTTATCTGGAAGAAGCGGAAATTGATTTCGTCACCGATAATCTGGGCTCCCAGCTGACGCTAAAAGCGCCGAACGCTAAAATGCGTAAGGTCAGCGACGATGCGCCGCTGATTGAACGCGTTGAATATCAGCTGCAGGCGACCATCAACCCGCAGCTTGCCAGCCACGGCGGCAAGGTTTCCCTGATGGAAATCACCGATGACGGCTTTGCCATCCTGCAGTTCGGCGGCGGCTGTAACGGCTGTTCAATGGTCGATGTCACGCTGAAAGAAGGCATCGAAAAAGAGCTGCTGACCACCTTCCCCGAGCTGAAAGGCGTGCGCGATCTGACCGAGCATCAGCGCGGCGAACACTCCTTCTACTGATCACCTTTTGCGGCGGCGGCGCTGATGAATATTTTTTATCAGTCGGTTTATCCGCCGATCCGCAAACATCGCTTCCAGCGTCATGCTTAATTTGCGCCGCCAGTTGGGATATTGATCGGTGGTGCCCGGCACGTTGACCGGTTTTTCCATATCCAGCCAGTCCTCCAGCTGTAGTCCCAGCAAGGCGCTGCTGCTGTCGGCGATAAAACGCTGCATCCCCCGGTTGAGTTCCGGGGTCATTTTCATCAGGCTGGCCTTTTTGCCGCTGCTTTTGGGCAGGCAGCCATACTGATGCAGCGCGTTCAGCAAAGCCTGCTTCTGCCTGGCGCGATCCTGATACAGTTTGTGCAGCACAACCTTGTCCGGGTAAAGCCCAAGCCGCTCGCCCAGCGCCAGATCTCCGGCATTCCAGAAGCCTCGCAGCGTGGGTAAGTCGTGGGTCGTGGCGCTTGCCATTGACTGACGCGGCCAGGCTGCCGGCGAACGATACTGGTCGATATTGTCCTGCTCGAAGTACAGCACTTTCCACGAGTAAATGCCGCCATTACGCAGCAGCGCGACAATTTCCTGCGGCACGGTTCCCAGATCCTCCCCAATCACCATGCACTGATTTCGCTGGCTTTCCAGCGCGAGGATCGCCAGCAAATCTTCCACGGGATAATAAACATAGGCGCCGTAATTGGCCGTTTCGCCATAGGGTATCCACCACAGGCGCAGCATCGACATCACATGATCGATTCGCAGCGCGCCGCAGCTGGCCATATTGGCCCGCAGCAGGTCGATAAATGGCTGATACCCCCTTGCGGTCATTACGTGCGGGTCCATCGGCGGCAGCCCCCAGTTTTGTCCGAGCGGTCCGAGAATATCCGGCGGGGCGCCCACCGAGGCCCCAAGGCAATAAAGTTCGCGGTCGCTCCAGGTTTCAGCTCCGCCTTCCGCCACGCCAACCGCCAGATCGCGGTACAGCCCTATCGGCATTCCGCGCTGCTGACTGAGCTGCCAGCATTCGTCAAACTGCTGGCTGGCAAGCCACTGTAGCCACAGCCAAAAGCGAATTTCCTGCTGCTGTTGCTGACAAAACTGCTTCACCTCTTCGGCGTGGGCCTGCCGCAACGTTTTCGGCCAGACGGGCCAGCCCCAGCGGTCGGGATTATCCGCCAGCATAATGCCGTGCAGCGCATCATAGGCCGCCTGCCAGTAAAGGCTGTCGCCGCCCCCTACGATAAATTCCTCAAAGTGGACGCGGTCAGCATCGTCATTTTTCCGCCCACAGAAGGCTTGCCACGCATGACGCAGCCCGCCGATCTTCAGCTCGCCAACCAGCGCATAATCAACCCAGTCGCTGCTGCGGGCCTTCGCCAGCCGTTTTTGGGTACTTTTCTGTTGCCACCAGCGCTGGGCAGCCTTGCCGTGCTGAAAATCCGGCACGGCAGCCACGTCGATATACATCACGTTCAGCCAGCGTCGCGACGAGGGGCTGTAAGGGCTGGCCTTTTCAGGGCTGGCAGGATAGAGCGCATGAATCGGATTCAGGCCGACAAAGGCCCCGCCACGATCGGCTACTCCGGTCAGCAGGCGCTTTAAATCGCCAAAGTCCCCCATGCCCCAGTTCTGCTCTGAACGTACGGTGTAGAGCTGAACGCAGGCACCCCACAGCTTTTTTCCCTCCAGCAGTTTGAGAGGTTCATAGCAGCGTTTCGGGGCGACAATCACCCGGCACTGCCACTGCTTTTTCCGCTGGCTGAGCTGTAGCTGGTGATAACCCAAAGCGAGGTTTACGGGCAGTTGAATCGCCTCTCCGGCGCTGACGGATCCCGCATATTCGCGGCCGTTTTCCGTCGTCAGCCGCCACTGATATTCCCCTTTTCCCGCCACGTCGAGCCGCAGCGAACGCTTGCGGATAAAAACTTTACAGGGCGGCAGCGGGTCGGGCTTCGCCTTACGCTGTTCCGACATGGCCGCCAGCAGGCGCTGGCGGATTTCAAGGCTAATCTCTTCCGGTTCGCCTCTGGCATTAATATATTTCGTCGCAATCCCGGCCGCAGCAGCAGCCAGCTCGAACGCCTTTCTGTCCATCGCGGCTCCTTAGCGCTTCGCCTGCCAGATTCGCTGCTGATAATCGCGGATCGACCGATCCGAACTGAAGAGGCCGGTGCGGGCCGTATTCAAAATGGCGGCGCGGGTCCAGCCCTCGCTATCGCGCCACAGCGTCTCCACCCGCTTTTGGGCTTCGATATAGCTGGCGAAGTCCGCCAGCACCAGCCAGGGATCGCCCCCTTTCCCCAGGCTGCTGAGCATCAGGTCAAAGGCGTGCTTGTCGCCGTCGCTGAAGAAGCCTTTTTCCAGCTCTTTCAGCAGGCCGTCGAGGTGCTTATCCTTTTTGCGCAGCTTTTGCGGTGAATAACCTCCGGCTTTCAGCGCCTTCACCTCATCAACAGAGTGGCCGAAAATAAAGATGTTCTCCTCGCCAACCTGTTCAGCTATCTCTACGTTGGCCCCGTCAAGGGTGCCGATGGTCAATGCGCCGTTCAGCGCCAGCTTCATGTTGCCCGTGCCGGAAGCCTCGTAACCCGCGGTGGAAATTTGTTCTGACAGATCCGCCGCCGGGATCATCAGCTCAGCCGCGGTAATCCGGTAGTCGGGAATAAACACCACTTTCAGCCTGTCGCCGACCAGCGGATCGTTGTTAATTTTTTCGGCCACCTTGTTGATGGCATAGATGATATTTTTCGCAAGGTAGTAGCCCGGAGCCGCCTTGGCGCCAAACAGAAACACTCGCGGAATAACGTCCTTATTGGGATGATCGCGCAGCGTTTTATAGCAGTGCAGAATATGCAGTAGCCCCAGGTGCTGGCGCTTGTATTCGTGCAGACGCTTGATTTGCACATCGAACAGCGCCTTCGGGTTAACCTCTATCCCGGTCAACTGCCTGATATAGTCGGCCAGCCGGACCTTGTTATCATGCTTGATCTGGCGGTAGCGCTTGCGAAAGGCTTTGTTATCGGCAAACGGTTCCAGCCCTTTTAGCTGGTCAAGATGGTTAGCCCATTCCACCTTCAGCGTTTCATCAATCAGCCCGGCCAGCGCAGGATTACACTGCTTCAGCCAGCGGCGCGGAGTGATGCCGTTGGTGACGTTATGGAATTTATTCGGCCACAGCTGGTGATATTCCGGGAACAGATCCTTGACCACCAGCTCAGAGTGCAGCGCCGCCACGCCGTTGACCGCAAAGCCGCCGACCACGCAGAGATTCGCCATCCGCAGCTGATGGTCGTAAAGCACCGCCAGCTTTTCCCACTTCGCCTCATCCCCCGGCCAGTGCCGATCCACCACTTTTTTAAAGCGCTTATTAATCTCATTCACAATCATAAAGTGACGCGGCAGCAGAGCGCGAAACAGCCGCTGATCCCAGCGTTCCAGCGCTTCCGGCATCAGCGTATGGTTGGTGTAAGCGAAGGTTTTACTGGTGATGGCCCAGGCCTCGTCCCAGCCCAGCTGATGCTCGTCGAGCAGAACGCGCAGCATCTCCGGAATGGCGAGGGTGGGATGGGTATCGTTAAGCTGGATGACTTCGTATTCAGCAAGTTCGGTAATTTTTCGCCCGGCGAGATGGTGACGACGCAAAATATCGGCCACCGAGCAGGCGCACTGGAAGTACTGCTGCATCAGGCGTAGCCGCTTACCATCCTGATGATTATCATTGGGATAGAGCACTTTCGTCAGTTTATCCGCATCAATCCCCTGCTGCTCCGCCTTTAGAAACTTGCCGTCGTTAAACAGGGTCAAATCGAAAGGATGGCGGTGGCTGGCCTGCCAGAGCCTTAGCGGCTGGGTCACGCCGTTGCGGTAGCCGGTAACGGGAAGATCCCAGGCCTCGCCGCGCAGCGTAACCGCAGGCTCCCAGCGGAAGCCGCTGCCGTTTTTAACCACCCTGCCACTCAGGCCGACCTCCACATCCAGCGCGGCATTATGGCGGAACCACGGATAGCGGCTGCGGTGCCAGTCATCCGGCGCTTCGTGCTGCTGCCCATCGTCAAAGGACTGACGGAACAGGCCGTACTGGTAGTTCAGCCCGTAGCCGATAGCCGGTTGCCCAACGGTAGCCATTGAATCCAGGTAGCAGGCCGCCAGTCGCCCCAATCCTCCGTTGCCCAGCGCGGGATCGACCTCTTCCTCCAGCAACTCGCTCAGGTCGCACTGGTACTTAGCCAGGCTCGCTTTCACCTCGTCATACCAGCCCAGGTTCAGCAGGTTGTTACCGGTCAGCCTGCCGATCAAAAATTCCATCGAGATATAGTTCACATGGCGCTGTTTCTTCGCAGGTTTCGCCACCGGCAGCACGGCCAGCATTTCGGCCAGCGCGCCGCTGAGGGCTTGCCACCACTGATGAGGCGTCATTTCACTGGCTGAAGCTAAACCGAGGTGCTGCCACTGACGCGTCAGCGCGGCGTCAAATCGGGCCTGATTAAATTTCTGTTGCGACATACCGCTTCCTTCTTAAAAGGGAAAAAGGGCAAAGTGCAAAGGGGCTAACGACTCTTACAGTTAAGACCGGAACAGAAAAAAAAGCTCACCGAAGGCAAAGATAAACTTGAAACAAAAGAAGAAAGGTCGCGGCGTCCCTGCCGCTTCAGGCCGTCGTGCGGTTCAGCACAGTTCCAGATGGACTTCGTGCTGCTCGATGGTTTTCATCACGCCAGGCGGCGGTATTTCATCGGTAAAGAGGTAGTCGATCAGGCTCATATTGCCGAGGTTCACCATCGCATTGCGACCGAACTTCGAGTGGTCCGCGACCAGCATCACACAGCGTGAATTTTCGATAATAGCCCGCTTGGTGCGCACTTCGTGGTAGTCGAAGTCCAGCAGCGAGCCATCCATATCGATGCCGCTGATGCCCAAAATGCCGTAGTCCAGGCGGAACTGCGAGATATAGTCCAGCGTGGCTTCGCCCATGATCCCGCCATCACGCGTCCTGACCTCTCCCCCGGCGACGATCAGGCTGAAATCGGGTTTCGACATCAGCAGCATCGCCACGTTGAGATTGTTGGTCACCACCCGCAGGTTGGCGTGATTCAACAGCGCGTGGGCCACCGCTTCCGGCGTGGTGCCGATGTCGATAAACAGCGAGGCCCCGTCAGGGATCTGGCTGGCTACGCGCTGAGCAATGCGGGCCTTTTCCGCCGACCACATCATTTTACGATCCTGCCAGGCGGTATTTTCCGAGCTGGACGGCAGCGCGGCACCGCCGTGGTGGCGCTGAATTTTATTCTGTTCAGCCAACTCGTTCAGATCGCGACGAATGGTTTGCGGGCTGACGGTAAAATGATCCACCAGCTCTTCTGTACTGACATATCCCTGACGACGCACCAGCTCAATAATGGCGTCATGACGCTGTGTTTGCTTCACAAAACTCTCCTGTCCGGGCGTCCCTGCGGATTATTGCACTAGGATTTTTTTATCCGTCTGGTATCGACGAAGGCCATTGCCAGACCGACCAGCAGGCCGGTGACGTGGGCTGCGTTAGCGATAGACAGGCCGAACCAGCCCATATAGCCCACCACCAGCCAGACTACCGCAAAGGCCATCAGCCCACGTTCAAGGAAGATACCGCTCTCCGGGTCGCGCTCGCCTCTGAGCCACGAATACCCCATCAGGGCGTAGACCGCACCTGACAGTCCGCCAAACATCATGCCGCTGTATTTTGACTGCATCCAGCCACTGAGCAGCGCAGAAATCAGCAGAATGACAAACAGCTTGCCGCTGCCCAGGCGTTTTTCCACCGCCCCGCCCAGGTACCACCACCACATCAGGTTAAAGGTGATATGCAGAAGGGAGAAGTGCAGCAGCGCGTGGGTAAACCAGCGCCACAGTTGGAAATGCTGGTCCTCACCGGGCCATGCCAGCCAGCTCATTACCACCTGGTCGCCCATCACCTGCATCAGGATATAGACCAGAATGCACACCACCATCACGCTCAGCGTCAGCGGCCCCGCGCGCTGGAGAATATTGGTCATCAGCGATGAGCCCTGATAATGGATGCCGCTGGAGGTGGTGCCAGAGTGCCAGCTGGCCGCCTGATAGCGAGGATGGTTAGGATCGCGGATAAACTGACTAAGTTCGTTTTCGACCAGATTCACTTTCGAATCATCATCCAGCCAGACCGTGTAGTGATTATCATGCTCCACGCGCAGCGTGACGCCGCGGGTAGCCATATAGTCCACGAAGGCCTGCGCCATGCGGGGATTGGAGAATTCGGTGATGCGCATCATAGCCGTTGAAAATCCCTGTTAATTATCACGAAAGAACAGTATACCGCACTGTTTCAGTGGCGTGGTTAAAGCGTAGCGGCATCGACCTGCTGGGGAAACACCGTGCGCCAGGCTTCAAAGCCACCATCAATGCTGTAGACCTGCTCAAAACCCTGGCTAAGAAGATACTGTGCGGCACTTTTGCTGCTGTTGCCGTGATAGCACATTACCAGCACCGGCGTAGCAAAATCCGACCGGGCAATAAAGCTGTGCAGCGAGTCGTTGCTCAGGTGAAACGCTCCGCTGGCGTGAGCGGAGGCATAGCTTTGCGGATCGCGGATATCAACCAGCTGCGCGCCGTGGTCGCTAAGCTGCGCCTGGGCCTGATGCACGCTGATGCACTCAAATTGTTCCATGGTGGGTTCTCTCAAAGTGAGACAAATAAGCGTCATTGTAACGCGAAGGCAGCCTGGAATAACCCGAGAAGTTGCGAGGTTAATCGGCTTTTCTTTGCTCAATTATGTTACCTACATCACGCATAAATGTTTTTATTCGGTTAAGGCTGGCGTCGATGTGCGATTACGATTATTATAATGCTCGAAAACGAACATTAAAGAACTATTCCGAACATCGGAGGAGATGACGTGGAAACCAAAGACTTGATCGTAATCGGCGGCGGCATCAACGGCGCTGGTATTGCAGCAGATGCTGCAGGACGCGGCCTGTCTGTGCTGATGCTGGAAGCGCAAGACCTGGCCTGCGCGACCTCTTCCGCCAGTTCAAAATTGATCCACGGCGGCCTGCGCTACCTGGAACACTACGAATTCCGCCTGGTCAGCGAAGCGTTGGCCGAGCGTGAGGTGCTGCTGAAGATGGCCCCTCACATTGCTTTCCCAATGCGCTTTCGTCTGCCGCACCGCCCGCATCTGCGTCCGGCATGGATGATCCGCATCGGCCTGTTTATGTATGATCACCTTGGCAAACGCACCAGCCTGCCGGGCAGTAAAAGTTTGCGTTTTGGCTCAGACTCGGTGTTAAAGTCTGAAATCGTGCGCGGTTTCGAATATTCCGACTGCTGGGTTGACGATGCGCGCCTAGTGGTGCTCAACGCACAGGAAGTTGAGAAACGCGGCGGCGAGGTGCGTACGCGCACTAAGGTGACCCGCGCCTGGCGTGAAAATGGCCTGTGGATGGTGGAAGCCGAAGACATCGACAGCGGCAAAACCTTTACCTGGCGTGCTAAAGGCCTGGTGAACGCGGCGGGTCCGTGGGTAAAACAGCTGTTTGACGATAGCCTGAAGCTGAAGTCGCCTTACGGTATCCGCCTGATTAAAGGTAGCCATATCGTGGTGCCACGCGTTCATACGCAGAAACAGGCTTACATCCTGCAAAACGAAGACCACCGTATTGTCTTTGTGATCCCGTGGATGGACGAGTTTTCCATTATCGGCACCACTGACGTGGAGTATAAAGGCGATCCGAAAAACGTCCATATCGACGATAACGAGACGGAATACCTGCTGAACGTGTTTAACAACCACTTTAAAAAGTCGCTCGGCAAAGAGGATATCGTCTGGTCTTATTCCGGCGTACGACCGCTGTGTGATGACGAGTCCGATTCACCGCAGGCGATCACCCGTGATTACACCCTTGACGTGCATGATGATAACGGCCAGGCTCCGCTGCTGTCCGTCTTTGGCGGCAAGCTCACCACTTACCGTAAGCTGGCTGAAGCGGCGATGGAAAAGCTGGCTAAATACTATCCGAAAGCCGGTCCGGCCTGGACCAAAACCTGCGTTCTACCGGGCGGAGACATCGCCGGTACGCGTGAAGACTATGCCGCCAGCCTGCGCCGCCGCTACCCCTTCATTACCGAAGGCATGGCGCGCCACTACGCCCGCACCTACGGCAGCAGTACCGAAAAGCTGCTGGGCGAAGCGAAAAGCCTGGAAGATTTAGGCGAGCTGTTTGGTCACCACTTTTATGAAGCCGAACTGCGTTATCAGGTGGAAAATGAGTGGGTGCGCGAACAGGACGATGCCCTGTGGCGCCGGACTAAAACGGGCATGTGGCTGAACGAAGAGCAGCGCGCCCGCGTAGGCGAATGGCTGGCCCACCACGCGAAAAAACCTGCGTTGTCGCTGGCCTCTTAACGACAGGCAAGGCGAAAAAAAAGGGCGGAAGAGATTCCGCCCTTTTACCTTTCTGGTCTACAGCCGAATCGGTTTTATCCCCCAAATCTCATCGGCGTACTCCTGAATGGTTCTGTCTGAAGAGAAATAGCCCATGTTGGCAATATTCAGCAGCGCCTTGCGGGTCCATTCCTCAGGGTGACGATAAAGTTCATCCACCTTATCCTGCGTATCCACATAGCTGCGGTAGTCGGCCAGCAGCTGATAGTGGTCGCCAAGATTAACCAGCGAGTCAAAGATATTGCGGTAGCGGCCTGGCTCCTGCGGGCTGAACGCGCCGGTGGCAATCTGCGTCAGCGCCTGATGCAGTTCGGCATCCTGCTCATAGATTTGGTGCGCGTAATAACCGTTGCTGCGCAGCGCCTCGACCTGTGGAGTGGTGTTACCGAAGATAAAGATATTCTCTTCACCGACGTGCTCCAGCATCTCGACGTTGGCGCCGTCCAGCGTGCCGATGGTCAGCGCGCCGTTGAGGGCGAATTTCATGTTGCTGGTTCCCGAAGCCTCGGTTCCCGCCAGTGAAATCTGCTCGGAGAGATCCGCTGCCGGAATGATGATCTGCGCCAGGCTAACGCTGTAGTTGGGAATAAACACCACCTTCAGCTTATTTTTCACCAGCGGATCGCTGTTGATCACCTTCGCCACGTCGTTGATCAGATGAATAATGTGCTTCGCCATGTAGTAAGCCGAAGCGGCCTTACCGGCAAAAATGTTGACGCGCGGCACCCAGTCCGCTTCAGGATCTTCCTTGATACGGTTGTAGCGGGTGATCACATGCAGCACGTTCAGCAGCTGGCGCTTATATTCGTGAATACGCTTAATTTGCACGTCAAACAGCGCGTGCGGATCGACAACCACATCCATTTTCTGCGCAATATACTCAGCCAGCCGCTTTTTGTTATGCAGCTTGGCCGCGGTAATTTGCGCCAGAAAGCTAGGGTAATCAATATGCTGCTTTAGCTCATCCAGCTGGCTCAGCTCGGTGCGCCAGTTGCGGCCAATGGCCTCATCCAGCACGCCGGACAGCGAAGGGTTAGCCAGCGCCAGCCAGCGACGAGGCGTCACGCCGTTGGTTTTATTACAGAAGCGGCCAGGGAACAGCGCGGCGAAATCAGCAAACAGGGACTGTACCATCAGGTTGGAATGCAGCTCAGACACGCCATTCACTTTGTGGCTGACCACCACGGCCAGCCAGGCCATGCGAACTTTTCGGCCGTTGTTCTCATCGATGATGGAAATGCGCGACTGCAAATCCCAGTCGTCCGGGTAATAGTCCTGAATGGTTTTCAGGAAGTAGTCATTGATGTCGAAAATAATTTGCAGGTGGCGCGGCAGAATTTTGCCGATCATATCCACCGGCCAGGTTTCCAGCGCTTCCTGCATCAACGTGTGGTTGGTGTAGGAGAACACCTGACAGGTGACCTCGAACGCATCATCCCAGTTATATTTGTGCTCATCGATCAGCAGGCGCATTAACTCCGGGATCGCCAGCACCGGGTGGGTATCGTTGAGGTGAATGGCGATTTTGTCGGCCAGGTTATCGAAGGTATGGTGCAGCGCCCAGTGGCGGCTGAGAATATCCTGCACCGTGGCGGAAACGAGGAAGTATTCCTGACGCAGACGCAGCTCCCGCCCTGAATAGGTGGAGTCATCGGGATAGAGCACGCGGGAAACGTTTTCCGAATGGTTCTTATCCTCCACCGCCGCAAAATAATCCCCCTGGTTGAATTTCCCCAGGTTGATTTCATTGCTGGCCTGGGCCGACCACAGCCGCAGGGTATTGGTGGCATCGGTATCGTAGCCAGGGATGATCTGATCGTAGGCCATCGCCTGCACTTCTTCGGTTTCGAGCCAGCGTGAGCGGCTGCCCTCATGCTGGATCCGGCCGCCGAAGCGCACCTTGTAGCGGGTATTAAAACGCTGGAACTCCCAGGGATTGCCGTACTCCAGCCAGTAGTCCGGCGACTCGGCCTGGCGGCCATCGACAATATTCTGTTTAAACATGCCGTAGTCGTAGCGGATGCCGTAGCCGCGCCCCGGCAATCCTAAGGTCGCGAGGGAATCCAGAAAGCAGGCGGCCAGACGCCCTAACCCGCCGTTGCCCAACCCCGGATCGCTCTCTTCTTCAATCAGATCCTCCAGGTTGAACCCCATCTCCTCAAGCGCGGCCTGGGCATCGTCATAAATGCCCATTGCCAGCAGCGCGTTTGAAAGCGTCCTGCCGACCAGAAACTCCATCGACAGATAATAGACCTGGCGCACATCCTGGGAGAGCTGCGCACGGCTGGATCGCAGCCAGCGCTCCACCATCCGGTCACGTACCGCCAGCAGCGTGGCGTTCAGCCACTCGTGCTTGTTGGCGATTGAGGGGTCCTTGCCAATGGTAAACATCAGTTTATAGGCAATGGAGTGTTTCAGCGCGTCGACGCTGAGCGTGGGAGCGGTATAGGTGAAAGGTGCGTTCATATCAAATTTCCCATAGCCATTACAACAGTCGTTGATAGAGATCGCGGTAGGCCACGGCGGCCACCTGCCAGCTAAAATCCATCCCCATCGCCTGGCGTTGCACATAGCGCCAAAGTGAAGGACGGGACCACAGAACAAAGGCACGGCGAATTGCCCTCAGTAAAGACCAGGCGTTGCTGTCCTCAAACACAAACCCGCTGGCCATGCCGTCAGCAAGGTTCTCCAGCGAACTATCGTTAACCGTATCCGCCAGCCCGCCGGTACGCCTGACCAGCGGCAGCGTACCGTACTTCAGACCATAGAGCTGGGTCAGGCCGCAGGGCTCAAAGCGGCTTGGCACCATAATGATATCGGCCCCGCCCATGATGCGATGCGAAAAAGCTTCGTGGTAGCCAATTTGCACGCCAACCTGACCAGGATACTCGGCAGCAGCGGCAAGAAATCCCTGTTGCAGCACCGCATCGCCAGCGCCCAGCAGCACCAGCTGTCCGCCCTGCTCCAGCAGGCCCGGCAGCGCTTCCAGCACCAGGTCCAGCCCTTTTTGCCTGGTCAGGCGGCTGACCACGGCAAACACCGGCACCTTGTCATCAATTTTCAGGCCCATGGTTATCTGCAGCTGGCGCTTGTTCTCCACCTTAGCATCCAGCACGTCGCGATTGTATCGCGCCGTCAGCAGCAGGTCCTGCGCCGGGTCCCAAATCGTCGGATCAACCCCGTTCAGGATGCCGGTCAGCCTGCCCTCCAGCTGGCGCTGGCGCAGCAGATCCTCCATGCCGTAGCCAAATTCGGGGAGCGTTATCTCACGAGCATAAGTCGGGCTGACGGCAGTAATATGATCGGCATAAAACAGGCCCGCCTTCAGGTATGAGATCTGATTATAGAATTCCAGACCGTGCATGTTGAAAAAGGACCAGGGAAGCTGGATCTGTTCCAGATGATGTGCGGAGAACAGCCCCTGATAAGCCAGGTTGTGTACGGTGAACACCGACTTTGCCGGCCTTCCTCTGGCTGCAAGGTAGGCACAGGCCAGCCCCGCGTGCCAGTCGTGCGCATGAACCACCTCAGGCCGCCAGTACGGATCCAGCCCGCAGGCAATTTCACAACCCATCCAGCCCAGTAAGGCAAAACGGAGGTAGTTATCCGTATAGGCAAACTGTGACTCGTCGTGATAGGGGCTGCCGGGCCGATCGTACAAGCCCGGCGCGTCGATCAGGTAAATCCCCACGCCATTGAATTGCCCATAGTGCAGCTCAACGTAGCCCGCGAACGTTTGCAGCCTTGCCACGACCTGCGTATCGGCGATCCCTTTTTTCAAATCAGGGAAACCCGGTAGCAGCACTCTGGTATCAATGCCTTCTGCAATTTGCGCCGCAGGTAATGCCCCAACAACATCAGCAAGCCCGCCGGTTTTCAGCAGCGGGAAAATTTCTGAACAGACATGTAAAACCTGCATTATCGGCTCCTTTACTGTGTGCTGACGCGGTCCTCCGCATCAAAAACTTGCCCATTCCGACCTGACTGCTTTTTAATGTGATTAATTACGCCAGCCCAGCCTGGCCAGCATGGATCGCGTCACCAGCACAATCCCCTCTTCCGAACGGTAGAAACGCCGCGCGTCGTCATCGGGATTCTCTCCGATTACCGTTCCTTCAGGCAGTTCGCAGGCGCGGTCAATCACGCAGCGGCGCAGGCGACAGGAGCGTCCCACGATCACATCCGGCGAAAGAACCGAGGATTCGATATTGCAGAATGAGTTGATTCGCACGCGTGAAAACAGTATCGAGTTCACCACCACCGAGCCGGAGATAATGCAGCCGCCCGACACCAGCGAATTCATGGTCATACCGTGACTGCCCGAACGATCCTGCACAAACTTCGCCGGCGGCAGCGGCTCCATATAGGTGCGGATCGGCCAGTCGCGATCGTACATATCCAGCTCTGGCGTGACGGAGGCAAGATCGAGGTTAGCCTTCCAATAGGCTTCGAGCGTGCCGACATCGCGCCAGTATGGCGGAGAAGACTCATCGCTTTGTACACAAGAGAGGCTGAAGGAGTGCGCCAGCGCCTCGCCGGTTTCCACCACCTTCGGTAAAATGTCCTTGCCGAAATCGTGATTTGACCCGGGATTCTTCATATCCTCTTCCAGCAGCTCATAGAGATAGTCTGCGGTAAAAGCATAGATGCCCATGCTTGCCAGCGCCTGGGTTTGATCGCCTGGCATAGACGGCGGATCGGCCGGTTTTTCAAGAAACTCGACCACTTTGTTGTCGTCGTTGACGGCCATTACGCCGAAGGCGCTGGCCTCTTCAATCGGCACCGGCAGGCAGGCAATGGTGCACCTGGCCTCATTCTCCACATGATCGAGCAGCATCCGCGAATAGTCCATTTTGTAGATATGGTCGCCCGCAAGGATCACGATATATTTCGCCTGATAACGACGAATAATGTCGAGGTTCTGGGTGACCGCGTCGGCCGTACCGCGATACCAGTGTTCCGTTGAGAGCCGCTGCTGCGCGGGAAGCAAATCGACAAACTCGTTCATCTCTTCGTTGAGGAAGGACCAGCCGCGCTGAATGTGCTGCACCAGCGTATGGGACTGGTACTGGGTGATCACCGCGATGCGGCGGATCCCCGAGTTCAGGCAGTTCGACAGGGCAAAATCGATAATGCGAAATTTGCCGCCGAAGTGGACGGCTGGCTTGGCGCGTTTGGCGGTAAGATCTTTTAACCGGGTGCCACGTCCACCGGCCAGGATGAGGGCTACAGTTTGCGTCGGCAATTGTCTTGCCAGCATCAGGGGATCGTTCTTCTCTGATTTGATCATGTCTGACTCCTGTTATGATTGCTTTTGGAACACGCACACACCGTGCGCTGGTCCATGCCAGACAGTTATAAGGATCGGGTTATCATCCCCGGCGAAGGGCGGAATGGCGTGCCATTGCCCCTGAGGCAGTACTAAATCGCACACTTCTTCGGTGGCGTTAAGCGTGATTAACCAGTTCTCCGACAGGCGAATTTGCAGGCGGCGCGCTCCCTGCTGCCACTCCTCTGCGCTTAGCGGCTGGCCGTTCGGGCCCAGCCACGCTACGTTTCCATCCCCTTCCTGCCACCAGCGATCGTTCTGCAGCGCAGGGATCTTTTTGCGCAGATGGATCAAAGCGGCAGTGAAGTTAAACAGCCCGCTGTCGTTATTTTCCCAGTCGAGCCAGGTCAATTCGTTATCCTGACAGTAGGCGTTATTGTTGCCGTGCTGGCTGTGGCTGTGTTCGTCTCCGGCCAGCAGCATCGGCGTTCCCTGAGCCAGCAGCAGCGTGGTCAGCATCGCATGGACGCTGCGGCGGCGGTGTTCGGCCACCAGCAGCGGCGCGTTCAGCCCCTCTACGCCGTGGTTATGGCTGTAATTGCTGTTGTTGCCGTCGCGATTATCTTCCCCGTTGGCTTCATTGTGTTTATCGTTAAAGCTGACCACGTCGCACAGGGTGAAGCCGTCGTGGGCCGTCACCAGGTTGATGCTGGAGGAAGGCGGCCTTCCGGCCTGCTGGAAAAGATCGCTGGAGGCGGCAAAGCGCCTCGCGAACTCGCCGTTAGCGATATCGCCATACAGCCAGAAGCGCCGGACGACATCGCGGAAATGGTCGTTCCATTCGGCAAACGGCGGTGGGAAATTCCCGACCTGATAGCCGCCGGGGCCAATATCCCAGGGTTCGGCAATCATCTTGCACTCAGACAGCACGGGATCGGCCGCCAGCGCCTGAAACAGCTCGGCGTCCCGCCGGTATTCGGGCGTCCGACCCAGCACGGTGGCAAGATCGAAGCGAAAGCCGTCAACGTGGCACTCTTCCACCCAGTAGCGCAGGCAGTCCAGCGTCCAGGTCATGACCTGCGGGTGGCTGATGTTCAGCGTGTTGCCACAGCCGGTCCAGTTCTGGTATTCACCCCGCTCGCTAAGCCAGTAGTAGCTTTTGTTGTCCACGCCGCGTTTTGACAGGGTTGGCCCGGTCTCTTCAAGCTCCGCCGTATGGTTGAATACCACGTCGAGGATCACTTCAATCCCCGCAGCATGAAGCGCCTTTACCGCCTTCTGAAACTCATTCCGGGGGTGAACGCCGTTGACGCCAGACGCATAGCGCGCGTCCAGCGCATAGGGCGCCAGCGGGTTATAGCCCCAGTAATTGCTCAGCCCCAGCCGCAGCAGGCGCGGCTCATGGGCAAAAAAGGCCACCGGCAGCAGCTCCAGGCTGGTAATACCCAGCCGTTTGAAATAGCTGATCATCACCGGATGCCCCAGCGCCATGTAGGTGCCCTGAATCTCCGGTGGAATGCCGGGGTGGCGCTTCGTCAGGCCGCGAACGTGCGCTTCATACAGCACCGTAGATCCCCATGGCACGCGCGGAGGCTTGTCGTCTTCCCAATCAAAGTCGTCGGCCAGCACCACGCTCTTTGGCGCAACGGGCGCGCTGTCCTCGGTATTCATTTCAGTTTCCCCGCACTGAAAACGCGGGTCATCGGGGACTTCGCCCTCCACTTCCCGGGCGCAGGGATCGACCAGCAGCTTGTGGGGATTAAAGCGGTGCCCGGTTTCCGGCTGCCAGGGGCCATACACCCGGTAGCCGTAGCGCTGCCCCGGCTTGATGGCGTTCAGATAGCCGTGCCAGACATCTCCGGTGCGGCCGGGTAAGTCCATCCTGGTTTCCCTGCCCTGCTCATCGAACAGGCAGAGTTCAACCCGTTCGGCATGTTGGGAGAACAGGGTGAAATTCACCCCTTTGCCGTCATAGGTCGCGCCCGCAGGCGTGGCTTTTCCGGGACGCAGCGGGCTCATGTCGCCTCCCTGGCTAGCCAGACGGTCGACAGCGGCGGCAGCGTCATGCTGACGGAGTGCTCACGATTGTGGCTGGGGTGCGCCTCGCTGTGGATCGCGCCCTGATTGCCCGTATTGCTGCCGTGGTAGTACCCGGAGTCGGTGTTGAGCACTTCCCGCCAGCTGCCAGCGCCGGTAACGCCAAAACGGTAGTGCTCACGGGTAACCGGGGTAAAGTTGCTGACCACCATCAGTTCGTTGCCGTCACGATCGCGGCGGACAAAGACAAACACCGAATTTTCAAAGTCATCCACCACCAGCCACTCAAAGCCCATCGGATCGAAGTCCAGCTGATAGAGCGCAGGATGAGCGCGGTAGGTATGGTTCAGGTCGCGCACCAGCCGCTGTACGCCGTGGTGCCAGTTGTCCTGCCCTTCAAGCAGATGCCAGTCCAGGCTGACGTCATGGTTCCACTCTTTGCCCTGGGCGAATTCGTTACCCATAAACAGCAGCTTTTTACCGGGGAAGGCGAACAGCCAGCCGTAGTAAGCCCGCAGATTGGCAAACTTCTGCCAGGCATCGCCCGGCATGCGATCCAGGATAGAACGCTTGCCGTGCACCACCTCGTCATGGGACAGCGGCAGCACAAAGTTCTCGGTCGAGTTGTAGAGCATACCGAAGGTCATATTGTTGTGATGATGCTTGCGGTAGACCGGATCCAGCTTCATATAATCCAGGGTGTCGTGCATCCAGCCCAGGTTCCACTTGTACCAGAAGCCCAGGCCGCCCATTTCCTGCGGGCGCGAGACGCCGGGGAAATCCGTTGATTCTTCCGCCACGGTAATCGAACCCGGCGCCGCCGTGCCAAGCGCACGGTTGGTGTAACGTAGAAAGGCGATAGCTTCCAGATTCTCTCTGCCACCCAGGTGATTAGGCACCCACTCCCCCTCGGCGCGGCTGTAGTCGCGGTAGATCATTGATGCCACCGCATCTACGCGCAGCCCGTCAATGCCAAAGCGTTCAATCCAGTAGAGCGCGTTACCGGCGAGATAGTTGCTGACCTCGCGGCGGCCGAAGTTATAAATCAGCGTGTTCCAGTCCTGGTGGTAACCCTGGCGCGGGTCGCCGTGCTCATACAGTTCGGTGCCATCAAATTTAGCCAGCGCAAAATCATCGGAAGGGAAATGGCCTGGCACCCAGTCCAGCAGCACATTCAGCCCGGCCTCGTGAGCGGCGGCGACAAAATTACGAAACTCATCGCGGGTGCCGAAGCGCCGGGTGGGGGCGTACAGTCCGGTAGGCTGGTAGCCCCAGCTGCCGTCAAACGGGTGCTCGTTGACCGGCATCAGCTCAAGGTGGGTAAACCCCATCTCTTTTGCATAGGGCACCAGTTGCTCGGCCAGTTCTTTGTAGCTCAGCCAGAAGTTGTTATCGGTGTGGCGACGCCAGGAACCAAGGTGCACTTCGTAAATCGATATCGGCGCGTCGAAATCATTGGCTCGCCTGCGGGCTTCCGGCATCTCCATTTTGGGGGGAATGCCGCAGATCATCGACGCGCTGTCCGGGCGCATTTGCGCTTCAAAAGCATAGGGGTCAGATTTCAGGCGCAGTTGCCCCTGCTGGTCGATTATTTCGAATTTATACAGTTGGCCCTGCACGGCACCAGGAACAAAGAGTTCCCACACGCCGATTTCCTGACGGAATCGCATCGGATGGCGGCGTCCGTCCCAGAAATTAAAATCGCCCACTACCGAGACACGCTGCGCGTTCGGCGCCCAGACAGAGAAGCGAGTGCCGATCACGCCATCAATCACATCGGCATGTGCGCCCATGGTTTCATAGGGACGAAGGTGAGTGCCTTCCGCCAACAGCCAGCTGTCCATTTCGGCCAGCAGCGGGCCAAACCGGTAGGCATCATCGATCAGGTTTTGCTGGCCGTGCCAGGTGACGGCCAGCTGATAGCGGAAAGGATTTTTACGCCTTGGCACCACACCGTGGAAGAAACCGCGGGAGTCGAGACATTCAAGCTGTGCGCATTTTCGGCCGGTATTGGTTTCAATCACCCAAACTTCAGTAGCATCCGGCAACATCGCCCGCACTTCCAGGCCGGAAGCGGTCTGGTGCATACCAAGGAGCGAAAAAGGGTCCGCATAGTGACCAGAAAGTAATTCATTAATAAGCCGACGATCCATAAGCTCGGACATATCTTTCTTCCCGTGATGGATGGCAGGCGACGTCTTCATCCCGAAGAAAAAGGTGAGAAGCGCGCTGCTCTTTATTGAACCAAAAGCACGCTGACGGGAAAGGTACCCATCCTGTGCGAAAACTGCCGCAGTGCGGCAACCTGATCGGATAACTCAGCAACGTTTCGGGTCGTGTCCACTCATCAGTTTCAGCCCGTTATGTTCCAGTGATATTTTTAAGCATAGCCAGGCCGCCATTAAAGCCAGCACCGAAAACATAAAAATATGCCTTTCAGATCAAACTTTCGTAGTTTGATGGCAGCCAAGGCGGAAAAGCGCAGGGGGAAAGGGTGAAATGACGCGCTATGGGCAGGTTCAGGGGGCGAAATGGGGAGGAGGAAAGAAGGTTATCGGGAGATTGCGTGCCGGGTGGCAAAGGTCTTGAAGGGGCCGGGATCAGCCTGTCCACCCGGCCCTTCCAGCCCCTCAGCAGCCGCGTTGCCGCCAGGGGCTTTGGGGTTTAGCCCACCAGCAGACGCAGCATACGGCGCAGAGGCTCCGCTGCGCCCCACAGCAGCTGATCGCCGACGGTAAAGGCGGAGAGATACTCCGGCCCCATATTCAGCTTGCGCAGGCGACCCACCGGCGTTTTCAGCGTGCCGGTCACCGCCGCAGGCGTCAGCTCGCGCATGGTCAGCTCGCGATCGTTCGGGACAACCTGCACCCAGTCGTTGTGCGAGGCCAGCAGCTGTTCGACGTCCTTCAGCGGCAGATCTTTTTTCAGCTTCAGCGTAAAGGCCTGGCTGTGGCAGCGCAGCGCGCCAACGCGGACGCAGAGACCGTCTACCGGAATGGTGGCCGCAGGCTGCAAAATTTTGTTGGTTTCCGCCTGCCCTTTCCACTCTTCCCGGCTCTGGCCGTTCTCAAGCTGCTTGTCGATCCACGGAATCAAACTGCCGGCCAGCGGCACGCCGAAGTTATCGGTCGGCAGTACGCCGCTACGGCCCATCTCGGTGACTTTACGCTCAATGTCGAGGATGGCAGAAGCCGGGTTTTGCAGCTCTTTCGCCACATGGTTGTGCAGCATACCCATCTGGGTCAGCAGCTCGCGCATATGGCGTGCGCCGCCGCCGGAGGCAGCCTGATAGGTAGCGACCGAAGCCCACTCCACCAGATTGTTGGCAAACAGGCCGCCTAGCGACATCAGCATCAGGCTGACCGTACAGTTACCGCCAGCAAAGGTCTTAATGCCCTGGTCCAGCCCCTGCTGGATAACGTGGTGGTTAACCGGGTCGAGGATGATCAGCGCATCGTCATTCATACGCAGCGTGGAAGCGGCGTCAATCCAGTAGCCCTGCCAGCCCGAAGCCCGCAGTTTTGGATAGATTTCAGTGGTATAATCGCCACCCTGACAGGTGATGATAATATCCAGCGCCCTCAGCGCCTCAAGGCTATACGCGTCCTGTAGGGTTCCGGCAGACTGACCGCCAAACTCAGGGGCTGGCTGGCCGTGCTGCGAAGTCGAAAAGAAGACCGGGCGAATGACATCAAAATCGCGCTCTTCCACCATGCGCTGCATGAGAACGGAGCCAACCATGCCGCGCCAACCGATAAGTCCTACTGATTTCATGTTGCACCTGCTGCAGGCCGCTAGCTTGCCCGGCCGTGTTGCGGAGGGGCGGCGGAAGTCCGGCCTGACCTGTTAAAGTTATAAGAAAGAAGTATGGTTAACACCTTACAAAATGCTGGAAAAGTGGCAAGTGAATTAAATCGATTACCGGCATTATTTTAGCAATGCGGCTTATAACGTGCAGCCAACGGCACGAATCTGAGAAGAATAGCGATGACTGAAATGATCTCAGCAACAGTATTATTGTTGCTTATTATGGACCCACTGGGCAATTTACCGATTTTTATGTCGGTTTTGAAGCATCTGGAGCCAAAACGTCGCCGGATGGTGCTAATCCGCGAGATGCTGATTGCGCTGGTGATCATGCTGCTGTTTTTGTTCGCCGGAGAAAAAATTCTCGCCTTTCTCAACCTGCGTACGGAAACCGTTTCAATCTCTGGCGGAATTATCCTGTTCCTGATCGCCATTAAGATGATTTTCCCGTCCAGTGAAAGCAGCAGTAGCGGCCTGTCCGCCGGGGAAGAACCGTTCCTGGTGCCGCTGGCGATCCCGCTGGTTGCTGGTCCTTCGCTGCTGGCGACCCTGATGCTGCTCTCGCACCAGTATCCCGGGCAAATGTCGCATCTGGTTGGCGCACTGCTTATCGCCTGGGGCGCAACGGTGGTGATCCTGCTGCTCTCAGGCATGTTTCTGCGGCTGCTGGGTGAGAAAGGCGTCAATGCGCTGGAGCGGTTAATGGGGCTGATCCTGATTATGCTCGCCACGCAGATGTTCCTGGACGGCATCAGGGCCTATCTGAAGATTTAAAGAAAAAGGCCCAGCGCGGCGGAGAACCGGCTGGGCCTTTCAGCGGCTGCAAAACGTTATCTGCCTTGCGTCACCTCAGGAGAGCAGCTCGAAAGCAATCATACCGACAACGGCGCCGGTAGTGCCCAGAATTGTCTCCATCAGCGTCCAGGTCTTCAGCGTCTGCGCTTCCGTCGCGCCGGTGAAGCGGCCAAACAGCCAGAAACCGGCATCGTTGACGTGGCTGAAGATAATCGCCCCCCCGGCAATACAGATGGAGAGCGCCGCCATCTGCGCGCCTGAGTAGTGCAGCGGTTCAATCACCGGCATGATCAGGCCAACCGCCGTCAGGCAGGCTACCGTTGCCGAACCCTGAATAATGCGCACCGCACCAGCCAGAATAAAGCAGGCCAGCGCAACCGGTAACCCCGCGCCGGTCAGCGCATTGCCTAACGCCGGGCCGACGCCCGAATCCACCAGCACCTGCTTGAATACGCCACCGGCGCCAATCACCAGCAGAATAATCCCGGCGGGCTGGAGCGCGCTGCCGCAAATCTGCATCACACGCTCTTTATCCATCCCCTGCCGGTACGCCAGGCCATAAATGGCGACCAGGCAGGCCAGCAGAATAGCGATAAACGGATGTCCAATAAACTCAAGCCATTGGTACAGTCCTGAGGCTGGGTCGGTAAAGCGCGCGCCGATTGTTTTCAGCCCCACCAACACCAGCGGGAACAGGATCAGCGACAGGCTGAAGCCAAACGAAGGCAGCTTGCTTTCGTCGAATTCAGGATGGCTGGTTTCCGTCGGCAGGGTAAAGGTCACATGACGGCTGATAAAGTTGCCGAACAGCGGGCCGGCTATCAACATGCTGGGGATGGCCGCGCACAGGCCAAGCAGGATCATCCAGCCAAAATCGACGTGCATCTGGGAAGCCAGCAGCATTGGGGCAGGCCCCGGCAGCAGGAAGGCCGCAGAAGCCGCTACGCCAGCAAACAGCGGGATCACCAGCTTCACCAGATTGTCATGCGTTCGCCGCGCCACGGCAAAAGCGATGCTAATCAGCAGCACGATAGCCACTTCAAAGAACAGCGGCAGCGCGCAGATTAACCCGGCAACGCCCATCGCGTAGTGCGCGCGGCTCTGGCCGAAGGTTTTCAACATCCTGATGGCGATCTGATCGACCGCCCCCGTTTCATGCAGAATTTTGCCGAACATCGCGCCCAGCGCGACCACAATCGCCAGGAAGCCCAGCGTGCCGCCCATGCCTTTCTGCATGGTGTCAGCGATTTTATCGAGGGGCATTCCAGAGAAGATTCCGGCCCCCACGGAGACTAACATCAGGGCCACAAAGGCATGCATACGCGCTTTCATAACCAGGAACAGCAGCAGTAAAACCGAACCCGCTGCGGTCAAAACCAGTGTTGCAGTAGCCATACACCCCACTTATTTTTTTATCGTCTCTTCGATAGCGGTAATGGTGGCGGCCACAACCTCGTCCAGCGATTGATTAATATCCACAACCAGCACGCCGCGCTCATCAGCGCCCGGCTCTTCCAGCGTTTCGAACTGGGTTACCAGCATCTGCGGCTTGAAGAAGTGCCCTTTGCGCGCGCGCAGGCGAGATTCGATGGTATCGAAATCTCCCTTCAGATAAACGAACGACAGGTTCTCATTACCCTTACGCAAAATATCGCGGTAACGCTTTTTCAGCGCCGAACAAACAATCACCGAAACATCATTGGTCCGCTGCATCGCAAACGCGGCGTCGTTAATCGCTTCCAGCCACGGCTTACGGTCGTCATCGTTAAGCGGATGCCCTTCGGACATTTTTTGGATATTGGCGCGAGGGTGCAGAAAATCCCCATCGAGAAAAGCCGCTTTTAGCTGGTGTGCAACGGCGTTGGCCACTGCGGATTTGCCGCTTCCTGACACGCCCATCAGTACGAAGACGTGATTGGACGAAGGGGTCGTTTTCATTGTTTATGCTCCGGCAGAGAAGTCGGTGGAGTTGGCATTTGTGGGCCATCTCACAATTGTTATCGGTAACATTGTCTGGATGGTCGCCAGGTAAGGCAACAGCTGGGCAGGAAAAAGCTGGTAAATGTGAAGTAGCTCAAAAAAATGACCGTTTCAGAGTGGGAGAGGCACAAAGAGACACATTTTCACCCAAATCCTCCGGACTCAGATGCTGCCGCCTTCTGAAATGGTAAACCCAACGTCCACCAGCCTGACGTCGCGCTTCTCCCCCCGGATACTGTCCAGCAGCAGCGAGGCTGATTCGCGGCCCATGATTTCGCGCGGCGTCACCACCGTTGCCAGTTCAGGCGTGACCACCTGAGTAATATCATGGCCGTGAAAACCAGCGATCGCCATTTGCTGCGGGACTTTTAAGCCCTGACGCTGACATTCAAACATCGCGCCGACGGCCAGGTCATCATTGGTACAGAACAGGCTGTCGGTATCGGGATAACGCCGCTGCGCTTCCCGTAAAAGCGAGCCGCCCATCGAAAAGGAGGAAGCCTCTTCCATCATAATGCTGTGCGGTGCCAGACCGGACTCCCGCATCGCCAGTTCGTATCCCCGCTGTTTAAGCAGAGTACGTTCATCAAGTCGGGCGCCGAGATAGACCGTATGGCGATAGCCCTTTTTCAGAATCGCCAGGGTCATCTGCCGCGCGGCCTCAACGTTATCAAAGCCCACGGCCATATCCAGGCAGGGCGAGACGGAATCCATCATTTCCAGCACCGGTATCCCGGCCGTTTCAATCATGCGCAGGCTGGCAGGCGTGTGGGTCCGTTCAGTGAGGATCAGGCCATCAATGTTCCAGGAGAGCAGCGAGCGGATTTGCAGCTCTTCCTTTTCCGGGCTGTAGCCAAAGTGGCCAAGCATGGTCTGGTATCCCGCCGCGTCCGTGACCGTTTCAATGCCGCGCAGAACGTCCGCAAAGACCTGGTTAGTCAGCGACGGCAGCAGCACGCCAATCGCCCTGCTGGTGGCATTGGATAAAATATCGGGGGCTTTATTGGGGATATAGCCAAGCTCATCCAGCGCCTCGGCGATCCGGCTCTGTAACGCAGCGGAGACCCGATCGGGATCGCGCAGATAGCGGCTGACGGTCATTTTCGTGATGCCCACACGATCGGCAACGTCCTGTAGTACCGGCCTTTTTTTCTTCATTTTTATAAAGGAGTTGGGGAGAGGTAAGCAGAGTGTAACAAAAATGACGGCAAACGGTGAGGGGGTGCGGTAACCCGCACCCCAGGCGTGACGAACTTAAACAGCAGGCAGATCGAACAGCAGGATTTCCGCATCGCTAGCGGCTTCAATAGCCAGCGCGGCTTCGTCCCAGATGGCGAACGCATCGCTGGTTGCAGCACTTTCGCCGTTAACGGTGACCTCGCCTTTCACCACCTGAATCCAGACGCGGCGACCGGCTTCCACGTCTACCGCGCCCTGCTCGCCCTGCTTCAGCGCCCAGCGGGACAACGTCATATCCTGGAACACCTTCAGCGATCCGTCACGAGCATCGGGTGACAGCACCAGCTGGCGGCCCTGCACGTCGTCAAAGCGGCGTTGAGCATAGCGAGGCTCGATGCCGTTCTTTTCCGGGATAATCCAGATCTGGTAGAGGTGCAGCGGCACCTCTTTGCTGGCGTTGTACTCAGAGTGACGCACGCCGGTTCCGGCGCTCATAATCTGGAACTCGCCAGCAGGGATCTGCTCTTTGTTGCCCATGCTGTCCTGGTGTTCAACCGTACCGGAGAGCACATAGGTCAGAATTTCCATATCTTTATGGGGATGGGTGCCAAACCCCTGCCCCCCGTCGATCACATCTTCATTGATCACGCGCAGCGCCGAGAAGCCCATAAAGTTGGCGTCGTAGTAGTTAGCAAAAGAAAAGGTGTGATAGCTGTCCAGCCAGCCGTGGTTGGCGTGACCGCGATCCTGTGCTTTGCGTAGGTAAATCATATTCAATCCTCCTCAATGTTTTCACACAGTCTGGACCTGATATGAGGGGGATGATAGCGGAGAAAACTGTCTCCTCTGTTCAAATTATTCGACCAACAGGGCAGTAACGGGAGAGCAGGTTTGAGCGGATAACAGGCAAAAAAAAGCCAGCACCCGAGCTGGCTAAATAATACTTGGAAGCAATGTGAGCAATGTCGTGCTTTCCCGCTGGTCCGTGAAGTCCATCGCGAGAACGCACGACAATAATAATCATTATCATTCGCACTTGTAAAGCATTTTTTTGCTTGATCTTTCCGCTAAAGCCCATGATCTTAAAGAGGATTACGGCAACATCAGGAGTTGGAAAATGAGTGAAATCGTTATTCGCCATGCGGAACCGGACGATGCAGAGGCGCTGTTTCGCATCTTGAGCCAGCCGGAAACCTACAGCGATACGCTGCAAATCCCGCATCCGTCGCTGAAAATGTGGCAGGAGCGGCTGGCGGCAACCCGGGAAGGGATGCAGCGGCTGGTGGCCTGTATCGGCACCAGCGTGGTCGGTGAAATAACGCTGGAGGTGAATGCCCGCGCCCGCCGCCGTCATACCGCCTCGTTTGGTCTCTGCGTGGATTACCAGCACCGGGGCAAAGGCGTCGCCTCAGCGCTGATGCGTGAGATGGTCAGCCTGTGCGACAACTGGCTGAACGTGAGCAGGATCGAGCTGACGGTGTTTGCCGATAATGCCACGGCAATTGCGCTTTACGAGAAATTTGGTTTTGTGACGGAAGGCGTGGCCCGACGCTTCGCGGTGCGCAACGGTCAGCAAATCGATGCGCTGTACATGGCGCGCGTCAGGGATGAGTAGCGCCTGGCAGTCAGACATTAAACGGCGTGGCGACGATCACGCGTGAAAACGCCGTTTGGTCAGCGTCTTCCGGCAGAAAACCGTGGAAGCGCAGAATTGCACCGAACGCACAGCGCGCATCCTCCCGCAGATCGTGGTCAATCACCGCATCCAGCGCTTCCGCCGCCAGCAGACGGCGGTTCTCTTCATCAAGATCGTGGCCGATAAAGACCTTAACTTCGCGGTTCATCGCCGCAAATGCCTGTAAAATCGCGCTATTACCGCCTCCCACGCTGTACACCGACTGAATGCCCGGATCCCGCTCCAGCGCCAGGCACATACGCTCAAACGTCAGTCGGTCGATCCCGTAGCCTTCGCTGACCGCCAGCGCTGTCAGCCAGGGCGCGCGCTGTTTCAGCGCCTGCATAAAGCCGCTCATCCGCTGGTCTTCGCCACGAAACCCGACGCTGCTCATCACTACGGCCACCGTCTGCGGCTCCGGCGGCAGCCAACGCGCTATCAGCCAGGCAGCCGTTCGCCCGGCCCCTTCATTGTCCATGCCGACATAGCGGACCCGCTCGCTTTGCGGCAGATCGGTAACCAGCGTCACCACGGGCACCCTGAGCTGAGCCAGTTCTGCAATGCCGCAGTCCAGCAGAGGATGATCGCTCGCCTTCAGCAGCACGCCATAGCTGTCGTTACCGCAGCGGCGCAGCTCCCGCAACAGTTCCTCCGGGCTAACCTCCTCAAAAATATGGCAACGCAACGTCAGGCGAAAAGGCGCAAAGCTGCCGAGCTGGCTTAACAGCGCGGCGACGGTCAGCGAGCTGAACCGCTCCGGCGCATGTATCACCAGATCGATCGGTAGCGTCCGGCCGCTTGCGAGGCTGGCGCGCTGCTGTAGTTCCAGATCGCGAATGGCCTGCTCAATCCGCTGCTTCGTTCGGGCGTGCACGCTACCGCGCTGGTGCAGCGCCCTGTCGACCGTGGCCTTGCTGACGCCGGACTGGGCCGCAATTTGCTTGAGTGAAAACGGACTGGCCATAGATTGAGGTCTTTTTGAGGTTATGACGCCGTATTGTTAATTAAATGTAATTGCTAAGGTCTTCGTGAGCAAGCGAGACCCTACTTACTGACACAACAAGAAAGGACCGAAAATGAGCCTGACTGAAAGCAATCAATTTAACGGTAAAGTCTTCGTGGTGACCGGCGGAACCCAGGGCCTGGGGGCTGCCGTCTCTCTGCTGCTGGCAAAACGCGGCGCGCGAGGCATCGTCATCTGCGGGCGCAATCGCGACGCAGGGCACAAGCAGGTGGAACGGCTGAACCGCTCGGGCTGCGAAGCGATCTTTGTTGAAGCCGATATCCGTTCCCCTGCCGCCTGTGAAAAGGTCGTTGCCGCTGCTGAAGCCAGCTTCGGCGAGCTGCATGGCCTGGTGAACTGCGCCGGGATGTCCGATCGCGGCACCATTCTGAGCACCTCACCCACGCTGTTCGACGACATTATGGCGGTCAACGTGCGCGCCCCCTTCTTCCTGATGCAGGCGGCAATCAGGCTGATGATCGCCAAAGGCACTGAGGGCAGCATTGTCAATATCATCACCATGACCTCCCACGGCGGCCAGAGCTTCCTGACGGCCTATGCCGCCTCGAAGGGCGCGCTGGTGACCCTGACCAAAAACGTGGCGTTCAGCACTATGCGCAACCGCATCCGCGTCAACGGCCTGAACATTGGCTGGATGGATACGCCCCATGAACACGATATTCAGCGACAGTATCACCAGGCCGAAGAGAACTGGCTGGAACAGGCCGAGCGGGCGCAGCCTTTTGGCCGGCTGCTGAAACCTGAGGAAGTGGCGCGCGGCGTGGCTTTCCTGCTGTCGGCAGAGTCCGGCATGATGACCGGTGCGATTATCGACTTCGACCAAAGCGTGGTGGGCTGCGGTGATAACGGCGGCTTCCAACCTCTGCAACCTTTAACGCTGTGAGGCCCGACATGACCCAAATCTACTTCAATGAAGAACGGCTATCGCTGGATGACTTCGCCTCCCTCTGTGCGCAAACCCTGCACAGACAGGATTTTCCGTTAGCCAGAGCGGCAGAAAAGAACGTGCTGATTTATCATCGCGACGATTTGCTGACCGCCGCTAAAACCGATCGTCAGAACACGCTGGCCGAACTCCACCGCGCGCTGTCCAGCGGTCCGGGCGTGTTTGCGGTGCAGGGATTATATGATGATCTTGCGGCCATCGACCGGAGCAGCAACCTGTTCGAAGCGATCCTTGCCAGCGAAGCGGCAAACGGCGGCGGCGGCGATCATTTCGCCAAAGCCGGGAGCAATGGCCGCATCTGGAACGCGCTGCAAAAAGTCGCCGAGCGTGACGCCGAAGCCTTCGTGGAGTACTACAGCAACCCGCTGCTGGCGCTGATTTGCGAAGCCTGGGTTGGGCCAGGCTATGAGATCACCGCACAGGTAAACCAGGTCCGTCCGGGAGGTAAAGCCCAGCAGCCTCATCGCGATTACCACCTGGGCTTCCAGCTCAATGAGGTGGTAGCCCGTTTCCCTCTGCCGCTGCAAATCCTTTCACAATATTTGACGCTTCAGGGGGCGGTGGCCCATAGCGATATGCCGATCGCATCAGGCCCGACGCAACTGCTGCCGTGGTCGCAGCAGTACGCAGAGGGCTATCTGGCCTGGCGCGATCCGCGCTTTATCGCTTTCTTCCAGCAGCACGCCGTCCAACTGCCGTTGAAAAAAGGCGACGGGTTATTCTTTAATCCGGCGCTGTTCCATGCCGCTGGCAACAACGTGACCGGGGATCATATTCGCACCGCCAACCTGCTACAGGTCTCCTCATCCTTTGGCAAAACGATGGAAAAAGTGAACCATGTCAAGGTGCTGGAAGCCATCTACCCCGCGCTGCTGGGTAAAAAGCTAAGCGCTGCGCAGCTGCAGGCGGTTGTCGCGGCCAGCGGAGAAGGCTATTCGTTCCCAACCAACCTGGATACCGATCCTCCGCTTGGCGGGCTGGTGCCTAAAACCCAGCAGCAGCTGGTGCTGGAGGCGTTGCAACAGGATTGTCCGGCGGAAGAATTTAACGCGCGGCTTGCAGAACATGAGCGCAAGAGGGAAGCGTAGCATAGCGCGGCGCTCTGTGGCTGGAGACGGCTCCCGGAGGGTATTTCCCTCCGGGAGCCGGGCAACGAGGTTAGTATCCCGCCGTCAAATCATCAACGGAGCGAGGATCGGAAGCGCCATACAGCGTGCCGTCAGGCCCAATCATAATGCTCTGGGTGCTGCCCATTGAGGGCAGCACCTTCACATGCTGACCTTTGGCTGTCAGCAGCCTGAGGGTATCAGGACTGAAGCCCTTCTCCACCCGCAGCTGGTCAGGCAGCCACTGATGATGGAAGCGCGGGACGTTGGTCGCTTCCGCAACGTTCATCCCATAATCGATGCTGTTCACCACCATTTGCAGCACGGTAGTGATAATGCGGCTGCCGCCGGGGCTGCCGGTCACCAGCCAGGTTTTGCCGTCTTTCGCCACGATGGTGGGCGACATTGACGACAGCGGACGCTTGTAAGGCCCCACGGCATTGGCCTCGCCGCCGACCAGTCCGTAGACATTTGGCGTACCCGGCTTGGCGGAGAAATCATCCATCTCATTATTCATCAGGATGCCGCTGTTGCCCGCCACGATACCGCTGCCGAAATAGGTATTCAGCGTGTAGGTGACGGCCACCGCATTGCCCTGCTTGTCCACCACCGAGAAATGCGTGGTCTGGTTGCTTTCATAGGGAGCAAGCTTGCCTGGCTTGATTTCCGTGGAAGGCCTCGCCTTATTAATATCAATCTGCTGCGCCAGCGATTTTGCATAAGCCTTGCTGGTCAGCGCCTGCCAGGGCACCTTCACAAAATCGGGATCGCCCAGGTATTCGGAACGATCCGCGTAAGCATATTTTTCCGCTTCCGCGATAACCTGCATGGCATCCGCGCTGCCGAAGCCCATTTTCGCCAGGTCAAAGTTTTCAAGGATATTCAGGATCTGCACGATGTGGATCCCGCCGGAGGAAGGAGGCGGCATCGAAAAGACTTCATAACCGCGATAGGTGCCGCTAATCGGCTTGCGCTCTATCGCCCGGTATTTAGCCAGGTCGGTCTTGTCGATCAGACCGCCGTTGGCCGCCATCTCGCGCTCGATTTGCGTGGCGATTTCGCCTTTGTAGAACGCGTCTGGTCCCTGCCGGGCAATCAGCTCCAGACTGTGAGCCAGGTTACGCTGCACCAGCGTTTCACCGCGCGCCCAGGGCTTCCCATCCTGCCGGTAGAATATGGCTTTGCTGTTGGGATGGTTAATCAGCACCTCTTTACCGTAAACCTTAAGATCGTCAGCCAGCGCCTCGTTAACCACAATGCCTTTACTCGCCAACCTGATAGCGGGCTGGATCAGGCGGCTGAGCGGCAGAGTGCCGTACTCTTTGTTCGCCAGCGCAAAGCCCGCAACGGTGCCAGGCACCCCGGAGGCCAGATGAGAGGTCAGCGACTTTTTGCTGTCGGCGTTGCCCTGCGCGTCGAGAAACATATTGCGGCTGGCTCGGGTCGGCGCCATTTCACGGAAGTCGATAGCCGTAGTGTGGCCCGAAGCGGTACGCAGCATCATAAAGCCGCCGCCGCCAAGATTCCCCGCCTGCGGATGCGTAACCGCCAGCGCGTAGCCCACGGCGACGGCCGCATCAACCGCGTTGCCGCCCTGCCTGAGGATCTCCACGCCGACCTGGGTTGCCGTGGCATCCACTGACGAGACCATCCCATGCAGCTCTTCTACGGGATGAAAGGTATCGGCATCCACGCCATAGGAAACCGCTGGGGCCGTGGGGGCCGCGTTCGCGCCCTGCCAGAGCAATAGTCCAATCATCAGCGGCCCTGCTAACCGCGTTAACTTACCCTGTCCGGTCATCTTCACCTCTTGTTAGTCTTATTTACGTTTGTTTACCGCTGTTAAGTGTGTACGAAATAAGAGAAAAGGCTAGCCGGGCTTGAAATTCAGGGAACTCCTGGAGCTGATATAGCGCCATTGAGGTAAACTTCAGGCAGGAAACAAGGAGGACAGTTTATGAAATGGTTAATTATTTTTGCCGCTCTGCTGCCGCTTAGCGGCATGGCAAATATGTTGAACAACAGCAATCGCCTGAACAACAGCAGCCAGCCGAATCAGCCGGGCTATAACCCCAGCACCCAGCGCGTGCAGCAGCAGATGCAGACGCAGCAGTCCCAGCAGAAACTGAAGCTCCAGCAGGATCAGCAGCGTCAGAGCCAGGACTTGCAGCGTAAGGTGGAGGAGCAGCGAGACAGCGCCTCTCAGCGCGTGCTGCAATCGCAGCCGGGCACCACCCAGCCGCCGGTACAGCAGAACACCAACTAGCGCTCGCTAAAATCCGCGCCAAGGGTGTCGATGGCGTCCGTACAGATGGCATCGACGCCCCACTTCAACAGTTCTTTGGCCCGTTCGGGGCTGTTCACCGTATACACCAGAATTCGCAGCCCGGCCTCCTTAAGCTGCGCCACGCGCTGTGGGTTCAGCACTTTGTGGTTGAAGTGGATTGACACGCATCCCAACCCTTCGGTCAGCTCCCGCCAGTCTTCATGCCATTCATGCAGCAGCAGACCGCGAGGCAGTTCGGGCGCAGCCGCTTTAGCCGCTTCCAGCGCGGCATATGAGAATGAAGAGAGCAGCGGGACCGTTTGTCCTGACCAGAGATCGCGCGCGGCCAGCGCCACAACGCGGCCGGTTTCCCCTTCCAGTCCACCGGTCGGTTTGATCTCAATGTTCGCCATCATCTGGTAATCCGCGCAGCGCCGGGCAACCTGCGAGAGCAGCGGCAGCCGCTCGTTAGCAAAATCTTTGCCGTACCAGCCGCCTGCGTCCAGCTGCACCAGCTTCTCCCACGGCAGCTGACCGGCAATTCCCCAGCCGTTACTGGTTCGGTCCAGCGTGTCGTCGTGCAGCAGGAAAATCTCGCCGTCCTGCGACAGCTTGACGTCAAACTCAATCATCTTGTGACCCAGGTTTGCCGCCACATCAATGCCAGCGAGGGTGTTTTCCGGGGCCAGTTTGCCGCCGCCGCGATGGGCGACAATCGTCGGGTAGGGCCAGGCGTTGTTCATCATTCGAGCCGTTGTCCGTTATGGGTGTCAAAGAAGTGTAGCGATTCCGTCGGCAGATGCAGCCACAGCGTGCTGCCAGCTTCCGGGCGCTCAGTGTGCGGCAGGCGAACCACAACGCTGCTGCCGCCCAGGTTACCGTGCGCCAGGTTATCCGCGCCGAGCATTTCCAGCGTCTCCACCACCAGCGGTAATCCGCCCGCCTGTGCTGAAGAGAGCTTAATATGCTCCGGGCGAATACCCAGCGTCAACCGCCTTCCGGACCAGCGCGCTTTAGCTTCAGCCAGCGGGATCGCCACGCTGCCGGAGAGCGCCAGGCGGGTGCCGTCGTCGTTCATCTCGCCTTCCAGCAGGTTCATTGACGGCGCGCCAATAAAGCTGGCGACAAAGCGCGTGGCCGGGCGCTCATACACCTCTACCGGCGTGCCCAGCTGCTCCAGCACGCCTTTATTCATCACCATTACCCGCTGCGCCAGCGTCATCGCTTCCACCTGGTCGTGGGTGACATACAGGCTGGTGGTGTTCAGGCGGCGGTGAAGCTGCTGGAGTTCCAGGCGCATCTGCACCCGCAGGCGCGCGTCCAGGTTTGATAACGGCTCATCGAACAGAAACACCGAGGGTTCGCGAACGATGGCTCTGCCCATCGCCACGCGCTGACGCTGGCCGCCCGAAAGCTCACGCGGACGGCGCTGGAGCAGCGCTTCCAGCTCCAGGCTTCTTGCCGCTTCCAGTACTTTCTCGCGGATGTGCTCTTTGCCCATGCCGCGAATTTTCAGACCATAGGCCATGTTCTGCTCGACGCTCATATGCGGATAGAGCGCGTAGTTCTGGAACACCATCGCGATGCCGCGATCCTTCGGCTCAAGGTTCGTAACGCGCTGGCTGTCGATATAAATATCCCCGCTGGTCACCTGCTCCAGCCCGGCAACCATGCGCAGCAGCGTCGACTTACCGCAGCCTGAGGGGCCGACCATAACCATAAACTCGCCGTCGCGGATCGCCACGTCAAGCGGCTGGATAATCTGGTTTTTACCGTCGTAAGATTTGGTAACGGCCTGTAGTTTTACGCCTGCCATCGGTTATTTCTCGCTCTCAACCAGCCCGCGAACGAACGCGCGCTGCATCACTAAAACAATCACAATCGGAGGGATCATGGTCAGTAACATCGCCGTCATCACCAGGTTCCACTGGGTCGAGCCATCGCCGTTACCAATCATGCTGCGAATACCGGCTACGGCGGTGCCCAGATCGGCCTCGCTGACGATCAGCAGCGGCCACATGTACTGGTTCCAGCCGTAAATAAAGGTGATGACGAACAGCGCCGCCAGGTTAGTTTTCGACAGCGGCAATACTATGTCCCAGAAGAAGCGCATCGGGCTGGCGCCATCAATACGCGCCGCCTCGATCAGTTCGTCTGGCAGGGTCATAAAGAACTGGCGGAACAGGAAGGTTGCGGTGGCCGAGGCCATCAGCGGCAGCGTCAGCCCGCTGTAGCTGTCGAGCATGTTCAGGTTTGAAATCACCTCAACCGTAGGAAAGATCCTCACCTCAACCGGCAGCATCAGGGTGATGAAAATCATCCAGAAAAACAGCGAGCGCAGCGGAAAGCGGAACCAGACCAGCGCAAAGGCCGACAGGATCGACACCGCGATTTTGCCAGCGGTAATGCTCAGCGCCATAATCGCGCTGTTCATCAGCATCACGCCAAACGGCGCGCTGTTCTGCGCCACGCCGTGCTGCCAGATGTTGGCGACGTTATCCAACAGATGGCGACCGGGGATTAGCGTCATCGGCACCTGAAATACCTCGTGGTTGCTCAGCGTGGCGGCCACAAAGGCAACATAGAGGGGAAACAGGACGGTCAGTATCCCCAACCCCAGCAAGGTGTGACTGAAAATAGTCAGTCCGCGTCGGTTCTCAATCATTGGTAGCGCACCTTTTTCTCGACGTAGCGGAACTGGATCACCGTCAGGATAATCACCAGCACCATCAGCACTACCGACTGTGCGGACGATGAAGAGAGGTCGAGTCCGGCGAAACCTTCGCGGTAGATCTTATAAATCAGCGTGGTGGTGGACTGCACCGGACCGCCGCCGGTCGCGGCATCAATCACCGGGAAGGTGTCGAAGAACGCATAAACCAGGTTCACCACCATCAGAAAGAAGCCCACTGGCGCGATAAGCGGTAGCGAGAGCTGGAAAAAGCGCCGCACCGGGCCAGCGCCGTCAATGGCGGCGGCCTCGGTCAGCGATTTAGGAATAGATTGCAGCGCGGCATAGAAAAACAGGAAGTTATAGCTCATCTGCTGCCAGATCGAGGCCAGCACTACTAAAAACATCGCCTGGCCGCTGTTCTGCGCGTGGTTCCAGTCGTAGCCTATCTGCCGCAGGAAGTGGGTAATCAGCCCCAGGCCGGGGCTGAACAGGAACATCCACAGCACCGCCGCCACGGCGGGAGCCACCGCGTAGGGCAGCAAAAACAGCGTCTGGTAGAAGCGCTTCAGGCGGATAACGTAGTCCACCAGCGCGGCAAAAAAGAGCGAAACGACCAGCCCGATAACCGTCACCAGCCCGCTGAAAATCATGGTGGTCACAAACGAATCGAGATAGTACTCGTCGCCGATCAGTCTCCTGAAGTTCGCCATGCCAACAAAAGTGCTGGAGAGGCCAAAGGGATCGACGCTTTGCACCGAATACCACAGCGCTTCCCCGGCGGGCCAGAGGAAGAAGACAAGGGTAATCAGCAGCTGCGGCAGCACCAGCATATAAGGCAGCCAGCGCGAGCGGAAAACGGGACGGGAAGAAGACATAGGGTCGCTCTGAAAGAGGTGAACGGCGGGTTTTCAGCGATGAACACCACAGGTAAAGCTGAAAACACATTCCGCTAAAAGCGGCAACCCTTCCCCCAGCGACGGGTGGAAGGGTTAGTCAACCGGACTACTGCTTAACCGTCTGCTCAAAGCGGCGCAGCAGCTCATTGCCGCGTGAGACGGCATTATCCAGCGCGGCCTGCGGCGTTTTTTTCCCGGTCCAGACGCCTTCCAGCTCTTCGTCAACAATGGTGCGAATCTGCGGCATGTTGCCCAGGCGCATACCTTTGGTGAACGGTAACGGCGGCTTATTCAGCATCTGGCGAGTCGCGGTGTCCGCTCCCAGGTTCTGGTCATAGAAGCCCTGTTTGCGGGTCAGCTCATAGGCGGCGGTGGTAATAGGCAGGTAGCCCGTTTTCTGATGCCATTCCGCGGCGATGTCCGGCTGGGCGAGGTACTGCATAAACTCGGCCACGCCTTTATAGGTGCTGGCATCTTTGCCCTTCATGACCCACAGGCTTGCTCCGCCGATGATGGCGTTCTGCGGCGCGTTCGGGACGGTGGCGTCGTAAGGCATCATGCCCACGCCGTAGTTGAATTTGGCGTAATGCCGAATATCCGCCAGCGAGCCGGAAGACGCGGTGGTGATGCCACAGTCGCCGTTGTAGAACTTGGCGGTGGACTCATCTTTACGGCCGTAGTAGGTGAATTCACCTTTCTTATTCATCTCTTCCAGCATCTGGATATGGCGAACCTGAGTCGGCTGGTTGAATTCCAGCTTCGCGTCGGTGCCGTCAAAGCCGTTGTTCTTCGTCGCTACCGGCAAACCGTGCCAGGCGCTAAAGTTTTCAATCTGAATCCAGCCCTGCCAGCCGCTGGCATAGCCGCAGCTCATGCCCGCTTTACGTAGCGCGGCGGCGTCTTTCTCCAGATCCTGCCAGGTCTTAGGCGGCTCGTCCGGGTTCAGGCCGGCCTTTTTAAAGGCGTCTTTGTTGTAATACAGCACCGGGGTTGAGCTATTGAACGGCTGAGAAATCAGGTGGCCGTTAGCATCGCTGTAGTAACCGGCCACGGTCGGCACGAACTGTTTTTCATCAAACGCTATGCCCGCGTTTTTGAACACATCGTAGACCGGCACGATAGCTTTTGACGCCATCATGGTTGCCGTCCCCACTTCGTAAACCTGTAAAATAGCCGGCGCTTTACCGGAGCGCACGGCGGCGATACCGGCGGCGAGGCTCTGCTCGTAGTTGCCTTTATAGGTCGGCACGATTTTGTAATCAGGGTGTGATTCATTAAAGCGCTTGGCCAGTGAATCCACTTCCACACCCAGTTCGCCTTCCATAGAGTGCCAGAAAGGGATCTCGGTGACGGCCAGTGCGTGACCGCTGAAGGTCAGTCCCAGTACGACGCAAAGTGCGGTTTTACGAAATGAGAACGATGTCATATCGGTTTCCTGTGCCCGGTGTCATTCGCGCGGTATCGCGCATTTTTATTGTTCGGGAGGTAACATGACATGGAAAAATGACGGAAAGATAACGGCAATATGACCGGGATATGACAGGGAAATGACGAGAAATTAACGCGTAATACTGGACGAATAAAGGGCGTCAGACCGTTCATAAAGGTGCCGGATCGTCATTGATGACGATCCGGCGAAAGGTTTGTACTCCCCTTGCTTAAGCCGTTTTAGCCGCCTGAATCAGCGGAATAAAAGGGATTGCACAGCTAGCCGCCGAGATAGGCGCTGCGCACCGCTTCGTTAGCCAGCAGCGCGTCGCCGGAATCCTCCAGCACTACGTGGCCGTTTTCCAGCACGTAACCCCGATCGGCCAGCTTCAACGCCTGATTCGCATTCTGCTCAACGAGGAAGATGGTCATTCCTTCCTGGCGCAGCTGTTCGATGGTTTCGAAAATCTGCTGAATGATAATTGGCGCCAGCCCCAGCGAAGGTTCATCCAGCAGCAGCAGGCGCGGCTGGCTCATCAGCGCGCGGCCAATCGCCAGCATCTGCTGCTCGCCGCCGGACATGGTCCCGGCCCGCTGCACCCGACGTTCATACAGGCGAGGAAACAGCTCATAGACCCATTTTATCCGGGTCTGATACTGCTGACGCTCGGCAAAAAATCCGCCCATCGCCAGGTTCTCTTCCACCGTCATGCGCGAAAACACGCGCCGCCCTTCCGGGACAATCGCAATCGCCTCGCGCATGATGCGTGCCGTCGGCCAGTCGGTGATCGCTTTACCGTCGAAGGTAATCGTTCCCTGGGTGGCGCGCGGCTCGCCGCACAGCGTACCGAGAATCGTGGTTTTGCCCGCGCCGTTGGCGCCAATCAGCGTGACAATTTCGCCCTGATTGATGTGCAGGTTGATGCCGTGCAGCGCCTGAATTTTACCGTAGTGCGCGCTGACGTTTTCCAGAGAGAGCATCGGATTCATATCAGGCTTCTCCCAGATAAGCGCGGATCACGTCCGGGTTGTTACGGATCTCTTCCGGCGTGCCGTTCGCCAGCGGCGTTCCCTGATTGACCACGTAAATGCGGTCAGAAATGCCCATTACCAGTTTCATATCGTGTTCAATCAGCAGTACCGAGACGTTATGTTCACCACGCAGCTCTGCAATCAGTTCGTCAAGCTCGTGGGTTTCTCTTGGGTTCAACCCCGCAGCGGGCTCATCCAGCATCAGGATTTCCGGACGGGTAACCATACAGCGGGCGATTTCCAGACGGCGCTGCTGGCCGTAGGCCAGATTCCCCGCCTGACGGTTAGCAAGGGATAGCAGCCCCACGCGGTCGAGCCACAGCGCGGCGCGATCGAGCGCGTCGCTCTCCGCCCGGCGGAAGGCAGGCGTTTTCAGCAGGCCAGCAAAGACCCCGCTTTTCAGATGCTGATGTTGCGCCACCAGCAGGTTTTCAATCACCGTCATTTCGCGGAACAGGCGCACATGCTGGAACGTCCTGACAATGCCCATCCGGGCGATTTTCTGCCCCGGCAGGCCAGCAAGCTGTCGATCCCGTAGGGTAATGCTACCGCCGGTCGGTCGGTAGAAACCGGTCAGGCAGTTAAACACCGTGGTTTTCCCGGCGCCGTTCGGCCCGATTAACGAGACGATCTCCTGCTCCCTCAGCTCCAGCGCCACGTTATTCACGGCGAGCAGGCCGCCAAAGCGCATCATCAGACCGTTCACGGCTAACAGAGGCTGACTCATGGCTGCTCTCCTTTTTCCACACTCTTCAGCTTCAGGTGCGGTCGCTTCATCGGCAGCAGTCCCTGTGGACGCCAGATCATCATCAGAACCATCAGGCCACCCAGCACCAGCATACTGTACTCATTCAGGTCGCGCATCAGCTCGCGGGATACCACCAGCAGCACGGCGGCGAGGATAACCGCAAACTGCGATCCCATCCCGCCCAGCACCACAATCGCCAGCACAAAGGCCGACTCGGCAAAGGTAAACGATTCCGGGCTGACAAACCCCTGGCGCGCGGCAAACAGACTGCCGGCAAAGCCAGCAAAGGCCGCACTGATAGTAAACGCCGTCAGCTTGATGCGCGTCGGGCTAAGCCCCAGCGAACGACAGGCGATTTCGTCCTCACGCAGCGCCTCCCAGGCACGGCCCAGCGGCATTCTCAGCAGGCGATTAATCACAAACAGCGTGATCACCACCAGCAGCAGCGCCACCATATACAGGAAGATGATGCGATCGCTGGGGTCGTACTTCAGACCGAAGAAGTTATGGAAAGTATCCCAACCCCCCTCGCGCACCGTACGGCCGAACTCCAGGCCAAACAGTGTAGGTTTTGGGATCTGGCTGATGCCGTTCGGCCCCCCGGTAATGTCGGTGTTGTTCAGCAGCAGAATACGCACGATCTCACCGAAGCCCAGCGTCACAATCGCCAGATAGTCTCCGCGCAGGCGCAGAACCGGGAAGCCGAGCAGCAGGCCAAACGCGGCCGCCACCAGCCCGGCCAGCGGCAGGCACTGCCAGAAGCTCATGCCGTAATAGTGGTTCAGCAGCGCGAAGGTATAGGCGCCGATGGCGTAGAATCCACCGTAGCCCAGCACCAGCAGGCCGGAAAGCCCCACCACCACGTTCAGGCCCAGGCCGAGCATCACGTAGATCAGCGTCAGCGTGGCGATATCCACGGTGCCGCGCGAGACGAGGAACGGCCAGGCCACGGCGGCGATCACCATCAGCAGCAACAGCAGCTTCTGCTTTGGCGTTGAGCCATCAATGCCCGGCAGCACCATGGCAGGACCGGAGACTTTTTTCAGGCCTTTCTGCACCACAGGACGCAGCAGCTGGAAAAGAAACACAATTACCGCGCCTGCGGCAATCCAGTTCCAGCGAACGCTGCCAGCGTTATTGACCACCAGATGCGTGCCGTCGAGGTTCAGCCGCATTCCCATAAAGAACGCCGCCAGCACCACCAGCATCAGCGCGGAAGTAATGGCGTTAAGCAGGTTGAGCTGTTTCATACTTTCTCAACCTCCGGGCGACCAAGGATACCGGTTGGCATCACCAGCAGCACCACAATCAGCAGCGCAAAGGAGACCACGTCTTTGTATTCCGTACTGAGATAAGCGGAGGTCAGCGCCTCGGCGATACCCAGAATCAGCCCGCCAAGCATCGCGCCGGGAATGCTGCCGATACCGCCCAGCACCGCGGCGGTAAACGCCTTCATGCCAGCCATAAAGCCAATGTAAGGGTTAATCACCCCGTAGAACTGGCCGAGCAGCACGCCCGCAACGGCGGCCATCGCCGCGCCAATCACAAAGGTCAGAGAAATTACCCGGTCGGTGTTAATGCCCAGCAGGCTGGCCATTTTCAGGTCTTCAGCACAGGCGCGGCAGGCGCGCCCCATGCGGGAATAGCGGATAAACAGCGTCAGCGCCAGCATCGACAGGAAGGTCACAGCCCAGATCACCACCTGCATGGTAGAGATGGTGGCGGCAAAGCCGTTGCTCTCGCCCAACGTCCACTGGCCGCTAATCAGGCTGGGCAGCGCGAGATCGCGGGAGCCCTGCGTCAGGCTGACGTAGTTTTGCAGGAAGATCGACATGCCAATGGCGGAGATCAGCGCAATCAGACGCTTTGACGAACGCACTGGCTTATAGGCCACGCGCTCAATGCTCCAGCCGTAGGCGCTGGCAATCACGATGGCGACGATAAATCCGGCGCCGATCAGCATCCAGCTGACGTCAATCCCCATCATCATCAGGGCCGCAATCACGATAAAGGAGACGTAGCTGCCGATCATATAGACCTCGCCGTGGGCGAAGTTGATCATGCCGATAATGCCGTACACCATGGTGTAGCCGATGGCGATTAGCGCATAGGTGCTGCCCAACGTCACGCCGTTGAACATTTGCTGCAGGAAATAAAGAAACTGCTCGGACATACCTTGATACCTTACTTCTTTCCGCAACGGCGGAGAGAATGAAAAAAACGTCCGGGATGCATCACCGGACGTTTGCTGTTACCGGCGACGGTGCGTCGCCTTCACCGCTGCCATACCGATCCGCACGGTGCTGTACCGTCGGGTTAGTATGACTGGTTTATTTCACCGTGGTAGAAGAACCGTCCGCGTGCCATTTGAAGATGCCGAACTCAAAGCCTTTCAGGTCGCCTTTGGCATCCCAGCTCAGGTCGCCCATCACCGTTGGCACCGGCGCGCCCTCTTTCAGGTTTTTCGCGATATCTTCTGGCTCGGCGCTTTTGCTGCGCTCCATGCCGGTAGTCAGCGCCTGAAGAGCGGCGTAGGTGGTCCAGACGAACGGTCCGGTAGAATCCAGTTTTTTAGCCTTCAGCGCGTCGACAATCGGTTTGTTGGCCGGGACCTGATCGTAGCGCTTCGGCAGCGTCACCAGCATACCTTCTGAAGCGGCGCCAGCAATGTTAGAAAGTGAGGAGTTGCCCACGCCTTCTGGTCCCATGAACTGGGTTTTCAGGCCAGCGGCGCGCGCCTGGCGCAGGATCTGACCCATTTCAGGGTAGTAACCGCCGAAGTATACAAAATCGACGTTCTCTTTCTTCAGGCGCGCCACCAGCGTCGAGAAGTCTTTATCGCCAGCGGTGATACCTTCAAACATCACCACGTTGCCGCCGGACTTTTTCAGGCTGTCCTGCACGGAACGCGCCAGGCCTTCACCGTACTGCTGCTTGTCATGGATCACCGCGATGCGCTGAGGTTTGATTTCGCTCAGGATATATTTTGCCGCCGTAGGTCCCTGATCGGAATCGAGGCCGGTGGTGCGCATGATCATCTTGTAGCCCCGCGTGGTCAGGTCAGCGTTGGTCGCCGCGGGGGTAATCATCAGCACGCCTTCGTCTTCATAAATGTCGGAAGCGGGCTGGGTAGAAGAGGAGCAGAGGTGGCCGATCACGTAACGGATACCGTCATTGATCACTTTGTTGGCTACGGCTACCGCCTGTTTTGGATCGCAGGCATCGTCGTATTCCACGCCGACCAGTTTGTCGCCGTTTACGCCGCCTTTAGCATTGATATCGGCGATCGCCTGCTTAGCACCGGTGAACTCCATGTCGCCATACTGCGCTACCGGGCCAGACATTGCGCCAACAATGGCTACTTTAATGTCTTTTGCTACCGCTGCGTGGCTCAGCGCCAGGGCCACACAACCCGCCAGGAACGCGCTACCTTTACTGATTTTCATCCGAACTACCCCATCTGTTGTGATTGCTGTTTTTCTGCCGCTGGGCTGCTGATAAAACGCTGAAAAAATAAAGCGTTACCAAAGCATGCGGCGATTATTAGTCATAAGGCGTTAATTTTCAGGTTATTAAACAGGAGTTTTCTTCTGTAAAGCAACTGACACATTCAGAAACTCCCGCCCTCAACAGGATAAATCACTGGCATCAATGATGGCCATTTCAGCAATAAAGCAGTCTGTTATGCTGGATTTAGAGGATAAAAACAGAATTAGCCCTGGGTTAGCGGCCACCCTAAAACAGATTGCTTCATTTTCGTGCGGGAAAAGTTAAGCGCCCTTCTTTACCTAATTTCGCTACAATATGCCTTTTGTACTAGTTCGGTATTCATCATGAAACTGACCATCATCAGGCTGCAACATTTCTCCGCTCAGGACCGTCTGGATCTGGCGAAAATATGGCCAAATGCCGATCTGAGCGCGCTGGAAACCGCGCTGGATGAGCAGCAGCAGCTCTGGGCCGCAAAGTTTAACGATCGGTTACTGGCTGCGGTTAAGGTAACGATAAGCGGGACCCACGGCGAGCTTGCTGACTTCTCCGTGCGTGAAGTCACCCGGCGGCGGGGAGTGGGCGGTTATCTGCTGGAGGACCTGCTGGCGCAGAATCCGTCGATTACGCAGTGGTGGATTGCAGACAATAAGGTGGAAGATCGCCAGGCGATGGCGGCCTTTATGCAGCACGGTGGGTTTATCGCGCAGGTTGGCGGCTGGGGCTGCCAGCGCTGAGCCGTATGGCAGCGGCTCAGGCCGGTGATGTGTGCCGTAGCCACGCGGTAAGGCGATGCAGAGCGGATCGCAGAAACAGAAAAGGGCGACCGAAGTCGCCCTTTTCTTGCTTACCGCCTGATTTACGCTTCGATAGCAACGCGCAGTTTTTTCATCGCGTTCTTTTCCAGCTGGCGGACACGCTCTGCTGAAACGCCGTACTTGTCGGCCAGCTCCTGTAGCGTGGTTTTGTTGTCATCGTCCAGCCAGCGGGCGCGGATGATATCCTGGCTACGCTCGTCCAGCCCCTGCATCGCATCGCTGAGCTTATCAGCCGCATGTGCGTCCCAGTTATCTTCCTCAATGCCATCGGCAAAGTCAGACGACTTATCCTGCAGGTAGAGCATAGGCGCCATTGAGCGGCCTTCACCTTCGTCATCCGGCGTCGGATCGAAGGTCATATCCTGGGCCGCCATCCGCGACTCCATCTCCAGCACGTCTTTGCTGGTCACGCCCAGCTCACGGGCAACCATTTCCACCTCGTCCTGGTTGAACCAGCCTAAACGCTGCTTGGCTTTACGCAGGTTAAAGAACAGCTTGCGCTGGGCTTTGGTGGTGGCGACCTTCACGATACGCCAGTTACGCAGGACGTATTCATGGATTTCGGCTTTGATCCAGTGCACCGCAAAGGAGACCAGACGCACGCCCACTTCCGGGTTGAAGCGACGCACCGCCTTCATCAGGCCAATGTTCCCTTCCTGAATCAGGTCAGCCTGCGGCAAGCCGTAGCCCGAATAGTTACGAGCGACATGAACAACAAAGCGCAGGTGAGACAGGATCAGCGTTTTGGCTGCATCCAGATCGCCCTGGTAATGCAGCCGTTCAGCCAACGCTTTTTCCTCTTCTGCCGTCAGCATAGGCCAGACATTGGCGGCCCGGATATAGGAATCCAGGTTACCTAAAGGAGCAATAGCTAAAGTTTGCATTTCTTTGGTCATTCAAACCCTCTCTGTATTTGACAATAATGCCGTGCATTTCCCTGCACAGTCCACAAGATTACGTGAACGGCTACCAGAATTAAAAGCAATCTGTGCTACTTTGACGTCAAAGTTATCCACAAGTTCACTGTCATCGGTGAATAAACTACACACAGTCTGGGCAGGGTGAGTATAGCAGGAGGAGGTAACCGGGTGGTGACGTCCTCTGCGGCACAATACTCATGCAGCAGAGGAAGATTATACCAAAAAAACGTGTAAAGGGGTTACTGCGGCGTAAATCGACGTAAATGTTGCACCGTCGCCAGCCAGGCCGCAATCCAGCCGATCATCGCCGAGATCAGCAGCAGCAGCAGGCTCTCATCCCAGGCCAGTCCGGTCAGACTGAAGGTGGTGCCGAACACTGCGGCAACCTGCGTCACCACGGACTCCAGGCGGAACACCAGTACTGCTGAGAGGATCAGCGACAGCAGCGCCCCGGTGAAACCGAGCAGCGCGCCGCCGTAGAGGAACGGCCGCAGAATGAAACCATCCGTCGCCCCGATCAGCTTCTGCACGTTGATGGTATCGCGGCGGGCGAAGATGCTCAGCCGCACGCTGTTGCCAATAACGAGGAACACCGCCACAATCATCAGCACGCCGATCATCGCGGCTACCTGCCCCACCAGCCCGGTCAGCGCCGCCAGGCGAGCAAACCAGCTGTCGTCCATCTTCACTTCATCCACGCCCTGCACCTTCGACACGCGGTCGCGCAGGTTATTCATGGTGTCGTTGTTCTGGAAGGTCAGTTTCGGCGTGATGATAACCACCGCAGGCAGCGGATTCTGCTCAAGCATATCCATCGCCCCGCCAAAGCCGGACCAGTTGCGGAACTCACCCATCGCTTCTTCGCGCGACAGGTAATTGACCTTGTCGACGCCGTCTTCTTTCTTCAACAGCGCCACAACATTTTCAGCCGCGTCATCGTCCAGCGTTTTGCTCAGGTAAACCGTCAGCTGCGGCGCGGGATACCACTGTTCCGCCGCCTGGTTGACGTTTTTCCACACCATATAGCAGACGCTTGGCAGAGTCAGGGAGATGGCGATCACCATCACCGTCAGCAGCGTAGCCAGCGGCTGACGCCACATGTCGGATAGCGTGCCACGCAGCGCGTAGCGCCACTGCTCCTGCCAGCCGCCCTTCAACGCCTTGCTTTTAGAAGGCAATTTTGGCTTCGTCGCTTTGGCGGCAGCAGGCCGATGGTTACGTTTATTCGCCATCCTGACCTCCATGTAAACGGCCCTGATTCAGCGTCATCAGGCGATAGTTGCGTCGGGAAATCAGGCCCCGGTCGTGGGTTGCCATCAGCACGGTAACGCCGACCCGGTTAAACTCTTCAAACAGGCGCAGGATATCTTCCGACAGCGCGTCATCCAGGTTACCGGTTGGCTCATCGGCCAGCAGCACGACCGGCTTGTTCACCACCGCGCGGGCGATGCCGACGCGCTGCTGCTCGCCGCCGGAAAGCTGGATCGGATAGCTTTTGGCTTTGTCCAGCAGGCCGACTTTATCCAGCGCGGCCGATACGCGGCGGCGGATATCTTCACCGCTGGCGCCAGCGATGATCAGCGGGATCGCCACATTGTCATACACCGAGCGATCCATCAGCAGATGGTGATCCTGGAAGATCATGCCAATCTGGCGGCGCAAAAACGGCACCTCGCTACTTTTCAGGCGGCTGATGTCGTGACCACTGAACCAAATCTGTCCGGCGCTTGGCCGTTCGATGCCACATATAAGCTTCAGCAAGGTACTTTTCCCTGCCCCGGAGTGCCCGGTCAGAAACGCCATTTCTCCTGGACGCAGACGAAAATCTACCCCCTGAAGCGCTTGCCGACCGCCGAGATAAGCCTTACTGACTTCTTCAAAGCGAATCATCCTAATTAGTCCTCTCGGGCAAAAAGTGCCTCTATAAAATCGTCAGCTTTAAACGAGCGTAAATCTTCAATGCCTTCACCTACGCCAATATAGCGAATAGGAATGGCAAACTGATCGGCTACCGAGAAGATAACTCCCCCTTTCGCTGTACCATCCAGCTTGGTCAGCGTTATCCCCGTCAGGCCTACCGCCTCATGGAACAGCTTAGTCTGGCTGATAGCATTCTGTCCGGTGCTGGCGTCAATGGTCAGCATAACCTCATGCGGAGCCTGCTCGTCGAGCTTTTTCATCACGCGGGTGATTTTCTTCAGCTCTTCCATCAGGTGCGATTTGTTTTGCAGACGGCCCGCCGTGTCGGCGATCAGGACATCCGCGCGACGCGCTTTAGCCGCCTGGATCGCATCAAAAATCACCGAGGCGGAGTCGGCTCCCGTCTGCTGAGCAATCACCGGGATATTGTTACGCTGCCCCCATACCTGGAGCTGTTCTACGGCTGCCGCACGGAAGGTATCGCCTGCGGCCAGCATCACCGACTTGCCCTCAGCCTGGTACTGGCGAGCCAGCTTGCCGATGGTGGTAGTTTTGCCCACGCCGTTGACGCCGACCATCAGGATCACGAACGGCGTTTTGCCGGTGACGTCCAGCGGCGCTTCCACTTTAGCCAGAATTTCTGACATTTCCTGCTTCAGCAGACCGTACAGCGCTTCAGCGTCGCGCAGCTGCTTGCGGTTAGCCTGCTGCGTCAGATTGTTAATAATCCGGCGGGTAGTTTCCACGCCCACGTCGGCGATCAGCAGCTGTTCTTCCAGCTCTTCGAACAAATCGTCGTCGATTTTCTTCCCGCGAAACAATCCGATAAATCCTGAACCGAGATTTTGACGGGTTTTTACCAGGCTGCGCTTCAGCCGCGCAAAAAAGCCTTCTTTAGTCGGACGCTGCTGTTCGGCTTGCTCAACCTGCCCGACCTTTGCCAGCGCGGCGGCAATGGACTCTTCTTCAACAATCAGCTCAGGCTTCGCTTCAGCCACGGCTTCCGGCAGGTATTCTTCTTCTGGCTCAGGCTTCGCTTCGGCCGCAGCTTCCGGCAGGTATTCTTCTTCCGGCTCAGGCTTCGCTTCGGCCGCAGCTTCCGGCAGGTATTCTTCTTCCGGCTCAGGCTTCGCTTCGGCCACGGCTTCCGGCAGGTATTCTTCTTCCGGCTCAGGCTTCGCTTCGGCGATTTCTTCGGGGTGCGCGGCCTGCTGGTGAGCAACGGTTTCCGTCACTTCTACCAGTTCTTCGGCGCGCTGCTCTGCCTCAGGTTGTGCGGGCGTGGCGGCTTCCGCTGCGGGCTGCTCCTCTAACGTCTCTTTTGTTTCTTCCTGCGGCGCCTGCTCTTCACGCCCTAATCCCAGCCAGGAAAAAAAGCCACGTTTTTTATTTTTTGCCATGGTGCAACCACACTCCTCGCGGGGAAAAATCTGTCAGGTCTCTGAAAATCATCTTAATCCCCTAGTCTAACACTTTCCTGCTAACGCAACACAGCACCCTTTTTACGTTTCCTCAGCCCGGTAAGCCCGTTAAACTGTGCAACAAATTATTAAGAGTTCAGCAGCATGAATAAAAAACCCCGCAGCGGCGGCGTCGGGCAAATCCGCATTATTGGCGGTCTGTGGCGCGGCAGAAAACTTCCGGTGCCCGACAGCGCAGGACTTCGTCCCACCACCGATCGCGTACGTGAAACGCTTTTTAACTGGCTGGCTCCCGATATCCAGGGCGCGCGCTGCCTTGACTGTTTTGCCGGCAGCGGCGCGCTGGGGCTGGAGGCACTGTCGCGCCATGCCGCCTCTGCCACCCTGCTGGAGCTGGAGCGGCCGGTTGCTCAGCAACTGGAAAAGAATTTATCCACGCTGGGATGCAAAACCGGCCGGGTAATCAACACTAACACGCTGAATTTTCTGGCCCAACGTGGCGAGCCTCACGATCTGGTGTTTATCGATCCGCCCTTCCGCAAGGGGCTGCTGCAACAGACGATCGACCAGCTTGAGCAGCAGGGCTGGCTCGCCGATAACGCGCTGATTTACGTCGAAAGCGAAGTGGAGCATGGCCTGCCGCCGGTCCCGGTAAGCTGGCACCTCCACCGTGAAAAGATTGCCGGTCAGGTGGCCTACCGGCTGTATGTTCGTGAGCGAATTAAAGAGGGAGAAAATCATGCTGATTAATGCAGGCAGGCTGCTGATGGTCTGTGTCTGGGCATTTTTGCTGCTCAATCTGGTGCATCCCTTCCCCAAACCACTGAAATATTTTATTGATGTTGCGCTGTTTTTTATGGTGGTGATGCACGGCTTGCAGCTGGTGCTGATGCGCGCGACGCAGCCAAAGGACGCGCCTAAGCTCAGCGGCCTGATGCAAATGAAAATTTTCTTTTTTGGCGTGTTTGAGCTGCTGGCATGGCAGAAGAAGTTTCTGCCGAAGAAATGAAGGGCGCGCGGAGGCCCACGCGCTTTCGGCTAAGGATTAGCGCTGAACGAGATAAATCGCGTTCCCTGCACCTTTAGCTGCCCCTTTTGCCCTTTGTCGATCTGCCTGTAGTCCTGCTCTTTCAGCACCAGTTTGAAATCCCCGGCGCCGTTGAGCGGATGGAACCACGCTTCGTAACGCTTGTCCTCCACCGGAATCACCTCGCGCTGGCGGGAACGACGGTTTGGCGAAAGCGTTTCGCGTTTGTCTTTCACCTGTGCCGCAACAACACGCACCGGGGAGGCGTCGTTAACCGCAACTTCACGGCGCTGCTTAATAAACTGGCGCGTAGCCAGCACGGCGATAATCACCAGTACGATGAAAAAAATGGACTTCATATTTTCCCTCTTCCCTCCGATCGGGCCATGCAGATTATTCGTCTGGCCTGCAAGGATACAACCAGACTCCTCCCATTGTCACATCGTCGCTTCCCGGCTGGACTGAACATCGCCAGTTAACCTAGACTGAAGGTTGGATTGGAGAGTTTTGCACCTGAAAACAAAGGGACACATTATGATTTGGTCGTTTCTGGCAGTTTTTTTCTCCGGCTGGCTCTACGTTGACGCTTCCTATCGCGGGCCACAGTGGCAACGCTGGGTCTTTAAGCCGGTTACCTTGCTGCTGTTGCTGGCGCTGGCCTGGCAGGCGCCAGTTCTTAACACCACGGATTACCTGATTCTGTGTGGCCTGCTGGCGACGCTGATTGGCGACGCGCTGACCCTGCTACCAAATCGCCGCCTGCTGTATGCAATTGGCGCGTTCTTCCTGTCGCACCTGCTGTATACCCTTAGTTTTGCCAGCCATATGACGCTGACCTTCTTCTGGCCGATCCCGCTGGCGCTGCTGATTATCGGCGCGCTGCTGATCGCCGCGATCTGGACAAGGCTGGAGGCGCTGCGCTGGCCCGTCTGCACCTTTATCGGCATGACGCTGCTGATGGTGTGGCTGACTACCGAACAGTATTTTTTCCGTCCGACGGACTACAGCTTCTCGCTGATGGTGGGTACCTCGCTGCTGCTGCTGGCTAATATTGTCTGGTTTATCAGCCATTACCGCCGCCGCTTCACCTCCGACAGCGCGATTGTCGCCGCCTGCTATTTCGCCGGTCACTTTATGATCGTCCGATCGCTCTATCTGTAATCGCGGCAAAGGCCTTGACTCTGGAGTCCACTCCAGAGTGTAAGATAGGCGCACGGCGGGAGCGTTTCCCGTCGTTGCTTATCAGGAGGCGCTATGCATCAGTGTTCATCATCTTGCCCTTGCGGCCAACGCCATGCCCACGGCCAGCAGGGCTGTTGCAGCCAACCCCGTCCGATCATCAAGAAAATCGCCAGCATCAGTATGGTAACGCCTGAAGCAGGCTGCTGCGATGACGCCAGCTGCCGAGCAGGCAGCCCCCCTGATGAGGAAAGCGACAGAGTCGGTTCGGTGGAAGAATTTAGCTGGTTAATCGGCGGAATGGACTGCCCAGGCTGCGCACGAAAAATAGAAACGGCCGTGGGTAAACTGGCCGAGGTGGAGCAGGCCCGGGTACTGTTCGCGACCGAGAAACTGGTGGTGAACGCGGGAAAAGACGTCCGTCAGCAGGTGGAAGACGCCGTTCTCCAGGCCGGATTCAGCCTGACGCGCAGCGATGCTCCGCCGCCGGCTGCCAGCGCCACGCCAGGCTTCTGGCAGGAAAACCGCGCTATTATTCTGCTCGGCATCATGATGCTGCTCAGCGGGTTGATCCATCTTGCCAGCCCGCAGGCCGGTCAACTGGCCTTTACCCTGACCACGCTGGCCGGTGTCTGGCCGATAGCCCGCAGTGCGCTGCGCCAGATCCGCAGCGGCACCCCCTTTGCGATTGAAACGCTGATGACCATTGCGGCCATCGGCGCGTTATTTATTGGCGCAACGGCAGAAGCCGCCTCGGTGCTGCTGCTGTTCCTGCTGGGCGAACGGCTGGAAGCCTTCGCGGCCAGCCGTGCCCGCCGTGGCGTGACGGCGTTGATGGCGCTGAAGCCGGAAGAGGCGGTGCGCGTTAAGGGCGAACGGCGTGAAACGGTTGCGCTGAGCAACCTCCGTCCGGGCGACATCATTGAAGTCGCGCCGGGCGCACGCCTCCCTGCCGATGCGCGCCTGCTCTCCGCTTTTGCCAGCTTTGATGAAAGCGCCCTGACCGGAGAGTCCGTGCCGGTAGAGCGCCAGCAGGGCGAGGCCGTTGCCGCAGGCTGCCTGAGCGTCGATCGTCAGGTTCAGCTGGAGGTCGTCTCTAAACCGGGTGAAAGCGCGATTGACCGCATTCTGCATCTGATTGAAGAAGCCGAATCCAACCGCGCGCCGATAGAGCGCTTTCTCGACCGGTTCAGCCGGATTTATACACCGCTGATTATGGCGCTGGCGCTGCTGGTTGCGGTCATTCCTCCGCTGCTGCTGGCGGCAGACTGGCAGCCGTGGATTTATAAAGGCCTGACGCTGCTGCTGATTGGCTGCCCCTGTGCGCTGGTGATCTCCACGCCTGCCGCTATCACATCCGGCCTGGCGACGGCTTCCCGCCGGGGCGTGCTAATTAAGGGCGGCGCGGCGCTGGAAAGCCTTAATGCGATCCGCACGCTGGCCTTCGACAAAACCGGGACGCTGACCGAAGGCAGGCCGCAGGTCACCGCCTGGGTTCCGCTGATCGAAGAGAGTGAATCCTCCCTGCTGGCAAAAGCGGCAGCGGTGGAAAGCGGCTCTTCGCACCCTCTGGCAAAAGCTATTGTGGCGCTGGCGGCCGAACGCGGGCTGGCGCTTGCTCCGGCGACGGCGCAAAAAGCGCTGGCGGGCAGCGGCGTGGAGGCGGTTGTCGCAGGCCACAAGTTGCTAATCAGTGCGCCGGGCAGGATTGAAGCGGGCGTGCTCAGTGCCGATTGCGTCAGGCAAATTACCTCGCTTGAGGACAAGGGCAACACGGTAGTTGTTCTGTTACAGGATGGCGTGCCCGCCTGCCTGATCGCCCTGAGAGACAAACTGCGGGAAGACGCGCTACAGGCTGTTGCGGAGCTGAAGGCGCTGAATATTCAGACCGTGATGCTGACCGGAGACAATCCCCGCGCGGCGGCAGCCATCGCCAGTGAACTGGGGATCGCCTTTCGCGCAGGCTTGCTGCCGGCGGATAAAGTCGCCGCCATCGGCGAGCTGAACCGGACGCAGCCCGTAGCGATGGTGGGCGACGGCATCAACGACGCTCCGGCCATGAAGGCCGCCACCGTGGGCATTGCGATGGGCAGCGGCAGCGACGTGGCGCTGGAGACGGCCGATGCCGCCCTGACCCATAACCGGCTTGGCGGGCTGGCGCTGATGCTGCGCCTCTCCAGGGCGACCCATGCCAATATCCGGCAAAACATCACGATAGCACTGGGGCTGAAAGGCGTGTTTCTGATCACCACGCTGCTGGGTATCACCGGCCTGTGGCTGGCCGTGCTGGCGGATTCAGGCGCTACAGCGCTAGTGACCGCTAACGCACTGCGACTGCTGCGCAAGCGCTGACGCTGAGGGCGCGCGCATTACAGCCCTTTCTTTAGCAAATACTTGTAGGGCGTTTGCCCGGTCAGCTGCGCGACCAGCGTATGCTCCATAAAACGGCAGAAGCCGGGGATATCGCGGGTGGTCGCCGGATCGTCGGCGATAATCAGCAGCGTTTCGCCGTCCTGCATATGCCGCACGGTTTTACGCACCATCATCACCGGCTCCGGGCAGCGCAGGCCCAGAGCATCCAGGGTTTGATCGGGATTGGCGAACGGATCGCTCATAGTCATCTCATTAAAACGGAAGGGTAACCTGGCTTATTTTACCCTCACCTTTTCCAGGTGCAAGCTTCGGCAGCGACGATAACGTTTGCGGTATAATTAACCATTGCATTAGCATCCTGTTTAGGTAATATGCCGCGCACTCGCTAACGCGACACAATTTTCATTGGGTTCCCTCACCCCAATCTACAAAAAGGTCATAAGATGATTTCTTTTTCTACGAGTCAGCGCACGCATGCGCTGGTCTGGCTGTCGTTATTCCATGTGCTGGTGATCACCTCCAGCAACTATCTGGTGCAATTGCCGATCGCTATTTTCGGCTTACACACCACCTGGGGCGCTTTCAGCTTCCCGTTTATCTTCCTTGCCACCGATCTGACCGTGCGCATTTTTGGCGCACCGCTGGCCCGTCGCATCATTCTGGCGGTGATGGTCCCGGCGCTGTTTATCTCCTACGCTATCTCAGCGCTGTTCTATCAGGGAGAGTGGCAGGGCTTTGCGGCACTGAAGGAGGTTAACCTGTTTGTCGCCCGTATCGCCTGCGCCAGCTTTATGGCCTATGCGCTTGGGCAGATTCTCGATGTGCACGTCTTCAACCGCCTGCGCAAGCTTCCTCAGTGGTGGATTGCCCCCGCCTCGGCCATGTTCCTTGGTAACATCAGCGACACGCTGGCCTTCTTCTTTATCGCTTTCTACAAAAGCCCCGATCCCTTTATGGCGCAGAACTGGGTGGAAATTGCCCTGGTGGATTACAGCTTTAAGGTGCTTATCTGCATGATTTTCTTCCTGCCAGCCTACGGCCTGCTGCTGAATGCCATGCTCAAGCGCCTGGCGGAAAAATCGAGTCGCGCTCAGGTCAACTTCGGCTAAGCAGCATGAGCGGCTGTTGCTTTTGCCCGCTGATTGCTATTTTATGAGGGGCTGTAAAGCAGCACACGACTAACGTAAAAGGGATCATGATGCGTAACTTATTGAAATATGCCGGTATCGGTTTACTGGTGGTTGGACTGACCGCCTGCGACGGCAAAGACGATAAACCCGCAGCCGATAACAACGGCGCCAGCAGCAGCCAAAGCACCCAGACGGTCACGCTGATGGATGGCAAGCTGGGCTTCACCCTGCCAGCCGGGATGTCCGATCAGAGCGGCAAGCTCGGTACGCAGGCCAATAATATGCACGTCTACGCCGATGCCTCAGGCCAGAAAGCGATTATCGTGATTGAGGGCGACGCAACGACGGAAGGGGTGGATGCTCTGGCTCAGCGCCTTGAACAGCAGCAGCGCAACCGCGATCCGCAGCTTCAGGTGGTCACCAATAAAGCGATTGAACTGAGCGGTCAGCCCGCACAGCAGCTGGATACCGTGATTTCGGCCAAAAACCAGTCAGCCTGGTCCTCTGTGGTGTTGGCGAAGGTTGATGGCAAGCTGCTGACGCTGCAAATCACGCTGCCAGCAGACAATCAGCAGCAGTCTCAGACCGATTCTGAGAACATCATCAAAACAATTACCCTGAAATAACCAGAAAGCCCCTGCCTGTTCAAACAAGGTCAGGGGCTTTTTTCCAGCGGCTGATTACAAGCCCGCACGCTCGCGAATATACTTTCTGGCCTTCACCGCATACTCAAACGGGTTAGCTAACGCCGGGTCCTGCTCGGCTTCCACCACCATCCAGCCTTTGTAACCCGCCTCGTCCAGAATTTTAAATACCGGCATAAAATCGATAACGCCATCGCCCGGTACGGTAAAGGTGCCCTTCTTCACGCCGTCCAGGAACGACAGCTTCCGGCTTTTCACCTGCGCCACCACCTCATCCCGTACGTCTTTCAGGTGTACATGGTTAATGCGCGGCAGATACTTCTCAAGAATAGCCAGCATCTTCGCCTGGCTGCCCTCCGAGTAGTAAGCATGGCCGGTATCAAACAGCAGGAAAACATCCTGATTGGTGCTGGCCATAAAGCGATCGATCTCTTCCGTAGTCTGGATAGCGGTGCCCATATGGTGATGCAGGCAAACCTGCATCCCCTTTTCCGCCGCCAGCTTTGCCAACTCGTTATAGCCTTCTGCGGTCAGCCGCCACTCTTCGTCGGTAAAGTACGGCTTCTCTTCCAGCACCGACAGCGTCGTACCCTGAATGCTTTTACTCTGCTCGGAACAGCCGATGACCTTCGCCCCCATCGCGTGCAGGAAATCGCGATGGTTAATAAACTCATCAATGGTTTTCGCCTTGTCGCCGTTGGCAAAAAAAGTGCTGAACCAGGCGTTGCAGATCTGAATGCCGCGAATATCCAGCATCGGCTTCAGCACGGCCGGATCGCGCGGGTATTTGCTACCGACTTCGCTGCCGGTAAACCCTGCCAGCGCCATTTCGCTGACAATCTGCTGGAAGGTGTTTTCTGCTCCCAGCTCCGGCATATCATCATTGGTCCAGCCAATCGGCGCTATCGCCAGCTTCACGTTATCTTTGTTCATCTTCTTCTCTCGTAGGGAGAGGCAGCGCGGGCTGCCAGAGGTTATCGGCCCAGCAGCTCACGCTCGATCAGCTCGCGGGTTTCCACTGCCTGGCGTTGCATTTTTTCCGGGTAACCGAACAATGAAGAGGCAATGATCGACTCACCGCCCACTTTGCAGGTCCGGTTGGCAAAGTCCATCTCGCGCAGGGTCTTAAACAGAGTGTCAAAATCCACTTCGCCTTCACCCACGCCTACGTGCTGATGGATGGTGGCGTCCACGCCCGGCGGATTGACGATATAACGGCAGTTCTTGGTGTGATTCATGGTATCGGCAATCAGCACATGCGACAGATCGCCACCGGCATACTCCAGCATACTTTTCACATCGCCCTTGCCCTTGTCATAAAAGAAGGTGTGCGGCACGCTGTAGAGATACTTGACGTTGTCGCTGCGGAACGATTTCACCAAGTCCGCCGTTTCGTTGTTCTCTTCACAAAAATCCCACGGATGTGACTGGATTTCGATGCGGATGCCTTCACGTTCAACCACAGGCAGCAGCTCCTCCATCGAGCGGTAGAACATCTCTTCACAGATTTCCGGCTCGTTTGGCGTGCCGGACAGTTCGGTATTGATCACCTGCACGCCGGTTTCAACCGCGATCTCAATCATCCGCTTCCAGTTACGAACGGCGGCCTGGCGGCGTGCTTCATCCGGGCCGGACCAGCGATACACCACGATAAAAGAGGAGATCTCCACGCCGGTTTCACGCAGCGCGTTTTTGTATTCGGTGATAATCTCCCGGCTGGCTTTCGGATGCTTATAGAACGGGTTAATCTGCGGGTGCGGCGACTGTTCAATGTACTTATAGCCCCAGTCCGCCACCTGGTGAACCATTTTGGTGATGCCCAGGTCTTTAATGACATCAACGTCAAAAGCGATTTTCATCTGTACCTCCGGGAAAATCGATGCCAGACGCCCCCGTCGCCGACGGGGGAGAAAAGGTGATTACCTGTTGTAGAACGCCGGACGAGGCGGCAGCTCGACGGCCTCAATCGCACCGCTCTCCTGCGCCTTCAGGCAGGCATCGGCAGCGACCGACGCGGCGTAGCCATCCCATGCCGACGGTCCCTGGAGCTCACCCGCCGTCGCATCGTTAATAAACGCCTGTAGCTCCACGTCATACGCATCAATAAAGCGGTCTTTCCAGTCGGTCAGAATGGTAGTCGCCAGCTTCGCGTCTTTACGCATCTGTACCGAGGCCGGTTCCGGTAGCTTCGCGATCCCCGTCTCCCCGATCACTTCACACTGGATGTCATAGCCGTAGGCGCAGTTGACGAAGATCTCCACGTCAATGCGGATGCCCTTCTGCGTTTCGAACAGCACTACCTGCGGGTCGCGCAGCCGGGCATGGGTCTTTTTGGTCGAGCGAGGAAAGACCACCTGCACGGTTTTATAGTCGTCCTCGGTCAGCCAGCGCAGTACGTCCAGCTCGTGGATCAGCGTGTTGGTGATCGCCATATCCGTGGTGTAGTTTTCCGGCACGGTCGGGTTGCGGTGCGCGCAGTGCAGCATCAGCGGTTCGCCAATTTCATCGTCGACAATGACTTTTTTCAGCGCGCGATAGCCAGCATCGTAAGGGCGCATAAAGCCGACCTGCACCAGCCGTTTACCGTAAGCGATCTCAGCATCCACGATGCGGCGGCAACCTTCGGCACTCAGCGCCAGCGGTTTTTCGCAAAAGACGGGTTTGCCTGCGGCAATGGCGGCCAGCGTAAACTCTTCGTGCGTAGGGTCCCAGGAGGTGACGATCAGCGCATCCACCGCCGACGAAGCGATCACCTCATGGCCGTTGGCGAACACCTCCGCCTCCAGCCCCAGACGGCTAACGATTCCCTTCGCGCTTTCGGTGTTGATATCCGAGACGGCGACCACTTTGGCTCCCTGCAATACTTTGCTACAGCGACGAATGTGTTCCTGACCGATTGCACCGGTGCCGATCACGCCAAGTTTCAGAGTCATAGAATGTCCTTACTGTGTAGGGTTTAGCGCGGGCATACCGCTCTGCCGGTTATGCGCTGGCAGTGGCGGAGCCCGTAACGCCGATAAAAGAGAGGTTGGAATCAGTATTTGCGGGCCTGCTCGATATGCTCGTTGAGCATTCTGGCTACCGCATCTACTCGTTCAGAATCAGAGACCTGCGCACCGCCCACGCGCCACCAGCTGAAATATTTGTGCACCATGGTTTTTGGCAGCACCTTAATATCAATCAGCGTGGAAACGCTCTGCCTGCGTGCGTCTTCCAGCGCGTGCTTCAGCTGCTCCAGCGTGGTGACGCGGTAGGTTTTGCAGCCGTAGCCGCCCGCGATAGCCGCGAAGTCCACCGGCACCAGGCCGCCGTTCAGCTTGCCGCCCTCCGCATTGCGGAAGCGGAACTCGGTGGTGAAGCTGTCCATGCCGTGTTCCATTTGCAGGTTGTTGATGCAGCCGTTGGTCATATTGTCGAACAGCACCACGTTGATTTTGGCCCCTTCCTGAATGGAGGTCACCAGCTCCGAGTGCAGCATCATAAAGGAGCCGTCGCCCACCAGGGTGTAGACCTCGCGGTGCGGCTCGGCAAGCTTGACGCCCAGCGACGCGCCCACTTCATAGCCCATGCAGGAGTAGCCATACTCTACGTGATAGCTGTTGTAATCTTTGGTCCGCCACACGCGCTGAAGATCGCCCGGCAGGCTACCCGCAGCGGCGACGATAACGGAATCCTTTGGGAGATGCTCATTCAGCGTGCCCAACACGCTGCTTTGCGTCAGGAACGAGTCCGTCAGGCGATTAAATTCGGCATAGACCGCTTCGCGATCCAGGTGGTCATCAATTTCCGGCACAAAACCCTCGTTGCTGTAAACCGCCTGATAAACGCGCTGGGTCTCTTTCAGCAGCTTGCTCTGCGCCTGAGAAACCTTCTCGCCCCAGCCGCTGGTAAAACCTTGCTCGGTAAGGCGTTGATCCAGCGCGGTGAGGGCTTCACGCGCATCCGCCACCACCTGCACCGCATCCAGCTTGTAGGCGTCAAAATTACTGACGTTGATATTGAGGTAGCTGACGTCCGGATGATGGAAAATCCATTTCGAAGCGGTAGTGAAATCGGTGTAGCGCGTGCCTACGCCAATCACCAGATCCGCCTCTTTCGCCAGCAGGTTTGCCGCCAGACAGCCCGTTTCGCCCACGCCGCCGACATTCAGCGGATGATCGGAGACGATAGTGCCTTTTCCCGCCTGAGTTTCCGCAAACGGGATCTGATGATGTTCGGCAAATTTACGCAGCGCTTCACCGGCTTCCGAGTATTTCACCCCGCCGCCGCAGACGATCAGCGGCTTACGCTTGCCGGCAATCAGCTTCAGCGCGGCCGCCAGTTGCGCTTCCGTTGGCAGGCGGCGGTCCAGAAGATGAACGCGCTTCTGGAAGAAGTAGTCCGGGTAGTCCCAGGCTTCACCCTGAACATCCTGTGGCAGAGAGAGCGTTACCGCGCCGGTTTCCTCCGGATCGGTCAGCACGCGCATCGCATTGATGCAGGCGGTCATCAGTTGCTCAGGGCGGTTGACGCGGTCCCAGTATTTGCTGACTGCGCGAAACGCGTCATTGGTGCTGATACTGAGATCGTGGCTCTGCTCAATCTGCTGCAAAACCGGGTCCGGCTGGCGGGTGGCAAACACATCGCCCGGCAGCAGTAATAAAGGAATACGGTTAGCGGATGCGGTTCCCGCTGCGGTGATCATATTGGCCGCGCCGGGGCCGACCGAAGAAGTGCAGGCAATGATTTCGCGACGCAGTTTCTGTTTGGCGTAGCCGATAGCCGCATGGGCCATTCCCTGCTCGTTGCGCCCCTGATGCACCACCAGATCGCCGCTGTCCTGCTCCAGCGCCTGGCCCAGCCCCAGCACATTGCCGTGACCAAAGATGGCAAAAATCCCCTTCACAAACTTGGTTTCAACGCCATCAACCGACAGATACTGATTATCCAGAAATCTGACCAGAGCCTGTGCTGTGGTTAATCTGATCTTACCCATGTGCTCTTCCTTCACGGTGCGGCGGAAAGTCAGAAACCTTCCGGGGTTAGCAGTAGTAAGTGAAACGTGAAGCGATTATAAACAAATATTTTTTTCACTAAATATAATTACAGAAGAAACATTTCATTTTGCGAGTGAGATCAAATTATGCCGCGAAAGGGGGTTGAACGAGGTGAGAGCAGGATCAAATCTGGAATGGTGAACTAACGCATTATGTAATAAAGGAAATTTCGTTTCACTTCAAAGGGTTCTCCCTCACCGGCTTAACAGATTGCGAGCTGGCTCACACCGCCCGCCCGGCGCTGAACGGCGATAAAATTGCCTCCAGCTCACTCCTCATCTTCAGAGTTTTATCCACTTCACACTTTTGGGGTGTTAGTTTCATTTTGCATTGAATTTGAAATTTTTATTCCCCATACTGACAGGCATGTTGAAGTCAGGCATCCCCGCTGGAGAAGCGCAGCTGAGTCGGCTTATCACAGAAGGAAAAAACAGGTATGAGTACACAACAGAAGCGGCTTGATGTGATTTGTATCGGGCGCATAGCCGTTGACCTTTATGGCCAGCAAATCGGCGCCCGCCTTGAAGATATGGGCACCTTTGCAAAATACCTCGGCGGATCGTCCGGTAACGTCGCGTACGGCACGGCGATTCAGGGGCTGAAATCCGGCATGTTGGCCCGCGTGGGCGATGAACACATGGGACGTTTTCTCCGCGAAGAGTTGCAGCGCGTAGGGGCAGATACTGAATACCTGATCACGGATAAAACCCGACTGACCGGGCTGGTGATCCTTGGCATCAAAGATCAGGACACCTTCCCGCTGGTGTTCTATCGCGATAACTGTGCGGATATGGGCCTGACGCCGGACGATATCAAAGAGGAGTACATCACCTCTTCCCGCGCCGTTGCCGTTACCGGCACGCATCTTTCGCACCCGGATACCCGTGCGGCGGTACTGAAGGCGCTGGATATTGCCCGCCGCCACGGATTACGTACCGCGCTGGATATCGATTATCGCCCGGTGCTGTGGGGGCTGACCTCGCTCGGCGATGGTGAAACTCGCTACGTTGAGTCCGGGCACGTCACCCAGCAGTTACAGGAAGTGTTGCACTATTTCGATCTGGTGGTGGGAACGGAAGAAGAGTTTCATATTGCCGGCGGCAGTACTGATACGCTAACCGCGCTAAAAAACGTGCGCCAGGCCACCAAAGCGACGCTGGTTTGTAAACGCGGCCCGATGGGCTGCGTGGTGCTGGAAGGCGAGATCCCGGACAGCTGGCAGCAGACTAAGCTGCACAGCGGCGTACGCGTGGAAGTGCTCAACGTGCTGGGCGCGGGCGATGCGTTTATGTCCGGGCTGCTGCGCGGCTGGCTGAGCGATGAAAGCTGGGAGCAGGCCTGCCGCTATGCCAACGCCTGCGGCGCGCTGGTGGTCTCACGCCACGGCTGCGCGCCAGCCATGCCGACCAGGGCCGAACTGGACGACTTCTTAAGTCGTGATAAAGAGGTGACGCGCCCCGATCTGGACAGCCGCCTGACCCACCTGCATCGCGTTACCACCCGCAAGCAGCAGTGGCCAGAGCTGTGCGTCTTTGCCTTTGACCACCGCAAGCAGCTGGTGGATATGGCGAAGGAAGCAGGCGTCGACACCTCACGCCTGCCGGAACTGAAGCTGCTGCTGCTGCGCGCGGCGGAAGAAGCGGCGGAAGAAGCCGGGCTGGACGGCCGCAGCGGCATCCTGGCCGATACCACCTACGGCCAGCCGGCGCTCAACGCCATTACCGGAAAAGGCCGCTGGATTGGCCGCCCTATTGAGCTGCCGGGCTCCCGCCCGCTGCGCCTTGAGCACGGCAACATCGGCTCGCAACTGGTCGACTGGCCGCTGGAACACGTCGTGAAATGCCTGGTGTTCTATCATCCGCACGACAGCGCTGAGCTGCGCAAAGAGCAGGATGATCTGGTACTGGACGTGTGGAATGGCTGCAACAAAACCGGCCACGAGCTGCTGCTGGAAGTTATCCTGCCGGAGAGCAATCCGGACAAAAGTGAGTCCCACTATCTGGATATTCTCAGCCACTTCTACTCGCTGGGCATCCAGCCAGACTGGTGGAAACTGCCGCCGCTTCAGCTGGAGAGCTGGCAGGCCATCAGCAGGCTGATTGAGCGGGAAGACCCTAACTGCCGCGGTATTTTGATCCTGGGGCTGGATGCGCCGGAAGAGAAACTGAAGGCGGGCTTTGCCGACGCGGCCAAAGCGCCGTGGGTGAAAGGATTTGCCGTGGGCCGCACAATCTTCGGTCAGCCCTCCCGCCAGTGGCTTCAGGGTGAGCTGAACGATGAGGCGCTGATCGCCCAGGTGAAAAGCAATTACCATCAGCTGATCGATTACTGGCGCGAAGTGCGCCCGGCGAAGTAATTTCCACGCGGCAAGGTCCAGCCGGGCCCTGCCGCTAACGCCTGTTCCCCGCCTCAGGGGAGATCCATCGCCCGTTCTTATTTCACGCCGCGAAGTTGCCTCCCTGCAGGTGCCGCATTTTTCCCAGAAATTTGTGATTCGTTTCATATCCCGATGAAATAGATTCCCTGTTTTTCGTTAGCAAGTGAAATTTTTTGTTCATCTGGTAGACTATCGACCAGAAGAAAACGACTTATTTTATTTAGCGAGCTGAAGTAATGACCAATAACCCGACGCAGCTTTCCCTGTTACAGGACGACATTCGTCGTCGCTACGATACCCTGAGTAAGCGCCTGAAGCAGGTGGCTCGCTATATTCTCGACAACAGCAACAGCATTGCTTTTGACACCGTTGCCTCCATTGCCCAACAGGCCGACGTGCCCCCTTCCACGCTAATCCGCTTCTCTAACGCCTTTGGCTTTAGCGGCTTCAACGAAATGAAACAGGTCTTCCGTCAGCATCTGATGGAAGAGACCGTTAACTACACCGAGCGCGCCCGACTGTTCCGCCAGACCTCTACCGATGAAGCCGCCGCACCGCCTGAAACTCCGGCTGAAATCCTCAACGTGTTCACGATGGTGAACTCCCAGGCGTTGCAACAGCTGGCGATGCAAACCAACCCGGAACAGTTGAATAAAGCGGTGGAACTGCTGAATCAGGCGGAGAATATTTATGTGATTGGCCTGCGCCGCTCGTTCAGCGTGGCCTCATACCTGACCTATGCCCTGCGCCATCTGGAGCGTCGGGCCTTTCTGATTGACGGGCTGGGCGGCATGTTTACCGAGCAGCTGAGCATGGTAAATCCGAAAGACGTGGTGATCGCCATCAGCTATTCGCCGTATGCGCGTGAAGCCGTGGAGCTGGTCGAGCTGGGCGCCAGGCGCGGCGCCCATCAGATTGCCATCACCGACAGCCAGGTCAGCCCGCTGGCCGCCTTCAGCGACGTCTGTTTCGTGGTGCGTGAAGCGCAGGTTGACGGCTTCCGTTCGCAGGTGGGATCACTCTGTCTGGCGCAGACGCTGGCCGTCTCGCTGGCGTTAAATAACGTCGAAAAGGCATAAAAAAACGGGTGGAATTTTCCACCCGTTGTTCTTTCCTGTGACCCGTCCTAAATAGC
>NZ_JRUQ01000005.1 GCF_000773975.1 Erwinia typographi
ACCTTCGAGCTGAGCAGGGAACTGGCGGTTACGCCGTTTGCGGGAATGGTGGTCCGCCATAATATGACCGGCGGCTATCAGGAACGCGGAGCCGGAGACTTTAACCTCAGCGTCAGCCGTTACAGTGAGACGGCGACAGATGCAGTTGCGGGTCTGCGAGTGGACTATAAAGGCCGAAATGGCTGGTCCGCTTCGGCCACGCTGGAAGGTGGGCCAAACGTGGGCTACAGCCAGAGCGGCAGCACCGCCTCGCTTCAGGGGATGCAGGGGCAAAAGTTCCGCGTTAACGGCGAGAAAGACTCCGGCGGCCTGAACTCCCGCGCGTCAGTAGGCGCGAACTATCGTAGCGGCAACACCGGGTTGGACATGAATGTTTACCAGTGGAGAGAACAAGGCGCAGCGGATAACGGCTTTATGCTGAACGCCACGCGCAGTTTCTGATCGATAGCCAGCAATGGGTATCAGGTAACATCTGAGCCTTCCCCTCAGGGGAAGGCTTTAAACGGAAGCGAAAAGATGATGGAACGCGGTTTAAAAGCATTGTGCGGCATGACGCTAATGGCAGCGGTAGTGCTGGCAGGTGGGTGCAGGGATAACACACAGGAGAGTACGGAGATGAAATTTGTAAACGTGGAGCAGGTTCTGAAGGACTCAGGCCTGTTGGCGCAGGAGGCTGGCCATCTGGACGTGGTCAGGGCAAAACTGGTGGAGGGCGCTGACCGCGCTGCGGCCAGCTACAGTGAGATGACCTTAGAGAACCAACAGAAGGCGAGGGCAGCGGATAGCCGGTTATTGAATATTCAGTGGCAGGCGGAGCAGCAGGCAGCACGAATTGCGGTGATCAGCGAGTTGAAAAAGGCGGTTGCCGCATGGCGGGAGAAACATCATGCCGCAGCGGTGCTGCCAGCAGGGCTGGCGCTATCGGTGTCAGCACAGGCAGACATCAGCGGTGAGATAGCGAAAGTGTTGAAGGAGCAGTCGGTACAGTTCGGCACGCTGCCGGAGGTGACGCTGAAGACGGAAGAGCCGGATGCTGAGGTTGAAGGCACATCGCACGCGCACTAAACAGTAGGTAATTTTTTCTGGGAAAAAAAAGCCCCGGTCAGAAGACCAGGGCTTTTTCGTTCAGGCATCACTTACTCGGGACGTGTAGCCGGAGCGGTGGCCTGATGGGTTGCGGCATGACCGCCAGCGGAACCTTTACCTTCAAAGCTGAAGGGAGGCCGCACCCAGTCACTGTGACGCGCAGGTTCCGGCTGGTAGTCAGGCGCAGGCGCTTTGGTCATCGGTGCCGCGGCATGATGCTTATAGGCCGGCTGAGCAGAGACTGCCTTAGCGACTGACGCAGGCGCTTCTGGCGCGGGCACCGCAGGCGTTGGCTCAGCAGCAGCAGGTGCTTCTGGCGCAAGCGCAGCAGCCGCTGGCTCGGAAGCAGCAGGTGCTTCTGGCGCAGGCTCAGCAGCCGTTGGCTCAGCAGCAGCAGGTGCTTCTGGCGCAGGCTCAGCAGCCGCTGGCTCGGAAGCAGCAGGTGCTTCTGGCGCAGGCTCAGCAGCCGTTGGCTCAGAAGCGACTGGCGCTGCTTCGGCAGCAGTCGGTGCAACTGGCTCATCTCGGGCTGGAACCGGCGCATGTGGCTCGGTCGCCACTACAGGCTCCGCCACCGCTTCCGGTGCTGCCAGTACCTCTTCAACCTGCTGCTCAACGGCAAGGCTGACGTCAGCGGCGGCTTCACCAGCCTGCTGGCTGACTTCTTCTGCAGCGCGCTGCTCTTCAACCTGCCGGGCTTCAGCCACAATCTCTTCCACCGCGCTAACCGCATCGACGGCAGGCTGTGTTTCAGCCGCTGGCGCAGCGTCTTCAACCGGCACAGCCGCTTTAGCGACGGAATCGGCAACCGGCTCATCAGCTGACGAGATGACCGCAGGCTCTTCGTTGACCGGAACCTCAATCGCAGCCGTTTCATCGGTGTTGACCAGCGCGATCTCCGGGGTATTTTCCGGCTGTGGTTCCGCAATGTGAACCGGCTGGGCTTCAGCTATCGCTTCCTCAGGCTGCGAGGTAGCAGCAACAGAAGCCACCGCCACGGCATCGGCGGTATCCTGATCCTGATGGCCGTATTCAGGAACAACAGACTGCTCGTGTTCATGCTCGTCAGAAGCCTGGGCTACGGGATAAGTGATCCAGACTTTGCCTGAGGCCATCTCAGGTGAGGCCGCCGCAAAGGTCAGCGGCATTGGCGACTGGTTCGGGTAGCGCTCATCACGGTAGCGGCGGCGGCGCTGGCCGCTGACGCGCAGGTGGCGAGGAGAACGACGAGAGCGGCGCGGCATACTGTTGCTGTCGCGATCTTCGCTCTCTTCCGCATCGCTGTGAGTGTCCACGGCGGCAGGGAGTTCAGCAGCGGTCTGAACCGGTGCGGCTTCTTCTGCCGGAGCAAAAGAGCGGGCAGCGGTCTGCTCAGCGGTTTCAATGCGCACTTTCTGGGCGAGCTGGCGCGGTTTACGGCGCGGCAAGACCTGAACGTGTTCGTCATTTTCACCCGTTCCCTCGACGGCGACCTCAGCAACGTCGGCAATTTTCTCTTCCTGCACCGGTGGACGTTTGTCTTCCTGGCGACGACGAGGCTGACGTTCGCGACGTGGCTGCTGCGACTCTTCTGCTACCGGCTGAAGGTCGTCGTTCGCTTCTGCGACGGCAGGCGCGTTGCGTTTACGGCGATTCTCTTCACGGCTTTCAGCGGCCGGATCGCGGTCGCGAGTCATACGCTCATTGCGATTAGAGTGACGTTCGTTACGCGGATTGCGTTCGGTACGCTCACTGCGCTCTGAGCGGTCATTACGCTCTGAACGGTCAGCGTTACGATCGTTACGGTCGCTGCGTTCGGTACTACGTTCGCCGCGTTCGCCATAACGTTCGCCACGATCGCCATTATTACGATCGCGACGGTTGTTCTGACGGCGGTTATTACGACGCTCACCGCGCGGTGCCGCAGCCGCTTCCGGCGCTTTTTCTTCCACAACGGCTGGCTGAGGCTGTTCAGCAGGTTTCTCTTCACCGGCGAACATTTTCTTCAGGCCACGGAAGAAGCGGCCCATCAGGCTGCTACCTGCTTCGACAGGCGCCGCTGGTTTAGCGGTGGTGGCAACCTGTGGCGCGTCTTCAGCAACCGGTTCCTGCGGCGCAGGCGGCGCATCTGGCATCACAAAGGCCGCCAGAGCTGGCTGCTCAGGGCGTTTACGTTCAGCCTGCTCTTCTTCAGAAGGCAGCGCCATCTCGGCTTCATGCAGCTTCGGCAGATGGTAGCTGAGGGTCTGGGTCTCTTCACCGCTGCGCACGCGCAGAACGGAGAAGTGCGGAGTCTGCATCTGATCGTTAGGGACGATGATGGCGCGCACGCCGCCCTGACGTTTCTCAATAGCACTCACCGCCTCGCGCTTTTCGTTCAGCAGATAGGAGGCGATCTGGACCGGCACGATGGCGTGGACTTCTTTGGTGTTCTCCTTCAGCGCTTCTTCTTCAATCAGGCGCAGAATGGAGAGTGACAGCGACTCGTTATCACGAATGGTGCCGGTGCCGCTACAGCGCGGGCAAACGTGATGGCTGGACTCGCCCAGCGACGGGCTGAGGCGCTGGCGGGACATCTCCAGCAGGCCGAAACGAGAGATATGGCTGATCTGAATGCGGGCGCGATCCTGACGGACCGCCTCGCGCAGACGGTTCTCAACCGCGCGCTGGTGGCGGACCGGCGTCATATCGATGTAGTCGATAACAATCAGGCCGCCGAGGTCGCGCAGGCGCAGCTGGCGGGCAATTTCGTCCGCCGCTTCGAGGTTGGTATTGAAGGCTGTCTCTTCGATATCGCCACCGCGAGTAGCGCGAGCGGAGTTGATGTCGATGGCGGTCAGCGCTTCAGTGGAGTCGATAACAATCGACCCGCCGGAAGGCAGGCGCACTTCACGCTGGAAGGCGGATTCGATCTGCGATTCAATCTGATAGTGGCTGAACAGCGGGATTTCACCGTTGTAGAGCTTAATTTTGCTGCTGAAGTCAGGGCGGCCAAGCGCAGCGATATGCTGACGCGCCAGCTCAAGAACTTTAGGATTATCGATAAGAATTTCACCGATATCCTGGCGCAGATAGTCGCGGAAGGCGCGGACAATCACGTTGCTTTCCTGATGGATCAGGAACGGAGCAGGGCGGCTGTCTGCGGCTTTTTTAATCGCTTCCCAGTGCTTCATACGGAAGCTCAGATCCCACTGCAACGCTTCGGCCGATTTGCCAACGCCTGCGGTGCGAACGATCAGTCCCATCCCTTCCGGCAGTTCGAGAGCAGAAAGCGCCTCTTTCAGTTCGGTGCGATCATCACCTTCGATACGGCGCGAGATGCCGCCAGCACGCGGGTTGTTTGGCATCAGCACCAGATAGCTGCCGGCCAGACTGATAAAGGTCGTTAAGGCTGCGCCTTTATTTCCACGCTCTTCTTTATCGATCTGGACGATAACTTCCTGTCCTTCACGCAGCACGTCCTTAATATTGGGGCGGCCGTGGGAAGAATAGTTGTTGGGAAAGTATTCGCGGGAGATTTCTTTCAGGGGGAGGAAACCGTGTCTCTCAGCGCCATAATCAACGAAAGCGGCTTCAAGGCTGGGTTCAATGCGGGTGATCTTGCCTTTGTAGATGTTGGCTTTTTTCTGTTCGTGTCCCGGGCTTTCAATATCCAGGTCATACAGGCGCTGTCCATCCACGAGAGCGACACGCAACTCCTCCTGCTGAGTTGCGTTTATCAACATTCTTTTCATCGTAACTTACTCATTATTCTTACATTAGTGACAAAGCTACGGGCAATAGTAACGCTGGACGCGAGTAACCGATGGCCCCGAGTCTCATCGCAAAAACGTCAACCTCACGGCTGTGGTCTGCTAAGGGGCGCAAAATCTCGGCAGCCTGTTTTTCATTTGGAAAAACAGCGCTTTTAAAAAAGGGGGGACCGCCAGTGAATAACCAGAGTGAACCAATCCCGTCTTGTCGTCCAGGCTGCAACCCGCAGCCCGCTAAATGCCTGATTGCTCAATACGTCTTACGCCATTGCTGCGTGTATGGGCTATCCGGCAAACTTCTTATTACGCTTGTTCCTTGTTTCACAAGGTTAAGCGAGAAAAAACATTAGCATTATTCCATTGCTAACCTTGAGATAGCAAGGTGACTTTCGCTGCACTGTGAAGTTTATCGCGGGTTACCGGGCTATTTAGCTCGCATTTCTCTCAATTGCCCAGAAACTGCTCATAAATCCTCATTAACAAAGTCACTGTCAGTTAAGCACAGAAAAAGAGGTGGCGCTATGCTGGCGCTGTATTTAGAATCGCCGACCATGAAAACCAATACTCCAGCAGTCCGAACGGTGACTATCTCTGCCGATGAGGCGGGACAGCGCATCGATAATTTTTTGCGTACGCAGCTTAAAGGCGTGCCGAAAAGCATGATTTATCGCATTTTGCGGAAGGGTGAAGTGCGGGTGAATAAAGGCCGCATCAAGCCTGAATATAAGCTCGAAGCCGGTGACGAGGTGCGTATCCCGCCGGTAAGAGTGGCGGAGCGCGACGATCAGGCGGTGTCACCCAAACTGGATAAAGTGGCGGCATTAGCTGACGCGATTATTTATGAAGACGATCATCTCCTGGTGATGAACAAACCTTCAGGTACGGCGGTACACGGCGGCAGCGGATTAAGTTTTGGGGTGATTGAAGGCCTGCGTGCGCTGCGGCCGGAAGCGCGCTTCCTTGAGCTGGTTCACCGTCTCGATCGTGACACCTCAGGTATTCTGCTGGTGGCGAAAAAGCGCTCGGCGCTGCGCTCGCTGCACGAACAGCTGAGAGAGAAGGGGATGCAAAAGGATTATCTGGCGCTGGTCCGCGGCCAGTGGCCTTCGCATATTAAAAGCGTTCAGGCGCCGCTGCTGAAAAATATTCTGCAAAGCGGCGAGCGCATTGTCCGGGTCAGCAGCGAAGGCAAACCTTCGGAAACGCGCTTCAAGGTAGAAGAGCGCTATGCTCAAGCCACGCTGGTGAAGGCCAGCCCGGTTACCGGCCGCACGCACCAGATCCGCGTGCATACGCAGCATGCCGGCCATCCAATTGCCTTTGACGATCGCTATGGCGAACGTGACTTTGACGCGCAGCTGTCGGCGACCGGCCTGAAACGGCTATTTCTGCACGCCGCCGCGCTAAAATTCACCCATCCCAATACGGGAGAGGTCATGAGGGTGGAAGCGCCGCTGGATAGCGAATTGAAACGCTGTCTTGAATTACTGCGTAAAACCTCGCCAGGCAAGAGTAGCTAGTCTTCAGCGGCAGGGAGGCTGCTACTGAGCCGCCAGCGGATCAACGCCCGCCTGGCGCAGCATTTCGCACAGCGCGATCAGCGGCAGTCCAATCAATGTATTCGGATCGCGTCCGGAAAGGCTGTCGAACAGCGTAATCCCCAGTCCCTCACTTTTAAAACTTCCGGCGCAGTTCAGCGGCTGTTCGCGGGCAATGTAATTGACGATTTCTTCCTCCCTAAGCTCCCGGAAATTCACCTTAAATGGCTCGCAAATGACCTGTAGCTGTTTATGATGACTGTTAAAAAGCGCCAGTCCGCTATAAAAAACCACGCTATGCCCGCTTGCCTGCCTGAGTTGGCGCTGGGCGTTCTCCGGCGTGTGCGGCTTGCCGGTTATTTTTCCGTCAATCACGCAGACCTGATCCGCCCCAATAATCAGATGCTCAGGATACTTTCCTGCCAGCGCCTGAGCCTTGGCCGCTGCCAGCCGCATTACAAGTTCGCCAGCAGACTCATCAGCTTGTGGCGTTTCATCCACCTCCGGCGCGGCGCTGATAAAGGGCAGGCCCAGCTTTTCCAGCAGCGTTTTTCTGAACGGCGAGGTTGAGGCTAATACCAGTTGGGTCATCTTTTTTTTCCAGAATAGATAGCGAATCGGTGCAAGGCATTTTAAACTGTGCGCCGCATTGGATGCGAATATTGGGTGAAAGATGCTGTAAACAGGCCTTTTTCTTTGACTCTATCTCGTTACAAAGTTAATATGCGCGCCCTATGCAAAAGGTAAAATTACCCCTGACTCTCGATCCGGTTCGTACCGCTCAAAAGCGCCTTGATTATCAGGGTGTTTACACCCCTCAACAGGTGGAGCGTATTGCCGAATCGGTAGTGAGTGTGGACAGTGATGTAGAGTGTTCGATGTCGTTCGCTATCGATAGCCAGCGTTTAGCGGTACTTAACGGTACTGCATCGGTTGACGTTACGCTGTGCTGTCAACGCTGCAATAAGACATTCCCGCATCAGGTCCATGTGACGTATTGTTTCAGCCCGGTCGTGACTGACGAACAGGCTGAGGCACTACCGGAAGCGTACGAGCCGGTCGAGGTCAACGAGTTTGGTGAAATCGATCTGCTGGCGGTGGTTGAAGATGAAATTATCCTCGCTCTGCCTGTCGTTCCGGTGCATGATTCTGAACACTGTGAAGTGTCCGAGGCGGACATGGTGTTTGGCAAACTGCCTGCAGAGGCGGAAAAACCAAACCCATTTGCCGTATTAGCCAGTTTAAAGCGTAAGTAATAGGAGTAAGGTCCATGGCCGTACAACAGAATAAACCAACCCGTTCCAAGCGTGGTATGCGTCGTTCACACGATGCTCTGACCACTTCCTCTCTTTCCGTAGATAAAGTTTCTGGCGAAACGCATCTGCGTCACCACATCACTGCGGATGGTTACTACCGCGGTCGCAAGGTCATCGTTAAGTAATTCTTGCGGATACGCAAGGCGATACTTTGCCACGTCTGACCCTGGCGATTGATGCCATGGGCGGGGATTTCGGTCCCTGCGTGACAGTGCCTGCTGCAATGCAGGCACTGGCCTCAAACTCGCAGCTGCATCTTCTTCTGGTCGGTGACCCCGACAACATCTCGTCATTTCTGGCAAAAGCTGATTCTGCCTTATTGGCACGTCTGGATATTATTCCTGCCGAGTCGGTTATTGCCAGTGATGCCAGACCTTCCCAGGCGATTCGTCAAAGCCGCGGGACGTCGATGCGGGTGGCGCTGGAGCTGATTAAAGAGGGGAAGGCTCAGGCCTGCGTCAGCGCCGGAAATACCGGGGCGCTGATGGGCCTGGCAAAATTATTGCTAAAGCCGCTCGACGGCATTGAGCGCCCCGCGCTGATGACGGTACTGCCGAATCAGCAAAAGGGCAAAACGGTGGTGCTGGACCTGGGCGCAAACGTCGAGTCCGACAGCGCGATGCTGGTGCAGTTTGCGATTATGGGCGCGGTGATGGCGGAGGAGGTGCTCTGCGTACAAAACCCCCGCGTGGCGCTGCTGAATATTGGTCAGGAAGAGACCAAGGGATTAAACAGTATCCGCGATGCTGCAGTTATTCTGCGTGAATCGCCGGAAATTAACTATATTGGATACCTCGAAGGTAACGATCTTCTTACCGGGAAAACGGATGTGCTTGTTTGCGATGGTTTTGTGGGCAATGTCACCCTGAAAACCATGGAAGGCGTGGTAAGAATGTTCCTTTCGCTGTTGAAATCACAGGGCGAAGGTAAAAAAAGGGCCTGGTGGATGACGCTGCTGGGGCGTTTGGTTAAAAAACGTCTGGCAAAGCGCTTCGGCCACCTCAACCCCGACCAGTACAATGGTGCCTGTCTGTTAGGATTACGCGGCTCCGTGATTAAAAGTCATGGCGCAGCGAATCAACGCGCATTCACTGCGGCGATAGAACAGGCAGAGCAGGCGGTGCGGCGGCAAGTTCCCGAGCGAATTGCTGCCCGCCTTCAGGCTGTATTACCTAAGAGTGACTGACGTACATGTATACGAAGATTATCGGTACGGGAAGCTATTTGCCCGAACAGGTGCGGACTAACGCCGATCTGGAAAAAATGGTGGATACATCGGACGAGTGGATTGTCACCCGCACCGGTATCCGTGAGCGTCGCATTGCTGGGCCGGATGAAACCGTAGCCACAATGGGTTTCCATGCCGCTGAGCGCGCGCTTGAAATGGCCGGCATCGATAAGAACGATATTGGGCTGATTGTGGTCGCTACCACCTCTTCCAGCCACGCTTTCCCCAGTTCAGCCTGCATGATCCAGCAGATGCTGGGGATTGACGACGCTGCGTCATTTGACCTCGCGGCAGCCTGCGCAGGCTTTACCTACGCGCTGAGCGTCGCCGATCAGTACATCAAAAATGGTGCGGTTAAGAATGCGCTGGTGATTGGCGCGGACGTGCTGGCGAGAATGCTCGATCCTGAAGATCGCGGCACCATCATCCTGTTTGGCGACGGCGCGGGCGCGGCCGTGCTGGCTGCCAGCGAACAACCCGGCATCATTTCTACCCATCTGCACGCCGACGGCCGCTATGGCGAGCTGCTGACGCTGTCCAACCAGGATCGTCAGCATCAGGACCAGCCTTCCTATGTCACCATGGCCGGCAACGAAGTCTTCAAAGTGGCGGTGACGGAGCTGGCGCATATCGTTGACGAAACGCTGCAGGCCAATAACCTGGATCGCGAAGCTATTGACTGGCTGGTGCCGCATCAGGCTAACCTGCGCATTATCAGCGCCACTGCCCGCAAGCTGGGCATGGGCATGGATAAAGTCGTGGTCACCCTCGATCGTCACGGAAACACTTCTGCTGCTTCCGTGCCTTCCGCGTTGGATGAGGCCGTGCGTGACGGACGTATTCAACCTGGACAGCTTATTTTGCTGGAAGCCTTTGGCGGTGGGTTCACCTGGGGCTCGGCGCTGGTTCGTTTTTAATTAAGGACATAACAATGACCCAATTTGCTATGGTTTTCCCGGGACAGGGCTCCCAGACGGTGGGGATGCTGGCCGAACTGGCCGTTGAGAACCCGCTGGTTGAGAAAACCTTTTCTGAAGCTTCCGCTGCGCTGGGCTACGACCTTTGGGCGCTGGTTCAGCAGGGGCCGGCTGAAGAATTAAACAAAACCTGGCAGACCCAGCCTGCGCTGTTAGCCGCTTCTGTTGCTATTTTCCGCGTTTGGCAGGAAAAAGGCGGTTCGGCGCCTGCAATGCTGGCAGGACATAGCCTTGGCGAGTATAGTGCGCTGGTTTGTGCCGGGGTGCTGGCGTTCAGCGACGCCATCAAACTGGTAGAATTGCGTGGCAAACTGATGCAGGAAGCGGTTCCTGAAGGCACCGGCGCCATGCAGGCGATTATTGGTCTGGATGATGCCTCCATTGCTAAAGCCTGTGCGGAGTCGGCTCAGGGACAGGTGGTTTCTCCGGTAAACTTTAACTCGCCTGGTCAGGTTGTTATTGCTGGCAATAAAGAGGCGGTAGAACGCGCTGGCGCAGCCTGTAAAGCTGCCGGAGCCAAACGTGCTCTGCCGCTGCCGGTGAGCGTACCTTCTCACTGTGCGCTGATGAAACCGGCCGCTGATAAGCTGGCCGTGGCGCTCGAAACGCTGACCTTCAACGCCCCGACATTCCCGGTGGTTAACAACGTTGATGTGCAGTTTGAAACCTCGCCAGAGGCGATTCGCAGCGCGCTGATTCGTCAGCTGTATAACCCGGTCCGCTGGACTGAGTGTGTGGAGCGTATGGCGCAGGAAGGCGTAACGTCACTGCTGGAAGTTGGTCCTGGTAAGGTGCTGACTGGCCTGACGAAACGTATTGTAGACACCCTGACCGCAGCCCCGGTGAACGATCCGGCCAGCCTGGCAGCGGCGCTCTGACAGTCAGACGAGGATGAACATGAGCTTTGAAGGAAAAGTCGCACTGGTTACCGGTGCAAGTCGCGGCATTGGCCGTGCTATCGCAGAAACGCTGGTGGCCCGCGGCGCGAAAGTCGTTGGCACCGCGACCAGCCAAAGTGGCGCGGACGCCATCAGCACCTGGCTTGGCGAGAAGGGTAAAGGTCTGCAGCTGAATGTCACCGATAGCGCGTCGATTGAAAGCGTTTTAGAAAATATTCGCGCTGAATTTGGCGAAGTGGACATTTTAGTCAATAATGCTGGCATTACGCGTGATAATCTTCTGATGCGTATGAAGGACGACGAGTGGCAGGATATCCTGGACACTAATCTGACTTCGGTATTCCGCCTGTCAAAAGCGGTAATGCGCGCTATGATGAAGAAACGCGTAGGCCGAATCATTACCATTGGTTCCGTTGTTGGAACGATGGGTAATGCGGGCCAGGCAAACTACGCGGCAGCAAAAGCGGGTTTGATCGGCTTCAGCAAGTCACTGGCGCGTGAAATCGCGTCACGTGGTATTACCGTTAACGTCGTGGCGCCTGGTTTCATTGAAACCGACATGACGCGTGCGCTGACTGAAGATCAGCGTGCGGGCATTCTGGCGGAAGTGCCAGCGGGTCGCCTCGGCGGCGCGCAGGAAATCGCCAATGCCGTAGCATTTTTAGCCTCTGACGAGGCTGCGTACATCACTGGTGAGACGCTGCACGTCAACGGCGGAATGTATATGGTCTGATAATCACGAAAAGTATTTGCGTTATTTGCGGTAAAACCCGCAAAATAGCGTAAATTCGTGGTCGGACCAGCCGGGATTTAGTTGCATCTTTTTCACCATTTAATACACTACGAAAACCATCGCGAAAGCGAGTTTTGATAGGAAATTTAATAGTATGAGCACTATCGAAGAACGCGTTAAGAAAATCATTGGCGAGCAGCTTGGCGTTAAGCAGGAAGAAGTCGTTAACACTGCCTCTTTTGTAGAAGATCTGGGCGCTGATTCTCTTGATACCGTTGAGCTGGTAATGGCTCTGGAAGAAGAGTTTGATACCGAGATTCCGGACGAAGAAGCTGAGAAAATCACTACCGTTCAGGCTGCTATTGATTACATCAATGGTCACCAGGCATAAGTGAGCATCTCCAGGCGGTCATTCGACCGCCTGAGTTTTATCTGTAAGCCCCACACAGTGTCATTGTCATTTTTTCCCTCCCTGGAGGATGAACGTGTCTAAGCGTCGTGTAGTTGTGACCGGTCTTGGCATGTTGTCTCCTGTCGGCAATACCGTAGAGTCTACCTGGAATGCTCTTGTTGCCGGTCAGAGTGGCATCAGCCCGATCGACCATTTTGATACTAGTGCCTACGCAACGCGTTTTGCAGGCTTAGTAAAGGATTTTAACTGTGAAGAATTTATCTCGCGCAAAGATCAGCGCAAGATGGATGCCTTCATTCAGTACGGGGTAGTCGCTGGCATTCAGGCCATGCAGGATTCCGGTCTGGTGATCACAGATGAGAACGCCGAGCGTATTGGTGCCGCTATCGGCTCCGGTATCGGTGGTCTCGGTCTGATTGAAGAAAACCACGCTTCGCTGGTAAACGGCGGCCCGCGTAAAATCAGTCCTTTCTTCGTTCCCTCCACGATTGTAAACATGATCGCGGGTCACCTGACGATTATGTACGGCATGAAAGGCCCAAGCATCGCCATCTCCACCGCCTGTACTACCGGTGTGCATAACATCGGCCAGGCCGCGCGCATCATTGCTTACAACGATGCCGACGTGATGCTGGCTGGCGGAGCCGAGAAGGGCAGTACTCCTTTGGGTATCGGTGGCTTCGGCGCCGCACGCGCGCTTTCTACCCGCAATGACGATCCGCAGGCGGCAAGCCGTCCGTGGGACCGTGACCGTGACGGCTTCGTGCTGGGCGACGGCGCGGGTCTGGTGGTGCTGGAAGAGTACGAGCACGCGAAAAAACGCGGGGCGAAAATTTATGCTGAGCTGGTTGGCTTTGGCATGAGTAGCGATGCTTACCACATGACCTCGCCGCCAGATGATGGGGCAGGCGCGGCGCTGGCAATGAAAAACGCACTGAAAGATGCGCAGCTCTCGGCAGAGCAGATTGGCTATATCAACGCGCACGGGACCTCCACCTCAGCCGGTGACAGAGCAGAAACCCAGGCGGTGAAGTCAATCTTCGGTGCCAGCGCAGACAGGGTGATGGTCAGCTCTACCAAGTCAATGACCGGTCACCTGTTAGGTGCGGCGGGGGCCGTAGAGTCTATCTTCTCAATCCTTGCGCTGCGCGACCAGGTTATCCCGCCAACCATTAATCTGGATAACCCGGATGAAGGGTGCGATCTGGATTTCGTGCCGCACACGGCACGGCAGGTCAAAGGCCTTGAGTATGCCTTGTGCAACTCCTTCGGATTTGGCGGAACCAACGGTTCGCTGATTTTCCGCAAAATCTGATTGCTGCCTTAACCTCAGAAAGGCCCGCGACGCGGGCCTTTTTTGTTGGCGACAGGGGCGACAGGCCGGGGGTATTTTATCTCTATACAATTCTGCACAGACAATCGGATGAATCTGCCGGGCCATACGGGTAATCTTTACCGCTGTGCGATGTTCACTCAGGGGGACTCATGGTTTGGATAAACGGTGAGCCGCAGGATCGGGTACTGGCGGCCGATCGCGCCGTCCAGTTTGGTGACGGCTGCTTCACCACCGCGCGGATTTTGCAGGGCAATGTCGTCGCGCTGGAGGCGCATCTCGCACGGCTACAGGCCGGGTGCGAGCGGCTGAAGATCCACGGCGTTGACTGGGTTGCCCTGCGCGAGGAGATCCTGTTGGCGGCGGCTAGCCGAACAACCGGCGTGCTGAAGGCGATTATCTCCCGTGGCGTGGGCGGCAGAGGGTATAGCGCCTCTGGCTGTGAGCATCCAACGCGGCTGGTTTATCTTTCCGACTATCCGGCTCACTACCTTACGCTGCGTAAGACCGGCGTCAGGCTAGCGCTCAGCAGCATTCGCCTGAGTAAAAACCCGCTGCTGGCCGGCATCAAACACCTTAACCGGCTTGAGCAGGTGCTGATTCGCACAGAGCTTGACCAGACCGGCGCAGACGAGGCGCTGGTGCTTGACACTGACGGCAGCCTGGTGGAATGCTGTGCGGCAAATTTATTCTGGCGCAAGGGAAAACAGGTGTTTACTCCCTCCCTCAGCCAGTCGGGCGTTGACGGCATTCAGCGTCAGCGGGTGATCCAGCTGCTGCGCGGTTTGGGTACCGAAGTGCAGGAGGTCAGTCTGCCGCTGGAGACTCTCGCCAGCGCGGAAGAAGTGCTGATCACCAATGCGCTGATGCCGGTGCTGCCGGTCTGCCAGATTGAGGAGTGGCATTATCCCTCCAGGCAGCTGTTTGATTTGCTGCGCCCAGAAGACGATTAACATGGATATTTCATGACGGTAAAAAGAAAAAGAGTGGGCTGGATTATCATCCTGATGGTGGCGGCCATAGCCTACAGCTACTGGCAGATTCGCCAGTTTGCCGACTCCACGCTGAGCATTAACCAGGATACGATTTTTACGCTGCCGGCAGGTTCTGGTCGCGTAGTTCTGGAAGCTGAACTGACACAGCAGCACATTGTGCCGAAAACGCCGTGGTTTGGCTGGCTGCTGAAGCTGGAACCCAAACTGGCTAAGTTCAAGGCTGGCACCTATCGCCTGACTCACGGCATGACTGTCAGGCAGATGCTTGAGCTGCTTGCCAGCGGCAAAGAGGCGCAGTTCCCGCTGCGATTTGTCGAGGGGACACGGATGCAGGAGTGGCTTGCCCAACTGCGCGCCGCGCCTTACGTCAAACATACGCTTGCCGATGATAAGCTGGCGACTGTCGCGACCGCGCTCTCCTTACCGGAGCAGGATGTGGAAGGCTGGTTCTATGCTGACACCTACGCCTACACGGCTAACACCAGCGATGTGGCGCTGCTGAAGCGGGCACATGAGCGGATGGTCAAGCTGGTGGACAGCCTGTGGCAGAGCAAAACTGACGGACTGCCTTACAAAGACAAAAACGATCTGGTGACCATGGCCTCGATCGTGGAAAAAGAAACCGCGCTGAGCGATGAGCGCAGTAAAGTGGCCTCGGTCTTTATTAATCGCCTGCGCATTGGCATGCGGCTGCAAACCGATCCGACGGTGATCTACGGTATGGGCGACAGCTACAAGGGGACGCTGACCCGCAAAGATCTGGATACCCCGACGCCTTATAATACCTACAGCATTGCCGGGATGCCGCCGGGGCCGATTGCCATGCCGGGCAAAGCCTCGCTGGAAGCGGCTGCTCATCCGCTAAAAACCGACTTCCTCTACTTTGTCGCCGACGGTAAGGGTGGCCATACCTTCAGTACCAATCTGGTCAGCCATAATCGTGCCGTTCAGGCCTGGCGTCTCGCCGTGAAGGAAAAAAATGGACAGTAAATTCATCGTTATCGAAGGGCTGGAAGGGGCAGGGAAGACCACTGCCCGCGATGTGGTCGTTGCCACGCTGCGCGAGCAGGGCATTGCCGACATTGTGTTTACCCGTGAGCCCGGCGGTACGCCGCTGGCTGAAAAGCTGCGTGAGCTAATCAAACAGGGAATTGAGGGCGAGCAGGTTACCGATAAGGCCGAGCTGCTGATGCTGTATGCGGCCCGCGTTCAGCTGGTGGAGAACATTATTAAGCCTGCGCTGGCGCGAGGAGCCTGGGTAGTGGGCGATCGTCACGACCTCTCTTCCCAGGCTTATCAGGGTGGGGGGCGCGGCATGGATACCGTACTGATGGCTCAGCTGAAGCAAAGCGTGCTTGGCGAGTTCGCTCCGGACATGACGCTGTATCTGGACGTCACGCCGGAAATCGGTTTGCAGCGTGCGAGGGCCCGTGGCGAGCTGGACAGAATTGAGCAAGAGTCGCTGAACTTCTTCACCCGCACCCGCGAACGCTATCTTGCGCTGGCGGCAAATGATGCGAGCATTAAAACCATTGACGCAACTCAGCCGATTGAACAGGTTTCCGCCGCAATCCGTCAGGTACTCAGGACGTGGCTGAAGGAGCAGCAATGAACTGGTATCCGTGGCTGAACCAACCTTACCGGCAGATTATCGGCCAGCACCAGACCGGTCGCGGGCACCATGCGCTGCTGCTGCATGCCCTGCCGGGAATGGGAGAGGCCTCGCTGGCCTGGGGGATCAGCCGCTGGCTGATGTGCCAGCGGCGCGACGGTCTGAAAAGCTGCGGAACGTGCCATGCTTGCCAGCTGATGCAGGCCCATACTCACCCGGACTGGTACTGTCTGCAAGCCGAAAAAAGTACCATCGGGGTTGATGCCATCCGTGAAGTGACGGAAAAACTTTATCATCACGCTCAGCAGGGCGGTGCGAAGATCGTCTGGATCCCCGACGCGGCGACGCTGACCGAAGCGGCCGCCAACGCCCTGTTAAAAACCCTCGAAGAGCCGCCGAAGAATACCTGGTTTATGCTGGGCAGCCAACAGCCTGCCCAGCTGTTGGCCACGCTTCGCAGCCGCTGTCTGAGCGTTCACCTGGCGCCGCCAGACGAAGGCCAGAGCCTGAAATGGTTGCTAAAGCAGGTGCCGGTGCCAGAGCCGGATGCCATCACCGCGCTGCGTCTCAGCGGCGGCGCGCCTGCGGCCGCTGAGGAGCTACTAGAGGAAAAAAACTGGTCGGCGCGCCAGACGCTGTGCCAGGCGCTGCCCAAGGCCCTACGCCAGGATATGTTAAGCCTGCTGCCCGCGCTCAACCACGATAACGCGGTGCAGCGGACCGGCTGGCTTTGCGCGCTGCTGGTAGATGCGCTGAAATGGCAACAGGGCGGCGGGCAGTTTATTACCAACGTTGACCAGCAGGCGCTGATCGCCGAAATGGCCCAGCAGCTACCCGGTAGCGCGCTGGATGAGAGCGTCCGCCAGTGGATGATCTGCCGCGATCGTCTGTTGAAAGTGGTTGCCGTAAACCGTGAATTATTACTGATCGATCGGCTGCTGGGCTGGGAGAAAATGCTACACTCCGCGTCGTCGATTCAGGCTGAATAGAGAGTCATTATGTTTTTAGTCGATTCGCATTGCCATCTGGACGGGCTGGACTACGCCTCACTGCATCAGGACGTCAACGACGTGCTGGCGAAGGCCGCCGCCCGCGACGTTAAATTTATGCTGGCGGTAGCGACCACGCTGCCGGGCTATAAGGCGATGACCACGCTGATTGGCGATCGCCCGAACGTCGCTTACTCCTGCGGCGTTCATCCGCTGAATCAGGAACAGCCCTATGATTTTGCCGAGCTGCGCCAGCTGGCTGCCGACGCCCGCGTTGTGGCGATGGGCGAAACCGGGCTGGATTACTTCTACCAGCAGGAAACTAAAGCGCAGCAGCAGGCCTCATTCCGTGAGCACATCCGCATTGGCCGCGATCTGAACAAGCCGGTGATAGTCCATACGCGCGATGCCCGTGAAGATACGCTGGCGATCCTCAGGGAAGAGCAGGTTGAAGGTTGCGGAGGCGTACTGCACTGCTTCACTGAAGATCGTGAAACGGCCGCTAAGCTGCTGGATATGGGCTTCTATATCTCTTTCTCTGGCATAGTGACTTTCCGCAACGCGGAAACAATCCGTGAAGCCGCGCGCTATGTCCCGCTGGATCGTATCCTGGTGGAGACCGACTCACCTTACCTGGCGCCCGTGCCACACCGTGGCAAAGAAAACCAGCCTGCTTATACTCGCGACGTCGCTGAATATATGGCGGTGCTGAAGGGCGTCAGTATTGAGCAGATCGCTGAGGCGACCACCAGCAACTTTTCCCGTCTGTTCCATGTGCCGCTGTCCCGCTTAAGCGAATCATAGGGCGCAAAACCCATTGCTGCCGCTGCAAATACCGCATCGCTCGTCGTCGCGATGGGGTTTTTTATCGCCTTAACCCGGCATTTTCTGAGCATCCGAGCCGGCCGCTGCGGGCAGGTTAAGTGAAACGTGATAATCATCAAATAAAGTTTTAGCGATTTATTTTACTCTTCGTAATAAATAACCAGGGCGCAAAGACGCCCTTCTGATAGCGGGAACCTCCCCCTGCTACAACGCGTAACGCGCGTAAAACAGCACTCATACTCAGGAGTTCCAAATTATGTTCAAAAATGCCTTTGCCAACCTGCAAAAGGTCGGTAAATCGCTGATGCTGCCGGTATCGGTTCTGCCGATCGCCGGCATCCTGCTTGGCGTGGGTTCAGCCGACTTTAGCTGGCTGCCTGCCGTGGTTTCCCACGTCATGGCCGAAGCGGGCGGCTCGGTCTTTGCCAACATGCCGCTAATCTTCGCTATCGGCGTAGCCTTAGGCTTCACCAATAACGACGGCGTTTCCGCGCTGGCGGCGGTAGTCGCTTACGGCATTATGGTGAAAACCATGGCGGTGGTGGCGCCGCTGGTGCTGCATCTGCCTCCTGCTGAAATTGAAGCCAAACACCTGGCGGATACCGGCGTACTGGGGGGGATCATTGCCGGTTCTATTGCCGCCTGGATGTTTAACCGCTTCTATCGCATCAAGCTGCCGGAATATCTGGGCTTCTTCGCCGGGAAGCGCTTCGTGCCGATCGTCTCCGGCTTTACCGCTATCTTCCTGGGCGTGGCGCTCTCCTTTATCTGGCCGCCGATCGGTACCGCTATTCAGGACTTCTCGCAGTGGGCAGCCTATCAGAACCCGGTGGTGGCCTTTGGCCTCTACGGCCTGATTGAGCGCACGCTGGTGCCGTTTGGCCTGCACCATATCTGGAATGTCCCTTTCCAGATGCAGATTGGCGAGTTCACCAATGCCGCGGGCCAGATCTTTCACGGCGATATTCCTCGCTATATGGCCGGTGACCCAACGGCGGGCAAACTTTCCGGCGGCTTCCTGTTTAAAATGTACGGCCTGCCGGCGGCGGCCATCGCGATCTGGCATTCCGCCAGGCCGGAAAACCGCGCCAAGGTGGGGGGGATTATGATCTCCGCCGCGCTGACCTCTTTCCTGACCGGGATCACCGAGCCCATCGAGTTTTCCTTTATGTTCGTGGCGCCGGTGCTGTATGGCATCCATATTCTGCTGGCCGGGCTGGCGTTCCCGATCTGTATTCTGCTGGGTATGCGCGACGGCACCAGTTTCTCTCACGGCCTGATCGATTTTGTGGTGCTGAGCGGTAACAGCAGCAAGATCTGGCTGTTCCCTGTGATCGGCATCATTTACGGCATCATTTATTACACGGTATTCCGCTTTGTTATCACCAGATTCAATCTGAAGACGCCGGGCCGTGAAGAGACGTCTGCCGGGCACGTCACGGGCAATGCCAGTGAGATGGCCGGTAACCTTGTCGCGGCGTTCGGTGGGAAAGAGAACATTACCAATCTGGACGCCTGTATCACTCGTCTGCGCGTGAGCGTTGCGGACGTGGCGAAAGTCGATCAGCTGAGCCTGAAAAGATTGGGCGCGGCTGGCGTAGTCATTGCCGGTTCCGGGGTTCAGGCTATTTTCGGCACTAAATCCGACAACCTGAAAACCGACATGGATGACTATATCCGCAACAGCTAATCTTTAGCGGCGGCGCAACGGAAGGGAGCGAGAGCTCCCTTTTTTTTATGCTGAGACGGGATGAGTGTTGAAAACGCGTGCGATTAAAGCAAGAAAAGTGACGGGAAGGTTGAAAGAAAACAAATAACTCGCTCATACTGCCTGCACTCCCTTTTTTGCTAAGGATCTGCCCGATGGCTGAAGAAACGATTTTCAGTAAGATTATTCGCCGTGAAATTCCGGCTGACATCGTCTATCAGGATGAGTTGGTCACCGCTTTCCGGGATATCGCCCCAAAAGCGCCCACCCATATTCTGTTAGTGCCTAATATCCTGATCCCTACCACCAACGACACCGTGGCCGGTCACGAAGCGACGCTGGGCCGGATGATCACCGTGGCGGCGAAGATAGCGAAAGACGAAGGCATCGCAGAGGATGGCTACCGCCTGATCATCAACTGTAACCAGCACGGCGGTCAGGAGGTGTATCACATTCACCTGCACCTCGTCGGCGGCCGTCCTTTAGGGCCAATGCTGGCATAATTAACGCTCCTTTAATGCGGATACCCACCACTATGCGGGCTATTGCCACAGGCATAACGTTACTGGCGCTCCTGAGCGGATGCAGTAGCGATCGTACGACCATTAATACTTCGCAGTCGCTGGTGATGGAGTCTTCGGTGCTTTCTTCCGGCATCACCACCGATGAGCCGGTCATGTCTGAACATGAAGGGCAGCAGCGGGCCTCGGCGGTACTGTTTAACCAGCAGGTGAGTCCGGTGACGGTTCACTACCGTTTCTACTGGTATGATGACAAAGGCCTGGAAATTACCCCGTTTGAACGTCCGCGTACGGCCAACGTAGCCGCGAACAGCAAAGTTGAAATATCATCGCAAACCGGTAACCTGACGGCCAGTAAAGTCAGGCTCTATCTGTATCTTTAGGAGACTATTGCGTGGAAAGGAAGGTTAGTAAACTCTCTGGCGTAGCGCTGCTGGCGCTGATCCTCAGCGGCTGTATCAGCCAGCAACAGCAGCCCCAGCAGCCGGCCCCTGTTGAGCCAGCTCAGCCTGTTCAGCCCACTCAGCCAGTGCCGCCGGTGCAACCGCAGCCGGGTGAAACCGTGCCGCAGCCGCCGAAGTTCCAGTCAATTAACTGGGACGCCAGCGTAACGCCGATGATTGCGCAGATGCTGAAGGCCGATGGCGTTACGTCGGGTAGCGTCCTGCTGGTAGATGGCGTGAAAAACAGCACCAACGGCAGCCTGCAAACTTCTAAAGCGACCGCTGCGCTGCACTCGGCGCTGGAGAATAACACGCAGTTCACGCTGGTGACGCCGCAGCAGCTGGCAACCGCGAAGCAGACGCTGGGCCTTTCGGCAGAAGACAGCCTGGGATCGCGCAGCAAGGCGGTGGGACTGGCCCGCTACGTCGGCGCGCAGTACGTGCTATACAGCAATGCATCGGGAGACGTGAAGTCTCCTGCACTGCAAATGCAGCTGATGCTGGTGCAGACCGGTGAAATTATCTGGTCGGGCAACGGTGTCGTTCAGCATTGATCCGGCGCTGGCCAGGCTAATCACCCAACGGTTTCCGGCGGCACAGTCCGCCGGTTCTTTTTTTCCGCTGTCCGGGCTGACCGGCCAGACGGGAAAGGTGGCGGTGGGCGAACTGACGTTGCTGGCTCGCCATCAAAGCAAAGCGGCCCCGATCCCCGGCGTGGATCGTCGCCGTGAGTACCATATATTGCGCAGGCTGGCGGGCAGCGGGCTGGCTCCGGCAGTTTACGGCTATGCCGATGCGTGGCTGCTGCTGGGCTGGCAGCCGGGTGAGGCGCTGCGTTCTGAGGAATTTGCCCGCCAGCTTGCGCCGCTGGCCGCCAGCGTTGCCGCCTTGCATCAGCAGCCGCCCAGCGGGTATCGTCTGTCCCTGCTAAGGCTGCTGCAACAGTACTGGCTGTTAAGCACTCCCGAACGGCGTCATCATGGCTGGCTGCGGGCGATACAAAAGCTGAAGCGGCAGGGCGAACCGAAGCCGTTACGGCTGGCGTTGCTGCACATGGATATCCATGCCGGCAACGTCATCCGCCATCGCGACTGCCTCCGGCTAATCGACTGGGAATATGCCAGCGACGGCGACGTTGCGCTGGAACTGGCGGCGATCGTGGCGGGCAATGCGCTGGATGCGGAGCAGCAGCAGCGGTTGACCATCAGCTATGCGCGGTTACAGCATCTGGATCCGGCAACGCTGGCGCAGCAGATGCGGCGCTGGCAGCCGTGGCTGTCTCTGCTGATGGCCTGTTGGTACGAGCTGCGCTGGCAGCAGAGTCAGGAACAAACGTTTTACGCGCTGGCGGCACGGGCCTGGCAGCGGGTGTTATCAGATTAAGAGGTGATGTGTGGGACCGGTAATGTTAGACGTGCTCGGCTACGAGCTGGATGCAGAAGAGCGGGAAATTTTACAGCATCCGCTGGTGGGCGGGCTGATCCTGTTCACCCGCAATTATCACGATCCTGAGCAGCTGGCCGAACTGATCCGGCAAATCCGCGAGGCCTCACGTAACCGGCTGGTGCTGGCGGTGGATCAGGAAGGGGGACGCGTTCAGCGCTTTCGCGAAGGCTTTACCCGCCTGCCCGCGATGCAGTCATTCTGTGCGCTAAATGGCGAGGAGAAAGGGGCCGGGCTGGCGCAGCAGGCAGGCTGGCTGATGGCGGCAGAAATGATCGCCATGGACATTGATATCAGCTTTGCGCCGGTGCTGGACATTGGTCACGGCAGCGCGGCAATCGGCGAGCGGAGCTTCCACGAGGACCCGGCTATCGCGCTGCAAATGGCGCGACAGTTTATTCGCGGTATGCATAGCGCCGGGATGAAAACCACCGGCAAACATTTCCCTGGCCATGGCGCGGTCAGCGCGGACTCTCACAAAGAGACGCCGCGTGACGACCGCAGCGAGCTGGAGATCCGCCAGCATGATATGCAGATCTTCAAACAGCTGATCGAAGAACAGGCGCTGGATGCGATTATGCCGGCTCACGTTATCTATACTCAGATCGATCCCCGCCCGGCCAGCGGCTCTTCTCACTGGCTGAAAACGGTGCTGCGCGGCGAGCTGGGCTACGACGGCGTGATTTTCTCTGACGACCTGTCGATGGAGGGCGCGGCGATTATGGGCAGCTATGCTGAACGTGGGCAGGCCTCGCTGGACGCGGGTTGTGACATGATTCTGGTATGTAATAACCGCCAGGGCGCGGTCAGCGTGCTGGATAATCTGTCGCCGATCAAGGCGGAGCGCGTCAGCAGGCTGTACCATCGGGGAACATTTACCCGCCAGCAGCTGCTGGACTCGCCTCGCTGGAAAGAGGCAAATCAGGCCCTGACCGCGCTACAACTGCGCTGGCTGGAGCAGAAAGGCAGCTGACGGCAATTCTCAACGAGGATAGCGATGATCATCTATCTGCACGGTTTTGATTCCACCAGCCCGGGGAACCACGAAAAGGTTCTCCAGCTACAGTTTATCGACCCGGACGTCCGCTTACTCAGCTACAGCACGCTCCATCCCAAGCATGATATGCAGTATCTGCTGAATGAGGCCGACAAAATGCTGCGCAGCGGCGGGGATGAACGCCCGCTGATCTGCGGGGTAGGGCTTGGCGGTTTCTGGGCGGAGCGCATCGGCTTTCTTTGCGATATCCGTCAGGCGATCTTCAATCCTAACCTGTGGCCGGAAGAGAACATGGCGGGCAAAATCAATCGCCCGGAAGAGTATGTCGATATTGCCACCAAATGCGTCAGTAACTTTCGTCAGAAGAACCGCGATCGCTGCCTGGTGATCCTCTCCCGCGAGGATGAGGCGCTGGACAGCCAGCGCACGGCGGCGGCGCTGCACAGTTTCTATGAAATTGTCTGGGACGACGAGCAGGGCCATAAATTCAAAAATATCTCCCCGCACCTCCAGCGTATTAAGGCCTTTAAAACCCTCGGCTGACCCTTTCCGGACGCAGCGGTCCCGCTGCGTCCGGCATCGTATTACTCTGAGAATGCCCAACTAAAATTGACCTGCATCAATTTTAAGAGATCTCTTCTTCATCCCCGTGGTATTCTGCCAGCAGATAACGAATCAACTCGCCAACCCTATGTTTACTAAGGATATTAATTTAACTTTTAGTTAACGGTTGGTTCACATTTTAAGGGGGTCAATTGACTACACCACTGAAGAAAATTGTTATTGTCGGCGGGGGGGCCGGTGGGCTGGAGCTTGCCACTCAGCTTGGCCATAAGCTGGGGCGTAAGAAAAAGGCGGAGATCACCCTGGTGGATCGCAATCACAGCCACCTGTGGAAGCCGCTGCTGCATGAGGTGGCGACCGGTTCGCTGGACGAGGGGATCGACGGCCTGAGCTACCTGGCACATGCCCGCAATCACGGCTTCCAGTTCCAGCTCGGCACCGTGACCAATCTCAACCGCGAGGGGAAATTCCTGCAACTGTCTGAGATTCGGGATGCGCAGGGCGAGCTGCTGGTCCCTGAGCGCGAGCTGGCGTATGACACGCTGGTGATGGCGCTGGGCAGCACCTCCAACGACTTTGGCACGCCAGGCGTAAAGGACAGCTGTATTTTCCTGGATAACCCGCATCAGGCGCGACGTTTCCACAACGAAATGCTCAACCTGTTCCTGAAATTCTCTTCCGGCGAAGGGGAGCAGGGAAAAGTCAGCATCGCTATTGTCGGCGGCGGCGCAACCGGCGTTGAGCTTTCTGCCGAGCTGCATAACGCGGTTAAACAGCTGCACAGCTACGGCTACAAAGGCCTCGACAGCCATACGCTGAACGTGACGCTGGTGGAAGCTGGCGAGCGCATTTTGCCCGCCTTGCCGCCACGCATCTCTACCGCGGCACACCACGAGTTGACTAAGCTTGGCGTGCGCGTTCTCACCCAGACCATGGTGACCAGCGCCGAGAAGAACGGTCTGCACACCAAGTCCGGCGAGTTTATCGACGCCGATCTGATGGTGTGGGCTGCTGGCATCAAAGCCCCAGACTTTATGAAAGAGATTGGCGGTCTGGAAACTAATCGCATCAACCAGCTGGTGGTGAAGCCAACGCTGCAAACCACGCTGGACGAGAACATCTATGCCATCGGCGACTGCGCCTCCTGCGCGCTGCCTTCCGGCGGATTTGTGCCGCCTCGCGCACAGTCGGCCCACCAGATGGCTTCACTGGTGCTGGGTAACATCCTGGCGCAAATTAAAGGCCAGAGCCTGAAATCCTATGTTTATAAGGATCATGGATCACTGGTGTCGCTCTCCCGCTTCAGCACGGTGGGTAGCCTGATGGGTAACCTGATGCGCGGCTCGATGATGGTGGAAGGGCGCATAGCCCGTTTCGTCTACATCTCGCTTTACCGTATGCACCAGGTCGCACTGCACGGCTATTTCAAAACCGGCCTGATGATGCTGGTCGGCAGCATCAACCGGGTGATTCGCCCACGACTGAAGCTGCACTGATCCTCATTTATCCATTGTAGTACCGCGCCATTTTCCAATCGAAGGCTTATAGCGATAGCGTTTGCTATAAGCCTTTCTTCTTCAACTGCCCCCGGATGCCGTCGATCGGAACACTCTTAAAAGCTTTCTCTTATGGTAAGCGGAGATGATTTCGTCCTGTTTTCTTATTGTCACAATTGGTCCTGATGCGCAAAATTTACCGCAACACCATATGGCGCGTCGCGCACGCCGGGTAAGTGTCTCTGCCCAGGGAGTGGGGAGAGTCAGAATTGCGCGGTAACAATTTCAGGAGGTTATCCTGTGAATAAATCAATGTTGGCGGGTATTGGAATTGGCGTTGCGGCGGCACTGGGCGTCGCGGCGGTTGCAAGCATGAACGTGTTTGATCGCAGCCCCCAGTATGCGCAGGTGCTTTCCGCTACACCAATCAAAGAAACCACAAAAAATCCGCGTCAGGAGTGCCGCAACGTGACGCTGACCCATCGTCGGGCCGTCCAGGATGAACACCGTATTGCCGGGTCGGTACTGGGTGCCGTAGCTGGCGGCGTGCTGGGCCACCAGTTTGGCGGCGGTCGCGGTCGCGATGTGGCAACCGTTGCGGGTGCCGTAGCTGGCGGGTACGGTGGTAACCAGGTGCAGGGAGCGATGCAGGATCGTGATACCTACACCACTACCGAACAGCGCTGCAAAACCGTTTACGACAAGCAGGAAAAAATGATGGGTTATGACGTTACCTACAAAATTGGTAACGAGCAGGGCAAAATCCGCATGGATAATGACCCGGGCACCCGTATTCCGCTGGATAACAATGGCCAACTGGTGCTTAACGACAAAGCGTAAGCTTAGCCGTCTAACAGCCAGCTGAGATCGACAAAACGGTCACACAGTTGATCGAACGGTGAAGAATCGCCTGGCCAATGCAGTGATGGTATAAGAGTCTGGAAATGTTGATCATTTCCAGATTTTTTTTGCATATTGTTCAGGCTGTGTGAGCCTCTCAGGTAGACAGTTTTTCTTTGCTTCTGGATACGTCACTGACAGAAACAACCTTATGAAAACGATAATTTCACTCGATGAGTTGGGACCGCGCATCTGCATCATCGGCCCCTCCAATAGCGGCAAATCAACGCTTGCCCAGGCAATATCATGCAAGACGGGACTCCCGGCCGTTCATCTTGATCAGCTTCATCACTTACCGAATACGAACTGGGTGCCGCGGGATCACGACGAGTTCCTGCAATTGCATGCCAGCGCTATCAGTGAAGCACGCTGGGTCATTGAAGGTAACTACAGCAAATGTATGGCTGAACGGCTTGAGCGGGCAACCGGCCTGATTCTGCTTGATATACCGACAGCATTGGGTCTGGTGCGATACCTCCGCCGATGTTACTCAGCAAAGGCGAGGGTCGGGGCTCTGGAAGGCGGTCAGGATCGGGTGAACTGGGAAATGATTAAATACATCACCCTGGTTAGCCCCGCAAACCGTAAACGGCACAGAGTTCTTTACGAGGAGAGCAAGTTGCCTAAATTACTTTTGCTGACGCCGAAAGAGGTGAAGAGATGCTACAAATGCTGGGATTTATAAATCGATAAAGCTGCGGCTTCAGAGGTTCTCCCCAATGAATCTGCTGGCTGTTTTAAGCACTTAAATACCTCAGGTATTTAAGTGCTTATATCAAAAGCGTCAGCCAGTTTAGCGGCCCTTTTCCCGTCAGGCCGCGTTTGCCAGTACCTGCGCCATAAAGTCCCGCACCCACTTCATGCGCACCTTACGCTCCGCCAGATCCCGGATAAACTTGATTTTCGTCGGGCCATCCAGCCGCCAGTGCTGCGGATCTTTCTGTAGCAGACCGATCAGCCAGCCAGGGTTAGCCAGATTCTTCTCGGCAAACTCAATGAAGCCGCCTTTTTCGCTCGCTTCCACCCGACGGATGCCGATTTTCTTCGCCACCAGCCGCAGCGCGGCAATATCCAGCAAATTGCGGGCGGCGTCGGGCAGCAGGCCAAAGCGATCGATCAGTTCGACCTTCAGGTCTTCCAGCTCTCCCTCTTCCTGCGCGCTGGCAATCCGCTTGTAGAACGACAGGCGGGTATTCACATCGGGAATAAAGTCATCCGGCAGCAGGGAAGGCATCCGCAGCTCTATGTCCGTCTGGCTGTTGGTGAGATCTTCCAGCGAAGGCTCGCGGCCCTCCTTCAGCGCGTCAACGGCGTTTTCCAGCAGCTCCATATACAGCGAAAAGCCGATAGTCTCCATCTGGCCGCTCTGATCCTCACCCAGCAGCTCACCGGCGCCACGGATTTCGAGATCGTGAGTGGCCAGCGCAAAGCCGGCGCCCAGATCCTCCAGCGAGGCAATAGCCTCAAGGCGCTTGTGGGCGTCGCTGGTCATCGCTTTGGGGTGCGGCGTCAGCAGCCAGGCATAGGCCTGGTGGTGCGAACGTCCCACGCGGCCGCGCAGCTGATGCAGCTGGGCCAGACCGAAATGATCGGCCCGCTCGATGATAATGGTGTTAGCGGTGGGGATGTCGATACCGGTTTCAATGATCGTGGTGCAAACCAGCACGTTGAAGCGCTGATGGTGGAAATCGTTCATCACCCGCTCCAGCTGGCGTTCGCGCATCTGCCCGTGGCCGATGGCAACGCGAGCCTCCGGCACCAGCCCGGCGAGACGGTTGGCCGCCTTCTCGATATTCTCCACATCGTTATAGAGGTAGTATACCTGGCCGCCGCGCAGCACTTCACGCAGAATGGCCTCGCGCACCACCAGGTCATCAAACTCGCGTACGAAGGTCTTCACCGCCAGGCGGCGTGCCGGAGGGGTGGCGATAATCGACAGGTCGCGCATACCGCTCATCGCCATATTCAGCGTCCGCGGGATTGGCGTAGCGGTCAGCGTCAGGATATCAACGTCGGCGCGCATCGCCTTAATCCGCTCTTTGTGGCGCACGCCAAAGCGGTGCTCCTCATCAACAATCAGCAGGCCGAGATCGCGCCATTTGATCTCGTTAGCCAGCAGCTTGTGCGTGCCGATCAGAATATCAATTTTGCCTTCTTTCGCCTGCTCCAGGATCTGCGCCTGCTCTTTAGCGGTACGGAAGCGAGAGAGCATTTCAATCCGTACCGGCCAGTTGGCAAAGCGGTCACGGAAGTTGTCGTAATGCTGTTGGGCGAGGAGGGTAGTTGGAACCAGCACGGCCACCTGCTTGTGATTCTCCACCGCCAGGAAGGCGGCGCGCATCGCTACCTCGGTTTTGCCAAAGCCCACGTCGCCGCACACCAGGCGATCCATCGCCAGCGGCTGGCACATGTCGCTGAGCACGGCATTGATTGCCTGCGCCTGGTCCACCGTGGTTTCAAACGGGAAGCTTTCGCAGAACAGCTGATACTGCTCGCGGTTGTGTTTAAAGGCGAAGCCCGCCTTGGCCGCGCGCTGGGCATAGATGTCCAGCAGCTCGGCGGCGACGTCACGGACTTTTTCGGCGGCTTTCTGCCGCGCGCGCGACCACGCGTCGCTGCCCAGCTTGTGCAGCGGCGCATTTTCATCAGCGCCTCCCGCATAGCGGCTGATCAGGTGGAGCGACGAAACCGGAACGTAAAGCTTAGCGTCGCCCGCATAGGTCAGCATCAGGTACTCGGCGGTAATGCCGCCGGTTTCCAGCGTGGTCAGACCCATATAGCGCCCTACGCCGTGCTCCAGATGCACCACCGGCTGGCCCGGATGCAGCTCGGCCAGGTTGCGGATCAGTACGTCAGGGTTGATGGTGCGGCGGTTGTCCTGACGGCGGCGGCTGACGCGCTCGCCAAGCAGATCGCCCTCGCAAATCAGCGCCCGCTCGCGCAGCGCGTCGATAAAGCCTTTTTCGCTGGAGCCAATCATCAGGTAGTGCCCGGCGGACTCTGCCTGCGCGAGGGTATGTACGGCTTTGGGAATAATTTTGATCCGCGCCAGCAGCTCTTGCAGCGCCTCACGGCGGCCTTCACTCTCTACCGAAAAGACGACCGGGCCGGGAAACGTTTCAAGAAAGCGGCGCAGGGTGTCCAGCGGCGCTTTTGCCTGAGCCTGTACGGCCAGATCCGGCAGAACCTGATAATTCAGATTGGTATTGGCGGCTTTCTCCGGCAGCGCTTCGGTTTTCAGCTGCACGCGCGGCCATTTTTTCAGCTCGCTGAACAGCTCATCGGTACGCAGCCACAGTTTTTCCGGCGACAGCAGCGGGCGCATCGGATCAACGCGGCGGCTTTCAAAGCGAGAGGTCACGTCCAGCAGAAAGCGGTCGGCGCTGCTCTCCAGATCGCCAGAGTTCACTATCAGCGTATTTTCAGGCAAATAGCTGAACAGCGCGGGCAGTGGCCGATCGAAAAACAGCGGCTGCCAGTACTCGATCCCCGTCGGCAACGTGCCCTTGCTTACCTGCTGGTAAATATGTTCGGACTCGCGGCGAACATCGAAATGCTCCCGCCACTGGCTGCGGAACAGCTCAATCGCCGCTTTATCGGTAGGGAACTCATGCGCGGGCAGCAGGTTCACCGCCGGAACTTCCTCCAGCGTACGCTGGCTGTCGACGTCGAACAGGCGCAGGCTGTCGATCTCATCATCAAAAAAGTCGATACGGTAAGGCTGGTCGCTGCCCATCGGGTAGAGATCCAGCAGCGCGCCGCGGGTGGCGTATTCTCCGTGCTCCATCACCTGGTCAACGTGGCGATAGCCGGCCTGCTCAAGCTGGCTGCGCAGCGTATCCCGCGAGAGCCGCTGGCCTTTCTGCATAACCAGCGCGTGGCCGTGCAGGAAGCTGTGCGGGCATACGCGCTGCATCAGCGTATTCACCGGCAAAATCAGGATGCCGCGCTCAAGCGTGGGCAACTGATAAAGCGTAGAAAGGCGGGATGAAATGATCTCCTGATGCGGCGAAAAGCTGTCGAAAGGCAGCGTTTCCCAGTCGGCCAGGGTCATTACCGGCTCATCGGTAAACTGTTTGATTTCATCATGCAGGCGGAGGGCATTTTGCATGTCGGGGGCAATTAACATCACCGGGCCACGATGGCGTTCGATGATTTCCGCGCATTCCACTGCACAGGCAGCGCCGGTCAGTTGCCCTAACTGGCGCTGTTCACCTGCTTTCACGGGCAGGGCGTATCGGGTGTGTTCAGGCATAATCAGTCAGACGGTCTCTTCGCAAAATGGAGAGCAGGGAACGATTCGTTCCCCTTCAGCTAACCGGAGTATACCTTTATTTCGGTGATTGTTGAGTGTAGTGCATTCTGGGTCGGTCAATGTTTGCCCAAACCAGCTCGTTTTCGCCGTGATAGCTGTGGTTACCGTCATCCCATTTAACGTAATAGCCCGCCGGGCTGTCGCCCTGTTCGAACACATTGACGATCATTCCTTTAATGTCACCCGTTTTATGTCTCACAATGCTGCCTTTAGGATATTTAGACATCTTTACCACTCCTGCGCTGACTCTGCGGCGATATTGCTAGTACAGTATGAACTTCCTCAGAAAAAGGGTGATATCAGTTTATGTCGATTAGTGGGTAATAATTGCGCAATTAGCGTGGTTTTTTTAGGCGATATCGGCGCAATGGGGCGCGCTGTTGCCTTTGCTGACAAAACAAAGCAGCGGAGTCAGCAGCTTAGAGGTTCCATAACGCCGGGCTAACCTTTATTATCTTCGATCACTTTTTGCTAACGCTTTGCCAGAAGACGGATTACATGTATCAACCTGTCGCGTTATTTATCGGTCTGCGCTATATGCGTGGACGAGCTTCAGACCGCTTCGGTCGGTTTGTATCCTGGCTCTCCGCTATCGGCATTACGCTTGGCGTACTGGCGCTGGTCACCGTCCTGTCGGTGATGAACGGCTTTGAGCATGAGCTGGAAAAGAGCACCCTTAACCTGATGCCTCAGGCGCTGATCTCCAGTGACAAAGGCTCAATCAACCCGCAGCAGGTTCCGCCAGCCTCACTCGCCCTTGAGGGGGTCAAAAAGATCACGCCGCTGACCACCGGCGATGTGGTGCTGCAAAGCGCCCGCAGCGTTGGCGTTGGCGTGATGCTGGGGATTAATCCGGATGAACCGGACCCGCTGTCGCCTTATCTGGTTAACGTCAGGCAGAACGATCTGCAGGCGGGTCAGTACCATGTGATTATCGGCGAGCAGCTTGCCAGCCAGCTTGGCGTCAAGCGCGGTGAACAGCTGCGCCTGATGGTGCCTTCGGCCAGCCAGTTCACGCCGATGGGCCGTTTACCCAGCCAGCGCCTGTTTACGGTAATCGGCACCTTTGCCGCCAACAGCGAGGTGGATGGCTATCAGATTCTGGTCAATCAGCAGGATGCCTCCCGCCTGATGCGCTATCCGCTGGGCAACATCACCGGCTGGCGTCTGTGGCTGGATAAGCCGCTGCAGGTCGATACGCTCAGCCAGCAAAAGCTGCCGGCAGGGCTGGTGTGGAAAGACTGGCGCGAGCGCAAAGGCGAGCTGTTCCAGGCCGTGCGCATGGAGAAAAACATGATGGGGCTGCTGCTCAGCCTGATCGTGGCCGTGGCGGCGTTTAACATTATCACCTCGCTTGGCCTGCTGATCATGGAGAAGCAGGGTGAGGTCGCCATCCTGCAAACGCAGGGGCTAACCCGTAGGCAGATTGTGATGGTGTTTATGGTGCAGGGCGCGACGGCCGGCATCGTCGGCTCCGTGCTGGGCGCGCTGCTGGGCGTGCTGCTGGCAAGCCAGCTGAATAACCTGATGCCGCTGATTGGCGCGTTCCTTGACGGCGCGGCCCTGCCGGTAGAGATTTCCATTCCGCAAGTGATCACCATTGTGGTGACGGCGATGGTCGTGGCGCTGCTGTCCACGCTGTATCCTTCCTGGCGCGCCGCCGCCGTTCAACCCGCTGAGGCTTTACGTTATGAGTAACCCGATTCTGTTGCAGTGCGACAACCTGTGCAAGCGCTATCAGGAAGGCAGCGTCCAGACCGACGTGCTGCGTAATGTCTCGTTCAGCGTGGCGCCGGGCGAGATGATGGCGATTGTCGGCAGCTCCGGCTCCGGTAAAAGTACCCTGATGCACCTGCTGGGCGGGCTGGACACGCCGACTTCCGGCGACGTGGTGTTTAACGGTAGCTCCCTCAACGGCATGAGCTCCGCAGCCAAAGCCGAGCTGCGCAACCGCGAGCTGGGCTTTATCTATCAGTTCCACCACCTGCTGCCGGACTTTAGCGCGCTGGAGAACGTGGCGATGCCGCTGCTGATCGGCAGGGCGGGCAAGGCGGAGGCCCAGGCGAAAGCGCTGGAGATGCTAACGGCCGTAGGCCTGGATAAGCGCGCGGCGCACCGGCCGTCCGAACTTTCTGGCGGCGAGCGTCAGCGCGTGGCAATCGCCCGCGCGCTGGTCAACAATCCGCGGCTGGTGCTGGCGGATGAGCCTACCGGCAACCTGGATGCCCGCAATGCGGACGCCATTTTCGATCTGCTCGGCGAGCTGAACGTGCGTCAGGGCACCGCTTTCCTGGTGGTGACCCACGATCTGCACCTGGCTAAGCGCCTGAACCGCCAGATGGAGATGCGGGACGGCCAGCTCAGCGGGGATGTGACCCTGGCAGGAATAGCGTAATGGCGGGCAATCTCTCACTTCTGCTCGGCCTGCGCTTCAGCCGGGGCCGCCGTCGCAGCGGCATGGTGTCGCTCATTTCAGTGATCTCCACCGTGGGCATTGCGCTGGGCGTGGCGGTGCTGATCGTCGGCCTCAGCGCGATGAACGGCTTCGAACGCGAGCTGAACAACCGCATTCTGGCCGTGGTTCCGCATGGTGAAATCGAACCGGTCAATCAGCCGTTTACCGGCTGGCAGGCGTTGCTGCCGAAGGTCGAGCAGGTGAAAGGCATTGCCGCCGCCGCGCCCTACATCAACTTTACCGGCCTTATCGAAAGCGGCACTAAGCTACAGGCGATTCAGCTGAAGGGCGTGGACCCGCAGCAGGAAAGCAAGCTTAGCGCGCTGCCCCGCTGGGTGCAGAATAATGCCTGGCAAAGCTTTGCCGCGGGTAAGCAGCAAATCATTCTGGGACAGGGCGTGGCGAACAGTCTGAACCTGAAGCAGGGCGACTGGCTGACCGTCATGATCCCCAACAGCGACCCGCAGCATAAGTTGCTGCAACCCAAACGCATACGCCTCCAGGTTAGCGGCATTCTGGCGCTCAGCGGCCAGTTGGATCACAGCCTGGCGCTGGTCCCGCTGACCGATGCGCAGCAGTATCTGGACATGGGTGACAACGTCACGGGCATTGCGCTGAAGATGAACGACCCGTTTGCGGCTCAAAAGCTGGTGCGGGACGCTGGCGAAGTCACCCACTCATATGTCTATATTCGCAGCTGGATCGGCACTTATGGCTACATGTACCGCGATATTCAGATGATCCGCGCCATTATGTATCTGGCAATGGTGCTGGTGATTGGCGTAGCCTGCTTCAATATTGTCTCCACGCTGGTGATGGCGGTAAAGGACAAGAGCGGCGATATTGCGGTATTACGCACGCTGGGCGCGAAGGATGGGCTGATCCGCGCTATCTTTGTCTGGTACGGGCTGATGGCCGGGCTGGTGGGCAGCGTCAGCGGCGTGGTAGTGGGCGTGCTTGCCGCGTTTAACCTTACGCCGATCGTTCGCGGAATTGAAACCTTAACCGGCTACCATTTTCTGTCGGGCGATATCTACTTTATCGACTTCCTGCCTACGGAAGTTCACTGGATGGATGTGGCGATCGTGCTGGTCACGTCGCTGGTGCTGAGCCTGATCGCCAGCTGGTATCCGGCGAGACGAGCCAGTCGCATCGACCCGGCTCGCGTACTGAGCGGACAATAGCGCAATGTATTACGGCTTTGACGTCGGCGGCAGCAAAATTGCTCTGGGAGTCTACAACCTCCAGCGTCAGCAGGTGTGGACGCAGCGGGTAGCGACGCCAAAAAATGATTATCAGGCGCTGCTGGATGTGCTGACGTCGTTAACGCAACAGGCCGATGCGTTTTGCGGTGAGCAGGGCAGCGTTGGCCTTGGCATACCCGGCATCCCGATACCGGATGATGGCACGCTGTTTAGCGCCAACCTGCCAGCGGCGACGGGCAGGATGCTACAGGCCGATCTTAGCCGGCGTCTTGGCCGTGAAGTGAGAATTGACAATGACGCCAACTGCTTTGCGCTGTCAGAAGCCTGGGACGATGAATTTCAGGCTTACCCGGTGGTGATGGGATTAATCCTTGGCACCGGAGTTGGCGGCGGGCTGATCGTCGACGGCAGGCCCGTGACAGGCCGCAATTATGTTGTCGGCGAGTTTGGTCATGTTCGCCTGCCTCTCGACGCTTTGGCGGTGCTGGGGCACGGCATTGAGCAGCCGCAGTGCGGCTGCGGCAAGAAAGGGTGCGTGGATTCCTGGCTGTCGGGGTCGGGATTCTCCCGCCTCTGGCAACTGCATAATCAGCAGGCTCTCAGTGCGCCTGAGATTATCTCCCGCTATTATCAGGGAGACCAGCAGGCGATCGCCCACACCGAGCGTTACCGGGATCTGCTGGCGGTTTGCCTGGGCAACCTACTGACGCTGGTGGATCCGCATCTGGTGGTGCTGGGCGGTGGATTGTCTAATTTCGACGCGCTGCATGACGGCCTGGCGGAGCGGGTAAGACCGCATCTGCTGCCGGTCGCCAAACCGCCGAGGTTTGAAAAAGCGCGTCACGGAGACGCAGGGGGAATGCGCGGTGCCGCATTCCTGCACGTTAAGGAATAGAGGATTATGATGCGTACACCCCGCCGCCGACTGCGGCTGGCACGTTACAAAAAGACCCGACGTCAGGTGCATCAGCGTTTTCGCCAGCGCATTTTTGAGCGAGACCGCAACCTTGAGATCGCCCGTCACCCGCTGCCTCGGGTGGTGGTGCTGACCGGCGCTGGCATTTCGGCCGAGTCCGGTATCCGTACTTTCCGCGCGGCCGACGGCCTGTGGGAAGATCACAAAGTGGAGGATGTCGCCACGCCGGAGGGGTTTGCGCGGGACCCTGAGCAGGTGCAGGCATTTTATAACGCCCGTCGCCGCCAGCTGCAGGAACCGGTCATTAAGCCCAATGCCGCTCACGAGGCGCTGGCCGAGCTGGAAGCCGCGCTGGGCGATCATTTCCTGCTGGTGACGCAGAATATCGATAATCTCCATGAGCGGGCGGGCAACAGCCATGTGATCCACATGCATGGCGAACTGCTGAAGGTGCGCTGCGCCACCAGCGGTCAGATCCTGCACTGGGTCGATGACGTTAAGCCTGACGATCGCTGCCACTGCTGCCAGTTCCCTTCGCTGCTGCGCCCGCACGTCGTCTGGTTTGGCGAAATGCCGCTACAGATGGACGAGATTTATGCCGCGCTTAGCGAGGCCGACTATTTTGTGGCGATTGGCACCTCAGGGCACGTCTATCCCGCCGCTGGCTTTGTGCATGAGGCGAAGTTGCAGGGGGCGCGCACCGTTGAGCTGAATCTGGAACCCAGCCAGGTTGGCAGCGAATTCGAAGAGAAAGAGTACGGATTAGCGAGTGAGGTGGTGCCGAAGTTTGTGCAAAACCTGCTGGCAAAAATAAGCCGTTAATTCGACCGCCGCTAACGCCTGTCATTTTACGGTAGCCCCTGGCAGCACAGGGGCCAGCCGTTCACCCGCGCTTTTTCTGCGGCAGGGAAAGGAGCAGATGAGCCATTACGCCGCCCACCAGTCCCCAGAACGCCGCGCCCACGCCAAGCAAAGTCAAACCGCAAGCGGTAATCAGAAAGGTAATGACCGCCGCCTCACGCTGTTTCTCGTCTGCCAGCGCACGCTGAAGGCTGCCAGCAATGGTCCCCAGCAGAGCAAGACCGGCCACGGTATGGATCAGCGCCGGAGGCAGCGCGCTGAACAGCTGGCCGATAGCGCCGCCGAATAAACCCGCCAGCAGATAGAAAAAGCCTGCGCAGGCCGCGCCCCAGTACCGCCGCTGCGGATCGGCATTCACCTCCGGTCCCATACAGATGGCGGCGGTGATGGCCGCGATACAGACGGAGAAGCCACCAAACGGAGCGAGAAGCAGCGAAGTCAGCCCGGTCCAGCCAATCAGCGGGGAAACCGGCGTGGTATAGCCTGCCGCCTTCAGCGTAGCGATACCTGGCGCATTTTGTGACGCCATCGTTACCACAAAAAATGGGATGCCGATCCCCAGCAGCGTTGAAAGCGTGAAATGCGGCGCGATAAACTGCGGCAGAGCAAAGGTCAGTGGCTGCGGTGAGAAGTGGATCTCGCCGCTAAGCCCGGCGATTAGCAGGCCGACAATCAGCGTCAGCACGATGGCGTAGCGAGGCAAAAAACGCTTCGCCAGCAGATACGCCAGGCACATGCCGCCGGCCAGCGGAAAGTCGAGCTTCAGCGCGCCAAACGCCTCCAGGCCAAAGCGCAGCAGAATCCCGGCAAGCATGGCGGCTGAGATGGCCTGAGGAATGTAGTTCATCAGCCGGGCAAACAGGCCGGTTACCCCGCAGAGGAAAATCAGCCCTGAAGCAAAGATAAACACGCCGATCGCCTCGGCAATCGGCGTGCCCGGCAGGCTGGTCACCAGCAGCGCCGCGCCGGGCGTTGACCAGGCGGTCAGGATCGGCGCACGGTAGTACAGCGACAGGCACAGCGAGGTCAGGCCCATCGCCAGCCCCAGCATACTCAGCCAGCCGCCAATTTGCAGCTCAGAAGCGCCAGCCGCTCCCGCCGCCTGAAAAATGATCGCCGCTGAGCTGGTGTAGCCCACCAGTACCGCGACAAACCCGGCCACCACGGCGGGGAAGGTCAGATGACGAAAAGAGAAGGGCGGGCGCATAGCAGTGTCCGTTTGTACGTTATAACGCACAAGCTAACACTGTGCGTTATAACGTACAAGCGCTATACTGGCTTGATTAACGATGGGAGGAAGGATGGGGCCGGATCTGGGAGAAACGCTGAAAGCGCTGCGCACCTTGCGGGAATGGAGCCTGACGCAGGCGGCAGAACGGACGGGCGTCAGCAAAGCCATGCTCGGGCAGATCGAACGCGGCGAGTCCAGCCCGACGGTGGCTACGCTATGGAAAATCGCCACCGGCTTCAACGTTCCGTTCTCCCGCTTTTTTTCCGCCCCGGCGCCGCAGGCCGCCACGGTCGTGCAGCGCAGCGGCGCTGTCGCCAGCTGGCAACAGCAGAGCGGCAGTATGCAGGTCACGCCGCTGTTTCCTTTTGACCCGCAGCTCGGGTTTGACATGCTCGCCATTGTGCTGGCCGCCGGTGCCTCCAGCCACTCCTCCGCCCACGATCGCGGCGTAATTGAGCATGTGCTGGTTATTTCCGGCACGCTGAGGCTGGCGGTTAATGAAGAGTGGCATACGCTTGAAGCCGGAGAAGGGTTACGCTTCCAGGCGGACTGCCCGCACTGCTATCGCAACGAGACCGGGCAGCCGGTTCACTTCCAGAGCCTGATCCACTATCCAGGCGGCGCAAAAGAGTAGTTATCGGCATCGAAAGCACACAAATTCGTCACTGAAGTGACCTGACGCAATACTCTTGCAGGTGGGGTTCTACATACTACGCATTCGCATTCAGAGGGAAGGCAGATGAATAAATTACTCGATCGCTTCTTAAACTATGTTTCTTACGACACGCAGTCGAAAAGTCTGGCGCGCCATGTACCCAGTACCGAAGGGCAATGGCGGCTGGCTCGGGTGCTACAGGAAGAGCTGACAAGCCTGGGGCTGAGTGATATTACCCTTAGCGAGCATGGGATTCTGATGGCTACGCTGCCCGCCAACGTCAACTGGCCGGTGCCGACCATCGGCTTTATCTCCCATATGGATACCTCGCCGGACTTCACGGCAAAACACGTTAATCCGCAGATTGTGGAGAACTACCGGGGCGGCGATATCGCGCTGGGCATGGGCGACGAGATTTTATCGCCGGTGATGTTCCCGGTGCTGCACAGCCTGATTGGGCATACGCTGATCACCACCGACGGCAAATCGCTGCTGGGGGCGGATGATAAAGCGGGCATCGCTGAAATTGTCACTGCGATGGTCCGACTGAAGCATGAAAATATCCCGCATGGCGATATCCGCATCGCCTTTACGCCGGATGAAGAGATTGGCAAAGGCACCAGCTGCTTCGACGTGGCCGCGTTTGGCGCCGAGTGGGGCTACACCGTTGACGGCGGCGGGATGGGGGAATTCGAGTATGAAAACTTCAACGCCGCTTCCGCCACGGTGAAAATTACCGGCAATAACGTCCATCCCGGCACGGCAAAGGGAGTGATGGTTAATGCACTGGATCTGGCTATGCGCTTCCACCAGGCGATGCCGGAAAAAGAGGTGCCGGAATGCACCTCGGGTTATGAAGGGTTTTACCACCTGCACAGTATCAAAGGTAACGTGGACAAGGCGGAGTTGCATTACATCATTCGCGACTTCGATTTTGCCGCCTTCACCGCCCGTAAGCAGAGGATGAAAGAGATTGCCGTCCAGCAGGCGAAGAGTTTACAGGCAGGCTGTGGCATTGAGGTGCAGATCGACGACAGCTATTTCAACATGCGCGAGAAGGTGGAAGCGCACCCGCATATCGTTGAGCTGGCGCTTCAGGCGATGCGTGACTGCGATATTGAACCGGAAGTGAAGCCGATTCGCGGCGGTACGGACGGTGCGGCGCTCTCCTTCAAGGGGTTGCCGTGCCCGAACCTGTTTACCGGTGGCTACAACTATCACGGCAAGCACGAGTTCGCCTCGCTGGATAATATGGAAAAAGCGGTGACGGTCATAATGCGCATTGCGTCGCTAACCGCCGGGCAGGCAAAAAAATAGCGGCCTGCTGCTATCGTTCCGGGCTGACTGCCGACGATCGGGGTTCTGAAGCGGGCGGATTGCAGCCCGCCCGCAGCGAAAAATTACTCTTCGTCGCCGAAGTACCAGTAGCCGCAGTTCACCAGCGCGGCCAGCTGAGCCAGGAACGACGGGTCGTCCAGCGCTTCCTTCAGCTCCTCCGCGCCCAGCGTGTGCTGATTCGCCAGCGCGGTCAGTGCGGCGCGGTGCGGCGACTCCAGCTGCTCACCGTTGACAAATACCGCAGGACCCATTGTCAGGACTCGCAGGCCGCCCAATCGCGTCAGCCTGTCGCCCTGCTGTAGCGCGTCGTAAATTTCATCAGGCTGATACGGCGGCTCCGGCGGCGCCACGTCCAGCTCGTGGCGGGATTGTGAAATAAACTCTCCAAACCACTGGCTGAAGTGCTCCGGCTGATTGATCACGTCAAGCATCATCGCACGCACCCCCTCCAGCTCTTCCGGCAGGATCTCCGCTTTGTTGTCGCGCGTGGGGATAGCCGGATCGCTGAAGCGGTGGCTACCCAGTTCGCGGGCAATAACGTAGTCAGCAAAGCCGCTGATCAGCTCGCGGCCGCTTGGCGCCCGGAAGCCCACGGAATAGTTAATCGCATTCTCCAGCGAATACCCTTCGTGCGGGAATCCCGGCGGGATGTACAGGATGTCGCCAGGCTCCATCTCTTCATCAATGATCGCCGCAAACGGCTCAACCTGGAGCAGATCCGGATGCGGGCAGTGCTGTTTCATCGGCACTTTCTCGCCCACGCGCCAGCGGCGGCGGCCGGTACCCTGAATAATAAACACGTCGTACTGGTCGAAATGCGGACCAACGCCGCCGCCGGGCACTGAGAAAGAGATCATCAGATCGTCGATGCGCCAGTCGGGCAGGAAGTTAAAAGGGCGCATCAGCGCGGCGGAAGGCTCATGCCAGTGGTCGACAGCCTGAACCAGCAGCGACCAGTTGTTCTCACCAAGATGATCGTAGCTCTCAAACGGGCCATGGCTGACCTGCCATTTTCCGTCCTGGTGGCTGACCAGGCGGCTGTCGACTTCGTTTTCCATCGCCAGCCCGGCCAGTTCGTCAGGGGAGATCGGATCGACAAAGTTCTTAAAACCGCGCTTAAGCACTACCGGACGTTTCTGCCAGTAGCGTTGAATAAAGTCGGGCCAGTTGAGATCGAGCTGATAGTCCATGATGAGAGTTCCTGAAACGCTGAATTTCACCGATTATAACAGCGCCCGGACGGGTCGGGGTAACCCATTTGTCTGGCACTGCACAGGGACGCGGCGCTCATCACTATTCGTCGCCGTTCAGCACTTCCTGACGCTTGAAAATAACCTCCATCCGCGCGCCGCCCAGCTCGCTGGTGGAGGCGATAATCTCTCCGGCGTACTGCTCCAGAATGTCTCTGGCGACCGCAAGGCCCAGCCCCTGTCCGGGGCGAAGAGTATCGGCCCGCTGCCCGCGAATAAAGATCAGGCTTCGCTTGCTTTCCGGAATGCCCGGCCCGTCATCTTCAACGATCAGGTGCAGCTCGTCATCCGTCTGGCGGGCGCTGATTTCGACAAATTCCAGGCAGTATTTGCAGGCGTTGTCCAGCACGTTGCCCATCACTTCCATCAGGTCGTTATGTTCACCGACAAAAGTCAGCTCCGGGGAGATATCCAGCGTCAGCACCACGCCTTTGCGCTGATAAACCTTATTAAGCGCGGAGCACAGGCTGTCCAGCAGGGCGGGGACCGAATGCAGCTCGCGCTTCAGTACGTTATGATCCGCCTGCATACTGGCGCGGTGCAGGTAATAGCCTATCTGCTGTGAGATACGGCTGATCTGCTCCAGCATGATCGGTTCGGCCTGCTCAATGGAGATATTTTGCCCGCCGCGTAGCGAACGGAGCGTGGTTTGCAGCACCGCCAGCGGCGTTTTCAGGCTGTGGGTTAAATCGCTCAGCGTGGTGCGGTAGCGCGTATAACGCTGCCGCTCGTTATCCAGCAGCAGGTTGAGATTGCGCACCAGGCTTTTCAGCTCCTGCGGCGGATGGGGATTGAGCGTTTCACGCACTCCGCTTTCCAACTCGCGGACCTGGGCCGCCAGCGCGCCAATCGGGCGCAGACTCCAGTGCGCGGCCAGCCACAGCAACGGAATGACCAGCAGCAGGTTTACCAGCAGCACGTAGCTGAACCAGGACCACACCACGTCCGAATGCTGTAGCTCCTGCGGAATCGTATCGATGACGACGATCGTCAGTGCGGGCAGATTGGGGGTCGCATCATAGCGGTTGACCGCCACCGAGTGGGTGAAGGTATCGTTATTGTCATCATCGTAGGCGGTCAGCTTATTTTGCGCCTCAGGGTTATTCCCCAGCGCCTGACGGCTGGTGCTGTTGTCCGTATCGATTTCATAGAAATCAGCGCGCCTGAGCCACTCGCGTTTGATCTTGTCGCGGATTTCCGGCACGTCGCGCAGCTGCCAGAGCAGCTTGCCCTTCTCGTTATAGATATAAACCAGCGTGGGGAAGTTTAGCGAGACGCGCTCTGGCTGAGCGATGGTTAATTTGCCATCCTGCCATTGTGCAAGGGTGAAGAAGAGATTGCTTTCGCCGCGCATCACCCGGTAGGAGTTTTTATCAAAGCTCATCACGTAGCCTACTACCGCCACCATGCCGTAGGAGAGTGACAGAATCAGCACTACGGCGGCGGTAGCCAGCAGAAAGCGGGCGCGAAGCGAGAAAGGCGTTTTGGGGCGAAAATTCTGCATCTCAGGAGAGATCGAACCTGTAGCCCTGGCCGCGAACGGTGGTGATGACGTCCTGAGGATGCTCGGCCTGCATTTTCTTACGCAGGCGGCCCATCAGCACGTCAATGGTGTGGCTCTCGCGCAGCTCGGCATCGGGATAGAGCTGAAGCATCAGCGAGTCCTTGCTGACCACCTTGCCGGCGTTGCGGATCAGCGTTTCGATGATGGTGTACTCAAAGGCGGTCAGCTTAATTTGCCGATCGTGGATGGTCAGTTCGCGGCGCGAAAGATCGACCAGGAAAGGGGGCAGGGTAATAATCTGCGAGGCGAGGCCGCTGTTACGGCGCATCAGCGCCTGCATCCGCGCCACCACTTCCTCAATGTGGAAAGGCTTGGTGACGTAATCATCGGCTCCCGCTTCCAGCGCTTCCACCTTCGCCTGCCAGCCTTCGCGGGCAGTCAGCACCAGAATCGGCTGCTTGACGTCCTGCCCGCGCCAGCGGCGGATCAGCGCCATGCCGTCTTCATCCGGCAGTCCCAGGTCCACCAGAGTAATATCCGGCGTATGCTCGCTGAGAAAATAGTCGGCTTCTTTGGCATCTTCGGCAGCATCAACCTGATGCCCCATATCGCGCAGCTGCACGGCGAGATGATGACGAAGCAGTTGATTATCTTCCACAACCAGTACACGCATAATTTATCCTTTCTGTCAGAGACGGGGTGACGAACCCAGAGCTGTTGTGTCAATCCTGGCAAGTATAGGTTATAGCAGATAAACAGCAGGTTAACGCGGGCCGATCTGGCACTGGCCCGCGTAACAGGCAGGGGTTACTTAAGCTCGTCAACCATCTGCACTGCGCGACCGATATAGTTAGCCGGGGTCATCAGCTTCAGGCGGGTTTTCTCTTCTTCCGGCAGCTCAAGGCTGTCGATAAACGCCTTCATGCCGGCGGCGTCAACGCGCTTGCCGCGGGTCAGCTCTTTCAGCTTCTCATAAGGCTTTTCAATGCCGTAGCGGCGCATCACGGTCTGAATGGGCTCCGCCAGCACTTCCCAGTTGTGGTCCAGTTCGTCCAGCAGACGGTCGCGGTTCACCTCCAGTTTGGCGATGCCTTTCAGCGTCGCCTGGTAGGCGATCAGCGCGTAGCCCACGCCCACGCCGAGGTTACGCAGCACGGTAGAGTCCGTCAGGTCGCGCTGCCAGCGGGAAACCGGCAGTTTGCTGGCCAGGTGCTGCATCACGGCGTTTGCCAGCCCCAGGTTGCCTTCGGAGTTTTCGAAGTCAATCGGGTTGACCTTGTGTGGCATGGTTGAGGAACCAATTTCGCCAGCGATAGTTTTCTGGCGGAAGTGGTTCAGCGCTATGTAGCCCCAGACGTCGCGATCGAAGTCGATCAGGATCGTGTTGAAGCGGGCCATGCAGTCAAACAGCTCGGCAATGTAGTCATGCGGCTCAATCTGGGTAGTGTACGGGTTCCAGCTAATGCCCAGGCCGGTGACAAAGCTTTCGCTCAGCTGGTGCCAGTCCACTTCCGGGTAAGCGGCGATGTGGGCGTTATAGTTCCCTACCGCGCCATTGATTTTACCCAGCACCTCGACGCGCTCCAGCTGGCGCAGCTGGCGCTCCAGGCGGTAAGCCACGTTCGCCATCTCTTTACCCAGCGTGGAGGGGGTTGCAGGCTGACCGTGGGTACGGGAAAGCAGCGGGATATCGCGGTACTGTGCGGCCAGGTCTTTGACTGCGGCGATGATTTTGCTCCAGTAAGGCACGATCGCCTCGCGACGCGCCGTTGCCAGCATCAGCGCGTGAGACAGGTTATTGATGTCTTCAGAAGTACAGGCGAAGTGGATGAACTCGGAGACGGCGCGCAGCGCGGCGTTTGGCTCAACCTTTTCTTTCAGGAAGTACTCAACCGCTTTCACATCGTGGTTGGTGGTGCGCTCAATGGTTTTAATGCGCGCGGCATCTTCTTCATTAAAATTATCGACAATCGCATCAAGGAAAGCGTTTGCGTCGGCATCAAATGCAGGAACTTCCTTGATCTCTGCGCAGGCGGCCAGTTTTTGTAACCAGCGAACTTCCACCTGCACGCGGAACTTCAGCAGGCCATATTCGCTGAAAATGCCGCGTAGCGGGCTGACTTTGTCGCCATAACGGCCATCAACGGGTGAGACGGCAGTCAGAGAGGATAATTCCATCGGTGCAACTCCTGGATCGGTTAACATTTTAGAGTGAGGACTCGGTGATACGGGACAGCATTTGCTTCGCCTCACTGGCGAGGCGATTGCGTGAAAACATCAGTTGCAGGCGACCGCCGCCCACCTGGTGCCACAGCACCGCCGAGCGAATACCGGCCAGCAGCGTGGCGCGAACTTTGCTCTGGATCTGGGTGTTCTGCAACACCGCAGGGGAGCCGGTAACCTGAATTCGCGGCCCCAGCGGGCTTATGACGTCGACATAAATCGCCGCCATAGCGCTGAGCAGCGTCTCGGAATCTAAATCATAGTGCGCCAGCTGACGATCCAGCTGAGCAATGCGCTGCGACAGGTCATTCAGCGCGCTTTTGTTGGCGCTGAGCTTACGTTCAAGCACCATCATGCTAAGAGTGTAGCGGGTTAACTCCGCCCCGGCGCCGTGGCGGCTGCCGCTGTTAAGCACGCCCAGCAGCGATTCCAGGCCAAAGCGCAGGTTGGCTTCGTCATTGCCGTAGATCGCCAGCGTGGAGGGCGGATTAAGGTCCACCACGCTTTGCAGCGAGGTTTTTAGCGCGTCTGCCGGGCAGTGTCCCTGATGCGCAAGCTGTTGTACCAGGTGAGCAGACTGGCAGATGCCCGCAAGGGCCAGCGTAATATCGTAATAATTCTTCGCCACGGTAACTCCTGTAATTCCCCCGTCTCAGATGCGGCAGGGGCTACGCCAGTATGCTGTTATCTAACCACCATGCGCCAGCGCGTACTTAAAGCAGCGGCAGACGCGCTTCAATAATACCGCCGCCGAGGCAGACTTCATCAACATAAAACACCGCTGACTGTCCGGGGGTGACGGCGGCTACCGGCTCGTCAAAGCGGACTTCGATCCGATCTTCGCCCAGCGGGCTAACCGTGCAGGCAATATCAGCCTGGCGGTAGCGGGTTTTGACCGTACAGCGCAGCGGCGCCTTCAGCGTTTCACGGTCTACCCAGTGCAGCTGCTGAGCCGTCAGGCCTGTCGACATCAGGCGCGGATGGTCGTGACCCTGAGCCACAATCAGCAGGTTGTTGGCGACATCTTTATCGACCACGTACCATGGCGCTTCGCTGCCTTCTTTGGTGCCGCCGATTCCCAGGCCCTTACGCTGGCCCAGCGTATGGTACATCAGGCCCTGATGCTCGCCGACCACTTCGCCCTCCGTGCTGAGAATAACGCCAGGCTGCGCCGGTAAGTAGCGACCCAAAAAGTCGCGAAACTTGCGTTCGCCGATGAAGCAGATGCCGGTAGAATCTTTCTTCTTCGCCGTCACCAGTTCCAGCTCTTCGGCCAGGCGGCGCACTTCGGGTTTCGCCAGTTCGCCCACCGGGAACAGACTTTGGGCAATCTGCTCATGGCCCAGCGTGTAGAGGAAATAGCTCTGGTCTTTGTTGTCGTCCAGCCCGCGCAGCAGGCGGCTTTTGCCCCCAACGTCCTGGCGACGGACATAGTGACCGGTAGCAATGAAATCCGCGCCTAAATCTTCGGCGGCAAACTCCAGAAAGGCTTTAAATTTGATCTCTTTGTTGCACAGAATATCCGGGTTTGGCGTGCGGCCCGCTTTGTACTCTTCCAGGAAGTGCTCAAAGACGTTGTCCCAGTATTCGGCGGCAAAGTTAACGGTGTGCAGCCAGATGCCTAATTTGTCGCAAACCGCCTGCGCATCGGCCAGATCCTCCGCAGCGGTACAGTATTCCTCACCGTCATCCTCCTCCCAGTTTTTCATAAACAGGCCTTCAACCTGATAGCCCTGCTGCTGTAGCAACCAGGCTGAAACGGAGGAGTCAACGCCGCCGGACATGCCGACGATCACTTTTTTCTGGCTTTGAGACATGAGTAATACCCGACTTTAGTGGCAGTTAAAGGCTGCCCTTTAAAATTGCGGCGTAGTCTACCACGCGTCTGCGGCTGGCGCATCCTCGCTAAACGGCCACTGAAACGCGCTCAGCACCTCCAGCGGATAGCGCGGACCCTGCTGATAAATCAGAATGCTTTCCGCAACCAGTGGAGAACGCAGCTTTTTCGCGCCGAGGATCTCTTCCGGCGGCAGCCACCAGCAGCGATCGATATCCCGATCCTGCGGGTAGGTCGGCAGCATTTTCGGTAAATCCAGCGCGAACAGGAAGCGTAAAAAAGGGGTGTTGTCCGGCGCGATCCACTGATGCAGGCGCAGAAAAGCCTGCGGAACGCCCTCCAGACCCGTCTCCTCGTACAGTTCTCGTACGGCGGCCTGCAGCAAGGTTTCATCCGCTTCCAGATGGCCGGCAGGCTGATTCCACGTTGCCCGCCCCCTGACCATCTCTTCCACCACCAGAAATTGCCCTTCGGCTTGCACTACGGTTGCGACGGTAACGTGAGGCTTAAACATGGCTGGCTCCTTGCTAAAAAATGACTTAAAGAGAAAACTCAGCGGTGACGTCTCGCCATTCGCCTGGCGCTAAATCCTGCAACATCTGCGTGCCCATAGCAAAGCGGATTAAGCGCAGGGTAGGGAAGCCAATCTGCGCCGTCATCCTTCTGACCTGACGATTGCGCCCTTCGTATAACGTTATTTTTAGCCAACTGGTAGGAATGGCTTTACGCTCACGGATAGGCGGATTGCGGGGCCACAGCCAGGCGGGCTCTGCTACCAGCTCCGCGCCGGCGGGCAGGGTAGGTCCCTCTTTCAGATTAATGCCATCCCGCAGCGGCTGGAGATCGCTTTCTTCAGGGACACCTTCCACCTGCACATAATAAATTTTCCCGGTGCGTTTGCCCGGCTGCGTCAGCTTTGCCTGTAGCGCGCCATCATTGGTCAGCACCATCAGCCCTTCACTGTCGCGGTCCAGGCGTCCGGCGGCGTAAACCCCCGCCACAGGGATAAAATCTTTCAGGGTGCTACGGCCCGCTTCATCGCTGAACTGCGGCAGCACGTCAAAAGGTTTGTTAAAAATAATGACACGCTTAGGGCCTTTATCAACCTGGCGAGCGGTCGGGGAGGCGCTGAATCGTTTAACGCGGTGATTCTTAACGGAAGAGTTTCTCATAGTCTTTGCACTTAAAAACAATGAGCGCATTATACCGCAATCCTGAGATGATTGGCGCGACGGCAATATTCAAGTAGTATTGACGCGCATCTTACAAATCATTAACAAAAAAGCGCTCGAAGGAGAGGTTAATGGAAAGCAAAGTAGTTGTTCCGGCGGAAGGTCAGAAAATCACCCTGGCGAATGGAAAAATCAACGTACCTGACAACCCTATCATCCCTTTTATCGAAGGTGACGGTATTGGCGTGGACGTTTCTCCAGTGATGATCAAAGTTGTCGATGCCGCTGTACAGAAAGCTTATAACGGTGAGCGTAAAATTTCCTGGATGGAAATTTACACCGGTGAGAAATCGGTAGAGCTCTACGGCCAGGACGTCTGGCTGCCAGAAGAAACCCTCGACCTGATTAAAGAGTATCGCGTGGCTATCAAAGGCCCACTGACTACCCCAGTCGGCGGCGGTATTCGTTCCCTGAACGTGGCTCTGCGTCAGCAGCTTGATCTCTACATCTGCCTGCGTCCCGTGCGTTACTACACCGGCACGCCAAGCCCGGTAAAACGTCCTGAAGATACCGACATGGTGATCTTCCGTGAGAACTCCGAAGATATCTACGCGGGTATCGAGTGGAAAGCTGGTTCTGCGGATGCGGATAAAGTGATCAAGTTCCTGCGCGAAGAGATGGGCGTGAAGAAAATTCGCTTCCCGGAGCAGTGCGGTATCGGCATTAAGCCGTGTTCAGAAGCAGGCACCAAGCGCTTGGTTCGCGCGGCTATCGAGTATGCGATTACCAACGACCGTGATTCTCTGACGCTGGTTCACAAAGGCAACATCATGAAGTTCACCGAAGGTGCCTTTAAGGATTGGGGCTACCAGCTGGCGAAAGAAGAGTTTGGCGCTGAACTGATTGACGGCGGCCCGTGGATGAAGATTAAGAATCCTAACACTGGCAAAGAGATCGTGGTTAAAGACGTGATCGCCGATGCGTTCCTGCAGCAGATCCTGCTGCGTCCGGCGGAATACGACGTTATTGCCTGTATGAACCTGAACGGCGATTACATCTCCGACGCCCTGGCGGCGCAGGTTGGCGGTATCGGTATTGCCCCTGGTGCTAACATCGGTGACGAATGCGCGCTGTTCGAAGCCACCCACGGCACGGCGCCTAAGTATGCTGGTCAGGACAAAGTGAACCCAGGTTCCGTTATCCTGTCCGCTGAAATGATGCTGCGTCATATGGAATGGTTCGAAGCCGCTGACCTGATTGTTAAAGGCATGGAAGGCGCGATTGCCGCCAAAACCGTGACCTATGACTTTGAACGTCAGATGGAAGGCGCTACGCTGCTGAAATCTTCAGAGTTTGGCGACGCTATGATTAAGCATATGTAATAATCACTAATTGAAACATTCCTGTAATTCTGGTCGATTATGGGGATGTTTCTGTCTCTTTAAAATCTTTCTGCAATACTTCTGCAACACCGCTTAAAAACTATACCGCAATCACCGTCCAGTCCTTACCTCGATTGTCATCCATATTTCTCATGCCCATTTCAGATACAAACACCTTCAGCGGGGCGCTTTTTTTGTTCGTGCATATTATGTCGAATCACACCAGCATTTAGGCGCTGGCATGGCTTTTCATGCCCCCACGATTTAAGCATGACGGCCACGGTGAAATCCTTACCAAACATCTGCTGGGGCAGGGCAAGGTATTTAGCCTGAAAAATGGGCAACAGGTCGCATGGCTCTGGTTTGGCCGGAAGAAGTTTGCTGAAGTCCGGGCACCTGCGTAAGCAGACAGAAGCAAAAAACGGCCTGATGAGCATGTCTTGCTGGTGGCTCACTACACAAAGACATTTCAAAGCGGGCCGATAGGCAGGAAGCTAAAGCTGTCAGAGGGCATGATCCGGATTAAGTTTCAGACGGCAGAGGAGTTTATCGAAGGCTGTCTGTCAAACTGGAAATGGATAATCAAGCATAGAAAAATATAGCCCATAAATTGGGCTATATTCAGGAGGCAATTATGGAAAGAATTTATCCTTCATTTCCAGTGACGCAGCTATCGCAACTATCAATGCGCAACAGATCGTGCTGGTGATAGATGAGTAATAGAAAGCAGGCATCCATTTGATTAATTCACTGTTTCTCTTATCAAAAAAAATATATGAGTTGCTATCCCGTTTCAAGAAAAATATTTTCTTTTTTTTATTTAAGTTGAGAAAGAAATACGCAATAGGCATAGCACCAAAGAAACCTGTCAGGCAATGAAAAGAATAGGGGGCAGGGAATGTATTGTTTTTCTGAAATTCACCCAAAAGCTTGTAATACTTGGTTCTGTTTACACCATAAATAATGACGGAAAGAGTAAAGCTAACTAAGCATAATGCCATTATAAAGAATCCGGTAAATTTCATTAACATTTATACGCCCTGGCGATTAGAGATCGCATCCACACCCCAGTTCATAAACTCGCTGCCAGCATAGCCAGCAGCAACTGAACCTATTGCTGCACAGGCAACACCCCCAATGCCAGCCGTTACTATTCCGACAGCAGCACATACCCCGACTCCCGCCGCTGCTCCCATAGCACCAGCGCCAACCCCAGCAGCTGTTGATAATCCGAATTTTGTGTATTCCTTGAACGCTAATTTTCCGCATTCTCCTTCGCGGCCTTTGGTGCATGCTTCAGCGACATCATTAGTTGTTCCGGCAAAAGCAAATCCAATGCCAATATATCCTCCCATCTTAAGGAAACGCGCCGCCCTGGCCGCATTGCCGACATAATACGAATATCCCGGAATGCCACCCATCCCCACCGTGGACCACTCATGCACAATCGAACGGCTGGAGAGGTTTAGCGCCCGCTTCATATTGTCATACTGTTGGAATTTCATGGTATACCGGGCAAGGGATTTTAACATTGGCCTGTTGACCAGTTCCTTAAGCTGATGCAGCAACTGATTACGCTCAACAAAGAACTGCTGACCGATCAGCGTCCCTTGAGTACGGAATTGATTCTGATAGCTTGACTCAATTTTTTTCAGGGTCTGCTCAATGGCATTAAAATACTTTTCACCCACATCGCCCGCTGTGCTAAAAATCTTATCTCCCGCCCCCGTTAACGCGGCAATCATCCCGTAATGTTTCTGCATAAAACTGGCATCATCACTACTTACGCCAATAAACGCAGCGTTGGTTTTATTCTTTGCCTCTCTGAGCGTTGTCAGCATCTGCATTGTTAGCGTGTCAGGTGTGTCCGGATCAGCCACAATCAGGATTTGGCCTGGTTTCAGATACTGCGTATCCGCATTAAGTTTCATAAACAGGCTGGTGGCCGGGGAGCGACTATCCCTGAACAGTTCCCGCGCCTGATAATCCAGTGTGCCGGGTCGTTCCACCACGCAATATCCGGGGGCTAAGTTACGTGCCATGCTTCCTTTCTCCGTTAGCTGTTAACTGGACGTGATGCTTGCCATAGGTGGCCGAACCAGAGAGGTCAGAAAAAACAGCATTAAATATAAATAATTCTACTGCGTTACGCAAAAAGTGTCGTAGCTTGAAAGGCGTGGTCACGTAGACACAACGCTTATTATCATAAGATTCCAGCCTCGGCCACCGCCGGAGGCTTTTTTTGCCCCTTAATTGTTGTGAGGACACTACAGCAATAAGGGAGCGAAAGTCCAAATTAATATCAGGGACTGTCGCAATTGGAAGCGCATTAACAGGTGTCAGTTTCCGCTGCATCAGCTCAGGCCTGTAAGAAAGCAATGAATACTCCCGGGCATATATGCTCAACAACCCATGAAAGGAAATGTCATGATCGAAGTAAATTCATTTGCCGAACTACGTAACACCACGCCATCTGCATCCGGCGAGATTGCTGCTCTCAAGCGTTATTATGACAAAGATTCCGCGTTCCAGGGGGGCGGTCGTTTTGTCGGTTTCCTTGATACCGCCATCACTTCAGGTTCTGACGATAATGGTACTATTGCCGTCCCTTCAGCCGGAGGTTACTACTGGAAGCGCATCATCGATAATGTTGAAGATATCAATATTTATCATTTTGGTGGAAAGCGGCTACGTGGTGATTCCTCATTTGATGCAGATAATGGCACGGTCAACCACGATGCATGTGTGAGCATGCACAAATGGTCAAAAGGTTTTTCATCCCCTGTAACTGATACCACTAAAAACCCGATTAAAAGTGTCGGAATTCGCTTCCCTGTCGGCAAGTTTATGATTAATCCTGTTGATTTAACCGGCGAGGGGGAGCTTCAGTTTTTCAATCTTTACGGGGACGACTGCGAATACGGCATTTCTCCAAGAACTATTATTGTTTCCGACCAATCCAGCTCAACCGTTTTTAAAGTTCAGGCCCGTCGTACGGCTATCCGTGGGCTCTTTTGGGATGGCCAGGCCACGGCGGATACCACCACGAATACTGGTGCAATAACTTCTGAGATGGTCAGCAATCAGCAGTCATTTTTCGAAAACATCACCATTGAGGGGCAATATGTCAATATCACATGCTGTCGCGTTGAAAATAATGGTGGCTCCGCATTTAAGCTGATCGATACACTTGATACGCGTTTAGACCAGATTTACACCAAAAACACTTATGGGCGGGTATTTGATATTACCTGGTCAGACTCACCTAATGGAAAATGGGATCACTCTACGGCGGTTGAGTTGACCAATTCAAACTTCCAGTATGGTTATGCTGATGCAATGCTGTACATGCCCCGTATGACACAAGGGTTGATCCGCAACGTATGGATTGAGCACACGCGTTTTCCTGGCGATCTGTCCAATGGTCAGTGGATTATTGATGCTCTCAGCATTGAGTCTTCCGTTAACCCACTCAAACTGAATTATTCGCGGGTGCTGATTCGTCAACTGAACTTGCAAACTGGCGGCAGCATTGACATGGAGCGTACCGGATCATCGTGGCTTTCAAGTTTTGAAAAGGGCTGGCGCCGTGATGAGAACTACGGCACCGAGATGACCGGATCGATGAGAGCTGGTTGGTATTCAGGTTATCGAATTACCAATAATTCGACTGAAGACAAGTGGTTCCGCGTGGGGCAGTTTAACTTTCGCTATGCTAACCAGCACTGGCACCTTGAGGTAAACGGTAAAACACTTCGTGATACGACGACATTACCAACTGAAAACCCCTTACTGAGTAATGTATGCGGTAAGACGTTCATTAACCTCTATCGTGGAGCCAGTTCTGTCGGGGGTAATATCCACTTTGAAGGCGATTCTGGCGTTGACGATTGCTTCATGCTTTCACATAACTCAGGCTTAACCTGTGAGGCCTGGATTAAGGTAAAAGCGCAGAGTGGTGATGTCATCGTTAATCTTAAAACAACAGGGCCGACTCGCTTTGATGAAGGTGAAAGTTCGTTGTTCTATTCAGATTTCACTGAAGATGCTGACCTGGATCCTGAAAACACCAGCCGGGTAACGCTTTCATCCGTAATGAATCATCACAATGGCTCAGCTGGTTATGGATATGACGGGAAGGTTGTGACGTTGGCCTCAGCCACGGCGGAAGCCCCAGCCTCAACCGCTACACCAACAGGTTACATTACAGTAAAGATCAATGGCGTAAACAGAAAGATTGCTTACTTTTAATGGCAACTTGCTGATTTTCATCATTATATGAATAATTCAAAATGCGCGTTGGTGCTAAGCAAATAGGTGCATTATTTTTTTCATCAGAGCCGGTTCACTTTGTGCGCGTGATACTGCGTCACAGGGAAGACGCTAATCTGCTGAAGTTTTGCGAGTCTGGCGACGCGATGCTCAGGCATATATCAGCGTACTTAATGGCGGGAGCGTTCTGCTCCCGCCATCTTTAATCCTTGAGCTTGCACACTACCACTTCATCTCACCGCTATTCACTTTTGCGCTCAGGTCCAGTGAGCTCTCATCTGGCAGATTAGGCCAGGCCGCTTTCATGGTTTCAATCACCGCCGCCGAACCTTTCTTCTGCTTCAGCGCCGCTTCAAACTGTTGCAGATAATTGAGCGTGAAGGTCACGGCCTGGTCGCCGTACGGACGAGCGCCAATGTAATGACCCGGGATCACCACCTTTGGCTTTAACTGCTGCATTTCACGCAGCACGCTGCGCCACTGTTCGCGACTGGCGGGCGTTTGCGTATCCGCTGTCCAGACGTGGATACCCGCCGCCACTGCCGTGCCTCCCAGAATCGCCCGATTCGCCGGAATCCACAGGTAGGCAGATTTATCTCCGCCATGACGCAGTTCAATACGCTCGCCATCTACGCTGAAACCTGTCTGAAAGCTAATGTTGGGTACAAACACCTGTGAGGGCGCGCCGCCGCTCATTTTGGGGCCCCAATATTGCAGCTTGGCGTCTTTAGTGGCTTCGATATGTTCCACTACCACCGGCGAAGCCGTGACCTTCACCTGCGGAAAGGCTTTGACGATCGGTTCCAGACCGAAATAGAAGTCGGGATCGCCGGAGGTAATCACAATTTGCGTCAGCTTCTTGCCGCTGGCTTTGATCATCTCAACCAGCTTTTTGCCATCTGCCGGGCTGAACTGCGCATCAAACAATATTGCTTCATGCGGGCCGGATACCAGCGTCGAAGAAACGGGGAACAGACCCGCCTTCTGAGGATTGAATACTTCTAAGTGCAGCGGAGCGGCCAGTGCCGGGCTGGCGGCGAGCGCCAACAGCAGTGCTAATTTTTTCATCTTCATTGTGTCTTCCTTTAAGCGGCGGCTTGCCGTAACTGAAAGCGCTATTGTAGGGGAATCCTGGTCTGATAGAATTACCGTAATCAGAGATGTTCAGTTTCATAAAACGATCGGATGGAGTGAGCATGGACAGAGTGACAGCGGCCACGGTGTTTAATCGTATCTGCGAACTGGGCAGCCTGAGCGCCGCTGCGCGGGCGCTGGACATTTCGCGGCCCATGGTCAGCCGCTATCTCGACGAAATGGAGAAATGGGCTGGCGCGCGCTTGCTGCACCGGTCGTCGCGCCGTCTTACCATCACGCCCGCAGGGGAGAAAATTCTCGAAAAGAGCCGTGTTCTGGCGCGTCTGGCGGAGGAAATTGCTGAACAGGGCGCACAGCGTGAGGTACAGGGCACGCTGCGGGTGGCCTGCGCCCACTCTACCGCCACCCATATTCTTGGCCCAATGATCCCGGCGTTTTTGGCTCGTTATCCGGCACTGCGTATCGAGCTTGAGATCAACAACCAGTCAGTCAGTCTGATTGGCGAGCGTATAGATCTGGCGGTGCGCATCACTAACGATCCTGAACCCGGCACGATTGCGCGTCGCCTCGGTGAATGTGCTTCGGTGGTGTGCGCGTCACCAGGTTATCTCCAGCAGCACGGCGCACCGCAAACGCCGCAGGAGTTGACGCAGCATAACTGCCTGCACTACAGCCGCTTCGCTGGACAGAACTGGCAATTTAAAGACCGAAACGGTGAGGTGGTAAACACTGCCATCAGGGGGAATTTCAGCGCAGGGATCTCCTCGGTGTTGTGCGATGCGGCCATCGCCGGTTGCGGTCTGGCGATGGTGCCGGAGATGGAGGCACGAGCGGCGATCGGCAGCGGGAAATTGCAGCTTGTGATGTCAGATTTCACGCCAAAAACGCTGGGTATTTATGGTCTTTACCTGTCGCGTGAGCTTCAGCCTGCGGCCCTACGCCTGTTCCTGGCTGCGGTACAGCAGCAATTGGCTGATGACTCTTTACTGGCAACCGGCAAGACAGCATGACTACAGTTGGGGATGAGACCAACCCCGTCCCTAAACTAACCTTAAACGCCAGCCGAACGTTCCTTGTTTACATCGGATCTGTTACCGATAGCCCTTAACGCTTCTCATCTGCGCAACACTTTTATTTTTTTTCCGGCCAAATTCAGCAGAAATTTTCCGCACAAAGGGCTGGAAGTTAGCGCAAAACGATGAAATAGTGCTATTTCATCATCAGGCAGTAAGCGACTTTAAGCCGGGGATTTTTCTAATTTTGCTGGATAAAACGCCACTTAACTGAAAAGTGGGTAAAAACTAGCCAAAATGACCGCCCGCCCTGAATCAGGGGTTGAGATGGCGAAGCGATGGTCCGTAAAATAGGGCCAACACTCAAATCAGGAGAATTCTGTGTCTGAAGCTGCATCGATCGAACAAACCCCAAACCGGCTGGAAGAAGCGAAGAACATCGCTTTAGGGTGGCGCATTGTGGGCCAGATGGAACCTCAGACTCTGGAGGAGGCCATTCAGATGCTGCGCGACAGCTCAGCTCATGCGGCTAAGGTTTACGAGTTGCTGTACGCCGAGATTGCCCATCGCGCGAAATAGGCCGGTTCCGGCCGCACTACGCCGTTCTTGTCCGCTCGGGAGAACGGTAGCTTAGCCACGCTTCCCAGCATTTTGTATGATCGATATCACTGTAGCCACGCGAGGGGTCCAGGTTGCGTACAAGGTTGTCCGGTACTGAAATGCAGACGGCACTGGCGCAAACAGCTTCCGCTTCCTGTCGCGTTAACGCCGCGCCTTTTCGTTTTTCCGCCTTCGTCAGCAAGCTCACCAGCGACGGGATGAAAAGTATTGCCATGACCGGTCTCTCCTTTATTTTGCTATAGGAATAGAGTCGGCCTGGCTGGCGAAAACTTTAGCATCGGGTGGGGCCGTGAGCCATTGCGCATTCGCCTTGCTGCCGGTTAAAACTCTTCAGAAACCAGCCACTGATCGGCCTCGTCGAACATCTCTTCAATAATTCTCAGCATGACCGACTTGTCGCTTTTGCTGGCGTCGGTTTTCACCCCGTTAGCCTGCATGGGTTTGACCTTAACCTCAGCGTCAGGAAAAACGGGCTGAATCCGCTTCGTCAACTCGGTCAGTATCAGATCCTGCGCGGCAGGCAGTCCGGCAACGTTGCGCTTATCGTAAATCAGTTCAACAAACATGGGGTTATCCTGGTTAAAAAGGCTGGATAAAAATACAGTTATTGCCGGCAACCTTCAATCAAAATCTTGCGTGCTGGACAAATCGGCAGGGCCTGGCTGGAGAGGGGATTCTGTGAGGCGGATTGGATTCCCCGCAATAATCATCAAATTTACTTCATCTCCTGCGCTACACTGCGCAGTAACCCATTCGAATGAAGGTACTGAAAAAATGAAAAAAACGGCGTATGCATTAGCTTTACTGGCGGGTGGTCTGCTGCTTGCGGGCTGTTCAAGCGACCACGTCATGCAGATGAAAGATGGCAGAACGGTGGTGGTGCAGGGCAAACCGCAGGTGGACAAAGCTACCGGTATGGTGGTTTACACCGATGAAAATGGTCAGCAGCAGGCCGTAAACCAGGACCAGATTAAAGAGATGAGTTCGCTGGACAAATAAGCCCGGCAGAAATTCGGAGTATTATCAGACAGACAGATCACGCGGAATATGCCAGGCTCTCTGACAAATATCAGCTACATCAGAGAGAATTCCCGGAGACGCCTGCCCATGTTCCGCACTATCGCCACTGGATGTCTGCTTGCCTGCGCTGCGTTCGCTGCTCAGGCAAACGAGAACGCGCCAAAACTCAACACTGAATTCCAGATTACCTGCCCAGGCCGTCCGACGATGACCGTGACCGAAGCGCAGTATGGCCTGACCACGATTATGTGGCCCGGCGATCATTTCCAGATTGCCGCGGGTAACCAGCATTCCAAAACCGGGAATGGCGATAAAGTGTCGATTGTGCTGTTCCGTAATGGCGATCAGATGGTGGTGAATACCTCAGACGAGGATGTCTTCTTCTCTTACGTCGGTGAGCAGAAACTGGTGCCCTGTAGCCGCAGCAGCGAGCGTGAAAACAGCGCGGTTGAGCTGCAAAGGACCGACGCCTCAGGCAAACTGGCGTCCTGAGCGCTTCGGCTACTCCAGCAGCCGCTGGCGCAGATCCAGCGGCGAATTCTCCGCCTCATCCAGTAGCGACAGCCACTGGCGCATCGTCACTTCCTGCCAGGCAAGCTGGCCCGCCGTTGTTCCCATCAGCACCACGTCGGGCCGCAGCGCGCGGTAAAACTCAATCGATTTTTTCAGATCGGCTTCATTACTTTCCGGGACCAGTACCGTAACCCAGCCCTCAGAGGTCAGCATTATGGTGTCGCCGACAAAAAGATAGGTTTTACCGTGGGGAGAAGCGTAAAGGTAGCTGGTGCTGCCCGGCGTGTGGCCCGGCGTGGGAACAACGTGGAAGCTACCGCAGTGGACCTCGGCCTGACTGAAGGTGTCGTCAGCCTCCACCCAGGGGCTGATTGGCCCCAGCGCCCGGTTATGGCAGTACAGGGCAGAGTTAAAGCGCGATTGCAACAGCTGCGCGCCCGGACCTGCTTCGTGCCAGTGGGTGAGATAGTGGCGAATTACGCCGCCCAGATCTTCAATAGCCTGATGATCGCTGAGGCTCTCGACACGCGAAATCAGCAAATTGCCGCGCAAATGCCGCAGCAAAAAACCGTGCATCATCAGTTCCGGCTCACCTTGAGCGGCCGGCAGCTCCGGTGTTGAAACCCAGAGATCCTCGTACAACTGCTTCATGGGCGCTCCTGGGGGTTAACGAAGCGTAGGGTGCCCTGATAACGTCAGCGTGCTGTCCGAACCTTTGACCTGCAAATGTCCCTGCGCGCCCAGCGGCAGCGTCACGGTATCCCAGTGATGGCCAAACGCAAGATCGGTGACCAGCGGCAGGCCGGTCAGCTGACGAATCAGCGTCCAGACGCTGTCGAAGTCATAGCCATTGTCATACTCTGTCAGCGTTGCGCCGGTAAAACTGCCGGTTACGATCGCTTTCTGGCGAGCCAGAATCCCGCTGTGTGCCAGTTGAAGCAGCATTCTTTCCACGCGGAAAGGATGCTCATTCACATCCTCGATCACCAGAATGCCGTCTTCAATCTGCGGCAGCCACGGCGTGCCGATCAGGGACGCTATCATTGCCAGATTTCCGCCCCAAACCGTGCCGGTGACGTCAACGTCCTGCGGCTGCGTTTTCCAGCTTAGCGTTAATTTAGGCGAAGTCAGCGCCCGCCAAAAGTGTTCAAGGGTGAATTCAGATAAAACCTCAGCGCCAAAATTTCCCGCCAGCATGGGGCCGCTGAAAGAGATCACGCCATGCTGCAACAGCGGGAGCTGAATGGCGGTGAAGTCGCTGTGTCCACAGAGGGCCACCGGGTTACCGCGTAGCCTGGCGGCCACGCCGGCGAAGTCCAGACCAGGCAGAAGCCGGGTCGCGCCATAGCCGCCCCGCACCGCCAGAATAATATCCGGCAGGTTATGCAACTGCGCCAGACCGTTAATATCCTGCAAGCGTTCGGCCTCATTTCCGGCGAAACGCTGCTCGCGGCGGGCGATGACCTCAGTACGTAAAACCTGATGCCCCTGATTGCGTAGCCGTTCGACGGCAAGCGACGCCGCCTGCTGATTATGGCAATAGCCGGAAGGGGCAATCAGCTGAAAAGTGCGGGGAGTAACCGACATAATATTCACTTTAATCCTCAAAGCGGCGAAAGAATGGCCGTATTTCAACGGCATTTTACGTCCGGCGTGAAAAAAAAGTCGCCTTTAGCCGCAAGTTGTGTGATTTTTATGCAGCGGTAAAGGAATTTTTTTACGCCACTGACGGTCCAATATCCCTGATGATGACGAAAAGCCGGGACGAAGTCACCCGCAGGCGCCTCAAATTCAGAGTTACGGTAATTTTCTCCTGTCTGGCGCACGCTATGATGAAGCGCGAGGCTAAGGCTCAGAGGATGAATATAGCGTGAGAAGTGTGAAAACGGTTGCGATACTGGGCGTGTTATTGCTGGCGGGCTGCGCCAGCGAGCCGCATAAACAAATAGTCACTCAGCAGCAGCAAACGCCGTTAACCAAAGCCCCACCTGAAAAGGTCGCGCAGGCCTGGTCACTGTTCACGGAGAATGCGGCGCATAACTACGGGGTCGATCAAAAACTGGTAGATGCCATTATTTCAGTCGAGTCGGGCGGCAATCCAACGGTAGTCAGCAGGTCGAATGCCATTGGATTGATGCAGATTAAGGCTTCCACCGCAGGGCGTGAGGTGTATCGGGTGCAGGGCAAGCGAGGTCAGCCGACCAACAGCGAGCTGCGTGACCCGGTGAAAAATATCGATATTGGCACCGCCTACCTGAAAATTTTGCAGGACCAGTCGCTGGCAGGGATTCGCGATCCTGAAACGCTGCGCTACGCCACGATTGTTTCCTATGCCAACGGCGCAGGTGCGTTGCTAAGAACCTTCTCGCGCGACCGGGATCGCGCCATCGCGATGATCAACGCCATGTCGCCAGAAGAGTTTTACCAGCATGTGCAGAATAAACATCCAGCCGCTCAGGCACCTCGCTATTTGTGGAAAGTGACCACCGCTTACCGCACCATCTGAACCGGTCCGACAGGCTGAGCCATCAGCGGCTGGGGAAGTTACTGGAAGCGGTTGGCCTTATCACGGGCCAGCCGTTCAAGGGAAAAAATAACCTGCTGGAGCGATCGCTCTTCTCCGGCAGTCAGCGAGCTGAAGCGAAAGCTGAGGCGTGGTGTGACTACCGTTTCATTCTTATTGCCGACGATACTGCGTTTGCCGACGTTGATCAGCTGCGCGTCCACCTCGAAGCGGCCATATTCACCGAGCTCCACGCGTAACTTCTCGAACTCTTCACCACCGTTCAGGGGGCAGGGAATCGGCGAGTCGACCAGCGCGCCAATGCCGCCGAGCGAGAGGTCCTGGAGGCGCAACCGACCTTCACCGCTGCCATCAGGCCAGGTAACGTAGCAGTAAAAAATGGGCTCCAGCGGCGCAGAGACGCGGAAAAATTCCCGCCGCTGGATCATCCACAGTACGTCCGGTAGCGCTGCGCTGAATGCTGGCAGGTTGTCGAACTCGTCGTCGGTCAGTTCGCTAAGCGCAAATTCGACTTTAGCACCGTGAGTTTCGGCAGTCAGATGTAAGTCCCGGGCTTGCATGGCGTGCTGGTTTTCAGCGTCATTACTGCCAAGATCCAGCACTATACCTTCCCGATCGGCATCCAGTAATTTAGTCATAAACTGGCCGCGTGCGTGGGAGACAAGGATGGGCGTCTGGTTTTTTATCAGAGTCTTCAGTACTGCCAGTACCGCCAGCGGACCGCGCTTGAGGTATTGTTCTTTATCTTCTGCCTTCACATTCCTCTCCAGATGAATGTCAGAAACGCGCTTTCAGCGGTGATACGTCGGATTATCGGCAGCGTCAGGGGACGCTTTAGGCTACAGGTAAAAAAAAACTGACAAAAAGATTAGATTTAAATCACAGAGTTAGAATCCTGGCCTATAATAGTGACGTCTAATCAGTCGGTAACAAGGAGCCGTAAATGGGTATTTTGTCATGGATCATTTTTGGTTTGATCGCAGGGATTATCGCTAAATGGATTATGCCGGGTAAAGATGGCGGTGGTTTTATCATCACCGTCGTCCTGGGTATTATTGGCGCCGTAGTTGGGGGCTGGATCAGCACCTTCTTTGGCTTTGGCAAGGTTGACGGGTTTAACTTCGGCAGCTTCGTCGTTGCGGTAATTGGTGCGATTGTTGTGCTGTGGATTTATCGCAAAGTAAAAAGCTGATACACGCACGGTAAGCCAAAAAAGGAGACGTTACCGTCTCCTTTTTTTATGCCGTTGACCCGTCCTAAATAGC
>NZ_JRUQ01000050.1 GCF_000773975.1 Erwinia typographi
CCGGCTGAAGCCGGTTGTCGCCCCCCGTCGGGGTTTCTCACCCACCCTCTACGGAGCAATATGCAAAAAAAAAAGTCTGAACGTAAGCTCAGACTTTCTCTTTAAAAATGGCGGTGAGGGGGGGATTGACTCGCTTTGCTCGCCCTTCGGGCAGTTCGTCCGTAGGGCGTCCGACCTGTCCAACCGTCTGAAGCCGGTTGTCGACCCCCGTCGGGGTTTCTCACCCACCCTCTACGGAGCAATATGCAAAAAAAAAGTCTGAACGGTTGCTCAGACTTTCTCTTCAAAGATGGCGGTGAGGGGGGGATTCGAACCCCCGATACGTTGCCGTATACACACTTTCCAGGCGTGCTCCTTCAGCCACTCGGACACCTCACCGTTTTGTTGCCGCAACCAGGTTGCTGACGGGCGCTAATGTAGGCAAAAGCACCGCCGCGGTCAACTCCCTTTCTGCACTTTTCCGTGTCTTTTGCCTGTTTTACGACTGACTGCTGCTTAAATCGCCGGAAGAGGGGGGATTTGCAGCGCTACGGTCGCGCAACACCGCATTTCCCTGCCAGGCGAAAGCAATGATGGCTGCCGAAACTCTTACTCTGCTACCATTTTTTGCTTGCCAGTCGCGGCGTTTTCCCCGAGCCTGAAGAAAAAACAGGAGAGCTAACGTGGATATCATTTACTACCACCCGTCATTTAATGCAGAGATGTGGATCAACAGCTTACAGCAGCGCCTTCCGACGGCGCGTATCCGTCAGTGGCAGGCAGGAGACGACGCGCCGGCCGACTATGCGCTGGTCCGCCAGCCTCCCGTTGATATGCTGCGGGGACGCAGGCTGAAAGGCGTCTTTGCACTAGGGGCGGGCGTTGATGATATTCTCGGCCAGCTTCGCCAGCACCCTGAAATGCTGGCTGAAGGCGTGCCGCTGTTCCGGCTGGAAGATACTGGCATGGGACGGCAGATGCAGGAGTACGCGGTTTATCATGTGCTTGGCTGGTTCCGCCGCTTTACCGAATACCAGCAGCAGAAAACCCAGGCTCTGTGGCAACATCTGCCCAATTATGACCGTGCGGATTTCACCATTGGTATCCTCGGCGCTGGCGTGCTGGGACGCAGCGTGGCGGAGGGCCTGAAGTTCTGGGGATTCCCGGTCCGCTGCTGGAGTCGTTCAGCCAAAGACCTGCCCGGTATCACCAGCTTTCACGGCGCGGAACAGCTTGGCGAGTTCCTTGCCGGTAGTCAGGTATTGATCAACCTGCTGCCGAATACGCCGCAGACGGAAGGTATCCTTAACCGCGCGCTGCTCAGCCAGCTCAGGCCGCAGGCATTCCTGCTCAACCTCGCGCGTGGGCCGCATCTGGTGGAAGAGGATCTGCTGGCAGCCATTGACGCCGGTGAGATCAAAGCCGCTGCGCTGGATGTTTTTGTGCAGGAACCGCTGGATACCCGACACCCTTTCTGGGCGCATCCGGCTATCGCCATCACCCCGCATAATGCTGCTGTCACCTTGCCACACGAAGCTATGGATTATATTGCGAAGTCGATCGTACAGCGGGAGGCGGGAGAAATGCCTTCCGGGCTGGTGGACCGGTCTCGCGGTTATTGAGCCAACCCAGGGCAGGGATGCTATTCTTGCCCTAAGCCTTCAGGAGAAATTTATGTACCCCGTTGACCTTCATATGCACACCGTTGCCAGCACCCATGCCTACAGTACGCTGCGTGATTACGTTCTCCAGGCGCAAACCTGCGGCGTTAAGTTACTGGCGATCACCGACCATGGCCCGGATATGGCCGATGCGCCGCACTACTGGCACTTTGTGAATATGCGCGTCTGGCCGCGAGTGGTGGATGGCGTTGGCATTCTGCGCGGTATTGAAGCAAACATTAAAAACACCGACGGCGATATTGACTGCACCGGGCCAATGATGGATTCGATGGATATTGTGGTCGCTGGATTTCATGAGCCGGTATTCGCGCCGCGCGACAAGGCCACGCATACCGAAGCGATGATCGCCGCCATGGCGAGCGGCAATGTGCATATTATCAGCCATCCCGGCAACCCGAAGTATCCGGTTGATATCAATGCGATTGCGCAGGCGGCGGCAAAATATCATGTGGCGCTGGAGCTGAACAACTCCTCCTTTACCCATTCCCGCCCCGGCAGCGAACCAAACTGCCGGGCTATCGTCGCTGCCGTACGCGATGCGGGAGGGTGGATCTCCTGCGGTTCCGATTCGCATACCGCCTTTACTCTTGGAAACTTCGAACATTGCCTGCGAATCATAAAGGAAGTGGATTTCCCTGAAGATCGCGTATTAAATGTCACGCCGCGCCGCCTGCTGGATTTTCTCGAGCAGCGGACCGGCAAGAAAATTGCTGAATTTGCTGACATGTGACAATGTCACAATTAACCTCTGAATGGACTGACCGTTATGAATGAATTTTCCATCATCTGCCGTATTCTCGGCTCGCTGTACAACCGCCAGCCGCAGGATCCGCTGCTGGTGCCGTTGTTCACCCTGCTACGCGAGGGCAAATTGCAGCAGCACTGGCCGCTTGAGCAGGATGAGCTGCTGACCCGGTTACAGGAAAATAGCGACCCGCAGGCGCTGGCCGCCGATTACAACGCGCTGTTTGTCGGCAGTGATTGCAAGGTACCGCCGTTCGGTTCGCACTGGGATAACGGTCCGCAGGAGAGTGAAATCCGGGGTTTTCTACAGAACCGGGGAATGCCGCTTGGCGATTCGCCCGCCGACCACATCGGCGCGCTGCTGCTGGCCGCTTCGTGGCTGGAAGATCAGTCCGAAGCGGATGAGTCACAGGCGCAAATTACCCTGTTTGATCAGTATCTGTTGCCATGGGTTGGTCAGTTCCTGGGCAAGGTTGAAGCCCATGCCAGCACCGCGTTTTACCGTACGCTGGCCGCGCTGAGCCGCGAAGCCATTCAGGCGATGCGTGACGAGCTGGAAGAAGAAGGGGAAGTCTGACCTTTTGCCCGCTCACCAACTTGTCATAAATAGCCTTCCGGAAGCCAGCGAAACACTGGCCGACGGAGGGTTTTTTATTGGCTATTTCAGCCAGAAAGGCGCTTCGGAACCGAGAGGCGAAGCAGAGCGTGACCAGAGCAGCGGCGTGCCGGGCAGCCACACCGGCGAGCGCAGACGATAGCCGATCCCCCAGTGCGTCAGTTCCGCTTCGACATTATCATCCTGAGGCCTGGCGAGGCCAATACCGGCTGGCCGCTCATCTTCCTCGTAAGGGTTCTCCGTCAGCAGGCACGCTGTCCTGGCAAGAGACAGACGGGCGGTGAAGCCGGTATTATGCAGCAGCCGCTGGCGCAAACCTTCAAGCACCGCCGCCGCCATTAAGTAGCCGGTAGCATGATCGAGCGCCTGTACGGGAAGCGGCGAAGGGGCCTCGCTCATTTTCCAGCGGCGTCCGCTCTCAGCAATGCCGCAGCCCATCTGCACGAGGCTGTCAAAGCCGCGGCGATTGCGCCAGGGACCGGTCCAGCCCCAGGCGTTCAGGCTGACGTCTGTCAGACCTGGCGCGAGCTTTTGCAGCGTCTCGGCGTCGTATCCCAATGCGGGCAGCGCGTCGGCGCGGTAGCCATGCACCAGCACGTCCGCTTCACTTAACAGCGCTTCAAACCGCTGGCGTCCCTCCGCTGATTTCAGATCCAGCCTGGCGCAGCGTTTGCCTGGGGTGAGCTCCTCCTCCAGCGTCGGCTCCTGCCAGTCCGGCGGGTCAAGGCGCAAGACCTCTGCTCCCAGCCCGGCCAGAAACCTTGTTGCCACCGGTCCGGCGATAATTCGGGTCAGATCCAGCACGCGAACGCCGTGCAGGGGGCGGGCGGGTAATAAGCGCCAGAGCGGTGCGGAGGCTTCCGGTTGCAGCGTCTGCTCAATCAGCGATTCGCGCTTTACCGCCTGTCCCTGAGGATGCTGCTGCCACGCTTGCAGGCTGCGCATCCCGGCCGCACAGCCTCCGGCGATAATCACCGCTTCTTCCAGCGCGCTCTTGTCCCACTGACTGACAGCCTGTGCCAGGCTGGCTCGATCCGCGTGGCGGCCAAGTACGCTCTCAACGGCGGCGCGATGGTGGGGCGCATTAGTATGCAGACGGATCCAGCCGTCGCGCGTGGCGTAATCGCCCGCGAACGGGTCCCATAAGGCCGGTGCCGGGCGGTTGAGCGGGCGGAAGCTATGCTGAAACCAGCGCGAGGCCAGATGACAATCGACCTCGGTTTGATGCTGATTCCCCACCAGCTCGGCGGCGGCCTGCATCGCCAGCGCAATGCTGGTGCTGGCGAGTTCGGTCACCGGATACAGAGAGCCGAAGCGCGCCTCGCCGTTAAATTTTACCGCTGGCAGCGGCGTGTTGGCATTGCGCAGCCCGTGCCAGAGCTGCTGCCAGAGCCGTGTCGAATACCTGTTGTCCATTGCTCTCTCCCTTTGTGAGGGTCAGTACCTGGCAACCAGGGCGTTTTCCCCCTCACGCTAACGCAGGCGGCGGAATTTGGGCAGCCTGGCGTGCATCCGCAGATTGCGCAGGTTAATCACCGCAATTGCCGTACCCGCCACCACCAGCAGCGCGCCGATAATTTTGAATATGTTCATGCTGTCTCCCAGCACTATCACGCCCATGATCACCGCCAGCACCGGCGTCAGCAGGGAATAGGGCATGATCAGGTTGACGTTGTAATTGCGCAGCAGCGAATACCACAGCGAATAGGCGACAATGGATGAGAAAATAGCGCTGTAGAGGATGCCAAACCAGCCGCGCCAGCTGGAGTGGATCAGGCTGTGGATCTGGTGGGATTCCAGCAGGAAGGAGGCCAGCCCGACGATGGGAATGGCGAGAAAAGAGAGCCAGCCGGTCATTGCCAGCGGTTTGATTGCCGGAGATTTTTTTACCAGCATATTGCTGATGGCCCAGCCAGCCGCACTGCACAGCAGCAGGCAAAGCACCCACCAGGCGGGGATGGTCGGACTGCCGGCCAGCACCACTACGCCGGTCAGCGAGACAGCGATGCCTGACATCTGTACCAGCGATAACTTTTCCTTCAGGATCACCATCGCCAGGATCATCGCAAACGGCGTGCCGAGCTGCACCACAATCGCGCCGGTTCCGGCATCGGTATACTTCATGCCGACGAACAGCAGCGAAAAATGCAGGAAACCAAAGGTAAACGCCAGCGGCACCAGATAGCGCAGCTGTTCGCGAGTGACACGAGTAAAAGGGACCAGAATCAGCGCGACAACCACAAAGCGCATCAGGGTCAGAAACAGCGGAGGCAGGTCGATCAGCCCCCATTTAATGGCGACGTTATTGAACGCCCAGAGGGTTACCACCAGTAAAATCAGTAAAAAATGACGCAAAGCCACGAGAGGGTCCTGTTGTGGAGGTTATTACCCGGTAATCATGGCATGAATTGACGCTGAATTAAGCAGAGAAAAACGATTTTTTTTCGCGCTGCCCGCCGATCCACGCCGTACGGGTTATCACTTTTTGTCTGCAAGTCCTCAGAAAAAGTGATGAGACAGCCTGCCCGCAAAATGCCATCATTAGCCTCTGCCCGTGATGAAAAAATAAGGATGCCCTCACGCTATGAGTTCTTCGCTCCCGTTAGCCATCATTCAGTTTGAAACGCCTCCTGAAGCGGTCATCGATCGCGTGGGTGAACAGCAGCACTGGTTTATTGCGGCCCTGGGGTTGCAGCCTGGCGACTTTATTGTCGTCCGTCCCGATTTGGGCGAGGCCCTGCCGGAGCCTTCCTCCGTCGCGGCGGCGGTGCTCAGCGGTTCCTGGGCGATGGTCACTGACCACGCTGAGTGGAGCGAACGCAGCGCGGCCTGGGTCCGCAGCGCGGTTGAACAGCAACTCCCGCTGCTTGGCGTTTGCTTTGGTCACCAGCTAATGGCCTATGCGCTTGGCGGCTGGGTAGACGACAACCCGCGCGGCTGGGAACGCGGGTTAAAGCAGCTGGAGATGAATGAATGCTCTGCTGGCGATCCGCTACTGAGCCAGCTTCCCACGCATTTTTCTGCCTGGCTTTCCCACCGCCAGTCGGTGCTCCAGCCGCCGCCTGGCGCGCAGGTGCTGGCGTCGTCTGCGCAGGATGACTGCCAGATTATCCGCTATACCCCTCAGGCGCTTTCCGTGCAGTTTCACCCTGAGTTTACCGGCGGAATCATGACCGCCTGCCTGCAAAACGGGCAGAGCTCGGCCAGCCTGATGGAACATCAGCAGGAACCTGCCAGCCCGCTGCATCTGCTACAGGCGTTCTGGCGCCAGCACCGCCAGGCAAGCAGACTCGCCTGATCCCCGTCATTCCCCTGAAGCGTGACGCCTGGCTACCGTCAGGCCGCGCGCTTCAGCCTTCTTTTTGCCTGCAAATTTGTGTGCGTTACCTCACAATGAGAGCCAAACCTCCGTTTATCCTGGCACCCCGGTCACAGTTTCCTCCCCGGCGATCTGACATGCTCATTTTTAGCAATATTGTTAATGATGGGTTATTTAATTGTTAATATCACTACGGCGAATTTCTCCCGAGGAGAACGATCATGCGCTATGCCTATCCGGGTACTAAAGAGTCACTGATTACGCTGAAGCCGCAATACGGCAACTATATCAACGGTGAGTTTGTGCCGCCGGTCAACGGGGAATACTTCTCTAACACTTCCCCGATTAACGGTTCGGTGATTGGCGATTTTCCTCGTTCTGATAAGGACGACGTGGAAAAAGCGCTGGACGCCGCTCATGCCGCCGCAGACGCCTGGGGGAAAACTTCCGCTCAGGCGCGCTCGCTGGCGCTGCTGAAAATTGCCGACCGGCTGGAAGAGAACCTTGAATATATTGCGGTCAATGAGACCTGGGATAACGGCAAGCCGGTGCGTGAAACGCTGGCGGCCGACCTGCCGCTGGCGGTCGATCATTTCCGCTATTTTGCTGGCTGCATTCGTGCGCAGGAGGGCACCTCGGCCGAGATCGACGAATTCACCGCGGCCTACCACTTCCACGAGCCGCTGGGCGTGGTGGCGCAAATCATTCCCTGGAATTTCCCGCTGCTGATGGCCGCGTGGAAGCTGGCACCCGCGCTGGCAGCCGGGAACTGCGTGATACTGAAACCGGCCGAGCAGACGCCGCTCTCCATCACCCTGTTTGTTGAACTGATTGCTGACCTGTTGCCGAAGGGCGTACTGAACGTGGTTCATGGCTACGGTCGCGAAGCCGGCGAAGCGCTGGCGAGCAATCCCCGTATTGCGAAGGTCGCCTTCACCGGGTCAACCGCCACCGGGGGGCATATTCTTGAGCTGGCGGCGAAAAACCTTATCCCCTCCACGGTTGAGCTGGGAGGCAAGTCGCCGAACATTTTCTTTGAAGACATCATGCAGGCCGAGCCGTCATTTATTGAGAAGGCGGCCGAGGGTGTGGTGCTGGGCTTTCTGAATCAGGGCGAGGTGTGTACCTGTCCTTCCCGCGCGCTGGTGCAGGAGTCGATTTATGAGCCCTTTATGGCAGCGGTGCTGAAGCGGGTGAAAACCATCAAACGTGGCGATCCGATGGATACCGAAACGATGGTGGGCGCTCAGGCCTCGCAGCAGCAGTTTGATAAAATTCTCTCCTACCTGGATATCGCGCAGCAAGAAGGGGCGGAAATCCTGGCTGGCGGCGGCGTTGAAAAGCTGGAAGGCGGGCTGTCGACCGGCTATTACATCCAGCCTACGTTGCTGAAGGGCAACAACAGTATGCGCGTGTTTCAGGAGGAGATCTTTGGGCCGGTGGTCGGCATTCTGACCTTTAAAGATGAGGAGGAGGCCATTGCTATCGCTAACGACTCTATTTATGGCCTTGGCGCGGGCGTCTGGACGCGGGATATTAACCGCGCCTGGCGCGTCGGACGGGCGATTAAAGCCGGGCGCGTCTGGACCAACTGTTATCACCTTTATCCGGCTCATGCCGCTTTTGGCGGCTATAAAAAATCGGGCATTGGCCGCGAAACTCACAAAATGATGCTCGATCACTATCAGCAGACCAAAAACCTGCTGGTCAGCTATGGCGTTCAGCCGCTGGGCTTCTTCTGATCCTTGCTTAACGGGGCCGCAAGTGCGGCCCCTCGGTTGCCTTTTTGCCGACGCTCACATATTGATTTTTCTTATGACTCATCATCTTGCCGACGAAAGCCAAATATGGCACGCTGCCATAGGGTTGTATATACAAGACTAACTACGCAGCCCGGACACTTCATCACGCCACTTTGTCTCATGACGTTCCCATGAGCGGGCGGCTCCCTTTCAGGCAAGGAGTTGGTTATGTCATCAGCATCATCTGCGCAGCAGAACAGCCGGCGTGCGGAAAGCAAACTGATTGAGACGCGCAGCATTGACTATATCCCCGAATCAGAGCGTCACGGCAGCGTGTTCAGCCAGTTCACGCTGTGGTTTGGCGGCAACCTGCAAATCACTGCCATCGTCACCGGCGCGCTGACCGTCGTGCTGGGCGGCGATGTGGTCTGGTCGCTGACTGGCCTGCTGGTTGGCCAGATTATCGGTGCTGGCATCATGGCGCTCCATGCGGTGCAGGGGCCAAGGCTTGGCCTGCCGCAAATGATCACCTGCCGCACGCAGTTTGGCGTGTACGGCGCGGTGATCCCGCTGGTGCTGGTCTGCGTGATGTACATTGGCTTCTCAGCCAGCGGCACCGTGCTGGCCGGGCAGGCGCTGGCGCATCTCGCCAGCATCAGCGACCGGGCGGGGATTGTGGCGTTCGGGCTGATCATCATTGTGGTCGCCGCGCTGGGCTATCGCCTGATCCATGGGCTGGGCAAAGTGGCTAGCGTGGTGGGAGTGCTGACCTTTATCTATCTGTTTTTCCGCCTGCTGCTGGAAAACGACGTTGGCGCACTGCTGAGCAATAGCCACTTCTCGCTGTCGATGTTCTTGCTGGCGATGTCGCTCTCTTCCTCCTGGCAGATTGCCTTTTGCCCCTACGTTTCCGACTATTCGCGCTATCTGCCGCGCAACGTCTCCGCCGGAAAAACGTTTGCCGCGGTGTTTGCCGGTACGGCGCTGGGCACGCAGCTCTCAATGACGCTAGGCGTGGTTGCCGCCGCGCTGGCCGGGAAAGCGTTCTCGGGCAATGAAGTGGGCTATATTGTCGGGCTGGGTTCGACGGGAACGATGGCGCTGGTGCTCTATTTTGCTATTTGCTTTGGTAAAATCACCTTCACCACCCTCAACGCCTACGGCAGCTTTATGTCGCTGACCACCATTGTTTGCGGCTTCCGCAAAACGGCGACCATCACCAGAGCTGGCCGCATCACTTTTATTATCTGCATGGTAGCTATCAGCTGCGCGATCGCCATTCTCAGTGAACCCTCTTTCCTTAAGTCCTTCACTCAGTTCCTGCTGTTTCTGCTGGCCTTTTTCGTTCCGTGGAGCGCAATGAACCTGATGGATTACTATTTTATTACCCGGGGGCACATTGATATCCCGGCGCTTTCTAACCCTGACGGGCGCTATAAGCGCTGGAATCTGGCGGGGATAGGGACTTATGCGGTAGGGGTGCTGATCCAGCTGCCGTTTATCTCCAACGGTTTTTACAGCGGTTCGCTGGTCTATCTGTTCGACGGTAACGATATCTCATGGATCATTGGCTGGATATTTACCGCGCTGTGCTGGCTGCTGGTGAACCGACAGAGCAAGGCTGTCCGCCTGGAAGCCACCATTTTCCCTGAGGGCTGATAAAAGAGAAGGGCGGAATAACCTCCGCCCTTGCTGTCCCCTTGCACCGGGCGGACAGTTCCGTCCGCCTCAGCTGGCCTTTCCTGGCGTCAGCAATCCCGCGATCTGATCCTTTGATACTGCTTCAGAAAACAGATAACCCTGGAGCTGATTGCAGCCCGCTTCGGCCAGCGCGGCCATCTGTAGCTGAGTTTCCACCCCTTCGGCGGTCACCGTCAGCCCCATGGCCTGGCCCAGTTTCACCACCGATTCGATAATTGCCATCGAATTTTCCGTTACCCCCAGCGACTGGGTGAAAGAGCGGTCTATTTTGATCTTGTCTACCGAGAAATGGCGGAGATAGTTCAGGCTGGAGTAGCCGGTGCCAAAATCATCCAGCGCGATATGGAAGCCCGCCTCACGCAGCTGGTCCATGATCTCCTGCGCGCCTTTTTCATCCTCAATCAGCACGCCTTCGGTGATCTCCAGCTCAATGCGCGTGGCCAGCGTTTGCTCCTGCCTGACGATAGCTTTGAATCGCTCGACAAAACCGGCCGAGCGGAACTGCAATGGCGAGACGTTAACCGCAATGGTCAGGTCGGGCCACGCCAGCGAGACGCGGCAGGCTTCGCGCAGTACCCATTCGCCGATCTGAGTAATCAGCCCCATCTCTTCCGCCAGTGGGATAAACTCGCTGGGCGCGATTGCGCCGTGCACCGGGTGATTCCAGCGCATCAGCGCTTCCAGCCCCACGACCTTCTGCCCGGAAATATCCATCAGCGGCTGGTAATAGACCGCCAGGTTTTTCTTACTCAGCATGGCAAGGTGCAGGTCGGCAGCTATTTGCTGGCGGTTTTTTACCGATTCATCCATCACCTGCTCAAAGACCCGGAACTGTCCGCGCCCCCTGGTTTTCGCTTCATACAGCGCGATATCAGCTTTGCGCATCATCTCGGAACGATCTACCGCATCCTCTGGCGCGACGGACACGCCGATGCTGACGCCTATCCAGGCATCGCTGCCCAGCAGCGTAAACGGGCGAGAGAGCGCCGTGATAATTTCTTCGCACATCCGCTCTATATCCTGTGAGGCGTGTACGGCTTCCAGGATCACCACAAACTCATCGCCCCCAAGTCTGCCCACCGTGTTGTGCTCGCCGGCCAGCTCGCTGACTCTGTGGCCAACCTCAATAATCAGCGTGTCACCGGCGTTATGGCCGTAGGTGTCGTTGATCAGCTTGAATCTGTCCAGGTCCAGCAGCAGCAGCGCGACTTGCTGTCCATTACGCATCAGCCTGCCCAGAGCCTGCGTCAGGCGCTCTTCGACCAGCGCGCGGTTGGGCAGGCCGGTCAGCACATCGTGGAACGCCAGGTGCTGAGCCTGCGCCTCGCTGGCGCTGAGTTGCAGCAGCGACTGCGACAGGCGCTGTGAGGAAAGCCACAGGCGGCGGAGCATCACCATGCAGATCAGCGTAATAACAATGACCACAACCAGTACGACTGGGCCAATAACCGCCAGCATGTGGGTCCCCGGCGTATTGGGCTGCCAGGAAAGATGCCCAAGGGGCTGACCGTCGTGACTGACCAGCAGATAGTTGGCGCCGTTTTCGATCGGATTTCCGTCGGTGTAGCGTAAATCTTTGAGCAGGCTGCGCTGCGACAGCGCGTTGAGGTAGTGGTCATCAAGGTATTTGACGCTGAGCAGGGTAAAGCTTCCCGCTGGTCCACCGCTGCCATCAATGGTTTCCATTGCCAGCACGGCAGGGCGACTGTCGATCAGCGTAAAGTCGATGACCTCACGGTGGCCGTTCTCGCTGTCACCAGACGCCTTCAGCCGGGTCATAAAGGCGCTGACCGGCTGTTGCAGGTGAGCAAACTGTGAGTTGTCAACGTTATGACCATTTTCCCAGCGGTAAACCGGCTGATTATCCGCATTAAGGATATAAACCAGCTGGTGACCAAACATGCTCGAAAGCCAGGCACCGACGTTCTCATTAAGCCAGGCGGTATCCGGCGGCGTCCGGTTCAGGCTGCGGCCAAGAGGCTGCCACAACGCCAGGCTTCGCTGTTGCCTGATAGTTTCGTCAAGGCTTTGAGAAAGTGAGGTTTTTATGATTTGTTGCTGCTGCTCCGCCGCGTTGGCGTTGCTTTTTGCCGTTGCCCACCACACGGTGAAGCTGGCCGCAGAAAAAGTAAAAATCAGTACTAAGACCAGAGGGATAAGCACTTCACGGACAAAATGGACGCGAAAACTTTCGGATATTTTCATCTTTTTTATTAACCTGCTCTGCCTGAAGCGCTGCTGCAATCTCCTTTCAGGCTAGCATAAATCTGATTTCTGACTTTTCCAGCGAGTCTGAAACGTGCGCCATGTTGATTTTCAGGCGTTTTATTGTGAAGAAAATTTTAACTTATGCCTTTTATTGCTCTTCAGGTGATTTTTGCTGGCTGGCGGCGATCTTTGCCTGTCGCCAGTTCAACAGCGGCGTGACGGAAATGCCATGCATAATCACGCTGGCTACGATTAGCGTAAAAGCCATATCGGCCATGCGGCTGACCTCTGAGCCGACCAGCCCGTGAGTATAGGCCCAGGCAATATAGTTAATGCTGCCAATCCCACGGATCCCCAGCCAGCCAATGATCAAACGCTGCTCCCGGGGGGCTTTCATGCCGACGGTGGCGATCCACACCGCAAGCGGGCGAATGACGATAAATAGCAGGGCGGCCATCAGTAGCCCCTGCGGGTCCCAGTGTTGGGCCAGCGTCACGCCAAGGACGATGATGATCCCGGCGGCGAACAGCCTTTCCACCGTATCGCCAAACGACAGCGCGTCGCCGACCACCAGACCGACCGAACTGGCGGCATTGGTTTCGCCCGGCTCGTGGCGAATGTGGGGGTTGACCAGCACCTCGGCCGGGGGGCGATTGTCGCTGTCGGAGAAGTCATCCGCCGGCTGACGATTAATCACCCGCATTTCGGCGCGGCGCAGGCCGACCCCGGCGGCAAAGGCGGCCAGGAAGCCAGAGGCATCCAGCGTCTGGGCGGCGGCATAGCTCAGGGCGATCAGCGCCAGCGCGAGGAAATCGTTAGGCGCCACGTCCTGATGAGTATGGCGCAGGTGGGTGATGTACTGACCGACAAACCGTCCAAGCAGGAAGCCAATGCCCAGGCCGCCAACCATCGCCCACGCGACATCAATCAGCGCCCAGTGCGCGAAGGCGGGCAGGGAGAAATCGTGCTGAGTAGTCAGTAGCATCACCGCCAGCATCAGCAGCGGCAGGGCGGTGCCGTCATTCATTCCCGCCTCGCTGGAGAGCGAAACGCGCAGGTTGTCGTCATCCCTGGCGTCGTTGACCGAGATCAGGCTGGCGAGTACCGGGTCCGTCGGGGCGACAATCGCGCCGAACGCCAGCGATAGCGCCCAGGGTAAATCCGTCAGATAGTGCGCGACCACGGTCACGCCTGCTACCGTCAGCAGCATTCCGGGAAATGCCAGCCGCAAGCCGATGCGCCAGCCCTGACTTTTTAATGGCAGCCTGAGTTTCAGCCCGGTAATAAACAGCGACGCGGCCATGGCAATCTCAGTCAGATTTTTGGTCAGCGCCGCGTGGGCGGCAATATCGATCTGCAATACGTTCAGCGCCCACGGGCCGCAGGCAATGCCCGCCGCCAGATACAGGGCAAATGCCGTCACCGGGCCACGGTTTATCCAGCCCGATGCCAGCGACATCAACAGTAGCAATCCGCCGATGGCGGCGGTCCAGCCAAGAAATCCCATTGCACCTCCTTTCTGCTTTATGACCATTAGTATGGACGCTAAAAGCGTGACGCGAAGGATATCCTGTTGAAAAGAAATATTTTTAGCGAGGAGGGATGAAAGATGGCCGCCTCAGCGCGGGCGGCCTTTGATCACGCCTTGCGGTTTTTGCGTGCCCGAACGGCCAGCGCCTCCAGCTGAGCGGCAAGATGGCGCAGAGTATCTTCGTCTTTGACCTTGCCCGTTTCGCCATCAATGCGGGCGAGCGCCTGACCAATCATAATTTCAGGCTTGTTCAGCGTATCGGCATTGAGAAACACCAGGCTCTGACGCAGATGATACTGCGCGCGAGCGCCGCCAATCATGCCCGGTGACGCGCTCTGGATCGCGACGGGTTTAGCTGAAAATGGGTTTTCCGGCAGACGAGACAGCCAGTCGATAGCGTTCTTCAGCGCGCCAGGCATGGAATAGTTGTATTCCGGCGTGACAATAATCACGCCGTCGGCGGCGGCAATGGCTTTTCCCATGGCGACGACTGCTTCCGGGAAACCCTCCGCCTGAATATCGGCATCGTAGTGCGGCAGATCGGCTATTGAGCCCAGCGCGGTTATTGTAACATCGGCTGGCGCCAGAGCGGGCAGGCTCGCGGCCACGGCGGCATTGAGCGAGGCCTTGCGCAGGCTACCCAACAGCGTAACAAAAGTTAAAGAGCTGCCTTCAGACATGACAATCCCTTAATTATCAGAAAAGTGAGAGGGGAAATACGGCATTTATAGCTCAAATCAGTATCCCCCTATCCGTCAGCGGGTGTCAAAGCGCCGGACAATATTACGCATTCCGTGCCGTTATCACCGCGGCCAGAGCGGCAAATATTGTCAGGCTGCGCTCAGAGGTATACTGTTAGCAGACTTCTTTTTTCTCACCGGCGGCTGTTTTTCGCCGATGATTCTCCGCTAAACCGAGGTTGTTGTGTCCAGTTATACGCCTAACCAACGTCCAAGACGTCTGCGTCAGACCCCCTCTCTTCGTGCCCTTTTCCAGGAAACGTCTCTGAGCATCAACGATCTGGCGCTGCCGATTTTTGTTGAGGAAGGTCTTGATGACTATAAAGCCATTCAGGCCATGCCGGGCGTGATGCGTATTCCAGAGAAGCGTCTGGCTTATGAAATCGAACGTATTGCTAAAGCTGGTATCCGTTCGGTAATGACGTTTGGTATTTCGCACCATACCGACGCGGATGGCAGCGATGCCTGGCAGGAAAACGGTCTGGTTTCCCGTATGTCGCGTATTTGCAAAGAAACCGTGCCGGAAATGATCGTGATGTCCGATACCTGCTTCTGCGAATACACCACTCACGGACACTGCGGCGTGCTGCACGATCACGGCGTTGATAACGACGCCACGCTGATCAACCTGGGCAAGCAGGCCGTTGCCGCCGCTCACGCTGGCGCCGATTTTATCGCGCCCTCGGCAGCCATGGATGGGCAGGTGGCGGCTATCCGCCAGGCGCTGGACGCCGCCGGTTTCACCGACACGGCGATCATGTCCTACTCCACCAAGTTCGCCTCGTCTTTCTATGGTCCGTTCCGCGAGGCGGCGGGAACTTCGCTGAAAGGCGATCGTAAAACTTACCAGATGAACCCGATGAACCGCCGCGAAGCGCTGCGTGAGTCGTTAATCGATCAGTCTGAAGGCGCAGATGCGCTGATGGTGAAACCGGCCGGGGCGTATCTGGATATTATCCGCGACGTACGTGATCACACGGAGCTGCCGCTGGCGGCCTATCAGGTTAGCGGCGAGTACGCGATGATCAAATTTGCGGCACAGGCGGGCGCGATTAGCGAGCGAGACGTGGTGCTGGAGAGTCTCGGGGCGATTAAACGCGCCGGTGCGGATCTGATCTTCAGCTACTTCGCGCTGGATCTGGCAGAAAAGAAACTGCTGTAGCCCTGCGTGGCGCAGAAAAAACCGGCTGCTATGCCGGTTTTTTTTATGTCTGACGGCGGGTTACGCCACCACTTCAGCGAGCCATTTCACCGATGTGATATTGGTAAAGTTGTCCACGTCACCGACAATCTCGTCCAGATGCCCGGCCATGCCTTTTTGCAGCTCTTCGGCCGAATGACAAATCAGATGGCAGGCCGCCACGTAGGGCGCTGGCGATCCGTCCGGGCTGGTGAGGATTTTGTCGATGCTGTAAGAGACCAGATAATCACCCATCCGCGCCTTGATCAGCGGCAAGTGCACGTCGCGATAGTAGTCATGATCAAAGTGGCCGTTGTCGGTTGTCGGATAGAACACGCTGTATTTAATCAAAACTTCACCTCGTTGAGTTACCCCGGTGCGCCTCCCGCACCCTTTCTTCTAGTATAGCGAAGCTGCCAGCGACGTGATGAGCGCTCTGAGCCACCGCTGGGCAGAGGAGGTTTCGTGACGGCGGTGCCAGATCAAATCGAAAGGGATGACGGGCAGCGCCAGCGGCGGTGGATAGATTGCCAGCTGGCCGCTTACCGTAGCATATTGCGCTACGCGCTTCATGACCGTTGTGCTCATGTCGCTGGCGGCCACGATGGCTGGCGCGGCAAACATCTGCGGCAGCGTCAGCGCGCAGGTGCGGCGCAATCCCTGCCGATCCAGCGCCTGGTCGACAAGGCCATAGCCGTCTCCCTCCGGGGAAACCAGCACATGCCGCAGCGCCAGAAAGGTGGCCAGGTCCAGCGTTTCCCCGGCAAGGGGATGATCCCGGCGCAGCAGCGTGACAAATTCATCCTGTAAAAGAGGGTGGGAAAGGATGCGGTTGTCCTGCTGTCCCGTTGGCACGCCAATCGCCGCGTCGATTTTACCCGCGTCCAGCAGCGTGACGGCATCGTCACGATGGCTGATGGCCAGCACGTTCAGCGTGATGCCGGGCGCCTGCCGTTCAAGCGTCTTGCTCAGCAGCGGCAGCAGCACGTAAGCCGGGTATTCAGACAAGCCGAGTCGGAACGTCTGGTTAACCTTAGTGGGATCAAAAACCGGTCGGGTAATCAGCGTCTCCTCCAGCTGCCGCAGAACGTTAGCTACCGGTACGGCCAGTTCTCTGGCTCTGGCCGTGGGCTGTAGCCCCTCAGCGCCGCGCTGAAAAAGAGGATCGCCAAACAGCGTACGCAGGCGACCCAGCGCCGCACTCATTGCCGGTTGGCTGACGCCAACGTGGCTGGCGGCGCGGGTAACGTTGCGCTCCTCAATCAGCGCATTAAAAGCGACCAGCAGGTTGAGATCGATACCGTGGAAATCCATAAATCGTATAAACATCTATATCGGTTATTTGTTGGATTGATAATAGCCGCCGATTTATGCTCAGGCAATCACTTACCCATCTGGAGCCTGACCATGAGCCATTCCGACACTGCCCGCCTGCTGGACGAACGCACTGCCGTTGAGACACTGTACCGCGCGTTTAACGATAAAAACCCTGACCTGCTGGATAGCGTCGTCAGCGCCGACTGGCAGGATATCCCGCTGGCACCGGGACAGGGACCGGGCGCGGCGGGTTTAAAACCGATTATCCTTGGCTTTATCGCCGCGATGCCGGACGTGCATATCCAGATTCACGATCTGATTCAGACACCGGGTCGCGTTGCCGTGCGGGCAGAAATTACCGGCACGCACCTCGGCAGCTTTATGGGGATTGCCGCCACCGGGAAAAAAGTAAGCTTCGCCATTCATGAATTTCACCATTTCACCGCCGGGCGGATCGCCACCACCTGGCATCTTGAAGACTGGTTCGGTCTGTTCCGCCAGCTTGGGCAGTTTCCCGAGTTGAGCTGAGAGGGCATTGGCTAATGGGGAGGAGGAGAGGCATTTTCTCCTCCTGTCTAAATTTATAGCCTGTTCAAACGCTTGTTGGAATCTTCTGACAAGGCCCTTGATTCGCCGCTGCATTCAGTAATGCTGTATATAAACACAGTATTGTCAGGATAAACACCATGCAGTTCACTCGCCCCTCTGAGATTTACCCTACCGTCACGCTTCCGCTGTTCACCGAGCGCGTACCCTGTGGCTTTCCCAGTCCGGCACAGGACTATATTGAAGATCGGATTGATCTCAACAAGCTGGTCATTAAGCACCCCAGCGCGACTTACTTTGTCAAAGTCAGCGGTGATTCTATGCAGGGAGCCGGGATTAGCGATGGCGATCTGCTGGTGGTCGATCGTTCACTTTCTGCCGGGCATGGCGATATTGTTGTCGCGGCGGTGGCTGGCGAATTTACCGTCAAAGAGCTTCGTACTCGTCCATTTGTACAGTTAATGCCCCACAATAATAATTACTCTGCCATTTTATTTCAGCGTGAGGAAGAGCTGGAAATATTTGGTGTGGTCACTTTCTCTATCAAAGCCCATAAGTAATTATGTTTGCTCTTGTTGATGTGAATAGCTTTTATACTTCTTGCGAGGTTGTTTTTCGACCTGACTTGCAGGGGAAGGCCATTATCGTGGTGTCCAATAACGATGGCTGTGTTATTTCCCGATCCGCCGAGGCAAAACAGCTGGGAATAAAAATGGGGGAGCCTTACTTTAAATTAAAAAATAAATCCTACAATGCCCAACTCCATGTCTTCAGCTCTAATTATGCGCTCTATGCCGATCTCAGTGAGCGCGTGATGCAGACGCTTACGGATATGTCTCCCGCCATTGAGCGTTATTCAATAGATGAAGCATTCGTGAATTTATCTGCAGTCAATAATTGCGTCTCATTAGAAGCGTTTGGGCATGACATGCGCAACCAGGTGCTTCGTCATACCGGACTAACGGTAGGTGTAGGGATTGCACAAACCAAAACGCTGGCAAAATTAGCTAATCATGCCGCAAAAACATGGCGAGGGACTGCCGGTGTGGTCGATCTGTCAAACAGGGACCGGCAGCGTAAACTGCTGGCGCTTGTTGCGGTAGAGGATGTTTGGGGGATTGGCAGACGCCTTAGTAAAAAGCTAAATATGATGGGAATCGAGACGGCACTCGATCTGGCCGAAAGCTCGCTGTGGGTCATCAGAAAGCATTTTAACGTGGTGCTGGAAAGGACGGTCCGTGAACTCCGTGGCGAGCCATGTCTGGAGTTGGAAGAGTTTACGCCAACGAAACAGCAGATCATTTGCAGCCGCTCCTTTGGTTACCGCATTACGCAATATATTGATATACATCAGGCAATCTGCGCCTATGCGGAGCGTGCGGCAGAGAAGCTTCGGGGTGAGCGTCAGTTTTGCCGTTTTATCAGCGTATTTGTCCGCACAAGTCCACATGCGGATGACGAAGTATTTTATGGCAATCAGGCTTCAATTCGCCTCACGATCCCTTCTAATGACACGCGGGATATTATCTGTGCGGCGACACAATGCCTGGAGCGTATATGGAAAGAGGGGCATCGTTATATGAAAGCTGGCGTAATGCTGGCTGATTTTTTCAGCAGCGGGGTAGCGCAGTTCGATTTATTTGATGACGGCGTACAGCGAGCCGACAGTGCCGTATTAATGAAAACGATTGATAATATAAATTCATCAGGAAAAGGGAAAATATGGTTTGCCGGACAGGGAATTGAGAAGGCCTGGGCGATGAAGCGAGAGATGCTTTCACCTGCTTATACGACAAGATACTCCGATCTGCCGGTAGCAAAATAGTGCTAATTACTGGCCCGGTAAAGGTAGCCGGTGATTTCCCGACAGGCGGTTGAAGGCTGTGTCAGCTAATCACTGGCGGTGCCTGATGACACCGTCAGTTTCTGGGGGCATAACTTAACTCTGCGCCTTTGCCGCCAGCGCCGCCGCTTTGTTACTAAAATCAGCGGCAAGTTCGATCATCGCTTTTTTGACATCAGCAGGCGCGGTTTGCATCGACCCGGGCAATTGCAAGCTTGCAACGGAGTATTATCTTACGCTGACGCATTACGGTTTTCCTTCTCAGGGAACACATATTCCGACCGGTGCGATCGGGCGCGCGCACCGGTCGGGCTAATCAGAACGTCACATTAATTTTTGCCCATCCGGTTCTGCCAGGCTCGCTAACCGGCGTGTTGGCGGAATAGCCAAAGCTGCTGTTCCCGGCGAGATTAAGGTGCTCGCTGTAGGCGGTATCAAACAGGTTGTCGACGCCGACGCTGAGCTTCACATGCTGGGTGGCTTTATAAGCGACATTGGCGGAGAAGATGGCGAAGCCTGCGCTGCGACCAAAATCCTTACCCACCACGTTCCCCTCATTTTCCGCAAGGCGATGTTGAGCGCTGACCAGCCTTAACAGGCCGCCGCTGCTCCATTTGCCAGACTCCCAGTTCAGCCCAAGCCGTGCTTCCAGCGGTGGGATCTGCGGCAGCGGCTTATGGTCGTCGCGATTTTGCGCGTATGAATAGGCCAGGCTGGCATCCGTTTTCCATCTGTCGGTAAGCTGGTAGCTGAAGCCGGTTTCGCCGCCCAGGGTGAGGGCATCAACATTGTCGGCCTCGCTGATACGGGCATTATTGGGGTCATAGCGGAACAGAATAAAATCGTTTACCTGGCCCATATAGGCCGACACCCAGCCGGTAAAGCGCTGGCCGCTGTACTGTGCGCCGATATCCAGCTGCGTGGTTTTTTCTGTTTTCACCGTGTCGAACGCGCTGGCGCTACCGCCAGGTCCGTAGGTTGGCGAGAAGAGCTCCCAGTAATCTGGGAAGCGTTCGGTATACCCGACGCCTGCGTAGAGCATGAGCGGCATGTCGCTCAGCGTGTGTTCAAAGCGGATAAAACCTGCGGGAAGGGTGGCGCTGCGGCTGTCTTCGCCGGTGCCGGTATAGTTATCGACAATCGCCCGGTCCAGACGAGCGCCGCCGATGGTCTTGCTTTTGTCCGTGGTATACCAGGTGAGTTCACTGAAAACCCCGTAATCGTGGAACCGCGCATCTTTCGTCCAGCCGTTGTCGCCCTTGCTCCGATGGCTGTTGAGCTGCATATCTGCGCCGCTCTGGAGCTGGAAGTCCTGCCACAGCCAGGTTCCCATCATGCGGCCGCCTACCGTGCGGCGATCGAGCTGCATCGCCATCGGCGTGCTCATGTTCATGGAGGAGCCCCCAGACATCGCCATAGACGAACCCATATCCATGGAGGAGCCCATACTCATGCCGGCGCTCATGCTGCCCGGCGATCGCAACGAGTAGTTATCCATGATGTGATTGGCGTAATTGTAATAAGCGCTGGCTTCAAACTTATCGAACACGTCGCCAATGTTAGATTTTTCAAAACGTATGCCGAGACTTTCACGTTCGAACTGCGATCCGTCCATGCTGCGACCAGCGTAGCGGGCTTCTCCGTTGCCTTTACCCGCCGTCAGCTCCAGCAGCGAGTCCGTATCCGGCGTCCAGCCCACGGCGACATCGGCATTCCACTTGTCCCATTTCGACGGAACGCGATCGCCATTGCCGTCTTTATAGTCTCCGGCGCGGGATTTATTGCCGGTCAGACGGATATACCCCTGTTCGCTGCCCAGGCTGACGTCCGCGTTTTCATCAAAACGGCTGTTGGAGGCCGCCAGCAGGCTGGCGTTGCCCTTGATGCCTGGTTTATCAAACTGCGGCGGCTCGCGGTCAAAGCGCAATGTGCCTGCCGAATTACCCGGTCCCCATAAAACGGTTTCAGGTCCTTTAATCAGCGTCAGCACATCGAAGCTCTCCGGGGAGATGTAAGAGCTCGGTGCATCCATGCGTGCGGGGCAGGCGCCCAGCATTTCACTGTTATTGGTCAGGATACGCAAACGCGAGCCAAACATACCGCGGAATACCGGGTCACCATTGGTGCCGCCGTTACGGATTTGTGAGAAGCCGGGGATGGTTTTCAGATAATCAGAACCGTCACTGGCAGGCACCGGCTGGCGAGGCGTTTTAAGATTGGTCACCACGGTCAGCGGTGAGAGATCGGGGGCCGTTACGGTCATTACCGGATCGGACGGCGGCGTTTTGGGTTTAGCAACTTCATGCGCTGAATGAAGTTCATCAGCCCAGGATATTGCTGGCATAAAGCAACCGATGGCAACAGCAAAGCTGAGTGCCCGCAGAGGAAAGTAATCCTTATACATAATCTGTCCTGATTTTAGCGTGTAATAATCCTGTCCGCTGCCGTTGGCAGAAGATATGTGAGCGTTGGCAGGGCCGGACGTTTTAAAAAGTCAATTAACAGATGGCGCTATATTTCAGACTGGCGCCTGGTTTATCTGTATCTGAAGGTGAAAATTACTTTCAGAGTGCTTTTTTAAAACGATATTAACCCTGCGCCGTGCGCATTATTTTTGAAAAATAACGGGGCCAGCTGATATAGAAAAATTAAGCTGACAATAAGCAAGGTTAATTAACTGGAGGTGCGCGAGGTTGCGCCGTGCCGGGGAAGAAAAGAGTGAACGTCGGGAGGATAAGACGCGGCGGCGGTGCGTTCGCCACTCTGATGATAAGCCAGATAATGGCGACAAATATCCAGAGCATCAGCGGAAGATGGAGCAGCATGACGCAGTAATTACAGGCGATATCATCCATCATGCTGCCAGACATCATCCCAGCCATGCCGGGCATCGGAGAAGGCTGCTGGGCATGAGGGGGCATATCATGATGCAGGGGCATCTCCGCAGAGCTCATCGCCATGCCTTCCATCATGCCCGACATATCATCGACGTTGGAACTGCTGTCAGCGTCATGCACAGAGTGCATATTATCTGCATCGGGAGTGGCTGGCTGTTCGTTATGGTTCTCCATCCGCCGGTGTTCCAGCGTTTTCGACACTTCCGGCGCAACAAACAGCAGCAGTATCGCAATAATTGCGATACAGGCAGGCAGCTTATTCCGGGAAAGTCTAATAAGAGAAAACAATTCCGCACATCCATGACAGTTTTATCAGAGAGTGCAGTGTAAGTGAATTACCCCGGCTTGTTAATATTATTCTTAGTCTTTTGTCTTAAGTGTCTGGTATTTGTGTTAACAATAATATAACATTTCCTGCCGTTATCTTCCCGTGGTTAAATTAGCTTTTCAATTTAGTATTTAACGGACATAGCCGAATAGAGAACGGTTTAAACTGAGCGACAGGATCTGCGGGTTACCGAATAGAGCAATGATGAGAGGGGTAAATGGAAGAGATCCGAATAGATGTATCAGAAAGTATCACAGCAGAACATCTGATTCCGATCGAGGAAGGCCTGAATGTGTTTAACGACGAGATGGCCGGGTTCAGCGATCGTAAACCTTTATCCGTAGTTATCCGGGGAGCCGATAGTGGGAAAGTCCTCGGGGGCATGTTGGGGCGTTCGTCCCTGGGATTATTGTTCATCGATCTTCTTTATCTTCCCCCTGAACTCAGGTCGATGGGGCTGGGAAAAGAACTTTTACAGCGGTTTGAAGAAGAAGGAAGGCAACGAGGCTGCGTGGCGGCATTCCTGTATACCATCAGTTTTCAGGCCCCCGATTTTTACCGGAAAAATGGCTGGGAGGAATTTGGTAAAATTGACTGTTTACCCGATGGGACCAGCCGTATTTTTATGAAAACAATGCTCTGAACATTAGGGTAACGGCTTAAACGCGGCGGTAATGTATGTAAAAAGGCCCCGAACGGGACCTCCCTTATCCTGGCATCAGGCGATGAAAAACGCGCTCAGCTCCCGCGCTATAGCCTGCGGCTGCTCCTCCGGCAGGAAATGGCCGCAGTGCGATACCACTACGCCAGAAACCTCTTTCGCGTAAGGCCGCAGCGGCGCGGCCATATCAGCAATCGACCCCTGGTCCGCGCTGATTGCAAGGATCGGCATACTGAGCAGGCCTTCCGCCTGTAGCGCTTTGTTCTGCGCGGCGGAAAGCGCGGCTGAGCGATAGTAGGCAAGGCCCGCGCGCAACCCGCCGCTGCTGTTCAGCACCCGCAGATATTCCGTCATATCTTCTTCAGAAAACACGTCTGGACAGGCGGTTTTTCGCTTCAGGAACCACTCAAGGTAAACGCGTTCGTGACCAGCGATCAGCGCTTCGGGCAGATCGGGGATAGCATGAAAAGCAAAGTGCCAGGTTTTCCAGGCCTTGTCCGGCGTCACGGGCAGGGCATCCGGCAGGGTAATGCCGGGGATGCCGGCATCCAGCAGGGCCAGCCTTTTGACCTCGTCGCCAAAAAGGGCCGCATAAGGCCATGCTACCCAGGCCCCCACATCATGTGCGGCAAGAAAGTAGCGGGAGAGGCCAAGTGCGGAAAGCAACCCATGAATTTTCTCCGCCAGCGACTGCGTATCGTAGCCCGTTTCCGGGCGATCGGAATCGCCCTGGCCGGGCAGATCGGGGGCGATAATATGGTAAGTCGGCGCCAGCAGCGCCATCACCTGTCGCCAGGCATACCAGCTCTGAGGAAACCCGGCCAGCAGTACCACAGTTTCTCCGTCAGGATTGCCGCCAGAGACGTAATGCAGCCTGACGCCGTCGACGGTGGCGTAGCAATGGGCGAAACCGGCCAGCGTCGGGTCGGCGAATGTCGTCGGCTGCGCGTCGCTGTGGCGGAGCGTCGGGAGCGGAGCGGTTTGTTTAGTTTGAGTTGGCATCACTGGACCTCTGTGGTTAATTTCCCGTGACTGCACGGGAGATAATTAGGAAATGATTAATTCCTAAATGGATAAATTTTTAATCAAGCAGCTTCATTGCCAGACTTAGGGTGGGTTCTCTGGCGGTAACGTTTTGCATTTTCCCGACGATGCGCATACCGAAAGTCAGGCAGAGGATCAGTTCAGCGGCGACCTCTGTGTCAAGACTTGCCGACACGGAACCATCCTGCTGACCCTGAGCCAGCAGGGAAACAAGCAGGCTTTTATTACGGATGACGGCCTGACGGACCAGCCCGGACAGCGCTTCATCCAGTACCTGAAGCTCCGTAGCGCTGCCGACTACCAGACAGCCACGCCTTCCCTCAACGTCCTGCGCCGATTCAAGATAGAATCTCAGCAGCTCTGCGAGCTTTTCCCGGCCGGTGGCTTGTGTCGCCAGGCGCTGGCGCAGCGCCTCATTGCGCAACGAGGTGTAGCGCTCGAAGACGTTAAGAAACAGGGTGCGCTTATCCTTAAAAGCCTTATAAATGCTGCCTGCGGTCAGATGCATCGCCTCGCCCAGCTCGGCAATGGAGGCGGCATGAAACCCTTTTTCTCTGAACACTAGCATGGCGTTATCCAGAGCCAGTTCGGTATCAAACTCTCTTGGTCTGCCGCGATCTTTATTTTTCCCATTGGGTAAGCGTGAACGGTTCATAGTGTCTGAATAAGGAAATGAGTGCTTCCAAAATACAGCGATCGGTTTGAGCTGGCAAGGGGAGAGCACGATAAAGGCAGAATGCGGCTGGCGTGGCCAGCATATTTATTCCAGCCGTGGCCTGTATTACTCTGCCTCAACACAGAGATCGCATCAGGAGTGAACGTGGCTATACGTATTGCAATACCGGACGATTACCAACGGGCAACCGCCAGCCTCAGCTTTTTGCAGGATAACCCGGCTTTCAACTGCACCGCGTTGGGTGACCTGACAAGCGATCCTGACGCCCGTTCAGTATTAGCCCGCGCCCAGGGGCTGATACTGATCCGTGAGAGAACGCTGATCGACGAGGCTTTCCTGCGGAAAACGCCGGAGCTGAAGATCATCAGCCAGACTGGAAAGCTGGCGCGCAATATCGATCTTGCCGCCTGCCGTCGGGCTGGCGTGGTGGTGGTCGAAGGCTCTGGCTCCCCGGTGGCGCCAGCCGAGCTGACCTGGCTGCTGATCATGGCGTCGCGCCGCAGGCTGGTGTCGTCAGTTAACGCCATGAAGGCCGGGCAATGGCAAACGGAGCTGGGCAGGGCCGTTCATCGCCAGACGCTGGGCATTCTCGGCTATGGCAAGATCGGCAGGCGAATCGCCCACTACGGTAAAGCCTTTGATATGCAGGTTCAGGTATGGGGCAGCGAACGGGCCAGGGAAGAGGCGCGGCGTGAGGGCTGCCTGGTGCCCGACGATCGGGAAACTTTTTTCGCCACCTGCGATGTGCTTTCGGTGCATCTGCGGCTGGTAAAGGAAACGGAGGCGTGTATTGATGAAGGGGATCTGCTGGCAATGAAGCCAGATGCGCTCTTTGTCAATACCAGCAGAGCTGAGCTGGTTGCGCCGGGGGCGCTACTGGCGGCATTACGCCAGGGACGACCCGGCTTCGCGGCGCTGGACGTGTATGAACAGGAGCCGGTCTACGACCCGGCCGCTCCGCTGCTCCAGATGCCAAACGTCCTTTGTACGCCGCATCTCGGCTATGTGGAGCAGGCCAGCTATGAATCCTATTTCCAGACGGCTCTCGACAACCTGATGCGCTTCTTTAACGACGATTTTTCCCCTGAGATGGACCTTGCGGCGCAAAGTTAGCGATCTTTTTTTGTAAGTAAAATGTAAAAACTGCACGCATCCCTCGTAACCCTTCAAGCTTTTAACGGGCAGGCCGATACCAGAGCTGATGGCGGCGCAAGCCCAGGAGGTGGAGGATGATAAGACGAATTCCGGTACAGGAACTGCGCATCGGAATGTATGTGCACAAGCTTGAAGTGTTCTGGCTGAAGCACCCGCTGGTTCACAACCATATGCTGCTGACTGCCGACCGGCAGATCCAGGTGATTGCAGAAAACGGCATTAAAGAAGTCTGGATCGATTTGTCGAAAGGGCAAAGCCCGGATGAGTTCGGACAGCAAGCCGCAGAGGAGCACGCTGCCGTCTCTCGTGGCTTCGTTAGTATGCATGAAGAAGTTGAGCAGGCGCAGGCCATCTGCCTGAATGCCAAAGGGCAGGTGATGGAGATGTTCAGCGATGTCCGGCTGGGACGCACTATCGATACGACCAGCACGCTGCCGCTGGTGGATGAAATCGGCGGGTCGATTAGCCGTCATCCTGCCGCGCTGCTGAGCGTGGTACGTCTGAAAACGCACGATGATTATACCTATCTTCACTCGGTGGCCGTCTGCGCGCTAATGGTGGCGCTTGCGCACCAGCTGGAGCTGGATGAACAGCTGGCGCGGCGCGCAGGTACGGCCGGGTTGCTGCATGACGTAGGCAAAGCGAGGATCTCGCTGGCAATCCTTAACAAGCCTGGCAAATTGACCGATGCAGAGTTCGACATTATGAAACAGCACCCGGCTATTGGTGAAGCGCTGCTGCGTCAAAGCGGCGGCGATGGGGATCTGCTGGACGTGGCGCGGCACCACCATGAGAAGGTGAACGGCAGCGGCTACCCGGACGGGCTAAAAGGCAAAGAGATCTCTTTACTCGCCCGCATGGCCTCGGTCTGCGATGTCTATGATGCCGTGACCTCCAACCGGCCTTATAAGGCTGGCTGGAATCCGGCCAGTGCGATGCACCAGATGGCGAGTTGGGAAGGGCATTTTGACCGTAAGGTTCTCTTTGCCTTTGTGAAGGCGGTCGGCATCTATCCAGTCGGCTCAATTGTCCGCCTCGCCTCCGGACGGATTGCCGTGGTGGTCGAGCCGGGCCACGGCTCGCTGCTACAGCCAAAAGTCTGCGTGTTTTACTCCCTGACGATGAATCGATCCCTGCCGCCGGAGATGCTCGATTTAGCCGATCGCTTCTGCTGGGACAGTATCACCGGCCCGGAAGAGTCTTTAAGCTGGCCTGGCATCAATATTGATGCGCTGTGGATGAAGCCAGTAGCCTGATGGTGTCAGCCGCATTGGCAGCATGATGTTGCGGAATCTTTGCCGCTTCACCAACAGTTTTTCCGAGTTATTCCTGCCGACATTTCACCTTTCTCCTATGTCTATTTCCCCAGTGATTTACCATTCTTAGCGCGTAGCTGCGGGCTAAAAGCCCCGGATTATCTGGCGCAATCACGATCGCTGACTATACTTAACACAGATATGCCGCGTTTTCCTCGTGCGTTGTGGATGATTCAGATACGCCATCTGACCCCGCCAGCGTTAGTTGGGCCGAACATGAGCCTGATGAACGTATCGACGTAACACACTCAATCAGGAGGAATACTTTGAAGAATCAGAACGAGTCCGTACCCCCACTATCCGCCAGTAAAAAGTACGCATTTTTCTTTGATGTGGATGGCACGCTGGCCGCTATTCAGTCCCGTCCGGACCAGGTTTTTATCCCGCAGCAGGTTATCGCTAACCTGAAGCGACTCGCTCAGCTGTCAGAAGGAGCGCTTGCGCTGGTGTCCGGTCGCCCGATGAGTGAACTGGACGCGCTGGTATCCCCTTTGCATCTTCCACTGGCTGGCGTACATGGCGCTGAGCGGCGCGACGGCGAGGGCAATATTGAACGCCTCTCTTTACCGGATGAGGTTGCTGCCTCGCTCTCTGCCCTGCTGAGCGAAGCGATGGCAAAGCTCCCGGATACCCAGTTGGAACCCAAAGGAATGGCCTTCGCACTGCACTATCGCCGTGCGGAACATCATCAGCAGGCGGTGCTGGCGCTGGCTGAAGAGACCATAGCTCGTTTCCCGATGCTGGTCCTACAGCCGGGAAAATGCGTGGTGGAACTGAAGCCGAAAGGGGTAAGTAAAGGAGCGGCGATTGAGGCATTTATGCAGCAGGCGCCGTTTGTCGACAGAACGCCCGTCTTTATTGGCGATGACTTAACGGATGAAGCGGGCTTCAGGGTTATCAATACCAGGGAGGGAGTGGCCATTAAAGTGGGAGAGGGCGAGACGCAAGCCCCCTGGCGGCTGGCGGATGTGCCTGCCGTTCATCACTGGCTGGAACAGACACTATTACAATTAGATCAAGACGAAACAACGTCGGTAAGGAGTAAAGGTTATGAGTCGCTTAGTAGTCGTATCTAACCGCATCGCTGTACCTGATGGGTCGAAAGCCAGCGCTGGCGGTCTGACCGTTGGGATTATGGATGCCCTGAAAACCACCGGTGGACTGTGGTTTGGCTGGAACGGCGAAATCAATGAAATCGGTGAAGATGACGAGGAGATGAACCTCTTTGAACAGGATAGCGTCACCTACGCTTCCTTCGGACTGAACCAGAACGATTATGACCTGTATTATCTGCAATTTTCCAATGCGGTAATCTGGCCCGCTTTCCACTACCGGCTTGACCTGGTGAACTTCCAGCGTGAAGCCTGGGACGGTTACTGCAGCGTGAATACCCTGCTGGCTAAACGCCTGCTGCCGCTGCTGAAGCCTGATGACGTGCTGTGGATCCATGATTACCATCTGCTGCCTTTTGCCGCCGCGCTGCGTAAGCTGGGCGTTAACAATCGCATCGGGTTCTTCCTGCATATTCCGTTCCCCACGCCGGAAATCTTCAATGCGCTGCCGCCTCATAGCGAGCTGCTGGAGATGATGTGCGATTACGACCTGCTGGGATTCCAGACGGAGAGTGACCGCACCGCATTCCTGGAGTGCCTGTCGCTGATGACCCAGCTACAAACTAAGGGTAAGCAGCATCGTGCCTTTGGCAACAGCTTTGTCACCGAGGTTTATCCGATTGGTATCGAGCCGGACAGCATCAAAGAGATGGCTGAAGGCCCGCTGCCGCCAAAAATGGCGGCAATGAAGAAAGACCTCGGCGATGCGAAAAATATTATCGCCTGCGAGCGTCTGGATTACTCCAAAGGGTTGCCGGAGCGTTTTCTGGCTTATGAAGCGCTGTTGGAAAACTACCCTGAACACCACGGAAAAATACGCTATTCACAGATTGCCCCCACCTCGCGGGGCGATGTGCAGGCCTATCAGGACATCCGCCATCAGTTGGAAACCGAAGCCGGGCGCATCAATGGCAAATACGGCACGCTGGGATGGACGCCGCTGTACTACCTCAATCAGCATTTCGATCGCCGCCTGCTGATGAAGATTTTCCGCCTGACCGACATTGGTCTGGTGACGCCGCTGCGTGACGGGATGAACCTGGTCGCCAAAGAGTATGTTGCGGCCCAGGACCCGGCCGATCCCGGCGTACTGGTGCTGTCGCGCTTTGCCGGAGCGGCAAACGAGCTGACTTCCGCGCTGATAGTGAACCCGTACGATCGTGATGAGGTGGCCGCTGCGCTGAATCAGGCGGCGACCATGCCCCTGAATGAGCGTATTTCTCGCTACAACGACATGATGGCCGTGCTGCGCAGGAACGATATTACCCACTGGCGCAAATCATATCTTAAGGATTTGCAGGCGGTGGCGCTGCGCTCCCCGGAGCAGGGAGAGGCCAATAAGGTCGCGACCTTTCCACGCTTAGCATAAGTTGTGCCAGGCACATATCAAGGGGCGGTCGCAGACCGCCCCTTTTATTGCCAACATGCTGGCAGCCAGAAAGGCTGGCGCTATTTTTACTACCAAAAAATAGCCAGTTATAAAAAAATCGTCAAAAAAAGTGATTTTTTTCTAAAGGTTATTCCCCTGCTGCCGATACCAACCCTGTAAGGTCAAATTTCCGCAAAAACATTCATATCACTAATGTAACCGTCCGTTACATCCCTTGACGTACCCTAAACACAGTCGGAATAAGGCTTACGTAACGTTATCGCTTCCTGATGAAATCATGCGTTATGTCACATTTCTGTCATCCCTGATCCGGTCGACAGCCATCAGCGGTGACGATTTCCTCCACAGGTCTTAGCGCATAAAAGTAGTTTTTAATTCTGTTTATTTTTGTCAATACAGGTATTTGATCTGAGTTTGATCTGAATCAAGCTGCCGCTCCGCTTAATGCTCGTAAACGGAATCATTTTCATCTGCAGCGGATCGTTTTTTGTTAAAAATTAACAAAAAGTGGGCAAACTGGTTAGTTAGTGAACTAATCAACAGTAAAGCTGAAGAGTTTTTTTAGTTAAAATAAGGGAAAAGTGTGACACAGGTCACACTTTATCTAAAATTTAGCCTGGCTCTCGTTGTATGTCTAAATCAGAGGCGATAGAGTTGCCTTGTTTTCGGAATAGTCCTAAACGCACTAAGAAAAATCTGACGAATCAGGTAGAGGTTTAGGACGAAAACAGGGGAGCAGTAACTGGCAAAATGAGTTAATGACTACTTTCTGGACAGCCGCCGTGATGGCAGCTGACAGCTTCGCGAACGTTTGGCTTCTGCCACTAAATTATTTGCCAATTTTAAGATTACCAATCAGCAACCAAGGTAGCGGCGCAATCCGCAAACGTTTAAGTAGTGTCAGTCAGGATGGAAAAAAATGGGTACATCAGAATTACTCAAACATATTTACGACATCAACTTGTCATATTTATTGCTTGCGCAACGCCTCATTAACCAGGAAAAAGCGTCCGCCATGTTTCGTCTGGGCATCGATGAACAGATGGCTGATGCCCTGTCTCAGTTAACGCTGCCAGAAATGGTTAAGCTGGCCGAAACTAACCAGTTAGTTTGCCAATTCCGCTTTAATGATCACGCGACAATTGCTCGCTTAACGCAGGAGTCCCGGGTGGATGATTTACAGCAAATCCATACCGGCATCCTGTTGTCCAGCCGTTTATTGCGCAACGTTTCGGGTAAAAGCGATGAGTTGCCGAAAAAGAGGGCGAGCTAATGGGCGAAAAAAGTATTGTGCAGGAAGCGCGCGATATTCAACTGGCGATGGAATTAATCTCGCTGGGCGCTCGCCTGCAAATGTTAGAAAGCGAAACGCAGCTGAGCCGCGGACGCTTAATTAAATTATATAAAGAACTGCGCGGCAGTCCGCCGCCAAAAGGCATGTTGCCTTTCTCAACCGACTGGTTTATGACCTGGGAACAGAATATCCACTCTTCAATGTTCTGTAATGCCTGGCAGTTCTTACTCAAAAGCGGGTTGAGCCACGGGGTGGATGCGGTGATCAAGGCATACCGACTCTATCTTGAGCAGTGCCCGCAACAGGACGAAGGCCCGCTGCTGGCGCTGACGCGCGCCTGGACCCTGGTCCGGTTTGTTGAGAGCGGAATGCTGGAGCTGTCGGACTGCAAATGCTGCGGCGGCAGCTTTATTAACCACGCTCACCAGCCGATCGGCAGCTTTGTTTGCAGCCTGTGCCAGCCGCCATCGCGCGCGGTAAAAAGACGTAAACTTTCAGCAGAGCCTGCCGATAACATTTCACAACTGCTGGATGAAGAGATTAAACAGGCCGTTTAATTCTCTTTACCACGAGGAATGAATCCAGCAGCGGTTATTTAACCGCTGCTTTTTTTTTGCCCGCGGCGGCCAGGACAAGCTGAAGTACTGATCTTCAACCCACGCGTCAGCAGACGTAAGGATTTAGCGTGTTAATTATTTTGGGGTATATCCTGGTACTGGGGTCGGTGTTGGGTGGCTACGTGATGGTAGGCGGCCACCTTGGCGCACTCTATCAGCCTTCTGAGCTGTTAATCATCGGCGGTGCCGGCATCGGCGCGTTTATCGTGGGCAATAATGGCAAGGCGATCAAGGCCACCATGAAAGCGTTGCCATTATTAATGCGCGGCTCCAAATATAATAAAGCCCTGTATATGGATTTAATGGCCTTACTGTATCGCCTGATGGCTAAATCCCGCCAGCAGGGGATGCTTTCGCTGGAAGGCGATATTGAAAACCCGCTGGAAAGTGAAATTTTCGCTAATTACCCGCGCATCATTGCCGATAAAAGATTGGTGGACTTCATTACTGATTATTTACGCCTGATGGTGAGCGGCAATATGAACGCCTTTGAAATTGAAGCGCTGATGGATGAAGAGATCGAAACCTACGAACACGAATGCGAAGTCCCGGCAACGGCGCTGCAAACGGTGGGCGATTCTCTTCCCGCGTTCGGCATCGTGGCGGCGGTAATGGGGGTCGTGCATACGCTGGCTTCCGCCGATCGCCCGGCGGCGGAGCTGGGGGCTTCGGTGGCCCACGCGATGGTAGGAACCTTCCTCGGCATCCTGTTGGCCTACGGATTTGTTTCTCCGCTTTCAGGGGTGCTGCGCCAGAAATGTGCCGAAACGACCAAGATGATGCAATGCATTAAAGTCACATTGCTCTCCAGCCTCAATGGCTATGCGCCGCAGATCGCCGTCGAGTTCGGCCGTAAAACGCTGTACTCAACCGAAAGGCCGTCGTTTACCGAGCTGGAGGAGCATGTTCGTAACGCGAAATCACCAGCGAAACAGACTTCGGATCAAGACGCATGAAGCATAACAATCACCCCATTATTCTGGTTAAAAGAAAGAAGCATAAAAGGCATGAGGGCGGCCACGGCTCATGGAAGATTGCTTATGCCGACTTTATGACCGCGATGATGGCTTTTTTCATGGTGATGTGGCTGCTTTCGATCTCAAACCCTCAGGAACTGGTGCAGATTGCCGATTACTTTAAAACGCCGCTGAAGGTGGCGCTGACCGGCGGCAGTAAAAGTAGCGAAAGCATCAGCGTTATCCCCGGCGGCGGCGAAGACCCAACTCAGAAGTCGGGTGAGGTGCGCAAAGTGGTGGATATGGACGCGCAGAAACGCAAGCTGGATGAAATTCGACTGAACCGCCTGCGTGAAAGGCTCGACCAGCTGATAGAGGCGGACCCGCGGCTCAGGGTTCTGCGTCCTCATCTGATTATCAATATGGTGGAAGAGGGGCTGCGCATCCAGATTATTGACAGTGAAAACCGGCCGATGTTTAAAACCGGCAGTGCGGAGGTGGAGCCGTATATGCGCGATATCTTACGTGCGATTGCGCCGATCCTGAACGATATTCCGAACAAAATCAGTCTTGCCGGCCATACCGATGATTTTCAGTATGCCAACGGTGACCGCGGATACAGTAACTGGGAGCTGTCGGCCGATCGGGCGAATGCCTCCAGACGTGAGCTGGTGATCGGCGGGCTGGACAGCGGCAAGATGCTGCGCGTGGTCGGGATGGCAGACACCATGCGATTAAAAAATCGCGGCGCGGATGATGCGGTTAATCGCCGAATCAGTCTGCTGGTGCTGAATCATGACACGGAAATGCAGATTGAAAAAGAGAACTCGGAAAGCGATGCGATGCAGATCGATGACAGCGCGGCGAGCAACCTCAAAGAAATAGTCGCACCGGCGATACCGTCCGGTGCCACCCATAAACCAGACCCTCAACCGCCAGCGGCTGAGCCAGCGGGTGATAAGGACCAGCCGGGAGCGTTTGCTCCGGCGAACCCTACACCGACGGCCCAGACCGGGCGCGACTCACAGCAGAGGTGATACCGTGAGCATGGATATCAGCGACTTTTATCAAACGTTTTTCGATGAAGCCGACGAACTGTTGGCCGACATGGAACAACACCTGCTGGGGTTAGACCCGCAGGAACCGGACTCGGAACAGCTTAACGCTATCTTCCGTGCAGCCCACTCGATTAAAGGCGGAGCGGGAACCTTTGGTTTTACCGTATTGCAGGAAACCACGCACATTCTGGAAAATATTCTCGACGGGGCACGCCGCGGCGAAATGCAGCTGAGCACCGATATCATCAACCTGTTTTTGGAAACCAAAGATATTATGCAAGAACAGCTGGATGCCTACAAAACCGCCACCGAACCGAATGCCGAGACCTTCGAGTACATCTGTCAGGCGCTGCGCCAACTGGCTCTGGAAGCCAGGGGCGAAGCGGTAGAGCCGCCAAAAACGCTGGCGGTTGCCGCCATCGCACCGACGCCTGGGCCGGCTGCTGGCCTGCGCCTGGCGCTGGTGGATCTGAAGCCGAACGAAATCCCGCTGATGCTGGAAGAGCTGGGCAATCTGGGTAGCGTCTCTGACGTCATTAAAGGCGAAACCTCGCTGGAAGTGACGCTGGATTCCTCGGTAGGTCAGGACGACATCGTTGCCGTGCTGTGCTTTGTGATTGAAGAGTCGCAGATCAGATTCATTACCGCTCAGGCTGCGGCGCCAGAAGTCGTTAATGCGGTAGCCGAAGTGGCAGAACTGCCGGTGGCCCAGTTGGCGACGGTCAGCGATATTAATTCCGCGAAGCGTGAGGCGCCGAAAAAAGTGGCCGCGCCGAAGGCCAGCGAATCCACCAGTATCCGCGTAGCCGTGGAAAAGGTGGACCAGCTGATCAACCTGGTTGGCGAGCTGGTGATCACGCAGTCGATGCTGGCGCAGCGTTCCGGCGAGCTGGACCCGGTCGCCCACGGCGACCTGCTTAACAGCATGGGGCAGCTGGAGCGTAACGCCCGCGATTTGCAGGAATCGGTGATGTCTATCCGCATGATGCCGATGGAGTATGTCTTCAGCCGCTTCCCACGCCTGGTGCGCGACCTGGCCAGCAAGCTGGGAAAAGAGGTCGAGTTAACGCTGCTGGGCAGCTCGACCGAGCTGGATAAGAGCCTGATTGAACGCATTATCGATCCGTTAACCCACCTGGTGCGTAACAGCCTGGATCACGGTATCGAATCGCCAGATAAACGCCTCGCCGCCGGGAAACACGCGGTAGGTAACCTGACCCTGTCGGCGGAACACCAGGGGGGCAACATCTGCATCGAAGTGGTTGATGACGGTGCCGGGCTGAACCGTGAACGCATTCTGGCTAAAGCGCTCTCTTCCGGCCTGCCGGTCAGCGAGGCGATGAGCGATGAAGAGGTAGGGATGCTGATTTTCGCGCCGGGCTTCTCCACGGCAGAGCAGGTGACCGATGTCTCTGGCCGCGGCGTGGGCATGGACGTGGTAAAACGAAATATTCAGGAGATGGGCGGCCACGTTGAAATCGCCTCTAAACAGGGCAAAGGCACGACAATTCGTATCCTGCTGCCGCTGACGCTGGCAATTCTCGACGGCATGTCCGTGCGGGTGGCGAACGAAGTGTTCATCCTGCCGCTGAACGCGGTAATGGAATCCCTGCAACCGCTGGCCGATGACCTTCATCCGCTGGCCGGGGGCGAGCGCGTGCTGGAAGTCCGTGGCGAATATCTGCCGCTGGTTGAACTGTGGAACGTTTTCGATGTGCAGGGGGCGAAAACCGAAGCCACTCAGGGCATCGTGGTGATCCTGCAAAGCGCGGGAAAACGTTATGCGATGTTGGTTGATCAATTGATTGGCCAGCACCAGGTGGTGGTAAAAAATCTGGAAAGCAACTATCGCAAAGTTCCGGGCATCTCGGCGGCCACCATTCTGGGCGATGGCAGCGTGGCGCTGATTGTTGATGTCTCGGCTCTGCAGTCTCTCAACCGTGAAAAGCGTGTGGCGGGAGCCGCAGCCTGACGTTAACCGATTAAGGGTAAATTATGACTGGAATGGCAACTGTCTCTAAACTCACTGGCGAAACCGTAGGCCAGGAGTTCCTGGTGTTTACGCTGGGTGACGAAGAGTACGGCATCGATATTCTGAAAGTGCAGGAAATCCGTGGCTACGACCAGGTGACGCGCATTGCGAACACGCCAGCTTTTATCAAAGGGGTGACCAATCTGCGCGGCGTGATCGTGCCGATCATCGATCTGCGCATCAAATTCGCACAGTCTGACGTTGGCTATAACGAAAACACCGTGGTTATTGTGCTCAATCTGGAGCAGCGCGTGGTGGGTATCGTGGTGGACGGCGTATCTGACGTGCTGTCGCTCACTACCGACCAGATCCGGCCTTCCCCGGAGTTTGCGGTGACGATGTCTACCGAATACCTGACCGGCCTGGGTGCGCTGGGCGAGCGTATGCTGATCCTGGTTGATATTGAAAAGCTGCTGAACAGTGAAGAAATGGCGCTGGTTGACGTGCTGCGTAGCGCCTGATAACCGTGCCTGAGTGGCGACAAAGGGCCGTGCAGCGACTGCATGGCCCTTAATTATTTCAATATCGCTTGCTGTAACTTTTAAATACAAAATAATTATCTTAATTTTAGCAATATAGCCGCATAAAGTTTCACTTTCTGGCGCCGATAGATCTGGTGTTGTTCCACTTTACACACCAAGGGTACGCCATGTTTACACGTATTAAAGTTGTTACCAGTCTGCTGTTAGTGCTAATGGTTTTTGGCTCATTGCAGCTGATTTCCGGTGGGTTATTTATCCGCGCGCTGACCAGCGACAAAAATAGTTTCTCCGTTGCTCAGAACTCAAGTGACAACATGGCGGCATTTACCGACGCCTGGATCGCACTGAATCAGACCCGCATTGCGCTGAATCGCGGTATGTTGCGCCTGCAAAGCGAAACCGCCAGCACCGTCTCCAGCACTTCATTAAGCATGATTTCCGCCCAGGGCAAAAAGCTGCTGGCGGATGCCGACAAGTCTTACGCGCTGTACAAAAAGATCCCTGATACCAAAGGGATCGACCCGAAAGTCGTCGAGACAATGGAACAAAATTACGATAGCTACTCTAAAGCGCTGGCCAACATGCTTGGCCTGATGGAAAACAAGCAGTTGAACGAGATGTATAAGCTCAATATTGAGCAGAAGCAGAACGATATGCAGGCGGCCTACACCACCTGGCGCGACGCACAAAACGTGATTACCGTCCGGGGCGTGGCGGCGAATGAAGCGGCTTACGCCAGAATGCTGTGGGTGGTGGGTATGGTGATGGCGCTGGTCGTCGCGCTGATCGTGCTGTGCTGGATCGGCCTGCGCAAGGTGCTAATCACCCCGCTGCAAACCAATATTACTCATATCAGCCACATTGCTGGCGGTGACCTGACCCACACCATTGAGGTGATCGGGCGTAACGAAATGGGGCAACTGGCCGCCAGCCTGCAGGAGATGCAGCAGGCGCTGGTGCGCACCGTCAGCGACGTGCGCGACGGTTCTGACGCCATCTATACCGGTGCCAGCGAAATTGCGGCGGGTAACAACGATCTCTCTTCCCGCACCGAGCAGCAGGCCGCCTCCCTCGAAGAAACCGCTGCCAGCATGGAACAGCTGACCGCCACCGTGAAGCAAAATGCGGAGAACGCCCGTCAGGCATCCCAACTGGCGCTCAGCGCGTCTGAAACCGCGCTGAAAGGAGGTAAAGTGGTGGATGGCGTGGTGAAAACCATGAGCGACATCGCCGTCAGTTCGAAAAAAATCGCCGACATCACCAGCGTCATCGACGGCATTGCCTTCCAGACCAATATTCTGGCGCTGAACGCTGCCGTTGAGGCCGCCCGAGCGGGTGAGCAGGGACGGGGCTTTGCCGTGGTCGCGGGTGAAGTGCGTAACCTGGCCCAGCGCAGCGCGCAGGCAGCTAAAGAGATTAAAGGGCTGATTGAAGACTCGGTAGCCCGCGTGGATAGCGGTACCACGCTGGTTGGCACCGCCGGTGAAACGATGAGCGATATCGTCAATGCCGTCACTCGCGTGACTGACATTATGGGGGAAATCGCCTCTGCCTCGGATGAGCAGAGTAAGGGTATCGATCAGGTGGGGACCGCCGTGACCGAGATGGACCGTGTTACTCAGCAAAACGCCTCACTGGTAGAAGAATCCGCCACCGCTGCCGCTGCGCTGGAAGATCAGGCCAGCCGCCTGACGCAGGCCGTGGCGGTGTTCCGGCTACGGAAAGATCCGGGAATCAATCCAGTCGCCGCCCGGACGTTGCCGGCGAGCCGTCCAGCACTGTCGACGGCGCGAAAAATCGCTGCGCCCGTCGCCTCTGAAGGGAACTGGGAGACCTTCTGACCGCTAAGCATGATGTGTGACGGTATCCGCTGAGAAATTGGCGGATACCCGCATAAAGATCCCCGTCTGCCTGCCGATAACTGTGCCACTTGTGTTTTTTCCTGAGGTGGTCATGTTCAAGCGTATGAAAGTTGTTACCGGCCTGATCGGCGTGCTGGTGCTGTTTGCACTGCTCCAGTCCGGGACCGGCGGTCTGTTTTTCCACACGGTCAAAAATGACAGGGACAATTTTGCCTTTAACCAGCGTCTGCGCGTGTTGCAGCAGTCAATGGGGACAGCGTGGGTATCTCTGGTGCAGGCGCGTAATACGCTGAACCGCGCCGGGATACGCTACCTGATGGATGCCAGCCAGATGGGATCGGGAGCGACGCAGAAAGAGTTGCTGGCCCTGGCGCAGCAAGAGCTGGACGTTGCGGATAAATCGCTGGCGGTCTTCAATGCCAACCTGTCGGAAAAGGGGAAAACGGCGGATAACGTGAAGGCGTTACGGGACGGTTACCGGCAGCTGCACGACGCGCTGGGGCAGCTGATTGTGATGATGCAGAACGGCCGCTTCAATGATTTTGTCGCTCAGCCGACCCAAAGCTATCAGGAGCAATTTGAAAAAATCTATAACGAGTGGCTGGAAACCAATAATCAGCTGACGGCAGAGGGCCTGAAGGTTAACGCATCGGCTTACCAGCATACCCTGTGGATACTGCTGGCGGTACTGCTGATCTCCCTGACGGTGATCGCGCTGGCCTGGCGCGGAATCGACAAAATTCTGCTGCGGCCATTAAAAACCAATATTGAACATATTCGCCATATCGCCAGCGGCGATCTGACCCAGAACATTGAGTCTCATGGCCGCAACGAGATGACTCAGCTAGCCGACAGCCTGCGGGAAATGCAGCAGGCGCTGGTGCGCACGGTCAGCGACGTTCGCGACGGATCTGACGCTATTTATACCGGGGCCAGCGAAATTTCCGCAGGCAACAACGACCTCTCATCGCGCACCGAGCAGCAGGCCGCCTCGCTGGAGCAAACCGCTGCCAGCATGGAGCAGCTGACCGCCACGGTGAAGCAGAACGCCGAGAATGCCCGCCAGGCTTCTCAACTGTCGCTGAGCGCATCTCAAACCGCGCTAAAGGGCGGCAAAGTGGTGGATGGCGTGGTGAAAACCATGAACGACATCGCCGGGAGCTCAAAGAAAATCGCCGACATTACCAGCGTGATTGACGGCATTGCCTTCCAGACCAATATCCTGGCGCTGAATGCGGCGGTTGAAGCCGCCAGGGCCGGTGAGCAGGGGCGTGGATTTGCGGTAGTCGCTGGAGAAGTTCGTAACCTTGCCCAGCGCAGTGCGCAGGCGGCGAAAGAGATTAAAGGGCTGATTGAAGACTCCGTATCGCGAGTGGATACCGGCTCGGTGCTGGTTGAAAGCGCGGGTGAAACCATGACGGATATCGTCGGCGCGGTCACTCGCGTTACCGACATCATGGGCGAGATCGCCTCGGCTTCGGATGAGCAAAGTAAAGGGATTGACCAGGTTGGCACCGCGGTGAGCGAGATGGACCGGGTAACCCAACAAAACGCCTCGCTGGTTGAAGAGTCTGCCGCCGCCGCCGTTGCGCTGGAAGAACAGGCTAGCCGACTGACTCAGGCGGTGGCGGTATTCAGAATCCGTAAAGAAAATGTCGTTCAGGCCGTTAATAACAATAAGGCAAATAAAACCCCGCTGTTGATGCCCGTCGCCGCACCGCGCAAAGCGCTGGCGGCCCGGACATCAAATGAGAATTGGGAAACTTTCTAACAGGACTTTTTGCCGCCTGCATTGGGCGGCAGAACCCGGAGGCTGTAATGGTTAGTCAGATTCGTATCTCTACCGCAATCTTTTTTCTGCTTGGGCTGTTTTGTGTCATGCAGATCGCTGGCAGCGGGCTGTCGTTTAACGCTTTTCGTCAGGATACCGGCAATTTACAGGCGGTTGAAGTCAGCAGCGCGCAGCGCGAGGCCTTAGGGGAAACCTGGGCCGCCTTGCTAAGCGCCCGCGTAACGCTGAGCCGCGCCGGTACTCGTGCCGCACTGAGCCTGCCGCGCGATCAGGTAACAAGTTTGATGGGTAAGGCTCAGGAAGATCTGAACACTGCCGATAACGCTTTTAAGCGGTTCGATGCTATTCAGGCGGCGACGCCTGCGGATGTGGAGCTGAAGAAGGCGATGACCGCCGTATATGGCGACTATAACCATGAGCTTTCTCAACTGATCGCCTACCTGCAGAACTATCAGTTACAGGATTTTCTCGATTCGCCGACGCAGGGCGTGCAGGACCGGTTTCAGGCGCAGTACAACCGCTGGATGAGCCATATCGATATGCTGCGCGAACACGCCAGCCGGGCCGGAAAAGGGTTTTATCAGCAGTCGAAAGTTATTTTTATCGTGGCGGTAATTCTTTCACTGCTGGTAACGCTCAGCGGCGTCTGGTGGATACGTAAGGCGGTTGTTGCTCCGCTGGCGATCATGCGCGGCCATTTTGAGCGGATGGCTGGCGGCAACCTTGGCGGGACCATCGTGGCCGAAGGGCGTAACGAGTTGAGCGAGCTGTTTGCAAGCCTGAAGGCGATGCAGCAGTCGCTGGCGGAAACGGTTAGCAGCGTACGTGACGGCACGCACGCTATGCACACCGGTATTCGTGAAATTGCCTCCGGCAATAGCGATTTGTCCTCCCGCACCGAGCAGCAGGCTGCCTCGCTGGCTGAAACGGCCGCCAGCATGGAGCAGCTGACCGCTACGGTGACCGGCAACGCGGAAAATGCCCGTCAGGCTTCGCAGCTGGCGAAAGACGCGTCAACCACCGCCAATAAAGGCGGCACGCTGACCGGTAAAGTGGTCACTACTATGAGCGAGATTGCCGAGAGTTCGCGCAAGATCGGCGATATTACCAGCGTGATTGATGGTATTGCCTTCCAGACCAATATTCTGGCGCTGAATGCGGCGGTAGAAGCCGCCCGCGCGGGTGAACAGGGCAGAGGGTTTGCCGTGGTGGCCGGGGAAGTTCGCAGTCTGGCCCAGCGCAGCGCGCAGGCGGCCAGGGAGATTAAAGCGCTGATTGAAGCTTCGGTCAGCCGCGTGGATCAGGGAGCGAAGCAGGTAGCCTCAGCAGGCGAGACGATGGAAGAGATTGTGCAAAGCGTCACCCGCGTTAACGACATCATGGGTGAGATTGCTTCGGCCTCGGATGAACAGCGTCGGGGAATTGAACAGGTTGCGCTGGCGGTTAGCCAGATGGACCAGGTCACACAACAGAACGCCGCGCTGGTTGAGGAAGCGGCGGCCGCCACCGAAGCCCTTGAAGCACAGGCCGACCATCTGACGGGCACAGTGACCAGGTTCTCACTGGACGCGGAGCAGGCTGCAACAGGAAATTCGAATGGCTTACAGGGAATATAGCGTTGTTTTACGCTCTTAATCAGCACGTTGCAGGATAGCCCTGGATGAAAAAATCGACGCTGTTAGCCCCACAGGAGAACGCCACGCTACTGTCCCAGATGGTTCAGCGCCTGCCGTTATCCGATACGCATTTTAAGCGTATCAGTCAGTTGATCTACCAGCGAGCGGGCATCGTTCTCGCCGATCACAAGCGGGAGATGGTTTACAACCGGCTGGTTCGCCGGCTGCGGATGCTGGGCATAGACGACTTTGGTCGTTACCTTGCGCTGCTGGAGAGCGATGCCAGCAGCCCTGAGTGGCAGGCGTTTATTAACGCGCTGACCACTAACCTGACGGCGTTTTTCCGTGAGGCGCACCATTTCCCGATTCTGGCGGACCACGCCAGACGGCGGGCGGGCAGCTTTAACGTCTGGTGTGCCGCGGCCTCGACCGGCGAGGAGCCTTACTCCATCGCTATGACGCTGGCTGAAACGCTGGGCGCCGGGCCGGGGAAATTCCAGATTCACGCCAGCGATATTGACACGCAGGTGCTGGAGAAGGCGCTGACCGGCGTCTACCGCCAGGAGGAGCTGCGCACGCTCTCGCCACAGCAGCTACAGCGGTTTTTCTTCCGCGGAACCGGGCCGCATTCGGGAATGGTAAGAGTGCGTCCTGAACTGGCGAACTCAATTACCTACGCGCAGCTCAATCTGCTGGGGCACGAGTGGGCTTTACCGGGGCCGTTTGACGCCATTTTTTGCCGTAACGTGATGATTTATTTCGACAAAGAGACGCAGGAGAAAATTTTACGGCGCTTTGTCCCGTTGCTAAAACCTGGCGGGATCCTGTTTGCCGGCCATTCGGAGAATTTTAGCCAGATAAGCAAAGAGTTCTATCTGCGTGGCCAGACAGTCTACGGACTGACTAAGGAAAGATAATGGGAAAAATCAGAGTGTTATGCGTTGATGATTCGGCACTGATGCGCCAGCTGATGACCGAAATCATCAACAGCCATGCGGATATGGAGATGGTAGCTTCGGCACCCGATCCGCTGGTCGCCAGGGACATGATTAAAGAGTTTAACCCGGACGTGCTGACGCTGGATGTTGAAATGCCGCGAATGGATGGCCTCGACTTTCTGGAAAAGCTGATGCGCCTGCGGCCGATGCCGGTGGTGATGGTTTCCTCGCTGACCGGAAAAGGCTCAGAGGTGACGCTGCGAGCGCTGGAGCTGGGCGCGGTGGATTTTGTCACCAAGCCTTCGCTGGGCATTCGTGAGGGGATGCTGGCCTACAGCCAGATGATTGCCGATAAGGTTCGTGCCGCGTCGCGGGCAAAGCTGCATGTGCGTGGGCATCACCCTGCGCCGGTGATGCTGAAAGCCGGGCCGCTGTTGAGCAGTGAAAAGCTGATTGCGATTGGCGCCTCAACCGGGGGAACCGAAGCGATTCGCCACGTACTGCAACCGTTACCGGCAACCAGCCCTGCGCTGCTGATCACCCAGCATATGCCGCCAGGCTTTACCCGCTCGTTTGCGGAGCGGCTGAACAAACTTTGTCAGATTACGGTGAAGGAAGCGGAAGACGGCGAGCGTATTTTACCCGGGCACGCCTATATTGCTCCCGGCGCGATGCATCTGGAGCTGGCGCGAAGCGGCGCTAACTACCAGGTCAAGCTGAACGAAGGGCCGCCGGTTAACCGGCACAAGCCGTCAGTAGACGTGCTGTTTAAATCAGTAGCGCAGTTCGCCGGGCGTAACGCCGTAGGCGTCATTCTCACCGGGATGGGCAACGACGGCGCGGCGGGATTGCTGGCAATGAACAAAGCTGGCGCCTGGACCATCGCCCAGAACGAAGCGAGCTGTGTGGTATTTGGTATGCCGCGAGAGGCGATTGCCCTCGGCGGCGCCAGTGAAGTGGTGGATCTCCACCAAATCAGCCAGCACATGCTGGCAAAAATTAGCGCCGGACAGGCATTACGTATTTAACGCAGCGCCCGTCCCGCGGGGCTACACAAAACAGGAGTAACTATGGCTGATAAAAATATGCGGTTTCTGGTGGTCGACGACTTCAACACGATGCGTCGTATCGTCCGTAACCTCCTGAAAGAGCTTGGCTTCAATAACGTTGAAGAAGCGGAAGATGGCGTGGATGCGCTGAATAAACTGCGCGCTGGCGACTTTGACTTCGTTATCTCCGACTGGAACATGCCCAATATGGACGGCCTGGAACTGCTGCAAACCATTCGCGCCGACGGCGGCATGGCCAAGCTGCCGGTGCTGATGGTGACGGCGGAAGCCAAGAAAGAGAACATCATTGCGGCTGCTCAGGCTGGTGCCAGCGGCTACGTTGTTAAACCATTCACAGCAGCCACCCTTGAAGAGAAGCTAGGTAAAATCTTCGAAAAGCTGGGTATGTAAGGAGCCGAGATGAGCGAACTTTCGAAACCAGACAATGATGCGGCCCCGGCGCAGGACATTATCTCCCGCATTGGCTCGCTGACGCGGATGTTGCGCGACAGCCTCCGTGAACTGGGGCTGGATCAGGCTATCGCTGAGGCGGCAGAAGCCATTCCGGACGCCCGCGATCGCCTGGACTATGTAGTGCAAATGACCGCTCAGGCGGCCGAACGCGCGCTGAACTGCGTGGAGGCTTCGCAGCCGCGCCAGACGCTGATGGAAGACGGAGCGAAAGCACTGAAAGGACGCTGGGATGAGTGGTTTGAAAATCCTATCGAACTGGCAGACGCCCGCTCGCTGGTTTCGGATACCCGCGGCTATCTGGATTCGGTACCGGTGCATACTTCGTTTACCAATGCCCAGCTAATGGAAATCATGATGGCTCAGGATTTCCAGGATCTGACCGGTCAGGTGATCAAACGCATGATGGATGTGATCCAGGAAATCGAGCGCCAGCTGCTGATGGTGCTGCTGGATAATATTCCGGAGCAGGCTGCCCGTCCTAAGAAAGATGGGGACAGCTTGCTGAACGGGCCACAGATCAACGTTGCGGCTCCTGGCGTGGTGGCTAATCAGGATCAGGTTGACGATCTGCTGGACAGCCTTGGGTTTTAAGTTCGTGGGGCGAAGGTGTTCGCCCCCTCTCTTCGGCGTTACCGCCATCCGCTAAATAACCCCCTTTTTACGCGTTTACTCGCGGCATTATCCCTGCGCCAATTTGTCATGCTAGCTCCTGAAATTCTGTATTGAGGGTGAGCTGGCGTGGCCGGAGACAGCGAAGAGGAAAAGACCGAATCCGCAACCCCCCACCGATTGGAAAAAGCACGGGAAGAAGGGCAGATCCCGCGTTCGCGCGAGCTGACCTCGGTGCTGATGCTGGTGGCGGGGCTGAGTATTTTGTGGATTAGCGGGGCTTCACTGGCGCGCAAAATCGGCGCGCTGCTGGCCGACGGCCTCAAATTCAATCATTCCGTGGTCAGCGATACCAGCCAGATGCTGCATCTGCTGGGCAACCTGGTGATTCAGGGCGTGCTGGCGCTGATCCCGATGATGGCGGGCCTGGTGATTGTCGCTATCGCCGCGCCGATGCTGCTGGGCGGTGTGGTGATCAGCGGAAAAGCCATCAAGTTCGACCCAGGCAAACTGAACCCGATTAAAGGGATTGGCAGGCTGTTCTCAGGCCAGACTGCCGCTGAGCTGCTGAAGTCGGTGCTGAAGGCGATTCTGGTGGGCTGCGTCACCTGGCTGTACATTCGCCATCACTGGCCGGACATGCTGCGGCTGATGGCGGAATCACCCTTCAGCGCGCTGGCGAACGCGCTGAACATGATCGCCATGTGCAGTGTGCTGGTGGTGCTGGGGCTGTCACCGATGGTTGGTTTTGACGTTTTCTGGCAGCTCTACAGCTATTTCAAAGGTCTGCGCATGACGCGCCAGGATATCCGCGATGAGTACAAGCAGCAGGAAGGGGACCCGCACGTAAAGGGCCGCATTCGTCAGCAGATGCGCGCAGCCGCCCGCAGACGCATGATGGCGGACGTGCCAAAAGCGGACGTGATCGTCACCAACCCCACCCACTATTCCGTGGCCTTGCAGTACGACGAACGCAAAATGAGCGCGCCGAAAGTGGTGGCTAAAGGGGCCGGAGAAATTGCCCTGCGCATCCGCGAACTCGGTAAAGAGCATCGCATCCCCGTTTTAGAAGCACCGCCGCTGGCGCGTGCGTTGTACCGGCACAGTGAAATTGGTCAGCATATTCCGGGTACGTTATATGCCGCCGTAGCAGAAGTGTTAGCCTGGGTGTGGCAACTCCGTCGCTGGAAGCTGGAGGGTGGCCTGGCCCCGAAAAAACCTGACAATTTACCGGTCCCGGAAGGACTGGACTTTGCCACAAGAGAAGATGACTGATGGCGAATCTGGCCGCTCTATTACGGTTACCGAATATAAAAGATACCCAGTGGCAGGTGATGGCCGGGCCGGTATTGATTTTGATGATCCTGTCGATGATGGTGCTGCCGCTGCCGCCGTTTGTCCTGGATCTGCTGTTCACCTTTAATATTGCGCTCTCCATCATGGTGCTTCTGGTCGCCATGTTTACCCAGAAGACGCTGGAATTCGCCGCATTCCCAACCATCCTGCTGTTCTCGACGCTGCTGCGCCTGGCGCTGAACGTGGCCTCCACCCGCATTATTCTGATGGAGGGGCATACCGGTGCCGGTGCGGCGGGCAGGGTTGTTGAAGCTTTCGGTCATTTCCTGGTCGGCGGTAACTTCGCCATCGGTATCGTGGTGTTCATCATCCTGGTCATCATCAACTTTATGGTGATCACCAAGGGTGCCGGTCGTATTGCCGAGGTGGGCGCGCGTTTCGTGCTTGACGGTATGCCGGGCAAACAGATGGCGATCGATGCCGACCTCAATGCCGGTTTGATTGGCGAAGAAGAAGCGAAAAAGCGCCGCTCCGACGTGACTCAGGAAGCGGATTTCTACGGCTCAATGGACGGTGCGAGTAAATTCGTTCGCGGCGACGCCATCGCCGGTATCATGATTATGGTGATCAACGTGGTGGGAGGCCTGCTTGTCGGGGTGATCCAGCACGGGATGGACGTGGGGCACGCGGCGGAAAGCTATACGCTGCTGACCATCGGTGATGGCCTGGTAGCCCAGATCCCTGCGCTGGTAATCTCTACCGCCGCTGGCGTTATCGTCACCCGAGTCGGAACCGATCAGGACGTTGGCGAGCAGATGGTGACCCAGCTGTTCAGGAATCCCCGCGTGATGATGCTGAGCGCTGGCGTACTGGGATTGCTGGGGCTGGTGCCGGGGATGCCAAACTTTGTCTTCCTGCTGTTCACCGCCGCGCTGCTGGGGCTGGCCTGGTATCTTCGCGGTAAAGAAGTCAGGCCGAAGATCGCGCCGCAGGTCCAGACCCGACCGGTAGAGACCCCCTCCAACACCGAAGCCTCCTGGACTGACGTTCAGCTCGAGGATTCGCTTGGCATGGAAGTGGGCTACCGCCTTATTCCGATGGTCGATCACCAGCAGGACGGCGAACTGCTGGGGCGTATCCGCAGCATTCGTAAGAAATTCGCGCAGGAGATGGGCTTTCTGCCGCCCGTGGTCCATATTCGCGACAATATGGATCTGCCGCCCGCACGCTACCGTATTTTGATGAAGGGCGTAGAAATTGGTAGCGGCGACGCATATCCGGGTCGCTGGATGGCGATTAACCCCGGCACGGCGGCTGGCAGCCTGCCAGGCGAGCCCACTATCGACCCGGCGTTTGGCCTCGCGGCCACCTGGATTGACAGCGCGCTGAAAGAGCAGGCGCAGATTCAGGGCTTTACCGTGGTGGAAGCCAGCACCGTGGTCGCTACGCACCTTAACCACCTGATCGGCCAGTATGCCAGCGAGCTGTTTGGTCGTCAGGAAGCTCAGCAACTGCTGGATCGCGTAACTCAGGAAATGCCTAAGCTCACCGAGGATTTGATTCCCGGCGTGATTACGCTGACGACGCTGCATAAAGTACTGCAAAACCTGCTGGCCGAGCGCGTTTCTATCCGGGATATGCGGACCATTATCGAAACGCTGGCTGAACATGCCGCCGTGCAGACCGATCCCCACGAGCTGACCTCAGTAGTGCGCGTGGCGCTGGGCAGGGCAATCACCCAGCAGTGGTTCCCCGGAACCGGCGAGGTGCAGGTGATTGGGCTTGATACCACGCTGGAACGGCTGTTGCTCCAGGCTTTGCAGGGCGGAGGCGGGCTGGAACCCGGCCTGGCGGATCGCCTGATGGCTCAGGCTCAGAGCGCGCTGGAGCATCAGGAGTCGCTGGGGGCGCCGCCGGTGCTGCTGGTGAATCATCCGCTGCGCGCGCTGCTGGCCCGCTTCCTGCGCCGCAATATGCCGCAGATGATGGTGATTTCAAATCTGGAACTGACCGATAATCGCCAGATTCGCATGACCTCCACTATTGGAGGGCACTGATGAAACCCATGTTGTTGCTGCTGCTTTGCTTGCCCGGACTGGCTACGGCGGCGAGCGGCGCCTGGCAGGCCAGCGCTACGGGGCCCGGGCTGCAAAACCGGGGAATGCAGGCCTCTTCACCGGGGCTGGCTCCGGCCGAAAAGGTCAACGGCTCGATTACCGAGGTGGCCTGGCGCTATGTGCTGAACGGCCCGATACCGTCGGGCATCAGGGTGCACCTCTGCGCCGAGACTCGTTGCGTACCGCTGGACGGTGCCAGTGGCACGACGCGAGGGTTGAGCAACCTGATGGCAAATCAGAGCCTGTATTTTGTCTATGGCGTTGAGGGGAAAGGGCGCTTAAACCGGGAGCTGAGGGTGCTGAGTAACCAGGTGATGGTCAATTACCACTAGATAAAAAAAGGAGACGAATCGCTTCGTCTCCTTTCTTCTTTACACAGATACCCGCGTTACATTCTTTCTACGGTATCAATACCCAGCGTATCCAACCCTTGCTTGAGGGTTTTAGCCGTCAGCAAAGCCAATTTAAGGCGGCTCTGCTGGGTGGCTTCGTCGCCAGCGGTAAGGATTGGGCAGTGCTCATAGAAACCAGAGAACAGGCCCGCCAGGTCATACAGATAAGCGCACATGACGTGTGGCGTACCTTCACGGGCAACCTGAGTGATGGTTTCTTCGAACTGTAGCAGACGAACCGCCAACGCCGCTTCGCGCTCATCCTCAATGCGTGCCTTGCCGGTTACGCCGCTCTCGTCAATTCCGGCCTTACGGAACACCGAAAGCACTCGGGTGTAAGCATACTGCATATACGGCGCCGTATTGCCTTCGAAGGCCAACATGTTATCCCAGTCGAAGATATAGTCCGTGGTGCGGCTTTTCGACAGGTCGGCGTACTTCACTGCGCCAATCCCAACGCTGTTAGCCAGCGTTTTCAGCTCGTCCTCCGGCATCTCCGGGTTCTTCTCCGCCACCAGTTTGGTTGCGCGCTCAACGGCTTCATCCAGCAGGTCGGAAAGCTTAATGGTACCGCCAGCGCGGGTTTTGAAAGGCTTGCCGTCTTTACCCAGCATCATGCCAAAGGCGTGGTGCTCCAGTGAGACTGACTCCGGCACGTAGCCCGCTTTACGCACGATAGTCCATGCCTGCATCAGGTGCTGGTGCTGGCGGGAGTCGATGTAGTAGAGCACGCGATCGGCGTGCAGGGTTTCAAAACGGTATTTGGCGCAGGCAATATCCGTGGTGGTGTAGAGGTAGCCGCCATCTTTTTTCTGGATGATGACGCCCATCGGATCGCCGTCTTTGTTTTTGTATTCGTCAAGGAACACCACGGTAGCGCCTTCGCTTTCCACCGCCAGCCCTTTGGCTTTCAGATCGGCAACGATACCCGGCAACATGTCGTTGTAGAGGCTTTCCCCCATCACGTCTTTGCGGCCCAGGGTCACGTTCATCCGATCGTAGATGATCTGATTTTGCGCCATAGTAATGTCGACCAGCTTTTTCCACATGGTCCGGCAATATTCATCGCCCCCCTGCAATTTCACCACGTAACCGCGAGCGCGCTCGGCAAACACCGGGTCTTCGTCGTAGGTGCGCTTGGCTTCACGGTAGAATGCTTCAAGGTCGGAGAGGGCGATGTCTTCATGATGCTCGTTCTGCTGCTTCTCAAGGAAGGCGATCAACATGCCGAACTGGGTTCCCCAGTCGCCGACGTGGTTAGCGCGGATCACGTTGTGGCCCAAAAACTCCTGCGTACGCACCGCCGCATCGCCAATGATGGTTGAGCGTACGTGGCCGACGTGCATCTCTTTGGCAACGTTAGGCGCGGAGTAATCGATGACGATAGTTTGCGGCGTAACGGCAGCTACGCCAAGGCGGGGCGCGGCCGTTACGCTGTCGACCTGTTGAGACAGCCACTGCCTGTCCAGAAACAGGTTGATAAAGCCCGGACCGGCAATCTCGACCTTGCTGGCAATCCCTGACAGGTCAAGGTGCTTAAGGACTTCTTCTGCCAGCTGTCGGGGAGCCATGCCCAGTCGTTTGGCCACGGCCATCATGCCATTCGCCTGGTAATCACCAAACTGGACCTTGGCTGACTGTCGTACCTGCGGTTCGCAATCGGCAGGAGCCCCTGCTGCGATCATCGCCTGACTGACTTTTTCTGAGAGAAGAGCCTGAATATTCACCGAGTTACCTTATATGCTAAAAAGCCTGCGCCAGCCGCGCAGGCCATCACCCTGAACGCCGTCGGCAGACAGAACGAACTTCTGCAAGTCGACACCGTTAAAAAAGAAGGGGAAAAGTATACTGCATTTCAGGCGAGATTATCCAGGAACCTGAATAAAGTAAGTGAAAGCGGGGATGGCGGAAAACAGGGCTTTACCTGTTTTCCGCCGAGGTATTCAGGGACGGCGGCGGACTATGCGCTGCGGGCGATAGCGATTCGCGACGGTGGATTTATCATTACGGGCCTTCCAGTGGCGGAACAACGCATACCCCATCATCGCAATCAGCACTGCAACTAAGATAATTAACATAAGCATGTTGCTTTTCCTTGTATGAGGGTTGGAACAAATCTATAAGAGTGCACAATACCCTACAACCAGCCCTGAATGATTTAGGAAAATTCGCATTGTATAAATTTAACTGAACTAAAAACAGAAAGTTAAAGGACGTTTTCTAAAAAAAAGAGTGGTCCTGAACCAGCTAAAGCTGAGGGTTTCAGGCATAAATGGCCTTTCCAGGGTAAATAAATCAGTAAAACCGATGCTTTCAACAGTTAAGCTGGCCCGGTAATCTGGCTGGGTCGGAATAATATGATTAACAAAATTACAGTAAGGAGTGGGGATGACGCTGTTTTCGGGGCAATATGCAGAAGAATTAAAGGATTTGGCTAATGATATGCCCTATTTTTTACACTCTCTTGACGATCTGGCCACCCGGCTGGGGCTGGATTTGGCGCAGCTTGACGTCGATCATATCGCGCTGCGCTGCCATCAGAACAGCACCGCAGAGCGCTGGAAATCAGGTTTTATGCAGCACGGTACGCTCTTTTCTGAAAAGGAAATAAACGGTCGTCCCGTGGCGCTGTTCGAATTGACAACGCCGCTAAGCGTCGGTCCCTGGCAGATAAGCGTGGTTGAACTTCCCTGGCCTGGACAGCGTCTCTATCGCCATGAAGGCTGGGAGCATGTTGAAGTGGTGCTTCGGGGAGATCCGGACCTGCTTGGCGCGCGCGCGTTGGCGCTCTGTTCCGATCGAGGGCTGACACAGCAGGGCATCTCAATAAAAAGCAGTGCGCCAAAGGGAGCTGGGGAGCGGCTGCCCAATCCTACGCTGGCGATTTCCGATGGCACAGTGACCATTAAGTTCCATCCATGGAGCCTGAAAGAAGTCGTAGAGAGCGAACTATAGCGCTGGCTGACGGGGAAGCGACCTGACAGCATTCTCCATTCGCCTGAGCGCTTCATTAACCAGGTCGCGCGGGCAGCCGAAGTTGAAGCGCACAAAACCATCATCGCCAAATTCACGCCCTGCCGAAAAGCCCAGCCCATGACGCTCGAAGAACAGCGCCGGGCTGGCGATTTTCAGCTGGCTGGCATCTATCCACGCGAGGTAGGTTGCTTGCGGAGCCGCCAGCGACAGGCCGGGAATCGCATTTACTCTTTGCGTGAGCAGGTCGCGCGTCTGACGCAGGTAGGTCAGCTTTTCGTCCAGCCACGACTGCCCATCCCGCCAGGCGGCGGTAGCCGCTACCATAGCGAGAATATCAACATCAGGCACCATCCCCAGGCGCTGGCGGGTAAAACGCTTGCGCAAATCCTTATCCGGAATGATCGCCAGCGAAGCGCCCAGTCCGGCAATATTAAAGGTTTTGGAAGGGGAGATAAGCGTGATTGAGCGCTGCTGCGCATCCTCACTCAGGCTGGCGAAGGGAATGTGCTGTACGCCCGGTTCAAGCAGCAGATCGCAGTGAATTTCATCGGAACAGACAATCAGATCGTGCTGCTGCGCGAAGCGAAGCTGGGCCTCCAGCTCTTCACGACGGTAGACCGTACCGCCAGGATTGTGCGGGTTACAAAGCATCAGCAGCTTTTCGCTGCCGGTCATCTGCGGCTCCAGGGCGGCGAGATCCATCACCCAGCGCTGGCCTTCCAGCCTCATCTGCGCGTTCAGCTGTGAACGATTGGCAAGGGAGGCGGCGGTACGGAAGGGCGGATAGATTGGGGTAGGCGCAATGGTCCCCTGATGAGGCTCGGTAAACGCGCGGACGGCCAGATTGAGGCCGGTGACCACTCCCGGCAAGAAAACCAGCCATTCAGGCTTCACTGCCCACTGATAGCGCGCCAGCAAACGGGCAATAATCACCTCAGCCAGCTCGTGAGGGTAACCGCCGTAGCCAAACACACCGTGCGCAACCCGCTGCTGCAGAGCGTCAATAATACAGTCTGGTGAACGGAAGTCGGTGTCGGCTACCCATAGCGGGAGGATATCCTGATCACCATATTTCTGCCATTTAAGGCTATCGCTGTGACGGCGATCGATCCGTTCATTAAAATTGGATGCCATGTTAGTGATTCCCGTTAATATTATTCCTAAGTTCTTGCGTCAGACTAAACACCCGCAATGATTTACACAACCAGCCAGCAGTCATTAACAGGAGGATGGGATGCTCAAACTGGAAGTATGCTGCTATGGAGTCGATTGTGCCCTGGCCGCCGAGAAAGCCGGAGCCGACCGCGTTGAACTTTGCGCCGCGCCAGCAGAAGGAGGGTTAACCCCTTCCGCGGGCAGCCTGCATCAGGCGCGTAAAGCGTTAACCTTGCCGGTTCACCCGATTGTTCGCCCAAGGGGCGGTGATTTTTGCTTCACGGCCAGCGAATTTAATGAGATAAAATCGGATATCGCGCTGATCCGCGAGCTGGGTTTCCCCGGCCTGGTGGTCGGCATTCTGGACGTTGACGGCCATATCGATCTGCCCAGAATGAAACAGGTGATGGCGCTGTGCGAGGGGATGGCGGTGACGTTTCACCGCGCCTTCGATCTTTGCCACAGCCCGCTGATGGCGCTACAGCAGCTGACGGATCTGGGTATTGCCAGAATCCTGACCTCGGGACAGCAGCAGAGCGCCGAGAGCGGATTAGCACTGCTGAAGGAACTTAATAAGCTAACGCGTGGTCCTATCATTATGGCTGGGGCTGGCGTGCGCCTCAGTAACCTGCAGAAGTTTATTGACGCTGGCCTGAGCGAGGTTCACAGCTCCGCCAGCCAGAGAGTTGCCTCACCGATGCGCTATCGTAAAGCGGGGGTTTCGATGAGTTCCGTGGCTGAAACGGATGAGTTCAGCCGCACCTGCGTGGACACCGACATGGTCGAAGCGATGAAAGTCGCACTTTCCCTCAGTTCCCCGGTGAGCGTCGCCTCCTGACCCAGATTTTGCCGCGCAGCACGCCTCTACTCGACGTGATGTTTGCAAGTACCAGGCCCCATCGTCTTGATGGGGTCTTTTTTCTCTCTTTTTCTCCAGAATGCAGGTAGCAGGGCGATACTTGCATAATGCCTGTCTCATCCAGGCCTGACTAACTAAATGGAAAGGGCCACAAAAGTGGCCCGTTGATGGTAAATGTTCACGACTTACCTTTAAACCAGTCTACAAAACGAAAGCAGCCGGAATAAAAGGATCTTATACCTATTATCATAAATAGCCATGCCAGTAAGTCTACCGGTTTGTCTGTCAGGTTTGTACTTCCAAGCCCAATCTTTGGTATTAAAGTAAATACTGTACCAATCCATAATAACTGGATGAGAAGGGGCCGCTTGTTGGTAATATATAACGGTTGATTATTTTTTTTTGCCGTCAGTGATTTATCATTTACCACGTACATTGCGCTCCATAATTAGGGCCTGACGAATGATTGTTACATCCATTATCGCTGGCTCTGTAAGGGCTGGCATCAGGACCATTCAGGCTGGCATATGCAGCGGCAGCTGTTGCAAGCATTCCGGGGATGCCGAAAGGAATGCCAGTAAGCGCACCAATAATCATTGCCGCCCCAGTATTATTAGCACAGGTCTTAGGCGCGCCACCTTTACCCCCACGGTATTGGCTATCCAGCCTTCCGCCGGATGACTTATCCGCAAAATTTCCGGCACCCCTAACCACAGATAATTGAGTGACAGAGAGTTCCTTCATCATAATCATGTCCTTATATTATTTGAAAATAAATGCCACTTTCATGGCAATTTGAATTTATTACATTAGTCAGGATTTTAAAAGTGATTTTGAGGGTGAAATATTAAATTTCATTTCTCAGGGGATTAGGTGATTTAATTTGATGCGCAAAATTAATGGCGGCTTACCTGATACAGCCTGAGGACACTTACGGCAAACATTGGTGAATTCGCAACCAAATATATACATATTTTATTTACAGAGGAAAAGTTGATGCTACTTTTGAATAATATATTAATTTACAGGTGGGTTATTGCTGGCACGTATTGAGTGAAACCTGACGCCGGGAAGAGGATTTTTTTCATCCTGAACCGCCCCGTTAGCAGAAATTCCTTTTACACTAACGCTATTCCCTTTCCTCTTTGACGAGATGACTCATGAGAATCATCATGCTGGGTGCAGGATGTTTTGCGTTGTGGATCGGGTTATCGGGCGCGGCATTTGCCGCAGAGCGCTGCCCGGCGCAGGCTCGGCAAATCAACGACAGCAACAGTGTGCTGCTGCTGGGCGGCACGGCCAGGGGGCCGATCAAGCAGGTAGTGGTGGGGGAGTTTGGCAAGGACGTCGATCAGCAAAAACGTATTTTGGGACAGTTCGATCGCTGCGGGGCACTGGTCAGAGCGGACATCAGCTTTGATAAAAGCGAAGGCAACATGAAGTTGGCGATGGTACAGAGCATTGCACGGGTCAGCGATGGCTGGCAGTCGGTGTATGACCTGTCGGTATTTGTGATGAAACAGGGACAGTCAGTAGAGGTGAACCGCAAGCAGGGTACCGTGAACTATCTGGTGAGTAAAAAAGGCATCATCACCAGTTCGACCGATGCGTTTCTGCTTAAGGGCGAAAAGGGATTTACCGAAACGACTAACAGCTTCGACTCGCGTCTGCGGCTGATTAAAAGCGTGGCGCGTGGGTCGGACGAGCAGGCTAACGGCGAGTATCGCTACCAGTGGAACAGCAAAAATCAGCTGACGAGTGCCAGTTCAGACAGCAATAAAATGACCTGGTCGTACGATAAGCAGGACCGCGAGCTGCGTTTGTTGACGTTGACCCATAATGCCAACAGCGAACTCACCTCAGTGGATGAGTGCCAGCTCTGGGACCAGCAGGGTAACTGCACGCTAAGCTATTCACATGAAACCGAAGTGTTTGCCAAAGGCGAAATCAATCGTCATATCAGCGCGGCGTACCGCTTCGAATACTGGGACCGCTAAGCAGGAAAGAGAAATTACGGGGGCCGCGATTTCCGGCCCCAGGATAGAACTCAGCTCACCGTCTGGCTGAAGGCGTCCACGGCCAGAATGGCGCTGGCAATGTCTTCAGCGCTAAGGTTTGGATTGAGATTTTTTAGCGTATCGCCTTCGCTGTTAGCGAGTGCGCCCACTTTCACCAGGTTATCCCAGCTTTCGTTTTCCAGATGCAGCTCTTTCAGCGTGGTAGGCATCTTAATTGAGCGGTAGAAACGAATATAGCGGGCGATCTCTTCATCTTCGCGCTGCTCCAGCACCATCTGCGTCAGCGTTCCGTAAGCGACTTTTTCGCCATGAGTAAGGTGATGGATATCACCGTCGATGGCGGTAAAGCCGTTATGGATGGCGTGCGCAGCGGCCAGTCCGGCATTCTCAAATCCCAGCCCTGAAAGCAGCGTGTTGGCTTCGACGACCGCCTCAACCGCTGGCGTGACCACATTTTTCTCCACGGCCTGATAAGCGCTGAAGCCATAGGTCAGCAGCGTTTTCTCGCAGGCTTCGGCAATCGCCATCCCGGCTATTGTCGGGTCGCCGTTGACCATTGATTTGCTGTGCGAGCGTTTCACCGCCTGCGCTTCGACAAAGGTGGCAAGGCCGTCAGCAATCCCTGAGGCGAAAAGGCGTACGGGAGCACGGGCGCAAACCTGAGTATCTACCAGCACCAGATCGGGGTTTTTGCTGTAGAAGCGGTAGCTTTCAAACACGCCCGCATCTGAGTAAATGACCGAAAGGGCGCTGCACGGTGCATCGGTTGAGGCAATCGTCGGCACAATAACCACCGGCTGTTTCAGCTCGTCAGCCACGGCCTTGACCGTATCCAGCGTTTTACCGCCCCCGAGGCCAATCACCAGCCTGGCGCCGCTATTTTTAGCCAGGCCTGCCAGACGGGTAATCTCATTGCCCGACGCTTCGCCATTAAACTGCTGATAGTGAAATTCAATTTTACTGTTTTTCAGTGAGGCCTGAACGTCTTTACCAATCAGTCCCCAGACGATCTCATCGGCAACAACAAAGGCATTGTCGCCGAGCTCTGCAACATAATCGCCTAACTGGGCCATCACACCTGCACCCTGAACATACTTACGTGGTGAAGAGAAAACGAATCGACTCATGTTGGACTCCTTTCGGTTAAATGAAACAGACGTCTTACTGGTTTCATAATGAACCTCCGTCAGGCATTGCGCTTGTTAAAAAATGGGATAACTAAGCCGTGAAGCTGGCGCATTCACGGCGTTAGGGAATGGGAAAGATGAAAAGCGGGGTTGGCTGTGCAGCGAGCCGAAAAATTAAGGCTTCTGAGCAACCAGAACGGCGCGCAGCGGGGCCGGGTAGCCCTCAACGGTTTTCGTGGGATCCTCGGGGTCGAGAAACTCAGCCAGCGATTCACTGGTCATCCAGTCCGTGCGGCGCTGCTCGTCGGTGCTGGTAGCGGAATAGTCAACAATGCGCACGTCCTCAAAACCACATTTTTCCAGCCAGCTCTTCAGCGCGCCAGTTGAGGGGATGAAATAGACGTTGCGCATCTGCGCGTAGCGTTCGCCCGGCACCAGCACCTCACGATCGCCACCCTCAATCACCAGCGTCTCCAGCACCAGTTCGCCCCCGCTCACCAGTTGGTTTTTCAGCTGAAGCAGATGATCCAGCGGCGAGCGACGATGGTATAAGACGCCCATTGAAAATACCGTATCAAATGCCTTTAGCTCAGGCAGTTGCTCAATGCCCAGCGGCAGCAGGTGGGCCCGCTGGTCGTCACCCAACAGCTTGCGCACCGCTTCAAACTGACACAGGAAAAGCTGCATCGGGTCGATGCCCACCACCAGCCTGGCGCCGGCGCCGACCATCCGCCACATGTGATAGCCACTACCACAGCCCACGTCCAGCACGGTTCTGCCCGCCAGGGGAGAAATATGCGGCAGCACGCGCTGCCATTTCCAGTCTGAACGCCATTCGGTATCAATCTGCACGCCGTACAGCGAGTACGGGCCTTTACGCCAGGGCATCAGATTGCGCAGCAGCTTTTCAATGCCGTCGCGTTGGCGGTCGGTCAGATCGGGGCGATCGGCCGTCACGCTATGCAGTAGATCCAGCGTTTCTGGTTGCAGCGCCGGAAGATATTCCACTGCGCGATCCCAGTTCTTAAAATGACCGTGCAGCTGTTCGCGCTGCCAGGTGGCAATCTGCGCTGGCAGCGTCTCCAGCCAGTGGGAAAGGGGGCTTTTTGCTATTAGCTGGTAAAAATTACCGAAATCCATCAGACCGAACCTGCTTTCAGGGCTATCAGTGACCCAAAATTAAAACACTGGAACCATAACTCAGCGTGCTCAAACCCGGCCGTCCGCAGGCGAGCCTTGTGCGTTTCCACACTGTCCGTCAGCATGACGTTTTCCAACATGCTGCGCTTCTGGCTAATTTCCAGCTCGCTGTAGCCGTTAGCCCGCTTAAAGTCATGATGCATATTAAATAACAGGTCGCCAACGTCGGCATCGGCAAAGCTGAACTTCTCGGAAAGCACCAGCGCGCCGCCGGGACGCAGCCCCTGCCAGACGGTATTCAGCAGGGTCTGACGCTCTTCAGGCTCGAGAAATTGCAGCGTGAAGTTCAGCACCACCATCGAGGCATTCTCGATGGTGATATCGCGAATATCCGCTTCAATCACCTCGACCGGCGTCTCTGCCCGGAAAGCATCAATATGGCGGCGGCAGCGTTCAACCATTGCCGGTGAGTTATCGACGGAGATGATCCGGCATCCCTCGGCTTTAATATTGCGGCGCACCGATAGCGTAGCCGCGCCCAGCGAGCAGCCCAGATCGTAGACCTGGGTCTGGGGCTGCACAAAGCGCTCGGCCAGCATGCCAATCATCGAAATAATGTTCGAATAACCCGGCACCGAGCGCTGGATCATATCGGGGAAAACTTCAGCAACGCGCTCGTCAAACGTCCAGTCACCCAGTTTGGCAATTGGCGCGGAGAACAACGTATCGCGGTTAGACATAATGGTAAGTCCGGGAGAAAACGGAAAGGCGGTATTTTGGCAGAAAGCGGCGCGGGCTGCACCCTTTCTGCCAGCGTTAGCGGCATGGAAGACTAAAAATACCCCGAAAAAGGATTAGTGCAGGGTCAAAACCAGATCCCAGGGAAGGTAGAGAAGATTAAAAATAATCATACCCAGCAGCGACAGCAGGGTGAGGATCATGCCGTTTTTACGCCACAGCAGCGTGCTGGTGCGCATTCCCCTGGCGTGCAGCAGGCGGCCGAGGAAGAAAAGCAGGCCAACAAGGTGCAGCATCCAGATATCGGCGCCGTTCATCTCCATCACCACCAGCAGCAGGGTGGCAAGGGGGATATACTCTACGGCATTGCCGTGGATGCGAATGGCGGTTTGCAGTTCGTAAAAACCTCCATCGCCGTGAGAAACCCGATACAGCCGGCGAAGACGAACCACATCAACGGAAAATTTGATAATAAATACGGCTCCAAGCACAACATACAGGGCGCTAACCATCCTGACTCCATCAGTACAGTAAATTCTTAGGCGTCATCATAACGATGAAACCTCGTACTGTCAGTGCGTTACCCCTACAGTTAAAGAATTATCTTAAGGATTGGGTCAAAATAACGGCGCCTGCTGCGGCCAGTCCGGCGCCTCGCCCACCTGAGGTAGCACATTCTGCAGGGCACTCAACAAATGCTGCACCAGTTGCGGGGCCCAGGCGATATCCGGCGTATGGATAAACAGCCACGGCTGGCCCTGCTCGCACCACTGTGGCAGCTTGCTCAGCCAGGACTGGAACCAGCGGAGATTAGCATCGGCATCGTCACCACCAATGAATCGCACCATTGGCTGCCCGGCGGTCATCACCACATGAACCGGCAGCTTCGGCTTTTTACGCTGTGCTTCAATAACGGCTGGCGTGCCAGGGTAGGCTGAATGGACGCCTCTGGTATCCAGAATCACCCGGTTGACCCCGCGCTGATGTAACCCACGGTTCAGCGCCTGTTCAGCTTCGCCCTTGGCGAAAAAGTCCTGATGACGCACTTCCACGCCGTAGCTGAACCTGTCCGGCAAGGCGTCAAGAAAAGCCCACAGCGCCGGTAAATCAGCCGGCGTGAAGGTCGGCGGCAGCTGCAGCCAGTACTGTCCAAGGCGATCGGCTAAGGGCTCCAGCAGGTTGAAAAACTCGGCCGTCAGATCGCCACAGTTGCGCAGCGCGGCGTGATGGCTGATGGTGGCGGGAAATTTAAAGCAGAAGCGGAAGCTGTCATGGGTCATGTCCCGCCAGCGCTGAACGATTTCGGGGCGGGGCAGCGCGTAGAGCGTGGTGTTACCCTCCACGCAGTTAAAGTACCGCGCATAGTCGGCGAGGGTGCTCATACCCAGTTTTTTCCACTGTGGATGCTGCCATTGAGGCAACCCCAGGTAAAAAGGCTTCATCGGCTTTCCCTGATTGGCGGTCTGAACTGAAATGTAACCAGTGGGGGCAGGGAGTGCAACCCGCTAAGCCCATCCGGAGCTTAGCGGGGTGAGAGGGTTACAGCGCGGAGATGACCTCTGCTGACTGACGAACGCGACCCAGACGCGGGAAAATATTTTTGAAGCTGCCGTTGTGCTCTTCGGTGCTGCCCGCGCTGCAAATATCTTCCGCCAGGATCAGGTTAAAGCCCAGCTCCCAGGCGTTCCGGGCAGTAGACTCAACGCCGATATTGGTGGAAATACCGCCCAGCACAATGGTATCAATACCGCGACGACGGAGCTGAAGCTCCAGATCGGTGCCGTAGAAAGCGCCCCACTGATGCTTGGTCACCTCGATATCGCTCTCTTTTTTACCCAGCGCCGGAGGATAGACCCACCAGTTTTCCGGCAGCCCACCGCTGTGGCTGGCGTCAACAGGCTGTTTTGGCGCGTCGCCAAAATCCTTTGCCCAGCCCACGCGGACCAGTACTACCGGGGAATTTACCGCACGAAATTTCTCCGCCAGCACCGCCGCTCGGGCAACCACATCCGACGCCGCGTGCGGACCGCCAGCAAAAGGCAGAATGCCTTCCTGCAAATCAATCAGCACCAGTGCAGTTTTGGCAGCATTTAGTTCCAACATAGTCTCTCCGGTCAAAGGGGGGAAACCGTCGAGAATACGGCCGACGGGTGACAACGACAATGTTCGCAAAGCGTGAAATTTGTTAGCTTTTGTGAGAACCCGGCAGATTATGAAGAATTTTGCCGCGAATCAGCGGGCCTGATGGGGTTACGGCTCTTATCGCGCCGGGGTTTTTCCATTATAATGGCCGCCTTTTTTCGCGGCAGCAGAGCCTTACCGGGCTGGAAACCGAATCATGCTGCGGCGATGCGGCGAAGTTTAAAGGATATCGTTATGCGTACTGATTATTGCGGACAGATCACTTTGTCCCACGTAGGCCAGCAAGTGACACTGTGCGGTTGGGTTAATCGCCGCCGCGACCTGGGCAGCCTGATCTTTATTGATATGCGTGACCGCGAAGGCATCGTGCAGGTCTTTTTCGACCCGGATCGTCAGGAAGCCTTCAGGCTGGCCTCTGAACTGCGTAACGAATTTTGCATTCAGCTCACAGGGACCGTGCGAGCCCGTGATGACAAAAACAAAAACAGCGAGATGGCGACCGGTGAAGTTGAAATTTTTGCCACCGATCTGACCATTATTAACCGCGCCGAGCCGTTACCGCTGGACTCCAACCACGCCAATACCGAAGAGGCGCGGCTGAAGTACCGCTATCTGGACCTGCGTCGTCCTGAAATGGCGCAGCGTCTGAAGACCCGCGCTAAAATCACCAGCTTCGTGCGTCGCTTTATGGACGATCATGGTTTCCTCGATATTGAAACGCCGATGCTGACCAAGGCCACGCCGGAAGGCGCGCGTGACTATCTGGTGCCGAGCCGCGTGCATAAAGGCAAATTCTACGCGCTGCCGCAGTCTCCTCAGCTGTTCAAGCAGCTGCTGATGATGTCCGGCTTCGATCGCTATTATCAGGTGGTTAAGTGTTTCCGCGACGAAGACCTGCGCGCCGACCGTCAGCCGGAATTTACCCAGATCGACGTCGAAACCTCCTTTATGACGGCGCCGCAGGTGCGTGAAGTCATGGAGCAGCTGGTGCGCGAACTGTGGCTGGAGGTGAAAAACACCGATCTCGGCAGCTTCCCGACCATGACCTTTGGGGAGGCCATGCGGCGTTACGGTTCTGACAAGCCGGACCTGCGTAACCCAATGGAGCTGGTGGACGTGGCTGACCTGCTCAAAACGGTGGAGTTTAAGGTCTTCTCCGGCCCGGCAAACGATGCGAAAGGCCGCGTGGCGGCCCTGCGCGTGCCGGGTGGCGCTCAGCTGAGCCGCAAGCAGATTGATGAGTACGCTAAATTCGTTGAAATCTACGGGGCGAAAGGCCTGGCGTGGATGAAGGTGAACGAGCGGGCGAAAGGGCTGGAGGGCGTAACCAGTCCGGTCGCGAAATTCCTCACCGCTGAGATAGTCGAAGCCATCCTCGCCCGCACTAACGCCAGCGACGGCGACAGCATCTTCTTTGGTGCTGACAGCGCCAAAGTGGTAGCCGATGCGCTGGGCGCGCTGCGCCTGAAGGTGGGCCGCGATCTGAATATTACCACCGGTAGCGCCTGGGCGCCGCTGTGGGTAGTCGACTTCCCGATGTTTGAGGAGGACGGCGAGGGCGGTCTGACCGCCATGCACCATCCGTTCACTGCGCCAAAAGAGATGACGCCGGACGAGCTGAAATCCGTGCCGGAAAGCGCCATCGCCAACGCCTACGATATGGTCATTAACGGTTATGAGGTCGGCGGTGGGTCGGTACGTATCCACAACGGCCAGATGCAGCAGACCGTGTTCGGCATCCTCGGCATTACGGAGCAGGAGCAGCGTGAGAAGTTTGGCTTCCTGCTGGACGCGCTGAAGTTCGGCACGCCGCCGCACGCGGGCCTGGCTTTCGGTCTGGATCGTCTGGTGATGCTGTTAACCGGCACCGATAACATCCGTGACGTGATCGCCTTCCCGAAAACAACCGCCGCCGCCTGTCTGATGACCGAGGCGCCAAGCTTTGCCAATCCGGTCTCGCTGGCGGAACTGGGTATTGAAGTGATGAAGAAGTATCAGAAGTCGTCATCTGAAGAAAATTCAGAGAACGAGTAATGGCCTGGAAAAATCCGGTATCGGTACTGGTGGTGATCTTCGCCCGCGATACCGGGCGGGTGCTGATGCTTCAGCGCCGTGACGATCCCAGCTTCTGGCAGTCGGTCACCGGCAGCCAGGAGCCGGGCGAAAGCCTGATGGAAACGGCGAAGCGTGAGGTGCTCGAAGAGCTGGGAATTGACGTCAACGCCAGGCAGCTCACAGTTGTTGACTGTCGGCGTCAGATACAATTCGAAATCTTCGACCACTTCCGGCATCGTTATGCCCCGGACGTCACGCACAACAGCGAGCACTGGTTCAGCCTGGCGCTGCCGACAGAGTGGGAGATAGCGCTTAGCGAACATCTCGCTCTGCGCTGGCTGGCGCCTGCTGAGGCCGCCTTGCTGACCAAGTCCTGGAGTAATCGCCAGGCAATTGAAGAATTTGTTATTTAGTCTTTTCTGGAGAATTGAATTTATGGCAGGCCACAGTAAATGGGCTAACACCAAGCACCGTAAGGCGGCACAGGATTCCAAGCGCGGTAAGATCTTCACCAAGATTATCCGCGAGCTGGTAACCGCAGCAAAACTGGGTGGCGGCGATGCCGGCTCAAACCCACGCCTGCGCGCCGCAATGGATAAAGCGCTGTCGAACAACATGACGCGTGACACCATGAACCGTGCGATTGCGCGCGGCGTGGGCGGCGAAGACGACAGCAACATGGAAACCATCATTTATGAAGGTTACGGCCCTGGCGGTACCGCGGTGATGGTTGAGTGCCTGAGCGATAACCGTAACCGTACCGTTTCCGAAGTGCGTCACGCCTTCAGCAAAACCGGCGGCAACCTGGGGACAGACGGGTCGGTAGCCTACCTGTTCACCCGAAAAGGCGTCATCTCGTTTGCGCCGGGCCTGACTGAAGACGAGGTGATGGATGCGGCGCTGGAAGCCGGTGCTGATGATGTGGTGACCTATGACGATGGCGCTATCGACGTGTTCTGCGCCTGGGAGTCACTCGGCCAGGTGAAAGATGCGCTGGAAGCGGCGGGTTTGAAGGCTGAATCCGCTGAGGTTTCGATGATCCCTTCCACCAAAGCCGATATGGATGAAGATACCGCGCCTAAGCTGCTGCGTCTGATCGATCTGCTGGAAGACTGTGATGATGTGCAGGAAGTCTACCATAACGGTGAGATCTCCGACGAGGTGGCGGCAACCCTTTAATGGCGTTGTCTCTGTATGACCCGCTGGCCGGAGGTGCGTAATGGCGATCGTATTAGGTATCGACCCTGGTTCGCGCATCACCGGCTACGGCGTTATTCGTCAGGTTGGCCGCCAGCTGACCTACCTAGGCAGCGGCTGCATCCGCACTAACGTCACGGATCTCCCCTCGCGGCTGAAGCTGATTTACGCAGGCGTAAGTGAAATCATTACTCAGTTTCAGCCGGATTTTTTCGCTATTGAGCAGGTCTTTATGGCGAAAAATGCCGACTCGGCGCTGAAGCTGGGCCAGGCGCGCGGGTCGGCCATCGTCGCGGCGGTTAATCACGATTTGCCGGTGTTTGAATACGCGGCGCGTCAGGTTAAGCAAACCGTGGTGGGCATTGGCAGCGCGGAGAAGAGCCAGGTACAGCATATGGTGCGAACCCTGCTGAAGCTGTCGGCTAACCCGCAGGCCGATGCCGCCGATGCTTTGGCGATTGCCATCACCCATTGCCATATCAGCCAGAACGCTAACCGCATGGGCGAAGGGCCGCTAAACCTGGCGCGAGGCCGCCTCCGTTCCTGATAAGCTGGATATTCATCCAGCTTTTTTTATGGTATAACCAACCAACTACTCTTTTGTGAAGGAAGTGAATGTGATTGGTCGTCTCAGAGGCATTATCCTGGAAAAACAGCCGCCGCTGGTGGTGCTGGAAGCCAATGGCGTAGGGTACGAAGTACATATGCCGATGACCTGTTTTTATGAGCTGCCGGAGCTGAATCAGGAAGCCATTCTCTTCACCCAGTTCGTGGTGCGCGAAGACGCTCAGCTGCTGTTTGGTTTCAACAGCAAGCCTGAGCGGGCGCTGTTCCGCGAGCTGATCAAGGTGAACGGCGTCGGGCCTAAGCTGGCGCTGGCGATCCTCTCCGGGATGTCCGCTCAGCAGTTTGTCACCGCCGTAGAGCGTGAAGAGATTGCCGCGCTGGTGAAACTGCCGGGCGTCGGTAAGAAAACCGCTGAACGTCTGGTGGTGGAAATGAAGGACCGCTTTAAAGGAATGCATGGCGACTTGTTCGCCGCCGATGCGCCTTTCGCGCTGACCAGCGAGGTTCAGCCTGCTGCGGATGCCGCCAACGATGCGGAAGGCGAAGCCGTTGCCGCCCTCGTCTCGCTGGGGTATAAACCTCAGGAAGCCAGCCGGATGATCAGCAAGATTGGTCGCCCGGATGCCGATTGTGAAACGCTGATCCGCGAAGCACTCCGCGCAGCAATTTGAGGTAAAGCATGATAGAAGCCGATCGCCTGGTCTCGCCGGGAACCGTCACCGAAGAAGAGGTCATCGACCGCGCCATTCGCCCTAAGCTGCTGGGCGAATATGTCGGGCAGCCCGTGGTTCGCGAACAGATGGAGATCTTTATCCAGGCGGCGAAAATGCGCGGCGATGCGCTCGATCATCTGCTGATCTTCGGGCCGCCGGGGCTGGGGAAAACCACGCTGGCGAACATCGTGGCTAATGAGATGGGCGTTAACCTGCGCACCACCTCGGGGCCGGTGCTGGAAAAAGCGGGCGATTTAGCGGCGATGCTGACCAACCTTGAGCCTCACGACGTGCTGTTTATCGATGAGATCCACCGCCTGTCGCCAGTGGTCGAAGAGGTGCTCTATCCGGCGATGGAGGATTACCAGCTGGATATCATGATTGGCGAAGGGCCAGCCGCCCGCTCCATCAAGCTCGACCTGCCGCCTTTTACCCTGATCGGCGCAACGACCCGCGCCGGTTCTTTAACCTCTCCGCTACGTGACCGTTTCGGCATCGTGCAGCGCCTTGAGTTCTACAAGGTTGAGGATTTACAGCATATCGTTTCACGCAGCGCCGCCTGCCTTGGCCTGCCGCTGAGCGAAGAGGGCGCGTTGGAAATCGCCCGTCGCGCTCGCGGCACGCCGCGTATCGCCAACCGTCTGCTGCGCCGGGTGCGCGACTTTGCGGAAGTGCGTGCGGCTGGCAGTCTGAGTGGGGACGTGGCGTCGCGGGCGCTGGACATGCTGAGCGTGGACACCGAAGGCTTCGACTATATGGACCGTAAGCTGCTGCTGGCGATTATTGATAAGTTCACCGGCGGTCCGGTAGGGCTGGATAACCTGGCCGCCGCCATCGGCGAAGAGCGCGAAACCATTGAGGATGTGCTGGAACCCTATCTGATTCAGCAAGGGTTTATTCAGCGCACGCCGCGCGGCAGGATGGCAACCCAGCACGCCTACAGGCACTTTGGCATCACGCGGGAAGAGTAACCCCCTGCTGCAGGCATAAAAAAACCGGGAAATCCCGGTTTTTTTATGTTTAAGGCATCCGGCCGGATCACACCGCTGGCCGCTTGACCATACTCAGCATAAACATCAGCGAGGCACCCAGCACCACCGATGGGCCTGCCGGCGTGTCATACCATGCCGAGAAGCTCAAACCGGCGG
>NZ_JRUQ01000051.1 GCF_000773975.1 Erwinia typographi
CTGTTACCGCGCTGCGAAAGGCCTCATTGTCGTTCCACGGGCTGTCAATCGCCAGTGCGGCCGGGTTTAGCAGCAGCATGATCTGGCTCAGCGCCTTGCCCAGGTAGTGGCCCGCCTGTGCCATGATCCGATCAAAACTTTCTGGCGACTGGTGCCGGGTTTCCCAGGTCAATCCGGGGTGGACGGCGTTAAGCTGCTGCTGGATAGCCGGGACGCTGAGCAGCGCCTCAAGGCAACCTTGCTTGCCACAGCTGCATGTCGGGCCTTCGGCAACCGACAGATGGCCCACTTCTCCTGCCGTCCAACTACTGCCGGTATAAATATCGTTGCCCAGCAGCAAAGCGCCGCCGATCCCTTCGCCTATACGCAGGTAAAAACAGCTGGCGCCTTCCGCCACGCTTTGCGGCGTTTGGGCCAGCAGGGCGGTAGCCTTAACATAGTTCATGATATGCACCGGCACGGCGGTCTGGTTGAGGAACGCCGACTGTAAATCAACATCCCGCCAGCGCAGATGAGAGGATACGTGCAGGAAACCGGCGGCAGGATCGACAATACCAGGAAATCCCAGTCCAATCCCTAACAGCTCAGGGTGGCGCTGGTGTAGCTGCTGGCACAGGGTTTTCAGCTCCGTCAGCACGCTGACCGGATCGGCCGTATTGGTCTGCCAGTTCGACTCTTCAAGCACCTCAGACAGGTAATCCGTCACCATCAGATGAATGCGCTGTCGCTCAACCATTATCCCGGCGGCTTTCAGCATCTGGCCGCGGAGGGCAATGCCAATTTTCGGGCGGCCCGCTTTCGAACCTGGCAAAGGTCCCAGTTCCTGCACCCATTGTCGGGCAATCAGCTCGTCAATAATCAGCGAAACCGTGTTCTTGCTCAGCGCAAGCCACCCGGCAATATCCTGCCGGGTGCTGATGCGCTGCTGGCGCAGTGCCGTCAGCACCCGCTTTTCATTATTCAGCCTGAGTAATGCTGGCCCCTTGCCTGACTCTTTCATCCGGGTTCCCTGATTAACCGTCCTGCCTTAGTCTGGCAGCAAGCGGCTACTGACTACAAGTCTCCCACACTTTTTCCCCCGCTTTCCAGGTAGATTGCAGCGCCAGCCCGCCTTTTGCATGTTCCGTCAGCAGGATAGCATCACAGGGGGCGCCGACCTCCAGCCCTTGCTGCATGGGGAGATTGAGTTGACGAGCAGGGCGGATCGAGGCCATTTCCAGCGCGATTGGCCGCGTCGCCAACTGCTGGTCAAGCAGGTGGTTAACGCCTTCCAGCAGACCTCTGGCCGATCCGGCCAGCAGCTGCGGCTGGCTGGCAACCGACAGACGGCCCGCAGCGCTCAGCTCTACCCGACCACCAATCGGCGAGTCATACTGCCCGGCAGGCATACCCGCAAAGCGGGTGACGTCACTGACCAGAAATGCCTGTTCTCCTTTAGCGCGCATAAATACTTTTAGCACCGCTGCAGGCAGGTGATCGCCGTCGGCAATCAGCGCGCTGGCCAGCTTGTCCTCGGCCAGCTGCTGCCAGATATAGTTGGGATGACGCGGTAGCTGGAGGTGTGCGCCGTTACCCAGATGCGTGGAGAGCGTGGCTCCGGCAGCCACGGCTTGCATAATATTTTCGGCGGTCGCAGCGGTGTGCCCGACAGAAACCCTTACGCCGCTTGCTACACAGTGGCTGATAAAATCACCCGCATGGGGCCATTCAGGCGCAAGGGTCAACAGGACGATTTTTCCAGCGGCGGCCTGCTGCCAGCGGAGAAACAGCGGCCAGTCCGGGGCTTTGATATGGCACAGCGGATGCGCGCCTCTTGGCCCATCCTCCGGTGATAAAAAAGGCCCCTCAAGATGAATACCCGCTACGGCACGGGCTACCGTTTCACTCTGTTGGCAGGCTTCGGCCAGCCTGCTGACGGCATTTTCAATCACCTCATTAGCGTTGGTTATCACCGTCGGTAGAAACGTGGTTACGCCCTGCTGCCACAGTAACCGGGTGACCTGTTCAACGCTGTCCACACTGAAAGGGAAATGATTAAAGTCCAGTCCCCCGAAACCGTTGACCTGCAAATCCACCAGGCCAGGGGCGATAATCGGCAGGCTACTGTCGTCCGGCAGCGGTAGCGTTTGGGTAATTAGCCCATTTACCGACTGAACTTCTATGGCCTTCAGAGTACGGTAATCCCGGCCCTGGATACGAGACTCAGCCATGCTCAGGCTCCTGGAAAGCGTCACTGTCGGTAAAGAGTGTGCAGCCTGGATGGCGACGAAGGATCGTTGCCGGGCAGGTGGTCGCGATCGGCCCCCGCAACGTTGTTGACACGGCCTGGCGCTTGTTTTTACCCGGTACGATACAGAACAGGCGGTGCGCGGCCATCAACGTGGGGATAGTCAGCGTCAGCGCATGACTGGGGACGTCTGTTAGCGTGGCAAAGCAGCCGTCGTTCACCTGCTGCTGGCGACAGATTTCATCCAGCTGTACCGCCTTCATTCCTTGCGGATCGTCAAAATCCGCGACCGGCGGATCGTTAAACGCGAGATGGCCGTTTTCGCCAATTCCCAGACACACCATATCAATGGGCGCACGTTGAATCAGTCTCAGGTAATCGGCGCAAATCGTATCAGGATCGCCCTGCGAAGGGATCAAATGCACCTTACCAGGCTGAACGCGTTGCATGAGATGCCGCGTCAGCCAGGCGCTGAAACGCTGCGTAGCCCGGTCGCTAAGCCCAATATATTCATCCATGTGAAAGGCTGTGACCCTTGACCAGTCAATATCGGGCGTGCTTGCCAGCGCCGCCAGAAATTCATTCTGCGAGGGTGCCGCAGCAAAAATAATTCTTACTTCAGGCTGCGTGGCAAGCAGCTGGCGCAGGTGGGCAGCTGCCTGCCGCGCGGCCTGCACGCCCATTATCGCCCGATCGGGATACACTTCGACCTGCAAACGATCGACCTGAAGTTGTTGTACGATAGTCGTCATGATGATCTCCTTTATGGCTGCTTCGCGTTGTTCTGATAAACGGGTTGGGACTGCGCGGCGCCTTCTGGCTCCGGGCCATCCTGATTGAGGGCGTTCAGCAGCCGATCGATTTCTGGATCGACCGGGCTACGGCGCAGCCAGCCAACAATGACGTAAATAGCCAATGCGGTCAGCACGGGCGAGGCGACCACCACAGCTGTACTCACATCGGGCAGTAAAAATTTCACCACGAAGAACACCGACACGCCCAGCGCCCAGGAACTGATGGCGGCGGCGCTGCCGGATTTGCGAAACCACGGCAGCAGGCCGAGCAGCATCGGGATAGAAATGGGCCCTACCAGGCCGCCAAACCAGACAATCAGCAGCGACAGCACGCCGCCAAAGCGCCCGGCGTTAATGGCGATAACCAGCGTCAGCAGAATAAACAGCGTCGTGGTGATCCTCGCCGCCAGCAGCGACGGCGTCCGCTGCGAAAAGCGTTTTGGCAGCAGTACCGGCAAAATATCCCGTGTAACTACCGCCGTGATCGCATTGGCATCCGATGAGGTCATCGACAGCGTATGGGTGAACATCGCCACCAGTACCAGACCAATCAGCCCATTTGGCAGCAGCTCCATCGCCATCATTGAGTAAGAGCGGGAAGGATCGGCCAGATCCGGGTAGAGCAGCGGCGCTGCCCACATCGGGTAGAACAGCACCAGCGGCCAAATCAGATACAGCGCCGCTGACAGCAGGGCGGCCTTGCGGGCCTCCTTACCACCAGGCGAAGCGATAAAGCGCTGGGCAAGGTTCCAGGTTCCGCCGTTGTAGCTCAGGGTGTAAATCACAAAATAGGCGAGAATAAAGCCCAGCGAGTACGGCTCCTGCACGATAGTAGTATGGCCAGGCGGCAGGCGATCCCAAATCGTCAGCAGATTATCAATGCCGCCGAGATGCATCGCCACGGCACCGACCATCACAATCGCCGCCACAAACTGCACCACGAACTGACCAAAGTCGTTGCAGGCATCGGCCCACAGTCCGCCCATCACCGAATAGAACAGGCTAAGACCGCCAGAAATCAAAATGCCCATCAGCGGGTCAAAGCCGGTAAACACGTTGATTATAATAGCAATAGCCGCCCATTTTGCCCCGACATCAAACACCTTCAGCAGAACGCCGCTCCATGCCAGCACCTGCTGAGTGGGAACGTTATAGCGAGTCGCCAGATATTCCATTGGTGACTCAATATTCAGATGAATACGCAGACGTGCCCAGCGCGGAGCGAAGATTACCGCTCCGAGCAGGACGGCGATAGCGATGGGAAAAGCCCACCAGAAGTAAATGGTGATCCCCACTTTGTAGGCCACTGCGGCGTAAGCCACAAAAACGGCGGCGCTATAGCCGGACATATGGTGCGAGACGCCGGAGAGCCACCAGGGCATTTTCCCCCCGGCGGCGAAGAAATCCTTAGTACTACCAATGCGGCGCATGGCCCAGAAGGTAATACAAACAATCATCACTGCATATAAAGCCATCACACTGTAATCAAGCGCATTCATAACGAACTCCGCAGAGGTGAGGGATAGGCGATCTGCCGTGGGCAAATCGGTAAACGTCTCCAGCGACGGCGTTACACTGGGTGTTTTTAATTAATCCTAATTTAGGACAAATTAAAAATAGCATTCTCTTATTGGTCGAAATGTGTTCACTGTCACTGTTTACTCTATTTCCCTCGCCGTCCTGTCCATACTTAAAACTTATGTTGCAAGGAACCCGCGGCTTTTTTTCTCCACCAAGGGAAAGCTTCACGAGGCAATCACTGACTGGCCGGGGAGAGACATCGTGTTTTCAAGGATCAAAACAGCATTCAGTCCATCAGCTCTGCACGGTCCTCAGGGCACCGGGCCTGCCCGCCAGGCACAGCAGGGACAAGGGAGCATTACACAGCAGAATGCGCGTCCTCGCCAAAACGGCGGCGGCACGCTGGCGGGCACGGCTCGTGAGCAGGGGGCTCCAGCAGGCGAGGGGCTTCACCAGCAGACCGCGCCGCGTGCGACAGGGCGCGGCCGGTTTCAGGCCTTTTCACGGTTGCCGCTTTTTCAACGTAATCAGGTGGCAAGGGCACCCGCTCATCAGGGGAACGCGCCTGCTCCGCTGGCTGCCGGTGACGAACATGAGATGGATTTGCTCAACGTCGTTATTCCGCACGAGGATGACGGCTGGCTTCAGCAGGGATTTCAGGAGGGACTGGCCGCGCTTCATGCCAGGCCAGCTAATGATCCGATCCAGCCCCCAGACGTGCCCGTGCCGCCGCCAGCTGAGGACGCCATGCCCGCGGTCCCCACCGCCGATACTTCGCCGATGGCTATCCGCCTCGATAGCCAGCGCAACGTGCTGATTTCCGCACCTGAGGCGCGAGATGCGCAGCGAACGCTGGTCAGGCAGACGCTGGGCAACGACAAAATGCGGTATCAAAGCGTGGCGGGCAGCGCCGATCTCCAGCAGCATACTTTGCTGGATGACAGCGGGAAATTACTCTCCCTGCACTCTTCTCCCGGCAGTTTGATTGGCCTGGCGAACAGCAAGGCTAATCCAGAGTGGCAGCGTGAAGAAACGCCGGGTTCTTCTGTGCCGAAGCGACGTGCCCCCGTGGTGAAGGACCATGCGCTGACGCTGAGCGCAGATGAAAGCACCGTACAAATCGCCAGAACAGGGACGGCGGCAGGAGGCGCTGCGCAGCAGGTAAAACTGCCGGACGCGGCGGTTCTCAGTCAGCTCAGCGGCGTGCATCAGCAAACCTCCGCCAGCGGCACCACAGATTATCGACTGCATAACGACAAGCTCTATCAACTGACGTCGCAGGATGAGGGCTGGAAGCAGGTGGATCATCCGCTGCTTGATAAAGAGAAGGATCAGGCAAGCCTGACGCGACAGGGCAACAACGCACTCTATCTGATCCACGATGATCACCATCTGCATAACCTGACCACCCAGACACAAAGTCCGCGGTTTGAGGAAAAAATCAGCAAGGCTTCGGTCGCCGCAGATGGTCAGACGCTGGTGCTGCTGTCTGACGACGAGAGCAAACAGCAAAGCCTGAAGTGGTTACCCCAGTCGGACAGCCCGGCAGAGTCACATCGGCCGCTGGGCATTCTCCCTCGGGGAACGTCGCTGGCTGCACTGGCGCAAAGCGACCGGCACGTCATTGCGGCCAGTCATCAGGGCCGTCTGCTGGTCGCCAGCCGTCCCGGGGAGCAGGATGCGGCGCTTGATTTTGCTGCTGAAGATAACCAGACGCTGCGTAATCAGCTGCATCAGCAAATTGCCGACGTCGTCGGCGATCGCTTCCACGTTGAGGGTATCATCAGCGGTGAGGGCAATCAGTTACACGCTCTGGTAAAAGACGGCATGGATCGCCAGCACGCGATCGCGCTCAACCTTGACCCGGCCCATCCACAGCCTCGCTCCAGCTGGAATCTGAGCGACAGCCTGGTGATGGATTTCCAGAAAGGACTGCCGAAGATCGCTCCCGGCAGGGCTGATATCGTTGACATTGGCTCGGCGGGGAAGCTGACGCTGCACGACGGCAAAGTCCACTTTTTCAATGAAACCACGCAAAGTTGGGAACGCTCTGAGGTGAAGGCCGACCGGCTCCACGCCGGGCAGGATGGCCAGGCCTGGGTGATGAAAGACCATGTGCTGATGCGGCTGAAGGTGAATCTCTCCAGCAATAAAATCAACTTCGATCAAAACGCCTTCGCCCTGCATCAGGTGAAGAAGAGCGTCAGTGAAGATCTGGCGATGCCTGGCCTGGATAAAAATAAGAAAACGCTCGCCTGTGCCGTACTGGACAGCGGGCGCTATCTGACGTTGAGGGAGAATGGCGACGTCCATTTCCATCACGTCGACAGCGAAAGCCGCCGCCATAAAAAAATGGGGCAAACTCTGCGTCGTGAAGCGTTGAATCAGGCGATGAATCGCTCGGCTATTATTATCACAGAGCCGGCTGGCGGCACGGAAGATCACAAACTCACCGACCTGGCCCTCGGGCTGGACAATCAGCTTTTTCTGCTTAGCGACAAAGGCAAACTCTTCAGCCTGCCGCAGCAGAGCTGGCAAAATGGGCGGCTCGATAATTTACGCGAAGAGCGCCTGCCAGCTCTGCCGGTCAGCGATGAGACGGAAGAGACTGGCGCAGCGAAACCGCTAAAATTGCACGGCAATCAGAAAGGGGCGCTATTGCTGGAAACGGATGATAAGCGGCTGTTGGCGATGGGGCAAAAAGGCGAATGGCGGCGGGTATCGTCGGCACTCTTACCCAGCATGAGCCAGCAGGATAATCTGGCCGACCTGCATTTCGAGCGGCTGAGCGCTGCGACTCGAGACTCCAGACTGGGCAAAACTGGCCTCACTTTTAAACGTGAGGTAAATACCTTCGGGCAATCCGGTCATGACGGCCACAAAGTGCATACGCCTTTCCGTACGCGCCTCAGCACCTTTGTCTTCCGCCCAACCCTGGAGATGCCGCGCCCGCTGAAAAATATGGCGAACCTGATCCAACATGCCCACGGCGGACGACAGGGGTTGACGCCTGTTTATCAACAGCAGAGCCAGCAGTTGGCGGAACTGAAAGAGCATTTGCAGCGTTTCCAACCGCCGGGCGCGCTTCAGCCAGAACAGTCGCTGAGCCAGAAGCTTAGCGTGCTGGAGGCAAAAACGGCGCCGCCGGAGTGGCTTGGCGAGATGCAGAAGTTTAACGCGACCCTGGCCGATAGCGCAGCCCATCAGGCCAGCTTGCTGCAACAGCAGTATGGCAAGCCGCGGGGGGCGATGAAGCAGCAGCTCAACAGGTTAACCAGTGGGATGAATTTCGCCCGCACGTATCAGGATGATCTGACGGCCAAACTAAACCAGCTCTTTTCCCTTCATCCTTGCGGCGAAGGGAACCATGCTCAGAGCGCGCTGGCCGCATTGCACAATGACGGCGTGCGGCTCTCACATCAGAAGCCTTCCGACGAGATTCCGATCGGTCTGCATCGCGATAAACACGATCCGATGGGACTGGTAAAATCCCGGCTGATCCTTGATGGCCTCACCAACGCGAAGCTGCACGATCTGGCCGGGCGACTTTCTGGCGCGATGGAATTGGAGGGGGACCAGCGGGAGAGAACGCTGGCAGAGCTGGGGGCTGAATTTCGTAATCTGCGCGATTGTCAGTGGGAAGAGAACCCGATCAAGCAGGTCACCAGCCAGGGATTTACCGGTAATGATCGATTAGAAGCGAACTACGACGCCATTAAATCGATGACCAAAGCGTTCACCAAAGAGAACCATGGCATGAACGTTACCACCCGCACCGTGATGCAGGCTGACGATCAGAAGATGCTGGCCCGCAGGATGGAGGGAACGGTGCTGTCGATGGAAAAAGGGGAGAGTATTTCGTTCAGTCGCGCCTATGGGGCGGCGACAACGGTTAGCGGAATGCCCGGTACGCAGATCGTGGCCGGTGTGGGAGGGCGTGGAAGTCTGGATCGCGGTTACAGCATGACTCTGACGCGCGGTGAAGGCGGTATTAACGTCAGCTTTGGCCGGGACGGAAGCGGTGGCCTTACCGCCTTTAGCGGCTTTGGTTACAATTTGCTGACCGGGATTAATCAGGATCCTGCGCACGACGTTCATATCGATGGCGAGCGCGATTTGATGCCCGCCGTTCGGCTGGGCGGCGTGGTGTCGGCGACCCCACTTGATTTGAAAAAGCAGAACAGCGTCAGTTTTGATATTACCGAAGCGGAACTTCCCGAATTTATTGACGGGTTAACCGAAGGCTCGTTAAACCCGCTGGCGTTGCTAAACCGGGGGATTAACCACAGCGTTACCCATGGGGAAGTGATGAACGTCAGTCTGGATGCCAATATTGCCGCTCTGGCTTCCGCAGGTATCCCCATAACCAACAAAGACGAGAAAGAGACGCCAGCCAGCTTCCGCGCGGGAGGGGGCATTTATGCCGGTGTGAACTTGCTGTCAGGAACGCGGGAAAGGGGCAGTTCCAGCAAAGAAGAGAGTACCTCCCTTAGCCGCAGTAACAACCGTCCGCGAGGGCTGAATAAAGCCAGCGTCGGCGCTAATTTCTCGCTGCCCCTCGGCGTGCTGATAAAAAGCGACAGCGGGAGGCTGCCGCTGTTTGCCGGCACGTCAGCCAGTATGCAACTTTCGCTTGATAACCGCACCAAACAGAGTCTGTCGCTGGAAACGAAAAATGCCCGCCACCTCGAACCGGTACATATTGATAAGCTGATGGAGTCCCTGGGTAAAAACTTCAGCGATCCTGCCAGCGCCGCTCTGATGGCCGGGTTAAAAGATAAGACCGGAGAGGAAGAAGCGCCAGCGCTGACTCCCCGGCAGAAGTTGGCGCAGCTGGACGCGCACTTCACCGATCGCGATCGGGCAACGATGAGTAATGGGCAACAGGAGGCACTGCGCGATCTGGACAAGCACGTACGTCAGCAGAGCGCGGCGGACCAGGGTAAGAAACTGCTGCAAAGCGGCCAATATCAGACCACCTACGCTAACCTGAGCAAGGTTGACAGCCCTGGTTTGTGGCACCAACTCTCTCATCTGCTGGACGGCAAGCTTAACGCCAGCAATGCTACCAAAATTCGTCAGCTGATGAGCCACGACCTCCAGCTGCAATCGCTGATTGCCACACTACAGGATAATGTCAGCACCGATGCCACCGTTACGCTGGAACTAAAGGATGACGCGCGCGAGCGTCTGGAAAAACGCTGGCTGGAACAGGGAAACAGCCAGCAGGAGATGATTTCGGAACTGACGGACCGCGATAACCTGAGGATTAAATCCATCGCCTTTAACAAGTCACAGACGAAAACGGATGGCTTTGCCACGCCGGCATTTTTGCTCGGGGGATCGAATAATGCTTCGGTCTCCATGAAGCGTAGTCTGGGGAAAATTAACTTCAGCTATGGTGAAAATCAGGACTCGCCAACGCAATATTCGCTGGAAGGGCGCATTGCGAAAGCGAGCACGGAGCTTGCCAGCGCTCTTCTGCAGGGGCAGGAAAATCACTTCGTACTTAAGGGATAACGCATGTCAGCTACCGAACAGCTTAACCACTATTTACAGCTCTATGGCCGCAAAATGAATACCGTGCTTTGCCTGAAAGAGGGGGTTTGTGCCCTGGCCGACAGTCAGCAGCAGGAGGTGGCCGTGGTGGAACTGCCGTCTGACAGCGACAGCGTACTCTTTCACTGTCGGCTGGCGTCACTGGCGGGCAGCGTACCTGAGACTCAGCTCAAGACGCTGTTAGCGCTGAATTTTGAGATGAATGCGATGCGCGGCTGCTGGCTGGCACTGGATGAAGCGGAGGATCTGCGGCTGTGCAGCCAGCAGCCCACGGCGTCGCTGGATGCCCGGCTTTTTGTCCAGTCTCTGGATGGGTTTATCCTTCAGGCTCAGCAGGTTAAAGAGTTTATTAGCGAATTGCGTCACGCCGCCTGACGCGTGCTTAACACAAATTTCTTTGATCCGGAAGGACCACAATTTACTCATAGTGTTAAGGAAGCGATAAGAAGCGGTAAAGTACGGTAAGTCTATGGGTTTTAAGACATTTGGAGATATTTTAACGGGCCGGATTAGTCGATAGTATCCCACAACGGTGCAACAGAAGCCGTGAGCAAATCGAGGATACAACCATGAAAAAAACGACTCTGGCACTTTTAATGACCGTTTTCACCGCGAGCACCTTGTTTTCCACAGTAACCCAGGCCGAAGGCCCTCCGGGACAGCAGTGGCACCAGCAGGGCGGGCGTGATGGACACGGTGGTTCAGGTCGTGGACCGGATCGCGGGCATGACGATCGTGGTGGCTATCAGGCTCATGACGATCGCGGTCATGGCGACCGTGGCCGTGGTCCTGGTCCAGTTCGCTACGAACCCCGTGACCGCTTTGCGTGGCAGGGACACGACTTCCGTCGAGGTCATCCGCTGCCGCCTCATTTCCGTTACGATGATTACCGCGTCGACAACTGGCACGAACGCGGCCTGCGTGAGCCGCCTCGCGGTGAACACTGGGCCTACATCGACGGTAACTACGTGTTGATTGCCGCCGCAACCGGGGTGATCACCTCGATCCTGTTGAATGGCGCCTTCCGCTAAGTTTCCCTCCGGCTGGCACAATGCTGTGCCAGCCGTTCTACGTTGCTCCCGCCCTGGTTTTCGCTATTCCTTTCAGTTGCAGAGGTTTTCATTTCATTTCGGAACCTCTCTCGTGGTTTATCCGCGTATTTCGTCTGGTTATTTTTTCCTCTCCGGGTATGATTGAAATCCGGAGACATCTTTCAGCATGGAAAGGAAACATGAGATGGAAAGAGTGATAAAGCTTGAGGGAAAGGTCGATGATCTGCGGGTTGATTTCGCCGGAATTAAAGCAAATTACGCCACCAAAGAAGATGTGGAGAGCGCGCGTCGCGAGCTGCAATCGTCGCTCGCCAGCCAGACAAAATGGTTGGTTTCGGCACTGTTCGTGGTGCTGGGGACGGGGCTTGGCCTGGCAAAGCTACTGTTCTGAGGGCTCACCCGTCAGCCCTGCGATAAGAGCGACAGCCCGTTTCGGCTGCTGGTGCCAGTAAGCGCCAAAAAAAAGCCCCGCCAGTTAATCTCTGGCGGGGCTTTTTTATTGTGGCGCTAAAACAGGGGCGTAAGGCTACTGATGGGTAATGATTGAGGTAATGACGCCGGTAGCCACGGCAATCAGCACATAGTTGCCGTCAACGTTCTGCCAGCGATGACCAGCAGGCGGCGCCTTCAGGCCGCGTTCGTGCCAGTCGGTGACCTGATAGCCTTCGCCACGGTATTTCTGCGGCAGCGGGCGGCCCTGATGGAACTGATGATGCTGCTGTGACTGACGGCGCTCGGAAGCGTGCTGCGGCTGCGCGCCGTGCTGGTTGCCCTGCGGTTGGCCGTGCTGCTGATTACCCTGCTGCTGGTTACCCCCCTGCGGCGGGCGTTTCACTTGCTGCTGCCGATCGTCATGACTCTGCTGTGGGCCTTCGGCAAAAGCGCTGAGGCTGGTGGTCGCAAACAGCAGCGCCGAAAGGGCAATAATTCCTGATTTTTTCATCGTTTTTTCCCTTACAGGTTTGAACCAAACGTCTTGTTGATAGCTGACAATCTGGGGGGTAGCCACGCGAACAACAAGCTGAATAATCCTAACAAGGGCGATCTTAACGCTAAATTTACGCTTTCTTATCAAAAGAGTGGCAGCATGCCGATAAATCAGCAGGGGACATAAGGCAGATAACGCGGCATAGCAGAGGTAAAGAGAGAGGGCCGGCGCTGCCTGCACAGCGCCATTTGGCTCAGAATGGCGTCTCTACCACGCCGCCATCCACCCGCAGCGCAGCGCCAGTCGTGGCTGAGGAGAGGGGCGAGCAGACGTAGACCACCATATTGCTGACTTCCTCCACGCTGGCCGCGCGCTGAATAATAGAGCTCGGCCGGTTCTCTTTGACAAACTCTACCCCCAGCTCTTCGAGCTTGGCGCCCTGTTCCAGCTCTTTGGTAAAGAAGTCGGCAAAACCATCAGAAAGCGTCGGACCGGGCAGCACGGCATTAACCGTAACGCCGGTTCCGGCAACAGCCTTAGCGAGGCCGCGGGAGAGTGCCAGCAGCGCCGTCTTGCTCACGCCGTAATGGATCATATCGGCCGGGATATTGACCGCCGATTCGGAGGAGAGAAAGACCACTCGCCCCCAGCCTGCCTTTTTCATTACGGGCAGGTAAGCGCGACTGAGGCGCACGGCAGACATCACGTTAACGTCCCAGATAGTTTGCCAGACTTCGTCCTGCGTCTCAAAGAAGTCGCCCTGTGGAAAGATGCCCACGTTATTGACCAGCACATCGCACTGCGGCTCGGCTTTCAGCAGCGCCTCGCAGCCCTCCGGCGTCCCTAAATCCACCACATGACCACGGGCGTTGTTGCCGAGCTGCTGCACCAGCGAAGCAACGCCTTCTTTGCTGCGTCCGGTGACAATAACTGTCGCTCCTGCCGCAGCCAGACCTTGCGCATTGCCTTTACCGATCCCCTTTGTTGAACCGGTCACAATGGCGGTTTTGCCGGTTAAATCAATCTTCATGATCGTCTCCTCTGTTAGCGCAAAAGAGTTAAGTGTAGACAAGCCCGGCGGCGTAAAGCGGCCTCAGTCACATTCCCGCACAAAATCAATAAACGCTCTCAGCGGAGCGGGGATCAAACGGCGGTCAGGATAATAGAGCCACGGGCCGGGAAAGGAGAGCCACCAGGGTTCGAGGACCGGTTCAAGCTTGCCGCTTTCCAGAGCGGGTCTCAGCCACTCTTCAAACAGATAAATGATGCCGCCGCCCGCAATCGCGGTATCTATCGCCAGCTCCACTCCGCTGCCGATGCTCACCAGCAGCGGTCCGGTGGTCTGGATGTGTACGGCTTCGCCGTCCTTTTCGAATTCCCACTCAGGCACTACGCCGCTGGCAAAGCGTCCGCGCAGGCAACGATGATGAATTAATTCGTGCGGATGAGCAGGGCGACCAGCCTTGTCAAGATACTCAGGGGAGGCGGCCAGCGCAAAGCGCTGTCGACGGGGGCCAATTGGAACGGCGATCACGTCCTGCTCCAGCGTTTCATCATAGCGAATTCCCGCGTCGCAGCCGTCGCGGAAGACGTCCTGAACGTTGCTCTCGGCAATCACCTCCAGCTCAATGTCGGGATAGCGCGCGAGAAAAGCGGGGACGATGGCGGGCAGGATCAGCCGGGAGGCGCTGACCGGCACATTCAGCCGTAGCGTACCGGCTGGCGTATCGCGGTAGCGGTTGACGTCATCCAGCGCGGATTCCACTTCATTCATCGCTGGCACCAACCGCTCCATCAGAGTTCTGCCGACGTCAGTCAGCGCCACGCTGCGGGTGGTGCGGTTAAATAATCTGACGCCGAGCTGCTGCTCTGCGCGTCGGACCGCGTCGCTCAGGCGGGAAGCATTGCTGCCGGTCACGCGAGCGGCCTCGCGGAAACCTCCGGCTTTTGCCACCGCAACGACCGCGTGGAGCAGGGCTATATCGAGTTTCATTGTCCGCCATCCCGTACAGTGTGTCGTTATTTTAGCGGATAGTTGCACAGCAGGCCCGCCGCTACAATCATCAGGTCACTCACAAAGGAGATTTGTTATGTCCGTCCATTCACTTTCCTGTACGCTTGGCGACCGCCAGATCAGCCGCATGGGCTATGGCGCAATGCAGCTGGCTGGTCCCGGCGTTTTTGGTCCACCGGCCGATGAAGCCGCCGCCATTAGCGTCCTGCGCGAGGCCGTGGCCTCTGGCGTTTCGATGATTGATACCTCTGACTTTTATGGCCCGCATATCACTAACCAACTGATAAAACGCGCGCTGCATCCTTATGCTGACGATCTGTGCATTGTCACCAAAGTTGGCTGTCGACGGGACGAGAAAGGCGGCTGGCTCCCGGCATTCAGCGACGATGAACTGGCCCGCGCGGTAGAAGAGAACCTGCAAAACCTGGGGCTGGACGTGCTGGAGGTCGTCAACCTGCGTAGTATGCTCGACGTACACAAACCGGTCGAAGGGTCGCTTGAGGCGCCGCTGCGGGCATTAATCAAGCTGAAAGAGCAGGGGCTGATCCGCCATATCGGGCTAAGCAACGTTACGGCTACGCAGGTTGCTGACGCGCAGGCTCTCACCCCGATTGCCTGCGTGCAGAATCTGTATAACCTGGCGAACAGGCAGGATGATGCGCTGGTAGACAGTCTGGCGGCGCAGGGTATTCCCTACGTGCCCTTCTTCCCACTGGGAGGCTTCAGCCCGCTGCAATCCGCGGCGCTGACAGAGGTGGCGCGGACGCTTAACGCCACGCCAATGCAGGTCGCACTGGCCTGGCTGCTGCAACGTTCGCCTAATATCCTGCTCATCCCAGGGACCTCTTCCGTCCGCCATTTACACGAAAACCTGGCGGCGAAAGATCTGAAGCTCCCCGCTGAAGCGCTGGTAAAGCTGAACGGGATAGCGGCATAGCCTGAACGGAAGGTCTGACAGGCCAGCTTTCGGCCTGTCGGCTCACCCGACCGAGTACGCTTTCTCCAGCATAAACCGCTGCTGTTCTTCACTGTAGGACACCAGCGAATTTTTGCTGTTGGAGCGGGCAAGTATCCACGCCACTTCTTCGGCACTTAGCGGCTGGGTATCATGCCAGAATGGCGTAATCGCATTGTCCTGAAGCCAGTGCGCCAGCATCCGCGCCGGGGGCAGGGTGAAGCCAGGGAACAGCACCGCGGCCAGATCCTCCATCAACGCTTTTTGCTGCGCATTCTCCGTCTCGTTAAGCAGGGCAAGGAACGGGAACAGCAGCCGTCCGCATACTTCACCATGGTGATAATCCTTAATTGCGCCCAGCTCTCCGGCAATACCGTGGATCACCCCTAACCCCGCCATACTCAGGCTCAACCCGCCCTGCCAGGAGGCAAACATCATCTGCTCGCGAGCCAGATCGCCCTGCTCATCGTCACGGTTGAGGTGCGGCCAGGCGCTGATAAAGGCGCGCATCCCGCTCAGCGCGGTCTGGCGGCTGAACAGGTTGCCTTTGCTGGAGAGCCAGGCCTCAAACAGATGGGTGAACGCATCAATCGCGCAGCAGGCCAGTACGTGCTCGGGTGCGCCGCGCAGCAGATCGGGGTCCAAAATGGCGATCTGCGGCACAAAGTTCGCGTGGCGCAGCGAGGCTTTGACCTTTATTTCCGCTTTATCGGTCACCACGGCATTTTGCGTCGCTTCGCTCCCGGTGCCTGCCGTTGTTGGAACCGCAATCAGCGGCAGCGTCTTGCCGGTGACCTTAGTATCGCCGACTTTTTCCAGATAGCGCAGCGTGTTCAGCGGATGCTGGCTGAGCGCGGCAAACGCTTTTGCCGCATCCAGCACGCTGCCGCCGCCAATGGCGACCACTCTGGCCACTTTGCCGCGCCAGCGCGCAACCCAGCCATCAATCTCATCCGGCGAGGCCTCGTGGCTGACAATCTCATGGCCCAGAAAAAGCGGCTCAAGTTCGGCTTTCAGGCTTTGCCAGGCGGCGCTGTGCAAAAAGGAGCGGCCACAGAAAAGCAGGGTAGGTTGCGGATCGTTTTGCAGCAGTGGCGGCAGCTCGCGCAGGCTTCCACGGCCGAAAAAGGTCTGGCGGTTAGCAATCATCTGGCTGGTGCTCATGGGTTTTCCATTAAGGTCAGAATCAGAACGCTCAGGCTACCTTGCCGGGGCGACGGGATAAAGCTCAGATTGAGCGGGCAGGACAGTCAAAGGTGATGACTTTATCCAGCGGCGCATTAACTACCATGAAGCGCGTATCGGACAGCCTCATAGCCAGCCAGCCCTCTTTGGTGACGGCGGAAGGGACATACTGCCGCCGGTCGGAAGAGTGCAGCGGTCCGCTTTCAAGCTTGAGATCGGGCAGGGAAACGCTAAAGGAGGCGTAGCGGTCAATGATCTTGCCCTCTACCATGCTGACATCGCGGCCGTCCAGCGTCTGGACTTTTCCCTGGCAAACCATCCCCTGGTTGCCAGAGGAACAGGCCATTAATAATAAGACTGCTGCCGCGATGGGGCCTTTTTTACTCAGCGTGCTAAGGCCAGCGCCAGGGCGGCGTTCGGGTTCCTGCCAGCGCATAATACGTCCTTTTGCTTGGGTTTCTTCTGAGTATAGCGGGGAGTTTGTTAAATATCGCCCTGAATAAAACCGCACTTTTCGTCGGTTGTAGCTACCCCATTATCAAATTGTGTTGTAAGACTGAATCAATTCAGCAAAATGCGTAACAACAGTTCGCAAACCGATTATTGGGTGCTACACTTTCTGCCGATTTTGCCCTTTCCCCTTTGTTCTCCGCATCTGAACAGCCGTTTTACTCGACTGATTGCGCTATCACCTTATTAAAATGGGGAACTTTAGCGGGCAAGTTTCAAAACGGGTTGTATACTTTTGCAGCAACGATGCGCGCGTTTCTCCGCCGCGACGTTCCGCCTGAAAAGCCTGACTTTTCGTGCAGAACCTGGCCGGGAAGCTGTTACGGATAATCTTTTAAAAACGAACGGATCCTGTGAACAACAAAACGTCTGCCCTTTTATTAACGCCGCTGTTTTTCATACAGCCTGCCGTTAGCAACGCCGAGTCTGCTGCCACGCAGAGCGCTACCGACGCTTCTTCTGAAAATTCGCTGATGGTGATCAAACAGCGCAGTGGGCTGTCGGAACTGGATACGCCAGCCGCCGTCAGCGTCGTCAGCGGCGACGATTTGCGTAGTAGCAGCGCGCAGGTCAATCTTTCTGAAGGACTGGGTAGCGTGCCCGGTCTGCAAATTCAGAACCGGCAGAACTATGCACAGGATCTTCAGCTGTCCGTGCGCGGCTTCGGCAGCCGATCGATGTACGGCGTTCGCGGCGTGCGTGTTTATGTTGACGGCATCCCCGCTACCATGCCGGACGGGCAGGGGCAAACCTCAAATATCGATATCAACTCAATTGATAAGGTTGAGGTGCTTCGCGGGCCTTATTCGGCGCTGTACGGCAACGCTTCAGGCGGCGTTGTCAATATTGATACCCAGACCGGCAGCCAGCCGACAACGCTGACCGCAGGAACTTATTTCGGCAGCTACGGCAGCTGGCGTAACAGCGTTAAGGCCAGTGGCTCAACGGGAGACGGCACCCACGCAGGCGACGTGAATTACACCCTTTCCGGCTCGCGATTCACCACCAACGGCTACCGTGACCACAGCGGTACGCAAAAGAACCTGGGCAACGCCAAATTGGGCGTACGGCTTGATGATGTCAGCACCCTGACGCTGATGTTCAACAGCGTCTCCGTCGATGCTAACGACCCGGGTGGCCTGACCCGCGATGAGTGGAAAGATAATCCCCGTCAGTCTCCGCGCGGCGATATGTATAACACCCGTAAGAGCCTCGATCAGACGCAGTTCGGCCTGCGCTATCAGCGCGAGATGAGTCCAAACGATCAGCTGACGCTGACCACCTGGCACGGCGAACGGCATACCACGCAATATCAGTCCATCCCCGTCAGCGTACAGCAGCAGGCTGGCTATCCGGGCGGCGTCATTGTGCTGGAGCGTAAGTATTCTGGCGTGGATACTCGCTGGAAACATCTGGACCAAATCGGCCCGATACCGTTCAGCGTAATTGGCGGTCTGGATTATGAAACCATGACTGAACGCCGCCAGGGCTTCCAGAACTATGTCATCAATAATGGCACGACCGAGCTGGGCGAGAAGGGCGATCTACGCCGGAACGAGAAGAACGTCATGTGGAACCTCGATCCCTACCTACAGACCAGCTGGAACCTGACGCCGAAATGGACGCTGGATGCCGGTATGCGCTACAGCACCGTCAGCTTTGACTCGACCGATTACTACGTCACCGCTGGCAATGGCGATGACAGCGGCAGCAAGCGCTATCACAAGCTGCTGCCGATGGGATCGCTGAACTACGCGGTGACCGACGCCTGGAACCTCTACTTCTCTGCCGGACGTGGTTTTGAAACGCCTACCATTAACGAGCTCTCCTACCGTTCGGTGGACGGCAGCGACACCGGCCTGAACCTTGGCCTGAAGCCGTCAACCAGCGACACCTTTGAACTGGGCAGCAAAACCCGCATTGGCTATGGCCTGCTGACGGCGGCAATTTTCCAGACCAACACCGATAATGAACTGGTCGTCGCCGACAGCAGCAACGGCCGCTCCGTTTATAAGAATGCCGGTAAAACCCGTCGTCAGGGCGTGGAACTATCCTTTGACCAGCAGTTTGCTGAAAACTGGCAGTTGAAAACGGCGTGGACCTGGCTGGACGCTACCTACCGCAACAGTACCTGCGATGATAGCGGCAGCTGCACGCCGTCCGGTAACCGTCTGCCTGGCGTGGCGAAAAATATGGGCTACGCTTCACTGGCCTGGGCGCCTGAGCAGGGCTGGCACGCGGGGGCGGATGTTCGCTATATGGGCAGCATTCAGGCCGACGATCAAAACGATGCCAAAGCCCCGTCTTACACGGTTGTCGGGCTGAGCACCGGCTATAAATTCGGCTGGGATCGCTGGTCGCTGGACCTGTTCAGCCGCGTAGATAACCTGTTTGATAAAACCTACGTTGGCTCAGTCATCGTCAACGAAGGCAACGGCCGTTATTACGAGCCGGCACCGGGACGTAACTATGGCGTCGGCGCGTCGCTCTCTTACTCGTTCCTGTAATAAGAATCCAGCACAGCCTGTCGTTTAGCGCCAGTTGAGCGGCAGGTTCAAAACACCGGGATGGATAGTCAGTACGAAACCGAGTGTTTTTTGCGATTTAGCATACGATCTAAATCGAAGACGTTAAATTTTGGTAAGGTCCATACTATGCAAAGTAAAGCACCGTTATCACGTATCCTCGTGATCCTTACGGCTGTATTCGCCGTCATCAGCGGATTATATCTGCTGATTGGCGGTATCTGGCTGGCTAAGATCGGCGGCTCGTTCTATTACATCATCGCGGGTGTTATTGAACTGGTTGTTGCCTGGCTGCTGTTCCGTCGTCGCTCTTCAGCGCTGCTGCTGTATGCGGTATTCCTGCTGGCGACGCTGATCTGGTCGCTGTGGGAAGTGGGGTCCGATTTCTGGGCGCTGACGCCGCGTCTTGACGTCACCTTCTTCCTCGGCCTGTGGCTGATCCTGCCGTTTGTTTACCGTGGCCTCACTCAGGGCAAATTTGCCCGTGGCGCGCTGAGCCTGGTACTGGTGGCAACGGTTGCGGTGCTGGTCTACTCGGTCTTTAACGATCCGCAGGAAATCAACGGCACGCTCAGCCCTGAACAGGCGGCGAACATTGAGAAGTCTGGCGACGGCATCGCTGCCGGCGACTGGCCGGCCTACGGTCGTACCCAGGGAGGCACCCGCTACTCGCCGCTGACGCAGATCAACGACAAAAACGTCGGTCAGCTGAAGGAAGCTTGGACTTTCCAGACTGGCGATATGAAGCGTCCAACCGATCCGGGTGAAATGACTAACGAAGTGACCCCGATCAAGATTGGCGATTCCCTCTACCTGTGTACGCCGCACCAAATTCTGTTTGCGCTGGACGCGGCTAGCGGTAAAGAGAAGTGGAAGTTTGATCCTCAACTGAAAACCGATCCTTCCTTCCAGCACGTAACCTGTCGCGGCGTGTCTTACTATCAGACGCCTGAAGCCGCCGCTTTGCCTGCGGGCGCTAAGCCTGCGATGTGCGCACGTCGTATCATCCTGCCAGTGAACGACGGTTACCTGTACTCACTGGATGCCGAAACTGGCGCGCTGTGCCCTGAATTTGGCGAGAACGGCAAGCTGAACCTTCAGCAAAACATGCCTAACGCCCGTGCGGGTGCCTACGAGCCAACATCACCGCCGATCGTCACCGATAAAGTGATTGTGGTGGCCGGTGCGGTGACCGATAACTACTCCACTAAAGAGCCTTCTGGCGTGATCCGGGGTTTCGACGTCAACAGTGGTAAGCTGCTGTGGGCCTTCGATACCGGCGCTAAAGACCCTAACGTGGTGCCGGAAGGCGAACAACACTATGTGGCGAACTCGCCAAACTCATGGGCACCTGCGGCCTATGACGCTAAGCTCGATCTGGTTTACCTGCCAATCGGCGTAGCGACCCCGGATATCTGGGGCGGCAACCGTACCCCGGAAATGGAGCGTTTTGCTTCCGGCCTGCTGGCGCTTAACGCCACCACCGGCAAGCTGGCCTGGTTCTACCAGACTGTGCACCACGATCTGTGGGATATGGACGTACCGGCTCAGCCGACTCTGGCCGATATTGACGATAAGAACGGCAACAAGGTTCCGGTGATCTACGTACCGGCGAAAACCGGTAACATTTTCGTACTCGATCGTCGTAGCGGTAAAGAGGTGGTGCCTGCGCCAGAAACGCCAGTGCCGCAAGGTCCGGCCAAAGGCGATCGTCTGTCGCCTACTCAGCCGTACTCTGAGCTGACCTATCGTCCGAAAAAGAACCTGACCGGCGCGGACATGTGGGGCGCGACGATTTACGATCAGCTGATCTGCCGCGTGATGTTCCACAGCCTGCGCTACGAAGGTCCGTTCACGCCGCCTTCAGAGCAGGGTACGCTGGTGTTCCCGGGTAACCTGGGCATGTTCGAATGGGGCGGTATTTCTGTTGATACCGATCGCCAGATCGCCGTGACTAACCCGATGGCGCTGCCGTTTGTTTCTCGTCTGATCCCGCGTGGTCCGCAAAACCCACTGTGGCCAAACGAGAACGATAAAGGCGGCAGCGGCACAGAAACTGGCGTTCAGCCGCAGTACGGCGTGCCGTACGGTGTAACCCTGAATCCGTTCCTGTCGCCGCTTGGTTTCCCTTGTAAGCAGCCTGCCTGGGGCTATGTGTCGGCGGTTGACCTGAAAACTAACGATATCGTATGGAAAAAACGCATCGGCACCGTGCGCGACAGCTCGCCAATTCCGCTGCCGTTCAAGATGGGGATGCCGATGCTGGGCGGCCCAATCTCTACCGCGGGTAACGTGATGTTCATTGGCGCCACCGCAGATAACTATCTGCGTGCCTTTAACGTCTCCAACGGTAAAGCGCTGTGGGAAGCTCGCCTGCCGGCTGGTGGTCAGGCAACCCCAATGACCTATGAAGTGAACGGCAAGCAGTACGTACTGATTGCTGCCGGTGGTCACGGTTCCTTCGGGACCAAACTGGGCGATTACATTATTGCCTATGCGCTGCCAGACGAGGCGGCGAAGTAAGTATTGATAACGGCGAATCTCGGTTCGCCTGTCTTCCCCGCCCGGCGGGGAAGGCAACGCATTTCTCCTCATTCCGCCGCCCTGACGCCTTATCTCCCTGCTAACTTTGCTAATGAATATTAAGATAATCTTAATATTTCCCTTCCTGCACGCTGTCCTTTCTTTTGCACACTTCCGTTTAAACGCCGCTGAAAGTAAACCTTTCCTCAATATACGCCTTCATTTTCTTCTCTCCGTCGCTTTCTTAATTTTCAGCTAAGGAATCACCTGTATCGTTCAGGAATCGCTGGCTGAGCACGGCGTTACGCCTGACTGAGCCATTTAATCCGTGGGCAAAATGATCGGGCCAAAATGCCAGCGATTGTTACGCCAGGTAAAAATTATCGATTTGCTTAAACGGTAGCTAAATTTCCCTGCGTTAGCGCTTTGATGTCAGGCCAGAATCGCGCAATCTGCTACAGTTTTCTCAGGTTATTGTTAAAGGATGTTTAATAATGTCAGAATTTCTCCCGTTTTCCCGACCGGCCATGGGTGAGGCCGAACTCGCTGCGGTGGGCGAAGTGATGAATTCCGGCTGGATCACTACCGGTCCAAAAAACCAGCAGCTGGAACAGGCATTCTGCCAGCTGACCGGTAACCAACATGCTATCGCCGTCAGTTCCGCAACGGCAGGGATGCATGTCACCCTGATGGCGCTGGGGATCGGCAGCGGAGACGAAGTCATTACCCCATCGCTGACCTGGGTTTCCACGCTCAACATGATTGCGCTGCTCGGTGCGGAGCCGGTGATGATCGACGTCGATCGCGACACGCTGATGATCACGCCTGCGCTGATTGAAGCCGCCATCACGCCAAGAACCAAAGCGATTGTGCCGGTTCACTATGCGGGCGCGCCTGCCGATATCGATGCGATCCACGAACTGGGTAAACGCTACGGTATTCCGGTCATTGATGATGCGGCACATGCGGCGGGAACCTGGTACAAAGGCCGCCACGTTGGCGCCAGCGGCACGGCAATCTTCTCCTTTCACGCGATTAAAAATATGACCTGCGCGGAAGGGGGCCTGGTGGTCACCGATAATGAAGCGCTGGCCGCCCGCATCCGTAGCCTGAAATTTCATGGCCTCGGCGTGGATGCGTTTGACCGCCAGACTCACGGCCGCGCGCCGCAGGCCGAGGTGATCTCGCCTGGCTATAAATACAACCTCGCCGACATTAACGCCGCCATTGCGCTGGTGCAGATGGCCAGGCTGCCACAGCTCAATGCCCGCCGGTCAGAGATCGCCGGCCGCTACCTGAAAGAACTGGCCGGGACGCCTTTTCAGCCGCTGGCCCAACCGGCCTGGCCGCATCAGCACGCCTGGCATCTGTTTATTCTACGCGTGGACCCGCAGCGCTGCGGCATCAGCCGGGATGCGCTGATGCAGGCGCTGAAAGAACGCAATATTGGCACTGGCCTGCACTTCCGGGCTGCCCATACCCAGAAATATTATCGCGAGCGTTTTCCAGCGCTCTCGCTGCCTGAAACGGAATGGAATTCAGATCGTATCTGCTCCATTCCGCTGTTCCCAACCATGACCGATGACGATGTCAGCCGTGTGGTTGCCGCACTGCACGATATTGCCGAGAAACACCAATGACCGTTGAACAACCTATTAATAAAGTCTCCGTGGTGATCCCTGTTTATAACGAACAGGACAGCCTGCCGGAGCTGATCAGACGTACCTCTGAAGCCTGCGCGCAACTGTCGATGGCGTGGGAAATCCTGCTGGTGGACGACGGCAGCAGCGACCGCTCAGCCGAGATGCTGACGGCGGCGGCAGAAGCTCCCGGCAGCCAGATCGTCGCGGTGCTGCTGAACCGCAACTACGGGCAACATTCGGCGATTATGGCCGGTTTCAGCCACGTCAGCGGCGACCTGATTATCACGCTGGATGCGGATTTACAGAATCCGCCGGAGGAGATCCCTCGGCTGGTTGCCGTTGCGGCCGAAGGCTATGACGTGGTCGGCACCGTACGGCAAAACCGCCAGGACAGCTGGTTCCGCAAGCGGGCTTCCCGCCTGATTAACCACCTGATCCAGCGCACTACCGGCAAAGCGATGGGCGACTATGGCTGCATGTTGCGCGCCTACCGCCGCCACATTATCGATGCCATGCTCCACTGCCACGAGCGCAGCACCTTTATCCCGATTCTGGCGAACACCTTTGCCCGTCGGGCAACTGAAATTCCGGTGCTGCACGCCGAACGCGAGTTTGGCGATTCCAAATACAGCCTGATGCGGCTGATTAATCTGATGTATGACCTGGTGACCTGCCTGACCACCACGCCGCTGCGCCTGCTCAGCGTGGTCGGTACCCTGATTGCCCTCGCCGGGTTTGCTTTTTCCCTGCTGCTGATTGGCCTGCGTCTGTTTTTAGGGCCGCACTGGGCCGCAGATGGCGTGTTTATGCTGTTTGCCGTGCTGTTTATTTTTATCGGCGCCCAGTTTGTTGGCATGGGGCTGTTAGGTGAGTACATCGGACGCATCTATAACGATGTCCGCGCTCGTCCCCGCTATTTTATCCAGCGCGTGGTCAACTCGACCGTGCCTGTCCGTTCTGAGGAAGATGAATAATGAAAGCTGTTGTTTTTGCCTATCACGATATGGGATGCATTGGTATCCACGCGCTGGTGAAGGCTGGTTATGAGATTGAAGCGATTTTCACCCATGCGGATTCAGCGACGGAAAATCACTTTTTCGCCTCCGTGGCCCGTACGGCGGCAGAGCTGGGTATCCCGGTTTTTGCGCCGGAGGACGTAAACCATCCGCTGTGGGTTGATCGAATCAAAACCATGGCGCCGGAGGTTATTTTTTCCTTCTATTACCGTAACCTGCTCAGCAACGAGATCCTTGGCTGCGCCGCGCAGGGGGCATTCAACCTGCATGGGTCGCTGCTGCCGAAATACCGGGGACGTGCGCCGCTGAACTGGGCGTTGGTGAATGGCGAAACGGAAACGGGCGTGACGCTGCACCGGATGCTGGCGCGCGCCGATGCCGGAGCCATTGTGGCTCAGGAGCGGGTCAGCATTGAGCCTGAGGACAACGCGCTGACGCTGCACCGCAAGCTGAACTCTGCCGCTGAACATCTGCTGGCCGACTGCCTGCCCGCGCTGAAAAATGGCAATGCCGTGGCGCATCCGCAGGACGATTCTCAGGCAACCTGCTTTGGGCGCCGTACGCCGGAGGATGGCCGCATCGACTGGTCGCTGTCAGCGGAAAGCGTTAATAATCTGGTGCGTGCCGTTACCGATCCCTGGCCGGGGGCGTTTGGCTACGTCGGTGCGGCTAAGTTCATTATCTGGAAAGGCAAGGTTCGTCACGACAGGCCAGCCGCGAAAGCGGGCACCGTGCTGTCCGTCAGCCCACTGATTATCGCCTGCGGCGAAGGGGCGCTTGAAGTGATCACCGGACAAAGTGAAACTGGCGTCTATATGCAGGGTTCCCAGCTGGCGCAAACGCTGGGCCTGGTGAGCGGCGCGCTGCTGACCAACAAGCCTGTTTCCGCCGTTAAGCGTCGTACTCGCGTGCTGATCCTCGGCGTGAATGGTTTTATTGGCAACCACCTGACCGAACGCCTGTTGCAGGACGACAATTTCGATATTTTTGGTCTGGATATTGGCTCCGATGCCATCGGCCGCTTTGTCGGCCATCCGCGCTTTCAGTTTGTTGAGGGCGATATCAGCATTCACTCCGAATGGATTGAGTATCACATCAAGAAATGCGACGTGATCCTGCCGCTGGTCGCCATCGCCACGCCGATTGAGTACACGCGCAATCCGCTGCGGGTCTTCGAACTGGATTTTGAAGAGAATCTGAAAATTATCCGCGACTGCGTCAAGTACAAAAAACGCATTATTTTCCCTTCTACCTCAGAAGTTTACGGGATGTGCGAAGACCCGAACTTTGACGAAGACAGTTCCAATCTGGTGGTCGGGCCGATCAACAAACAGCGCTGGATTTATTCGGTTTCCAAACAGCTGCTTGACCGGGTGATTTGGGCCTATGGCGATAAAGAGGGACTGCGCTTTACCCTGTTCCGTCCGTTCAACTGGATGGGACCGCGGCTGGATAACCTGAACGCGGCGCGTATCGGGAGCTCGCGCGCCATCACCCAGCTGATCCTCAATCTGGTGGAAGGATCGCCGATCAGGCTGATGGACGGTGGCAACCAAAAACGCTGCTTCACGGATATCAGCGACGGCGTGGAAGCGCTGTTCCGCATAATTGAAAACAAAAATAATAACTGCGACGGGCAGATCATTAATATTGGCAACCCGGATAACGAAGCGAGCATTAAAGAGCTGGCAGAACAGCTGCTCGCCAGCTTCGAGCGTCATCCGCTGCGCCAGCAGTTTCCACCGTTTGCTGGCTTCCGCGACGTGGAGAGCAGCAGCTACTACGGTAAAGGTTATCAGGACGTTGAGCACCGTAAACCGGCGATCCGCAACGCCCGTCGCCTGCTGGGCTGGACGCCTGAGGTGAGGATGGATAAGACCATTGACGCCACGCTGGACTTCTTCCTGCGTACCGTAGACGGCGTGGACGATCGGAAATGAAAAAAGTCGGCCTTCGTATAGATGTTGATACCTGGCGTGGGACGCGAGATGGCGTGCCTAAGCTTCTGGAAATACTCAGCTTACATCGCACCCAGGCCACTTTTTTCTTCAGCGTCGGTCCGGATAATATGGGGCGCCATCTCTGGCGCCTGCTAAAGCCTCAATTCCTCTGGAAGATGCTGAGATCCAACGCGGCTTCGCTGTACGGCTGGGATATTCTGCTGGCGGGCACCGCCTGGCCTGGCCGGAATATTGGCCGCGGGCTGGCGGAGATTATCGCCGCGACCAGCGATCATCATGAGGTGGGGCTGCACGCCTGGGACCATTTTGCCTGGCAAACCTGGGCCGGCGTCTGGCCAGCCGAGCAGCTTAACCATCAGATCAGGCTGGGGCGCGATGCCCTGGCGGTGATCACCGAACAGCCGGTTACCTGCTCTGCGGTAGCGGGATGGCGGGCCGACCAGCGGGTAGTGAATGCGAAAGAGCCTTTTCATTTTCACTACAACAGCGACTGCCGGGGAACCTCTCCGTTCAGGCCGCAGTTAAGCGACGGCTCGCTGGGGACGGTACAAATTCCGGTGACGCTGCCGACCTGGGATGAAGTGATTGGCTCCTCTTTAGCTAAAGAGGATTTCAACGCTTTTATTATCGATCGGATCAAGAACGACAGCGGTACGCCGGTCTATACCATCCACGCCGAAGTGGAAGGGATTGTGATGAACGAGCTGTTCAGCGAGCTGCTGACCCTGGCGGAGCAGGAGGGTATTCAGTTTTGTCCGCTAAGCGAATTGCTGCCCGACGATCTGAGCAGCCTGCCTACGGGAAAAATTGTTCGGGGTAGCCTCCCCGGTCGTGAAGGATGGTTGGGATGCCAGCAATTAGTTGAGTAACTGTGTATGAACATAACGAGAAATGGCCTTCTCCTTTTGGTGTTGTTTGCCCTGTACTACCTGATTCCTCTGGAGTTTCGCTTTCTGTGGCAGCCTGATGAAACCCGCTATGCCGAGATCAGCCGGGAAATGCTGGTCAACGGCAACTGGGTGGTGCCGCACTTTTTCGACCTGCGCTATTTTGAAAAGCCTGCCGCAGGTTACTGGATCAACAATCTCAGCCAGCTGATTTTTGGGCACAATAACTTTGCCGTGCGCTTTGGCTCCGTTTTCTCCATCACCCTGACCGCGCTGCTGGTCTACTGGTTGACGCTGCGGCTGTGGTGCAACCGGGCGATGGCGATAATGGCTGCGGTGATCTTTCTGACCTGCCTGCTGGTTTACGGCGTCGGCAGCTATGCGGTGCTTGATCCGATGATCACCCTGTGGCTGGTGGCCGCCATGTGCAGCTACTGGTGGGCAAGTGAAGCCACCACCACCAGGAAAAAAACGCTGGCCTGGCTGGTGCTTGGTCTGGCCTGCGGCATGGGATTTATGACCAAGGGCTTTCTGGCGCTGGCGGTGCCGGTTATCGCTATTCTGCCGTGGGCGATCCACCAGAAGCGCTTTAAGGAGCTGCTGTGCTTCGGCCCGCTGGCTATCGTCGGCGCTGCGGTAATCAGCGCCCCCTGGGCGATAGCCATTGCCAAAAGCGAAGCGGATTTCTGGCACTACTTCTTCTGGGTGGAACACATCCAGCGCTTTGCCGAGTCAAATGCGCAACATAAGGCCCCGTTCTGGTACTACCTGCCGATTTTAGTGCTCGGCTGTTTACCGTGGCTGGCGCTGTTACCGGGCGCGCTGCGCGCGGGCTGGGCGGAGCGTCAGCAGAATCGGGGCAGCCTCTATTTGCTGAGCTGGGTAGTGATGCCGCTGCTGTTTTTCAGCATCGCGAAGGGCAAGCTGCCTACCTATATTCTGCCGTGCTTTGCCCCGCTGGCGATCCTGATGGCTCGTCAGGCAATGTTGTCGATCTCGGCTGGGGGCAGGGCGCTAAGAATCAACGGCTGGATCAACCTGGCCTTCGGGCTGGTTTGTACCGTTGCGGTAATGGGCTTCCTTGCTCCCTGGGGGCTGGCAAAGCACCCGCTGTATGGTTATCCCGAAACGGGGAAAGTGCTGATGGCCGCTGGCGTGTTCCTGCTGTGGGGAGCGTTCGGCTGGCTGACTCTGCAAGCCCCGCAGACGCGCTGGCGCTGGGCGGCCCTTTGCCCGTTGGCACTGGCGCTGGCGTTGGGCCAGGTGATTCCTCAGCAGGTGATCGATTCCAAGCAGCCGCAGCAGTTTATTCGTGGGATCAAAAAAGATATCGCGGGCAGCCGCTATGTGCTGGCGAACAACCCGGGGCTGGCTTCGGGGCTGGCCTGGGAACTGCGCCGCAGCGATATTTTGCTTTACGATCAGCCTGGCGAGGTGCAGTACGGATTAAGCTATCCCGATGCGCGCGGCAAATTTGTTAAAGGCACGGACTTCCCGGCATGGCTGGCGCAGCATCGTCGGCTGGGAGATGTCAGCCTGATAATGGTGCTGTCGCGCAATGAGAACCCCGACCAGTCGCTGCCGAAGGCGGACTTCAGCTACCGCCAGGGAAGAGTCGTGATGTACCAGTTTAACCGAACGCCATGAACCTGCTGCTGATCCTTTTTGCCAGCCTGCTGAGCTGCATCGGCCAACTGTGCCAGAAGCAGGCGGCCCAGCACGGCCTGCTGAAAGGCAAACTGCACCTGCTGTTCTGGCTGGGGCTAAGCGTGATGCTGCTGGGCTGCGCAATGCTGGTCTGGCTGGTCGTGCTGCAAACGGTGCCGGTTGGCGTGGCTTATCCCATGCTCAGCCTCAACTTTATCTTCGTGGCGCTGGCCGCCCGCTGGCTGTGGAAGGAACCCGTTTCCCTGCGGCACTGGCTGGGCATTGGCTTGATTGTGGCAGGTGTGGCGGTAATGGGAGCGTATGCCTGATGGGAATAATATGGGCGCTTGGCAGCGTACTGCTGGTCAGCTGCGCGCAGCTTTTGCTGCGCTGGTCGATGATGTCGCTTCCCCCGGTCAGCGATGTTGCGGCATTTTGCCGCGTGCTGCTGACATGGCCCACAGCGGCGTTCACCCTGGCCGGCGGGCTGCTGGCCTACGCGCTGTCGATGCTGTGCTGGTTCCTGGCGCTTCAGCGGGTGGCGCTGAGTAAAGCCTACCCGTTGCTGAGCCTGAGCTACGTGCTGGTGTGGGCTGCCGCGCTGGCGCTGCCGCTGTTCAATGAGGCATTCCTGTGGGGAAAACTGCTTGGCGTGGCGCTCATTTTCAGCGGCCTGCTGCTGATTTGCTGGCCCGGTCGTAAAGCGAGTTAAGGACCTAACGGCAGACTAAGTCTTGCCGGGCACACTCTCCTCTCACCCTGTTTAAAGGAGAGAGAGAATGCTCACTGTACCCGCTGCGCTCAGCAAGGTGCCTGAGGTCACGCTGTTCTTTTGGCTGATCAAAATGATGTCTACTACCGTGGGAGAAACCGCTGCGGATTTTCTCAATGTTAATCTTGGCTTCGGCCTCAGCCTGACCTCGCTGACGGCTGGATGCCTGCTGGCGGTGCTGCTGTTGGCTCAAATGCGCGCCCAGCGCTATATTCCCGCGCTCTACTGGTCGACGGTGGTGATGGTGAGTATTTTCGGCACCCTGATTACCGATAATTTCACCGATGCGTCAGGTATCCCGCTGCTGTTTTCCATCATCATGTTCAGCAGCGCGCTGATCCTGACATTTATGCTCTGGCACCGCAGTGAGGGGACGTTGTCCATCCACTCAATCACTACGCCAGCGCGGGAGGCTTTTTACTGGGCGGCTATCCTGTTCACCTTCGCGCTGGGCACGGCGGTGGGAGACGGGTTAGCCGAAGGACTGAACCTTGGCTATCTGCCGTCGGCGCTGGTCTTTGGCGGCGCTATTGCGCTGGTTGCGCTGGTCTGGAAAGGATTGCGGCTCAATACGGTGCTCTGCTTCTGGCTGGCTTATATTCTCACCCGCCCGCTGGGCGCCTCCTGTGGCGATCTGCTGGCACAGCCGGTGAATAACGGCGGCTTTGGCATCGGCATCGTTGAAATTAATCTGCTTTTTCTGGCGTCGATTGCCGCGCTGGTGGGATATCTGACGCTGGCAGAACGCGCGGCAGACTAACAATGCTGTTCGGAGGACACCATGCGAGTGTTGCTGGTTGAAGATGACGTGATGATCGGCGAAGCCGTGCGCGAGGCGTTAAAAGAGGCCAGCTATGCGGTGGACTGGGTGCGCAATGGCACGGAAGCCAGCAGCTCTCTTGCCATCCAGAGCTACGATTTGGTCCTGCTCGATCTCGGTTTACCCGGAAAAAATGGCTTCAGCGTGCTCAGCTCGCTGCGGGGCCGCGGTAATGAAGTCCCGCTGCTGATTATAACCGCCCGGGATGCGCTGGAAGATCGCCTGCGCGGGCTGGACTCAGGCGCCGACGATTATGTGGTTAAACCTTTTGAAATGAAAGAGTTGCTCGCCAGAATTCGTGCGGTGCTGCGCCGTAAAGGCGGCAGCAGCGGGCCGGTGCTCAGCAACGGTATCATTACGCTGGATCCGGCCAGCCACGAGGCCTGCGAGGTGGCAAACGGGGAAATGCAGCGCCTGTCGAACCGCGAATTCGCGCTGCTACAGGCGCTGCTAATCCGCCCCGGCACGCTGCTTTCACGCAGTGAGCTGGAGGAGAAAATCTACGGCTGGGGCGAAGAGATTGAAAGCAATGCGGTCGAATATTTTATTCATGCGTTACGTAAAAAGTTTGGCAGCGAGGTGATTAAGAACGTCCGGGGTGTGGGATGGATGGTATCAAAAAACGCCTGAAAGAGTCGGTTCAACTCAGGCTGTCGTTCGGGCTGTGTAGCGCGATCATGCTGGTGGCGATCCTGACTGGCAGCATCGCTTTTTTCTCCGCGCTGGATGAAGCCCACGAATTGCAGGACTCCTCGCTAAGCCAGATTGCCGAACTGGCGCAAAACGGCGTGGTTGCGGTGAGCAATGCCAATCTGATCGGTCCGCCGCTGCATGATGAGCGCGAATCCCGCATCATCGTGCACTTCATGTTTTCCCCACAACGCCTCGCTCAGGGACCGATGAAAAATTTCACTCTCAGCTGGTCGCTGGCCGAAGGATTCCACACGCTGCATACCAACGGCCATCAGTATCGGGTGCTGGTCCGCCAGATTGATGCGGGAACGAAAGTAGCGGTTGCGCAGCGTTCTTCGGTACAGGATGAGGTAGCGATGGCTGGCGCGCTGCGTACGCTGCTACCGTTCTTCATCCTGGTCCCGGTGCTGCTGTTTATGGTGGCGGACCTGGTGAAGAAAATTTTCCGGCCGATTCGCCAGCTCTCAGTAGCCGTACATAACCGGGATGAGCAGGACACGACGCCGCTGGAAACGGAAAATTTGCCTCGCGAAATCGTGCCCTTTATCCACGCCATTAACCGTCTGCTTGAGCGGGTCTCGCTCTCGGTGGAGGCCCAGCGCCGTTTCGTCGCTGATGCGGCCCACGAATTGCGCTCGCCGCTCACCGCACTGTCCTTACAGGCTGAACGTTTATCAGCCGCTGAGCTGCCGGAAGACAGCCGGATGCGGGTCAGGCGGATGCGCGAGGGAATGCAGCGAATGAAAAATTTGCTGGAGCAGTTGCTCTCACTAGCCCGAGCGCAGTCAGCAGCTCGTCATTCGGCAGAAGAGGATCAGCCGGTGGTAGTCAGCCAGATAGTGAGACAGGCGATCGCCGATCTGCTGCCGCTGGCCGAGAAAAAACATCTCGATTTGGGAATGCTTGAGGACAGTGAGGTGGCCGTGTTCTGCCAGCCGCTAGAGCTGTTTACGGTGATCAAAAATCTGATAGATAACGCTATTCGCTATACGCCGGAATTTGGACGGATAGATCTGCAAATTATCGCCAGCCAGCACAGGGTGGTGGTCGAAATCGAGGACACTGGTCCCGGCATCGCTGCGGAGAAACGACAGCGGGTATTTGATGCGTTTTATCGTATTGAAGGAAGCGGGGAGAGCGGTTCCGGTCTGGGGCTGTCCATCGTCCGCACGCTGCTCGACAGAATGCAGGGAGAAATTCTACTCGCAGCTGCCGGGCGTTCACCCAGTGGCCTGAACGTTAAGATTATTTTATATCGGTATGGTTTTAGCGAGGAAAAGGAGACATACCGTCGCCATTTCGCGTTATGATCCGCGGGCTTATCTTTCATCAGGTTGATTTACTATGTCGCAAACTTCTCTCCTGCTGGACGTGCAGGATGTTAGCTATGTGCAGGATGGCACCACGCTATTGGCGCCCGTCTCGCTCAGTCTGAATCGGGGTGAATTTATCCTGTTGACCGGCCCGTCCGGCAGCGGAAAAAGTACGCTATTAAAAATCATCGCCTCTTTGCTCGATCCTTCAAAAGGCCGGGTGCTGTACAGAGATCGGGCAATTGACCAACTGAAGCCGGAAATTTATCGTCAGCAGGTTTCCTACTGTTTCCAGACGCCCGCGCTGTTTGGCGCGACGGTATATGACAATCTGGCGCTGCCATGGCAAATTCGCCAGAAGAAGGTCGAACGTGACGTGCTGAGAGGGTGGCTGGGAAAGGTTAATTTGCCTGCGGAAATGCTGGAAAAAAATATTGAACAGCTCTCTGGCGGCGAAAAGCAGCGGGTGGCGCTGCTGCGTAACCTGCAATGGCTGCCGGAGGTGCTGCTGCTGGATGAAATAACCAGCGCGCTGGATGAAGAGAATAAGCAAATGGTTAATCAGCTGATTGGCGGGCTGGTGAAAGAAAAGGGCGTGGCGGTTATCTGGATCAGCCACGATACGGCCGAAATCACTCAGGCGCAAAGGGTTGTTACCCTGCAGCCGCCTGGCGGGAAGGAACCCCATGAACCAGCATAATATTACTAACGAATCCCTTGGGCTGGCGCTGGTTCTGGTGCTGATTGCGCTGCTGGTGAGCAGCAAAGAGAAGCTGGGGCTTGAGAAGGATATTGTCTGGAGCATCGCCCGCGCTATCGTACAGCTGATTATTGTCGGTTACGTGCTCAAGTCTGTCTTCGATCTGAATAATGGCTGGCTGACGGTCCTGATGGTGCTGTTTATCTGCGTGAACGCGGCGCTGAATGCCCGTAAACGCAGCCGCAATATTGGCAACGCGTTTGTTCTCTCTTTTATCGCTATCGCCTTCAGCACCACGCTGACGCTGACCATTCTGGTGCTGAGTGGCGCAATCGAATTTATGCCGATGCAGGTGATCCCGATCTCCGGGATGATCGCGGGTAACGCGATGGTTGCCGTCGGCCTGTGTTACAGCAATCTGAATCAGCGGTTTGCTGATAACCGGCAAAAGATTCAGGAGATGCTTAGCCTCGGAGCCTCGGTGAAAATGGCCTCCGGCATGTTAATCCGCGACAGCATTCGCGCCGCGATGATCCCAACCGTCGACGCGGCCAAAACCGTCGGGCTGGTCAGCCTGCCAGGCATGATGTCCGGGTTGATTTTTGCCGGTATCGATCCGGTAAAAGCCATCAAATATCAGATTATGGTGACCTTTATGCTGCTCGGCACGGCGAGCATTTCGACCATCATTGCGGGGTATCTGGCTTACCGGAAATTTTACACGCCTCGTGCTCAGTTGCGCTAGCGGCAGCGTAAGACAGGGGATCAAAAAGCCGGGTTGTGTGGTCGAAGTCGGTAAAGAACAGGCGGATCGAGCGATCCGCCTGGCGCTGAGGTTATCAGAAGTTGATATTGGCGCTGATGCCGCCGATAAAGGCGTCTTTCACTTCGCTTACCGCGCCCGGAGAGGCAACATATTGCAGGTTTGGCCGCAGTTTCAGCCAGTTAGTGACCTGCGCATTGTAGTAGATCTCGTAGTTATACTCCGAGCCACTCTGGATTGGCAGATAGGTTGGGCTGTTGTAGTCGCCCACGCCGTTTTCCTGGTTAGTCTTACGCAACATATTGCTGTAGTCGTCGTTGACGTGAATACGTGCGGCCCCGATGCCGACCTCGTCTTTCGGGCGGGCATCAAACGGCCCTTTCCAGGTAAAGGAGACAGACTGATAGTTGTCGGTCTTCGAGGTTTTCTGATCGTTCATCACCGCCTGAACGGTAACGCCCAGGCCACGCTGGTTGTCGCCGTCCATCGCCGTCAGCTGTTGTTGCAGCAGCAGGTAACCGCCGTAAGAGTGGTTATCTTCGCCGTACTGACCATTGCTGTAAGAACTGTAGTTATCGCCCCGTACGGAGGAGTAGTACATCCCGACGCGGTAGTTACCCGGCAGCTTGTCGGCGCCCAGCGCCGGTTTCCAGCCCAGTTCTACGGGAACCATATTCCCCAGCGTCGGACTGCCATCCAGGCGGAAACCGTTGCCGGTGTCATAGTTTGAAGGCGTCTGGTTATAGAAGCCGACCTGGAAGAACAGTTCCGGCGTGAAGTTAAACTTCACGCGTCCGCCCCATTGGGAAACCGGCCAGTTGTACCAGCGGTCGCCGCGCCAGTTACCCGCCTGGCCGCTGCCAAACGCTAAGTTCTGGAAGTTGCTGTCGAAGGAGTCGAAATCCTCACCTACCGTCACGCGACCGGCTTTCACTTCCACCGCATTATCAAAGAAGCCTTTATTCAACCAGAACTGGGTCAGACGCCAGGTTTGCCCGCGCCCCCACACTTCCTGTACTGAGGAAAGGCCACCCGAACGCGGGTCGTTGACGTATTGGGTTAAATCCTGACCGTTACGGCTGGTGATAGTCGCCTGGAATTGGGTGTCCTTCCAGTTCAGCAGCTTATCCAAATCCAGCGTGGTGCCAAAGGCCCACTGGTCGGTATAACGCGCGCTTGTCGACTTGTTATAGCCGCCGGAGAAGTTACTGGCGGATTCCATGGTGTAATTCACCTGGAAATCCACGCCGTCATTTTTTAGCTGGGAACGATAACCCTCCCAGTCGCCAAATGCGTAGGGAGAGTCCATGCTGAGCGGCGCAAAATCTGCAAGGGCAGATCCGGACGCCAGCATCAGTCCAAAACCACAGAGCGCCACCGATCTTTTTAACGTGGTTTGCGGGAGTTTGCTTTTCATGTGGAACACCTTCTTTTTATCAGGATAACGCTGTCCTTCTGTGCGTCGGGCAGGGTACGTTGCGACCATCCGGCTTTATTAAGCATTTTACCCCACACATCACCGCTGTTCAGGGTGGGAAATGCTGGAATAAGTTTGAATTGATGGCCTTAACAGGATGAATGAAAGCACTATTGCGGCAGATAAATGTTCTAAATCGTGCTGAAAAGAGTCGGCAGAAAGAAATTAGCATCAAAATTTTTAGCCAGATCACAATTTCACTCCGAAACTAAAGCGGCAAGGGAGGAACTTTCTGGCAAAAGGCTAACTGGCAGGCGTAGAAAAGACCTGCATCAGCGGTGTTGACTGGATGCAGGTGGCTGCGAAAGTTTGTACAGACATGGACAATCAGATTGTCCAGGCTGAGTTGCGGATCACGCTGCAAAAATTTCCGGCATGGAAATGGGGATCTTTTTCGGCGATCACGTCGGCCTTGACGTTACCGAAGGTGGTATCGGGCTTGTGTTTGATGCCGTCGTAGAATGTCTGAATGATATTTTCCTTAAAGTTGTCCCCGCGCGGATGGGCCAGAACGACAGCTTCACGTTCCGCATCGCTGTACCCGGCATAGGTCAGCCCCAGCACGTCCATTTCAACGCCGGCCGTGACGAGTGCAACGACAGGATGCATATGTTGCGGAATACCAGGCGTGGTATGCAGCGCGATAGCGGTCCACACCGTGTCAATATCTTGCTGGCCGATCCCATGGCTCTTCAGAAAATCGCGAGCGGCGTTGGCGCCGTCTACCTCGAAACGTTCGCACGCGCTACTGTGCTTATGGGTCAGCCCCATATCGTGGAACATGCACCCGCAGTAGAGCAATTCGGCATCAAATTTCAGGCCGCGATGCTGACCAGCCAGTGCGCCGAAGTAGTACACGCGGCTGGAATGATGGAACAGAAGTGGCGATGCGGTATCACGAACGAGCTCGGTGATTTCGCGGGCAAAGTGGCTGTCGGGAACCGCAATACCTTCAATATTCAAAGACATGATTAATCTCCTCAGGAATCAGACTTCATTTTCCTGAGAGTGAAGATTGTTATCAACAGGGGTAACACGTCATATACTGCCATTTTACGCGGCACGCGGACGTATAAGGAAAATGATCGATGATGAGCAAGCTGGTAGCCGTTCTGGCTCTTCCCGGCGTCCAGCTTTTGGATGTATCCGGCCCGCTCGATGTCTTCGCCCAGGCGAACATTGAAACAGGCAAGGAGATCTACGCGCTGCGGGTCATTGCCTGTGAGTCCGGTCCCGTGCGCAGCTCCTCGGGCGTGCGCCTGCTACCGGATGCGATAGCTACAGAAGACGTCGGGCGTATTGACACGCTACTGGTCGCCGGTGCGCCCAACGCCGGAAAGCTGAATCTGTCGCCCGAGATTCTGGAGTGGCTCCGCGCAACGGCTATGCGCAGCCGACGCTATGGCTCGGTTTGTACGGGAGCATTCATTCTGGCAGCGACGGGCTTGCTGGAAGGGCGGCATATTACCACCCACTGGGCCGCGGTCGATGCGCTGGCCCGGGCCTATCCCTCGCTGCAAATTGATGAGGATGCGCTCTATGTTCGTGACGGGAAGCTGCGCACGGCGGCGGGCGTTACGGCGGGTCTGGATCTGGCGCTGGCGCTGGTCGAGGAGGATCTCGGGCGTGATATCGCCAGACGCGTCGCCGGGCAACTGGTCATGTACTTCAAACGCCCCGGTGGGCAGTTGCAGTTCAGTCGCAAAGGGGAAACCGGCCCGGCAGGGCGAGCGGCGTTACAGGAAGTTCAACGCTGGGTCGCCGCGAATCCTGAACTCAATCACAGCGTAGCAAGCATGGCCAGGCACGCCGGACTAAGCCCCCGGCATTTTGCTCGTCTGTTCCATGCCGAGGTCGGCATTACGGCAGGCGCCTGGGTCGAGACCACCCGCGTGGCGGCTGTCCGAAAACTGCTGGAGAATGGCTATAATGCGCCCAAGCTGGTAGCCGCCAAATGCGGCTTCGCCAATGCCGATACGCTGCGTCGGGCCTTTCAGAAACACGTCGGCGTCACGCCTGCCGAATACCGAAAACAGCATCCAGTCCAGACCGATGAATTGCAGAGCGTCAGCGTTTCCGGCTACAGCGATAATACTCGCCGGGAGGAGGGCAGGGTGGAATAAAAAAAGGCCGAAATATCGGCCTTTAATCGGCGGAACCCGCGGCTTAGCGGCGACCAAAAATCTTCGCGGCCAGGAAACCGACGCCAGCGGCAATCGCCAGCGAAACAAACGGGGAATCCTGCGTTTTCGATTTCACGCAGTCCAGCGCATCGTCTACCGCATAAGAGGCTTTTGCAGCGCCCTGGCGCACGCGGCCTTTAAACTCATGCTCGGGAGAATCGACAGCCTTACCAAACTGCTCCTGACCTTTACCCAGCGCTTCGTCAGCTTTATCTGATGCTTTATCTAAAAGACTCATACTGTCTCCTTCTTGGTGGCATGATTTCCTCATGGATGACAATAAGCTTAGACCATCCTGCGCCGTCCGCCGCCTCGGTTATGTGACTATTTATGACGGTTGTAAAGAAAAGGGCCGACAAATGTCGGCCCCCGTTATGCCATTGGCATTCAGCGTCTCAGTGAGATTTCATGCCAGCGGCGGTCATCATCAGACGAAACAGCGTTGCCACGATGCCCAGCGCCATTACGCTGCCCGCATAGATAGCCACCATCCACAGTACGCGTTTCCACGCCGGGGATTTAGCCGCCTGCTGAGTTTGTGTCTCAACCATCTTCTTCTCCCGTACCGTCAGCGATTTATCAATGGTAGCCTTCATCCGGTTTGATTTTCCCGCGGAACACGTAGTAGCTCCAGAAGGTATAAACCAGGATAACCGGAATAATCAGCAGTCCGCCAACCAGCATAAACCCAAGGCTCTGCGGCGGTGACGCGGCCTGCCAGATGGTGATGGAAGGCGGAATGATGTTCGGCCAGATGCTGATGCCCAGACCGGTAAAGCCCAGGAACACCAGCGCCAGCGTCAGCAGGAACGGCGAGTAGTGCGCATGACGCTTCAGGGCGCGCAGCAGGCCCCACGATGCCAACAGTACCAGCACCGGCACCGGCAGGAACCAGAACAGGTTGGGGAGGGTGAACCAGCGCTGCATGATGTTGGCATGTTCCAGCGGCGTCCAGACGCTGACCACCGCGATGATCGCCAGCAGGGCCAGCAGCAGTGGCTTCGCCAGCGCGGTCATCTTGCGGTGCAGATCGTTTTCGGTTTTCATAATCAGCCAGGTGCTGCCCAGCAGCGCATAGGCGACCACCAGACCGAGACCGCAGAACAGCGAGAACGGCGTCAGCCAGCCCAGCTCGGCGCCGCTGAAGGTGCGGTTGGTCACGCTGAAGCCGTTGATGATCGCGCCCAGCGCGACGCCCTGGCTGAAGGTAGCCAGATAAGAACCGACGATAAAGGACTTGTCCCAGAATGGACGGTGCTCTTCGGTGGCCTTGAAGCGGAATTCAAACGCCACGCCACGGAAAATCAGCCCAACCAGCATCGCGGTCAGCGGCGCTGACAGCGCATCAACCACCACCGCGTAGGCCAGTGGAAAGGCGCCGTACAGCGCCGCGCCGCCCAGCACCAGCCAGGTTTCGTTGCCGTCCCATACGGGCGCAACGGTGTTAACCATCATGTCGCGCTCGGTGGCGTCCTTATTGAACGGGAACAGGATGCCGATGCCCAGATCGAAACCATCCATTACGATATACATCAGCGTCGAGAAGACAATGATGGTGAACCAGATAACAGGAAGATCGATACCCACGTTATTTCCCCTCTTCCGGCGAATTTAATTTTTCCTGTACGGCAGACAGCGGGCGAGAAGGGGTATGCGAAGTACCCGGTCCGCCATCTGGCGTATGGTCGCCTTCACCCTGCTGCGGACCTTTCTTAATCAGGTTGAACAGGTAGATATAGCCCACGCCGAACACGGACATATAGACCGCAATAAAGGCGAGCAGGCTGATGCTCATATGCAGATCGCCATGCGCGGAGACCGCGTCGGTAGTGCGCAGCAGGCCATAAACCACCCATGGCTGACGCCCGATTTCGGTAGTAAACCAACCGGCCAGAATTGCAATCAGGCCAGAGGGGCCCATCGCCAGCGCAAACCACAGGAACGGGCGCGAGGTGTAAAGACGTTCGCGGAAGCGAAGCCACAGGCTGGCAAAGCCCAGCAGCACCATCAGCATCCCCAGACCGGCCATCACGCGGAAGGACCAGAAAATAATGGTCGAATTCGGACGATCTTCTTTAGGGAACGTCTTCAGCGCAGGCACCTGCTTATGCAGGCTGTGCGTCAGGATCAGGCTGCCCAGATACGGGATCTCAAGCGCATAGCGGGTTTTTTCCTGTTCCATGTCCGGTAGACCGAACAGAATCAGCGGCGTTGGCTCATCCGGCGGGTTTTCCCAGTGGCCTTCGATCGCCGCAATTTTGGCCGGCTGATGCTCAAGCGTATTCAGACCGTGGGCATCCCCCAGCATCGCCTGAATGGGCGAAACGATCAGCGCCATCCACATAGCCATCGACAGCATTTTACGGATGGCCGGAGTGTCATTTTTACGCAGCAGATGCCACGCCGCAGACGCGCCAACAAAGAAGGCGCTGGCGAGGAATGCCGCGGTGGACATATGCAGCAATCGGAACGGGAAGGAAGGGTTGAAGACAATCTTCAGCCAGTCGACCGGTACGACAATGCCGTTCTGAATGGCATAACCCTGCGGGGTTTGCATCCAGCTGTTCGAGGCAAGGATCCAGAAGGTGGAGATGATCGTCCCCAGCGCGACCATGCAGGTGGCGAAGAAGTGCAGGCCCGGTCCCACGCGGTTCCAGCCGAACAGCATCACGCCCAGAAAGCCCGCTTCGAGGAAGAAGGCGGTGAGCACTTCGTAGGTCAGCAGCGGACCAGTAATGCTACCGGCGAACTGGGAGAAGCCGCTCCAGTTGGTGCCGAACTGGTATGCCATCACCAGGCCGGACACCACGCCCATGCCGAAGTTAACGGCGAAGATTTTTGACCAGAAATGGTACAGATCACGATAATCCGGGTTTTTGGTTTTTATCCATAATCCTTCCAGCACTGCCAGAAAGCTGGCGAGGCCGATGGTGATGGCCGGGAAGATAATATGGAAGGAGACGGTAAACGCGAACTGTATCCTTGCCAGGTGGAACGCATCTAATCCAAACATTGCTTACCTCGATCTAACATAATAAAAGACTGCCTTTCTTTTTTATTTACCGCCAATTAACAGGCAAATGGGGTTTCACGCCGTTACGCGGTTATTTCATCGAAGGTTTGATCCTGAGACCAAATCAGGTGAAGGAGTAGCTACAGTAATAGGAAATTTTCCTATAACAGCGTTGAACTTTGCGATGAATTGTTTCATCGGCGCGTTAAAAAATTTTGCGGCTTTGTTAAATGTGTGTGGCTAAGTGGTATCGTGATGTGACGGTAAGGTATCTTTATGCCTGATAAGGTTTTTTTATCGACGGGAGCGCGCGGATGAGAGAGGGAGATTGTAAAAATCAGCTTTTCACTTCAGTAATAAAAGTCCCTTTTCTTATTACTTTTAGGTCGTGCCATTGACTGAATAAGCGCACAAATTGGAAATTAATGCTGTGAAAAATCCCCATGACAACGGTAATGTTACTTTATTGTTATCATTGGGGTTGGGATAATTTAAATATTATATTCTGGATTGTTATCGACTGATGACTAATTTCTCAATGTCATTATTTTGATTGAAAACGCGTGTAGATGTTAACGCTGAATTTCTCATTTTGATTCACTGTGAATTTTTTTGTTACATTTTACCCCTTATGAACGTATGCTTTCTTGTCTGAGGTCAAGAACATGTTGGTTAATGTATGAACTACCTGCCCGCAGCAACATAAGGTGCTGCTGGCCCTGGTGGCGTTAACGAAAACACTGACGCGGCCTCATTTCTTCCCTGCCACCACCTTGTTGAACAGTATGTCAAAAGTTTGATCTTCATCTCAGAATGTAAATTCCGCGTAGCTGAGGCATTTCGGTTGCGTGATGTTACCGTTAACATGTTCCCGGTAACACTGTGGCGTTATGCCTGATTACCCTGACACTGATACCCGTAACGCTTAGCGCAAAGCGGGAGAATTTACTGTGTTTCTGAACTCACCAGGAGCACGCACCGGAGAAGAGTTATGCCATTAGTCATCGTTGCCATTGGCGTAGTCATGTTACTGCTGCTGATGATCCGCTTTAAACTGAATGGATTCATTGCCCTGATCCTCGTTGCGCTGGCCGTCGGCGTGATGCAGGGAATGCCCGTTAACAAAGTCATTGCTTCCATTAAGGCTGGCGTCGGCGGCACCCTGGGCAGCCTTGCGCTGATTATGGGCTTTGGCGCGATGCTGGGAAAACTGCTGGCGGACTGTGGCGGCGCGCAGCGCATTGCCACCACGCTGATTGCTAAGTTCGGCACCCGCTACATTCAGTGGGCGGTCGTTCTGACTGGCTTTACCGTCGGTTTTGCGCTGTTCTATGAAGTCGGCTTTGTGCTGCTGCTGCCGCTGGTACTGACTATTGCCGCTTCTGCCCGCGTGCCTCTGCTGTTTGTCGGCGTGCCGATGGCGGCGGCACTCTCGGTGACCCACGGCTTCCTGCCTCCTCACCCAGGGCCAACGGCTATCGCCACGCTGTTCCATGCGGACATGGGGAAAACCTTACTGTTCGGCACGCTGCTGGGGATTCCAACCGTTATCCTGGCTGGCCCGGTGTATACCCGTTTCCTGAAAAGTATTGATAAGCCGATCCCGGAAGGTCTGTATAACAAGAAGACCTTTACCGAAGCCGAAATGCCCAGCTTTGGCGTTAGCGTCTGGACCTCATTAGTACCGGTAATACTGATGGCGTTGCGCGCGGTAGCTGAGATGATGCTGCCAAAAGGGCATCCGCTGCTGGCCTGGGCCGAGTTCTTTGGCGATCCTATTATGGCGACGCTGATTGCCGTGCTGATTGCGCTGTTCACCTTCGGTCTTAACCGTGGGCGCAGCGTGGATGAAGTGATGGATACGCTGACGGATTCCATCAAAATCATCGCCATGATGCTGCTGATTATTGGCGGTGGTGGGGCATTTAAGCAGGTTCTGGTGGATAGCGGCGTGGACAAATATATTGCCGGCATGATGGAAGGCAGCAATATTTCGCCACTGCTGATGGCATGGTCAATCGCTGCTGCGTTGCGCATTGCGCTGGGTTCTGCAACGGTTGCCGCTATTACGGCCGGTGGCATTGTAGCGCCGATCATCGCCACCACCGGCGTCAGCCCTGAGCTTATGGTGATTGCGGTAGGCTCCGGCAGCGTGATTTTCTCCCACGTTAACGACCCGGGATTCTGGCTGTTCAAAGAGTATTTCAATCTGACCATCGGCGAAACCATGCGAGCCTGGTCCGGTCTGGAAACGGTCATTTCCGTCTGTGGTCTGGCTGGATGCCTGTTGTTAAATGCGGTGATTTAACTGGGCAAAGCGTGGCCCTTCCGCCTGAGTACAGGGGAAGGGCATGCAGCTCGCAAAATGGGCTAACTTACCTGGCCGTAATACTCCGCCAGCTCGGCTTCCGGCATTCCGGCTTCGCGGGCTGCCGCCAGAATCTGCTGCCAGCTATTGGCATCAATCGGCACACCGTCGCGCAGGCGCGCTGCGCGCTGCGCTTGTTCAAACTCGCCCGGCACGAGGATTGGGCTGTCGCCCGCCTGCGGTGAGGCTTTTGCCCAGTCGATAAACGCCTGCGCTTCTTCCTGCATCTGCGGGGCATCAAACGCTTTAGGATCGAGAATGATGGTCGTCATGCTGTTGAAAATGGCTTCCACGCTCTTTTGCAGCGAGCTTTCATGCGTAGTCTGCCCTCCCGATAAGGCACCCCCCAGAATCTCGCACATTACCGCCAGACCGTAGCCCTTGTGTAAGCCAAAGGCCAGCAGCGAGCCATACGGCGTTTCGTGCATCACCGTTGGGTCATTGGTCGGCGCACCGTGGTGATCAATCAGATAGCCCGGCGCAACCTGAACTCCTTTGTTATAGGCTACTCGCGTTTTGCCAAAGGCGATGCCGCTGGTGGCGAAGTCCAGCAGCAGCGGAGGCTGGCCTTCACGCGGGAAAATGGCGCAAAAAGGATTGGTGCCGAACCGGCGATCGCTACCGTTAAACGGGGCAACCATCGGATCGCCCACCACATTGACGAAATGAAACGAGATAAACCCGGCACTGGCACACTGCTCAGCCCAGTGACCAATGCGGCCAATATGATGTGTGTGCCGTAGCGCAACGGCACACATTCCCAGCTGACGCGTCCGCTCAATGCCCAGCGCCATCGCCTCGCTGGCGGCAACCTGACCAAAACCGTTATGCCCGTCAACCGTCAGTACCGCGCCCGCGTCTTTAACCACTTCAATATGCTTATTTTGCATCAGGTGGCCCTGCCTGCGGGACGCCATATAGCTTGGGATCATCCCGACGCCGTGCGAATCATGGCCCGCCAGATTGGCCTGCACCAGATGGTCGGCTACTAGCGCGGCTTCCGTCTCGCTGCTGCCTGCATGTTGCCAAAGCGATGCCACAAACTGTCGTAGCCTGCTGCTCGCAATCCGAATTTCCTCACCTGCCTGACGCATTTTTTTCCTCCTTTGCTTTCGAGTTTACTGTTTATTTTTAAACGAATATTTTGCCGTTGTCGTGAAATAAAGCCGAAAAACAGCCCGGTAAAAAGGAGAGGAAGGCAGCGTGATGTGCGGAGAGAGTTGCAAAGGGAAGGCGTTGCTAAGTATACTATCATCTTGAAAGTATTTAGTTTTTTGACTAAAGCCAAATTTTTTTCGATAACGATAACAGGCGACATTCAGCCAATTTTTTCCCTTTTCGGCTCCGGCCATCAAACACCTTTCTTTAACGCATTCTGCGTTTGGCGGTTAATTATCCTTGGTTTTTTTGCAGGTCTGCGGGCAGTTGCCTTTGGGGATGAGTGCAGTATGGAAAATGAACAGAATCAGGTGCCGACGATCCCCGAGCTGCCGCTGAAGGGTATCCCACAAGAGATACTGCGGCTCGGAAAGCATCTTGCGGACACTAAATACCAGATAGATATGTTGGGGAAAACGGGCTGGGGCGAGCTGACGGCGAACCTTCATGGTCTGGAGGCCAGCGGCGAATGGGACGGGCCGGACGATGCGCTGACCTTTTTCAGCAAAATCTTTCCGTTTGCCATGCTGCCTGCCGAAACCGAGCCACTCGGCATTTTCCGCGTGCCTACCGAGCGGGTGATTGGGCGAAGCTGGCGCTGGTGGCCCGATCACCTCAGCGCCAACAGCGAGAGCAAGCTGGCTGAGCATCTCAACGGCCCGCTGGCGGCGGAAAGTACCTCGTGGTATTTCCTGCCGGCGATCGGGCTGCTGCTCGCGGCTCAAGGGCAAAGCCGGGTTAACTATTGCCGCCAGCGGCACATTCCTTTTATCACCGCGCGGGTCAGTAACCTTAACTACCCGCCAGCCGACCGCTTTCGCCTCTACCATGTGAGCAAAGGGGAGACCCGGCAGAGCTGGGTGGTTTTGCACGACCGCTATTTGCAACCGGTTATGTGGCCGCGAATCACCTTGCCCGCGCTGACCACTTATGGCGTGCACAGCGGTAGCTGGCCGGTAACTTTCCCGCCAATCGCCCGCATTTTCGACGCGCTTTATTACCCCACATCAGCGGAAAATTTCGTCGCTCCCTGTGTGGATCTGCTGGCGGTAAAAGAGGCGATGAAGGCCGAAAAACTGGCGGCTAAATGGGCGAGAAAGCCGGTGAAAATGGCGCTCAGCGAGATGGATATCACCAATATCTGGCCGGTCAGCCTGACGCTCTCTTTCTTCTTTATTCTGTCTCTGGTCATCGCGGGGCTGACGGCGGGAGAAGGATGGGCTGGCTGCCTCAGCCTGCTGGTCTGCGGTATGGCGGGCAGCCTGCTGCTGTTTATTGCCACGCCGGTGTTCCTGGTCAGTAAGCGGTTACGCAGGAACGCTCAGCCGGAAGAGCCTGATGAAGAGCTGTGGGATGCCCCGCCTGAAGAGGCTGAGGCGCCGACGCCCACCGCTTAAAGCTACTGCACCAGATGGTGGCTGATGGCGTATTTCACTATGTCGGCATTGCTGGTGAAATGCATTTTTTCCATCATCCGCGATTTATAGGTGCTGACCGTCTTGTTGCTGATCGACAGGCCGTCAGCAATGGCGTTGATGGTTTCGCCGTGTGCCAGCATCAGCAGGATCTGGCGCTCTCGCGTGGTCAGGGTTTCGTGCAGCGCCCGGCTGCCGTTCTGGTACTCGGCAAAGACGATTTCCTGCGCTAAATCGTGGTCGATATAGCGCGAGCCTTTGGCTACGCAGCGAATGGCGGCCAGCAGCGCGTCAGGATTTTTATCCTTAGTAATATACCCCAGCGCGCCGCAGTTCAGCACGCGGCGGGCGATCTGCGGTTCATTGAACATGCTGAGTACCAGAATCGGCAGATCCGGGTACTGAGAGTGGATTCGGTTGATCAAATCCTCCCCGCTTATTCCCGGCATGGAAATATCCAGCAGCAGTAGATCCAGACCGCCAAGACGCAAACGCTCCAGCACCTGGCTACCGTCTCCCGCTTCACCTACCACATCAATCCCGTCGTCCAGGGAGAAAATCTGTTTCAGTCCTTCGCGCATCAGCGCGTGATCGTCGGCGATCACTAACTTAATTACTTCACTCATCCTGGTTCCCTGGTTGAAGATGTCCTGTGCGAGCGCAGAATATATCAGCTCACTGTGACGGTTATGCTGAAAGGGGAAGGGTGATCTCCAGCAGAGTGCCTTCGCCTGGCTTGCTGACGATCGAGGCGACCCCGTTCAGCATATCCACCCGTTCTTTAATACCCAGCAGCCCAAAGGCATCCCGGCGGACCGACTGCATTTTAAAGCCGCGGCCGTTGTCGCGGATCTGGATAACCACCGACTCACGGCTGGCCTGCACAATGATCGACACTTTGCTGGCCCTGGCGTGTCGGGAAATATTGGTCAGCGACTCCTGCACCACGCGAAACACGGCGGTGACGGCCTGATCGCTCAGCGCCACCGGCTTTCCTTCCGGCACGATCAGCATACAGGCGCAGCGGCTGTTTTTGACAAATTCATCGCGCAGCCACTCCAGGGCCGGGACCAGACCCATATTCAGCATATTAGGCCGCAGGCGAGTGGAAACATCCCTGACTACCTGAATAGTGCTGTCGATTAGCGTCATCAAATAGTCTACCTGCTGATTGACCCGCACCGGATTGTCCGCCTGCATGCCAATCACCGACAGACCGGCCCGCAGGCTGGTCAGGTGCTGGCCCAGCTCATCGTGGATCTCCCTGGCGATATGCTTGCGCTCATCCTCGGTACGCTGCTGCTGATTACTGGCCAGCAGGCGCATCTGCTGATGGGCCGCCCGAACTTCATTCTCCACCTCGCGCAGGCGGCTGATATCCCGGCCTACCGCCAGGATGGAGACCACTTCGCCCAGTAAATTGTATTCCGGCACGCAGCGGACGTGCAGCACCATCGCGCGTTCGCCAAACCGCGCTTCCAGCTCCGATTCGCTTTTCTCCCCGCTGGCCAGCGTGTTGGACACCAGTCGGAACAGCCGCATTCCCACCTCATCAAACGGAATGCTGTCGGTTAAACGCCATCCCCGCGCCTGCTCCTCGCTACAGCCAATCAGTTTCAGCACCGGCGGGTTGGCATACTGGCAGTGCATCTGGGTATCAAAGCGGGCGATCAGATCCGGTGAATTCTCCACCAGCGAGCGAAACTGCTGCTCCTGCTGAAGGTAGCGCTCGGTGCGTTTTTTGATCTCCCGTACGTCCCGCACTACGTTTAGCACCAGCGTCTGCCCCAGGTGCTCATAGGTGCTCGAGCTGACCTCAACCGGGATCAGCTCACCGTCATGCGTCTTGTGCTGGGAAGTAAAACGAATGCCTTCCGGGCGCATACTAAGTTTCCACCACAGTGCCGCAACGTCAGGATCTTTCAGCTCACTTTCAATATCGGCATAGGTTAAACTGAGCAGTTCCTGATATTTATAGCCCAACATTTCACAGGCTTTATTATTGATATAAGCCAGCTTTGCGTCCTTGCCGACTAAATAAATCGCGTCATTGACCTTGTCAAGAGCAAAGTCGGGCAGGATAGCCCGACCGTTATCCGGGTTGCTACTCACATTGAGGCTGAATATTTCAGATGAAAGCATGTTTCTCTCTGAAGGCTGAAAGTTGGAAGTATGATAAGCATAGATTATATTACCGCAAAGGGTATCTCACCCGGCTAATTACCATTAAGAAACAATTACAGCAAATAAAATCGCTGCTGACCATCAATATTCATCTGAAAGTTGCGTCAACACGCAGATAAATAATTATGGCGTTATTCGGACTGAAAAAAACGCTTTGTTCAGCTTATCGTGCTCTTGAGCGCCTCGCGCACGCGGGAGAGGCGGGATTTTACCGTGCCCAACGGGATATCCAGAGAGGTGGCAACATCCTGGTAGCTGCCGTTGCGTTCGACCAGAATACTCAACATCTGGCGGGTCTCTTCGGGCAGCCGGTCAATGGAGTTCGCCATGACGCTGAGTAGTTCATCGTTGGCGATGATATCGCTGGGATCGCAATCCTGAATGAGTTCCAGCACGTTGTCCTCATTGAGACTGTCGAACAGAAAACGGTTCTGGTGCGTCTTGTAGTAATTGCGGATCAGATTGGCGGCGATACCAAAAAGCCAGGTTTCCGGGCGTGAGGCGCCGAGGAATTTGTGGCTGTTTCGCAAAACTTCCACGCAGGTCATCTGCGCAATATCCTCTACGTCTTCACGATTGGAAACGCGTTTGCGAATAAAATTGTGCAGTTTTCGATTCTGCTGGCAAAGGATCTCCTGCCATAAAATAACGACCGGTACTTCAGGTGAAAATGACAATTCTGCGGTTGAAGAAGATAGCATCTTTACGCTCCTGGGAATTAATTAACAGCCTGAGGGTTGTCATATAGCAAGGAGCGTGCCAGAGGACGAAAATACCGCCAGGCGGCGTTATTCCGGCGATGTTTACAATGCTTAAGAATTATCTGAGACAAAACTGGGAGGATTATAAAAATTAGCTGTGCAAGTTCTTACACTAATAACGGCACTGTAAAGTTTCAGCTGAATAAGGCATTTAAAATACGGGTTTAACGACGTTTTCTTCGGGAACTTATTGGGGATTGCAGCCACGTAAGAGAATCGCGAAATCAACGACGAGTCCGAGATGATTAAAGTTCAGTCCTCCTTTCAGTCTCAGCAGGCCCTGGTAAAAACGCTGCTCAAACAGGATAGCGCGTCTTCGCGTGCTTCCGGGGCTGACGCTCGCGCCCGTCCGGTGAATACTCAATCGGCGGCGGATTCACTCACGGATTCGCTGGAAGAGTTAGGGGCAATATTTGGCGAAAAGGTGGAGAAGAGCACCAAAGGGCTCAACCGCCGTCAGATTAATACCCAGCATTTACGCAGCAACCGTGGGGCGGTGGAGCGCATTGAACGGCTGGGCGAGCTCTATCAAATGCTTGACGGGCAGCAGCAGGACCGACTGGAAACCCGCATGAACGCGCTGAAAAGCGTGCTCGCCAAAGGGCCAGAGCCGGATGCTGGCGAGCTGGTCGAGGCGGCGGATAACGATCCGGCACGCTGCAATCTCATGCTGAGGATGGTACTGCGCGAAGCGGACAGCCGCGGGGATACGCAGACGGCTAACGCCGCAAGCCATGGTCTTGAGCGCCTGGACGAGCAGTTTGGCGATTTGGTCAGGGCTGGGTTGAATACCGCGCCAGCGATTGCCAGCTTCACCACCGACCCGGCGGAAAAGCAGGGGATGCGCGACCTTTACTACAACGGCATCGTTAAGCACCAGTCACCTTCGGTGATCCTCGACAGCCTGCTTGAGCGGTTTGGTCGGGAACAATTTATGCCAGGCCTGCGTACGCTGCAACGCGCGCTGTCTGAGGACATCGCCTCTCTTGCCCCCTCTATTTCGGCGCGATCGCTGCATAAAATCCAACTTGGTCTTAGCGAGGCCGGACAGCTAACGCATCTGATTGCAAATAGCGACAAGCTGCTCGACGACCTCCGTTCCAGGGGGAAAATTCCCCCCTCCGCGCTGGGCGGTATTGAGATGACCAGACGGCTGCTTAACGTAGCGGAAACCGGATTACAGGGACGGGACATCAACGCAATAGGGAAAGAGTTTGCCGGAGAGAAGCCTGAAGCGCAGATGATTTTTTTCAATGGCCTGCTGCCGCTAATGAACAATATGCCGCCAATGCTCTGGCGCGACCGCAATCATCGACCCGAAGCCGCAAAACTGCTGCGCAGCGTGATCGGTATGCTGGTGGATAACGAGCACAAAGCGGCGGCGAAAGGCTAAGGGGACAATAGAATGAACAGCATGTTTTTAATCCTCAACCGCATCGCGCTGGGCGCAATGCAGCGCTCCGAAATCGTCGGCGCGATGTTTGCGATGGCGATCGTCTTCATGCTAATCATTCCGCTGCCGCTGGGGCTGATCGATACCCTGATCGCCGTCAACATCTGTATATCTTCCCTGCTGGTCGTGCTGGCGATGTATCTGCCGAAGCCGCTGGCGTTCTCCAGCTTTCCGGCGGTGCTGCTGCTGACTACCATGTTCCGCCTTGCGCTGTCGATCTCCACCACTCGCCAGATCCTGGTTCAGCAGGATGCCGGACATATTGTCGCCGCCTTCGGCACCTTTGTGGTCGGCGGCAACCTCGCCGTCGGGATGGTGATGTTCCTGATCCTTACTGTCGTCAACTTTCTGGTGATCACCAAAGGCTCGGAGAGGGTGGCAGAAGTGGCGGCCCGCTTTACGCTTGACGCCATGCCGGGTAAGCAAATGTCGATCGACAGCGATCTGCGCGCCGGGCTGATTGACGTCAGCACGGCCAAGCGCCGTCGCGTCGATCTGGCAAAAGAGAGCCAGCTGTTCGGGGCGATGGACGGGGCGATGAAGTTCGTCAAGGGCGATGCCATCGCCGGGCTGGTGATCCTGTTTATTAACCTGATCGGTGGCTTCAGCATCGGCGTAATGCAGCTTGGTATGCCAGCCGGGGACGCGATGCATACCTATTCGGTGCTGACCATTGGTGACGGCCTGATTGCGCAAATCCCGGCGCTGCTGATCTCCCTGACGGCAGGGATGATCATCACCCGCGTCTCCTCGGACAGCGAAACCGATGGCAATAACAATATTGGTCGTGAGATCGCCGAGCAGCTGACCAGCCAGCCAAAGGCGTGGATACTTTCTTCTATCGGCATGTTTGGTTTTGCCCTGTTACCGGGAATGCCAACCGGCGTCTTTATCGTACTGGCCGTGCTGACCCTGGCTACCGGCAGTTTTCAGGTCTGGCGGGCAAAGCGATTGCTGGTTGCCGAACGGCCGCAGATGGAAAACGAGGTGGTCCCGCCTGAGCTGAACGGCACTGAAGACCTGCGGCAATTCAATCCGACCCGACCTTATCTGTTGCAATTCCCCAGCAGCGCTCGCGGCACGGCCGAAACGCTGGATCTGGTGCAGGCTATCCGCCGTATGCGCAATAGCATCGTTTATAACTACGGCTTCACGCTGCCCGCTTTTGATATTGAATTTCAGGAGAGTTTGCCCGTCGACGAGTTTCGCTACTCGGTGTACGAAATCCCCAGGGTGATCGGCACCTTCAACGTGGCGCAGTCGGCGGTTGGCCTCAGCGGCCATGATCATCTGGCGGAAGAAGAGGGCGTGACGCCGGGAACGGAAACTCGCCGGGAGTCCACTCTGCTGTGGCTGCCGGCCGATCATCCTCTGCTGGAAAACGAGCAGATTCCGCGCTGGGGCTTCCATGAGCTGCTGATGCAGCGTATGGAAAACGCCATTCACGCCAGCGCGCCCCATTTTATTGGTCTACAGGAGACGCGAGCGCTGATGGGCTGGCTGGAGAGCGAGCAGCCGGAGCTGGCCCAGGAACTTCAGCGCGTCATGCCTATCGCGCGCTTCTCTAACGTGCTGCAAAACCTGGTGGCGGAGCGTATCCCGCTGCGCTCGGTGCGTGCGATAGCGGAAGCCCTGATTGAGCACGGCCAGAACGAGCGAGATATCAGCCTGCTGACCGATTTGGTGCGCATCTCGCTGAAAGAACATATCTGCTATCAGTACACCCAGGAAGATGGCCTGCACGTCTGGCTGCTCACCCCTGAAATGGAGGAGCAGCTGCGCGATTCGCTGCGCCAGACCCAAAGTGAAGTTTTCTTCTCGCTGACGCAGGAGCAGAACATGGCGATCCTGGCGCAGATGCGTAACGCCTTTGCCGTTGAAAACGCCAGATTTGCGGTAATGCTGGTGGCGCAGGATCTCCGCAGCCCGCTGCGCGGGCTGATTCAGGATGAATTCCATCAGGTGCCGGTGCTGTCGTTTGCCGAGCTGCAGTCCAACCTGTCGATAAACGTAGTGGGTCGCCTCGATCTGGACGATTCAGCCGAGTCCTTTGATGCTTAAGGAGCTGATTATGTTTGAGCTACGCGTACTTACGGGCCGCCACCAGGGCGCCGCGCTGCCCGTTATCGGCGGCGAGTTAAGCCTTGGAAGTGCCGATGAAGCCGATCTGCTGCTGAGCGACGATGGCGTACTGGCGCAGCATGCCACGCTGGTTTTCGCTGACGAGCACTGGCAGCTTCAGGGCAAGGAAGGCGAGGTGCTGACGGCCGCAGGCGAAACGGTCGCGCTGCTGGACCCGCTACCGTTCGATACCCCTTTTGCGCTGGGCGAAACCTGGCTGTGCCTTTCTCCGGCCGATCGCCCCTGGGAGGCGATGCCCGCTGCGCCACAGCCGGCGCTGGCGGCTCCGGCAGCGGCAGCTGCGCCGGTCGAAGCGGCACCTGTGCCTTCCCGCACCTTCTCCCGCGGCGTACAGGTTCTTTCCATCAGCCTGATCCTGCTGCTGAGCTTCACCATCATCAGTTGGATCCTTCAGCCTACGGTAGCGCAGACCTCAACCACCGATTCCAACCGCAAGGTACTGGAAACGTTACAGCAAGTGCGTCCGCCGCTGGTGGCGATGCTGCGCGAGCGCGGCCTGACGCCCGGCGTGAAAATCGACATGGATAAGGGCAAGCTGATCCTCAACGGCGAGCTGAACAAAGAGCAGCTGCAAATCCTGGAGCGGATGCTGGTGCGCTTCCAGGCGCAGTACAACGTGCAGCCCCAACTGGTGAATAACACCCGTCAGTACAATGCAAAACTGCCGTTCCGCATTGTGCAAATCACCACCGGCAAGCGCGCTAATGTGGTGACCGATGCCGGAGACCGGCTGTTTATCGGCGATCAGGTGGATGACTTACGGCTGGTCGCTATCACCTCCAGCGAGGTCGAATTTGGCGGCCGCGAGCACATCAAGGTGAACTGGTGATGCTGGCGGAGCTGGATTGCTGGTTCAGTCAGCATCAGCAACGGCTGGCGCGTTTTGCGCCCGTCGAAGCATTTGGCCGCATTACCGGCATCAGTGGGATCCTGCTGGAAAGCAGCCTGCCGGGCGCCCGCATAGGCGACCTTTGTCGCATCGAAGGCAAAAACAATACCCGCGTGCTGGCAGAGGTGGTTGGCTTTAACCCTCAGCATACGCTGCTCTCCGCGCTGGGCCAGCTCGACGGCATTGCGCAGGGGGCGAGGGTTACGCCGCTCTATCAGCCGCACAGCATTCGCGTTTCCGACGCGTTGCTGGGCAGCGTGCTGGACGGTTTTGGCCGCCCAATTGAAGAGGGCAGCCTGAGCGCGTTTGCCCAGCCGGGCGACACGGACGGCGTTAAGACCGTGCTGGGCGATGCGCCGCCGCCGACCGAACGGCCAAGAATCGATACGCCGCTGCCTACCGGGATGCGTGCCATCGACGGATTGCTGACGCTGGGCGTCGGCCAGCGCGTCGGCATTTTTGCCGGAGCGGGCTGCGGTAAAACCACGCTGCTGGCCGAGCTGGCGCGAAATACCCCTTGCGATGTGATTGTCTTCGGGCTGATTGGCGAACGCGGACGTGAACTGCGCGAGTTTCTCGATCACGAGCTGGACAGCGAGCTGCGTAGCCGCACGGTGCTGCTTTGCGCCACTTCTGACCGCAGCAGCATGGAGCGCGCCCGCGCCGCTTTTACCGCCACGGCCATTGCGGAGGCCTTCCGCGATCGGGGGAAAAGCGTGCTGCTGATCCTCGACTCGCTGACCCGTTTTGCCCGCGCGCAGCGCGAAATCGGCCTGGCGCTCGGCGAACCGCCGGGACGAGGCGGGCTGCCGCCTTCGGTCTATACCCTGCTGCCTACGCTGCTGGAAAGAGCCGGGCAGACTTCAACCGGCGCCATCACCGCGCTCTATTCCGTGCTGATCGAGCAGGACTCGATGAACGATCCGGTAGCGGACGAGGTGCGATCGCTGATTGACGGCCACATCGTTCTGACCCGTAAGCTGGCCGAACGGGGTCACTATCCGGCCATCGATGTGCTGGCCAGCCTCAGCCGAACCATGAGCAACGTTGTGGCGCGGCAGCAGGTCAGCGAGGCCACTTCCGTACGGCGGTTAATGGCCGCCTGGCAGCAGGTGGAAGTGCTGATCCGCCTCGGAGAGTACCAGCCGGGCAACGACAGCCTGACCGATGCTGCCGTGCAGGCGCAAGGCGCGATCAACGGCTATCTACAGCAGTCGATGCGCGATCCCTCAAATTTTGAAAAGACCTGTTTTGACCTGTCGGAGGTAAGCCGCTATGCGCCGTCACTCAATGCCTGAACCGGAAGCCGAAACCGACGCCAGCGCGGCGGAACTCCAGCGTACGCTGCAACTGCTGTTGCCGATCCGCCGTCAGCGGCTGAGCCGCAGCGAGCGTCAGCAGCGTGAGCAGGAGCAGGCGCTGCGGGCCGTGGTGGATAAAACCGTCCATACCGAACGGAAGCTGGACGAGAAGAAGGGGGAATATCAGCAGATCCGCGCTGGTTTTATGCAGCAAAACGCCGGCGTCCAGCAGGCGAAATTTCGCCTGGAGCGCGCGTTGCAGTGCGAGCAGCAGGCGGCGGAAGAGGTCGATCGGCAGCGCCTGAGCCTGCACGAGCTGGCGGAGCAGCAACAGCAGCAGCAGCAGCGGGTGGAGCAGGCTCAGCGGGAAACGCGGCTGCGGCTGCGTGATGTGGAAAAGCTGGAATATCTTCTGCAGCAAAACGAGGTCTCTGGATGATACGTACTCTTTCTCAGGCGGCTGCTCAGCACCAGGCCCAGCAGCAGGCCAGCGAACGGCAGGCTGAGCAGCAGCGCGATTTGCAGCGCCAGGCGCGCCAGCAGTTTCTTCAGTCCCGCGATGTTCAGCGTGCCGATCCCCGAGCCGCATTACCACGCCAGCCCAGCCGCGTTAATGAGGCGCCGCCCGTTCCACGTTCTTCCTTGCGCAGTGAGGCCAGACGCCCAACCGACGAAGATCATGCGTTGTTCAGCGCGCTGCTGGAAGGCGATGACGTGATGGCCCAGCGGCTGGCGCTGGATCAGGGTTCCGATCAGCAGCAGGGGTTCACCCAACTGGAAGAAACCCCCTCTTCAGCGGCGCCACCGGCAATGGCGCTCTGGCAGGAAATCGAGCCTGCTTTGATCTCCGCACTGACCGAACCTCAGCCTGGCGAAATGCAGCTGACGCTGATGCTGCCTAAGCTCGGCAATGTGGATGCGCATATGACGGCGCTGGCGGCCGGAGGGTGGGACATCGCCCTGCATTTACAGCCCGGCGCGTGGCAGGCGCTGCTGCCGCATCAGGAGCGCTGTCGTTTTTCCCTGCGCCAGAAAATGGCCTGCCGGGTGCGGCTACGCTTTGAACGCCGCACGCAGGGAGACGAGCGGGAACAGCAAGGATGAGCAGGCTGCGTTTACCCACCATGAGTGCTGAACTCGCTGGCCTGCGCCAGCAGCTTGGCGCGGGCTGCTTTTACCCCTTTCAACTGGCGGGAGAGCAGGGCGTACTCCGCCTGACGCTGGCAGACGGACGCCAGCCGGGCGAGATGAGCAGCTGGCTGACTGACGTTGGCCTGCTGCAATTTTCCGATGCCCAGGCCGTGCTGTCGCTGATGTCACGCTGCCCCACTTTTGCCCTGCCCGCCGGTAACTCTGAGCAAGAGTGGTACTGGCCGTGGTGGCATCAGCAACTTTCTGCCGAACTTCTTGCGCTGTTCGGCCACTTAGACTTTAAGCAGGAGAAGGCTGAAACAGGCGAACTTCTGCTGACGCTGGCGATCGAGTGGGCAGGGCAACAGGCGCATAGCCTGCTGGCCCTCTCGGCCCGGAGTCTGTCACTGCTTATGAATAAACACGGCTGGCAGCAGGACGCATGGCCTTTGCCGCAAAGCATGACGCTGAGCTTGCCGATCGTTATCGGCGATTTAGCGCTGTCGTTAGCCGGACTGCGGGCGCTGCGCAGCGGGGACATCCTGTTGCCGCCACTGCCCTGTTTTACCCCTGAAGGTCGTGGAACCCTTCGCTGTGCGAATTGGTTGCTGCACGGGGATATTCAAATGCAGCCTGGCCCGACGGCCCATTTTATCCTGACCGAGATGGAGAGACTGAACGTGACCCTGACCCCTGACGAGTTTGTGAATCACCCCGAATCCCACTGGGAGCCAGAAACGGCAGAGGCGGAGACCGATTTTGCGCCGCTGCCGCTCTCTCTGTCGGTGCGCTGCGGCCAGCTAAAACTGACGCTGGGTGAACTCCAGCAGCTGGGGCCGGGGGCGATGGTGATGATCAATAACGTCACGCCTGGCGAGGCTATCCTGTGCCACGGCGACTACCCGTTAGCCAAAGGGGAACTGGTGGATGTGGAGGGCAGGCTGGGCCTGCAAATTACCCACATGCTGCCCGGCAGCCAGAATCCGCTGGCTCGCTAACCCTATGGATAACCTCTCGCTCAATCCGATGACGCTGGCCCTGTTCCTTGGGGCGTTATCGCTGGTGCCGATCCTGATGATTGTCTGCACCTGCTTTTTGAAAATCTCCATGGTGCTGATGCTGACCCGCAATGCGATGGGGGTGCAGCAGGTCCCGCCCAATATGGCGATTTACGGCATTGCGCTGGCGGCCTCACTGTTTGTGATGGCGCCGGTCTTCAACGAAATGAGCCAGCGGGTGAAAGCGGTGCCGATTGATACTCAGTCGGCCGACAGGCTGGACTACACGGTAAGCAACGGCGTGGAGCCGCTGAAGCGCTTTATGGTGAAAAATACCGATCCCGACATCCTTATCCATTTGCAGGAAAACGCGCAGCGGATGTGGCCTAAGGAGATGTCCGCCACCGTCCAGCACGACAGCCCGCTGTTGCTGATCCCCTCTTTTGTGCTCTCGGAGCTGCAAAACGGTTTCAAAATCGGCTTTCTGATTTTTATCCCCTTTATCGTGGTGGATCTGATCGTCTCCAACGTGCTGCTGGCGCTGGGGATGCAAATGGTGTCACCGATGACCATCTCGCTGCCGCTAAAGATTCTGCTGTTCGTGCTGGTCAGCGGCTGGACGCGGCTGCTGGACGGCCTTTTCTATAGTTATATGTGAGGGGCCGATGGATATTTTGACGCTATTTCGTCAGGCGATGCTGTTGGTGGTGCTCCTCTCCGCGCCGCCGCTGATAGTGGCGGTGATTGTCGGGATTATCGTCTCGCTGCTACAGGCGGTGATGCAGTTACAGGATCAGACGCTGCCGTTCGCCATCAAGCTGGTCGCGGTCGGCGTGGCGCTGGCGCTGACCGGTCGCTGGATTGGCGTAGAGCTGATGGAATTGGCGCAAAGCGCCTTTGCCATGATGCCCAACGTGAAGTACTGAAATGTGGAATAACGTTCTTTTCGATGGTTATCACTTTATCCTTGCCGTCACTCTGGCGATGGCGAGGATTTTCCCCTGCCTGCTGCTCTCGCCGGTCTTCTCATTTAACGCCATTAAAGGCGGCCTGCGCTCCGCCATTGTGCTCTCGCTGGCGCTGTTTCCTGCGCCGATGATCCAGCAGCAGATCGCCGTCGACGATCCCTCGCTGTTCCTGCTCGCCGCCCTGGCGTTGAAAGAGGTGATCATCGGCATCATGATTGGCCTGCTGATGGCGATGCCGTTCTGGCTGTTCGAGTCGGTTGGCGCTCTGTTCGATAACCAGCGCGGCGCGCTGATGGGCGGCCAGCTCAACCCCCAGCTGGGGCCGGATGCCACGCCGCTGGGGTTTTTGATGCAGCAGTCAATCATTTTGCTGCTGGTCGTCGGGCTTGGGCTGTCGACGCTGACGCAAATTATCTGGGACAGCTACCGCCTGTGGCCAGCCATGCAGTGGCTGCCGTTTCCCAGCGAGGCCGGTTTTAAGGTCTATCTGGATCTGCTGAGCAGCGTGTTTATACATATGATCCTCTACGCCGGACCGCTGGTCGCTCTGCTGCTGCTGGTGGATTTCAGCGTCGGCATTTTGAGCATCTACAGCCCGCAATTGCAGGCCACGGTGCTGTCGATGCCGATGAAATGCCTGCTGGGTATGCTGTTCTTTGTCCTCTATCTGCCGATCCTGAACTATGTTGGCGGCCAGCGGCTGTTTGAACTGAAAGATTTAATCCACCATCTGTCCGATATGCTGGGGAAAGGAGCCGGGTAATGGCAGAAAAAACCGAAGACGCAACGCCGCAAAAGCTCAAGGAGTCCCGCAAAAAAGGGCAGGTCGGCCAGACGCCGGATATTCCCAAGCTGTTGATCAGCCTGGGCGTCATGGAGACCATTTTCGCCCTGGTAGAGGGCGGGATGCAGCGGATGGAGGCGATGGTAATGCTGCCGCTGGGTCGCCTTAACGACCCCTTTGGCCATGCCATGCAGGAAGTGGTTCTGGATGGGCTGATGGTGCTGCTCTACTTCTGCGGCATTGTCTGCTCGCTGATTTTTTTGCTGCGCATCCTCGGCGGCTGGATTCAGTTTGGGCCGCTTTTTGCCACCGAGGCGCTGGCGCCAAAGTTTGATGCCATCAATCCGGTGGGGCACCTCAAGAATATGTTTTCGGCTAAGCAGCTGACCACGCTGCTGACCAGCGTACTGAAAGCGATCGCCATCGGCGTGGTGTTCTATCTGGCGGTCGAGCCGGACCTTGGACCGCTGGCGCAGCTGGCTTACGGTGACGATCTGAACGGCTTCTGGCTGTCGGTGCTGGCCTTGTTTAAGAAGATCGTCAGGGAAACGCTGGCGCTGCTGCTGGTGATGAGCTCGCTGGATTTTGGCCTGCAAAAGTACTTCTTCCTCAAGCAGCAGCGGATGAGCCATGAAGATATCCGCAATGAGTTCAAGCAGAGCGAAGGCGATCCGCATATGAAGGGGCACCGTAAATCAATGTCGCACCAGATCCTCAATGAAGCGCCGAAGCCGCGGCGAGAAGTGACGGTAGAAGAGGCCGATATGGTGCTGATCAACCCCACGCATTTTGCCGTCGGTCTGTACTATCGCCCGGGAGAAACGCCGTTGCCGCGCCTGCTTTATAAGGCCGAGGGCTATGAGGCTCAGGAAATTATTGAGGAAGCACAAAATCTGAAGATGCCGGTGATCCGCTTCGTCTGGCTGACCCGTACCCTGTTTCGCACCGTCGCAGAGGGAGAGTACATTCCCAGAGAAACCCTTAAGGCGGTGGCGCAGGTCTATCGTCTGCTGAAAGAGATTGAGGATCAGCACATCGATCGGGTACTGGAGATTGAGGAGTGATGAGGCTCAGCAGGACAGAAAACTTTGCCGGGCGTATTTACGCATCAGGGCAAAGACCGGCGGGCAAATCAGCTAAGGTTCGCCAGAGAGAAAAGGGTATTGATCGCATCATGCGGTGATATTTCGGGCGCGGGCTGACACATCAGGCTTAGCGATCCGTCGGCTTCCATGCTGATATAGCAGCCGTCATAGCGGTCAGGATGCTGGAATCGCCAGCTAAGCACCTGGCGTAACAATGAGTCCCGCAGTAAACCGGGGGAGATCCGTAGCGTTAACGTGGGTGAGGGGAACGGGCGGAAGGTTAGCTCACTGCCGGGGTGCGACGCCCAGCAGCAGGCGTCGTTATTGTGCCAGGCGTCGAGAAAGGCCGCCATCGCCGTGACCTCGATCATTCGTTGACCGAAGCCTGAGTAAAATCGAACGGACCGTTGCGCATATCCGGTTGCCACCAGATGGTCATCGCATGGTCGTTGGAAACCGGACGACAGGATATGTCATTGCAGCCGACAAACTTCGGCTTGGCGCAGGCGGTTAGCATCACCGCCAGCCCTAGTAGAAGCACCGGCTTTTTCACTCGGTTCAGCGTCTTTAACAGCAGAGGTTTTCTCTTGCTGTTTACAGATTCTTTGCCAGCTTTCAGACCGCTGGTTAACGGCAGAATTCTCATCTGTTTTTCTCCCTTACCTTATCGCGACAGCATTCGGCTGGTGGACCCGCTGACTGGGGATGTCGGCGCGGCCGGTACATAGCCATCCTGAGTTTTGAGCAACGAAACCCTGGCCGGTCGCGCAGGGATCTGCGTGTCATAAGCCACGTAGACTTCTGTAGATTCGCCTGCTTTGAGGCGGGTATATGGCCAGGCGGAAACCGCCAGCGTGCGGTCGCTGCGACAGGCGGATTCATCAAACCTCGCCTCGCTGCCGCTGGTGTTGGTGACCACGCCCACCGCTATCTGCATCGAGCTGTTGCCGTACCACTGATGGCGGGCGCTGGTGCGGAAGGTCAGCGGAATATTGCACAGCGAGCTGAGCGACAGACCGTTCTGGCTGGCCTGCAGGCCGCCCGGCAGGCGGTTCTCTGCCAAATCCTGCATCGCGCTTTCAATGGTGCGTTTCATGTCGCCAAACTGATGACGGCGGCTGATATCGCGTATGGTGTCATTGACCTGATCGCGGTTTTCGGCGTCGACATAGCGTGAAGGATCGACCTGATCGCCAATCAGATGCGGCGTAATGATAAACAGCCGCTCGCGCTGCGAAGTCGTGTGGTTATTTGAGGTGAAAAGTTTACCAATCAGCGGGATTTTGCCGAGGATCGGCACACGCTGCTCGTCATCACCACTTTGTTTGGTATGGAAACCGCCCATCACCAGCGAGCGTTTTTCCTGCACCAGCGCCTGGGTGCTGATCACGCCGTTTTCGGTGCCCTCTGCGCCGCCGTCCTCGTTTTTATTCAGCTTGCCGTCTTCCACGTCGACAACCAGCTGCACCGCAGATTTGCCCGGATTATCCCCAATCGAACGCGGCGTGACGCGCAGGCTGGTGCCCGCAGTAACTTCGCGGATATCAGCCACCCGCTCGCCGATGGCGGTAATAAAGGCGGTGTTGCTGAAGTCGATCACCGCTGGCTGATTCTCCAGGGTTAGCACGGAAGGGTTAGCGATAATCGACGCGGTGCCCTCGCCCTCCAGCGCCTGGATATCGGCAAAGAAGCGGTTGAAGTCGGTGACGAACAGCGTGCTGGCCCCGCTCATCATCGAAGCGCCAGCCGTTACGTTGCCAAACTGTCCTGACCAGTTGGTCGAGAGGCGGGCCAGCTCATTACGATCAATGTCTACGATGACCGCATCGATCTCGACCAGCTTCTGTGGAACATCAATCATCTGCACCAGCTGTTGATATTCGCTGCGCAGCTTTTTGTTATCACGCACCAGCAGGGTGTTATTGCGCACGTCCGCCGAGACTTTTCCCTGAAGCGCCTTGCCCTGGCTCTGATCCTGGGCATTGCTGCGCCCCAGGCGAGTATTGCGGCCGATCATCTGCTCCATGATGCTGCGGCTCTCGCCTTGCATGGCCTGATAAGGACTGTCGTTGCCGCCGCGCCCGTTCTGCGTGGTGGTGGTGCCGTTTGCCGAACTGTTGGCATTTTGTCCCAGCAGCTCATTCAGCATAGTGGCGACGCCCGGCACGATCAGCGTCTGATCGCGGTATTTAATGGTGCGATCGGCCACGTCGGCATACTTCAGCGGGAACGCCATCATCTGCTTGTCTTCGCTGGTTTCCGGCTCAGATTTTTTACTGGACTCGGCAATCAGATCGACATATTTCGGCGGCCCGGTCACCAGCACCACGCCTTCATCCGGCAGTTCACCCCAGCCGAACCGCGGCTCCAGCAGGCCCACGCCCTGCAGAGCCTGCTTAATATCCGGCGCGGCGTCAGGGCTGATTTTCAACCGGCGAGAGGTCTGTTCCGACTGCGGGCTGACGTAAAGAGTATTGTTATAAACAAACCACTGGAAGTGATACTCCAGCGCCAGTCGGTTAAGAAAGGCTTCGGCGTTGTCAGAACGCAGGCGGGCAGTGACGAAGGTGTCGGGCAGGCCGGTAACGTTAGCATCCACGCCGTGGCTGCTGGCGAAATCCTGCAGGATGACGCTGAGCGGGGTATTATCCGCCGAATAGGCATAGGCGCCGTCTTTCCACTCATCCGGGGTGTTGGCATAGCCGTGGGGGATGGACAATCCGATCGCCAGCGCTAGCAGTAGCGGGCGAAACGGTAAAAAAGCTGGCAGCGGTTTGGACACGCTTTTCTCCTGGTTATACGGACGTCGTAACGCGTTGCCGCGTCAGCAGGCTAAGCAGGGTTTCCTGCCACACCTCACACTGGTTGCACAGGCTTTCCAGCAGAGTAACGGCATAATCGGTCTGGTCGTTCTTCAGCCGCAGTATCAGGCACAGTGTGTCGCTCTGCGGGTTCAGGCAGAGTGCGGCAGACTCATCGGCAAAATGGGCCAGAGCCGGACGAGTGATCCTCAGCGCGCTCTGCATTACCTGAATATCGACCGGGACCGGTAGCTGTAATTCAGCAAGGTAATACCAGCCACCGGGGCGACGGCGCAGGCTGACGGGTATGTCGTCAATCCACAGCGACAGCTCGCCCTGGGGCTGGTCAAGACAGCGATCAATCAGCGCCGCTACATCAGTTGATGGCATCGATGATCGCCTTGCGAATGCCGTGCTTGTACTGGGTGTACTGCGAGCTGGCCCAGTTGGCATTAGAAAGGTCGAGCATCTCATTCTGAAAAGCGTACATATCGCTAACGTTAAAGGGCTGGTCCTGGCTGCCCTCGGCAAACTGGTACATGTCCTTCTGCGCATGTACCACCTGATTGGTTAAGCGACGCTGGATAGAGTCGTCGTAGCTCATCGTGTCGGTCTCCTGTGGGGGTCTGTAAGTTATGTGGCCGCAGGTGCTGACCGGTTCCCAACGAGACGAAAAAAAGAGCTTAAGAGAGGGAAGGGGAGGAAGGCGGGAGCAGCGCCTGGCAAAGCTGGGTCCAGCTCAGATGCAGTTCGCCCTTTTCGGTAGTCAGCACCAGGCTTTCGTCCGGCAGCGCGGCGTCGCAGGAAAGCTCCCATCCCAGATGGGGATGCTGCGCCAGCCAGGCCTCAGCATCGGCCTGCTGCTGCGGTGGGCAAAGCAGCGTGGCGTTGGCCTGGCGTCCCTGTGCCTTCAGCAGTTGCTGAAGCATCGCCCGCAGGCGGTCGGGCGGGGGAAGCTCGGCCAGCAGCTGATTCATCGCCTGCGCCAGCAGAGCTTCAGCATGGGGCAGCAGTCCGGCCTGCCACTGCTGCTGCTGAGCCTGCCAGTCGCTGAACAGCTGTCCGCTGGCGGTTAAGAAATCCTGCTGCTGTTTCGCCTTCTGCTCAGCTATCTCGGTTGCGAAACGCGCTTCAGCATCGGCCAGCAGGGTTTCAGCCTGACGTTCGGCATCGTCTAAGCGGGCCTGCGCCTGGCGCCCGGCAAGCTGCAAAATGTCGAGCGCCTGCTGATGTTCGGCAAGCGTCTCGCGAGTCAGCACCGTCCCGGTCGGTAGCTGAGGGTCATTCAGCAGGGTGATTTTCTTGGCGATCCACATGCGGCACACTCTCAGGTTGCTGACTTTGCCAGATGGCGGCATCCCACAGCGCGGCCAGCCGCGAAGCGGGCAGGCTAACGGGCGGATGCTGTTCTGCCCCGGTCACCCACAATTTGGGAAACAGCAGGCGTAAGCGGGGCCAGCTGTCAGGGTAGATATTACGCAGCAGGGTCAGGCTCCCTGCGGCATAAGGCTGGAAACAGTCCGCGGAAAGCCAGTTCTCGCAGCGCAGTGCTTTAGCCAGCCGTCGGCACCAGATGCGGTTGGCCGGACTCAGGCCGGGTGGCTCTGACTGCGGCGCACAGATGCCCGCCAGCAGCGCCAGCAGCCGTTGCCGGCTCTCGCCCTGCAGCGCAATCAACGTCAGCAGGCGGGGTTCCGGCTGCGGGGGTAGGGCAGGACGGATGCCGAAGCTGGCGGCAACGGTCTGCGGATACTGCCAGGCCAGCAAACGCTGCTGCTCCTCCGGCATCGCATAGAATCCGCTGTCGCTCCAGCTGGCGTCAGCCAACTGCCAGTAGCCCTGATGCCACCAGTGCAGCCAGCTTTCCGCCTGCCGCTGATCCCAGCTCATCGATTATTTCCCCGTCGCCGCGGCAGCATCTTTCGGTTTGCCTTTTTTGTTTCTTTTCCCTGGTCGGAACATCAGTACGCCGAAGGCGACCAGCAGCGCAATGGCCAACAGTGAGAAGACCCATTTCACCGTGGAGTATTGATCCGCGGAGAGCTGGAACGGCCCCATCTGCACCACCTCAACGCGGTCTTCATAGGTTTGTGCGGGCACAAAGACAATAGCCAGATCCTTATCGCTTTTTCCTGCCAGGCCCGGAATGCTGGTGGCGACCAGCCGACGGATGCGCGGCTCAATACTGTCTGGATCGAGGTTGCTGTGATATTTGATAAAGACCGACGCCGAGGCTGGCTGAACCGGCTCGCCAGGGGCTAACCTTTCAGGTAAAACGACGTGTACGCGAGCGACCACCACGCCATCGATTTGTGCCAGCGTGGATTCAACTTCCTGTGAAAGCGCATAAATATAGCGGGCGCGTTCCTCCATCGGGCTGGAGATCACGCCGCTTTTCTGGAAGACTTCCCCCAGATTGGTACGCGCCTTGCGCGGCAGGCCGGCGGAGTCGAGGATATTGACGCTTCGTTCAATATTCTTTGCGTCCACCGATACGGAAATGCCGGTTTTTTCAATCAGCTTTTGCGCCGGGATTTGGTGCTGATTCAGCTCAGCAATAATGTCGTTGGCGTCGTTTTCGGCCAGTCCGCTGAACAGAACGGTTTGGTCACCGCAGCCAGCCAGCAGCATTACCAGCGATATAGCCGCCAGCCAGTTCACAAGCTTTTTCATTGGGTGGGCTACTGTAGGTTGGTCAATTTATCGATGCTCTGCACGCCCTTGGCGACAATTTTGGCATTCATTAAATTTTCGATGTAATAATTAGACAGCGCGGCGTTCGCCTGGCTGAATTCTAATAAATTGGAGGATTTTGACGCTTTCTGTAAATCCTGATAGGTCTGTTTTCTTTCCCGCTCATTATTATTTAGCGTATCGGCCAGGCCGGAAAGAAAGTTTGTGACGTTAGACGGCGCCGAGACTTTTTCTACCTGAGGTTCTTGTTTTAACTGCGCGGAAAAAAAATCAACGTCGTTTTGATCGGGCTGAACAATGGACGACTTGTCGGCCAGATCGGTAGGGGCTACCCCGGACTGCGAAGGTGAAATTTTCATGGCTGTTAACTCGCACTGAAGAGGACGGCGAAAGGGTAGGAAACAGTGCGGGCCAGGGCACGAACCCGCACAGAAGGCGAAACTAGTACTGAATTTTCACCTGAGCGGCGGCAGAACCGGCCTTGCTGGCGCTGTCCGCAATGCCGTTCATTTTGTTGTTCTGTGCATCCAGCTTTGCTTTATCTACCATATCCTGCTGCATCTGGCCCTGAACATCCTGCATCTGGGACATGAAGCTTGCGCCGTCAGTAGCACTTTCCATTTTAGTCGCGGCTGAAGCTGTTGATGAAATACCACTAGAGACTGTAGACATAGTGTAACTCCTGATTGATATATGAGTTTGAACATCAGCGTATTCGTGTATTAAGTGGGTGGTGAAGTTAAAGGGTTCCACAAAAAATTATTTTTATTTTTTTTGATTGTAAATTGAATGAGTAAAATATAATTCACCAACGCAACTACGCCTTCAGGCAACAATATTCAGCAATTTGATCCGGTGATAGAGCGTCCGGCGCGGAATGCCCAACTCATGCACGACATCATCAATTTTATGGCCGTGGCGGTGCAGGCAATCTTTAATCAGGCTGCGCTCAATGCGGCGTAGTCTGTCTTTCAGCAGCGTGGCCTCCCCCTCTCCGCTCATAATTGTGCTGAGTGGGGGCAGGCGAAGTACGTGGCGTTCGGCCGCCGCCTTCAGCTCGCGGATGTTTCCCGGCCAGCTGTGCAGCAGCAGCGCTTCATCCAGCGCCAGAGAACGGGCCGGTACGGCCTGCTGCAGGCGCATAGCCGCTTCCTGAGTAAACCGACGAAACAGTGGAATGATCAGTTCGGCGTGCGAACGCACGGTGGGCGTTTCAATTTTGATGGTGGAAAGACGAAAATAGAGATCGCGTCGAAAGCGACCCTGCTCAACCAGCTCAACTAAAGGAGTCTGGGAGGCGGCAATGACCCGCAGATCCAGCTGAACGGCCTGCGTGGAACCCAGCCGCTGAATCGATCGGGTTTCCAGAACCCTTAACAGCTTTGCCTGTAGAATCAGCGGCATACTGTCGATTTCATCCAGAAAGAGAATCCCCTTATCCGCAGCTTCAATATAGCCCGCGCGTGAATGGCTGGCTCCGGTGTAAGCGCCAGCCATAACGCCAAACAGCTCGCTCTCGGCGAGATTTTCAGGAATTGCGGCGCAGTTAACCGGCACCAGCGGGCCCTTGACGCCCGACAGATGATAGATTCGGCGGGTTAATGTGTCTTTACCGGTTCCGGTTTCGCCTTCCAGCAGCAGATCGACTTTTAACGGCGCAAGCGTATTGACCATCGGATGAAGCCTGGCGTGGATATCTCCGGTAGCCAGCTCGATATTGTCGCCTTTATCACTACCCATAAGCATACTTTCTCCTGTCTTCCCTCAGAGGAATTTTACATCTGGTGACATGATGCGAAATATGAGACGAAAAAGAACTCTTCTGCTGTCTGAGTGACCAGCCTTTAACCTTCAATTTCACTTACTATTTACTAGCCTTATACGCCTCGGCTATCAGTCTCATCTGAACTTTATGTGAGGATCTCCGTGCAGCGATGTAGGGAAATCCCTACACAAAAATCGCCTCGCACTGATAAGTGAATGTAAATAAGCGCATTATTTAGGTTGCTAATCGTAAGGAATTTGTAATTTTAATTGCAGAAAGCACAGCTTTATTTCAGCGCCATGGAACCCTGTCCGCCTGTTCTCCACCCAGTAAGCGAGAAGAAGCCTCGCCGATCCCTTAAGGACTGGCGCAGAGCCGACTCACAGATAGTCTCATTTCAATCAATGGAGGTTCCCATGAGTGGCATGAAAATAGGTGGCGGTGCTAACGGCGCGTTGGGCGGTGGTCTGGACAACATTGGCTCAAAATTCACCGACCTGGGGAAGAAGTTCGACGGCGACAGCAACAATTCTGGCAAAACGAATTCCGGCAATGGCGGCAGCGGGGCGCTGAACTTCGGTTCGAGTGCGTTGGGTAAGATCATCGATCACGGCGTGCAGTTCGGTAGCCAGGGAGGCAACAAGCCCTCGCAGGTATCGGACGCCAGCAGCGGTAGCGAGGGCGGTCAGGGGGTAGGCGGTGAGGAAAACAGCACCATGAACAGCATTACTCAACTGCTGAACGCCATCGTGCAGTTGCTGAAGGGACAGCAGGGCGGTGAGGAAGGCAGCAAAACGGGAACCGACGCCGGTAACGGCAGCGGAACTGGCAGCGGCGGTACGCAGGAGGCTGGTAGCGGGGATATTCTGACCCAACTGATGGACATGATTAAGAAAATGCTGGGTCAGCAATCTTCTGACGGTTCCGAAGGCACTTCTGATGCCGGCAGCCAGTCTGGCAGCGGCAGCTCCTCACCGGCCGCTGCGCAAAGCAGTAACGGCTCGCAGGAAGCGGGACAGGACGGTAGCGGTATGGCTGGTAAGCTCGGCAGCGCGCTACAGATGCTGGGGCTTGGCGCACTCCTTTCCGCTCTGCAGAGTGGAGGGGGGACAGGCGCTCAGGGTGGCAGTGAAGGCACCAGCACCAAATAAATCCTTTGTCCGGCAGAGCCCCCTTCACTGGCAAGCGGGGTGACAGAAAAACGGCCCCTGAAAGGGGCCTGAAATGCTGGAAACGGCATTAATGAGGCTGGATAAATCCGGCTTTAACCATCTGTTCCCTGAACGCGCTGGCGATAGCCTTATTACCGCCGGTAATGGGATAAATCACGTTGTTTACCACATCGTCAAGGTAGTGTTCGTTAAACTCCTGAAGGGTGAGTTGCGAACCCCCTTCGTCGTTGATGGCAATAGAGCCTTTAATGTGGTCACCTGCGTGCCTGGCCTTCAGGCTGTAGCGGCCCATGCTGCTGTTAATTGTGCTCATAAGATCTCCTTGATAATCGTCTTGGATGCGTCATAGCAAGTGAGTCCATAGCAAATGACATTACTCAGTCTAGTCAACTTCAGCGCACAGCTGTAAGCCTGGTTTGTAAAGAAAAGCCAGAGCGTGATCGCTATCGCGAAATAGAAAAGTTGCATCTTCGCAAATGAGCTGTTTGTTTAACTTTCTGAAAAACATATGTTTTATATTTTACTGGCTTTGAGCCGAAGGTGACGTGGCGCAGTGCAATAAGTCGGTGAATGGGCAAGGAAAACAATCTTCTTCTATACTCAAGCCACTACATCGTAGTGACTTTTTATCTGGCTGAGGAAAATGGAATGAAGATTATTCTCTGGATTATTGCGATTATTTTTATTGTAGGACTGCTAACCATCACCGGTGTCTTCAAAGTCCTGTTCTGATTACGTCTCAGGAGGCAGTGAAGATTGTTGAGCCGTCTCTTTTTCACTGCCCGGCCGCTTTATGTTGAAACAAAGATCGCTCAGGGTGATTGGGGTGTTGCAGGCCGCGCAACGCGCGCCATGATGCTGACCAAATCTGTCTCCTTTCGTGGTAAAGATTATTCTGCCCCCACCGCATTTATTGCAGCAAATCCTCACGAGCTCAGACCTCCATGTTTTAAGCAAAATCCTATTTTATCAAAAAAAACCGCCGCATTAATAAATAATATTAATCATTTTCGCTCGTAACATTTTCGCATAACAAGCTGAATTAAAAGGACAGGCCTGTGTATTATGGGGGGATGAGGCGTGATTCACGATTAAGGATTTTTCTCAGAAACAGCCGAAAAGAGCTATTCTCCGATATTTTTTAGCATGTTTTCGCGAAAATTTGGCGCTGAGCAGGATAAGTCCTGGAGAATCTTAACGCCTTTATTGTTAACATTTTTCTCATAGTGAACCTCCGACTTTCTCCGCATCTTATTAGTAATGGCGGGTACGTTAAGGTGGCGTTAAGTTTTAGGCGGTATAATGGCTGTTTTTTGTAACGGTATGACATCAGGCACCACTTTATAGCCATTGTGTAATGACGTCTTTTTAACATCAGGTGAAACGGTAAATAACTCTGTGAAGTCACGTAAACTCCCTCTTTTACTGCTGGCGCTGACCAGTGTCTTCTTTACCGGCTGTGCGCAGGCGATCACGCTGGCTACCGGCATCTCTAATACCTGGCACGCGTTTAGCGATAACGTCAGTGAAACCTGGAACAACCCGGACAGCTATGACCTGTATATCCCGGCCATCACCTGGCACAACCGTCTGACCTATGACAAAGAAAAAACGGACAGATACAATGAGCGTCCGTGGGGAGCCGGTGGCGGCATCTCCCACTATGATGAGAAAGGAAACTGGAACGGCCTGTACCTGATGGCGTTTAAGGATTCGTTTAATAAGTGGGAACCGATTGGCGGTTATGGTTGGGAAAAGACCTGGCGGCCGCTGAATGACCAGAATTTCCACCTGGGTTTGGGCTACACGGCCGGGGTCACGGCGCGGGATAACTGGAAGTATATCCCTGTTCCGCTGGTGCTACCGCTGGCATCAGTGGGTTACAGCAAGGCAACCTTCCAGATGACTTATATTCCAGGGACTTACAACAACGGCAACGTCTATTTTGCCTGGTTCCGCTGGCAGTTTTAGCGGCGGCAAAGGCGTGAAATTATGGCGAATCTGCAAAAAAGTCGATATTTATCACTTTTTCGATACTGGCTACTGGACAAAAGCCTCGGCAATTGCTGTACTAACTGGCGACACAGTTTAGTGTCCATTTTTCATGTAAAGGTAATATAGATGTCTAAGATTAAAGGTAGCGTTAAGTGGTTTAATGAGTCCAAAGGATTCGGTTTCATTACTCCAGAAGATGGTAGCAAAGACGTGTTCGTACACTTCTCTGCCATCCAGAGCAATGGTTTCAAAACTCTGGCTGAAGGTCAGCGCGTAGAGTTCGAAATCACCAACGGCGCCAAAGGCCCATCTGCTGCTAACGTTGCCGCTATTTAAGTTATCAGACAGAATTCTAAAAACCCGCCGAACGGCGGGTTTTTTTTGCCTTTTTTTCGCCCCGAAAGGAAACCGGTGATAAAGGCCGCCCGGTCAGCGCGACATAAAAGACTGAAGCCACAGGATCAACGCCAGCAGGCTGATGGCTACCGCAACGGCTTCACTGAACGTTTTAGGGAGGGCGTTCATCTTATCGTTTCTCTGAGCTGTTTAGTCAAAGAGTGTGGCGAAACAATATTAAGGAAACATTAATCAAACTGATTTGGACGAGAAAATACTGCTGGAGGCCTTCTGGTGAAAAAATATCTGACGGTCTGTTACGTCGCCAGCATTTCTGAGGCTTGCTAATTCAGCCTTGCAGGCTATATACATAGGCAAAAGAGCCCCGGCATGGCAGGCTCAAATCTGGAGAACACCCGATGAAAATCCGTCTGGCGGAAGCGAAAGACAGTTTTGCCCTGAGCGCGCTGTTAACTGAACTGGGCTATGAGAATACCGAGGCCTTTATCGATCGTCGGCTTGCCCAACTGATTGACGATCGGACTGAAGAGCTGCTGATTGCCGAGCATGGCAGCACGGTACTGGGCTTTATTTCCCTGCATTTTATTCCACAACTGGCCTTAAACGGGGATTTTGCCCGCGTCAGCTACTTCTGCATTGCAGAGGGAGAGCGGAGCAAAGGGGCCGGGCAGCAGCTGTTGCAACATGCTGAAAGCCTGGCGCGGCAGCGTGGCTGCGACAGGATGGAAGTGCATTGTCACCAGCGCAGAACGAAAGCCAATGCTTTCTATGCACGCGAGGGGTACAGCGAATCTCCCCGCTACCTGATTAAAAGCCTCAGCGAATAGCGTTTTTATCCAGACCGCAGGCCAGCAGCAGGGCATCAGCAATGCTTTCAATACTCTCGCTCTGAATCATTGAGATGCTGACGCGGATAAACTGGACCCTTCCGCTACGACAGCGCTCACCCGGCAGCACGGCAATGCCTCTTGCCGCCAGGGTGATCATCGCAAACTGCTCAGACTGGACCGGAATAAAAATGCTCAGTCCGTCACGGGCGGGCAGGACCAGCCCCCGTTTCGCCAGTGCGTCAAGCAGCTGACCACGCCGCCGGGCATAGATGGCTTTTGCCTGTTGGATCTGCTGTTGGGTGGTGGCGTCGGTCAGCATCCAGGCCACGGCCTGTTGCAGAATACGGCTGGTCCAGCCCGCGCCAAAATTTCGCCATGACTGAATGCGTTTAATCTGCGCCTGCGGGCCAGAGAGCACGGCCATTCTCAGGTCTGGTCCGTAGGCCTTGGAGTACGAGCGTACGTGCAGCGTTCTGTCCGGGAAGTAGCGCCCCAGGCTCCAGACCGGATGAGCGGAAAGATCCCCAATCCCATCGTCTTCCACGATCAGCGTTCGCGTGCCGGCCAGTACCCTGGCTAACGCTTCGCTGCGCGCTTCGCTGACCGTGTGCCCGGTAGCGGAATGGGTTCTGGGCTGATAAATAAAGGCCGTGGCGCCTTTGTTCAGTAACATCGCCAGCGCGCCAGGTAAGGGGCCGTCTTCGTCGCAGGCTAGCGGCATTATCTCTGCCCCGATATTGTCCAGCATATCCAGCAGACGCGTGGCGGTCGGGTCCTCAATGATCACCTTCTCGCCGGGTAAAAACAGCGTCTGCATAATGCAGTTCATGGCATCGAATCCGCCGTCGGTTGCCAGCCACGCGTCGGCCACGTAGGGCCAGCCGGGTTTAATCGCCTCCAGCAGGGGCTGGGCAATAGCATCGCGCTGGTAACTGTTCAACTGGGGACACTGCACGCCCTGCAACATCGCTTCTTTCAAGTCAGGAAGCAGAGCCGGGTCAGGGGACGCCATGGCAAGATCGGCACGAATATTGTCGCCATAATTGCCGATCTTCTCAAAACGTACCGGTCTTGGCGTGACGTTATCGCCGCATACCCACACGCCGCCGCGGCCTTTTCCGGCAATCACTTTCTGACGTTTCAACTGCCCCCAGGCCGCCGAAACGGTCGCAGGACTGACACCTAATTTCTCTGCCAGATCGCGCACTGAAGGTAAATGTGTGCCGATTGGAATCTGTCCCTCACGGATAAGCTCAGCCGTCACCCCCGAAATTCCCTTCACAGAGGCATCGGTAAGGCGCTCAGCAAACCAGTTCAAATCCAGCGTTGAGGTCATAAGAAATCCATTTGTTCAGTAACAAAGAAATTATTGTACAGCTATTATTATCGATCTAGTATCGAATTCAAGCAGTAATTGCACACTATTTATGCGCCCATTGCGGCGCGCTGTTCAAGGCAGGGAGAGAGAAGAGATGGTCACCATCAGACTGGCTGTACGAGACTGGGATTACTTTACGCCGCTGGCGCTTGGCGATATCAAACCGCAGGGGTTTGCGCTGGAGGTTCATCGTGTGGGGACGCTGGTGGGCAATCTGGCTACCAGCAGCGACTATGACGCGGCGGAGATCTCGTTCAGCCGCTATGCTCAGGGCAGGGCGAAGGGGGAATCCTCATTGCTGGCGCTGCCGCACTTCCTGATGCGGGGCTTCCGCCAGCGCTGCATTATCACCACGGCTGAGAACCCTCTTGTTTCACTGGCACAGCTGAAGGGAAAGAAGATTGGCGTTACCGGCTGGCAGGATTCCGGCAACACCTGGACTCGTGCCCTGCTGCGTGAGGCGGGCGTGGAGATTGATGATGCGTACTGGTTTGCCGGACGCCTGACCGCAGATCATCCCATTGTCGATCGCCTGAACGGATTTGGCCGTCCGGGTCGCATCGAAGTGGCGCCCGGTGAACGTCCAATGATTGAGCTGCTGCAAGCCGGCGAGCTGGATGCGGTATTCACCCCCTTTATGCCGCAGGGGTTCTTTCTGAAAGGCTCAGGTCTGCGTCAGCTGCAAACCGACTTCCGCCAGGCCGAGCTGGAGTACTTTAACCGCGTGGGCTACATCCCCGGCCATCATCTTCTGGCCTTTAAATCGTCCTTCGCTGAAACCCATCCGGAGATCCCGCAGCAGCTTAGTGAGCTGATCGAGCAGTCGGTAAAAATGTGGCATGACAAGCGCGAAAAATACGCCGATACCACGCCGTGGCTGCTGGACGATTTGCGACGCACCGCGCAGGATTTACCTGCCGACTGGAATGCAAATGGTTTTGACGCTAACAAAAAGATGATTACCGACTTCGGTAAAGAGCTTTTTGAGCAGGGTATTACTTCTCAATGCCTCACGGCTGGCGATTTATTCCCGTCCGTGCTGAAAGGAGCATAACGATGAAAGTTGCATTAGGACAGTTCGCGGTCAGCCGCGAATGGCAGGAAAACGCCGTGACCTGTACCGGGTTAATGGCACAGGCGCTGGCCGGTGGCGCAGATTTACTGGTGCTGCCGGAAGGCGTTCTCGCGCGCGATATTGCCGACCCGGATTTAGTGTTGAAAGCCGCACAGCCGCTGGACGGTCCGTTTCTGAGCGAAGTGTATGCCGCCAGCCGTGGCAACAATCTGACGACCATGATGACCGTTCATGTTCCCACCGACGATGGCAAGGCGCTGAACGTGCTGATCGCCGTGCGCAATGGCGAAATTGTGGCGCGCTACGACAAGCTGCATCTTTACGACGCGTTTGCTATGCAGGAATCCCGCAACGTGAGGCCGGGCAACAACGTGCCGCCGCTGGTTGAGGTTGCCGGGATGAAAGTGGGGCTGATGACCTGCTACGACGTCCGTTTCCCCGAGCTGGCCCGTCGTCTGGTACTGGACGGCGCGGATGTGCTGGTTCTGCCCGCGGCCTGGGTGAAAGGTCCGCTGAAAGAGATGCATTGGGAAGTGCTGGTGACTGCCCGCGCGCTGGAGAATACCTGTTATCTGGTGGCGGTGGGTGAGTGTGGTCCACGCAATATCGGCAACAGCCTGGTGGTCGATCCGTTAGGCGTGGCGATTGCGAAAGCGGCCGAAGCCCCGGCGCTGGTCTTTGCCGATTTAGATCCGGCACGGATTGCCCATGCGCGTAACGTACTGCCAGTGCTGGAAAACCGCTGTTTTGCTCGTCCTGAATTGCAAAATAAATAAGATATCGGGGGAAGGTTAGAATGAAAAAGAGAGCAACCGCCATTGTGCTGGCTTTGGGGCTTAGTGCGGGTTTTGCCCAGGCCGCAGACGCTATTCCGGTTCAGAAAGTCGATCAGGCGTTACACGATCGTTTACCGGCTGATATCAAATCGGCGGGGAAAATGATTTCAGTGAACAACGGTTCATTCCCTCCTTATGAGATCGTCGAGGGGCCAACCACCATGAGCGGAGCCTCCGCTGATTTGACCGAAGCGCTGGCCCAATTGCTGGGCATTAAAATTGAACATGCTACCGTGAGTGGGCTATCTGGCGTGTTGGCTGGCATTAAGTCTGGTCGTTACCAACTGGCGATTGGTCCGGTCGGCGACTATCCGGACCGTCAGGCGAACAATGACTTTATCGATTTCGTGCAGGAGTTCGTGGTATTTGCCGTGCAGAAAGGCAACCCGGAAAAAATTAACAGCCTGGATGATACCTGCGGCAAACGGATCGCGGTGATGGCCGCCGGTTCGGCCGAGCAGGTGATTCGCAAGCAGTCGCAGGTCTGTACCGACGCAGGCAAGCCAGCGGTCACCGTACAGTCGTTTACCGACCAGCCGTCGTCCATACTTGCGGTTCGCTCCAAACGGTCTGACGCCTTCTTCTCCTCTCAGGCACCGCTGGTGTACTTTGTTGACCAGGCGCACGGTCAGCTGGAGCTGACCGGTCAGGGCAAGAAAAACGGCTTTGGCGATATTTTCCAGGGCACCGTAGTGCCGAAAGATTCCGAGCTGGGCAAAGTGGTGCTTGATGGCTACAAGGCGCTGTTCGCCAACGGGACTTACGCGGCGATCATGAAAAAATGGAAGCTGGACGGCAACATGATTACCGCTCCGGGGGTTAACCTGGCGAAAGGGGCAGCGAAATGACCAACAGCGCCACGGATCCACGAGCCAGGGAGAGGGCAGACGTGCAGCAGCGCGACGTGGCTTTTGCCCGCAGCGCACCGCGTTATGGACGCCTGGTTTCCTGGATTGTGGTGCTGGTGATTGCGGCCAATTTTAGCTGGCTGGTCGCCACTAATCCCAATTTTGAGTGGCATGTCGTGCTGCAATGGTTTACCGAAGGCTCGGTGCTGAAAGGGTTACAGGTTACGCTGGGCCTGACCCTCGTTTCAATGATCCTCGGCACGCTGCTTGGCCTGCTGCTCGCGGTCGCACGTCTGGCGGATAACCGTCTGCTGAGCGGCCTTTCCGGGCTTTATATCTGGTTCTTTCGCGGCACGCCGCTGCTGGTACAGCTGATTTTCTGGTACAACATGTCGACGCTGTTTCCAAAAATTACCCTGGGCATACCCTTTGGCGGCCCGGTGTTTGCCAGCTGGAACACCAACGACTTAATCACTCCGCTTACCGCCGCTATTGCGGGCCTGGCGCTGAATGAAGCGGCCTATATGGCTGAAATCATCCGGGCTGGCCTTCAGTCGGTTGACAGCGGTCAGGTAGAGACCACTCAGGCCTTTGGGATGAGCCGCGCCCGCGCCCTGCGCCGCATTATCATTCCTCAGGCGATGCGTTCGATTATTCCGCCAACCGGCAATCAGTTGATCAGTATGATCAAAGCCACCTCACTGGTGAGCGTTATCGCCATGGGCGATCTGCTTTATTCAGTACAGTCGGTTTATAACCGCACCTTTGAGGTGATCCCGATGCTGATGGTGGCGGTGATCTGGTATCTGCTTATCACCTCGATTCTCAACGTGGGACAGTCATTTATTGAGCGTTATTACTCACGCGGCGTGCGTCGCAGCGTATCGGCGACTAAGCGGCGTCAATCGACGGCCGGGAGCAACGTCGCGCCAATGGTCAATCGTCCTTTCGTCCGTAAGGAGGATGTATGAGCGAGGTCAAGCCGCTGGTGCGTGCGCGTAACGTGCAGAAGAGCTACGGCGATAACGACGTGCTGAAAGGCATCGATCTGGACGTGATGCCGGGCGAGGTCGTGGTGATTTTGGGGCCGTCAGGCTCCGGGAAATCAACCTTTCTGCGCTGTATCAATCATCTGGAAGACATGAACGCCGGTTCTATTATGGTGGGCGATCAGCAGATAGGCTATGAGCTGAAAAACGGTTCGCTACAGCGTTTGTCGCCGCGTAATATTGCCCGCCAGCGCAAGGAAATCGGCATGGTGTTTCAGCAGTTTAACCTTTATCCGCATATGACGGTGCTGCAAAACATCATTGAAGCGCCGATCGGCGTGCATAAGGAGTCCCGTGCAGAGGCTACCCGCCACGCCACCGAGCTGCTGGCTACGGTGGGGCTGAGCGATAAGGCAGATGCCTGGCCTCGTCATTTATCCGGCGGACAGCAGCAGCGCGTGGCGATCGCAAGGGCGCTGGCGATCAGGCCTAAGCTGATGCTGTTTGATGAGCCAACCTCAGCGCTGGATCCCGAACTGGTGGGGGAAGTACTGGCTACGATGCGCACGCTGGCTGACCAGGGGCTGACCATGGTCGTGGTCACCCACGAAATTGGCTTTGCTCGCGAGGCGGCGGATCGGGTGGTGTTTATGGATGGCGGCGTAGTGGTTGAGCAGGGGCCGCCCGGCAAGGTATTGGCAAATCCTGAACATCCCCGCTTCCAGGCTTTCCTCAGTCGATTTATCTGATATTATCCCGCAGGTATTCTGTACAGGGCGTAATCTGTTACAGATTGCGGTTGTATTGACCGGTGAACTGCGCGTTAATACAGATTACGTTATCGACCTTTTTAGTGGTCAGGTTAAAAAAAGAAGGTGTGTATGGAAGGTATCAGTATCGCAAAACTGCTGATTATCGGTGCTCTGATCGTATTGCTGTTCGGAACCAATAAGTTACGTTCTCTCGGTGGCGATCTGGGGTCAGCGATTAAAGGCTTTAAAAAGGCTATGAGTGACGACGACACTTCCGCTAAAAAAGCGCCGGTCACTGAAGAAAAGCCTGCCGAACAGGTTGCTCATAAAGAGTGATTTCCCGTCGGTAAACGCAAAAACGGATGACAAAGTCATCCGTTTTTTGTTTCTGCGCTATTAATGTAAATAAGTGTGACAAGGCAGCGCCCCGCCAGGCCGCTTATTTTACTTCCAGACCTTTCGCCTGCATATCCGCGTGATAGGACGAACGGACGAACGGTCCGCAGGCAGCATGGGTAAAGCCCATGTCCATCGCCGCTTCTTTCATCTCATCAAACTCGGCAGGGCTGACGTACCGCTGCACCGGCAGGTGGTGACGGCTTGGCTGGAGGTACTGTCCCAGCGTCAGCATGGTTACGCCATGGCGACGCAGATCGCGCATCACCTCAACGATCTCCGCATTGGTTTCACCCAGGCCGACCATCAGGCCGGATTTTGTCGGCACCTGCGGGTGGGCTTCTTTGAAGCGCTCCAGCAGTTTCAGCGACCAGTCGTAGTTGGCGCCGGGGCGAACCTGGCGGTAAACGCGCGGGACGTTTTCCAGATTATGGTTAAACACGTCTGGCGGCGTGGCGGTGAGGATTTCCAGAGCGCGATCCATACGGCCACGGAAGTCTGGCACCAGCGTTTCGATTTTGATCGACGGACTCTTTTCGCGGATGGCGGTGATGCAATCGGCAAAGTGCTGAGCGCCGCCGTCACGCAGATCGTCGCGGTCAACCGAAGTGATCACCACGTAGCGCAGCGCCATATCCGCAATTGTCTGAGCCAGCTTCAGCGGCTCATTGCTGTCCGGCGTGACGGGGCGACCATGGGCCACGTCGCAGAACGGGCAGCGGCGGGTACAAATAGCGCCCAGGATCATAAAGGTCGCGGTGCCGTGGTTAAAACATTCTGCAAGGTTAGGACAGGAAGCCTCTTCACAGACGGAGTGCAGGCCATTTTTGCGCATGGCAGCTTTGATACCCTGAATGCGGCTGGAGTCAGCGGGGAGCTTGATTTTCATCCACTCCGGCTTACGTAAAATCTCCGTGCGCTCGGTCATCACGGTTTTCACCGGGATCAGGGCCATCTTATCTGCGTCGCGGTATTTAACGCCGCGTTCCATCTGAATGGGTTTACTCATAATCTTGCCAGTTCCAGGTTGTCATGCGCCATCGGCATAAAAGACAAAGTGTCATTCAACTTTTTTTGATAAAAGCGCAAAAATTATATCATCTCAGCGCCGCACTTTCAGCCAGCCAGGCAGATAAAATGTGACGGAGTTGTAAATTCGCACGGACGGTTACTTTCTGACGCCGCCATCGGTGGTTTCCCAACGGATTTCTGGGATATTCAGCAGCCTGCTAAAGTGTTCGATCAGTAGAGGGCGGACATCCTCCAGCGTTATGCCCGGCTTCAGCGCGCTGAGCTGCGTCATTTCCAGCCCGGCATAGCCGCAGGGATTGATACGCAAAAAGGGCGTCAGATCCATATCGATATTCAGCGCCAGCCCGTGGAACGAGCAGCCGTTGCGGATGCGTAGCCCCAGCGAGCAGATCTTTTTATTCTGCACATAAACCCCTGGCGCATCGGCTCTGGCCGCCGCTTCGATGCCAAAATGGGCGAGGGTGGCGATTGCCGTCTCTTCAAGTGCCGTGACCAGCTGCCTGACGCCAATTTTCCGACGCCTGAGGTTGACCATTACGTACATCACCTGCTGGCCCGGCCCGTGGTAGGTCACCTGACCACCACGATCGCTTTGCATCACCGGGATATCACCAGGTACCAGCAGATGTTCTGCCTTGCCTGCCTGGCCCTGGGTAAAGACTGAAGGATGCTCTACCAGCCAGATTTCGTCGCATGAGGCGTCGTTGCGCTGGTCGGTAAATTCATGCATAGCCTGAGAAGTGGCCGCCCAGGGCCGCAGGCCCAGCTGGCGAATGAGTAGGATATCCTGAGGCAAAAGGTATCGTCCGGTTGGAAACAGAAGGGGAGTATAACGCTGACAAAGGGCAAAACCCATGCCCCCTGTCAGGAAAACAATTTACAGCACCATGCGAACAATTTCGATTTTGCCCAGCTCGTCATACAGCGTTTCAACTTGCTCAATGTGGGTCGCGGTAATGGTGATTGAGACGGAATGGTAGTTGCCTTTGCTGCTCGGCTTCACGTCCGGAGAATAGTCACCCGGCGCATGGCGCTGAACCACTTCCACCACTTGATCAACCAGCTCCGGCTGCGCCAGGCCCATTACTTTGTAAGTAAAAGGAGTGGGAAATTCGAGCAGTTCTTTAAGATTGGTTTTCATAAGGGCTCCGGTAACGCCAAAACAAAGACTCCTGCCTTCAGATGCAGGAGCCTACAGATAAGTCAAATATGGGGCGCATTCACGCTGAAATCAAGAGGGCGATGCTACCCGAAGCGGGTAGCAAGGCAGACGGACGAGCAGGGATTAACCAAACCAGTGATGGAACATCAGCTTAATGTAATCCACGATGCGGCCAATAAAGCCACCTTCCGGCATATCGTTGAGCACCACCAGCGGATGCTGCTCAATGGTTTTACCGTCCAGCTGGAAGTTGATGGTGCCCACTACCTGATTTTTCGCCAGCGGAGCATGAAGTTCCGTGTTGCTCAGCGTGTAGCTGGCCTTCAGATCCTTCATGCGGCCGCGCGGGATGGTCAGATAAACGTCTTTTTCCACACCCAGCTGTACGCGATCGCTGTTGCCAAACCACACCGGCTCGGAAGCAAACTCTTTGCCTGCTTTCAGCGGCGCTACGGTTTCAAAGAAACGGAAGCCCCAGGTCAGCAGCTTTTTGCTTTCGGTTTCACGCCCTTTGTAGGTGTGACCGCCCATGACGGCGGAGATCAGACGCATCTGGCCTTCGGTAGCTGAGGCGACCAGGTTATAGCCTGCGGCTTCGGTATGGCCGGTTTTGATGCCGTCGACCTGTAGGCTGGTATCCCACAGCAGGCCGTTACGGTTCATCTGGCGGATGTTGTTAAAGGTGAACTCTTTCTCTTTGTAGACCGCGTACTCGTCCGGCACATCGCGGATCAGCGCACGGCCAATCAGCGCCATATCCCGCGCCGAGCTGTACTGACCATCGGCGTCCAGGCCGTGAACGGTCTGGAAGTGGGTATTCATCAGGCCCAGCGCCTTGACGTAGTTGTTCATCAGGCCAACAAACGCATCCTGGCTGCCGGCGACGTAATCGGCCATCGCCACGCAGGCATCATTGCCGGATTGCAGTACGATACCGCGAGTCAGTTCCGAAACGGGGACGCGGTCGCCAGGCTTCAGGAACATCAGGGAGGAGCCTTTGAAGACCGGGTTGCCGGTCGCCCAGGCATCTTTACCTACGGTAACCACGTCATCCTGCTTAATTTTTCCGGCCTTGACCGCCTGACCGATAACGTAGCTGGTCATCATTTTGGTCAGGCTGGCGGGGTCGCGGCGGGCGTCAGCATTTTTCTCTGCCAACACTTTACCGGAGTTGTAGTCGATCAGGACGTAGGCTTCCGCATCAATATCCGGCACGCCTGGAATCATTGTTTTAATATTCACGTCGTCAGCGTGGGCGAAGGAGGTCAGGCTGAGGGCAATCAGCGATCCCGCCGTCAGGCGTTTCAGTGGGGAGGAGGTCAGATTGTTCATGTTTAGGACTACAACATCCATCGGCTAGGTTAAAAAAAGTGACTCACTATAGCAAAAGCAGCTCAGCCCGGCACCCGTCTTTACCGAGAAGCTTAACAGAGGTATCAGTCTGTTAGCTTTATCAGGGTGCCGGTCAGCATTACATTTCGTTAGGTGCGACGGTGATAAAAGAGGACTGATTCGCTTCGCTCGACAACCTCTGCTGCAAAGCGCTGGCCTGCTGGCGAGAGGTAAAGCGCCCCAGTTGAACCCGGTAAACGTTGCCGCGGCTGTCAACAGTGCCTGGAACGCCAAACTGTTTGCTCAACGAGTTTACCCACTGTCTGGCGCGGGCCGGATCGCTTAACGCGCCAACCTGTACCACATAGGTGGTGCCTGAGGCTGACGGACGGCTGGCAGCGGCGGCAGCTGGAGCGGCAACAACGGCAGCGGCTGCAGTCGCGGGTGCAGCCGCAGATGCCGCAGGCTCACTGCCTTCCAGTACGCCAGAACGCAGGGGCTGTGACGCGCCTAAAAAGCCGCTGCTGCGCACCGGCGCGCCGAGCGTGTCATCGCTGCTCAGACTGGCATTATCAATCGGGTGGCTCTCTGGCGCCTGCTGTTGACTGGCCGCAGGCTGGGAAGCTGAACTGGCTACGGCTCCGCCGCCCATAACGGCCATGCCGCCAGCGATATCAGGACGAGGAGGCAGCGCATAGCTTTGTTTAGCTACGGTGGTTCCGATGGTGCCTGGTCCGGAAAGGCTGCCATCAGGCGCGACCTTGATGTAATCGATTTTGACTCGGGTATTGTTCGAGATATTCAGACGATCGCCCGCCGCACGGGAGAGATCGATAATGCGCCCCGGCGTATAGGGGCCACGATCATTCACGCGCACTACCAGTTGACGGCCATTAGCGAGGTTAGTCACGCGCACATAGGCTGGCAGCGGCAGCGTGGGATGCGCGGCGGTCAGCGCATCCGGGTCGAACGGTTCGCCCGTTGCCGTTCGGCTGCCAGCAGCTTCATCGCCGTACCAGCTGGCCAGTCCGGTTTCGCTGTAATTCGAAGGATCTTTGATAATGCGGTAATTCTTGCCGTTGACCGAGTAATCCTGGCTGGTGCCTGGATTTTGCGGTTCATAGCGTGGTTCAACCCCGCCAATCTCCACCACCGGGCCATTCCAGGCCGGCTGCTGTGGCGCGGGAGCCTGCTGTTCGGTGGTAGTACAGGCTGCCAGCAGGGCTGAAGCCAGAGCAATCCAAAGCCAATCCTTACGCATGTTAACGCCTCTTAAACGCTCTTCGACAACAGTTTTCGGTGGGTGTGAATCGACATAATAATGCCAAATCCGGCCATCAGCACAATCAGCGCCGATCCGCCGTAGCTGACTAGCGGCAGCGGAACCCCTACTACGGGCAGAATACCGCTAACCATACCAATATTAACAAAAACATACACAAAGAAGATCAGCATCAGACCGCCAGCCATCACGCGGCCAAAGGTGGTCTGTGCTCGCGCCGCCATCGTCAGACCACGCATAATCAGCAGAACGTAGAGTACCAGCAGCACCAGCACGCCGACCAACCCTAATTCTTCTGCCAGTACGGCGAAGATAAAGTCGGTATGGCGTTCGGGTAGAAACTCCAGCTGGGACTGCGTGCCGTGCAGCCAGCCTTTGCCGCGCAGGCCGCCCGAGCCGATGGCAATTTTAGACTGAATAATGTGGTAACCCGCGCCCAGCGGGTCGCTCTCAGGGTCCAACAGCATCATGACGCGGGCGCGCTGATAGTCATGCATCAGGAAGAACCACAGGATCGGCACAAAAGCGGCGACCATCAGGATAGCGACGATAATCAGTTTCCAGCTCATTCCAGACAGGAACAGCACGAACAGGCCCGAAGCGGCAATCAGAATGGAGGTGCCGAGATCCGGCTGGGCGGCGACCAGCAGCGTCGGCATAAAAATCAGCACCAGCGCGATAGCCGTGTTCTTCAGCGTAGGCGGACAGACGTCGCGGTTGATAAAACGCGCCACCATCAGCGGCACCGCGATCTTGGCAATCTCCGAGGGCTGGAAGCGAACAACCCCTAAGTCCAGCCAGCGCTGCGCGCCTTTACTGATATGACCAAACGCATCCACGGCGATCAGCAGGATCACGCAGATGATGTAGAGGTAGGGTGCCCAGCCTTCGTAGACTCGCGGGGGGATCTGCGCCATCACCAGCATGATAACGATACCCATCGCAATCTGACCGATTTTTCGCTCCATCATCCCCGGGTCCTGACCGCTGGCACTCCAGATCACCAGGGCGCTATACACCAGCAGGGCAAAAATCAGGATGAAAAAGGTTGGATCGACGTGAATTCGCGTCCAGATGGTGCTTTTTTGGTGACGATCATTCATGACTATTCACCCTCATAACCCGGCGGCACTGGGGCAGCGTCAGGCAGGTTGGTATTGTTGTCGCCGAGCATAATATGGTCCAGAATCTGGCGCATAATGGTGCCAACTGCCGGGCCTGCGCCGCCGTTTTCCAGAATCATGGTCACGGCTACGCGGGGATTGTCGTAAGGCGCGAAAGCGGTCATCAGTTTGTGATCTCGCAGGTGTTCAGCAATTTTATGCGCGTTGTAAGTTTCGTTGGCTTTCAGGCCATAGACCTGGGCCGTACCAGATTTAGCGGCGATTTTATACGGCGCGTCGGAAAAGCTTTTCCTTGCTGTGCCGTTAGGGCGGTTTGCTACGCCAAACATACCGTCTTTAGCAATTTCCCAATAGCCGGAGTGAATATCGGCAATCGGCGGGTTGTCAGGCTGGCGATACGGCACGCGGGTGTTATTCACGATGTTGGAGTGCAGCAGATGCGGCGTTTTGACCATGCCGTCATTGATTAGCGTCATCATCGCTTTGTTCATCTGCATCGGCGTGGCGGTCCAGTAACCCTGACCGATGCCCACCGGAATGGTATCCCCCTGATACCAGGGTTTCTTAAAGCGCTTCATTTTCCATTCGCGGGTCGGCATATTGCCCGGCGTTTCTTCCACCAGATCGATCCCGGTAAGGCTGCCGTAGCCAAATTTGTTCATCCACTCGCCGAGGCGGTCAATGCCCATGTCGTAGGCAACCTGATAGAAAAAGGTATCCGCCGACTCTTCCAGTGATTTGGTGACGTTCAGGCGACCGTGCCCCCAGTGCTTCCAGTCGCGGAAGCGCTTTTCGGAGCCCGGCAGTTGCCACCAGCCGGGATCAAACAGGCTGGTATTTTTATTGATAACCCCGGCGGTCAGCGCCGATACCGCGATATAGGGCTTCACCGTGGACGCTGGAGGGTAGGCGCCCTGCGTTGCGCGGTTTATCAGCGGGCGGTTAGGGTCGTTTAGCAGCATGTTGTAGTCTTTGCTGGTGATGCCATCAACGAACAGATTAGGATCGTAGCTCGGCATTGATACCATCGCCAGAATGTCGCCATTGCGCGGGTCGGTGACGACCACGGCGGCGCGGCTGCCAGCCAGTAGAGTTTCAATATACTGCTGAAGCTTCAGATCGATGGTCAGGTAGATGTCCTGTCCGGCCTGAGGGATCTGTTCGTGAAGCTGACGGATAACCCGGCCACGGTTATTGACTTCAACCTCTTCATATCCGGTTTTACCGTGCAGCATATCTTCGTAATAGCGCTCGATGCCCAGCTTGCCAATATCATGCGTCGCCGCGTAGTTAGGCCATTTGCCCTCTTTGCTAAGGCGGTCAACGTCGCGATCGTTGATTTTAGAGACGTAGCCCAGCACATGGGTCAGGGCAGAGTTGTACGGATAGTAGCGCCGCTGATAGCCTTTGACCTCGACGCCAGGGAAGGCGTACTGATTGACCGCAAAACGGGCGACCTGCACGTCATTCAGGCCGGTTTTCACCGGGATTGAGGTAAAGCGGCGCGAGCGCTTGCGCTCTTTTTCAAAGGCAACCAGGTCTTCGTCGCTCAAATCGACGATCGGCCGCAGCGCAAGCAGGGTTTTTTCCAGGTCGTCGACCTTTTCCGGCACCAGCTCAATCTGGTAAATCGTTCGGTTCAGCGCCAGAGGCAGGCCGTTACGATCGAAAATAATGCCGCGGCTGGGCGCAACCGGCACCAGCTTGATGCGGTTTTCATTGGAGCGGGTGCTGTAGTCGGTGTAGCGAATAATTTGCAGGTGATACAGATTGACCACCAGGATACCGGAAAGCAGTAAAATGCCAATGAAAGCGATCAGCGCCCGACGGACAAAGAGTGTCTGTTCGGCAGAGTAGTCACGAAAAGAGTTACGTTGTAATTTCATCCGCTGTTTCAGTGTATCCGGTTGATCTCAGGGCTATTCCCGATGGTATGGGTGATTCGCTGTCACGCTCCATGCGCGATACAGACTCTCCGCAACCAGCACGCGAACCAGCGGATGGGGCAGGGTTAGCGCGGAGAGAGACCAGCTTTGCTCCGCCGCCGCTTTGCAGGCGGGCGACAGGCCTTCCGGCCCACCGATCAGCAGACTGACGTCGCGGCCATCCAGCTTCCATCGTTCAAGCTGGGTAGCCAGCTGGGGCGTTTCCCACGGCTGACCAGGGATGTCCAGCGTGACGATGCGGTTGCCTTTGCCGGTTGCCGCCAGCATCATTTCGCCCTCTTTTTCAAGAATGCGTTTGATATCGGCATTTTTGCCGCGCTTGCCAGCCTGAACTTCGGTCAGCTCCAGCGGCATATCCTTAGGAAAACGACGCAAATACTCCAGAAAACCAGTTTGCACCCAATCCGGCATTTTGGTGCCGACGGCGACCAGCTGCAGCTTCACGCATTAACTCCAGAGCTTTTCGAGTTCGTAAAGCTGGCGGCTCTCTTCCTGCATCACATGAACAATGACATCGCCCAGGTCGACAACTACCCAGTCAGCGGTGGCTTTGCCCGCAATGCCAAGCGGTTTCATACCCGCAGCACGAGTTTCCTGCACCAGGTGATCGGCGATCGAAGCCACATGGCGCGTTGAGGTGCCGGTACAGATAATCATGCAGTCGGTAATGCTGGATTTGCCCTCAACATTCACCGAAACAATATCCTGGCCTTTGATGTCGTCGATTTTATCGATAACGAAGTCTTGGAGTGCTTGACCTTGCAAAAGGTTCCCCTTTTTTTTGATATAAATATCAATAATTTATTAATTTCGGCTCAAAATAATCCTAAAATCATTTAAACCGCTGTCATTGACCGTGTTGTTCCGCGAGTCTCTGTTTACCGTGCCGCCACTTCAGCTGACTTATCCCCCTTCAGCATCTGAGCGAAATATCGCCATGCTGTTCAGTATAGAACCGGGCGGAAAAGCTTCGGATTTCATGAAAACCAGGAGAGGTATTGTCCCACTTAAGCCCTGTCGCTTCACGGGTTTTAGCGAAGTATTTTGTCAGCATTTTTACGCTTAGTGTGAGCATTTCTGATGGGGCAGTGATCGTATCTGCACTGCGATAAAAATCGTGGCAGCGAAGGATAACAGCCTCAAGATCGGTGTCAATGATGTTCAGGCCAATATTCAGTGGTGTGTCGGCTTTTGCACCCGTTTTGTCCAGGCATATCTTAAGGCAGTTCACGCCATTTTATGGTTACCACGGCTCCCATTGTTTGCCCTGAAGCAGGCTGAGTTGGATAAGTCGGTTGCCGGATACCTGTCACAAACTGAGGATTACCGGCCCCACCAGTGACACCTGGCGCAAGCAATACCGGGTTAGTGACTGAAACAACAGGAATTAGATCAATGGTGGAGACTAAATCAGGGCATTTGGTCATAATCAAAAACCTGTTACCAAATGCCCTTCTCGTCGCAATACCAGAGGATTAGCGCTCTACCGTGACCCGGTTAATAACCTGTTACTGCTGTCGTGGAGAAAACATGACCACTCCAGTCTTGCTTTTATCGGCCACTTGACAATTATTGCCATAGTTATAATAAACCCATCCATCAGAGGTCGCTTTAATTGATGGCGTTACGTTATGACATGGATTTAATAGTGATACATCCATATTCGCCGGGGCTATTAGTTTTTTCAGGTAACCGCGTTTGACATATCCTGGATATTTTTTTCCACTCATTATATCTCTGAGCGGTAGCTCGGCGTTAAAGGCTCTTTCAATGTATATCTCAGCTTCGGGATTATACAGTGGGGGTATGTGATTATAAAACGCAAGCGCAATATATGAAGGGACCGTATGGCTGCTTGAAAAATACTTTTCTTTTTTTTGCATAGTGAATATTACAATTTGGCTGACAATGGTTATCAATATTATTGTGGTTTTTAGTTTGTTGTTTTTTATGCTGAAGATAAACTCCACAAAAGCAAAAATCAATGGAATTGATACCCAGAACGCATATCTCATGACATTTTCTGCGCCGGAATTCCAATTTGTGGTTGTTAAACAAGGTATTACTGAAGCGGCGGAGATGATAGTGAAGAGTATTACATTTTTAGAACGTTCTTTTTTTATGCTAAAAAACGATGCAATGAAGCATATCGGAGAAAGAAGTAATACGACAGGGAAGAGTAATATCGCGCCCTGGTTTAAGTCGTAATACATTGATATGAATCTTGAAAATGTTATTAGCTCTGATTTTGAAGCGCCGATCGATGCTATAAGATTAGGCGTTGAAAAATGATATAAATAGAACATTGATGGTGCGAGGACTATCATCCCGCTAACTATTGCAAAGATTATGCTTCTGGTTATAAGTTTTTTGTTAATCAATAAGTCATTTAAAGATTTGATTTCATGTTCTTTTATGTCATTTATAAAAGCATAAATAAGAATGATTGCAGATATGATACCTAATGGCTGATACTGTAAAGATGCGAAGGCAAAAATAAGAGATGCCCAATATAATTGTTTTTGTTTTATCAGGCATAGTGAAATAACTAATAATGAAACAGTTATTGCTTCTGGGTGAGGCCATTTCAGGTATGCCAGCGTCACTTTTGACGAAAATAACAGTAAAATCAAAATCTTATACGAAAACTTATCTCTTAATAAAAATACAATGAAATACAACGAGATAATAAAAAACATCGTATTAGTTAAATAAAAAGCTGTGGTTGGTGATGCTGATATTGCATTCGAAATAAGTAGTGCAGGTATGTTGACCAGCGAGTAGAAGTAAAAATGATATGAGTATAGATTACCTTCATTACTATGAAAGTAACCTTTGTTTATCAATAGAGAAACTCCGCAGTCTTTATGTTGTTCACAATTCAGATAAAAGTCATTAAAATCATGTGATTTTCTCTTAAACGAATCTACCGTGTCCTTAATATCTTTTTCTTTAAGGTTGGATGATGCGTGATTCAATAATGATTGGCTCATTAAAATATATTCTCTTCCATCCCCATGTATCTTAGGACTGGAGGCTGTGGCTATATAGAATAATGCAGCGCACGATAGAATAAAAAATAGTAATTTGGGGGCCATAGACCTAAACATGCACACAATCCTATTTCAAGCTGATTAGTAGTATTCCAATAATTACAAAAGCGGCGCCAAGAATCATTTTTATTGTTATTGATTCGCCGAAAAACAGACCAAATAATAATACCTGTAAAATGGCAAATGAAACCATTACTGGATAGGCTTTTGAAACATCGATATCTTTTAATCCTAAACTATACAGTACAAATCCAGCGCCATAGAAAATTATGGCGGGAAATTTAATCAATACAGGATTTGTGGACAGGGCTAATATCCCAACTTTATCGGGATATTTCAGCAGCACGCTTGCAATAGCACTACATAATGCACTGAAAAATAAAGAAATATATCCAATCTGCAACATTTACACCCCCGTTGCAAAAGTAATTAATGCCAGCATGATAAGCCCCATTACCTGACTGGTTCTGTCTTTTATAGCGAATGCAACAGGGTCATCATGCATATTCCCACGCCACGTAATTAACCAAACTCTGGTAAGCCAAACGAATAAAATAGGTGCTATTAAATAAAGTGCGTTTGGGTTATCGTAGATCTGCATACTTGCATAGCTATCTATGTACAGAGTGAATACGAGAATTGATATATAGCCAGCAGACACCCCTGATGCTAATAATAATGGCATATCTGTTGGGTAATATCCACGACCTTTTATTTTCGCATCTGATTCAGCAGATTTAAGCTCAACAACTCTTTTTACGATAGCTAAACTAAAGAACATGAACATCGAGAAAGATATTAGCCAGTTAGACAGTTCTATACCTGTTGCCGTCGCCCCTGCAATAAGGCGCATCGAATACAGAATTGCCAGGGTAGCGACATCGATGACAACTTTTCTTTTAAGAGCAAAAGAATAAGCCAGGGTTATTACATAGTATAAAGCCAGGGCAAAGGCAAACTCTACAGGTAGAAATATGGAGATTGACACCGATGCGACAATTAACACAACCGCAGCAATGATGCCATGAATTAATGTAATATCGCCTGAAGCAATCGGTCTGTTTCTCTTTGTTTTGTGCTCTCTGTCCGCCTCAAGGTCAACAAGGTCGTTGAGTAGGTAAACGCTTGATGCACAAAAACAAAATGCTAAAACGGCAAGCGCAGTGCTAAGAAATAATGATGACTTATCTATTTCATGGGCGACTAATAACGGTACAAAAATAAGGAGGTTTTTAGCCCATTGATGGATTCGTATTTCTTTTATCCAGGCTTTTTCTATATTGGTGTTATTGTCTATTTTATGTAAAATTGGCGCTGAAACTTTGGCAAGTAATTTTTTAGGCAGGTCAACAACTATAGCTCCGGATGATTTATGCCATACTTTAATATCATCTGAAGAGTTTCCCGCGTAATCAAACGCCGAAGTAAAAGCCAAAATTTCGCCAGCTTTAACTGAGGAAGAAACATTCCTGGTTTTATCGCTGGCTATGACCCTGGAAAAAATACCTAAGTGATCTGCAACCGCTTTGGCTATTTTTATGTTCGCAGCAGTACATAGCCATAACTCTCTTCCCTGGGCGTGCTCCTCTCTAATTACGGAGAGTAACTCTTCATTATACGGAAGGGTTGCAACGTTCAGGGTCACCCGACTGGCTATCTCATCCTTAAGGACAGCTTTACCACGGAAGAGCCACAAAATGCACAGGAATACATAAAGCGGGTTTTTCTTTATCAGCAACAAGAATGATTCAACAAGCGTATCAGTTCGCACTAAAGTGCCATCAAGATCAACGCAAAGGGGTGTTTTCATGATTTTTGTAACAACTCATATTTTCAAGTGACAGGATTTTATCACTAAGTTCGCACTAAAGTGACATCAAGATCAGTAAAAGGTAGTTTTTCCGTAAATTGTGTAACAAATAGTATTTTTTAAGTGGCAGGAGTTTAGCACCAGAACGGATGTCGATCATCCTTGAAGTGAGATTGGGTATTGGCAGGTCGAAATGATGGGGTAACTCATTGACGGATATGCCGCGTAAAATACCTGGGGCTCATGATAATTTTGCCGCTGACAGGGCTGCATAATGCAAATTATGGTTGCGGAGGCTAATAGTCCGTGAGTAGCAGTCAATGCAGGTAACGTTGCTATTTTTAAGCCAGATATAACCCCTGGCTATCGATCCACTTAATGACCTGCGCCGGCAGCAGGTCAGCGCAGGAAAGGCCCGCGTGGCGACGTTGACGAATATCGCTTGCAGAGATTTCAACCAGCGGCGTATCGGCAAGAAAGACAGTGCCCGCCGGGGTGTTATGCAGGTGGGCGATATCTCGGGTTAAATGTGTGTCCAGCCAGTTTTGCAGCGCGGGCGTTTCCATCTGGTTCGCATAGCCGGGCCTTTTACACACCAGCAGATGGCAGTAATTCAGCAACTCCTGCCAGCGATGCCAGTGAGGCAGGCTGAGTAAAGAGTCCTGACCAATAATAAAACCCAGGGATTGCTCTGGCCCTTTTTCAGCCCGAATGTCTTCCAGCGTATCAATAGTCCATGACGGTATTGTCCGTGCCATTTCCCGACAGTCGAGCCTGAAAAGGGGGTTGCCTGCAATGGCAAGCGATACCATTTTGAGTCGCTGTTCCGGGGAAGCTTCGGGTTGAGGACGATGAGGAGGCACGTTATTGGGCAGCAGGATAATCTCTTTCACCCCAATCTGCGCGGCAAGCTCCTGGCCAACCGTCAGGTGACCGTTATGGATGGGATCAAAGGTTCCGCCAAACAGCGCCTGCAGTTCATGAGTCTCAGACATCGCAAAAGTTCTCTGGGAAAGAGGTCTGGCATAGCAGCAGGGACAGCGTCTCAAGCTCAGTCCAGACTGACTGACCGTAGTCCTGCTTCAGCGTCAGTTCGATGCGGGCCAGCAGGTGAATCGCCTGCGCCAGCCGTCCGGCAGAGAGACGCTGTAGCGCCTCGCTGTACAGTGGACGACGGTTTTGCCAGACACGATGCTGGTCAAACAGCGTTCTAAGCGGCGTGCTGGCCATCTGTCGTTGCAGGGTAAGCAGCGTCACCAGCTCTCTTTGCACCGTGCGCAGCAGAATTACCGGCTCGCCGTCTTCAGCCTCCATCTGGCGTAAAATATGCTGCGCGCGTTTGCTTTTGCCCGCCAGTAGCGCGTCAACCCAGTGGAAAGGGGTGAAGTGGGCGGCATCGTTCACCGCCTGTTCAACCCTTGGCAGCGTCAGCTTACCGTCTGGCCATAGCAGGGACAAACGTTCAAGCGCCTGCGATAACGCTAGCAGGTTTCCTTCGTAACAATAGCAGAGCAGCTGGATGGCGGCATCGTCGATGCTCAGCTTCAGGTTTTTTGCCCGGCTGACCACCCAGCGAGGCAACTGGGGCTGTTCAGGCGTCTGGCAGGGCACGACCACACCACTGGCGCTCAGCGCTTTAAACCAGGCGCTATTCTCCTGCGCTTTCGTCAGCTTTGCCGCGCGCAGGATAAGCAGAATATCAGCATGGAGCAGGGTGGAAAGGGTAACCAGTTGCCCGGAGATAGCGGCGTTGGGCCCATTTTCCGCCAGCGTCAAGGTCAGCGTCTGCCGGCTGGCGAACAGGCTTAGCGCCTGGCAGGTAGAAAACAGGGCGTCCCAGTCGGTATGGGCATCGATAACTACGCTGAAATGTTCGGTAAAGCCCTGCTGTTGAGCGGCAGCGCGCACGGCATCCTGCGATTCTTGTAGCAGAAGCGGTTCGTTGCCGGTCAGAATATAACAAGCGCGCAGCCCCTCATGGAGCTGCGCGCTTAATTGCTCAGGGTAGATCCTGATCATCTAGCCAGCGAGTTGTCGGGTAGTACTGAGCGCGGCGAAGTCTGATCGATCGCTTCCGGCGAGTTATCCAGCGTATTGATTGAGGCATCGCTTTCCGCAGCATGTACCGTCAGGAGCTTACGCACCAGCTGCTGAGCAGCCTGAGTACGCATCTCGCTGATGATGATATTCTGCTCTGAGTCCTTCGCCAGCGCCGCCAGCGGGTTGTCAAAGAATGAGCGATAGACGGTTGCGCTGATCGGATAGATGCCTCTATTCGGCACCAGCACCTGAGCACGCACCACCAGCATCATCGAGTACTCTGCGGTTTTGCCGTCCTGGAAAATCGATGCCGTATCGCGGCCCTGAGCCTCACCCAGCAGGCGCAGGGAAGGGACGTCTTTACGCAGGCCTGGGTTGTCCAGGATAGTGACGTTGTTAAGACGCAGCTCCTCACGAACGGTACGCGTTAGCGGGCCGTACGGATCGGAGGTATCGAGGATCATGGTTTTCAACTCTTTCGGCACCGCAGTGGTGCCACGCAGATGAAAACCGCAACCTGCGGTGATTAACACCGCAAGACCCAGCATCACAGATAAAATCGGATGTCGCACAATTCCTCCTGACATCAACCCACGACCAGGTTAAGCAGCTTGCCCGGTACGTAAATCACTTTACGAATGGTGACGCCATCAAGGTACTTGGCGACCAGATGCTCCTGCGCGGCACGAGCCTGAACCTGTTCCTGAGTGGCATCAGCCGGAACGGTAATTTTGCCACGTACTTTACCATTAACCTGCACCACCACCAGCAGAGAATCTTCCACCATTGCCTGCTCATCGGCCTGCGGCCACGGTGCGTTATCAACGTCGCCTTCGCCGCCCAGCGCCTGCCACAGCGAGAAGCAGGCATGTGGGGTGAACGGATAGAGCAGGCGGACCACCGACTGCAGCGCTTCCTGCATCAGGGCGCGATCCTGCTCGCTCTCCTGCGGAGCACGAGCCAGCTTGTTCATCAGCTCCATGATCGCCGCGATGGCGGTGTTGAAGGTCTGACGACGACCAATGTCATCGGAAACTTTAGCAATGGTTTTGTGCAGCTCGCGACGCAGCGACTTCTGCTCGTCGTTGAGGCTGGCAATATCCAGCGCCACGGTTGGACCTTTTTCGCTGTGTTCGTAGGCCAGTCTCCACACGCGCTTCAGGAAGCGGTTTGCTCCTTCAACGCCGGACTCCTGCCACTCCAGCGTCATCTCCGCCGGTGAGGCAAACATCATAAACAGGCGCACGGTATCGGCACCGTAACGCTCAACCATGATCTGCGGATCGATGCCGTTGTTTTTAGACTTCGACATCTTGCTCATACCGGCGTAAACCAGCTGGTGCCCGGCAGAATCGGTTGCATTGCTGATGCGGCCTTTTTCGTCGCGGTCGAAGGTTACGTCAACGGGAGAAACCCAGTTACGCTCGCCGCTTGCGCCCAGGTAATAGAAGGCATCGGCCAGCACCATACCCTGGCACAGCAAACGTTTTGCCGGTTCGTTAGAGGTCACCAGACCGGCATCACGCAGCAGCTTATGGAAGAAGCGGAAGTAGAGCAGATGCATGATGGCGTGTTCGATACCGCCTACGTACTGATCGACCGGCAGCCAGTAGTTAGCTGCGGCCGGGTCCAGCATACCCTTATCGAAGTCAGGGCAGGTATAGCGCGCGTAGTACCAGGAGGACTCCATAAAGGTGTCGAAGGTATCCGTTTCGCGCAGCGCAGGCTGGCCGTTAACCGTGGTTTTTGCCCACTCGGGATCGGCTTTAATCGGGCTGGTGATCCCATCCATGACCACGTCTTCCGGCAGAATTACCGGCAGCTGATCTTCCGGCGTTGGCATCACGGTGCCGTCTTCCAGCGTGACCATTGGGATTGGCGCGCCCCAGTAGCGCTGGCGGGAAACGCCCCAGTCGCGCAGGCGATAGTTCACCTTGCGTTCGCCTACGCCTTTAGCCGCCAGCTTGTCGGCGATGGCGTTGAAGCCCGCTTCATAAGTGAGACCGTCAAACTCGCCCGAGTTAAACAGGGTGCCTTTCTCGGTCATTGCCGCAGCGGACAGATCCGGCTCGCTGCCATCGGCGTTGAGGATAACCGGCTTAACGGTCAGATCGTATTTGGTTGCGAACTCCCAGTCGCGCTGATCGTGACCCGGAACGGCCATTACGGCACCGGTGCCATACTCCATCAGTACGAAGTTAGCGACCCACACCGGCAGCTTTTCGCCGGAGAGGGGATGCACGGCAAACATGCCGGTCGCCATGCCTTTTTTCTCCATCGTCGCCATTTCAGCTTCGGCGACTTTGGTATTGCGGCATTCGGCAATAAAATTGGCCAGCGCCGGATTGGCGGCCGCCGCCTGAGCGGCCAGCGGGTGGCCTGCCGCCACGGCCAGATAGGTCACGCCCATAAAGGTGTCCGGGCGGGTGGTATACACGCTCAGCTTCTCGCTGCTGTCAGCTACGTCAAAGGTGATTTCAACCCCTTCTGAACGTCCGATCCAGTTGCGCTGCATGGTTTTAACCTGCTCAGGCCAGCTTTCCAGCGTGTCCAGGTCATTTAACAGTTCGTCGGCATAATCGGTGATTTTGACAAACCACTGCGGGATCTCTTTGCGCTCGACTTTGGTATCGCAGCGCCAGCAGCAGCCGTCGATCACCTGCTCGTTCGCCAGCACGGTCTGGTCGTTCGGGCACCAGTTAACGGCTGAGGTTTTTTTATAAACCAGGCCTTTCTCGTACAGCCGGGTGAAGAACCACTGTTCCCAGCGGTAGTATTCCGGCTGGCAGGTAGCCAGCTCGCGGCTCCAGTCATAGCCAAAGCCCAGCAGCTTCAGCTGGTTCTTCATATAGGCGATGTTGTCGTAGGTCCACGGCGCGGGCGCCGTGTTGTTTTTTACCGCTGCGCCTTCAGCGGGCAGGCCGAACGCATCCCAGCCAATCGGCTGCAGAACGTTTTTGCCCAGCATACGCTGATAGCGGGAGATCACATCACCGATGGTGTAGTTACGCACATGGCCCATATGTAGGCGGCCAGAAGGATAGGGCAGCATGGAGAGGCAGTAGTACTTCTCTTTACCTTCCTCTTCGGTCACTTTGAACGTTTGCTTCTCGTCCCAGTGCTGTTGGACGTGGGATTCTATCTCTTCCGGGCGGTATTGCTCTTGCATGGCAGCCAGTGGTCCTTTGTAAACTTTATGAATTCGTTCAGATCCGCATAGCATAGCTGATCCAGCCCCGGCGCAACAACAGTAACCGGCCTGACAAACGGCATTTCTCTGTAAGCTGGAATCCAGCAGGCAATTTTGGGCGTTGCCACATTACAATAATGTGAATAGCACTAGAATTAAAACGTAACGTATTGGTTAGCTTTGGAGAAAAAATGAACAAGGTTGCTCAGTATTATCGGGAACTGGTCTCTTCGCTGACGGAGAGAATCAATCGGGGAGAGCATGATATTGATGCTCTGGTGGAGAGCGCCAGGCAGCGCCTGAACAACCGTGGAGAGCTGACCAGAAGCCAGATTGATGATGTTACGCGGGCGGTTCGCCGTGACCTGGAAGAGTTTGCGCGCAGCTATACCGAACATCAGGACGACAGCGGCGACAGCGTATTTATGCGCGTCATCAGGGAAAGCGTGTGGAAAGAGCTGGCTGATATCACCGATAAAAGCCAGCTGGAGTGGCGCGAGGTCTTTCAGGATCTCAATCATCACGGCGTGTATCAGAGCGGAGAAGTGGTGGGGCTGGGTAATCTGGTTTGCGAGCAGTGCCAGTTTACGCGCGCTATCTACACGCCCGAAACGCTGACGCGCTGCCCGGAGTGCGGTAACGATCAGTTCCAGCGGCAGCCTTTTGAACCATAAATGTCGGGGCGGAGAGTCCCGCCCCGGTGAAAAAATTAGTGCAGAATTTTGGCGAGGAAGTCTTTTGCCCGGTCGGACTGCGGATTATTGAAGAAGTCATCCTTGGCGGAGTCCTCCACAATCTTCCCTTCATCCATAAAGATCACCCGATTTGCCACTTTGCGGGCAAAGCCCATTTCATGGGTCACCACCATCATGGTCATCCCCTCATTGGCCAGCTCCACCATCACGTCCAGCACCTCGTTGATCATCTCCGGGTCCAGGGCGGAAGTCGGTTCGTCAAACAGCATGGCGATCGGGTCCATGCAGAGCGCACGAGCAATCGCCACGCGCTGCTGCTGGCCGCCGGAAAGCTGTCCGGGATGCTTATTGGCATGGGCGGCAAGACCGACGCGCTCCAGCAGCTTCAGGCCCTTCTGGCGCGCCTCTTCTTTATTGCGCTTCAGCACTTTTACCTGCGCCAGCGTCAGATTCTCAACGATCGTCAGATGGGGAAACAGCTCAAAGTGCTGGAACACCATGCCAACTTTAGAGCGCAGCTGGGCCAGGTTAGTGCCTTTGTCGTTAACCGTGGTGCCATTAACTTCAATTTTGCCTTCCTGAACCGGTTCGAGGCCGTTGACCGTTTTAATCAGCGTGGATTTACCGGAGCCAGACGGGCCGCAGACTACCACCACTTCGCCTTTTTTTACTTCGGTTGAGCAGTCGGTCAGTACCTGAAAGTGACCATACCACTTAGAAACGTTTTTCAGGGTAATCATTTAAACCGTCCTTTTTTTCTTTAAATAGCCGACCAACAGCGAAGCGCTAAGGCTGATAACGAAATAAACCGCACCGGCAAACAGCACCATTTCGATCTCGGTCCCATTGTTGATGCCGATAGTGTCTGCGGTTCTGAAGAAATCAGCGAGGCTGAGCACATACACCAGCGACGTATCCTGGAACAGCACGATACCCTGAGTCAGTAGCAGCGGCACCATGGCGCGGAACGCCTGCGGCAGGATAATCAGCTGCATGGACTGCCAGTGCGTCATGCCTAGCGCCAGCGCCGCGTTACCCTGGCCGCGAGCGATGCTCAAAATACCGGCACGGATGATTTCAGAGTAGTAGGCGGCCTCAAACAGCGAAAAAGCCACCATAGCTGAGATCAGGCGGATATCGGTTTTGGGGGACAGGCCAAGAACCTGCTGTAAAAAGCTGGGAACCACCAGATAGAACCACAGCAGCACCATCACCAGCGGCACGGAGCGAAACAGGTTGACGTACAGCCGGGCAAACCAGCTGAGGGGCTTAAAGTTCGACAGACGCATCACCGCCAGCAGAGTGCCCCAGATGATGCCAAACACGATGGCGGTGACGGTGATTTTCAGGGTAACAATCATCCCGTTCAGCAGGTAAGGCAGATTTGGAACAATGGTGCTCCAGTCAAATTCGTACATTATTTACCTCCCATGCCGCCGGGCAGGCGAACCTTACGTTCAACCAGGCTCATCAGCAGCATAATCACCACGTTGATGCCGACGTAGGCAACGGTAATCGCGGTGAATGATTCATAAGCGTGCGCCGAATAGTCCAGCAGCTTGCCCGCCTGCGCGGCCATGTCGACCAGACCAATCGTTGACGCGATGGCAGAGTTCTTTACCAGGTTCAGCATCTCGGAGGTCATCGGCGGCACAATCACGCGATAGGCGTTAGGTAACAGCACGTAGCGATAGGTTTGCGGCAGCGTCAGGCCCATCGCCAGTCCGGCGTTTTTCTGGCCTGAGGGCAGTGACTGGATCGCCGCGCGAACCTGTTCACAGACGCGAGCTGCGGTAAACAAACCAAGGCAGAGCACGGAGCAGATAAAGAACTGGATATTGGGGTCCAGTTCGGACTTGAACCACATGCCGACATTTTCCGGCAGCAGTTCCGGCACCACCAGATACCAGATAAAGAACTGCACAATCAGCGGAACGTTGCGAAATAACTCAACGTAGCAGGTGCCGAGGGAGGATAGCAGACGGCTGGGGACGGTACGCAAAATGCCGAAAAGCGAACCGACCAAAAGGGCGATAACCCACGCGCAAACTGAGACGGCAATGGTGACCTGAAAGCCGGACCACAGCCACCCCAGATAGGTGGTATTACCGAAAGGGGCTTCCTGCAGGAAAATACCCCAGTTCCAATCGATTGACATAAATAACTCCGGGAGAAAAAAAGGGTAGCGTAGCTACCCTGAAGATTGATGAAAGGCTCTGCCGTACGCAATGGGGAACGGCCACTTTGCACCTTCGTCTGACTACCCGGACTGTTTTGAACGGATTATTCAGGCTGTTGTCTGTCCAGCCCATTTTCAACAATCATAGGGCAGCCGCGGGCCGCCCTTATTTTCATTATTAGTTCAGTGCCTTGTCATTTGGCGTCTTGAACGTCGCTTTCATATCGTCAGACAGGGAGAAGTTCATATTGAGGTTCTTCGGTGGAATTGGCTGGCTGAACCATTTGGCAAACCACTTAGACGCCTCGCCAGAGGTCTGTGCCTGAGCAATAGTGCTGTCCAGCAGCTGTTTAAAGCCGGTGTCACCCTTGCGCAGCATACAGCCGTAGGCTTCTTTCGACTGAGGCGTCCCGACGATTTCCCAGTTGTCCGGCTTTTTGGCCTTCGCTCTTTCACCGGCCAGCAGCGCATCATCCATCATAAAGGCCACGGCGCGACCGCTTTCCAGCGTACGGAAGGAGTCACCGTGATCTTTAGCGCTGATAATACGCATATTCATTTTCTTCTCGTCGTTCAGCTTGTTCAGCAGAATTTCAGAGGTGGTCCCTGAAGTGACGACTACGGTTTTGCCTTTCAGGTCAGGGAAATCCTTAATGGGACTGCCTTTCTTAACCAGTAAACGGGTGCCGATAACAAAGATCGTATTGGAGAAGGCAGCCTGCTGCTGACGCTCCAGATTGTTGGTCGTTGAGCCGCACTCGAAATCATAAGTCCCGTTTTGCAGCAGCGGGATACGGTTTTGAGAGGTGATCGGCAGCATTTTGACCTGCAGATCCGGCTTGTTCAGTTTGGCCTTGATCGCTGCCACGATGGCATTGGAGTAATCCTGCGAGTAGCCGACAACTTTTTGCTGATTATCGTAGTAAGAAAAAGGAACAGAAGACTCACGATGCCCTACGACAATCACGCCATTTTTAGCAATTTTGTCGAGGGTAGGCGATTGTGCTGCATCTTCTGCATGGGCGATACCGGATGCAAGGCCAGCCAGTGCAAGACACAGCCCCAGTTTCCGTAATTTCATCTCCAACTCCTTCGTTGTGCGGCGTCATAAAATTGTGCCGATTGTGATGTTATGTTTATTTCCTGCTGCTTTTCTTTTTATCCCAGGGCGTAACCGCACCCTGAATAGCCATAACATAGCGGAATGTTAACGCGATGAAACAAGAAAGTTTCTTTTTTGCGAAGCGTGCCGCACCAAATAAAAGCATTGGTCGGAACAATGCTCCGCCCTGGGGCATTCATTGAGCCACAATGGTGCGTTTACGCTTATCCGCGGTAATATGCAGGCTCTTCAGCGATTTCGCCGTAAGGTTCTGCAAACATCGTGCCAAAATGTTTTTAATGAAACATTTCTCAGCATGATGTGCTTAGTAGCCGGAGGGAGACGCGGGTTCCAAAAAAAAACGCCGAACCGTTAAGGTTCAGCGTTTTGATGCTCGCAGCCGATTGTCGGTTAACGCCGGTTGCGCCAGCCGGTAACGACAGCCGCCAGGCCGAACAGCAGGGTAATAATCCACACCGGCCAGTTGCCAAAGCGGGCATACGGGGTCAGGCCCTGGGTCGGGATGATTTTGCTGGAAAGGACGCCAGGCTGGAACTGTGGGATCATCTCTTCGGCGTCGCCATCCGCATTAATCACCGCCGTGACCCCATTATTGGTATCCCGCAGCAGCGGTCTGCCTAGCTCCAGCGCGCGCATCCGCGCCATCTGGAAATGCTGCCAGGGCCCGATAGAGTGGCCGAACCAGGCATCGTTAGAGATCGTCAGCAGGAAGTCGGTATCCGGGCGGAAATTATCCCGGACCTGCTGCCCCAGCACAATCTCGTAGCAAATGGCCGCCGTCAGATTGTAACCGGCGGCTTTCAGCTGTGGCTGGACATAACTTCCCCGGCTGAAGGAGGACATCGGCAGGTCAAAGAAAGGGGCAAGAGGACGCAACAGCGTTTCCAGCGGCACAAACTCGCCAAACGGCACCAGATGGTTTTTCTGGTAACGATTCATACTGCTGTAGTCGTAGGGCTTATCTCCGCCAAGCACAATAATCGAGTTGTAGTCGTGATAGCGGTTGTGTTCAAGCCGTGAATCGACAATCCCGGTAATCAGGCTGCTGCCGCTGGCCCTTAACTCCTGGTCGACAGACTTGAGAAAAGGCTGCTGGTTTGACTCTAAATCGGGAATGGCGGACTCGGGCCAGATAATAATCTGCGCTTTGCCAACGTAAGGCCGACTGAGTGAGGTATAGGTTTTCAGCGTATTAATGAGCTGGTCGGCTTCCCACTTCATCGACTGCGGAATATTACCCTGCACCAGCGCCACGTCAACTTCGCGCTCGGGCATTGGCTGAGTCCAGCTAATCTGACGCAGCGGCCACGGCAGCAGCAGCAGGGCAAGGGCGATGACGCCGGCAATCCACTGGCGTTTCACCGCTGCGAAGACAGCCAGGCCAGCCACGATGGTCAGCACGAAGGTAATGCCTTCAACGCCAACCATCGGCCCCAGTCCTTTCAACGGGCCGTCAATCTGGCTGTAGCCAAACTGTAGCCACGGGAACCCCGTCAGGACCCACCCGCGCAGGAATTCGGTGATTTGCCAAAGCACGGGCGCCGCGACAACAAGCCGCAGCAGCGAGGTTTTGGGAAACAGCCGATTAAGCAGGGCGGCAAACAGCAGAGTAAAGAGAGAAAGCCAGGCGGCCAGCAACACCACCAGCATCACGTTTACCGGTCCCGGCATACCGCCAAAGGTGGCAATGCTAACATAGACCCAGTTAACGCCGCTGCCGAACAGCCCCATGCCCCAGACGAAGCCAATGGCGGTAGCCTGGCGAGTGTAGCGTTCAAGGGTCAGAGCCAGCAGACCGGCCAGTGAAATCAGCGCGGCTGGCCAGAAATCGTAGGGCGAAAACGAAAGGGTGCCAAGGGCACCCGTTATCAGCGCTAAAAGCAGGCGAACCCGCTGACGCTGGTACAGTGAGGCGATAGCCATATGAAAATTATTCTTCCAGTATCGGTTGCGGCGAGTTTTCCGGGATTCTGACGTGGACCTGGATGATCCGACGGCTGTCGGCCATAGCGACCTTAAACTGATAACCTTCGATCTCAATGCTCTCTCCGCGAGCGGGCAGATGGCCGAATGCCTGCATCACCAGACCGCCGATGGTGTCGACCTCTTCATCACTGAAGCTGGTTTCAAACACCTCGTTGAAATCTTCAATCGGGGTAAGGGCCCGGATGGTATAGGTATGGCGGCTCAGCTGACGAATATCGCGATCCTCTTCATCATCATATTCATCTTCGATTTCACCGACGATCAGTTCCAGGATATCTTCGATGGTGACCAGGCCGGAAACACCACCGAATTCGTCAATCACAATAGCCATGTGATAGCGCTGGGAGCGAAACTCTTTCAGCATACGGTCAACGCGCTTGCTTTCCGGCACCACGACGGCCTGGCGCAGCACTTTTTCCATGCTGAAGGGAGACGATCCGCTGCTCATAAACGGCAGCAGATCTTTCGCCATCAGAATGCCTTCAACATGATCTTTATCTTCGCTGATCACCGGATAGCGGGAATGGGCTGACTCCACGATCACGTCCAGGCACTCTTCCAGCGGCTGGTTTCGCTTCAGCGTAATCATCTGCGAGCGGGGGATCATGATGTCACGCACGCGCTGCTCGGCGATATCCATCACGCCTTCCAGCATATCGCGGGTATCCGGGTCGATCAGATCGTTCTGTTCTGAATCGCGGATCAGTTCCAGCAGGTCTTCGCGGTTTTTAGGCTCACCGTGAAACAGCTGGTTGAGGATAAGGGTGAAAAATCCCTTTTTACTACTGGGACTGTCATTATTCTGTGAATGGTCATCGCTCATGGCGTTTTGGTTTGGTCACTCTTGTCGTGGGTCGGGATATCCCTGCCTGCCAGCTGCGCAGGCCAGGAACACTGTCAGGCGATTAGCCTGCTTACGGTAACTCTTTCTCCGAAATGTACGGATCGTCATAACCAAGAGCAAGCATTATCTCGGTCTCAATCGATTCCATCTCTTCGGCTTCGTCGTCTTCTATATGGTCGTAGCCCAGCAGATGGAGACTGCCATGCACCACCATATGCGCCCAATGGGCCAGCAACGGCTTCTCCTGCGCGGCGGCTTCTTCTTCCACCACCTGGCGACAGATAATCAGGTCACCCAGCAGCGGAAGCTCGATGCCCGGCGGGGCTTCGAACGGGAAAGAGAGCACGTTGGTCGGCTTATCTTTCCCGCGATAGGTGTGGTTCAGCTCATGGCTTTCGGCCTGGTCAACCACACGAATGGTGACTTCACTCTCTGGCTGGAACTGGAGCAATACGGCTTCCAGCCAGCGGTGAAAATCAGATTCTGCCGGCAGGCCTTCGGTCTTTTCGCAGGCTAGCTGTAAATCAAGAATGACGCTGCTCATTTTGGCTCCTGCGTAGCCTGTTGCAGGGCTAACGCTTCTCGTTTTCGCTCTTCGGCCTGCGCGTCGCGCCGCTTTTGATCGGCGGCTTCCCAGGCTTCATAGGCGATAACCACTCGGGCTACCACCGGATGGCGCACCACGTCTTCGCTGTGGAAGAAGTTGAAGCTGATCTCTTCCACCCCGGACAGCACCTCAATAGCATGACGCAGGCCAGATTTGAGGTTGCGCGGCAGGTCGATCTGCGTGACGTCGCCGGTAATGACCGCCTTGGAGTTGAAGCCAATGCGGGTCAGGAACATCTTCATCTGTTCGATGGTGGTGTTCTGGCTTTCATCAAGAATAATAAACGCATCGTTCAGCGTACGGCCGCGCATGTAGGCCAGCGGAGCCACTTCGATGACGTTACGTTCAATCAGTTTTTCCACGCGCTCAAAGCCCAGCATTTCAAACAGGGCGTCGTAAAGCGGGCGCAGATAGGGATCGACTTTCTGGCTCAGATCGCCGGGCAGGAAGCCAAGCTTTTCACCTGCCTCCACCGCTGGCCGCGTCAGCAGGATGCGGCGCACTTCCTGACGCTCAAGCGCATCGACGGCGGCGGCAACCGCCAGATAGGTTTTCCCCGTCCCGGCCGGGCCCACGCCAAAGGTGATGTCGTGGCCGAGAATGTTGGCCACGTACTGCGCCTGATTTGGCGTACGCGGTTTAATCACGCCGCGTTTGGTTTTGATGTTCACCACTTTGCCGAACTCCGGCACGCTGTCGGCGCTCTGCTCCAGCACGCGGCTCTCTTTAATGGCCAGGTGGATTTGCTCAGGATCGATATCCGGGATATGCCCGCGCACTGGAGCGGTGTCCACATACAGATCGCGCAGGATAGCTGCGGCCGCATCGACGATTAGCGCTTTACCCACCAACTTAAAGGCATTGTCACGGCGGTTGATCTCAATCCCCAGACGACGCTCCAACTGCTTGATGTTGTCATCAAAGGGACCGCACAGGCTCAGCAGACGAGTGTTGTCCATGGGCTCTAACGTAATTTCGCGTGTTTCAATATTCAAACGAATCCTTTGGGTCGCTCAGGGCCAGTTGTGGATGGCAATTCATCGGCTGTCAGCGCCTTTGCGCGGCGGGCCATAACGAAATTATTTATGGCGTAGCCGAAAGGCGCAAGCACTGAAAAAGATATTTGGGCGCTGCCTGCTGAAAGCAAGGGTAAGGCGATGATTTGATACGGCGAACCTGCGAGGCTCGCCGCATTTCTTCGGGGGATCAAGGCTGGAAGAGACCTACGCCCAGCTCATTTTCTTTGCGGGTGCGGGCAATCACGGCCGAAGGGGCTTCCGTTGAACGTAGCGCCATCGCCTCTTCCTTGCGCACCACCACGCCGCGCAGGGAGTTGGTATTGACCTCGACAATTTCTACATCGACAAATTTACCGATGATATCCGGCGTCCCTTCAAAGTTAACCACGCGGTTACACTCGGTCCGTCCGGCAAGTTCCATCACGTTTTTGCGGGAAACCCTTTCAACCAGAATTCGCTGGACGGTGCCCACCTTGCGGCGGCTCCAGCTCATGGCCTGCTGATGGATACGATCCTGCAAGATCCACAGGCGCTGCTTTTTCTCTTCTTCACTGACGTCATCAGGCAGGTCTGCCGCCGGGGTTCCCGGGCGGGCGGAGTAAATAAAGCTATAGCTGGTATCAAAGTTCACTTCGCCAATCAGCTTCATTGTCTGCTCGAAGTCCTGCTGCGTCTCGCCAGGGAAACCAATAATAAAGTCGGAGCTGATCTGAATATCAGGACGCGCCGCCCGCAGCTTGCGAATAATCGATTTGTACTCAAGGGCGGTATGGGAGCGCTTCATCAGGGTCAGGATCCGATCGGAACCGCTCTGCACCGGCAGGTGCAGGAAGCTCACCAGCTCCGGCGTATCGCGATAGACGTCAATAATGTCGTCGGTAAACTCAATCGGATGGCTGGTGGTAAAGCGAATACGGTCAATGCCGTCGATAGCGGCGACCAGGCGCAGCAGGTCGGCGAATGAACAGATCTCGCCATCGAAAGTCTCTCCACGATAGGCATTTACGTTCTGACCAAGCAGGTTGACCTCGCGCACGCCCTGGGACGCCAGTTGGGCGATCTCGAACAGGATATCGTCACTCGGGCGGCTGACTTCTTCGCCGCGCGTGTAGGGCACCACGCAGAACGTGCAGTACTTATTACATCCTTCCATGATCGAAACAAAGGCTGACGGACCTTCAGCGCGCGGCTCCGGCAGGCGATCGAACTTCTCAATTTCAGGGAAGCTGATATCGACCACCGGACTTTTCGTGCCGCGAACGGTGTTGATCATTTCAGGCAGGCGATGCAGCGTTTGCGGGCCGAAAACAATATCGACGCAGGGCGCGCGCTGGCGAATAAGATCGCCTTCCTGCGAGGCGACGCAGCCGCCTACGCCGATCACCAGGTCGGGATTCTTCTCTTTCAACAGTTTCCAACGGCCAAGCTGGTGGAAAACTTTTTCCTGCGCCTTTTCACGAATGGAACAGGTGTTGAGCAGCAGCACGTCGGCTTCTTCGGCACTCTCCGTCAAAGTATAGCCATGCGTACTGTTCAACAGGTCTGCCATTTTGGATGAGTCATACTCATTCATCTGACAGCCCCAGGTTTTGATAAGAAGTTTTTTTGTCATCTGCTTGTAACCGCTAATTGGCCCACAAAAATCCGGTACACTAAGGGTAACAGAATTGACCCTGGAAAGGGTAGGTATAGGGTGCAAGGATGCCCATGAAAACAGGAAAAAATCATGACCGGGACCACGCAAAAATGGGATGTCGTTATCGTGGGCGGCGGAATGGTCGGCGCGGCGCTAGCCAGCGGGCTGGCCGCGCAGGGATTCAGCGTCGCCGTTCTTGAGCAGCAGGAGCCCGCTGAATTTGTCGCCGCCAGTCGTCCAGATGTCAGGATCTCTGCTATTGGCGCCTCTTCGGTGGCGCTGCTCAGGCAGCTTGAGGTCTGGCCGCTGGTGCAGGCGATGCGTTGTACGCCCTATCGGCGCCTTGAAACCTGGGAATGGCACACTGCCCGCGTTGGCTTTGACGCGCAGTCGCTCGGCCTGCCGGAGCTGGGGTATATGGTGGAAAACAGCGTGCTGCAACGCGCGTTGTGGCAGCGATTGCAGCAGCAGGAGGTGGCGCTGATCTCTCCTGCGAGGCTTAAAGCCCTGCAGCCCATTAATGGCGGCTGGCAGCTCACGCTGGAACAGGGCGACACGCTCAGCGCAAGGCTGGTGATTGGCGCTGATGGGGCTAATTCTCAGGTGCGGCAGCTGGCGGGGATAGGCATTCGCGGCTGGAATTATGCCCAGTCCTGCATGTTGATTAGCGTGCAGTGCGAGCAGGATGCCGGTGACTGCACCTGGCAGCAATTTACCCCGGAAGGGCCGAGAGCATTCCTTCCGCTGTTTGACCGCTGGGCCTCGCTGGTCTGGTATGACAGCCCGGCAAGAATTCGCCAGCTTCAGGCCATGTCGATGGCGCAACTCGGTCAGGAAATTTCCAGCCATTTTCCTGCGCGTCTGGGAAAAGTGACGCCGGTTACGGCCGGTTCCTTCCCGCTGGTGCGCCGTCACGCCACGCGCTACGTGCTGCCGGGACTGGCGCTGGTTGGCGATGCGGCGCATACCATCAACCCCTTAGCGGGGCAGGGTGTTAACCTCGGTTACCGGGATGTCGATGCGCTGATTGATACGCTGGTCTCCTCGCGGGAGCGTGCCGAAGACTGGGCCTCTGCGGGGGTTTTACAGCGCTATCAGCGCAGGCGACAGAAGGATAATTTGCTGATGCAGAGCGGCATGGATCTGTTCTATTTCGCCTTCAGCACCCCGGCTGCGCCGTTAAAGATGGTGCGGAATCTCGGGCTGATCGTGGCAGAGCGCTCCGGCGTGCTGAAGCGGCAGGCGCTGAAATATGCACTGGGATTATAGTCCCCAGCCATAAAATCAGAAAAACAGGGCGCTTTCAGTTGGTGGCGCCTGGAAAACAGTTTCGAAGATTAAGGCAAGTGAACGACCTCTTCAGCGGTGCGGTTGCGCCGCTGATATTTCCCAGAGGTTGGGCGGAGTATCGTTCTCAACTTTCAGGACGGGTCAACAGACGCAAAAAAGCCCGCGCAGGCGGGCTTCTTTGCTTATTGGCTGGGGTGCAGGGATTCGAACCCCGGAATGCTGGTATCAGAAACCAGTGCCTTACCGCTTGGCGACACCCCAATAATGGGGTTGCGATCTGCGCTGCAAATCGTCTTTTATATGGCTGGGGTGCAGGGATTCGAACCCCGGAATGCTGGTATCAGAAACCAGTGCCTTACCGCTTGGCGACACCCCAATAAAATTGGTGGCTACTACGGGAATCGAACCTGTGACCCCAGCATTATGAGTGCTGTGCTCTAACCAGCTGAGCTAAGTAGCCTAATTTTACTGCGTACAACTTATACTGCTTTTTCCGATCTGGCTGGGATACCTGGATTCGAACCAGGGAATGCCGGTATCAAAAACCGGTGCCTTACCGCTTGGCGATATCCCAATGTCCGTCTCAAAGTACAAAACCATCAGAAAAAACTGGCTGGGGTACCTGGATTCGAACCAGGGAATGCCGGTATCAAAAACCGGTGCCTTACCGCTTGGCGATACCCCATCCGTGCAAAACCGTTTACGGAAATGGTGCGGGAGGCGAGACTTGAACTCGCACACCTTGCGGCGCCAGAACCTAAATCTGGTGCGTCTACCAATTTCGCCACTCCCGCAAAAAAGATGGTGGCTACGACGGGAATCGAACCTGTGACCCCAGCATTATGAGTGCTGTGCTCTAACCAGCTGAGCTACGTAGCCATCTTTTTGCGCGTTACCTTCATCGGCGTTGCGGGGCGCATTATGCGGAGTTGACCTGTAAGCGTCAACAAGTTTTTTCCCGTTTTTGCCCCGAAACGTTTCGTTTGTCTGGCTTATAACCAGCCTGGCGAATAAATCAACAAATTCTGCCGGTAACCTATGAATTTCATAAAAATAACGGGCCGCTGGCGGCCCGTTTTGTGCTGCTCAATCGTTCGTTATTGATAGGCAGACTGATGAACGCCTACCGCACGACCTGAAGGATCGTCCATGGTTTTGAACGCTTCGTCCCACTCAATGGCTTTCGCTGAAGAGCAAGCTACCGAAGGTCCGCCGGGTACGCATTCTGCGGCGCTTGGGACCGGGAACAGCTCTTCAAAGATTTCACGGTACAGATAGCCTTCTTTTGAGGTTGGCGTGTTGTACGGGAAACGAAAGTGGGCGGTCTGGAGCTGTTGGTCGCTAACCTGTTTCGCCGCCACTTCTTTCAGCGTATCAATCCAGCTGTAGCCTACGCCGTCAGAGAACTGCTCTTTCTGGCGCCACGCCACGCTTTCCGGCAGATAAGAGGAGAAGCATTCGCGCAGGATGTGTTTTTCCATCTTGCCGTTAGAGCCGCACATTTTATCCTGCGGGTTGATACGCATGGCCACGTCGAGGAATTTTTTATCCAGGAACGGCACGCGAGCTTCCACGCCCCAGGCAGACATCGCCTTGTTCGCACGGGCGCAGTCGAACATATGCAGCGCCAGCAGTTTACGCACGTTTTCTTCGTGGAACTCTTTCGCGTTCGGCGCTTTATGGAAGTACAGATAGCCGCCAAACACCTCGTCAGCACCTTCGCCAGACAGCACCATTTTAATGCCCATCGCTTTAATCTTGCGCGACATCAGATACATCGGCGTGGAGGCGCGGATGGTGGTCACGTCATAGGTCTCAATGTGGTAAATCACGTCGCGGATAGCGTCCAGACCTTCCTGCACGGTGAAGTGGATCTCGTGATGCACGGTACCCAGGTGTTCCGCAACGGATTTTGCCGCCTTCAGATCCGGCGACCCTTCAAGGCCAACGGCAAAGGAGTGCAGCTGAGGCCACCAGGCTTCGCTCTTGTCCTGATCTTCAATACGCTTGGCGGCATATTTCTTGGTCACGGCGGAGATGATCGAGGAGTCCAGTCCACCAGACAGCAGCACGCCGTAAGGAACGTCAGACATCAGGTGGCTTTTCACCGCCTCTTCCAGCGCATCCTTCAGGGCAACCGCATCGGTCTTGTTGTGTTCGACGGCTTCATAGCTGAACCAGTCGCGCTGCCAGTAGCGGCGAATTTCCCCGTCAGTGCTGGACATGTAGCTTCCCGGAGGGAACTCTTTGATGGATTTGCATACCGGGACCAGCGCTTTCATTTCTGAGGCCACAAACAGGTTGCCATGCTCATCGTTGCCCATGTACAGCGGAATAATACCGATGTGGTCACGGCCAATCAGCCAGGTTTTTTTCACGCTGTCATACAGAATAAACGCAAACATCCCCTGCAGGTCGTCGAGGAAGTCGACGCCCTTTTCCTGATAGAGCGCGAGGATCACTTCACAGTCTGATTCGGTCTGGAATTCGTAGCGATCGCTCAACTGCGCGCGCAGCGCCTGGTGGTTGTAGATTTCACCGTTTACCGCCAGAACATGGGTACGGGCTGCGTTGTACAGCGGCTGAGCGCCGTTGTTTACGTCAACAATGGACAGGCGCTCATGCGCCAGAATTGCGTGGTCGTCGGCATACACGCCTGACCAGTCCGGGCCGCGGTGGCGCATCAGACGGGAAAGCTCCAGCGCTTTCTTACGCAGTTCAACCGGATCGGTTTTGAGATCCAAAACGCCAAATATAGAACACATAGCTAACTCCCTTACGACATCCCTGAACGGTGATGATGATGGTTCGTGAATAACGGTGGCGACAATGTTCGCCCGATGCATAAGAAAATGCTCTATATCATCGAAGTGAGCAAGTATTTTAGCCTTTTTATGAAAAATAGTATGTTGACCTGGATTAAACATTGATGAATCGACAGTGAATGAGGGTTTTTATTGTTGTAACGATAAAGTTTTGGTAAAAGCGGTTAAGAAGTGAGCGGTGAGGAGGCAATAAAAAGCCCGACGTGGGAGCCGGGCCTGCTGTCAGATAATGTCGATGTCCGCCACCGAAGGATAAATCCAGCTCGGTCGGAAAGGCATGGCGTCCACGTCACTGAGCGTGGACACGCCCGACAGCACCAGCACGGTCTCCAGGCCAGCCTGGAAGCCAGCCAGAATATCCGTGCGCAGGTTATCGCCGACAATGACCGTTTCATCGGCATGAGCCTGCATCTTATTTAGCGCCGCGCGAATGATCCACGGACTGGGCTTGCCCACGTAAAATGGCTGGCGACCGGAGATCTTCTCTATACCGGCACAAAGCGCCCCGCAGCCGGGCACAAATCCACGGGCATGGGTATCAGGGTTAGTGGCGATAAAGCGGGCGCCGTTGGCGACGAAAAAGGCGGCTTTATGCATCATCTCCCAGTTATAGGAGCGCGTTTCACCGACGATGACGAAGTCAGGATTGATATCGGTAATGGTGAATCCAGCCTTATACAGCTCGTGAATGAGCGCGCCTTCTCCGACGACGTAGGCTTTTTTCCCTTCCTGGCGGCGCAGAAAATCCGCTGTTGCCATCGCCGAGGTGTAAAAGACGCTGTCCGGCAGCTCGATTCCTGCGGAGGCAAAGCGGTTGGCGAGATCTAACGATGTCTGGGAAGGGTAGTTGGTGAGCACCACCAGAGGCATTCCTTTTTCCATGATCCGCTGCAGGAATTCATTGGCGCCGGGAACGGCGGTGTTGTCGTGCATCAGCACGCCATCTATATCGCAGATGACGCTTTTAATGCTGGTCTTTTCACTGTCCGTCAGGGTCAAAGCGCTCATTAACCTTCCAGTAAATGTTGTAAGAGGATGCCGTTAAGCATGGCACGTTTCGCCAGCGCAAAAGCGCCAATGGCTGAATTGTGATCGATTTCCGAGCGAACCACTGGCAGATTCTTGCGGAAGGCTTTCAGCACCTGGGTGTTGATGCAGCCCTCAATGGCGGTCAGCAGCACTTTGTCGGCTTCGGTGATTTCACCGGCGATAACGACCTTTTGCGGATTAAACAGGTTGATGGCAATGGCTATCGCCTTGCCAAGATGGCGGCCAACATAGTCAATCACCTCTACAGCCAGCGCATCGCCGCGGTTGGCGGCTTTGCAAATCTGCGGCATATGGCAGTCATCAAGGGTGAGCGAGCTTGGATATCCCTGGGTCAGCAGGTGACGAACCCGGTTCTCAATCGCCCCGTTCGCCGCTATCGTTTCAAGGCAGCCAAAGTTACCGCAGTGACAGCGTTCGCCAAGGGGATCGACCTGAATATGGCCCAGCTCGCCGACGTTGCCGTTGCTGCCGAGGAAAATATGGCCGTTAGCGATGATGCCTGCGCCGGTTCCCCGATGAACGCGCACCAAAATGGAGTCTGCGCAGTCGCGCGACGCACCAAAATAGTGCTCCGCCAGGGCCAGGCTGCGGATATCGTGGCCGACAAAGCTGGTGACGTTAAAACGCTTTTGCAAGTTTGCCACCAGCGGCCAGTGATGAACGTGGATATGCGGCATATAGCGAATCACGCCGTTATTAGGATCGACCAGACCGGGCAGGATCACCGAGATGGCGATCAGCTCGCGCACTTTGCGCTGATGCTGTTCGCTGAAGCTGGCGATAGCATTAAAAAGTGCGTTTTCCAGCGTTTCCTGGGTACGTTCCGGCAGCGCATAGTCTTCCTGCGCCAGCGACTTACCGCTCAGGTCAAACAGGGTCAGGGTGGCGTCGCTGCGGCCAAGCCGCACGCCGATGGCGTGAAAGCCGCGGGTCTCGGTAATAATAGAGATAGCGCGACGGCCTCCGGTAGAGGCCTGTTGATCCACTTCTTTGATTAATCCCCGCTCGATGAGCTGGCGGGTGATTTTAGTGACGCTGGCGGGGGCTAGCTGGCTGTGTTCAGCAATCTGAATGCGCGAAATCGGACCCTGCTGGTCGATAAGCCGGTAAACGGCCGCGCTGTTGAGTTGCTTAACAAGATCGACATTTCCTATTTGAGCCTGGCCGCCAGTGGTCATTCAGTATCTACTCGCTTAAGACTTCGTCACCATTAACGATAGTCTGGATTATTTTGTAGTCACGGGTGAAAACCGTCAGGTTAGCCACTTTTCCGGCCTCAACTGACCCTAATTTCTTCTCCACACCCATAGCCCGCGCCGGGTACAGCGTTGCCATTCGCAACGATTCGTCCAGTGAGATGCCAACGTGTTCGACGCTGTTCGCCACAGCTTCGATCATAGTCAGCGCGGAACCACTGAGCGTACCGTTCTCATCAACGCAGAGTCCATCACGATAGTATATTGTTTTTCCAGCAAAAATGAACTGGTCAATGGCGGCGCCCGCGGGCGCGGTCGCATCGGTCACCAGAATCAGCCGGTCGCCTTTAATCCGTTTGGCATTACGGATATTAGCGTAATGAACGTGCAGACCATCTGCAATAATGCCGGACCACACTTCTGGCGCATCAAACAGCGCGCCGATCAGACCCGGTTCGCGGCCGGTAATTGTCGGCATGGCATTATATAAATGTGTTGAGAAGCTAAGACCAGCGGCGATACCGCGGCGGGCTTCGTCATAGGTAGCGTGCGAGTGGCCGGCGGAGATGACAATTCCGGCGTCACTCAGCTGACGGATGACCGCGCTGTCAACCTGCTCAGGGGCCAGGGTGATTTTGCTAATAACATCAGCATTGGCGCAGAGGAAATCTACCAGCTCCGGATCGGGCAGGCGAATTAAGTCTGGATTGTGCGTGCCTGGCTTGCGCGGGCTCAGCCACGGACCTTCAAGGTGCAGACCGAGGGCTTTGTTAGCGTTCTGCGCCAGATAAGCGCGCATCACCTCGACCGCACGCTTCATCATTTCGTCGGTGCTGGTGATGAGCGTGGGCAGGAAGCTGGTGCAGCCGGATTTTTCATTCGCCTGCTGCATAATAGTCAGCGTTTCCACGCTCAGTGCATCAATGTCGTCATTGAACTGCACGCCGCCGCAGCCGTTGAGCTGTAGGTCAATAAACCCAGGAGCAATGATTGCGCCACCCACGTCACGCGTTGCCACGCCGGCAGGAAGATCGCTCAGGGCGCAGACGCGCTCAATCAGGCCGTCAGCAATGACAACGGCATAATTATCCAGTATTTCGTGGCCGGTATAGATACGGCCGTGGGTTAAAGCGTACATAATGATCTCCTGACTATTGCCTGGGTGGCTTACAGATTTTTTACGTTTTCCGCTTCCATTTCGCGGAAATACTTAACGGTTTTGACCTTCAGTTCCATGGTGGCCGGCTCATCGCAAACCACCACGGATTTGGCATGCAATTGCAGGCAGCTGATGGTCCACATATGGTTGACGTTGCCTTCTACGGCGGCTTGCAGCGCCTGTGCCTTCACATGACCAATCACCAGAATCATCACTTCTTCGGCATCTAACAGCGTACCCACGCCAACGGTTAAGGCGTATTTAGGCACCTGATCCACATCGCCATCGAAGAAGCGTGAATTGGCAACGCGAGTGTCATGGGTCAGCGTTTTGATGCGGGTACGAGAAGCCAGTGAAGAGGCTGGCTCATTGAAAGCGATGTGGCCGTCGTTGCCGACGCCGCCCATAAACAGATTAATTTTGCCGTAAGAGCGGATCTTCTCTTCATACTGGCGACATTCTGCGTCAATATCGGGGGCATTACCATTCAGAAGATTGATATTTTCGGGTTGAATATCAACATGATCGAAAAAGTTGCGGTACATAAAACTGTGATAGCTTTCAGGATGCTCTTTCGGCAGGCCAACGTACTCATCCATATTAAAGGTGACGACATTTTTAAAGCTAACCTGGCCCGCTTTATGCATATCGATTAAATGTTTGTAGGCTTCCAGCGGCGTGCCGCCGGTTGGCAGACCCAGCACAAAAGGGCGCTCAGCGGTCGGCTTGAAAGCATTAATGCGATTGACGATGTGGCGGGCAGCCCATTTTCCAACCTGGGTCGGGGTAGCCAAAGGAATCAGTCTCATGTATCACCTCATTTCAGTAAATGTTAAAGGGGGTAAGACGGTCTTTATGGTGCAGGCTCGCTAAGCGTAACGCGTCCTGTCCACACTCTGCGAGGGATAAATCCGCCTTGATAATTCGGATCATAAAATAAGTTTGTGATGATAGCCAGACTCACGCCGACTATAATGCGTATTTTGGTGATAAAAGTCACAAACAGAGCGCTTTTAATTTGCGAAGCGAATTAATTTTTTTCTACACTCCGTACCGTGGTTTGACTGTCATTCAGAAACCAATTAGCCGTGATAAAAACAGAAAACGGCTATTTGCGCCTTAACGGGTCTCAAGGGGGAAGGTAATGTTAGGTTATTTACAAAAAGTAGGACGGGCGCTGATGGTGCCGGTAGCAACGCTGCCAGCCGCTGCGATCCTGATGGGGATCGGTTACTGGCTGGATCCCGACGCGTGGGGTGCAGGCAATGCTCTGGCTGCACTGTTCATTAAATCCGGTTCCGCAATCATTGAAAACATGTCCGTGCTGTTCGCCATCGGTGTGGCTTACGGCATGTCAAAAGATAAGGACGGCGCGGCGGCGCTGACCGGTTTTGTGGGATTTCTGGTGGTGACCACGCTGTGTTCACCGGCGGCGGTCTCGATGATCCAGAAAATTCCTGTCGACCAGGTGCCGGCGGCTTTCGGCAAAATCAACAACCAGTTTGTGGGTATCCTGGTGGGGATTATCTCTGCGGAAGTGTATAACCGCTTCAGTCACGTAGAGCTTCCCAAAGCGCTTTCCTTCTTTAGTGGTCGTCGCCTGGTGCCGATTCTGGTCTCCTTCCTGATGATCCTGATCGCCTTCATCCTGATGTATATCTGGCCGATTATCTTCGGTGGTCTGGTGAGCTTCGGTGAAAGCATTCAAAAGCTGGGTTCCGTTGGCGCTGGCGTCTACGCCTTCTTTAACCGCTTGCTGATCCCGGTTGGTCTGCATCACGCCCTGAACTCGGTATTCTGGTTCGACGTGGCGGGCATCAACGACATTCCAAACTTCCTGGGCGGCGCTGAGTCGATTCAGAGTGGTAAAGGCATTGTCGGCATTACCGGTCGTTATCAGGCTGGCTTCTTCCCGATTATGATGTTCGGTTTGCCTGGCGCCGCGCTGGCTATTTACCATTGCGCTCGCCCGGAAAACCGCGCCAAAGTCGGTGGTATTATGCTGGCCGCCGCCTTTGCCGCCTTCTTTACCGGGATTACTGAGCCGCTGGAATTCTCCTTCATGTTTGTGGCGCCGGTTCTGTATGTCATCCATGCGGTACTGACCGGGCTCTCGGTGTTTATCGCGGCAAGTATGCACTGGATTGCTGGCTTCGGCTTCAGCGCCGGGCTGGTGGATATGGTGCTCTCGACGCGAAATCCGCTGGCGACGCACTGGTACATGCTGATCCCGCAGGGGCTGGTATTCTTCGTTATCTACTACGTGGTGTTCCGCTTCACCATCAAAAAATTCAACCTGATGACGCCGGGCCGCGAGCTTTCCGTCGATGGTGATGAAAGCGATGGTTATGACGTGAACGTTGACGCCGCTGGCAACAAAGAGTCCGAAACCGAATCTCTTGCGCGTCGTTATATCGGCGCGGTAGGCGGCTCGGAAAACCTGACCAGCATTGATGCCTGTATTACCCGCCTGCGCCTCAACGTGAAGGACAGCGGCGCGGTCAATGAATCGGTGGCGAAACGCCTCGGTGCTTCGGGCGTGATTCGCCTGAATAAGCAGAGCGTGCAGATTATCGTCGGCACTCGTGCTGAAACCATTGCTTCAGCGATGAAAACGGTGCTGGGCAAAGGTCCGGTGGCGGCCTCAGGCGTTTCTTCCGTGCCGGTAGAACCCTCAGCTCCTCAGGCTGTTCCTAATGTGGCTAAAGGCATTATTGCTACGTTAGTTGCGCCAGTGAGCGGTGAGGTTGTGGCGCTGGATCAGGTGCCGGATGAAGCTTTCGCCAGCAAAGCCGTCGGCGATGGCCTGGCTATTAAGCCAACCAGCAGCACGGTCGTCTCTCCGGCTGCCGGTACCGTAGTGAAAATTTTCAATACCAACCATGCTTTCTGTCTGGAAACGGAAAAAGGCGTGGAGGTGGTGGTGCACATGGGGCTGGATACCGTGGCGCTTGCCGGAAAAGGTTTCACTCGTCTGGTGGAAGAAGGTGCGCAGGTTACCGCTGGTCAGCCCGTTCTCGAAATGGATCTGGCGTTCCTGAATGCCAATGCCCGCTCAATGATTAGCCCGGTCGTGGTCAGTAATATTGACGACTTCAGCGGTATCACGCTGGTAGCGGGTGAAACCGTTGTGGCAGGTGAAAGCCGCCTGTACGAAATTAACGGCTAGCGTCTGATTGCGTTACAATGCAGGGGTGGGAAGCAATTCCCACCCTTTTTTTATTGAATTCCCCTAACAAACGGTTGTTTCCCTTCCCGGCTTTGTGGATCATACTCCGTTATTTAACGCACTACTTATGCTTAGCATTACTGAGGAAATTAAGATGAGTGAGGCAGAAGCCCGCCCAACTAACTTTATTCGTCAGATCATCGACGAAGATCTGGCGACCGGTAAACATGCCAGCGTGCATACCCGCTTCCCGCCGGAACCGAATGGCTATCTGCACATTGGCCATGCCAAATCAATTTGCCTCAACTTTGGTATTGCGCAAGATTATCAGGGCCAGTGTAACCTGCGTTTTGATGACACCAACCCGGTCAAAGAAGATCTGGAGTATGTTGAGTCGATTAAGCATGACGTGCAGTGGCTGGGCTTCGAGTGGACCGGCAATGTCCGCTACTCTTCTGACTATTTCGACCAGCTGCATCACTATGCCGTGGAGCTGATTAACAAAGGCCTGGCCTATGTAGACGAGCTGAGCCCTGAACAAATTCGTGAATATCGCGGCACGCTGACGGCGCCGGGCAGAAACAGCCCGTATCGCGATCGCAGCGTTGCAGAGAATCTGGCGCTGTTTGAAAAAATGCGCAGCGGAGAGTTTGCCGAGGGCACCGCCTGCCTGCGTGCAAAAATTGATATGGCTTCCAGCTTTATCGTCATGCGCGATCCGGTGCTGTACCGCATCAAATTTGCCGAGCACCATCAGACCGGCAACAAGTGGTGCATCTATCCAATGTATGATTTTACCCACTGCATTTCCGATGCGCTGGAAGGCATTACGCATTCACTCTGTACGCTGGAGTTTCAGGACAACCGCCGTCTGTATGACTGGGTGCTGGATAACATCACTATTCCAGCGCATCCGCGTCAGTACGAATTCTCTCGTCTGAATCTTGAATACGCCATTATGTCCAAGCGCAAGCTTAACCTGCTGGTGACAGAGAAGGTGGTGGAAGGGTGGGACGACCCGCGTATGCTGACCGTTTCAGGTCTGCGTCGCCGCGGCTACACCGCAGGCTCTATCCGTGAGTTTTGCCGCCGCATTGGCGTTACCAAGCAGGATAACATCGTTGAGATGGCCTCTCTGGAGTCCTGCATCCGTGACGATCTGAATGAAAATGCCCCGCGCGCGATGGCGGTGATGGACCCGGTTAAGCTGGTGATTGAAAACCTGCCGGCTAACTATGAAGAGATCATTTCCATGCCTAACCATCCGAACAAGCCGGAAATGGGCACGCGTGAAGTGCCGTTCAGCCGTGAAATTTATATCGACCGCGCGGATTTCCGTGAGGAAGCGAACAAACAATATAAGCGCCTGGTACTGGGTAAAGAAGTGCGTTTGCGTAATGCCTACGTCATTAAAGCCGAACGCGTAGCGAAGGACGAAGAGGGCAATATTACCTGCCTGTTCTGTACCTGCGATACCGACACGCTGAGTAAAGACCCTGCGGATGGCCGCAAAGTAAAAGGCGTTATTCACTGGGTTTCTGCGGAGCACGCGCTGCCAGCGGAATTCCGCCTCTACGATCGTTTGTTCAGCGTGGCGAACCCAGGCGCGGCGGAGGATTTCCTGACCACCATCAACCCTGAGTCGCTGGTGATCCGTCAGGGCTTTGTCGAGCGAGGTTTGCAGCAGGCTGAAGCTGGCAGTCCTTATCAGTTCGAGCGTGAAGGCTACTTCTGCGCGGACAGCCTTTACTCCAGCGCTGGTCATCTGGTCTTTAACCGTACCGTAGGACTGCGTGATACCTGGGCGAAAGCGGGCGAATAACTTGTACTCGCTATAGTAAAAACGCAGCCTATGGTCTGCGTTTTTTTTAATTTAAAGTCACCGGCTATGTAGATAGGGTGAAAACTTATTTTCTACATCCTGCTGGCCATTTACAGGAAATCCAACTTATTAAGTTTTTCTGAATTTCAGATGTTCAATTATTACCAATAAAATTGGTTAATGGTATGTTGTTTTATTGTGGTGTCAGAGTGTTAATTAATGATATTTTCTTAATAAGATTGTCGTGGGTTATTAGTGATGTCCTCCTTTCCTCTCTCCGTGCTAATTATTAATTTTTCTTTTTATGTGTCTTTCGTCATGTTTCTTCACCATAATGGGAAATAATGATTGATAATTCGCGTCGCGAAAAATACTATCTTTGTGAGATGGCATGTTTAATACCACTCGCTTAAAAACTGATATTTTCCTAATAGCACAATATTACTCTTATGGAAGAGGGAATTTTTATGGACTTTTTTTCCTCCACGCGTCTTGCGCTGGTCAGCACCCTCGTAGGCTGCACGGCTCTATCAGGAACCTTCTTTACACCTTCAGTACTTGCCTCAGGCTTTGTCGATGACGCTTCGCTAACCGGCGGCCTTTATTACTGGCAGCGCCATCGTGAACGCAAAGATCTCGATGCTGGCAGCGATAAATATGGTCAGTATCAGCAAAATCTTCACCACTCCGCGTTTAACGGCAGCCTGGATTTTTCATCCGGCTATGCGGCCGATTTTATTGGTCTGGATCTGGCGGCATTTGGCGCAGTTGAACTTTCTGGCAAAGGCCCGGCAGCCCCCAATGAAATCGGCTTCAGCGATGCTAAAACCCGTTGGGATGAAAAATGGGGCGGCGATAAAAACGGCGCCAGTATTTATAAAGCTGCGCTAAAATTAAAACACCAGAATTACTGGCTGCACGGGGGGTATTTACAACCTGAGGGGCAAAGTTTATTGGCGCCGCACTGGAGCTTCCTGCCCGGCACTTATCGCGGTGTTGAAGCGGGAGCCGTTTATGATTTCACTGATGCCGGTGAATTCTCGCTTTCTTATCTGTGGACGGATGAATATAAGGCGCCGTGGTACCGGAATATGTATAACTTCCGCAAAGCGGACGGCGTAACGGGTATCAACTATCTGCATTCAGTGGGCGCAAAATACGATTTTAAAAATAGCCTCGTACTGGAGGGCGCTTTCGGCCAGGCCGCCGATTATATGGATCAATACTTCAGCAAAGTCTCTTATGCCTTACCACTGGCCGGAAATGATTTAGCCACCAGCTGGCAATTTTATGGCGCGAAAGACAAAGAGCGCGGCGGCGCGGCCAATGTGAACGATGTTTATGACGGGCTCGCCTGGCTACAGGCCATTACGCTGGGCTATACCGCCGGCCCGTTCGATCTGCGTCTGGAAGGAACCTGGGTAAAAGCCGAGGGTAATCAGGGCTTCTTCCTGCAGCGTATGACGCCGGGTTATGCCACCTCCAACGGCCGGTTAGATGTCTGGTGGGATTTACGGTCGGACTTTAACGCTAACGGTGAGAAAGCGCTGTTTGCCGGCGTGATGTATGACCTGAAAAACTGGCAGCTTCCGGGCTGGGCGCTCGGCACCTCCTACGCTTATGGCTGGGATGCCAGACCTGCGACGACTTCACTCTCTGACCAGAATCATCGTCTGACAGAGTCAGCATGGAACCTTGACCTGCTCTACACGGTTCAACAGGGGCCGGTTAAAGGCACGTTGTTCAAGCTGCATTACACCCGCTACAACAATCATTCCGACATCCCAAGCTGGGGCGGCGGTTACGGCAACATCTTCCAGGATGAGAAGGACGTTAAGTTTATCGTGATGGCGCCTTTCACTGTCTTTGAGCCTGGTAAATAAGATCACGGGCCGAAAAAGGAGAACTGAACATGAAATACATTTTACCGCTTGTCGCCACGTTGTTGCTCAGCGGCTGTGCGCAAAAAAACAGCGGACAGCCTCAGGAAGTCATTCCTGCCGGAGACTACCAGCACTGTCTGGATGCCGAGCAAATGGGCGGCGGTGAGGCGATTGAAGCTCGCTGCGGCAAGCTTCAGCAGGAAATTGAACACACCCACTAATACGGATACGGACAAGGAGTAGGGATGAATAAGTTCAGAGCCAGTCTTGTTGCAGTCGCGTTGATGTCAGCATTGGCAAGCGGGGCCGCCAGCGCGGACCAGGACATTGTCGATCGGATTAGCCAGTTCGGCGTGAAGTACAAGGTCACCGATAATCTGGCGGCAGATCACGGTGTCGATTGTGCCGCGTTGGGTGCCGACTGGGCATCCTGTAATCGCGCAACCATCACCCTGAGCAACCCCGGAGAGGCGATTGATAGCCGGGACTGGGCCATCTATATGTCAAACGTTCATGAAACGCTGAAGGTGGACAGCGATCAGTTTCGCATGGTGCATATCGTTGGGGACTTAACCCGCCTGGAACCTACCGACAAGTTTCAGGGTATCCCTGCTGGCGGCACTATTGAGATTCCGATCGTCAATGAGTACTGGCAGCTGTTTATCACCGACGTCATGCCGCGCTGGTATGTCACCTCCGGAAATGCCACGCCGAAAATTATCGCCAGCACCGACACTGAAGACTTAACGACCTTTGTTGAGCCGTTTGGCAATCAGTGGAAACGCACGGCAGATGACCAGAATGTGCTGATGGACGCGGTCAGCCGTTTCGATAAAAACAGTGACGTTAAAACGCTGGATGCACAAACGCTCCGTGGTCAGATTGTCCCCACACCTGCGAAGGTAGACGTGTTTGCAGAGGATGCCGATCTGTCCGTTGGCGTGAAGCTGGAGCTGGACAGTTTATCTACCGCTAAAGCCAGAGCCATTAAGCAAAGCTTCCTTCAGTCAGGTATCAGTCTGCAGAAGGAAGGTTACCGGATCGTCACCCGCACCGATAAAAAAGCACAGGGGAAAGAGAGAGCCGTGCCAGGGGCCTACACGTTGACAATCGGTAAGGACAAGGCTGAGATCGTAGGTTACGACCAGGGCGGGGTCCTGTACGGTTTACAGTCAATTCTTTCACTGCTTCCTGCCGATGGCAGCAATAAAATTGCTACGCTCAAGGCCAGCGATGCGCCGCGTTTCCAGTACCGGGGCGTGTTCCTGGATGTTGCGCGTAACTTCCACAGTAAAGAAGCGATAATACGGATGCTGGACCGGCTCGCGGCCTGGAAAATTAACGTATTTCATTTCCATCTGACGGATGACGAGGCCTGGCGCATTGAAATTCCGGGCTTACCCGAGCTGACCGAAGTGGGCGGAAAACGCTGCCATGACCTCAGTGAAAAACACTGTCTGCTGCCGCAGCTGGGCTCCGGGCCGCAAACCGATAACAATGGCACCGGTCATTTCAGCCGTCAGGATTATATCGACATCGTAAAATATGCCGATGCCCGCAACATCCAGGTTATTCCTGAAATTGATATGCCTGCTCACGCCCGTGCTGCCGTGGTGTCGATGGAGGCACGCTACGATCGCTTAATGAAGGCCGGTAAAAAAAGCGAGGCTATGGCCTACCGGCTGGTCGATCCGACTGACGACTCAAATACCACCTCTGTTCAGCTTTACGATCGCACCAGCTATCTCAATCCCTGTCTGACCTCTTCTCTGCGGTTTACCGATAAGATCATTAGTGAAATTCAGGCTATGCACCGCGAAGCGGGGCAGCCGCTGAAAACCTGGCACTTTGGTGGCGATGAAGCGAAAAACATTCGTCTGGGAGAGGGCTATTCAGATCGCGCCACGCCGAAAGCGGGCACCGGTCTGCTGGACATGAGTAAAGAAGATCGCCCATGGGCGAAGTCGCAGGTTTGCCAGAAGATGATCGCCGATGGCAAAGTGGCCGATATGGAGCATCTGCCAAGTTATTTTGCGCTCAAAGTTAGCAGGCAGGTCAATGCTCACGGTATCGGTAGAATGCAGGCCTGGCAGGATGGATTAAAAGACGCGAAAAATGCCAGGGCCTTTGGTACGGAAAAAGTCGCCGTTAACTTCTGGGATACGCTGTACTGGGGCGGTTTTGATACGGCAAACGACTGGGCTAACAAGGGCTACGAAGTCATCATCACTAACCCTGACTATGTGTATATGGATTTCCCGTATGAGGTGAATCCTCTGGAGCGGGGCTATTACTGGGGGACACGCTTCAGTGACGAGCGGAAAATGTTCAGCTTTGCGCCAAATAACCTGCCGCAAAATGCTGAAACCTCGGTTGATCGCGACGGTAAACATTTCTCGGCGAAGTCAGATAAAGCCTGGCCGGGGGCAAAAGGCCTGTCAGTACAGCTGTGGAGTGAAACCACGCGTACCGATGAGCAGATGGAGTATATGATCTTCCCTCGCGCGCTTGCGGTAGCCGAGCGTGCCTGGCACCGCGCGGACTGGGAGCAAGATTATCAGGCTGGCAAAGAATATATCGGCGGCAAAACGCAGTATGTAGACCGCGCCACGCTACTGAGCGACTGGACGCGCTTTGCTAATCTGCTGGGACAGCGTGAAATGGCTAAGCTGGATAAATTCGGCATCCTCTACCGCCTGCCCGTCCCGGGAGCCCGCAAGGTTGGCGGTAAGCTGGAGGCGAATGTGGCGCTACCTGGGCTGACCATTCAGTACAGCACGGATGACGGTCAAAGCTGGCAGCGCTACGGTACTGCAGCAGAAACAGAGGTGCTGGGGAAAACGTTAATTCGTTCGGTTAGCCCGGATGGCAAACGCTTTAGCCGGACTGAAGTGCTGGAGTGATTTTTCTCTAAGAAATTCATTAAGCGATAACTTAATAGTTATCGCTTTTTTTATGCTGTGACGGTGAGTCCGTTTTAAGTCGGGAATTTGATGCCGCTTAAGGCGTTAGTGGATGCCGAGCTATTGATCACGGGCCGGATTAACTTTAGCCTGATAAAGATTTTATGGAGATAGAGTTTAATCAATTACACCAGGGAAAAAATAATGAATAATGTTATTACTTTTCGTAAGGCGGCGCTGAGTGTCGTGGTATCGACATGCCTTCTGGGCGCTTCCGGATTAACGTCTGCCTATGCCGGGGAAAACTTAGGCAGCCTGAAAATGGCCTCAGACAATAATTTATGTCTCGATTTAGCGTCCAATAAACTGGATGTCACCTTCAATACCTGTAATAAATCAGACTCGCAGGAGTGGTATTATGATTTTGTTGGTAATAGTGGAACAAATTTTTTCCTGAAGAACAAAGAGAAAGGAAGTACGTGGTGTCTGCGGGCTTTCAAGACTTCTTTGATAAAAATGGACAGCTGCCAGGGTGCAGGTTATACCGCCAGTCGTACATGGCAACACCAAACGTTACTTAACGGAAATTCTTTGTTGAGGAATAAATATATTGGTGATATGGGTAAGGTTGGTCATTATCTATTCAATGATAATGGACAGCTCTCTTTAGATAGAAAGAATCTGGATGAGGCGCCTGAATGGCAAACGGATGCCCCCCTCCCGGAAAAAAAACTCACTAAAGCCGTTGGGAATAAAAAAATCGCGCTGCTGATTACCCATTTTGATGGGAAGAAACCGGCAAATTCCGACGTGATTAAACAGGCGGTATTTGGCGATAAAAATGATTTTACCTCGCTACGTCAGCACGTCAGCCTGTCCTCTCGCGGCAAACTTACCTTGAGCGGCGATACGTTTAGCGATATTAACCTTGGGCCGATGCCTAATCATTGTGATACACCTCGACTTCGTGCGCTGATCGCAAAGAAAGCGGCTGAAAAGGGAATTGATTTAAGCAAATACGATTCTGTTTTCACTGAAATGTCGGCCAATCCAAAATGTACCAATGCTGCCATAGCGGCACTGCCTGGAAACTTTATTTTATCAAACGGGCAGGGACACAAATACTGGATGTGGACCCATGAGTTTGGGCACAATCTGGGATTTGGTCATATTGATGCGTTGAAGAGTTGTAGTGCCAGTAAGAATCTGGTGCAAATCGACGGTTCCTGTACACGAACCTCAAGTAATGCAACAGATAAGACCGACACTATGGGGGGCGGTGGCGGCCATCTTTATCCGGCCAATTATCAATATTTACTGGGATGGCTGGATTCAGACAGCGTGCCTCTAGCCGGCAAAACCGCAGCCAGATACACGTTGGCGCCACTCTGGCAGCAGACCAACGGTCTTCAGGCACTGCGTATAGCACGCAAGGACGGCAGCTATTTAGTCCTTGAATACCGTCAGCCACAGCCGGGTTATGAAGACTGGTCGAAGGAGGATTCAGTCGTCAGGGGCGTTACGGTCCGTAGTTATAAGGTGAATGATAAACAACAGGTCAGCAATACCATCATTGATATGACTCCCGGCAGCCAGAGTGTCGCGAAGGATACGCTGGACGCCCAGTTGATGCCAGGCAAGTCTTTCTATGATGAGTTATCCGGAAGAATCATCTCTGTTGAGACGGTGAATGCCAGGGGGGCGGTGGTAACCGTGAGTTCGTCAAAATTTAAAGACTGACACCACGACTGCAATCATAAAAGGAAAAAACCGGTGATATCACCGGTTTTTTTTAGTTCAGCGTAAGTGCAGATTACTTGTCGTGCAGCGTGTCGTCTTCGCGGCAATCGCCAGCAGAACAGTGACCGTAAAGGTACAGGCTGTGGTTGCTTAGCTTAATGCCATGCCGCGTGGCGATATCACGCTGGCGAGATTCGATGGATTCATCACTGAATTCAATCACTTTTCCGCAGTCCAGACAGATCAGGTGATCGTGGTGATGCTGCTGAGTCAGTTCGAAAACGGATTTGCCACCTTCGAAATTATGACGGGTAACGATCCCCGCATCATCGAACTGGTTCAGAACGCGGTAAACCGTCGCCAGGCCGATCTCTTCGCCCATATCGATCAGGCGCTTGTACAAGTCTTCCGCACTGACGTGATGGCCCTCTGGTTCCTGAAGCACTTCCAGAATTTTAAGTCGTGGAAGCGTGACTTTCAGGCCGGCCTTCTTTAATGCGGTGTTGTTGTCAGTCATGCGGATATTGTCCTGTTACTTTGCTAGTCACTGTGTGGCTGAAAAGCCCTGAACATCGGTCGACGCAAAACGCCTCATTATAGTACTGATGCTTCGAAATGAACACCTCTGGCGTTGCTGTATCTGTAATGGGAGGTAATGATGAAGTCGTTACGTCCAGAAAGCAGGCGCTGGGTAAACATTTCGCTTTGCCATGCCACCAGGGCAAAGGCACAAAGAAAGCAGGGTGACCGATGGCGATATTCTACAGTTTTGCAGATGAAAGTTACAAAAAAGTACCTATTACTTCTATAGGAAAAAATGCTGGCCTGATGTGAGATACCTCCCACTACAGGCCCTCTACTTATGCTTCCAGAATTTCTTTCAGCTGCAGCTCATCAAAAATTTGTTTGACCCACTTATCGGTTCGCTCTGCGGTCAGCTCCGGCTGGCGGTCTTCGTCAATGGCCAGACCGAGGAAATGCTTATCATCCGCCAGCCCTTTTGAGGCTTCAAAATGATAGCCTTCCGTTGGCCAGTGCCCGACGATGACGGCGCCAGCTGGCTCGATAATATCGCGAATGGTGCCCATCGCGTCGCAGAAGTACTCTGCGTAATCTTCCTGATCGCCGCAGCCAAACAGCGCGACCAGCTTACCATTGAAATCGATCTCTTCCAGGGTAGGGAAGAAATCATCCCAGTCGCACTGCGCTTCGCCGTAATACCACGTCGGGATACCGAGTAGCAGGATATCAAAGGCTTCAAGGTCTTCTTTGCTGCTTTTAGCGATATCATGAACCTCAGCCACCTCTTTACCAAGCTGCTTTTGGATCATTTTTGCAATATTTTCCGTATTGCCCGTATCGCTACCAAAGAAAATGCCTACGATTGCCATGACTTACTAACCTCTTGAAACGTAATGATAGGGTTAAGGCTGCTGAACTATATTCCGCTAATAATAGCAGACAGCCCCAGGGGGATAAATGAGTAATCCGCCTGCTTTTGTCGCTTTGTGCTTCACCGGAGGTGGCTGATTAACCAGTAAACTGTCCCCGTTCAGCGGTTTTGGTCGGCTAACTGCGCCATAACCATTTCTTCAATCAGTTCGCTGCGGCTGATATTACGCTGCTCGGCTAGCTGGTTCAGGGCGTCCACCGCGTCACCGTTCATTTTCAGTTCAACGCGCTTCAGCCCGCGCACTTTGTCGCGCTTAAGCTGGTTGCGTTTATTGATCCGCAGCTGCTCATCACGCGTCAGCGGATTGGTTTTTGGTCGTCCCGGACGACGGTCATCTGCGAACAGATCGATCGTGGTGCGGTCCATGTTTTCTTTTGCCATAGAATCGTGATACTGAAGGGCTGGAGTTCTGATGATTCAGGTCTGATGTCGACTGAAATTCGTGCAGCGACAGATTTTAAGCGCGCCATCATACCTCAGTGAAAGTCATGACGACAATGATTTAGCTGGTTCAGGAAGCATTTGTTTTTACAGCGCAAAAAAACGGCGGATTGCGCGCAAAACGGCATCAGGTTTTTCGGCATGAACCCAGTGACCTGCTCCCGCCACCACATGCGCCCGCGCCTGTGGAAACTGTTTCAGCAGCGCGTCGCGATACTCATCAGCGAGATAAGGAGAGCGCTCGCCCCGGATAAACAGCGCCGGATGAGGCCACGCGGGAACAGGGGCCCAGCCAATGAGCCGATCGTAGCACTGCCAAAGTACCGGCACATTAAACCGCCACTCTCCCTGATGGAAGGATTTCAGTAGAAACTGAATCACCCCTTCCTCTTCCAGCGTCTCACGCATTAGCGCGGCCGCTTCGCTGCGCACGGTAATCCCCGCGGCGGTTACCGCCTTCAGCGCCGCAAAAATAGCGTCATGATGGCGAGTAGGGTAGGCAACGGGGGCCATATCAATCACCACCAGCTGCTCAATACGCTCTGGCGCCAGCGCAGTCAGCGCCATTGCCACTTTCCCGCCCATCGAGTGGCCAACCACCGAGCAGCGATCGATGCCCGCCTCATCCAGCGTCTCAAGCACATCTTCAGCCATTGCCTGATAATCCATCTCGTCAGCGCGCGGGGATAAGCCATGGTTTCTCAGATCGAGCTGGAGCAGGGGGCGATCGTCCTTCAGGCCCCTGGCCAGCACGGACAGATTATCAAGGCTGCCAAAAAGACCGTGAATGAAGACCACGGGTGAGTCGGCGGCAGCGGATTGTTCAGATTGCAAGCGGGCATTCAATTTCATGGCAAAGTTCTTACTGTTGAAACGAGGGGTTAGGGTATCATAGATTCACTTTTTCCTGCCGTAACGGCCAGAAGCGGTTCGCCAATCTTTTTGCGGCATATTCTGACTTTTACTGGTATCAGGGGCTGGCGCTACACCCCGGCAGGATTTAACTTTATAATCCTCGTGTTAGAGCTGGAAGGATCGCGTACGACCTGCTTACCGCGTGCAGACCGGCTCTCATCAGCAAAAATTGTACTGGATCAAGATGAAAACTATTGAAGTCGACGAAGAGCTATACCGTTATATCGCCAGCCACACTCAGCATATTGGTGAAAGCGCCTCGGACATTTTACGGCGGATGCTGAAATTTACTGCCGGTCAAAGTGCGCCTGTAGCCGCGACATCAACAGCCTCTTCTGCCGCGAGCGTGGCAACAGAGGCCGCGCCGGTGAAGGTGGAGTCACGCCCGCAGGATCGCGTTCGCGCGGTGCGCGAGCTGCTGCTGTCAGACGAATATGCCGAGCAGAAAAAAGCGGTCAATCGTTTTATGCTGATTCTGTCGACTTTATATAATCAGGATCCCAAAGCCTTTGCCGCCGCCACCGAGTCGCTTCTCGGCCGGACGCGCGTCTACTTTGCGGGCAATCAACAGACCCTGGTACAGAATGGCACCCATACCAAGCCGCAGCATATTCCCGGCACGCCGTATTGGGTGATCACCAACACCAACACAGGTCGCAAACGGAGCATGGTTGAACACATCATGCTGTCAATGCAGTTCCCTGCGGAACTCGCTGACAAGGTTTGCGGCACCCTCTAACTGATAAAGAAGCGTCAGGGAGAATCGCCAATGGCCAATCACCCCCGTGCCGGGCAGCCAGCCCAGCAGAGTGATTTGATTAACGTTGCACAATTAACTTCGCAGTACTATGTCCTGCAGCCCGATCTGGGTAATGCAGAACATGCGGTGAAATTCGGCACATCTGGCCATCGCGGCAGTGCAGGGCGTCATAGCTTTAACGAGACGCACATTCTGGCAATTGCTCAGGCAATTGCGGAAGAGCGCAAGAAAAACGGCATTACCGGTCCTTGCTACGTTGGTAAAGATACTCACGCGCTCTCCGAGCCAGCGATCGTTTCCGTGCTGGAAGTGCTTGCGGCTAACGGTGTGGATGTGATTGTCCAGCTGGATAACGGCTACACGCCGACGCCAGCGATTTCAAACGCCATCCTTGAACACAATAAAGCCGGCGGCGCTCAGGCCGATGGGATTGTGATCACCCCTTCTCATAACCCACCGGAAGACGGTGGGATTAAATACAATCCGCCAAACGGCGGACCGGCCGACACCAACGTCACGAAAGTGGTTGAAGATCGTGCTAACGCCCTGATTAAAGATGGCCTGAAAGGCGTGAAGCGCATTGCGCTGGATAAAGCCTGGCAAAGCGGTCATCTGCAGGAAAAAGATCTGATCCAGCCGTATATCGAAGGTCTGGCGCAGATCGTCGATATTCCTGCCATTCAGAAAGCGGGCCTGAAGATCGGCGTCGATCCGTTAGGCGGATCGGGCATTGCCTACTGGCAGCGCATTGCTGAATTCTACAAGCTGGATCTGACCATTGTTAATGACTCCGTAGATCAGACCTTCCGCTTTATGCACCTTGATAAAGATGGCGCGATCCGCATGGACTGCTCATCAGAGTGCGCCATGGCGGGCCTGCTGGCGCTGCGCGACAAATTCGACCTGGCCTTTGCCAACGACCCGGACTATGACCGTCACGGTATCGTCACGCCCGCTGGTCTGATGAACCCAAACCATTATCTGGCCGTTGCGATTAACTACCTGTTCCAGAACCGTCCGCAGTGGGGCAAAGATGTCGCCGTGGGCAAAACGCTGGTTTCCAGCGCGATGATTGACCGGGTAGTGAATGATATTGGCCGTAAGCTGGTGGAAGTGCCGGTTGGCTTCAAGTGGTTTGTCGACGGTCTGTTCGACGGTAGCTTTGGCTTTGGCGGCGAAGAGAGCGCTGGCGCTTCCTTCCTGCGTTTTGACGGCACGCCGTGGTCTACCGATAAAGACGGCATTATCATGTGCCTGCTGGCGGCAGAAATTACCGCGGTGACCGGTAAAAACCCGCAGCAGCATTATGACGAGCTGGCGGAGCGTTTCGGCGCGCCAAGTTATAACCGCCTGCAGGCATCGGCTACCTCCGCACAAAAAGCGGCGCTCTCCAGGCTGTCACCTGAAATGGTCAGCGCGGATACGCTGGCAGGAGATCCAATCACCGCGCGCCTGACGGCGGCACCGGGCAACGGGGCTTCTATCGGTGGGCTGAAAGTGATGACTGAGAATGGCTGGTTTGCAGCCCGTCCGTCCGGCACCGAAGATGCCTACAAAATCTACTGTGAGAGCTTCCTGGGTGCGGAGCACCGCGAGAAAATCGAGAAAGAAGCGGTAGAGATTGTTAGCGAAGTGCTGAAAAACGCTTAATCGCAAGGCAAAAAACAGAAGGCGCTGATTTCAGCGCCTTTTTTAATGGATGACAGTATCTGGCTCCCGAGAGGGAGAGAGAACCGCTCTCTGCATCAGGGCATAAACCGGTAGCCTACGCCGGTCTCGGTAATTAAATGTCGGGGCTGAGCGGGGTCCGTCTCCAGCTTTTGCCGCAGATGCCCCATATAAATCCGCAAATAGTGGCTGTGCTCGACCGCATTGGGCCCCCACACCTGGTTCAGTAGCTGGCGCTGGGTCATCACTTTACCGGGATGGTTAAGTAAGCTCACCAGCAAACGAAACTCAATCGGCGTCAGGTGCAGTGCAGTGCCGCCGCGGGTGACGCGCCGTTCGGCAATATTGACGCAAACGTCACTAAAGCCGATCTCTGCTGAAGGGCTGCTGTCGGCGGTGCCTGCACGATGTCGCAGCGCAACGCGTACCCTGGCCAGCAGTTCGCCAACGCCGAAAGGTTTGCTGAGGAAGTCATCTGCGCCAGCGTCCAGCGCGGCAATTTTATCCTGTTCGTCGCTACGGGCGGACAGAACGATAATGGGCATCGCGCTCCACTGGCGCACTTCACGAATAAACCGGTTCCCGTCGCCGTCCGGCAGCCCCAGATCGAGGATCGTCAGATCTGGCTTGCGCGTTGCCGCTTCAATCAGCCCGCGTTGCAGCGTATCCGCGTCGTATACCCGAAGAGATTCGCCCTCCAGCGCGATGCGCAGAAAGCGGCGGATCTCTTTTTCATCCTCAACGATCAGCACCGTGGTCAAGATCGCTCCTTAACTCTTAAATCCATGGGGTAATTAACGAATTATCCTCAAACGCAGCCTAATTTACCAAATTAGCTCCTCCTTTGCTCCAGGACTTATCAGCAGGTCCACCAGAAGGGGTTTTCAGCTCGCGGGGCAGGTTCGCGATTGTGTGTCTTTTTTGTTAAATAAAAGCGTTAAAATTAACTATTTCGTAACTCAGTTACGGTCATAAGAAAATAATGCCGATTTTTTCAGCAAAATAGTGGTCGGATGAGTAGTAAAATTACAGTTAAGGCGCTATTATTTTGCTCAGATTACATCTGAACATTTTTTACTTTCTGGAGGGCGTATGAGTCTTTATCAACACTATTCTGTACAGCGGATCGTACTGCGCCGCGCGGGCGTCATCATCATGGGTGTGCTGGCTTTACCGGTGATGCTGTTTCGCCATGACCGGGCGAAATTCTACAGCTACCTGCACCGCGTCTGGTCTAAGACCAGCACCCAGCCGGTATGGCTGGCGCAGTCAGAGGCCGCAGGCTGTGACTTCTACTAAAATCTCCCGCTCCGGCGGGTTTTTTTTATCTGTTAATCGCCTTTTTCTCTCTTCAACGCGCTAATCGTTCTGCTTTCGTCTACACTTTAACTTATACAGTAAGTTGGAGGTTGTACAAGTATGAGCGAGAAAATCCCTGTCGGTATTAGTGCCTGTCTGTTAGGCGATAAGGTCCGTTTCGACGGCGGACACAAGCGCTGTGCTTTTGCAGCGGAACAACTCGCCCCCTACCTGCGCTATGAGCCCTCCTGTCCGGAGATGGCTATCGGCCTGCCTACGCCACGCCCGGCGCTGCGGTTGACGGAAATCGCCGTGGGTAAGACGGCGCTCTGTTTTAGCAATGGTCAGGGCGAGCCGGTCACCGATGAGATGCAAACGTATGCTGAAAAACGCATTGCCGCATTGCATCATCTCTGTGGCTACATCGTTTGCGCTAAATCCCCAAGTTGCGGCATGGAGCGGGTCAGGGTTTATCAGCCTGATAACAACAATAATCGTAAAGAGGGCGTGGGTATCTTCACCCGCGAACTGATGGCACAGATGCCCTGGCTGCCGGTAGAAGAAGATGGGCGGCTGCACGATGCCGCGCTACGCGAAAATTTTGTTGAGCGGGTGTATACCCTGCATGAATTTAACCAGATGTGGCGTGGAGGACTCACGCCCGGCAAACTGATGGCGTTTCACAGTCGCTACAAGCTCTCTCTGCTGGCTCACTCTCAGCCAGACTATCGCGAGATGGGGCGCTTTGTCGCGGCAATGGCCGACTGGTCCTCTCTGGAGGCATTTGCCTTCGAGTACCGCCAGCGGCTGATGGATCTGCTGAAAAATCTGGCGACGCGCGGTAATCATACTAACGTGCTGATGCATGTGCAGGGCTACTTCCGCCCGCAGCTAACCTCAAAACAGCGTCAGGAACTGGCTGCGCTGATTGAGCATTACCGCCAGGGGCTTCAGCCCTTGCTGGTCCCGATTGCGATGCTGAAGCACTACCTCTCAGAGTACCCGGAACCCTATTTGCAGCAGCAGCGCTACTTCGAACCCTATCCGGAAGCGCTGCGCCTGCGCTACGGCCACTAGCTTTTCTAACAGGGAGTCTTATGGCAACCCATCTGGTCTGGCTGCGCAACGATCTGCGTATCCACGATAATTATGCTTTACACGCCGCCTGCCGGGACGCTGATGCGACGGTAGTGGCTCTGTTTATTGCCACGCCAGGACAGTGGAAAGCGCATACGATGTCGCCTAAACAGGCGGCTTTTATCTATCAAAACCTGCTGGATGTTCAGCGATCGCTGGCGGAGAAGGGCATCCCGCTGCACGTTCTGCACGGCGATGATTTCAGCGCCTCGGTGAACGTGTTGAAAGATTTTTGCCAGCAGCATCAGGTCGATCGTCTTTTTTATAATTATCAGTACGAAGTTAACGAGCGCGACAGGGATGCGGTTGCAGAGCGGGAACTGTTCGATATGGCGATCGTTTCTCAAGGATTTGACGACAGCCTGCTGCTGCCACCGGGCAGCGTTCTGACCGGCAATCGCGAGATGTACAAAGTTTTCACGCCGTTCAGCCGGGCTTTTGTTAAACGCCTGCATGAGGGGCTGCCGGAGTGTGTGCCTTCTCCCGAACCCCGCCGGGGAGCACCGTTAAAAAAACTTCCCGAAATAAAACCTTTTGCCTACCCATTAGAGGAGTTTGACCAGCAGCTTTTCGCCGTCGGTGAAAGGGCGGCGCTGCAACAGCTCAGGCAGTTCAGCCAGCAACCGGTGACGAAATATGCAGAATACCGCGATATCCCGGCGGTTGACGGCACCAGTCGATTATCCGTCTATCTGGCTACCGGCGTACTGTCGCCGAGGCAGTGTCTGCATCGCCTGCTCAAAGAGCATCCTGGCGGGCTGGAGGAAGGGAAGGTCTTTGTCTGGCTGAATGAGCTTATCTGGCGCGAGTTTTACCGTCATCTGCTCGTTGCCTGGCCGAAGCTGTGCCGTCATCAGCCGTTTATCAGCTGGACGGACAGCGTTAAATGGCAGCAGAATCGGCAACAGTTACAGGCGTGGCAGCAGGGTAATACGGGCTACCCGATTGTCGATGCCGCCATGCGTCAGCTCAACACGCTGGGCTGGATGCACAACCGCCTGCGGATGATTGTCGCCAGCTTCCTGGTTAAAGACCTGCTTATCGACTGGCGGGAAGGAGAGCGCTACTTTATGTCGCAGCTGATTGACGGCGACCTGGCGGCGAACAACGGCGGCTGGCAGTGGGCGGCCTCCAGCGGCAACGATGCCGCGCCTTACTTTCGCATCTTCAATCCCACCACTCAGGGAGAGCGCTTCGACAAGGAGGGCGAGTTTATCCGTAAATGGTTGCCAGAGCTTAAAGCCGTGCCGGATAAGTTTATCCATCAGCCGCACCACTGGGCGGAAAAAAATGGGGTCTCACTGGATTATCCGCCACCTGTTGTTGACCATAAAGAAGCGCGTAAACGCACGCTGGCGGCGTTCGAGGCCGCAAGAGAGTAGCGATCTCAGGGCGAGGCCGTTCTCATCACTTCGCCGCTCTGCTATTGTTGCCGTATCACTTACGGCGGCATTATTGCCTTCCTCTTTATTCGGCCTGGCCGGGTCTGGAGCACTTCAGGAATTGTTATGCGTAATACAGAACTTGAACATATTGTGAACCAACAGCTGAACAGCGCGGCCTTTAAGGATTACGGCCCCAACGGGTTGCAGGTTGAAGGGCGCTGCGAGGTAAAAAAAATTGTCACCGGCGTCACGGCCTGCCAGGCCCTGCTGGATGAAGCCGTCAGGCTGAAGGCGGATGCGGTGCTGGTGCATCACGGCTACTTCTGGAAAAACGAGCCGTCGGTCATCAAGGGCATGAAGCGCAACCGCCTGAAAACCCTGCTGGCTAACGATATCAATATGTACGGCTGGCACCTGCCGCTGGATGCCCATCCACAGCTGGGGAATAACGCCCAGTTGGCAAAGCTGCTGGGAATTGATATTCGTGGTGAAGTGGAGGAGCTGCTGCCGTGGGGAGAACTGTCCGAGCCGCTGACCGGCGAGCAGTTTGCCCAGCGGATCGGCCAGGTTCTGGGACGGGAGCCGCTGCACTGCGGCGACAACGCACCGAGGCTGATCCGAAGGATTGCCTGGTGCTCCGGCGGCGGCCAGGGGTTTATTGATGCGGCAGCCGCCTTCGGCGTGGACGCTTTCTTCTCCGGTGAAGTCTCCGAGCAGACCATTCACAGCGCCCGTGAGCAGGGGCTGCACTTCTTTGCCGCCGGTCATCACGCCACCGAACGCTGCGGCATTCAGGCGCTGGGAGCGTGGCTTGCTGAGCGCTATGATCTGGACGTCACCTTTATTGATATCCCTAATCCTGCCTGATTTTATCGCTGGCGGTCGTCCTGTCCGCCAGCTTCCCTGTTGACACCTCCCTGACATTTACGCATAACTATTTGCCTTATATAGATTTCAGATGGCCTTTATCGCGGGTCAGGAGGGGCGTTTTGCAACGAGCTCGTTGTTACCTGTTAGGCGAACGCGCGGTGGTGCTTGAGCTGGAGCCGCCGATCACGCTTGCCGCTCAGCAGCGGATTTGGGGCCTGTCGGCCCGGTTGATGACGCGACCGGAAGTGATTGAAGTGGTGCCGGGGATGAACAATATCACCGTGCTGCTCAGCGATCCGCAGCAGACGGCGCTGGATGCTATTGAGTGGCTTCAGTCCTGGTGGGAAGAGAGCGAATCGCTGGAGGTGGTCTCGCGCGAGGTAGCGATCCCGGTGGTTTATGGCGGCAGCGCCGGGCCCGATCTGGCCGTGGTTGCCAGCCAAAGTGGCCTGACGCAGCAGCAGGTGGTTGAAGCGCACGCCTCGGCGCAGTACGTGGTTTATTTTATTGGCTTCCAGCCTGGTTTCCCCTATATGGCAGGGCTTGACGAGCGGCTGTATACCCCGCGCCGCGCTGAGCCAAGGGTCGCTGTGCCCGCAGGCTCCGTCGGTATCGGAGGCAGCCAGACCGGCGTGTATCCCTTTACCTCGCCGGGAGGCTGGCAGCTTATTGGTCAGACGGATCTCACCTTGTTCAACCCGCAAGACCAGCCACCGACCTTCTTAAGGCCTGGCGACAGCGTGCGCTTTGTGCCGCAAAAGGGGGGGATATGCTGAAAATTATTCGCGCCGGGATGGCGACCACGCTTCAGGATGCCGGAAGAACCGGCTGGCGTCAGTACGGCGTGAGCCAGAGTGGCGTGCTGGACCACCCGGCGATGGTGACCGCCAACCTGCTGGTGGGCAACGCCAGAAACAGCGCCGTGCTGGAGATCACTCTCGGTCAGTTTTGCGCCGAATTTACCCGTGACGGCTGGATCGCATTAACCGGCGCAGGCTGTGACGCAAAGCTGGACAGCAAGCCCGTATGGACCGGCTGGCGAACGGCCGTCAGGAAAGGGCAGCGGCTGACGTTGAAAATGCCGCCGCGCGGGATGCGTAGTTACCTGGCGCTGGACGGCGGATTTGCCGTTGAATCGGTACTCGGCTCGTGCAGTACTGATGCTAAAGCCGGCTTTGGTGGCTTTAGTGGCCGTCCGATCCAGGATGGCGATCGCCTTCCTCAGCGCGATCCTCAAAAGGCTTTCAAAAAGCCGGTTGGCGTACGCCAACTGCTGTTTGGCAACCGCATCCGCGTGATGGCGGGGCCGGAGTTTCACGAGTTCAGCCATGAAAGCCACGAGGCGTTCTGGCGCACCTCGTGGAAGCTGAATCCGCAGAGTAACCGGATGGGCTACCGCTTACAGGGCAGGCCGCTACAGCGGATCGTTAAGCGCGAGATGCTGTCGCACGGGCTGATCCCCGGCGTTATTCAGGTGCCGCCAAACGGCCAGCCGATCGTGCTGATGGCGGATGCGCAAACTACCGGCGGCTACCCGCGCATTGGCTGCGTGATCGAAGCCGATCTGTACCATCTGGCGCAGATCCGCCTTGGTGAACCGATTCATTTTGTCTGGTGCAACTTAGAACAGGCGCTGAAGGCGAAACACGATCAGCAGCTGGCACTGGAGCAGATAGCCTGGGGAGTGGAACATGAAGGTTGATTTAAATGCCGATCTGGGCGAGGGATGCGACAACGATCGTGCGCTGCTAAAGCTTGTTTCTTCAGCCAATATTGCCTGTGGATTCCACGCCGGTGACGCGCAAACAATGCGGCAAAGCGTGCTGTGGGCGCTGGAGTCTGGCGTGGCGATTGGCGCGCACCCCAGCTTTCCCGACCGGGAAAATTTTGGCCGTACGCCGATGCAGCTGCCGCCGGAAACCGTGTATGCGCAGCTGATATACCAAATTGGCGCGTTGCAGGCGATCGCCCGCAGCGAAGGCGGCAGGCTGGTGCACGTTAAACCGCACGGGATGCTCTACAACCAGTCTGCCCGGGAGCCTGAGCTGGCTGAGGTTATCGCACGCGCGGTGAATGCGGTTGATCCTCAGCTGGTACTGGTCGGATTGGCAAACAGCGAATCGATTCGTGCTGGTCAGGCACTTGGTCTGACCACGCGTGAAGAGGTCTTTGCCGATCGCGGCTATCAGGCGGACGGCTCGCTGGTCCCCCGTTCGCAACCGGGAGCGCTGGTCGACAGTGACGAGCAGGCGATCGCCCAGACGTTAAGTATGATCCATAAGGGGCAGGTACAAAGCCTCAGCGGCGAGTGGGTGAACGTCAACGCGCAGACGGTTTGCCTGCACGGCGATGGCGCTCACGCGCTGGCGTTTGCGGCTCAGCTGCGGCAGGCGTTCAGCCAACAGCAGATTCAGGTTACCAGTCTTTAAATCACCTTAAGCGCGCACAAACGCGTTCAGTTCTCCGGCTGGCGTCGGGAATTTTTATGCATATCCGGGAGGAATAATGGAAAGTGCGGTAAATTTATGGCCTCTGGCTGGAATCGCGGCGATCATTATCGGTTTTTTACTCAGGTTTAACCCCGTGCTGGTGGTGGTGGTGTCCGGGCTGATCACCGGGCTGGCTGCTCATATGTCGCCTGGTGAGATCCTGGAAAAGCTGGGTGCGGGCTTCCTCAGCACCCGCAATTTGCCGGTGATCCTGCTGCTGCCGCTGGCGGTTATTGGCCTGCTGGAGCGTCACGGTCTGAAAGAGCGCTCGCAGGCATGGATTGCACAGATTAAAAGCGCCACCGCTGGCCGCCTGCTGATCGTTTATCTCTTTGTGCGCGAAGTGACGGCAGCGCTGGGATTGACCAGCCTTGGCGGACATCCGCAGATTGTGCGTCCGCTGCTGGCGCCCATGGCTGAAGGGGCAACGGAAAACCGCTATGGCGAATTGCCGCCTGAAGTCCGTCATCGCCTGCGCGCCATGGCGGCGGCAACCGATAACGTCGGTCTGTTTTTTGGCGAAGATATTTTTGTCGCCTTTGGCGCAATTATCTTTATGCACAACTTTATGCAGGAGTCCGCTGGCATCCAGACCGAGCCGCTGCATATCGCCGTCTGGGGCATCCCAACCGCGCTCTGCGCGTTTCTGATCCAGGCCGTGCGTCTGCGTCGGCTGGATAAAATCCTCGCCGCAGAGCTGACTGCGCTTAACAACGATGCGTTAAAAGCGAAGGGAGGCCGCTAATGTTTCAACAGCAATATCTGTTCTGGCTGGCTGGCGTGATCCTGCTGGTGGTCGCCGTGATGTCCTGGCGCGATAAGGCTAACCCGCGCCGTATTACCACCGGATTGTTCTGGGCACTTTACGGCCTGGTATTCTTTGTCGGGGACTGGACCGTCGCGTTGGTGGGCGCACACTCGTTGCATATGGTGACAGGCGCGATGGTGGTGGTGATGGCGCTGATTGCCGGTCTGGGCGGGGTGAAGCTGGGTTCTTATCACCAGCGTACCAGCGAGCAGAGAGAAGAGAGCGCGAAGCGCCTGGGCAACAGATTGTTCCTGCCTGCCTTAGCCATTCCAGTGGTGACGGTGATTGGCGTACTGCTCATTAATAATATTCCTGGCCTGCAGCAAGGGCTGTTTGGCTCAGGCAATACCTCCACGCTGGTGACGCTGTTTTCGATGATGCTGGGCTGCATTGTTGGCTGGCTGATTGCGCTGAAGATGACCCATGAAGGCCCGGCGCAGTCGGTACAGGAAGCCCGCCGCCTGCTGGATGCGATTGGCTGGGCGTTTATTCTGCCGCAGATCCTCGCCACGCTTGGCCTGCTGTTTACCAGCGCCGGGGTGGGCACCGCCATTTCCCATCTTACCGAAGCCTGGCTGGCCGTTGATAACCGCTTCATCGCCGTGGTGACCTATACCCTTGGTATGGCGCTGCTGACCATGGTGATGGGCAATGCCTTTGCCGCTTTCCCCATAGTGACGGCGGGTATTGGCATCCCGATTCTGGTGTTGCAGCATCACGGCAATCCGGCGGTAATGGCGGCAATTGGCATGTTCTCCGGCTACTGCGGCACGCTGATGACGCCGATGGCGGCCAACTTCAATATCGTCCCCGCAAAGCTGCTGGAGCTGCCGGACCGCAATGCGGTGATCAAGGTTCAGGTGCCCACCGGCGTGCTATTGTTAATAGCGAACACTTTCCTGCTCTATTTTCTGATGTTCCTGTGAGGCCGCGATGAAAACCGTTTTGATTACCGCTTTCGAACCGTTCGACGGCGAGCTGGTGAACCCCTCGTGGGAGGCCGTCAGCCATCTGCATGAGCGAATGATTTGCGGTGCAAAAGTGGTGGCGAAGCAGCTACCCTGCGTGTTCGGCGACTCATTGCAGGCGCTGTATGCCGCCATTGATGAACTACAGCCTGCGCTGGTGATTGCCGTCGGCCAGGCTGGCGGCCGCCCCGATGTCACTATTGAGCGCGTAGGGATCAACGTGGACGACGCGCGCATCCCGGATAATCTCGGCAATCAGCCAATCGATAAGGCCATTGTCGAAGGTGGTCCGGTTGCTTATTTTTCCACGCTGCCGATTAAGGCGATAGTCGAAGGGATACGCGAGGCTGGCATCCCGGCTTCCGTTTCCCAGACGGCGGGAACCTACGTCTGTAATCACGTAATGTATGGCCTGATGCACTATCTGGCAAAGCACAAAAAAATCCGCGGCGGCTTTATTCATATCCCGTATCTGCCTGAGCAGGCGGTAAAGCATCCGGGAGCGGCCAGTATGCCTGCGACGACGGTGATCCTGGCGCTGGAAATGGCGCTAAGTATTGCGCTGACCGTAGAACAGGATATCCGCTCTGAGGGCGGCGCCACCCACTAATTCACCAGGAGCGACAACATGCCAGAGGGACCTGAAATCCGCCGCGCGGCGGATAAGCTGGAAAAAGCCATCAAAGGGAAAACGCTGACTGAGGTCTGGTTTGCCTTTCCTCAGTTGAAAACCTATCAACCGGCGCTGATCGGCGAGCGCATAGAGGCGGTGGAAACGCGAGGGAAGGCGATGCTGACCCACTTTTCCAACGGCCTGACCCTTTACAGCCACAACCAGCTCTATGGCGTCTGGCGGGTGGTGAACACCGGCGCTGAGCCTGATTCCAGTCGGGTTCTTCGCGTTCGTCTGGCGGCGGCGGACAAAACTATCCTGCTTTACAGCGCCTCAGAGATTGAGCTGCTGGATAGCGATATGCTGGCGGCACACCCTTTTTTGCTGAGGGTTGGTCCGGACGTGCTGGATATGACGCTGACCGTGGAGAAGGTGACGGAAAGGCTGCTTTCACCCCGTTTCCGGCGGCGACAGCTTAGCGCGCTGCTGCTGGATCAGGCTTTTCTCGCTGGCCTGGGTAACTATTTGCGGGTGGAGATCCTCTGGCTGGCTGGGCTGGCTCCGCAGCATAAGGCGCAGGATCTTAATCATCATCAGTTGCAGAAGCTGGCCCGTGCGCTGCTGGACGTTCCGCGTCTCTCTTATCAGACGCGCGGCGTCAGTGCGGAGAACAAAAACCACGGCGCGGTGTTCAGCTTCAGGGTGTTTCATCGGGCAGGGGAGAAGTGTGAACGCTGTGGTGGGGTAATTGAAAGAACCTCGCTCTCCTCGCGGCCATTCTACTGGTGTCCGTGTTGCCAGCAATAAACGGTACGTGAATTTTTTCTTTTCAAGGAGTTTGCGCATCTATCATTTTATTTACTTTATTAAGTATGCTATCAATTTTTATGATAAGTACTCTCTCCCAAACGATTAACACTCCAGTAAAAATGACCAACCAGTTTTTGTCGGGAAGATTTACGGCCCCAATCATAAACAGGAAAGATGCAATACTGGTTACGGCTATATTGAGAGAGGGTTTTGAAAAGAAGATGGATTTCCTTTCAAAATTTATTAATTTGTTTAACGTTTTCATTTCCATTCCTTGTTTAAAAGAACCTTCATGGTTCAATCAAATAATTATCACTGTAATGTTGTTAAATAAATATACAACTGGGGAAAGATAAAACAATTAAAATAAAAACAACAAGTTAAATGTCTCATTCGTTGAATTTAAATAAAAATATTTTCATGGTCTTAAAGAGTCATTAAAACATGATTTAGATCAAAGTTCGCATTCATTTATCGCTTGCATGTCTGTCAGAAAAATAATGCCACTGTAGGTTCAATCCAGTATGCGTTTACTTCATTATTACAATAACAGGCTGAATGTATAATGTCGGAAATAGATGGGGGGAGTAATTAAAAAAAAGCGATGGGGTTTGAAAAAAAGAACCCCGCTAAAATAGTGGGGTTCTTTATGCGTTTCTCAGTCACGTTACTTTAACTGTTATAATTTACAGCTGAACGATTTACTTGGTCGCAGACTTAAAGTCACGCTGGCCGTAGCCGGTATAAAGCTGGCGAGGACGGGCGATTTTGATGCCGTCGTCGTGCATCTCTTTCCAGTGGGCAATCCAGCCGACGGTACGCGCCATGGCAAAGATGACGGTAAACATAGAGGAAGGGATGCCCATCGCTTTCAGAATGATGCCAGAGTAGAAGTCGACGTTTGGATAGAGTTTGCGCTCGATAAAGTACGGATCGTTAAGAGCAATATCTTCAAGCTGCATCGCCACTTCCAGCAGATCGTCCTTCATGCCCAGTTCGTTCAGCACTTCGTGACAGGTTTCACGCATTACGGTAGCGCGTGGGTCATGGTTTTTATATACGCGGTGACCAAAGCCCATCAGGCGGAAAGAGTCATTCTTATCTTTCGCGCGCTTAACGAACTCAGGAATGTGGTCGACGGTGCTGATCTCTTCCAGCATACGCAGGGTGGCTTCGTTGGCGCCACCGTGAGCCGGTCCCCACAGGGAAGCAATCCCTGCCGCGATACAGGCAAACGGGTTAGCGCCGGAAGAGCCAGCGGTACGCACGGTAGAGGTGGAGGCATTCTGCTCGTGGTCCGCGTGCAGAATCAAAATACGATCCATCGCGCGTTCCAGAATCGGGTTCACCACGTACTCTTCACACGGCGTGGAGAACATCATGTGCAGGAAATTGCCAGCGTAGGAGAGATCGTTACGTGGATAAACAAACGGCTGGCCAATTGAGTACTTGTAGCACATTGCGGCGACGGTAGGCATTTTGGACAGCAGACGGAATGCAGCGATTTCACGATGACGCTCAACGTTTACGTCCATTGCGTCATGGTAGAATGCTGCCAGCGCGCCGGTTACGCCGCACATCACCGCCATCGGGTGGGAGTCACGGCGGAAACCACGGAACAGATGGTGGATCTGCTCATGGATCATGGTGTGGCGGGTTACGATGGTTTTGAACTCTTCAAACTGCTCTTTGGTCGGCGCTTCGCCGTTCAGCAGGATGTAGCACACTTCAAGATAGTTGGAGTGCACGGCAAGTTGATCGATAGGAAAACCACGGTGAAGCAGGATACCTTCATCACCGTCGATATAGGTGATTTTGGACTCACAGGACGCAGTAGAAGTGAAGCCGGGGTCAAAGGTAAAATACCCTTTAGAGCCGAGAGTGCGGACATCAATTTCATCCTGGCCTAACGTGCCTTCCAGCACGTCAAGTTCAATAGGAGCTTCGCCTGGTAGGGTTAGCGTTGCTTTTTTATCAGCCATTTACTGTCTCCTTTGCGCCTTATCTATAGATCTTCGACACCAGAAAAGCTCATTGTGTCCGCGCCTGCTGTGGAAAAGCAGATTATCGACTCTGTGGCATCTTTTATCGTGCAGGGTACAGAGTGGCGAGGCGTGCGCAGGCCGGGTGGGCACAACAATACTGCGTTTCGCGGTTGTTAAAGATCCGGTCTGGTCGTAATTAGTTGGTAACCGTTACCTGATACTTTGTGTGTTTATATCATCAATGTTACATAACTTGTGCTTAGGGGAAAGTGTATCCCCATAACTTTTGTGCATCATAGAACTTTTAATGGTCCGTTTGTAACAGGAATGTTGAAGTTATGTCAAATCAGTTAATTAAATTTGTATAAATTATGAAAAATGTGAGTGCGATCACTGTTCCACCTAAATATCACCAAGAAGTTTGTAGGGGAATTGTAATGAGTTTGTGAACCCCCTATACTGCGGCCAGGTCTCCGGTACACCCTGCAGTAGGAGCCACCCAGCGTTTCATACGCGTCGTTTTGACACTGGACGTTGTAGTTTTAGTGCCTGGCGCAGTGCTTGTATTGACGCTGTCTGACCCGCCCTCAGGACCGGAGGAAGCAAAATAAGAAAGGCTGTGTGGGCTAAACCGTGAAAAAACAAAGACCTGTCAACTTGGATCTCTCCACGATCCGGTTTCCCGTTACTGCAATTGCGTCTATTCTCCACCGCGTATCCGGCGTCATCACGTTTGTGGCCGTTGGCATACTGCTCTGGTTACTGGGCCTGTCACTCTCTTCACCCGAAGGCTTCCTGCAGGCTTCCGCCGTTATGGACAGTTTTTTTGTCAAATTCATCGTTTGGGGCATCCTGACCGCACTGGCGTATCACATCGTCGGTGGGATTCGTCACATGCTGATGGACTTCGGCTATCTGGGTGAAACGCTGCAAATCGGGACGCGTTCTGCGCAAATTTCTTTTGGTATCACCGTCGTGCTTTCAATTCTGGCTGGAGTCCTCGTATGGTAAGCAATGCTTCTGCACTGGGGCGCAATGGCGTTCATGACTGGTTGCTGCTGCGTGCCGCAGCGATGATCATGACCCTTTATGTGCTTTATATCCTCGGTTTCGTAGTGATGTCAGGGACGCTGACGTACGACATCTGGCGTGGCTTCTTCGCCTCCAACTTTACGAAAGTCTTCACCCTTCTGACGCTGTTCTCCATTCTGGTGCACGGCTGGATTGGGATGTGGCAGGTACTGACGGATTACATCAAACCGGTCGCTGTGCGTTTGATGTTGCAACTGGTCGTGGTGGTTGCGCTGGCGGTTTATGCCATTTATGGAACTGTTGTTGTGTGGGGTGCGTAATGAGTTTGCCAGTCAGAGAGTTTGACGCCGTGGTTATCGGCGCTGGTGGTGCAGGCATGCGTGCCGCGCTGCAAATTTCCCAATCGGGCCAGTCCTGCGCCCTGTTGTCCAAAGTTTTCCCAACCCGTTCCCATACCGTGTCTGCGCAGGGCGGCATCACCGTTGCGCTGGGTAATTCCCATGAGGATAACTGGGAATGGCATATGTACGACACGGTGAAAGGCTCCGATTACATCGGTGACCAGGACGCCATTGAATATATGTGTAAAACCGGCCCGGAAGCGATTCTGGAGCTGGAACATATGGGCCTGCCTTTCTCCCGTCTGGATGATGGCCGCATTTATCAGCGTCCGTTTGGCGGTCAGTCAAAAAACTTCGGCGGCGAGCAGGCGGCACGTACCGCTGCTGCGGCTGACCGTACCGGTCATGCGTTACTGCATACTCTCTATCAGCAGAACCTGAAGAACAAAACCACCATCTTCTCGGAGTGGTACGCGCTGGACCTGGTGAAAAATGCCGATGGCGCTATCGTTGGCTGCACCGCGCTGAATATTGAAGACGGCGAAGTGGTTTACTTCAAAGCTCGCGCTACGGTGCTGGCTACCGGCGGCGCAGGCCGTATTTATCAGTCCACCACCAATGCGCATATCAATACTGGCGACGGCGTTGGTATGGCGCTGCGTGCCGGCGTGCCGGTACAGGATATGGAAATGTGGCAGTTCCACCCAACCGGGATTGCCGGAGCGGGGGTGCTGGTCACCGAGGGCTGTCGTGGTGAAGGCGGATACCTGCTGAACAAACACGGTGAGCGCTTTATGGAGCGCTATGCGCCAAACGCCAAGGACCTTGCCGGGCGTGACGTGGTAGCCCGTTCGATGATGATCGAAATCCGTGAAGGCCGTGGTTGTGATGGTCCATGGGGCCCGCACATTAAGCTTAAGTTGGATCACCTGGGGCATGAAGTGCTGGAAGCGCGCCTGCCGGGTATCCTTGAACTGTCGCGTACCTTCGCGCACATCGATCCGGTTAAAGAGCCAATCCCGGTGATCCCAACCTGCCACTATATGATGGGCGGCATCCCGACCCGGGTGACCGGTCAGGCGCTGACGGTGAATGAGCAGGGTGAGGATGTGCTGGTCGCGGGTCTGTTCGCCGTAGGCGAGATTGCCTGCGTGTCGGTGCACGGTTCCAACCGCCTTGGCGGCAATTCGCTGCTGGACCTGGTGGTGTTTGGCCGTGCGGCAGGTCTGCATTTGCAGGAATCGATCAGGGAGCAGGGCGAGCTGAAGGATGCGACAGAGGAAGAGATCGAAGCTTCGCTGGCCCGCCTGAACCGCTGGAACAACAACACCAGCGGCGAAGATCCTGCCGAACTGCGTAAAGCGCTGCAAACGTGTATGCAGAATAACTTCTCGGTCTTCCGTGAAGGCGATGCGATGGCGAAAGGTCTGGAAGAGCTGAAGGTACTGCGCGAGCGCCTGAAAGGGGCCCGGCTGGACGATCGCTCAAGCGACTTCAATACCCAGCGCATTGAGTGCCTGGAGCTGGATAACCTGATGGAAACGGCCTACGCCACGGCCGTCGCCGCGAACTACCGCACGGAAAGCCGTGGGGCGCACAGCCGCTTCGATTACCCGGAACGTGACGATGCAAACTGGTTATGTCACAGCGTGTATCTGCCGCAAAGCGAAAGCATGACCCGCCGCGAGGTGAACATGCAGCCGAAACTGCGCGCGGCCTTCCCGCCGAAAGCACGTACTTACTAGTTTGCGGAGATAAGCGATGAGACTCGAATTTTCTATTTATCGTTACAACCCGGATGTTGACGATGCTCCGCGTATGCAGGAGTACAGCCTGGAATCCGAAGATGGGCGCGATATGATGCTGCTGGATGCGCTAATCCGCCTGAAAGAAAAGGACCCGACGCTGGCATTTCGTCGCTCCTGCCGCGAGGGCGTTTGCGGCTCTGATGGCATCAACATGAACGGTAAAAACGGCCTGGCGTGTATCACGCCGGTGTCCGCTTTAGGCGGCGGCAGCAAAAAAATTGTTATCCGTCCGCTGCCCGGTTTGCCGGTGATCCGCGATTTGGTGGTAGACATGGGGCAATTCTACACTCAGTATGAGAAGATTAAGCCTTACCTGTTGAATAATGGAGAAAATCCGCCCGCTCGCGAGCACCTTCAGCAGCCAGAACAGCGTGAAAAACTGGACGGCCTGTATGAATGTATTCTCTGCGCGTGTTGTTCAACCTCCTGTCCATCATTCTGGTGGAACCCGGACAAATTTATTGGTCCGGCTGGGTTGCTGGCGGCTTATCGCTTCCTGATTGACGATCGCGACACTGAAACCGAGGCGCGCCTGGACAATCTGAACGATGCTTTCAGCGTATTCCGCTGTCATAGCATTATGAACTGTGTGAGCGTGTGCCCTAAAGGATTAAACCCTACGCGCGCCATCGGCCATATCAAGTCGATGCTGCTGCAAAGAGGCGCATAGGCGTACTTCTTCCGGGAACCGTCAGGTTCCCGGTTGTTTTACCAGGAAACCCTGCCAAGCTTATCTTCGGGTTAGCTTTGCAAGGTTCCCTTACGGGCCCGGGCGCCAGCAGTCGCGCACAGCGCTCGTATCGATGAACTTTCAGGCTGCGTCCCGCGTTGTTTGCGGAACACAGCCGAGGGCAAGCCGCCCAGGCGGCGCAGGATCTGTAAAGGTCCTGGTAAATAATCACGGCGAAAAAAAAGCACAAAATGCTTAAGGGCTCACAATGCAGAACAGCGCGATGAAACCCTGGCTAGACTCCTCCTGGCTGGCCGGCGCGAACCAGACCTACATAGAGCAGCTCTATGAGGACTTTCTAACCGATCCTGACTCTGTTGACGTTGCCTGGAAATCGCTGTTTCAGCAGCTTCCTGGTACTGGGGTTAGACCTGAACAATTCCACTCGAGCACTCGCGAGTACTTCCGCCGTCTGGCGAAAGATGCCACTCGCTATGCCTCTTCCGTCAGCGACCCCGACACCAACGCCAAGCAGGTTAAGGTGCTTCAGCTGATTAACGCCTTCCGCTTCAGAGGGCATCAGCTGGCCAACCTCGATCCGTTAGGGCTGTGGCAGCAGGAATCCGTGCCGGATCTTGACCCTGGTTTCCACGATCTGACCGAAGCGGATTTCCAGGAAACCTTCAACGTGGGTTCTTTTGCGTTTGGCAAAGACACCATGAAGCTGGCGGATCTGTTCGCCCTGCTGAAGCAGACCTACTGCGGTTCGATCGGCGCTGAGTATATGCACATCACCAACACCGAAGAGAAGCGCTGGATCCAACAGCGCATCGAATCGGTGGCCGGGCAGGCCTCCTTCTCGACGGATGAGAAGAAAGGTTTCCTCAAGCAGCTGACCGCAGCGGAAGGGCTTGAGCGTTACCTCGGCGCGAAATTCCCCGGCGCGAAACGCTTTTCGCTGGAAGGTGGCGATGCGCTGGTGCCAATGCTGAACGAAATGATCCGCCATGCTGGCAAGAGCGGCACGCGTGAAGTGGTTCTGGGCATGGCTCACCGTGGCCGCCTGAACGTGCTGATCAACGTGCTGGGTAAAAAGCCGCAGGATCTGTTCGACGAGTTCTCCGGCAAGCACAAAGAGCATCTCGGCACTGGCGACGTGAAGTACCATATGGGCTTCTCCTCGGACGTGGAAACCGAAGGCGGCATGGTTCACCTGGCGCTGGCGTTTAACCCGTCGCACCTGGAGATCGTCAGCCCGGTGGTGATGGGGTCTGTGCGCGCGCGTCTGGATCGTCTTGACCAGCCGGGCAGCAACAAAGTGCTGCCTATTACCATTCACGGTGATGCCGCGGTAACCGGTCAGGGCGTGGTTCAGGAAACCCTGAACATGTCGCAGGCGCGTGGCTATGAAGTGGGCGGAACCGTTCGCATCGTCATCAACAACCAGATTGGTTTCACTACTTCCAATCCGAAAGATGCCCGTTCGACCGAGTACTGCACCGATATCGGTAAAATGGTGCTGGCACCGATCTTCCACGTCAACGCTGATGACCCGGAAGCGGTAGCCTTTGTTACCCGCCTGGCGTTGGATTTCCGTAACACCTTCAAGCGTGATGTCTTCATTGATCTGGTCTGCTATCGCCGTCATGGCCATAACGAAGCGGACGAGCCGAGCGCCACACAGCCGGTGATGTATCAGAAGATCAAGAAGCACCCAACGCCGCGTAAAATCTATGCTGATCGCCTGGAAAGTGAAAAGGTAGCCAGCCTGGAAGATGCCACGGAAATGGTCAACCTGTACCGCGACGCGCTGGATGCCGGCGAATGCGTGGTGCCTGAATGGCGTCCGATGAGCCTGCACTCCTTTACCTGGTCGCCGTATCTGAACCATGACTGGGATGAAAGCTATCAGGAAACGCTCGACCTGAAGCGTTTGCAGGAGCTGGCTAAGCGCATCAGCACCGTGCCGGAAGAGATTGAAATGCAGTCGCGCGTGGCGAAGATCTACAACGATCGCGCTCAAATGGCCGCGGGCGAAAAAGCCTTCGACTGGGGTGCCGCGGAGAACCTGGCTTACGCTACGCTGGTGGATGAAGGCATTCCGTGCCGTCTTTCCGGTGAAGATATGGGCCGTGGCACCTTCTTCCACCGCCATGCCGTTATCCATAATCAGGCCAACGGTTCTACCTATACCCCGCTGATGCATGTGCACAACAGCCAGGGCACTTTCAAAGTCTGGGACTCCGTGCTGTCTGAAGAGGCGGTGCTGGCGTTTGAATATGGTTATGCCACGGCGGAACCGCGAACGCTGACCATCTGGGAAGCGCAGTTTGGCGACTTTGCCAACGGCGCGCAGGTGGTTATCGACCAGTTCATCAGCTCTGGCGAGCAGAAATGGGGCCGGATGTGCGGCCTGGTGATGCTGCTGCCGCACGGCTACGAAGGGCAGGGACCGGAGCATTCTTCCGCGCGCCTGGAACGCTATCTGCAACTTTGCGCAGAGCAGAACATGCAGGTTTGCGTGCCGTCCACGCCGGCTCAGGTTTACCATATGCTGCGCCGTCAGGCGCTGCGCGGTATGCGCCGTCCGCTGGTGGTGATGTCGCCGAAATCTCTGCTGCGTCACCCGCTGGCTATTTCGACGCTGGAAGAGCTGGCAACGGGCGGCTTCCAGCCTGCTATTGGCGAAATCGACCAGCTTGATCCGAAAGGCGTGAAGCGTGTGGTGCTGTGCTCCGGTAAAGTTTATTACGACCTGCTGGAAAAACGTCGCAAGAACGAGCAGACCGATGTCGCTATCGTGCGTATTGAACAGCTGTATCCGTTCCCGCACAAAGCGGTTCAGGATGCATTGCAGCAGTACTCGCATGTGCATGATTTTGTCTGGTGCCAGGAAGAGCCGCTTAATCAGGGCGCATGGTACTGCAGTCAGCACCACTTCCGCGAAGTGGTTCCTTTTGGGGCTTCATTACGTTACGCCGGCCGCCCCGCCTCAGCATCGCCGGCAGTTGGCTATATGTCCGTTCACCAGCAGCAGCAGCAAGATCTGGTAAATGACGCGCTGAACGTTAATTAATTCAAGGAAAAATAATGAGTAGCGTAGATATCATCGTTCCCGACCTGCCTGAGTCCGTTGCCGATGCCACCGTGGCAACCTGGCACAAAAAACCAGGTGACTCTGTCCAGCGCGACGAAGTGCTGGTAGAGATCGAAACCGACAAAGTGATCCTGGAAGTGCCAGCCTCAGCCGACGGCGTGCTGGAAGCTATCCTGGAAGATGAAGGCGCAACGGTCACTTCTCGTCAGGCGCTGGGTCGCCTGAAAGAGGGGAACAGCACCGGCAAGGTCAGCTCTGCCAAGCCGGAAGAGAAAGAGTCAACTCCGGCTCAGCGTCAGAACGCCTCGCTTGAAGAAGAGAGCAACGATGCGCTCAGCCCGGCAATTCGTCGCCTGATTGCTGAACACAATCTCGATGCGGCGGCCATCAAAGGCACCGGCGTCGGCGGACGGTTAACTCGCGAAGATGTGGAAAAGCATCTGGCGAAGAAACCGGAAGCGGCAGCGGCTAAAGCGCCGGCGGCGGCTTCAGCCTCTCCTGCGCCTGCACTGGCTGGCCGCAGCGAGAAGCGCGTCCCGATGACCCGCCTGCGTAAACGCATCGCCGAGCGCCTGCTGGAAGCGAAAAACAGCACCGCCATGCTGACTACCTTTAACGAAGTCAACATGCAGCCGATCATGAACCTGCGCAAGCAGTATGGCGAAGCGTTTGAAAAGCGTCACGGCGTGCGTCTGGGCTTCATGTCCTTCTATCTGAAAGCGGTGGTTGAAGCGCTGAAACGCTTCCCTGAAGTTAACGCGTCGATCGACGGTGAAGACGTTGTCTACCACAATTACTTTGACGTCAGCATCGCCGTTTCCACCCCGCGTGGGCTGGTAACGCCAGTGCTGAAAGATGTCGATGCGCTGGGTATGGCCGACATTGAGAAGAAAATCAAAGAGCTGGCGGTAAAAGGCCGCGACGGCAAGCTGACCGTTGACGAACTGACCGGCGGTAACTTCACCATTACCAATGGCGGCGTGTTTGGCTCGCTGATGTCCACGCCGATCATCAACCCGCCGCAGAGCGCGATTCTTGGTATGCACGCGATCAAAGATCGTCCGATGGCGGTCAATGGTCAGGTAGTGATCCAGCCGATGATGTATCTGGCGCTCTCTTACGATCACCGGCTGATCGACGGTAAAGAATCCGTCAGCTATCTGGTGGCGATCAAAGATCTGCTGGAAGATCCGTCAAGGCTGCTGCTGGACGTTTAATCCCTGTTGGATGCGGCTTAGCGTCGCATCCACCCTATGTGTGGCCGGTCCTGGCAACCCGCCTGACCGGGCCAAGTTTTTTCCGACCTGAATGGATAGAACATCATGAACTTACACGAATATCAGGCAAAACAGTTGTTCGCGCGGTATGGTTTACCGGCACCAACCGGTTATGCCTGCACCACGCCACGCGAAGCAGAAGAAGCCGCCTCAAAGATTGGCGCCGGCCCGTGGGTAGTGAAATGTCAGGTTCATGCCGGAGGCCGCGGCAAAGCGGGCGGTGTGAAAGTGGTGAACAGCAAAGAAGATATCCGCGCTTTCGCCGAGCACTGGCTGGGCAAACGCCTGGTCACCTATCAGACTGACGCAGGCGGTCAGCCGGTAAACCAGATTCTGGTTGAAGCGGCAACCGACATCGATCAAGAGCTTTACCTGGGCGCGGTTGTTGACCGTGCTTCTCGCCGCGTGGTGTTTATGGCCTCGACGGAAGGCGGCGTGGAAATTGAAAAAGTGGCGGAAGAAACCCCGCACCTGATTCATAAAATGGCGCTCGATCCGCTGACCGGACCGCAGCCTTATCAGGGCCGCGAGCTGGCCTTTAAGCTGGGCCTGACCGGCAAGCAGGTTGGTCAGTTCACCAAAATCTTTATGGGCCTCGCGAATCTGTTCCTTGAGCGTGACCTGGCGCTGGTTGAGATTAACCCGCTGGTGATCACCAAACAGGGCGATCTGATTTGCCTGGACGGCAAGCTGGGCGCCGATGGCAATGCCCTGTTCCGCCAGCCAGAGCTGCGCGAAATGCGCGACCCAAGCCAGGAAGACTCCCGTGAAGCGCACGCTGCGCAGTGGGAACTGAACTATGTGGCGCTGGAAGGGAACATCGGCTGTATGGTTAACGGCGCAGGCCTGGCAATGGGCACCATGGACATCGTGAAGCTGAGCGGCGGACAGCCTGCCAACTTCCTCGACGTTGGCGGCGGCGCAACCAAAGAGCGCGTTACGGAAGCCTTCAAAATCATCCTGTCTGATGACGCGGTGAAAGCGGTATTTGTGAACATCTTCGGCGGCATCGTGCGCTGCGACCTGATTGCTGATGGCATCATCGGCGCGGTGGCAGAAGTGGGTGTCAGCGTGCCGGTTGTGGTGCGTCTGGAAGGGAACAATGCCGAGTTGGGCGCCAAAAAACTGGCGGACAGCGGTTTAAATATCATTGCAGCAACCAGCCTGAGTGACGCAGCGCAGCGCGTTGTGGCCGCAGCGGAGGGGAAATAATGTCTATTTTGATCGATAAAAACACCAAAGTCATCTGCCAGGGCTTCACCGGCGGGCAGGGGACATTCCACTCCGAACAGGCGCTGGCCTATGGCACGCAGCTGGTTGGCGGCGTCACTCCGGGTAAAGGCGGCACCGAGCATCTGGGTCTGCCGGTATTCAATACCGTTCGTGAAGCCGTAGAAGCGACAGGCGCGACCGCCTCGGTGATCTACGTTCCGGCTCCTTTCTGTAAAGATGGGATTCTGGAAGCGATCGACGCCGGTATCAAACTGATTATCACCATCACCGAAGGTATTCCAACGCTGGATATGCTGACCGTGAAGGTGAAGCTGGATGAAGCTGGCGTGCGCATGATTGGCCCGAACTGCCCTGGCGTTATCACCCCGGGCGAATGCAAAATCGGCATCATGCCAGGCCATATTCATCAGCCGGGCCGTATCGGCATCGTCTCCCGTTCCGGTACGCTGACTTATGAAGCCGTTAAGCAGACCACCGACATCGGCTACGGCCAGTCTACCTGCGTGGGTATCGGCGGCGACCCGATCCCTGGCTCTAACTTTATCGATATCCTGAAGCTGTTCCAGGAAGATCCGCAGACCGAAGCGATCGTGATGATCGGCGAAATCGGCGGCAGCGCTGAAGAAGAAGCCGCCGCCTTTATCAAAGAGCATGTGACCAAGCCGGTGGTGGGTTACATCGCTGGCGTGACCGCGCCGAAAGGCAAGCGTATGGGTCACGCTGGCGCGATCATCGCTGGCGGCAAAGGTACGGCAGACGAGAAGTTTGCGGCGCTGGAAGCGGCAGGAGTGAAAACGGTTCGTAGCCTTGCTGACATTGGCGACGCGGTAAAAGCGATTTTGCCTCAATAATAAGCTGTGTCTGACAGACCTTTACTGGCCGCCTTCGGGTGGCCTTTTTTATGCGTCGAACAAAAAAAATGAGGCAGATCGGCCACGCCACCAGACAAAGCTGAAAAACCTGACTAAGATTAGGGGGTAGCCTGCGCAGTTAAATTTTACCAGCATTTATTACTTTATTATTTCAATCAAAACTCCGATTAATACAATAAATTAACAAACATACTCATCTACCACATTAGTAGCTTAATAAACTTTAATTTAGATCAAGAAATTGCGATCTATAGCAATTGTTAACGCTGGATAAAAAAAGCGTTTTTCGATTAAATTGCTCTACATCAATACTGCCGTTTCTATCAAATTCCAAAAGATTTTGATCTGAATAATTAAACCAGATGTAGCATCACAATTTGTTGTGTTTCAACGGTGTATAACGGCATGGCGAATGCGCTGGTTAAGTTTGATATTTTGTTATATTTGTTAATTTCTAACGTTTAATTCGACTGTCATTGTTGTTTTTAGACGTCGACGTGGATTGTATTTACTAAAAAGATACTGGTACTGACCTGTTTCACGGCCCTCCGGCCGCTCTTACTGTGTCACCACCCTCGAGTGAGGAGCAAGGAGTCAAGATGTTGGATATTGTCGAACTGTCGCGCTTACAGTTTGCTCTGACCGCTATGTACCATTTCCTGTTTGTCCCGTTAACGCTGGGTATGGCGTTTTTGCTGGCGATCATGGAAACGGTGTATGTGCTGTCCGGCAAGCAAATCTATAAAGATATGACCAAGTTCTGGGGCAAGTTATTTGGTATTAACTTTGCGCTGGGCGTGGCTACCGGGCTGACTATGGAGTTCCAGTTCGGAACTAACTGGTCCTACTACTCTCACTACGTCGGGGATATCTTTGGCGCACCATTGGCCATTGAAGGCCTGATGGCGTTCTTCCTCGAATCCACCTTTGTCGGGCTGTTCTTCTTTGGCTGGGATCGCCTGGGTAAAGTTCAGCACATGGCGGTGACCTGGCTGGTGGCGCTGGGCTCAAACCTCTCCGCGCTGTGGATTCTGGTGGCGAACGGCTGGATGCAGAATCCGGTCGCCTCGGATTTCAACTTCGAAACCATGCGGATGGAAATGGTCAGCTTCTCCGAGCTGATCTTCAACCCGGTTGCGCAGGTTAAATTCGTTCACACCGTCGCCTCGGGCTATACCTGCGGCGCAATATTTATCCTCGGTATCAGCTCCTACTACCTTCTGCGCGGGCGCGATCTGGCCTTTGCTAAACGCTCGTTTGCCATTGCGGCCAGCTTTGGCATGGCGGCTATTCTCTCGGTAATTGTGCTGGGCGATGAGTCTGGTTATGAGATCGGCGACGTGCAGAAAACCAAGCTGGCAGCGATTGAAGCCGAATGGGAAACTCAGCCGGCACCGGCGGCCTTTACGCTGTTCGGCATTCCCGATCAGGAAGCGCAGGAAAATAAATACGCTATCCAGATCCCGTGGGCGCTGGGGCTGATCGCCACCCGTTCGGTGGATCAGCAGGTAACCGGCCTCAAAGATCTGATGGGCCAGCATGAAGTGCGCATCCGCAACGGCATGAAGGCTTACACCCTGCTGGAACAGCTGCGCTCGGGCAACAAAGATCCTGCTCTTCGTAGTGAATTCAACGGCGTTAAAAAGGACCTCGGCTACGGACTGCTGCTTAAGCGCTACACGCCAAACGTGGCGGATGCCAGCGAAGCGCAAATCCAGCAGGCAACGAAAGACTCGATCCCGCGCGTCGCTCCGCTCTATTTCTCCTTCCGTATCATGGTGGGCGCTGGCGTACTGATGCTACTGATCATCGGCTGTTCGTTCTGGACGGTCATTCGCAACCGCATCGGCAAAAATACCTTCCTGCTGAAATGCGCGCTGTACGGGATTCCTCTGCCGTGGATTGCGATTGAGTCCGGCTGGTTTGTTGCCGAGTATGGCCGTCAGCCGTGGGCGATTGGTGAGGTGCTGCCAACGGCGGTAGCGAACTCCTCGCTGACCGCAGGCGATCTGCTGTTCTCAATGCTGCTGATCTGCGGGCTGTACACGCTGTTCCTGGTGGCCGAAATGTATCTGATGTTCAAATTCGCGCGCCTTGGGCCAAGCAGCCTGAAGACCGGACGCTATCACTATGAACAATCCAGCATTGCTGCTCGCGACGTGAAGACAGGAGCCCTTCAATGATCACTTATGAACTGTTGCGTTTCGTCTGGTGGGTGCTGATTGGCGTGCTGCTGATTGGTTTCGCCGTGGCCGACGGATTCGATATGGGCGTGGGGATGCTGACCCGTATTCTGGGCCGCACCGATACCGAGCGCCGTATTATGATCAACAGCATCGCGCCGCACTGGGACGGTAACCAGGTATGGCTGATCACCGCTGGCGGGGCGCTGTTTGCTGCGTGGCCAACCGTGTATGCCGCCGCGTTCTCCGGCTTTTATGTAGCGATGGTGCTGGTGCTGGCCTCGCTGTTCTTCCGTCCGATCGGCTTCGACTACCGTTCCAAGATTGAAGATATGCGCTGGCGCGGCATGTGGGACTGGGCGATCTTCATCGGCAGCTTTGTCTCGCCGCTGGTGATCGGCGTGGCCTTCGGCAACCTGTTGCAGGGCGTGCCTTTCCATATGGATGAATATCTGCGCCTGTTCTACACCGGCAACTTCTTCCAGCTGCTGAACCCGTTCGCGCTGCTGGCCGGTATTGTCAGCCTGACGATGATTCTGACCCAGGGAGCGACCTACCTGCAAATGCGTACGGTAGGCGATCTTCACGTTCGCACCCGCGCCGCGGCTCAGATCTCTTCGCTGGTGATGATGGTGTGCTTTGTGCTGGCTGGCGTGTGGTTGGTCTACGGCATTGATGGTTATGTTGTCACCAGCGTGCTGGATCACAATGCGGCGTCGAACCCGCTGGGCAAGGAAGTTACCCGTGAGGCCGGTGCCTGGCTGGTCAACTTTAACCAGACGCCAATCCTGTGGGCCATCCCGGCACTGGGCGTAGTCCTGCCGCTGCTGACGATCCTTTGTTCGCGGATGGAAAAAGGCGCGTGGGCGTTTGTGTTCTCTTCGCTGACGCTGGCCTGCGTGATCCTCACGGCGGGCGTGGCTATGTTCCCGTTCATCATGCCTTCCAGCACGGTGCCAGGCATGAGCCTGACTATGTGGGATTCCACTTCAAGCCTGCTGACGCTGAAGATCATGACCGTTGCCGCCATCATATTCGTGCCAATTATCCTGGCGTACACAACCTGGTGTTACTACAAAATGTTCGGTCGTCTGACCAAAGAGCAGATTGAAAGCAACACCCATTCTCTCTATTAATAAGGAGCTGAACAATGTGGTATTTTGCCTGGATCCTCGGCACGCTGCTGGCCTGCGCCTTTGGCGTGATTACCGCGCTGGCGCTGGAGCATATTGAAGAAAGCGAAGCGAAAGAAAAATCGTGATGGGGCAGGGGATTTCACGCCTCTATCAGTGGATGGACAAGAGCCCGTTAAGGGCTCTTTCTTTGCTGATGGCCCTGCTGCTGGCGGGCTGTATGTTCTGGGAGCCAAAGCGGTTCGCGGCTAACAGCAGCTCGCTGGAGATCTGGCAGGGATTGCTGATGATGTGGGCCGTCTGTACTGGCGTTATCCACGGCGTTGGTTTTCGGCCTCATCGGCTGCGCTGGCAGGCTTTTTTCTCTCCGCTTCCTGCCTGGTGTGTGCTGATCGCCGGCCTGTACTTCTTCTTTTTCTGACTATTCCTGGCGGAGGTCCTCTCCGCCTTACCGACAAAGCCAACAGAAAGCCTTTTTAAGGTCTGTTTGTGTCAATAAATGTCTAAGAATTATCCTTAAACCTTCCGAGTTGTTTCCAAACGATAATTATTTTCTCTACCCTCTGGCAATCCATTCCAAAGGCGTTTGCTCTTGCGTATAGTAGCAACGTTTAAAAGTATTACCGGGATGTAGAGTGAGTACAACGCTGTTTCGATGGCCGGTTCGTGTTTATTACGAAGACACCGATGCCGGTGGTGTGGTTTATCACGCCAGCTATGTCGCTTTTTATGAACGGGCACGAACTGAAATGCTGCGTCAGCACCATTTTACGCAACAGGCGCTGCTGGAACAGCAGGTCGCGTTTGTCGTGCGTCGGATCACGGTCGATTACCTTGCACCTGCACGCCTTGACGATCTTCTGGAAGTGCAGAGCGAGGTCATCAGTATGACCAGAACGACGATGACTTTCGCACAACGTATTGTGAATGCAGAGGGACGGACGCTGAACGAAGCGGAAGTGCTGATTGCCTGCATTAATCCACATCTAATGAAGCCGATTGCGCTTCCCAAGTCTATTGTCGCGGAGTTCAAGCAGTGACTGACATGAACATTCTTGATTTGTTCCTGAAGGCTAGCCTTCTGGTCAAACTTATCATGTTGATTTTGATTGGTTTTTCTATCGCCTCATGGGCAATCATTATTCAACGCACGCGCATCCTGAATGCCGCCGGGCGTGAAGCTGATGCATTTGAAGACAAGTTCTGGTCGGGGATCGAACTGTCTCGTCTGTATCAGGAAAGCCAGGCCCGTCGCGATGAACTGGGCGGCTCAGAACAAATTTTCTATGCGGGTTTTAAAGAATTTGCCCGGCTGCACCGCGCTAACAGCCACGCGCCGGAAGCGGTGGTTGAAGGGGCGACGCGCGCGATGCGCATTTCGATGAACCGTGAGCTGGAAGCATTAGAGACGCACATTCCTTTCCTGGGAACTGTCGGCTCCATCAGCCCTTATATCGGCCTGTTCGGTACGGTATGGGGCATTATGCACGCCTTTATCGCGCTGGGCGCAGTGAAGCAGGCCACGCTGCAAATGGTGGCGCCGGGTATCGCCGAAGCGCTGATCGCCACCGCGATCGGCCTGTTCGCCGCTATCCCAGCCGTAATGGCTTACAACCGCCTGAATCAGCGCGTGAATAAGCTGGAACAGAATTACGATAACTTTATGGAAGAGTTCACGGCTATTCTGCATCGTCAGGCGTTCTCCAGCGAGAACACCAAGTAACAGCTGAGGTACGCATGGCCAGAATTCGTGGTCGCGGCGGGCGCCGTGACATGAAGTCCGAGATCAACATTGTTCCCCTGCTTGACGTGCTGCTGGTGCTGTTGCTGATTTTCATGGCAACCGCACCGATTATCACCCAGAGCGTGGAAGTGGATTTGCCGGACGCAACAGATTCAAAAACTGTATCCAGCGACGATAATCCGCCGGTGATTGTCGAAGTGGCGGGCGTGGGTCAGTACAGCCTGGTGGTCGATCACGACCGGATGGAGCAACTGCCGCCTGAGCAGGTCGTGGCCGAAGCCCAGCGCCGTATTGAAGCGAATCCGAAGACGGTATTCCTGATCGGCGGAGCGAAAGACGTGCCTTACGACGAGATCATTAAGGCGCTCAACTTATTGCATCAGGCCGGCGTGAAGTCTGTCGGATTAATGACGCAGCCGATTTAATTTATTCGAACCGTTTTGGGAATCGAGAGTGTCGAAGGTAACCGAGCAAAACGATAAGTTAAAACGAGCGATTATCTTTTCAGTCATCCTGCATATCATTTTGATTGCGTTACTGATCTGGAGCTCGTTTGACGAACACATCGACGCCAGCAGCGGCGGCGGCGGAGGTGATATCGATGCCGTCATGGTCGATCCGGGCGCGGTTGTCGATCAGTATAACCGACAGCAAAATCAGCAAAGCGACAGCAAGCGAGCCGAACAGCAGCGTAAAAAACAGGCTCAGCAGCAGGCTGAGGAGCTTCAGCAGAAGCAGGCCGCTCAGCAGCAGCAGTTGAAAGAGATGGAAAAGGAGCGTTTGCAGGCGCAGCAGGACGCGAAGCAGCAGGCGGCCGAACAGGCGGCAGAGCAGAAAAAAGCCCAGGAAGCGGCTAAGCAGGCGCAGGAGCAGCAAAAGCAGGCTGAAGTCGCCGCCGCTAAGGCCAAGGCCGATGCTAAAGCCGAGGCTGACGCGCAGGCTAAGTCTGCGGCGCAGGCGCAGAAAAAAGCGGAAGCCGAAGCCAAACAGGCGGCGGCAGATGCGCAGAAAAAAGCCGAAGCCGAGGCTAAAAAAGTGGCTGCGGAGGCCAAAAAGCAGGCCGATGCCGAAGCCAAACAGGCCGCAGCCGAAGCCGCTAAGGTGAAAGCGGCGCAGGAAGCGAAGGCGCAGGCTGCCGCCGATGCGAAAGCGAAGGCAGCGGAAGAGGCCAAAGCCAAAGCGGAAGCCAGCGCGAAGGCGAAGGCCGACGCGGCGGCTAAAGCCAAAGCTGCCGCAGATGCGAAGAAAAAAGCGGCGGCGGATGCCGCTAAAGAAACCAGCGATGTTGACGATTTACTGGGAGGCCTCAGCTCTGGCAAGAACGCGCCTAAGCAGGGTAAATCCGGTGGCGCAGCAGCAGGGCAGGGAAACCAGAAGAAATCAGGCGCCTCCGGGGCGGCGATTGACAGCTACCTTGGGCAGGTTCAGGGCGCGATCCAGAGTAAATTTTATGACTCGGATACGTTTAAAGGCAGAACCTGTGATGTTCGCATCAAGCTGGCGCCGGACGGGCTGTTAATCTCCGCCGTGCAGTCAGGTGGCGATCCTGCGCTATGCCAGGCCGCGATCAACGCCGCCCGTATGGCAAGGATTCCGAAACCACCTAGTGCAGAGATTTATCAGGCGGTGAAAGATGCAACGTTAGAATTCAAGCCATAAGAATTCGGTAACATCCGGCATGTTGAACTAAGGTCTACATGCCGTACTCTATAGATGCATTATTGGTTCGTTCGAACACTGCTAATTATCGTGGACGTCGCGTTCAGATAAGGGAGAAAAGATGAAGCAGGCATTTCGTGTAGCAATGAGTTTTTTACTGCTGTTTGTCGCCGTGGCACATGCAGAAGTTCGCATTGAAATTACCCAGGGGGTGAACACCGCACGTCCTATCGGCGTGTTGCCATTCAAATGGGATGGTCCGGGCGCCGCTCCTGAAGATATTGGCGGCATTGTTGCTGCCGACTTACGTAACAGTGGTAAATTCAATCCGCTGGATCGCGCACGTCTGCCGCAGCAGCCAACAACCGCCGCCGAAGTGCAGCCTGCTGCCTGGACCGCGCTGGGCATCGATGCTGTAGTGGTTGGGCAGGTACAGCCTGGCGCTGATGGCAGCTACCTGGTTTCTTATCAACTGGTAGATACCTCCGGTAATCCGGGTGCTATTTTGGCGCAGAACCAGTATAAAGTAACCAAACAGTGGTTACGCTATGCGGCTCATACCGCCAGTGACGAAGCGTTTGAGAAGCTAACCGGTATTAAAGGCGCGTTCCGTACCCGCATTGCGTACGTGGTGCAGACCAACGGCGGCCAGTTCCCGTACGAACTGCGCGTCTCTGACTACGATGGTTACAACCAGAACACCGTTCACCGTTCCCCGCAGCCGCTGATGTCTCCGGCCTGGTCGAAGGACGGCAGCAAGCTGGCTTACGTCACCTTCGAGAGCGGCAAGTCGGCGCTGGTTATTCAGACTCTGGCGAACGGCGCAATCAAACAGGTTGCTTCTTTCCCGCGTCACAACGGTGCGCCTTCTTTCTCCCCGGACGGCAGCAAGCTGGCCTTCGCGCTGTCTAAAACGGGCAGTCTGAACCTGTACGTGATGGACCTGGGGTCTGGTCAGATTCGTCAACTGACCGACGGGCGTTATAACAGTACTGAACCGACCTGGTTCCCGGACAGCCAGAGCCTGGCCTATACCTCCGACCAGGCGGGCCGTCCACAAATTTATAAAATCAGTGCAGGTGGCGGTGCGCCACAGCGTCTGACCTGGGAAGGTTCTCAGAATCAGGATGCGGATGTAAGCTCTGATGGTAAATCACTGGTGATGATTAGCACCAATGGCGGTGCGCAACACGTCGCCAGACAGGATCTGGAAACGGGAGCCGTTCAACAATTAACGGACACGTTCCTGGATGAAACGCCAAGCCTCGCGCCAAACGGCACCATGGTAATCTACAGCTCTACTCAGGGGATGGGATCCATATTGCAGCTGGTTTCGACCGATGGGCGTTTCAAAGCGCGTCTTCCGGCAACTGATGGACAGGTCAAATTCCCTGCCTGGTCGCCGTATCTGTGATGCATGTGTAAATATGTATGGCAAACAATAATAGGATTGTAGAAATGCAACTGAACAAAGTGCTTAAAGGCTTAATGCTGGCACTGCCAGTAATCGCAGTGGCTGCTTGTAGCTCACACAAAAACAATAACAACGACCAGACCAGCGGTAACGGTATGGGCGACGGCGCAAACAGCGGCATGAACAGCGGTAACATGTCCTCTGATGAGCAGGCTCGCCTGCAAATGCAGGAACTGCAGAAAAACAACATCGTTTACTTCGGTCTGGACAAGTATGACATCCAGTCTGAGTTCGCACAGATGCTGGATGCTCACGCAACTTTCCTGCGTAACAACCCATCTTACAAAGTGACTGTTGAAGGTCATGCGGATGAGCGCGGTACGCCAGAGTACAACATCGCCCTGGGCGAACGTCGTGCTTCTGCTGTGAAAATGTACCTGCAGGGTAAAGGTGTTTCTGCTGACCAGATCTCTATCGTTTCTTACGGTAAAGAGAAGCCAGCTGTACTGGGTCACGACGAATCAGCCTATGCTAAAAACCGTCGTGCCGTGCTGGTATACTAAGAGAATCACATGATTAGTAACTTCAGACTTCACGCAGTGGGTCTGTCGTTACTGATTGGCGTAGCGGCCCCCTGGGCCGCTAATGCCGAGGCGTCAATCAGTAACGTTGGCTCAGGCTCGGTCGAAGACCGCGTCACCACTCTTGAGCGTATTTCCAATGCTCAGGGACAGCTTCTTCAGCAACTCCAGCAGCAGCTCTCCGACACGCAGCGCGATATCGACTCACTCCGCGGACAGATTCAGGAAAATCAGTATCAGCTGAATCAGGTCACTGAGCGTCAGAAAAACATCTACCAGCAGCTTGATACGCTGAGCAGCGGCGGCGGCAATGCCAGCGCGGCGGCTCAGGGGGCATCTGGTGATGCCGCAGCGGCTGCAGGTGGGGCAGCAGCCGATAATGCCGCGAACGGCGACAGCGCAGGTTCTGGTGCTTCTGCGGCGCCGGTGCAAAGCGGGGATGCCAATACGGATTATAACGCGGCAGTTGCGCTGGTTCTGCAGAAAAAGCAGAACGAACAGGCTATTACGGCTTTCCAGGCCTTTGTGAAGAAGTATCCGGATTCAACCTATCAGCCGAATGCTAACTACTGGCTGGGGCAGTTGAATTACAACAAAGGCAAAAAGGACGACGCGGCGTATTACTTTGCCACCGTGGTCAAAAATTACCCGAAATCCCCGAAGAGTGCCGATGCGTTGTATAAGGTGGGCGTGATCATGCAGGAGAAGGGCGATACAGCGAAAGCGAAAGCCGTTTACCAGCAGGTGACCAAACTTTATCCGAACACCGACGCGGCGAAAAGTGCTGCAAAACGCGCTGCCGCGCTGTAAGTGGCAGCCTTTGAGCAGATATCGTCGCATTTCTGGCCCAGACGGACGAAAGGTAGACAGTTGAACGGGTTATCTAAAAATAGTGGTTGCGCTGAATCGGTAAATCAGTAATATATGCCGCCGTTGCCGGGACATATATGAAAAGGTTCTGACAGCGCAAAAGTGGGTCGTTAGCTCAGTTGGTAGAGCAGTTGACTTTTAATCAATTGGTCGCAGGTTCGAATCCTGCACGACCCACCACTAACTAAAGTAGTCAGCAGTGTTAAGCGTAAAGGATTTGAACCTGCACGCCCCACCACTAACCAGATAGTAAAGCAGTTACCGCTCGATGCGGGTCGTTAGCTCAGTTGGTAGAGCAGTTGACTTTTAATCAATTGGTCGCAGGTTCGAATCCTGCACGACCCACCATTAATGAATCAGTCATGCAGTGCGAATCGTAAAGGATTTGAACCTGTACGCCCCCATTAATGAACCCGTCATTCAGTGTTAAGCGTGAATGATTTGAGCCAGTACGCTCCAGCACTATCCAGACAGAAAAGCAGTTACCGCTTGATGCGGGTCGTTAGCTCAGTTGGTAGAGCAGTTGACTTTTAATCAATTGGTCGCAGGTTCGAATCCTGCACGACCCACCAATGTTGAAGAGCGCCCTAAAGGCGCTTTTTTGCTATCTGTGATTCGT
>NZ_JRUQ01000052.1 GCF_000773975.1 Erwinia typographi
CCTCTGGGGCGCTACGTTCTGTAAGTGGATACCACCTTTTCGTTGTCGATAATCAGCGCTTTCGTCACCACCGCCGGTAATGCCCGGGGGGTGAAAAATGCAAAATCAATCTCACCGTAGGGCATTTCACCGGTGTCCTCCGGCGTCTGCGCTTCGCCTGCCCGGCAGGCGCTGATCATGACCAGCATCAGCAGAGGAAAAAGGGCTTTCAGCTTCATACCTTCTTCCCGTCCATGCTGTAGACCGAGCGTTTCCACTGCTCATCCGGCCGGTTGATAAAGCCAATCAGCTCTGAGGGCGATGCCCCTCCGTGAATGAAGCCGTCCGTATTCACCACGATGGCATTCCAGTTGGCCGAACAGTGAATATACTTCTCCGCAATTACGTCCAGCTCATCCTGACTGAGCGCCGGTGGCGTCTGGCCGCTACGGGCAGCTTTCCCCATCGCCAGCGCTTTGTCCCAGAGAGGCGCAAGCTCATCCGGAATAGAGAGTTCTTTATCTTTACTCTGAATAGGGTCAAATACCACCCCGGCCTCCTGTGCAGCCTCAAGCATCACCCTCAGCACCACGCGGGACCAGTCGTTTCTGACGGCCCGCTCCCGCAGGGTCAGCGCCGCAAAGCTGCGCTTCTGCATCTGGCCGTACCGGTCCGGGGGAAGCCTGTCGTCATGCCAGGTTTCTGCCGAAATGTCGTTTGTCCGCAGCAGAGGGGCCAGGCAGGGCGATTTATCCAGCGCCTGCAGCTGCGCCACGGCCTGCCGGTATGCCTGCGTCTTTTCACCGGGCAGACCGTACGGTACGGTTTCCGTTGCAGGCCGCGTCAGAAAAAGATGCTCCTTCGTGACGGGCAGATAACCGCCGCCGATATCCGAATGCACGCCGGGCAGCGCCAGTTCCGGCCAGGCCGGTTTCACGCTGTTCAGCGCAAAGTTAAAGCGACACTCGTTTGCGGCGGTGATATGAAAGACCTTCTCCGCCACGCCGGGACGCAGGGTGAGCTTCACGTCCCCGGTATCCGCGCTGTGCGGATTCAGGCCGTTAACCGGCGTTCCAATGGCGGCAACGGTATCGAAAATGCCGATGAAGCGGGTTTTACCGGCAGGAGAACCATTGAAGGTCGTGTCCGTCATGGCCTGCCGGATGGCGCTGATAATTGCAGGGTCTTCGGACTGGATACGGTTGGCAAAATGGCGGGCAGCCGCCGCACCGCGGCTGAACCCGAAGATGTCAAACTGAAGACGATTTATAATAATCTCACAGCCCGATTTGCTTCGTATATCCTCTGCGGCGTCTGAAATAGCTTTTACTAACTGAGATACAGCGTGGTTAGTTTTAGCAACAACTCCGGTGTCGGATATACCAAAACCCTGTCCAAGCTTACTGTCGGGTTTACCGGCTTCGGTCCCAATACCATCAATGTAGATAACTGCCTGAACATCTGAATCGTTACCGGATATGGTTTGTTTATACAACGTGCTCAGCCAGTGAATATTGGTGTAGTACCCGGTATAGCTGGTTGCACCACTGCCTGATACACCAAAGTTCTCCCGGGCGCATTTTGCCAGAATGGACTCGGCTTCCGGGTCATTCAGATTGTAATGACCGGCGGTATACGCCTTCAGCATGTTCTGCGTGTTAACGGCATTGTTGCCGGTGCCGTCGAAGAATACGCCGAGCGTCAGCGTGATCTCCCGTTTCTTTTTCTTCGCCGCCTGCGCATGTTGTTCCGGCTCTGGAGAGACTACCGGGGCCATCCTGGCTTTTGCCTCTGAAAGCTGTGGGATCGTACCCGGGGCAATCAGAAAATTGGTCCCCTGCGGGCATCCGCAACGGATCTCCGCACCGTCCACCGCAACCGCGGCACTGTTTGAGCACCGGTGATCTCCGTCCACAATGACTCCCACTTCCCCGCACTTCGGGCAGGGTGTAGTCTTGTCACCGATATAGAGCTTCAGCAGCCCCATAACCGACATACCAGGGCGGGCGGCAATGCACTGTGCCCCTGATGAGGTTTTATCTCCATGTAATCCGACGTTTTTACCGTGAACGGTACAGCCTCTGTTGACCGACATAACTCAACCCTCTGCCGGTAAAAAATCAGCATCCATCGGCAGCCCTTTCAGCTCATTCAGCGTACATCCGGCCTGCGGGGTGCTGATAATTACGTCACCGTTACTCAGGCGGCTGCCGACCAGCGCGATACTTTTACCGCCTTTCCGAAATTTCGACCCACTGCCGGTGACAATCCGGGCGATGGTGCCGTCAGGATAAACCACCTCATCACCTTCCAGCGCGACGTTGACCTTCTGCCCGCTCTCAAGCGCTATTTCAGAGCCGTTCCAGGCAGCACGTACCACTCCGCCGCTTCGGGTCAGCGCCCCGTCTACCGCGATCCGGTAAATCGCCACCACCGGATGCTCCCGCAGGAATGCCTCCTGCTCTTCAATAGTCTGACGAGCTCCCTCAGACATGGCAGCTTTCTTCTCAGCTGAAAATGGCGGATGCGCCAGTGAGGCGGCTAATTCAGGAGTCAGTTCGTTAGAATATTGCTGTTCCATATCAAATCCCTCTTTTTCCTGTGGGTTAAGTGTCTATAGTAACCAGATGGATCACTTAACCAAAATTTAATGCGACCATCAGCCTGGCAGAGCTGTCTTCTCATCCTCAAGTATTTTGTAAACGGTAGAACGGGCAATGCCGAGCTGCCGGGCGATATCCGTTGCGCCAGTTCCTTTGCCGTGGAGTGCCAGCACACTGTTTCTGTCGATGGTGCGTCTGCGGCCAAAGCGGATGCCTTTCAGCTTTGCTTCCTGTCTGCCTTCATTCGTACGCTCCAGTATCCTTCGCCGCTCAGCCTGGGCTACAGCTGACAAAAATGTTACTAAATGCCCGTCAGGCAGGGAGGCCGATATGCCAGTTGATTTTCTGACCACTGAGCAGACTGAAAGCTATGGTCGATTCACCGGTGAACCAGATGAGCTTCAGCTGGCCCGCTATTTTCATCTTGATGAGGCAGACAAGGAATTTATCGGAAAAAGCAGAGGTGATCACAACCGTCTGGGTATTGCCCTGCAAATTGGATGCATCCGTTTTCTCGGCACCTTCCTCACCGATATGAATCATATTCCTTCCGGCGTCCGGCATTTTATTGCCAGACAGCTCGCCATCCACGATATCACCGTGCTGGCAGAGTATGGTCAGAGAGAAAATACCCGTCGTGAGCATGCCGCGCTGATACGTCAGCATTATGATTATCGCGAATTTGCCTGGCCCTGAACTTTTCGTCTTACCCGTCTTTTATATACCCGGAGCTGGATAAGCAACGAACGTCCGGGGCTGCTTTTCGACCTGGCGACAGGATGGCTGATGCAGCACCGAATTATTCTCCCCGGCGCGACCACGTTGACCCGGCTGATTTCAGAGGTAAGGGAAAAGGCAACGCTGCGCCTGTGGAGCCGGCTGGCAATGATACCGTCTGCCGTGCATGGTTAGGAGATTGAATC
>NZ_JRUQ01000053.1 GCF_000773975.1 Erwinia typographi
ATTAGGCGCAGCTATTTAGTATATAAAAGACGGGTAAGACGAAAAGTCCAGGGCCTAGCAAATTCGCGATAATCATAATGCTGACGTATCAGCGCGGCATGCTCACGACGGGTATTTTCTCTCTGACCATACTCTGCCAGCACGGTGATATCGTGGATGGCGAGCTGTCTGGCGATAAAATGCCGGACGCCGGAAGGAATATGATTCATATCGGTGAGAAAGGTACCCAGAAAACGCACGCACCCTATTTGCAGGGCAATTCCCAGACGGTTGTGATCACCTCTGCTTTTTCCGATAAATTCCTTGTCTGCCTCATCAAGATGAAAATAGCGGGCCAGCTGAAGCTCGTCTGGTTCACCGGTGAACCGGCCATAGCTTTCAGTCTGCTCAGTGGTCAGAAAATCGACGGGCATATCAGCCTCCCTGCCTGAAGGTTACAAGTTAACAACTTTGTAACCGTCCGAAATATTATAAATTATCAGACACATGAAAACAGTATCATTTTTGTGTCTATTAAATCGATTTTTTGTTATAACAGACACCAGTTGTCCGATATTTGATTTAGGATACATTTTTATGCGACTTTTTGGTTACGCACGGGTATCAACCAGCCAGCAGTCTCTCGATATTCAGGTTAAAGCTCTCAAAGAGGCGGGTGTGAAGGCCAACCGTATCTTTACCGACAAGGTATCTGGCAGTTCAACCAATCGGAAAGGGCTGGACTTGCTTAGGATGAAGGTGGAGGAAGGCGATGTCATCCTGGTAAAAAAACTGGACCGTCTTGGCCGCGATACTGCCGATATGATCCAGTTGATAAAAGAATTCGACGCCCAGGGCGTGGCCGTCCGTTTCATTGATGACGGGATCTGTACCGACGGCGAAATGGGCCAGATGGTGGTCACCATTCTGTCTGCCGTCGCGCAGGCCGAGCGACGCAGGATAATGGAACGAACCAGCGAAGGCCGACAGGAAGCGAAACTGAAAGGCGTCCGGTTTGGCCGCAGGCGCACCATCGACAGGAACAGTGTACTGGCGCTCCACCGCGAAGGGACTGGCGCAACAGATATCGCCCGGCAGCTCAGTATCGCCCGCTCCACGGTCTACAAAATTCTGGAGGATGAAAATAGTCTGTCTACCTGCCGGGCCAATCCATAACATAGCAGGAGGTCAGCCAGCATTTCGTCTACTGGCCTGTTTCAGATTAGCGGTAAGTTGCTTCCGGGGCTGGTGCAGATGCGCCATCCAGGCAGGTTGCCCCGGTTCTGTTCTCCATGATTCACTGAGCGGGCTGTTATCTACTGTATCGTATCCAAACTGGTCATAAAGCCGGGTAACCAGTTTCACTGCCTCAGGAAAGTTACTGGAAACGGACAGTGCGTGACGTTCAGGCGTACCCGACGGGCTTGCCAGTGCGAAAAGCCGTGGCGCCTGTATGTGAGTGAAAGCTTTGGCTATCTTCGAAGCTGGTAACTGTTCCTGACGAAGTTCGTGAACTGTTTTTTCTCCAGAATCTATGACGGGGAAATTACCATCCCGCCAGGGCATGTAATTATTTGTATCCAGCACAATTTTACCGGCCAGCGCCTGAACCGGCATGTCGTTAACCAGTCTGAGTGGAACTGCAATAATGACAAAGTCTCCTCGAGTCGCCGCATCGGATGATGTTGCTGCGTGAGCATTGGGTCCAAGTTCAGCAATCAAATCGGCCAGAGTTTCAGGGCCACGCGAATTAGAGATAACCACCTCGTAACCGGAAGCAATTGCTGCCCTGGCTATTTGGCTGCCAACCTCTCCAGCCCCAATAATTCCGATAGTCGTCATATTTTCTCCAAAAAGCTGGCAGGTGCTCGTTGTTGAAATCTTGTCATAGGCTTAATAAGCCATTTCCAGATAATGGAAGATGGAGGCCCATAGTGGCCTCCATCTAAACTATTCTATGCGCCAAAAGCACCATCAATGGTATGCATGGCTCCGGTTACGAAGCTTGCCTCCGGGCCCGCCAGCCATGCGACCATGCCAGCGACTTCTTCAGGCCGTCCATGCCTTTTGATGGCCATGAAGCTATGCATAAAGTCCTTCAGAGGGCCGTCCTCCGGGTTCGCATCGGTATCAATCGGTCCGGGTTGAACAATATTGATTGTGATTCCACGCGGTCCTAAATCACGAGCCAGTCCGCGAGCCAGCCCCTGTAGGGCCGATTTACTGAGTGCATATGAGGCTGCGCCAGGGAATGGCATGCGGTCACCATTTACTGAACCGATGATGATAATGCGACCCCCTTCTGGCATCTGCCGTGCGGCTTCCACCGATGCATGATAGGGCGAATGGATGTTAATGCGGAAGAGGCGATCAATTGCATCCGGTTCCTGTTCCAGTGCATCACCAAATACGGCGATACCTGCATTGACAACCAAAATATTCAGTGGCCCACTGTCCCGTACAGTTTCAATCACCGCATCACGATCCGAACTATCGGTAAAAACTGCGGCGGAGCCTGTATCGCACGCCAACTTTTCGGCAGCCTCTTTCGATCCTGCATAAGTAAATTTCACCCTCGCTCCATCGGAAGAGAAGCGACGAACTATAGCGGCACCAATTCCCCTGCTTCCTCCAAGAATAAGCACATTCTTGCCTTCAAAAACGCCCATAAGAAACCTCTTGTCAAAATAGTAGTGCGCATTACAAAATACACTTTAATCAATGTCAATGAGTTTTGTAGTTATGACTAAAAAATTTGAGAGATCTCCCGGTCGCCCCCGCAGTTTCGATCCTGAACTGGTAGTGGAGGTTGCACAGAAATTATTTCATGCCCGGGGCTATGATTCGGTGAGTATTGCTGACATTACCTCCGCACTGGGGATAAACCCCCCGAGTTTTTATGGGGTATTTGGTAGCAAGATGGGTTTGTACTCCCGTGTTCTTGAGCGCTACGCAAAAACGGACGCGATCCCTATCCCATATCTGTTATGCAGTGAAAGACCCATGCTGATAGCACTGACGGCATTGCTGGAAGAGTCAGCCCGAAGGTATGGTAGCAGTCAAACCTGTACCGGCTGCCTGGTTATTGAAGGAACCCGATGTACAGATAAGGACGCCCGTAAGGCTGCAAACGTGTTTCATACGGCCGCTGAAGAAAACATTCGTCGTTTTATCGGAACCCGATACCCACAGGATGCCGATCGCCTGACTGATTTTATCAGTACCGTCATGTCAGGTCTGTCAATTAAGGCTCGCCAGGGGCACAGTGTTGAGCAGCTACTTGCGAGCGCCAGACTTGCTGCACAGGCACTCTCCTCATTGGTTAAGGATTGATTATCAGACGTTAACCAACATTGTGGTGGATTTATTGTCGGCTAATAATTGATATCATTTTCAGGGTAAGCTTCGGAAACCTTTAATTTAAATTCCTTAACGTGAGTTTTCGTTCCACTGAGCATCAGCCCCCTTTTATGTTAAAAAGTGCCGGATTTTCGAAATTTTAGCGGTTTGCCGCTCGGGTTAGAGCTGAAGCGATAAAAAACTACTATTCGACCCTGTACACGATTCTGTGTAAATGCCTTTTCTCAGAAGTGACCGTCCAGGCGGTCACCGAACTCGATAATAAAACGGCTCATCGCCATGCGCCAGTCCCTCAGTGGCATCGTCCATTTCTGTGACGCTGCCTGGATTGCCAGCCACACCACCTTTTTCACTGCATCGTCCGTCGGGAACACTTTACGCTTTTTGATGGCATGCCGGATCACGCTGTTCAGTGACTCGATGGCATTCGTTGTGTAGATCACCTTACGGATGTCTGCCGGGTAAGCGAAGAACGTCGCCAGGTTGGTCCAGTTTGCCTGCCAGCTCCGGCCTATCTGCGGGTAGCGGTTGTCCCATGCGCTGGCGAACGCTTCCAGCGCCTGCTGGCCTGCTTCTTCCGTGGGGGCCTGATAGATGGCTTTCAGGTCGCGGGTGACGGCTTTGTAGTCCTTCCAGGAGACGAACAGGGCAGCCTGGCGGCTGCAAATCAAAGTGCAGTAGAATATGACATCCCAAAATCTCATTGCAGCAGAGCATTTCCATGTCACATTCCTCTGAGCATCAGATCGCTCACACCAAAATGGTTAAGCAGGCCCTGAAGGCCGTAGC
>NZ_JRUQ01000054.1 GCF_000773975.1 Erwinia typographi
AAATCTATGTACAGGCTCTACCAAATACGATCAGCGTCAGCACCCGGTTGTGCCCACTCAACAACTGCTTACTCCCTTTTTTCTTATCCGTTCCTTTGAAAGAAGAGATAATTCCTGAAACAACGCTCAATGTTTCACTGTTACCACCATGTACCAGAGTGATAACTTTTTTGGCCTCCTCTATACGGTTATTGCGGATTAGCCAGTGGGGCGTTTCCGGTATCATCAACAGGAACCCGCCATCCTTCACTTCACGAACATGACGGTGAGAACGGCTATGGCTGGCTCCGCTCTTTCTCTGGCATGAACGCAACGTGCGGACTGGATCAGAACCTTTTCCCGGCCACAGATGACGTTTCGCACTACCATTACCCGCCGCGCAAGGAAATCACGCAACCACTTCACGGTCGGGTTGCCAATGCGCCTGCACGCCTGCTGGGTTACGGGGAAAAGTGGAATGCCGATGGTTCCTACACCCTATGGGCAAGAGGTCTTGTTAAGCAGGTGGCTGTTTTTGCTGAGAACCTCTGGCTATACCGTACGGTGGAGGTCGATTTGGGTTCAGACAAGATCCGCCTTCGTGATGAGATGGTAAATATGGGGTTCAGTCGCACTTCACACATGTATCTTTACCATCTCAACTTTGGATTCCCGCTGCTCGATGAAGGCACTGAATACGTGGCGCCGGTATCCGGGATCATCTGGGCAGCACACGCTGAATGTTTTGATGCTCAGGGAGTCGGATACCGGATTCAACCTGCCCCGCAGAAAGACTTCCACGAGCAGGTCTATGAACACAACATGCTCGCCAGCGAAGAGGGCAAAGTTCCCGTTATGCTGGTGAACAGGGACCTTAATGGCAAAGATGGTCTCGCGGTAAAAGTGACCACTCTTAAATCACAATTCCCCTGCCAGTTTGAATGGCAAGCGCTCAGTGAGGGCTGTTACGCTCTGGGGATTGAGCCCAGCACGAACCACGTTCTGGGAAAAAATTTCGCGCGTGAAAGGGAAGAAGTTCGCTGGCTGGAACACCGCGAAAGCTATTGCTACGATCTTGAGATAGAGATCCTGCATGACGCGGAGCTGATAAACAAACAGGTAGCGGCCATCCGTTCAATCTGTTGTCAGCCTGAAGAACAATTTCCCGCTATTCAGGAAAACTGGTTCAGCCTGAAAAAATATCCGAGTCCGCAGAAGTTTACCGAGTGAACCCAGTCAACACGGCTGATACATTCAGCTGTGTTGCATTTTTGTTAAATTGCCAGATTTGAGCATCAGTGATACGATATTATATATTTTGTATAATTGTGAGGTCGCTATGCTGCAGCATGAGAGCATCAGCCATAAAGTGTATGACCTGCTCAAGCAGGAAATCATCTCTAACGCACTGAGTGCTGGAGAGCGGCTGGTAGTGAGCCCGCTAAGTAAACGTTTTGGAGTGAGCAGTATCCCGGTGAGGGAGGCTCTTTTCCGGCTCGCTGCCGAAAAGCTGATAGTGCTGGAGCACAACAAAGGTTTCCGTGTAGCCAATAAGCCCGATGCTAATGACATTGCGCAATGGCAGCAGGCCCGTCTGCTTATTGAACCGGCTATCGCTGATATGGTGCTGACCAATATCACGGCTGAAGAAATTACCCATCTGCGTAATCTTAACCATGCCATGCGAACCCATCAGTATGGTCCGCACTATGATCAGTACAGCTATTTTATTAATCTCAATGCTGAATTTCATAAGCACATCGTCATTGCGTCCCGAAACGATCTGATTATTGAGATGTATGGAACACTGAACTACGGCCCTCAGGTTGGGCGTTTTCATGAAGAACGTGGCGTTCCTGACCTTCAGTTGCTCTGCGATGAACATGATGAAATTATTAACGCCATAGAACAACGCGATGCTGAACTTTATCGCAGCAAGTCCGCAGACCACATCATTCTCGGCTTCGATCGCCAGATTTCTTACACCATCTCAAAATAAAAACGCTACCGGTGAGTAGCGTTTTTTTTATTCAAAGAGCTCGGTTTAATGCCGAAGCTTCCCGCGCAAGCTGGGTAATCCCGGCATAATTACCGGCTCTGAGGAGTTCGGTTGTCACCAGCCATGATCCACCGACGCAGACCACGTTTGGCAATGAAAGATATTCACTGGCATTCTTCGCAGTGATCCCGCCAGTGGGGCAAAAACGTACTGCAGGAAAAGGCCCTCCGACGGCTTTCAATGCCTTCACGCCGCCATTAGCTTCAGCTGGGAAGAATTTAAACACTGACAGGCCTGCGTCCATTCCACTCATCAGTTCAGAAACAGTACTGATTCCTGGTATGATGTCAGCGCCAGTGATATAAGACCCTAAATCACCATTTGATTTGTCCGCTCCACCCTGCATGTTGTTTCCTGATGGTTCCTACACCGAAAAGGATACCAACATGCTGAGCAGAGAGGACTTTTTGATGATAAAGCAAATGCGCCATCAGGGGGCTTATATCGTCGATATTGCGACGCAGATTGGCTGCTCCGAACGCACCGTCAGACGCTATCTTCGCTACCCAACACCGCCGGAGCGAAAATCCCGGCTGCGCATGGAAAAACTCCGGCCCTTTATGGAATACATCGATATGCGTCTGACCGAAAACGTCTGGAATGCTGAGGTAATATTCCTCGAAATCAGAAAGCTGGGTTATCCCGGCGGACGCTCTACGCTGCGGGCCTACATCCAGCCCAAACGGAAGATGCGGCCCGGAAAAAAGACCGTTCGCTTTGAAACCCAGCCCGGCTACCAGCTGCAGCATGACTGGGGCGAAATCGAGGCGGTGGTCGGCGGGGAGTGCTGCAAAATTAACTTTGCCGTCAATACGTTGGGATACTCGCGTCGCTTCCACGTCTTCGCGGCCCCCTGCCAGGATGCAGAGCACACATATGAATCGCTGGTCAGGGCCTTCCGCTACTTCGGTGGTACTGTAAAGACGGTGCTGGTTGATAACCAGAAAGCCGCGGTGCTGAAAAATCACAACGGGAAGGTGGTCTTCAACGCCGGCTTCCTGCAGCTGGCGCAGCACTATGACTTCCAACCCCGGGCCTGTCGTCCGCGCCGCGCGCGCACTAAAGGCAAGGTGGAGAGGATGGTGAAATACCTCAAGGAGAACTTCTTTGTCCGGTACCGCCGGTTCGACAGCTTAACGCACGTTAACCAGCTTCTGGAACAGTGGATAGCGGAGGTGGCCGACAGCCGCGAGCTGCGTCAGTTCCGGCAGACGCCGGCGGCCCGCTTCATGGAGGAAACCTCACACCTGCAGCCGTTGCCGGCAGCAGACTTTGATACCAGCTACTTCGACATCCGGCACGTGGCGTGGGACGGCTATATAGAAGTGCGGGGAAACCGCTACTCCGTGCCGGAAACCGGGTGTGGCCGTCCGGTCTCAATCCGTATCACGCTTGACGATGAACTGCGGATCTACGGCGACGAAGCACTTGTCGCTACTCACCGTCTGACCCACCGGAGTCCAGACTGGCAGACCGTGCCGGAACACCACGCGCCACTGTGGCAGCAGGTGAGTATGGTTGAACACCGTCCGCTGAGTGCGTATGAGGAGCTGCTGTGATGCATGAACTGGAAGCCCTGCTGGGCCGCCTGAAGATGGAACACCTGAGTTACCAGGTGGAAAGCCTGCTGGAGCAGGCGGCAAAAGAAGAGCTTAACTACCGCGAGTTCCTGTGCCGTGCGCTGCAGCACGAATGGAGTGGCCGGCATCAGCGCGGGATGGAGTCGCGGCTTAAACAGGCGCGACTGCCGTGGGTGAAAACGCTGGAGCAGTTCGACTTCAGCTTCCAGCCGGGCATCGATCGCAAGGTGGTGAGAGAGCTGGCCGGGCTGGCGTTCGTGGAGCGCAGCGAGAATGTGATCCTGCTGGGCCCGCCGGGCGTGGGGAAAACGCACCTTGCAGTGGCGCTGGGCGTAAAGGCAGCAGATGCGGGGCACAGGGTGCTGTTCATGCCGCTGGACAGGCTGATAGCGACGCTGATGAAGGCCCGACAGGAAAACCGGCTGGAACGTCAGTTGCAGCAGCTGAGTTATGCGCGAGTGTTGATCCTTGATGAAATCGGCTACCTGCCGATGAACCGGGAGGAAGCCAGCCTGTTCTTCCGGCTTCTGAACCGTCGTTACGAGAAAGCGAGCATCATCCTGACGTCGAACAAGGGGTTCGCGGACTGGGGTGAGATGTTCGGAGACAACGTACTGGCAACGGCGATCCTGGACCGGTTGCTGCACCACTCAACGACCTTGAACATCAAGGGAGAAAGTTACCGCCTGAGAGAGAAGCGAAAAGCGGGCGTCCTGAGTAAAAATCTGGCGCCAGAGCACAACGAGGTACCGCCGGAGAAAACCGGTCAGCCTGGTTGATGAAAAGCGGACATTGAAAATGGTGAAAAACGGTCAAAGAGCGTGGCGTTGACACGGGAGAACAGGTCCATTATGGCCGCAAGGTACAGCCAGCCTTCTCCGGTCTTAAGATAGGTGATGTCGCTGACCCACACCTGGTCTGGCCCCGGCGAGCCTGTACATAGATTTG
>NZ_JRUQ01000055.1 GCF_000773975.1 Erwinia typographi
TTTTGCTATCTGCGATTCGTGAAGGATTTGAACCTGCACAGGTTCGGGTTAAGCAAAGCGTAACAACCTTGCCTGCAACGACAGGAACCGCCATTCAGCGTCAATACGGTCTGAAGATGATACTTGCGTTAATTCTATTGAATGGATGGATAAAAAGAGTATCGTAAATGGTGTTAACCGGAGGTGAGCAACATGTTACGTGATTATTTGAAGATTAATGATAGCGATCGTTTAATCGAGCAGAGTGTGTTACAGCTCAAAAATCGTGGTCAGGAAGAAGTCACTGAGTGGTCGATTGTCAGTGCGAACGGCGAACAAAAAGGCCGTGTAGCGCTATTTGATAAGCTCAGTAACCGTCGTTCTTATCGTGTCAGTTACAGGATTGTGCAAACGGATCCACAGGGAAAAATTGTCGTCGATCATTTGACCGACATTCTGTAACCTTGCGTGGAATAACACACTGTCTCTGTCTTTCAGCTGAAAGGCCCGTTGCCTGTAAGGCTGAGTAGTCAGGTCAGGGAGTGTGAACCAGTATAAAGACGCCGTGAACCCCTCCAGGGGCTCAGCTGCGGCGTCTGTGCCGCAGCTGCTTTGCTTATCCGCCAACACTCAACGCTTCTCTTTGGCCGGTGCCAGATTTTTCCAGATATGCATCACCGCATAGCTGCGCCAGGGACGCCAGTCTTGCGAAAGACGCTCCGCTTCTTTCGCCGTCACGTTGCCCAGATTTTTCCTCACCACGATATCGCCACCGGGAAACGCGTCCGGCCAGCGCAGCGCCCGCATGGCAATGTACTGCGCCGTCCATTCGCCGATACCCGGCTGCGCCATCAGGATCTTAATGGACGCTTCTGGCTGCGTGGCGGCATCCAGCCTGATCTCCCCGTTATCGCAGGTCCGGGCAATAGCCAGCAGCGTGCGTGAGCGCGCACTGATAATGCCAAGGCTTGCTACCTCGTCCAGCGTGGCGGCTGCAACCCTGGCTGGCAGCGGCGTAAGCCTTGTCAGATCGGGGAAAGGTGTCTGAATGGGCTCACCAAAGGCTGCGGCGAAACGCCCCCCAAGGGTGGTAGCGGCTTTAACCGTAATCTGCTGGCCCAGTATCGCCCGGACCACCATCTCAAAGCCATCAAACGCCCCCGGCACCCGCAGGCCCGGATCTTTTTCCAGGCTTGGCTTCAGCAGCGGGTCTTGCTGTAGATGCGCAGCAATCAACTCCGGATGCGCATTCAGGTCGAACAAATTCCGCAAACGGCGAAGTAATGCTGGAAGTACCGCCGTCAGGGAGTGGGTGAACGCCACATTCAGGCCGTGCTTATGGCTGGCCTGCGTAACGCGAATCCAACCCGTATGCTCCCCCAGCCGTACGGTGCGGGCATAACTCCCCTCATCCACATGTTCCACGCCCTTAATGGCACGAAGCCGGAGAAAGGAGAGCAGGGCCGTCCAGTTAAAAGGGGGACGATAGCTCAGCAGCAGCGTGGAGGTTTCGCTGCCAATCGGCTTACCTTGTTCACTGACTGTTTTGCGTAACCTGCTGGGCGGCATGCGATACTGTCGGCTGAAGACTTCATTAAAGCGCCGCAGGCTGGTGAAACCGCTGGCATAGGCAATCTCAGTAACCGACAGAGTAGTCTCGGTCAGCAGCTGCTTGGCCAGCAACAGGCGGCGCGTTTGCCTGAGTTCAAGTGGCGAAACGCCAAGTTCCTTATGCACAATGCGTCGAAGCTGACGCGAGCTGAGAGAGAACTGCGCGGCAATCTCCTCAAGGCTGTCAATATCTTCTATCAGCCCCTCTTCAATCCGCTGAATAAGCAAATCGGCTATGCGGTGGCTACTGTCGACCGGAGCATTGCCAGGGGCCAGCTCCGGGCGGCAGCGCAGGCAGGGGCGAAAAGCGGCTTTCTCGGCCGCTTCGGCGCTGTCAAAAAACAGACAGTTTTCCAGATACGGAGGTTTGACCGGACAAATCGGGCGACAGTAGATCCCTGTTGAGGTCACGCCGACATAAAATACCCCGTCAAAACGCGCGTCACGCGAGGTCATCGCCCGGTAAGCAATCTGTTTATCAATCATTATCTGTTCCTGACTCGCTGGCTTTCTTGCCAGGTTAAGGGCATTTTGTTATCGCCGCTAGCCATTTTCGGACGGCTAACTTCTTTAACCTGATGTCCGAAAACGGCTAGCTTACCACTCCCCGATACGGATAATAGGCCAGACCTTTGCAACAGATCGTGATACAGGAAGGAAACTGATGAGCTATTTCTGCAAAATAATGCCTTCACCCGTAGGCGCACTGACCCTGATCGCCAGTGATAACGGACTGGCTGCCGTGCTCTGGCCGGATGAAAACCCTAACCGCGTTGTCCTGCCGGAACTAAAGGAAGATCCTGCTCATCCGGTGCTGGTTGAAACCGAGCGGCAGCTGAATGAATACTTTGCCGGAGAGCGGACGGAATTCACCCTCAAGCTGGATTTTGTCGGTACAGCGTTTCAGAAAAAAGTCTGGCAGGCGCTGGTGGCGATCCCCTTTGGCGAAACGCGCAGCTATGCCGATATTGCCCGCGAAATCGGTAATCCCAGGGCGGTGAGAGCCGTCGGCGCGGCCAATGGTAAAAATCCGATCTCCATTATTGCTCCCTGCCATCGGGTGATCGGATCTAACGGTAAGCTGACCGGCTTTGCCGGTGGTCTGGAGGCCAAAGCTTTCCTGCTGAAGATTGAAGCGGGTGGGGAAGGCGAAAGGGAATTTGTCCTGAAGTGATCCGGGTCACATCCTGATAACGTCGTGAGAAATTTAGCGACAGAGGCGACTATTTCGACTATCGTGTTTAGCATATAAAACAAACCGGCGCATAAGTCGGCGCGGAAGAGGCTGTTTCCGCTAATTTGGTTAAGTTAAAGAAACGAGAGTTGCACTATGAGCCTGATGTTCGATCCTGAAACTGCCGTCTATCCCTTCCCGCCGAAGCCTGCCCGGTTATCCGCCGATGAAAAGCAGGTTTATCGGGGAAAAATCAAAAGGTTGCTGAAAGAGCGCAATGCGGTGATGGTCGCCCATTATTACACCGACCCTGAGATTCAGGCGCTGGCGGAAGAGACCGGCGGCTGCGTGGCGGATTCGTTAGAGATGGCCCGCTTTGGCAGCCAGCATCCGGCCAGCACGCTGCTGGTCGCTGGCGTGCGCTTTATGGGCGAGACGGCCAGCATCCTCAGCCCGGAAAAAACTATTCTGATGCCAACGCTTCAGGCGGAGTGTTCACTTGACCTGGGCTGCCCCATCGACGAATTCAGTCGTTTTTGCGATGCGCACCCCGATCGTACCGTGGTGGTGTATGCCAACACCTCTGCCGCAGTTAAAGCGCGTGCGGACTGGGTGGTGACCTCCAGCATTGCCGTCGAACTGATCGAGCATCTGGACAGCCTGGGTGAGAAAATTATCTGGGCGCCGGATCGCCATCTGGGCCGGTATGTCACCCGTCAGACCGGTGCCGATATCCTCTGCTGGCAGAGCGCCTGTATCGTGCATGACGAGTTCAAAACTCAGGCTTTGCAGCGCATGAAGGCGCTCTATCCGGATGCGGCGGTGCTGGTGCACCCGGAATCGCCTCAGGCGATTGTCGATCTGGCCGACGCGGTCGGTTCCACCAGCCAGCTTATTCAGGCTGCCAAAACGCTGCCGCATCCGCAGATGATCGTCGCTACCGATCGCGGCATTTTCTACAAAATGCAGCAGGCCTGCCCGGAGAAGGAGCTGCTGGAGGCGCCCACGGCTGGCGAAGGAGCAAGCTGCCGGACCTGCGCGCACTGTCCGTGGATGGCGATGAATGGCCTGAAGGCGATAGCGGAAGGGCTGGAGCACGGCGGCAGCAGGCATGAGATCCATGTTGATGCCGCGCTGCGCGAAGGGGCGTTGATCCCGCTGAATCGTATGCTAACCTTTGCTGCAAGTTTAAAAAGGTAACGTCGGACTCTTACTGCACAGGACAAAGGTGCCAACATGGATTTTTTTAGCACGCATAACATTCTGGTTCATATTCCCCTCGGCGTCGGCGGTTACGATCTCTCCTGGATCGAGGCCGTCGGCACCGTGGCGGGGCTGCTCTGCATCTGGCTTGCCAGCCTTGAGAAAATCAGCAACTACGCCTTCGGCCTGATTAACGTCACCCTCTTTGCCATTATTTTCTTTCAGATCCAGCTGTATGCCAGCCTGCTGCTGCAGGTGTTTTTCTTTGTCGCCAATATTTATGGCTGGTATGCCTGGAGCAGGCAAACCACGGATAACCAGAACGTGCTGCAAATCCGCTGGATGACGTTGCCGAAAGCGCTGGGCTGGCTGGCCGTCTGTGTGGTGGCGATTGGCCTGATGACACGCTATATCAACCCGGTCTTTGCCTGGCTGACCTCGGTAGCCGTCAGCCTGATGCAGGGCGTTGGGCTGTCGGTAGCGATGCCGGAACTCCAGCCGGATGCGTTTCCGTTCTGGGATTCGTGTCTGATGGTGTTATCGATTGTGGCGATGATCCTGATGACGCGGAAATACGTCGAGAACTGGCTGCTTTGGGTGATTATCAACGTGATCAGCGTGATGGTCTTTGCGCGTCAGGGTGTTTATGCCATGTCGCTGGAGTATGCGCTGCTGACGCTGATTGCCCTGAACGGCTGCTGGCTGTGGATGAAAAGCGCCCGCGAACAGGGTTCACGCGCGCTGTCTTAAGGTTAATGATGGTGGCGGGAATTGAACACGTTCATTCCCGCCTTTTCTCTGGCTCAGCGCGCCTTCATCGACATCATGCGATGAAACCTGAAGAGATTGAAGTATCTGAGCAATCAATTCTCTTTCCGGTATACATTTACATTCCGTTGGCTCTCAAAAACCACCCCTCATTTTTTTGTCGGAGTGAGTAACCATGTAAAACATGCCAGGAACAGGAATATTCCGGCATCAAGCCAGTAAATATCATTCAGTGAAAGCAGTTTACTATGAAAACTGATTTGATCTCTGATGTACAACAACGTTTCCTGCTGATTTAATCCCAGTAATTTAAATTTTTGATAAAAATTTTCGTATTCTAAAGAGCCAGCGTAAACTTTTTCGCTGAGTCTCGATGTATGAAAAAAAAGCCTGTTATTCCAGAGTTCAGAGGTCAAGATTGTCCCGAAGGCTGTGGAGAGTGTTCTGCAAAGCTGTCTCAATGTCGTGGCTGCGGTTAAGTCATCTTTTGAAATGTCAGAAAATAATTTTTCTGTTAAAGGAATATAGAATAAGGTTGAGGCGATACCGATAAAAAATTGAGAGGAGGCAAACATCAGAGGTGTCATACCCAGTGAAAAATAGCAGGCTCGCCAGTAATAGCACATCGCAAATATCAAAAAAGAGATCGATATCAGAATCCGGGAGTCTACATATTTACACATTCGTCCTGATAATTTAGATAAAAATAAAGGTGCAATGCCTGCTGGTGAGCACAGTAAGCCAATGGTAACAAGGTCGTAGTTATAGATATTAAATAAGGTAGAGGGAACCAGTGAGCCGAAATTAATAATGTATGAGAAAAAAATGCAAAGTGTACCTATAGCATAATTTCTGTTCAGAAAAAAAGATAAATCCAGTAACGTGTTTTTACGACACATTTGCGATATCAGAAAAAATAACAATAATAGCAAGGATATTATAACAAGAAAGCCGTTATCATTCCCTGAGTTTTTCCTGAAGGAGATATATTGCCACAGGGCCACAAGCAAACAAATTAACAGGTATCCTGTGAAATCAAATTTCTTATCCTGCGTATTTTTGCTGGTATTTGATATCGTCTTTCTACACATAACGACGACCAGTATGCCTAAAGGGAGATTAATCAGAAAAACGAAATTCCATGCATAGTAACTTGTTATTATGCCTCCGATAACAGGGCCAATAACAGGAGCGACTACGGCTGTCATCGACCATATTGCTAAAGCATCACGTTTTTCATCACTTTTATAAAGTTTAAGAAGGAGAGACTGAGAAAGTGGAATAATAGGGCCGGCACTTATCCCCTGAATTACTCTAAAAAATATCAGCATCAAAAAATTGGTAGAAACACCACATCCGCACGAGGATAGCGTAAAAACAGATAACGCAGCAATAAACAAGTGGCTCTCACCGATCCGCAAAGCCAGCCAGCGTGTAAGAGGAACTGATAATGCGCAAGCCGCGACAAATGAGGAGATGATCCACGCACTTTGAGATTGAGATGCACCAATATTTCCTGCAATCGCGGGCAGTGCAACATTCGCTATCGTGGAATCCATAATAACCATAAAAGCTGATAAGGGTAGACAGAATCTCAACGGTTTCATGTTTTTTCCATGGATCATAAAATTCATCCTTATGATGGTTCTGACTTATTATATTTATTCTTCAATACGCATGATGATAATGATCCTGATTAGCAGGATAGGCGCTTTCAATGTAAAGCCGATAGCTTTCTTATTGCTGTTGACGGAGGTCAAACCTGGTATTTATGGGCGATCGTTATGGCGGGTGTTTGCGGTGCGTATTAATATGTCGTCACAACATCCAGGCAGATTTATCGCTACAGACACCTGCTTTATCATGATGTCTTTTTTTATGACATAATTTATTCCTTTTTAGTTTTGACGTTACTCCTCATAAAAATCTGATTATATTTATTTAATAATCTTATTTCAGACAACTTATCCTGAATGGCGGTGGAAATCAAATGGCTGCAATTAATTTTAAGAAAAAAAATCCTTAAATTTTATTCCTTAATGCCTGAACGTAGACGCGCCGTACGGCGGCGGCATTACGCTTGGCGTTCAGGAGGTGGGTGTTGACATTTTCTGCTGTGTTCATCATCGCAGTGTGTATCTTTGGAGGAAAGAAGGGCTGGCAGAAGGCTGGGCTCTCATTTTGCTGCCGTCAGGCAGCGCTGTTCTGTATTGCTTTCAGCTGATCGAATGCTTAACGAATTTTTTACGTTTACGGGAGCAGCTCAATACCGCAGACATGTGAATAATTGAGCTACAGCCGTACACACAGAGCATTGTCTTATGTAAGAACGAATCCGCAAACGCTATAATTAATGACCAGGAACGATGATAACATTGCCATCAGGCAGGATACCCCATGTCGTTCCCGCTGGACCCGCACAGGCAGATAACATAATTGCTACAATTACTATGAAAATTTTCATCTTAATGACTGCTCAATTTAAAGCGGGGATAATATTTGACCCGCTTTAAACGATGACCAAACAACTTCGCAAATAATGTGATGGCGTTCTGTCAGACAATAATTCAATGACGTAATTCCGAGGCTTAATCTGTCGGTGTTCAACGTCAGGCGGGCATCGACCTTCGCGTTTAAGCAGTGCAAGCGTACGGCCATAGGTGGGCGCTTTATCCGTGTTGATAAAACGGGGGAACTGCCACTCCTGCATCTTACGGTAGCTGTTGCAGTACCAACGTACCGCCCAGAGGAAGGATGTCACGCTGAAAATGCCGGCCTTTGAATGGGGTCATGTGCTGCTCCGTCAGCAAAAGGTGACGATGAGTTTATCACCTCCAGATTTTTGCAACAGTGCCGTGATCGGTTTGGGGTAGGTTGTGCAACTCTTAAATTTAATTAGATTTTCTTAAATTAATGATAATTAGTTTGAGTATTTCATTCAGACGTATACCATGCGTTATATGAATGGGTTTTTCTATTTGGTCTGAAAAAAGGAAATTTAATTACTTTCTTTTTTTTAAAATTTTCTCATCGGCGCTGTAATGAGTATGTCTAAATGATACAGTCTGGGGTTCTTTATGGTAGCTTCAGTATGCTGTGTTACTGAGGGTAGTATTCAAAGTCAATTTTTTTCATTTTTATGTACCGTAAAAAGAGTATTACCCACTCTATGATATATCTTTAATTTTTAAAAAATGGATACTACACCAGGCTAATCTCTGTCGCCCTTTCACTTAATGATTTAACTTACTCTGAAGCTAAAGGGCGTGCAGTGAGTGTTAATATTATTTTTTATAAAAACTTTGGCATCTTTTAACGAAAGAATGAAATAACATTATCTCCATCCTGCGTAAATTTACAACGCTTACCAGTTCCGGTTACAAGTAAAAACTGTAAATATATGGAAAACTCGTTCGTTTCCACCAGTGAAAAGTAAGTATAGAAAAAGGAAAAATAATGGAATATTCAGTTTATCACCAATGCCAGTCGATGAGGACGGCTATGAGGAATTCACAGAAAATACATGCCTGTTTAGCGGGATCATTGTTATCAGCGCTGCTGAGTGCTCTGCCAGTTTTTAGTGCGGTTGCTTCTGAGTGGCCGGTTGCTGGTAACGTGACTGAGAAGGTTTCCCAGTCATCACGTCCTGAGGGAAAAGAAACGGCCAGGATTCTTACAGAAAACTACAATCGGGTTGTGGAGGATTGTGGCAATGGAAAACCGGCGTATCTGTGTTCTGGTGTTACCCTGAGAGCAACAAGCCCTAAAGAAGGGCGTTTCGCACTGGATCCCAGTCCGGCATCAATAGAGTCTGGTGGCGTTTCCTTCTCCTGGCTGAGAAAGGATCAGAAACTTAATCAGCTTGTATGGAAGGAGGGAAACGGCTTTATTACCTTCAACCGCTCAAACACGCCTTCCGGTATTGATAATACGCTGGATTACATGTGTTTTTTCCCTGAGGACGCTGGTTCTGGATCCCGGCTGGACAAAGGATGTGGTGCTCATAAAAATTTTCCAGATACCAGTCAGCAATGCCAGCTTCAGGGAATCATGACGGCGGAACAGTGGGTTGAACATTTTAAAAAATCGTCCAACTTGCACAATCAGTGTGGCTTTATAATCAGTGAAAATCAGTCTGAGTATAATTCCGTAGACGGTTTTTATCAGGGGATACGGGCATCGATAATTGAACGGGGTAGCGGACTCAGTGGCCAGAATGAATTCAGGATTGCCACCTGGAAGACGTCAAAGGAAAGCGGCTATCCGGAGCGGTTCCCCGTTCAGTCTTTTTTTTATATCAACCAAAGCGACCTGAGATGGGCTCAATATGACCAGGCGTTCTTTTATAACAGAACGGGTCTGTGGATTCCGATTATCAAACTGACTCTGCCTAAGTCTACTGCGGATGATGCTAAATTTGAATATCTTTACTCGGATCAAAATTTGTCAGTGAAAGTACCAGAAGCAACCGGAGATAAGGGTAGCAAGCTGACACAAAAAGACTATTACCGGATGAATGAACTCGGAGTGGATACCGTTGTTCATTCCGGAATTAGCGAAGGCGATGAGGTGACCCTGAAATGGGATGCCCCCCGTAATCATTATGAGACAACGAAAAAAGCTACGAAGCAAACAGATAGCTTACACTTCACTGTGCCACGAGCAGAGTTTATTGATGCCATTGGCAGTCGTGTGAAACTGTCTTTTCAGGTAAAAAAAGCACATCAGGAAGAGCAAATGGAATCAGAAGTGACTTATTTGGACGTTGAGGGACAGCATCTTCAATTACCTGAACCGACGTTCAGTACAGAACTTAGAAAAATAACGGTCAGATACAGTGGAATGTCAGTGCATGACCGTATCTCCATTAGGGTCGAAGGAATAAATCTTCAGAACTCGCCTTTAATACCCGGCAAGGATTCAGGCGAGGTTACGTACATTGTCCCGGAAGAGTGGCTCAAAGAGAATAAAGGGAAGGAGATCTATATCACTTATGCTGTAGGTAATGATAAAGGCGAACAATATCAATTCTCGCAAGTTTTAAGATTAAAAACTCCAGATATAAAATGTCTGCGATTCTGTGAGTAATCAGTGAGTGCGGCTGTTTGCTATTTATCTCAAGGGTTATGTCGCGTTAACGGCAGCAGGTTGGTAAAAAGTGCATTGCCTGTTTTTCAGGCATCCAGCAGGTAAAACGGGTTTGCCGGGGATAATTCTTCCCCTTTGGGATGCTAATACTGCCCTTTGTGTAGTATGTGGACCAACTCAATGCCTGCCAGGACAGCCTGTGCGCACCTGAACGATTTGAACCCCGTGATCAGCTTTACCTGCCGTTTGATGTCGCGGTGGTCCTGCTCAACAAGATTGACTTGATTTCAGGTTTGACCGACCTGAAATCAGATCCTCATCTATTGTCAAAGGAGTGGTTAATAATGAATAGATACATGATAGCGTTAGGCATTATTCGGCCTCGATGGATGTAGGTTATTACGTCACCCCTAACTACCTGGAGCAGATACTCTCAGGGTAAAGGGGGGACGCAAATAATTGACCGTGTGAGTGGCGAATCGGGCCATGAACTATGGCAATGAGGAGCACCATGTGGTGCAACCTGTCGCGTGGTAATACGTATAAATGTCATTTTTGCTGTTTTTTTAAGCAAAATTGTAATTAAGTTATAAAATAGAATATACAATTTTTGTCGTTTGAGATAAAAAACAATCAATAAGGAAATTATATGCATCGTATCTCCCGGTTAAGCTTCCTGTGTTTAACGGTTATTACTGCTTCCTCAGCTACGGCAAAAAACTCATTCGAAATCCCGGCCATGGAAAATGTTCCAGGTCCGTTTGCGATAACTAAAACAGACATCGATATGTTCTCGCTTCCTTTACAGGGGGATAGCCGTAAATGGAAAATAACTACGAATGAATTTAAGGAGTTAACTGTAACCCTAAGTGACATTCTTTTACCAAAGGGAGCATGGATAGAAGTAAGTGATATTTCAGGGGAAAATAGTGAAATATATAATCAAAAATCACTTTATGATGGAAGTAAACCACAAATTATAACCTCTCCAATTAACGCTGAAGGTGTAGTCATAAAGCTTGTTACACCTGGTATAAGTTCAGGTAATGGTAGTTTGATTTTAAAGAATTATAGTTCAATTCAAATGAAGCCGAGAGCTATTATTGGTGCTAATCAGATGAAACAGGCAGCCTGCTATGAATCGATTAATCCAGCGTTTTTTTCAAAAAGTAATGCTGTAGTGAAAGCCAATGGCGCATCTGGATGGAATATTGCTGGTGGTCCTTATGTGATAACCAATCATCACGTTGCTGGCAATGTTGGTAATAAAATACATAGCCTTAATTACAATTATCAGTATCCAGAATGTGATAAAACTACACCGCTAAATATTTTGTCAATAAAGACGGAAAGTGTTGTTATTGCAGGAAACGGCGGAGACCAGGATTTAGCCGTCTATAAAGTCGATTCACTGGCCTATGAAGAGGCTGGTGTCGAGAAAATTTTTGGCACGTTGACGATTAATTCAAATAATACTAAAAATCAGCTAATTGAGAATGTGCCTGTATATATCGCGCAACATCCTTGGGGGGATTATAAACGTATTGCTTCCCTACATGATGATGGCGGTCCCTGCCATACCTTATCTGGTTACGGTAGCAATACTCTGGCGTATAATTGTGATACCGATGGTGGCTCATCAGGCTCCCCGGTACTGAGTCAGGATGATAACAGAGTTGTAGCTTTGCATCGTGCAGCGGGGGCAGCTAATATAGGTGTGTTAGGTTCATACCTTTACAGTTTTATAAAGGATCTATTGCCTTATTCAAATCAGGCTGAAACGGCAACTCCAGGTGAAGGAAAAGCTATGGTAAGAGAGCTAAAAATTTTCCCTTATATGCCGAATCCCCCTGTTAATCTGGATGTTTCTGATGCGATTACACTGTCATCATTGTACGAAAACAGATTAACCAATTATGAACACTACACGCTATTTAGGGCCAGAGGCCGTGTATCCGGAGGAGATATTGTTGATGTGAATTTTCGTTTCAGTCTGGCTTCCCCTTGTGGTGATATTAGCTTTGCGGAAGCGAAAAATTGTAGAATTCCGGGTAACTGGTATCTCAATAGCTCGGTTCTTGCTGAGGATAATCCTGAAATAAGTACTTCTTCAGGCTGGATAACTTTGCAAATAAGCAATGAAAAGGGTGAGCGCCTGCATAATCTTATTCTACCTTTTAATATCGTGAAGTATGATCCCTTTACTTCACCATTTGGTAACAGTAATGAGGTCAAACAATATGATTTTACAGGAGATAAAACCCTAATAACAGAGCAGGTAATGTATCACAGTAATTTTGGTTTTGTATCCTTGTATGGTGGTCAGGGGCCTGTTAATACAATAAACGGAGGCACTGGATACACAACATTGAAAGTTCAAGTAAAAAACCATAACGATGGCAATATTTACATTATGAATATACGAGGAAACAGGAAAACGACTTGTACGCCATCATTACGCCCAATAAACTCGATCACAGGTTGCGGTAGTACAAAACCAGCATCACTAGTTCTCGATTATGTAGCCGAAGATAATGAAGAATTACCAGAAGGCACCTATTCAGGTATACTCCCTGTCATGGCTACACGGGATAATAAAGCAATAGCGCCAATATTAATTAATATTAACATTAAAAAATAAAGCCAATAATAACTACTTTTTTAGTGGTGGCTGAATGAGCTGATTAATAATATGGTAAACAGGAGTATGTAGTTAATACGCCCCTCTTTGCTGAGGCCTGGCCTTTGTGTGGTACACGCATCACCTCAATACCTTCGATTGTGGCGTAAGCTGCCCAGAGGGTGATGTCACGCTAAAAATGCCGGCCTTTGAATGGGGTCATGTGCTGCTCCGTCAGCAAAAGGTGACGATGAGTTTATCATCTGCAGATTTTTGCAACAGTGCCATAATCACCGGGTGAGCATTTCCCTTCACTCTTCAGCAAAACCAGACATAAGCCCGTATTTCGGCGCTGTGTCAGGAGTTAATGATGGTGGTGGGAATGAGCATGTTCATGCCCGCCTTTTCCCCAGCTCAGCTCGCAGTCGCCATCATCGCAGTTCTGATACTCCATCTGCACCGTAGCGTGCTCAATCTGGTAACGTTCGTGCAGCCAGCCGTGAATGCGGTGGAGCAACGCATCGTGATCGTAGGGCGGAATGACGTGAACGTGCAGCGTGATCACCGGTTTTTCTCCGACCTGCCACAAATGGATATGGTGCACGTTGCGAACTTCCGGAATACCTCGCGTAAGCGCCCGTTTTAGCTTGTCGACGTCAAGCGACCCCGGCGCGCCCTCCAGCAGCTCATGAATGCTCTCTTTCATTAACGTCCAGGCGCTGCGCAGAACCAGCAGCGACACCAGAATCGACAAAATTGGATCGGCAGGCGTCCAGCCGGTAAACATAATGATCAGCGCGGCGACAATTGCCCCCACGGAACCCAGTAAATCCCCTAATACGTGCAGCGCCGCAGCGCGTACATTGAGGTTTTTCTCTTCGCTGCCGCGGTGCAGTAGCCAGAACGACAGCAGGTTAGCCAGCAGTCCCGCAACGGCAATCCCCAGCATCATCCCGCTGGCTACGGGTTCGGGGTGGCGGAAGCGCACGATCGCTTCCCAGACGATTAATACGGTAATAACCACCAGCGCGATGGCGTTAACGAACGCCGCCAGCGTCGTCAGTCGCAGCAGGCCGAAGGTGTGGCGGGCATTGGGCCTGCGCTGGGCGAACTGTACGGCAAGCAGGGCCATTAACAGCGCGGCGGCATCCGTCAGCATATGCCCGGCATCCGCCAGCAGCGCCAGTGAGCCAGAGAGTAACCCTCCGGCAATTTCCGCCACCATAAAGACGGCGGTGACAAGGAAAGCGGCCAGCAGGCGGGTGCGGTTGCCCGTTCCCTCAGAGTGGGTATGCGCCATAAGATTCCAGTTCAGTGAGTAAACTATCCGTTAATGATATCAATAAATTCAGGTTAGCAGCAGGCTGTTGCCGTTTCCGGCACTGCTCAATCATCTGCTGGCACAGCCGCTCGCCCGCGTCATAGCCTAACATCTGCCAGCTCCCCTTCAGCCGGTGGGCGGCTTTTTCGGCCTTTTCCCACTCCGCATCCTGTAGGGCGCGAGTCAACTGGTCCCGGTCATCCGCCAGCGTTTGCCGCAGCGTTGTCTGCAATTTGCTGAAAAAAGCCTGGTTTTGCCCGGACAGCTGCCAGAGGCGGGAAGCCAGATCCCTGAAGGTCGGATCGGCGGCGTGAGCGAGCAGCGGGCCAATCTCCCGCAGGGTGACTGGTTTGAGGAGTACCCTGTCGGTCAACGCTACAATCTGTGGTTTAGCCAGAATGTCGGCGTCCGCCGAGCACATCACAATGCGGCAGCGCTGCACTTTGCTGCGCTCACGGCGACGAATGATTTTCGCCACGGTCAGCCCGTCAGGATGCGGCATGCTGAAATCGATAAACAGCAAATCGTACAGCGTGCCGCTCGCCAACAGGGCTCTGCCGTCAGGGTAACTATCCGCCTCAATGCCAAACCAGGCAAGCTGCTGCTGCATCACCAGCAGATTGGTCGGGTGATCGTCTACTACCGCCACCCGCAGCGGGCTGGCCGCAAGAGCGCTAAAGCGGGCGGGAGCGTCTTCAGTGACGGCTGAATCTCGGGCTAGCGGCTTCAGCGGAAGAAGAACGGTCAGCGTCGTGCCTTTGCCTGGCATCGAGTCCAGCTGGATTTCCCCGTCCATCCTCGTGACGATCTCTTTGCAGATCGACAGGCCCAGGCCGCTGCCCTGCACCGAAAGCTGGCGGCCGGAAGGCGTCTGATACCAGGGTTCGAACAGCCGTTCTTGCTCCTGCCGGGGGATGCCGCTACCTGTATCGATCACCTGCAAACGTAGCCGCTCGTTTTCCGCGCCCAGCGTGACGCGGATCGCCCCGTGACGGGTAAATTTGATCGCGTTACTAATCAGGTTATTGGCTATCTGCTGGAGCCGCTGTCCGTCAATCAGCACCAGCGAGGGGAGCGGCGGGATAGCCTCAACGCTGAACACAGGCCCGTTTTTGCGCATCAGAGGATGATAGAAATCGGCCAGGCGGCTCAGCCATTTGGCTGGATCCAGCGGCTGAGGGAGTAGCGTAAAGCTGTTGCTCTCCAGCTTAGCGTGGTCCTGTAAATCGTTCAGCAGAGTAAGCAGCGTTGAGGCGCTGTTGTGAATGACGGTCAGGTTTTGGCTGGCCGGCTGGCGCGACACCTCAACCTCCAGCAGCCCGAGGATCGCCTGCATCGGCGTCCGCAGCTCGTGGCTGACGGTAGCCAGAAACTGGCTTTTCATCTGGTTAGCCCGCTCTGCTTCTTCCCGCTGCTGCTCAAGCTGTCGGCGCTGAAAGCGCTCGCGGCGCTGCTCCAGATAGCGTCGCAGCAGCAAAATCAGCAGGAAGACAATGGCAAACAGCGCAGCGACCAGCACAAACAGGGAGATAGGGCGCATCTGATTTTCCCTTTCCCCGCTAAGCGCCGAACTGTTGTTGCTCCAGGTCTCACGCATACGCTGCTGCGTATCGGCCGGAATCTGTTGCAGGCTGCTGTTAAGCAGGGTGCGCAGCAGGGGAAATGAGGGACTGACGCCGAGTGCGATCGGCCAGGCCGTATCGCTGGCGGCAAAAGCCAGGCGCAGCGCATCGCTGTAGCGTGACTGGATCAGCCAGCGCGCCGAGATGACGTTGTCGACCAGCGCCTCAATTTGCCCGTTCGCCAGCGCGTCATACAGCGTTTTACTGTCTTCAAAGGTCACCACCTCAATGCCCGCCGGCACCAGCTGTTGGGCGATATCGCCACGGCGGATACCCACTTTACGTCCTTTCAACTGCTGCCAGCTGGTCACCGGACGGGAGGTCTGGCTAACATACACGCCCCAAAGCGCTCGCCAGATTGGGAGGGTATTGCTACGCATGGCATCATCGCCGGTGAGCGGCAGCGTCAGCTGAATCATCGCCCGGCCCTGATCGACCAGCGCCTGAGCCTGTTGCGCATTACTTACCCACCAGGGCTGAAAACGCAGCCCGGTATTCTGGCCGATAATGTTCAGCAGTTCCACGCTGTAGCCGCTGGGCTGCCCGTTTGCCGCCCGGTAGCTCCAGGGAGAGTTATCGCTGATGGCGGCGTAGGTCACCACGGGGTGCTGCTCCATCCAGCTTCGCTCCATCGGCGACAGGTGGGCGGTATTGGTATCCTGATAGCGCGGCAGCTGGCTGCTCCAGCGTCCCTGAATCCCATTGACCACTTCCATCGGCAACTGGCGGATGGCGCTGTCGAGCTGCGCCGTCAGCGTCGGGCTGGTGGTGATGGCCTGGAGCTTTAGTTCGCCGGGCTCAAGCGGAGAAGCCAACTGATAGATTTGCCCCTGCTGGAGCTGGCTGAGCAAAAAACCGGCGCTGGTTTCATCGGCCACCACGTAATCGCTCTGATTGTTTAGCAGAGCGTAAAGCGCCTGTAGATCGTTATCCACAACCTGCCAGTGATGTCGCTTAGCAAAGTCCGCAGTGACAAGCGCCAGTGCGGATCGGCTAAGGGTAATGCGCGCATCGGCAGAGTTAAACATCACCGGGCGCAGGTTGTCGCGGCTGCGATAGATACGCAAAGGGCTGGTAAACCACGGCTGGGTGGCGCTCATTCCCTTATCCATCGTCTGCTGAGGAACGCCGAAAGCCATATCCAGCTGTCCCTGATGCAGCGCCTGCCGCAGCGCAGGCCAGTCGGCATAGGCCTCAACCTCAAATTTCATTCCGCTGGTCTGGGTGAGCGCCACCAGATAATCTGCATTAATACCGTAGAGGTCATTACCCACGACCATGTTCCAGGGCGTGCCGTTATCCCGCAGGATACCAACGCGCAGGGGGTTTTCCTGCCAGAAGACGGAGTGCTCCAGCGGCATCATTTCCTGCGGCAGCGTCACGCTGCTGATCGGTCTTAGCGCGGCACCGGCATGAAGGCAAAGCAGCAAAAGCAGTGAAAACAGCAGGCGGTACTTCACCGTTGGGACTTCCACAGCCCGGCCAGTTCCACTACGGAGCTGGCGCCGGTTTTATCCATGATATTTTTTTTATGGGTGCTGACCGTTTTATTGCTGATGTTCAGTTGCCCGGCGATTTGTAAATTCGACAGCCCTTTCGCCAGCAGCCCCAGAACCTGCAACTCTTTACTGGTCAGCGCGCTGGCAGGCTCTTCCTCACCGCTGGCAGGGGGAAATGCTTGCTGGCCGCCAAGCACGGCCAGGATCGCCGAGAGCAGTTGCGGCATTGGCTGCCGTTTAGCGACGTAGCCCGCCGCACCAGCCGCTGCCGCCAGTCGCTGATACAGCCGCTCTTCCTGAGCGGAATAGACGATCACCGGCAGCGCGGGGAAATGGCGGCGGATAAATTTCAGCAGTTGCAGGCCGTCGCTGTCGGGTAAACCGATGTCCAGCACCACAACATCTACAGGTTGAGAAGCAAGCACTTCACGGGCACGGTTTTCATCTTCGGCTGACAGCAGAAGGAAGGGGAAGGGAGCACGCGCCAGGGCCGCTTCCAGCGCGACCTGCACCAGCGGGTGATCGTCTATCAGCAACAGCGTTACCATGAATTTATCCGCGTAAAATCAGAGCGTTCAAGAATAGCGCAATGACCGTGGGAAGCAAAGGTGGACAAAAAAAGGAGAGCGGGCGCTCTCCTTATTCGTTACGCAGTCAGGCGGTAAATTATTGCGTTGTGCCGTCCGTTTTGGTTTTCGCGCCAGGCCCGACCTTCTTATTGATGTCAGGGCATTTACCGTCTTTACACTCGCTGTTTTTATGAATCTGCGAAGCGGTCATCTTTTTATGATGCTTCATCGTGGTACTGGTGTCACTGGTGGCATCGCCAGTATTGTTAATTTTACTGTTGCTGACGTTGTTCGGCGCAATTTTCTGCGCGGCGCCGCCAGAGGCCGCACCGGCATCAGCGGCCTGATTCGTCGTGCCATTGTTGCTACTTTCAGCCATTACCGCGCCGCTGCCCAACGTCATTGCTGCGGTCAGAAATACGATTGCAAACTTATTCATCATTATGCTCCGTTAACTTATGAATATTGCTCAACCAAACCACGATAAAAAAGCGGTTTGAATAAAATTCAAGAAAAAACGCAATACTGTCCCCGCACAAGGTTCACCCAATCTAAAGTGAGTGATCTTTATGCGTTTTTTTTAAGTGTTTACAAAATAAAGTGTAGTTCAGAATAGTAAAACAGCAACTCTGAACCGCAATTAAGTCAGCAAAGTCGATTTACAGCACGGTAAGCACAAGATAAATTGGAGGGGATGCGCCCGATGTGCAGAACGGCTTTTAAATACTGGAAAGATTATGAATTATCAGAATGACGACCTAAGAATCAAAGAGATAAAAGAACTTCTCCCCCCTGTAGCTTTGCTTGAAAAGTATCCTGCCACGGACGCGGCGGCGAAAACCGTTTCCCTTGCCCGTCAGGCTATTCACAATATTCTTAAAAAAGCCGACGATCGCTTATTAGTGGTGATTGGCCCCTGTTCCATTCACGATACTCAGGCAGCGAAAGAATACGCCGCGCGGCTGCTTAAACTGCGCGAAGAGCTTAACGATTCGTTAGAACTGGTAATGCGCGTTTATTTTGAAAAGCCGCGTACCACCGTGGGCTGGAAAGGGCTGATTAACGATCCGCATATGGACGGCAGCTTCCAGATCAACGACGGCCTGCGCATTGCCCGTAAGCTGCTGGTGGACATTAATGATACCGGTCTGCCTGCGGCCGGTGAGTTCCTTGATATGATCACCCCGCAGTATTTGGCGGATCTGATGAGCTGGGGAGCGATTGGCGCAAGGACCACCGAGTCGCAGGTCCACCGCGAGCTCTCTTCAGGCCTTTCCTGCCCGGTAGGCTTTAAGAACGGCACCGATGGCACCATCAAAGTGGCCATTGACGCAATCAACGCGGCCAGCGCGCCGCACTGCTTCCTGTCGGTGACCAAATATGGCCATTCTGCCATTGTTGAAACCAGCGGTAACGGTGATTGCCACATTATTTTGCGCGGCGGCAAAGAGCCGAACTACAGCGCCCATCACGTCAGCGCGGTCAAAGCCGGTCTGGAAAAGGCCGGACTGGAGGCTCAGGTGATGATCGACTTCAGCCATGCCAACAGCAGCAAGCAGTTCCAGAAACAGCTGGAAGTCTCTGATGACGTGGCGCAGCAGATTGCCGGAGGCGACAAAGCGATTATCGGCGTGATGATTGAGAGCCATCTGGTAGAAGGAAATCAGAGTCTCGACAGCGGCGAACCGCTGGTTTATGGCAAGAGCGTAACCGATGCCTGCATTGGTTGGGAAGACACTGAGAAAGTTCTTCGTCAGCTGGCGGAAGCGGTAAAAGCGCGTCGCGGTTAGGTGCAGGGAATTTATTCCAGCCGCTGTCGCCAAAGTCAGCATAAAAAAATCCGCCGAAAGGCGGATTTTTTTATGCTCAGCGTTCAGTTGCCTTCAAATGGAAGGCGAGCGAATTACTTCGCTTTGCCCTGGTTAGCTACGGCCGCCGCTTTCGCCGCGATCTCGTCAGCATCACCCAGATAGTAATGTTTGACTGGCTTGAAGTTTTCGTCGAACTCATACACCAGCGGCACGCCGGTAGGGATGTTCAGTTCAAGGATCTCGTCTTCGCTCATGTTGTCCAGGTATTTCACCAGCGCGCGCAGGGAGTTGCCGTGGGCGGCAATGATCACTTTCTCGCCGCTTTTCATCCGCGGCAGGATGGACTCGTTCCAGTAAGGCAGCACGCGATCGATAGTCAGCGCCAGGCTCTCGGTGGTTGGCAGCTGCTCAGCGGTCAGTGACGCATAGCGCGGGTCGTGGCCAGGGAAACGCTCATCGGCGCGATCCAGTTCTGGCGGGGTAACCGCGAAGCCGCGACGCCACTGTTTCACCTGATCGTCACCGTATTTCTGAGCCGTTTCGGCTTTATCCAGACCCTGTAGCGCACCGTAGTGACGCTCGTTCAGGCGCCAGGATTTTTCCACCGGCAGCCAGACCTGATCCACCTCGTCGAGGATGTTCCACAGAGTGTGAATGGCACGTTTCAGCACGGAGGTATAAGCGAAATCGAAGGTAAAGCCTTCTTTTTTCAGCAGCTGACCTGCGGCTTTCGCTTCGGTACGGCCTTTATCGGACAGGTCAACATCGTACCAACCGGTAAAGCGGTTTTCATTATTCCACTGGCTTTCGCCGTGACGTACCAGAACCAGCTTAGTTACAGCCATAGCTTAACTCCTTAATAATCTGACGTTTCTATGATAATGGTAAACCGCAAATTGCCCGTAACACCCTGGCGGCAATTTTATAGGCCATTACCATAGCGGAAATCTGCGCAGCGCGTAAGCCTGCGGCGTCTTTGATGCGCGTTTTTCATGCGCTGAATCAAACCGCCGTCAGGCGATAGCGCGTGACCGACTGATACGATTCACCTGGTTTAAGCCAGCAGTCAGGCTGCGGCCACTCGGGGTGATTCGGCGAGTCGGGTAAGAACTCGCTTTCCAGTGCGATCCCCTGAAAGGCAGTATAGACGCCCTGCTCGCGGGCTGGGGTACCCTGAAGATAATTGCCTGAGTAAAATTGCAGCGCCGGGGCGGAGGTAAACACGCTGAGCTTCAGCTTTCCATCCGCTGACCACAGCTCGGCGGCCGGTTTCTGCTCATCGCCCCCGTTCAGCAGGAAGGCATGATCATAGCCCTTCACCGCGCGCTGATCGTCATCCTGCAGAAACTCCTTCGCCACCGTTTTCGGCTGGCGGAAGTCAAAGCTGGTGCCCGCAACGGCCTTGAGATCGGCATCAGGGATGCCGCTGCTGTCAACTGGCAGGTAGCGATCGGCATTCAGTTGTAATTTATGACCGCGCGCATCGCCATGCTGAGCGTCAAGATTGAAGTAAGCATGGTTTGTCAGGTTCACCGGACAGGCCTGGTCGGTGCTGGCGTGATAGTGGATCGACAGCGTGTTGTCGTCTTCAAGCCGGTAGAGCAAGGTAACCAGCAGGTTGCCCGGATAGCCCTGATCGCCATCCGGCGAGTCCAGCCGGTATTCCACTTCCTGTTCCGCCTGGCGAACGATCTGCCAGCGGCGGTTATTAAACCCTTCCGGACCGCCGTGAAGCTGATGCGGCCCCTGATTGGCCGCCACGCTGAAGGTTTTCTCCCCGGCGCTAAAGGTAGCGTTCGCAATACGGTTGGCATAGCGGCCGACGGTGGCGCCCAGGTAGGCAGACTGGTGTAGATAATCAGATGGGGTGGCGCAGCCGAGCAGCGCCTCCCGCACATGGCCGTCTTTCATCGGCACGCGAGCGGAGAGCCAGGTCGCCCCCCAGTCCATAAAGGTTACCACCATGCCGCCCGCGTTACGCAGCGTGGTGATATGCCACGGCAGGCCATCTGGCGCATGGGAAGTCTGTTCTGTTAGCATTGACCCGCTCCCGCCGAAGCTTTGCAGACGTAAAAGGTTTCTTTGATGCCGGACTTCGCCTGGTACTGCTGCGCGACGGCAGCCTGCACGCTGTCGACCAGATCCAGCGGCATCAGCGCCACGATGCAGCCGCCGAAGCCGCCGCCGGTCATGCGTACACCGCCACGGTCGCCAAGCGTCTCTTTAACAATCTCCACCAGCGTATCGACGGGCGGTACGGTGATTTCAAAGTCATCACGCATGGAGGCGTGAGATTCCGCCATCAGCACCGCCAGTCGCGCTAAATCGCCTTTGGCTAACACGTCGGCGGCTTCGAGCGTGCGGGCATTTTCCGTCAGTACGTGGCGCACGCGTTTGGCAACGATGGGGTCCAGCTTGCTTTCGGCATCGCTGAACTGCTCCAGCCCGACATCACGCAGTGACGTTTTACCAAAGAATTTCGCCCCCGCCTCGCACTGTTCGCGGCGAACGTTATACTCGCTGCCCACCAGGTTGCGACGGAAGTTGGAGTTAATAATTACCACGGCAATGTCTTCCGGCATGGGAACCGGGCGAGTACTCAGCGTGCGGCAGTCCAGCAGCATGGCGTGATCTTTTTTGCCCAACGCGGAAATCAGCTGATCCATAATGCCGCAGTTACAGCCAACGAACTGGTTTTCCGCTTCCTGGCCGTTAACGGCAATTTCCGCACCGTCTAATTTTAGTCCATAAAGCTGCTGGAAAACGGTGCCGACCGCCACTTCCAGCGAGGCGGAAGAACTGAGGCCCGCACCCTGCGGCACGTCACCGGCAATCACCATATCTACGCCGCCAAACGTACTGTCGCGCTTTAGCAGATGTTTTACCACGCCGCGAACATAGTTCGACCACTGCTGATCTTTATGCGGTGCAATCGGCTCGTCCAGCGAGAAGATATCCTGCTGGTTTTCGTAATCGGCGGCAATCACGCGCACCTGGCGATCGTCACGCTTAGCGCAGGCAATTACCGTCTGATAGTCGATAGCGCAGGGCAGCACGAAACCATCGTTGTAATCGGTGTGTTCGCCGATTAAATTCACCCGGCCCGGCGCCTGAATCGTATGGTCAGCGGCGTAGCCAAATTTTTCGTTGAAAATCTTATGGGTAGAGGTCTGTAAAGTCATTGTTATGCTCCCGTCTCGCGGAAATGAATATCACTGACGGAACGCAGGCGCTCGGCTGCCTGTTCCGCTGTTAAATCGCGCTGGGTCTCGGCCAGCATTTCATAGCCAACCATAAATTTACGCACCGAAGCGGAACGCAGTAGCGGCGGGTAGAAGTGGGCGTGCAGCTGCCAGTGGTCGTTGGCCTCACCGTTGAACGGCGCGCCGTGCCAGCCCATTGAATACGGGAAGGAGCACTGGAACAGGTTGTCATAGCGGCTGGTTAGTTTTTTCAGCGCCAGCGCCAGATCGCTTCGCTGGGCATCGGTCAGATCGGTCAGGCGTTTGATGTGCGCCTTTGGCAGCAGCAGCGTTTCGAAAGGCCATGCGGCCCACCAGGGCACCACGGCCAGCCAGTGTTCGGTGTCGACTACGCTCCGGCTGCCATCCTGCACTTCGCGTGCGGTGTAGTCCACCAGCATCGGCGAACCGTGCCGGACAAAATAAGCACGCTGCAAATCATCTTCGCGTTTGGCTTCGTTCGGCAGGAAGCTGTTGGCCCAGACCTGGCCGTGGGGATGCGGGTTAGAACAGCCCATGGCCGCGCCTTTGTTTTCAAAAACCTGCACCCAGAGATAGTGCTGTCCCAGATCGGCGGTCTGTTCCTGCCAGGTTCTGACTACCTGTTCAAGGCCGGAGAGCGTCAGCTCAGGCAGCGTTTTGCTGTGATCGGGAGAGAAGCAGATCACCCGGCTGGTGCCGCGTGCGCTTTCGCAACGCATCAGGATATCGTCACTTTCCGGCGCATCCGGCGTGTCGCTCATCAGCGCGGCGAAGTCATTGGTGAAGACATAGGTGCTGGTGTAGTCGGGATTTTTATCGCCGGTGACGCGAGTATTGCCAGGACACAGGAAGCAATCCGGGTCGTGAGCAGGCAGTTTTTCCTGAGAGGCAGCTTCCTGCGCACCCTGCCACGGGCGTTTGGCGCGGTGAGGAGACACCAAAATCCACTGATCGGACAGTGGGTTATAGCGGCGATGCGGATGATCGACCGGATTAAATTTTTGCATGTTGAGTCCTGATAACCTTCTTTATGCGTCGATAGCCTGTCAGAAAAATAGCACAGAGCGGAGGAATAAAGCGTGATCAAGTTTGGATAAATGGAATCGTTTACACAACTTGAATAATCCGAACTCTCAGTAAAACCGCTAAATTAATCGATGGGGTTGTGGCGGGAGCGGGGTATTGGTGGTAACGGTTACATTACGTCTGGCGCGCGCAAAGAAGGTCCGCTGTCAGCCATACTCTGTGGCTGACGGGCCGGGCTACGGCGCAGCGATCTCTGCGCTGAAGGTGATGGCTGGCGCTCAGGCAAGAGCATCAAGCTGGTAGCGATAGCTGTCGCCTGCTGGCACAAAAGTCAGGCGATGGGTAATACATTGCGGTGCGTCTTCAGCATGGTGCGACACAAACAGCAGCTGGGTTTCTCCCTCGCTAATCAGCACATCGACAAAGCGGCGTACCAGCAGACGGTTGATCGGGTCCAGTCCCTGTAGCGGCTCATCCAGAATCAGCAGCGTCGGATGCTTCACCAGCGCGCGGGCAATCAGCACCAGACGCTGTTGCCCCCAGGAAAGGCCGTGGAATGGCGCATCCGCCATCCTCTCCATGCCCAGTAGCTTCAGCCACTGCCCGGCCAGCGCCTGCTGGCGATCGGAAACGGCCTGATAAATGCCGATGGAGTCGAAATAGCCGGAGAGAATGACGTTACGAACGCTGCTGCTGACGCGATAGTCCAGATGCAGGCTGCTGCTGACGTAGCCGATATGCTGCTTGATGTCCCAGATCGTCTCTCCGCTGCCGCGGCGGCGGCCAAACAGCGTCAGGTCGTTGCTGTATCCCTGCGGATGGTCGCCGGTCACCAGGCTCAGCAGGGTGGATTTCCCCGCGCCGTTAGGGCCGACAATCTGCCAGTGCTGGCCTGGATGCACTTCCCAGCTCAGGTCATTGAGGATCGGCCTGTCGTTATAAGAAACCCTGCCGTTGCGCAGCACGATCAGCGCAGCCCCAGGTTCTGGCTGCGGTTTTGCCGCCGGGTCATCCGACTCCGGCAGCGTCATGCCCGCCAGCTGCTCGCTGTGCGCCAGCTGGGCGACTAAGGCCTCGGCCAGGATCGCCTTGCGCGGGCCAACGTGGGTCAGCGTGCAGTCTGCCAGCACGCCAACCCGATCGATAAATTCCGGAATATCATCAAAACGGTTCAGTACCAGCACTACCGTGCAGTTTTGCTGGTGAAGTCCGGCCAGTACCTCCGCAAGGTTGGCGCGAGATTCGACGTCAAGCCCGTCAAAAGGCTCGTCCAGCACCAGCAGATCGGGCTGAGACATTAACGTCTGGCACAGCAGCGTTTTACGGGTTTCGCCCGTCGACAGGTATTTAAAGCGGCGATCCAGCAGCCGCGTGATGCCAAACAGCTCGGCCAACTGCTGGCAACGGGCGGCGTCCTGGTGATTTTCCTGCACGATCTCGGCGGTGGTACGGCCAGTATCGTCCTCGCCTGGGCTGAGCAGGTCGGTGTTGTTGCGTTCCCACTCCTCCGCCACCAGCTTCTGTAACTGTTCAAGCGAGAGGCGGGCAGGGCGGACGAAGCTGCTGGTCACCTGGCCTTTGGCGTTTTGCAGCTCGCCTGCCAGCGCGCGGGCCAGGGACGACTTACCGCTGCCGTTGGCGCCAACAAAGGCCCAGCTTTCGCCTGCCTGGAGTGATAACGCCTCAAGGGTCAGAGTATGGTTTGCGCTAAGGTGAAACGTGCCTTGCGAAATATGCAACGTTGACATTGTTCATTCCATTTTATGCATTGTACCCAAACTATTAATCCTCAACGCAGCCGATGTCAAATGTCGCGATCCGATTCAGAGCAGCGTGGCGATAATCACCTTGTCGGCATTAAAATGTGCTGTGACCGGCGCATTCAGCTGCAATTTTTGCTCTGCCACGCGCGCATTGCTCAGCGTGGCACACAGCGTCTCGCCGCCGGGCAGAGCGATCAGAACTTCACTCTGGCTTTCACCCTGCTCAATTTTGCTGAGCGTGCCGCTCAGCTGATTATCGGCGCTGGAGGACGCGGTGGTGACGTCGATCCAGGGAGCCTTAATCAACACCAGCACCTCTTTGCCGCTGGTCAGCGCAAGGCGGTTGGCGCTCTGTTCGGTCAGGGCCACTTTAATCCGGGTGCTGCCGTCGGCCAGCAGCACTTCGACATGTTGCACCACGGCCCGATCGTCGCGGGCGATAACGGTGCCGAATAGCTGGTTGCGGGCGCTGGTTTGCAGCGAGAAGCGCGCAATCGCGCCCAGCAGGCTGCCCAGGGGAACATCGTCCTGCAACACGTCAAAAGCTTTCTGCTGGATCTGCTCCATCAGCGCAAACAGTTGGATCAGCCGCTCGCCGTAGGGCGTGACCTGCGCGCCGCCGCCGCCTTTACCACCGGTCGCACGCTCGACCAGGGTACGGTCGGCCAGCGTATTCATCTCGTTAATAGCATCCCACGCGCTTTTGTAGCTGATCCCGGCGAGTCTGGCGCCCTGGCTGATCGAGCCGGTTTGCTTAACCTGCTTCAGCAGCTCAATGCGCCTTGGGTCGGCAAACAGCCGCTGCTGTAGTTTCAGGGTCAGGGAAAGTTCGGCCTGCATAATGCGTCGCTCCGGGAAAGGAAAGGGTTGGGTAAATTGTACACCTTTGTCGGCCCCGAGCGTAAAAACAGGTAAAACGCACATAAAGGCAGTGCACTTTTTTTCGCTGTGGATACAATGGTTTTTTTCATCAGCAACGAGGCTTTTATGCTGGAATTACTGATCGGCCTGGGTGAGGCGATCCTGATGGTCCCGGTGGTCATGGCGATTATCCTTGGCCTGATTTACGGCCTGGGTGAAGTGTTCAACATCATCTCGAAAATTGGTCATTCGAAAGACCAGCCGGCGAAAGATCGCCAGTAACCTCTCCTGATACGCCCGGCGCCTGCCGGGCGTGCGTTTTTTTCTTGCGTTAGCTCAACTTCTTGTCCCGCCTGACGATAAACTTCATGACACTGTTTTTGAACTCGTTATAGTATCAGCCACATAACGATCCCTCTGGAGAACATCATGTCTGTTAAATTGCGTTATTTCTTTGCCGGCGCCGTGCTGAGCGCCAGTTTCGCGGGCCATGCGCTGGCCGCTGAGAAGATTACCGTGTTTGCGGCCGCCTCATTGACCAATGCCCTACAGGAAATTGGCGATCAGTACCAGAAAGGCAAAGAGGTGCAGATCGTCTCCTCCTTCGCCTCCTCCTCTACTCTGGCGCGTCAGATTGAGCAGGGTGCGCCAGCCGATCTGTTCATCTCTGCCGATCAGCAGTGGATGGACTACGCCGTGCAGAAAAAGACCATCGATGACGCCAGCCGCTTCACGCTGTTGGGGAATGAATTAGTGCTGGTCGCGCCGACCGAGACTCACCCGCAGCAGGTGACGATTTCCAAAAGCACCGACTGGAAAAGCCTGCTGAAAGGGCAGCGTCTGTCGGTCGGCGATCCCGATCATGTCCCGGCCGGTATCTACGCGAAAGAAGCGTTACAAAATCTGGGCGCCTGGGATACATTATCCTCGCAGCTGGCGCCGGGAAACAGCGTGCGTGTAGCCCTGTCGCTGGTGGAGCGTAACGAAGCCCCTTACGGCATTGTTTACGGTTCCGATGCGGTAGCCAGTAAAAAAGTCACCGTTGTCGGCACCTTCCCGGAAGAGAGCCACAAGCCGGTCGAATACCCTATGGCGATGGTGAAAGATCGTAATTCTGCCACCGTCACCGCTTTCTATAACTATCTGAAAGGGCCCGAAGCCGCGGCCGTGTTCAAACGTTACGGATTCACGCCTGAATAATGATCCTCAGTGACCCCGAATGGCAGGCTGTTGCCCTGAGCCTGAAAGTTTCCTCAGTGGCGGTTTTTTGCAGTTTGCCCTTCGGGATCCTGATGGCCTGGGTGCTGGTTCGCTGTCGTTTCCCCGGTAAAACGCTGTTAGACAGCCTGATCCATCTGCCGCTGGTGCTGCCGCCGGTGGTGGTGGGTTATTTACTGCTGATTGGATTTGGCCGTCGCGGCTTTATCGGGGCGTACCTTTACGACTGGTTTGGTTTTACCTTCGCCTTCAGCTGGCGCGGTGCCGCGCTGGCTTCCGCCGTGATCGCCTTCCCGCTGATGGTCAGAGCCATTCGGCTGGCGCTGGAGGGCGTTGACGGCAGGCTGGAGCTGGCGGCCCGCACGCTGGGAGCCGGCCGCTGGCGAGTGTTCTTTACCATCACGCTGCCGCTGACCCTTCCGGGCATTATTGCCGGCACGGTGCTGGCGTTTGCCCGTTCGCTGGGCGAGTTTGGCGCCACCATCACTTTTGTCTCAAATATTCCCGGCGAAACCCGCACGTTGCCCTCGGCGATGTATACGCTGATTGAAACGCCCGGTGCAGAAAATGCGGCGGCGCGTCTGTGCGTCATCGCCATCGTGCTGGCGCTTTTGTCGCTGCTGATTTCTGAATGGCTGTCCCGCTGGGGTCGTAAAAGGCTGGGGATATAATGCTGGAACTGAACTTCACCCAACGGCTTGGCAACCATACGCTGACCCTCAACGCACAGCTTCCGGCGAAGGGGATTACCGCTATTTTTGGCGTCTCCGGGGCTGGGAAAACCTCGCTAATTAACGCGATTGGCGGGCTAACCAAACCGCAGCAGGGCAGCATTACGCTGAATGGGCGGGTGCAGAGCGACGCGGAGAAAGGTTTGCATCTGGCGCCGGAGAAACGTCGCATTGGCTACGTATTTCAGGACGCGCGTCTGTTCCCGCACTACCGCGTGCGCGGCAACCTGGAATATGGCATGGCGAAAAGCCTGCGGCCCGAGTTCGACACTCTGGTCCGGCTGCTGGGCATTGAGTCGCTGCTTTCGCGTTTCCCCGCCTCACTTTCCGGCGGTGAAAAACAGCGCGTGGCGATTGGCCGGGCGCTGCTGACCGCGCCGGAAATTCTGCTGATGGATGAGCCGCTGGCCTCGCTGGATCTGCCGCGCAAGCGTGAGCTGTTGCCCTACCTGCAAACCCTGGCAAAGACGGTAGAAATCCCTATTCTGTACGTCAGCCACAGCCTGGATGAAATTTTGCAACTGGCGGACAACGTGCTGGTGCTGGATAACGGCCGCGTGAAGGCGCTGGGCACGGTTGAGAAAGTGTGGGCAAGTAGCGCAATGCGTCCCTGGCTGCCGCGTGCGGAGCAGAGCAGCGTGCTGCGGGTACAGGTGCTCGATCAGCATCCGCATTATGCGATGACCGCGCTATCGCTGGGCGATCAGCATATCTGGGTCAGCCGGGTGGATGCGCCCGCGAAAACGCCGCTGCGCCTGCGTATTCAGTCCGCCGACGTCTCGCTGATCCTGCAACCGCCGGTGAACAGCAGCATTCGCAACATTATTCCCGCGCAGGTGGCGGAACTGCTGGAAATAGAGGATCAGATCGAGGTGAAGCTGATGGTCGGACAGAGCGAGCTGTGGGCGCGCATCACGCCCTGGGCACGCGATGAGTTGATGATTAAACCAGGCATGTGGCTCTATGCCCAGATTAAAAGCGTTTCGATTATCGCGCCAACTCACAGCACTTCGCGGTAGATTGTTTCGGCAATGCCCGGCTCAAGATTGGTGCCGATAACCCGGCCCGCACGGGCTTTGATCGCCTCGTCGGCATTACCCATCGCCACGCCAAGCCCGACCGTTTCCAGCATACTCAGATCGTTATAGTTATCGCCAAACGCCAGCACGTCGCTCATCTGATAGCCTTCCGACGCCACCCACTGTGCCAGACGCTTGCCTTTGCTGTTGCCCGCTTTGGCAATGTCGACCTGATCGTGCCACGACCATTCGCAGGCCAGCCCCATATCGTTTTCTACTCGCTCAGCGAACTGCTGTAATGCGCGGGTGTCAGGATGGGAAAGGGCAAACTTCCAGATAGAATCCGCTTGTTGCGCGGCCTGGGCCAGGCTGTCGACCTTGTTGATTACCGGACGCTGATGCTCAGGCAAAGAGAGGCCCCAGTTGATGGAGCGGGTGACATGACCGGTTTCGGTCTGGTAAAGCATCGCATTGTCGACGTACAGCAGGCCATGAATCGCCGCTTCGTCCAGCATTTCAATTACCCGCAGCGCCTGCTCTGTGGGGAGCGGATCGGCCTGAAGAACCTTTTTTGCCTGATAATCATACAAATAGGTGCCATTACAGCAGATTGCAGGTGTATCTAACGCCAGCGCCTGATAAAAAGGGTGGATGGCGACATGATGACGGCCGGTGACGATAGCGATCTTCACACCGGCCTGCCGGGCTTTTTTCAGGGCTTCCAGCGACTCAGGAAGAATGGTTTTTCCCGGCGTTAACAAGGTGCCGTCCAGGTCCAAAGCAATGACGCGATAACTCATACACAGTTCCGAAAGTGGCTAAATGAGAACCGGAGAGTGTACACCCTGTGACGGGGTTAACAAAATGACCCGTCACAAATCCCCCGTCGTGGGAAAGAAAAACAGGCTACGCTTTGCCACAGGTCAGCTTATGCAGAAAAAGGAGTATTCATGAAACAGGTTGTTTATACCGCCAGCCCCGAAAGCCAGCAGATCCACGTATGGGATCTGACCGATACCGGTGCGCTAACCCTGCTACAGGTAGTGGATGCTCCTGGCCAGGTTCAGCCGATGGTGGTCAGTCCTGACAAACGTTTTCTTTACGTCGGCGCGCGGCCCGATTTCCGCATTGTCGCTTATCGCATTGATGAGGAAGGCAAGCTGAAGGAAGCCGGACACGCTTCGCTGCCAGGCAGCCCGACCCATATTTCGACCGATCGCCAGGGGCGCTTTATTTTTGTTGGCTCTTACAACGACGCCTGCGTTAGCGTCAGCCCGATTGGTGCCGATGGCCTGCCGGGCGAGCCGCTTCAGGTGATCAACGGCCTGGACGGCTGCCACTCGGCTAATATCGACTTCGGCAACAAAACGCTGTTCGTCCCGGCGCTGAAGCAGGATCGTATCTGCCTGTTTGACCTCCAGCAGAGCGGCAAACTGCTGCCGCATAAGCAGTCGCAGGTGACCACCGTTGAGGGCGCAGGCCCACGTCATATGGTGTTCCACCCTAATCAGCAGTACGCCTACTGCATTAATGAGCTGGACAGCACCGTAGACGTATGGAACCTGAAGAACGCCCACGGAGAGGTTGAGCGGGTGCAGAGCCTGGACATGATGCCTGCCGGTTTCAGCGAGACTCGCTGGGCGGCTGATATTCACCTGACGCCGGACGGCCGCCATCTGTACAGCTGCGATCGCACCGCCAGCATTCTCAGCGTGTTCAGCGTCAGTGAGGATGGCGGGCTGCTGACGCTTGAAGGGCATCAGCCGACGGAGACTCAGCCGCGCGGCTTTAATATCGACAGCACCGGTCGCTACCTTGTTGCCGCCGGGCAAAAGTCGCACCACGTTGAAGTGTATAAAATTACTGGCGAGCAGGGGTTACTCCAGCCGCTGGCGCGCTATGCGGTCGGTCAGGGACCGATGTGGGTAGTGATTAACCCGCTATAACCGTTTGGATTTTTTCCGCAAAAAAAGGGGCGAGAAATCGCCCCTTTTCGATCGTTTAGCTGTACATCGCGGTTAGCGAAGCGCTGCCCAACTGATGGAAATGGACGTTAAAGCCGAGATAAGCGCCGCTGGCGTTTTCATCGACGTCCAGCTTTTCCACGTCGATGGCATACACGGTAAAAATATAGCGGTGGCTTTCGCCAGCTGGCGGTGCTGCGCCGCCGTAGCCGCTGCTGCCAAAATCTGTCCGGGTTTGTACCGAGCCGGCGGGCAATTCAGCCTTGCCTGACCCGGCGCCCTCTGGCAGGGTGCGGGCGTCCGCTGGCAGGTTTGCCACGCCCCAGTGCCACCAGCCTGATCCGGTCGGCGCATCAGGATCGTAACAGGTGATCACGAAGCTTTTGGTGCCCGGCGGCACGTCGTCCCAGGCTAAATGGGGAGATAAATTCTCACCCTTGTATCCCATTCCGTTGAATACCTGGCGTTCGGGAAGCTTATCGCCGTCGTTAAAATCCTGGCTAAACAGTTTCATTCCATCTCCTGAAGTGATTATTGATGAAGCAGTTTCAGCAGCTCTTCGGCTGCGGCTGCGGAGGAGGCCGGATTTTGTCCTGTCACCAGATGGCCGTCGGTCAGGACAAAAACGCCCCAGTCATCGGTTTTCTCGTAGTCGGCGCCCAGTGACTTCAGCACATCCTCAACCAGAAAAGGTACCACATCCGTAAGCCCAACGGCTGCCTCTTCGCTGTTACTGAAGCCAGTCACGCGTTTTCCGGCAACCAGCGGCGTACCGTCAGGCTTTTTCACATGGCGTAACACGCCGGGAGCATGGCACACCGCGCCGACTGGCTTGCCGTTGGCAAAGAAGTTTTCAATCAGATCGATGCTGACCCGCTCTTCGGCCAGGTCCCACAGCGGGCCGTGGCCTCCGGGATAAAACACCGCGTCAAACTGCGTGCTGTCGATATTCTCCAACTGCTGAGTGTTTGCCAGCGCTTGCTGCGCAGCAATATCCTGGCGAAAGCGTTCGGTGTCCGCCGACTGGGCGTCCGGCTCGTCGCTTTTAGGATCGAGCGGAGGCTGCCCGCCCGCGGGCGAGGCCAGCACCACATTAATACCGGCATCACGGAAGATATAATAAGGGGCGGCAAACTCTTCCAGCCAGAATCCCGTTTTTTTGCCGGTCTCGCCCAGACGGGCGTGTGAGGTCAGCACCATAAGCAATTTCATTAGCCAGGCTCCTTCAGGGTTTATCGCCAGCGACCCGAATCAGGACTTTACCGAAGTTGCGGCCTTCCAGCATTCCGATAAAGGTTTCCGGTGCGTTATCCAGTCCGTCAATGCAGTCCTCGCGGAAAACGAAGCGATCCTGTTCCACCCACTGGCTCATCTGACTGAAAAATTCGCCAAAGCGATGGCCGTAATCCTGGGTGATGATGAAGCCCTCCACCCGCAGACGCTTGCGTAAAATAGCGCTCTGGAACTGGGGCAGAAGATCCGGCCCTGGTGAGGATTCGGTGCTGTTATAGTCTGCAATCAACCCGCACACCGGGATACGTCCTTTGGTATTCATCAGCGGCAGAACGGCGCTAAAGACTTTACCCCCCACGCTTTCGAAATAGACATCTATCCCGTCGCGGCAGTAGCGTTTGAGCGCTTCGGCCAGATCGGCCGCACGGTGATTAAGACAGCGGTCAAAGCCCAGCACCTGTTCAGCGTAGCGGCACTTCTCCTCGCCTCCGGCAATCCCCACCACATAGCAGCCTTTCAGCTTGGCGATTTGCCCAACCATTGAGCCAACGGCTCCGGTCGCGGCTGCCACCACCACGGTTTCCCCTGGCTGGGGGGTGCCGATATCCAGCAGGCCCATATAGGCCGTGAAGCCGGTCATACCGAGCAGGCCAAGCGCCCAGGAGGGATGTTTCAGTACCGGGCCGGTCAGCTTGAAGAGATCTTTACCGTTTGATACGGCGAAATCCTGCCAGCCGCTCTGGCTGACGACCCAGTCCCCCGGCGTGAAGTTTTCATTATTTGACTGTTCGACAATCGCTACGGTTCCGGCTCCCATCACTTCATTGACGCCGACGGGCGCAACGTAGGATGGCGCGTCGCTCATCCGACCACGCATATAGGGATCTAACGATAGCCAGACGGTACGAAGCAGAACTTCGCCTTGACCAGCCGTTGGAACGTGTTGGCTCTCAAGGCGGAAATTCGCTTCGGTTGGCGCACCGTGCGGGCGTGAGGCCAGCACGATGCGGCGGTTAGTTTGTTTATCTTGCGGCATAAAATTTCTCCTTTACGAGATGTTGCCCCGTAAAAGAGTAGTGCATCAGCAGGCTTGCTGCTTTGTGGCGCTTCGCAAATGTGCAGCCAGAGCGGGCGAAGAGGCTTCGCCACTCTGATAAAAAATGGTCCTGGCGGTAGCGCGCTGCACTTACTCAGGCAGAAACAGTTCAGGGCGTTCAATGGCCCCGGCGATAGCATCGGTAAGCTGAGCCAGCGCCTCCGCCTGAATAATATAAGGCGGCATCAGGTAGATCAGCCTGCCGAAGGGACGTATCCACACTCCGCGCTCAACAAAGAAGGCCTGAAGCTCTGCCATCCTGACTGGACGTCGGGTTTCAATCACCCCGATCGCACCCAGCACGCGAGCATCGGCGACTTCCGGCCGCTCGCGCAGCGGAAGCAGTGCTGCTTTCAGCTGCGCCTCGATAGCCGGAACCTGCTGCTGCCAGCGATTTTCCTGAAGTATCGCCAGGCTTTCACTGGCGACGGCGCAGGCCAGCGGATTGCCCATAAAGGTTGGACCATGCATAAAGCAGCCCGCTTCGCCGTTGCTGATGGTGTCGGCCACCTCACGGGTGGTGAGGGTGGCGGAGAGCGTCATGGTGCCGCCGGTCAGCGCCTTGCCCACGCATAGTATGTCAGGGGAAATTCCGGCGTGCTCGCAGGCAAACAGCTTGCCCGTACGGCCAAAACCGGTGGCAATCTCATCGGCAATCAGCAGGATGCCGTGGCGATCGCACAGTTCACGAACCCGCTGCAAGTAAGTTGGATGATAAAAACGCATTCCTCCTGCACCCTGGACGATGGGCTCCAGGATGACGGCCGCCACCTCACCGTTATGACTGCCGATCAGCCGTTCAAACTCCTCCACGTCACGTTCCTGCCACTCTGCGGAAAAACCACAGGCTGGGGCCGGAGCGAAAAGATGGCTGGGTAGATAGCCCTGATAGAGGCTGTGCATGGAGTTTTGCGGATCGCACACCGACATGGCCGCAAACGTATCGCCATGATAGCCGTTGCGCAGCGTGAGAAAACGCTGGCGGCGTTCGCCCCTGGCCTGCCAGTACTGCAATGCCATCTTCATGGCAACTTCAACCGCCACCGATCCTGAATCGGCCAGAAACACACACTCCAGCCCCTGCGGCGTCATCTCAACCAGCTTACGACACAGCGCCACGGCGGAGGGGTGCGTAATCCCACCAAACATCACATGGGACATCCGATCGATTTGTTGCGTCATCGCCCGGTTCAGGCGGGGATGGTTATAGCCATGAATCGCTGCCCACCAGGAAGACATGCCGTCGACCAGGCTGCGGCCATCGGCCAGCTGGAGGGACGTATCCTGAGCGGCAACCACCGGATAGACCGGTAGCGGCTGGCTCATTGAGGTGTAAGGATGCCAGATATGGTCACGGTCAAAGGCAAGATCGGATGGCGTCATAAATTACTTGTAAACCAAATTCAAAAAATTTAGTTTACAAGTATAACCAGGCAAAGACCCTAAAACGACCTTTTTTTTGGAGCAAGCAATGGCAACTCAGTGGACTCTCTCGCAGGCTAATGCCCTGTTCGAAAAACCCTTTCTTGAGCTGATGTTCGAGGCGCAGCAGGTGCACCGTCAGCATTTTGACCCTCGCCAGGTACAGGTTAGCACACTGCTGTCGATTAAAACCGGCGCCTGTCCGGAAGACTGTAAATACTGCCCTCAAAGTTCACGCTACAAAACCGGGCTGTCCTCCGAGCGCCTGATGGAAGTGGAAGCGGTGCTGACCTCGGCGCGCAAAGCCAAGGCGGCAGGTTCGGACCGTTTCTGTATGGGCGCGGCCTGGAAAAATCCGCACGAGCGCGATATGCCCTACCTTGAGCAGATGGTGAAAGGTGTGCGGGCGATGGGACTGGAAACCTGTATGACGCTGGGAACGCTCAGCGAAGATCAGGCCCAGCGTCTGGCGCGCGCCGGGCTGGATTATTACAACCATAACCTCGACACCTCCCCGGAGTTTTACGGCAGCATTATCACTACCCGCAGCTATCAGGAGCGCCTGGACACGCTGGGTAAAGTGCGCGATGCCGGGATTAAAGTCTGCTCCGGCGGCATTGTGGGTCTGGGGGAGACCGTCAACGATCGCGCTGGCCTGCTGGTGCAACTGGCGAACCTGCCCACTCCGCCAGAAAGCGTGCCGATCAACATGCTGGTTAAGGTGAAAGGCACGCCGCTTGCCGATAACGAGGACGTGGACCCGTTTGATTTCATCCGCACGATTGCCGTGGCCCGCATCATGATGCCAGGCTCGCACGTTCGTCTCTCCGCCGGGCGTGAGCAGATGAGCGAGCAGACCCAGGCGATGTGCTTTATGGCCGGTGCCAACTCTATTTTCTATGGCTGCAAGCTGCTGACTACGCCAAACCCGGAAGAAGACAAAGATATGCAGCTGTTCCGCAAGCTGGGGCTGAATCCTCGCCATACCACCACGGAAACCGGGGACAACGAGCAGCAGCAGGCGCTGGCTGGGCAACTGCTCACCGCTGACACCGAACAATTCTACAACGCGGCCGTGTAAGTGAGCTGGCAGCAACGACTCGACGATGCGCTCGCCGCGCGTCGGGAAAAAGGGCAGTTTCGCCAGCGTCGTGTCAACGAGCAAAGCGAGGCGCGAACGCTACAAATCGGCGGATCGCGTTACCTGAATTTCTCGGCCAACGATTATCTCGGACTGAGCCGCGATCCTGACATCGTCAGCGCCTGGCAGCAGGGAGCCGAACGCTATGGCGTGGGGGCTGGAGGGTCTGGACACGTCACCGGTTATCACCTGGCGCAGGCTGAGCTGGAGCAGCAGCTGGCTGACTGGCTCGGCTATCCGCGCGCGCTGGTATTTATTTCCGGCTTTGCGGCGAATCAGGCGGTTATTGCCGCGCTGCTGGCGAAAAACGACCATATTTTCGCCGATAAACTGGCCCACGCGTCGCTACTGGAAGCGGCGGCGATGAGTCCCGCTACGCTGCGGCGTTTCGCGCATAATCAGCCCGCGGCGCTGGAGAAACTGCTGGCAAGCCCGGGAGAGGGTGAAACGCTGATCGTCACCGAAGGCGTATTCAGTATGGATGGCGACAGCGCGCCGCTGGCCAAACTCCATCAGCTGTCGCAGCTTCACGGCGGCTGGCTGATGGTTGACGATGCTCACGGTATCGGCACCACCGGCGAGCAGGGGCGGGGCAGCTGCTGGCAGCAGCAGGTGAAGCCGGAACTGCTGGTAGTGACCTTCGGCAAGGCCTTTGGCCTCAGCGGCGCGGCGATCCTTTGCGAGCAGCCCACGGCTGACTATCTGCTGCAATTTGCCCGACACCTGATTTACAGCACGGCAATGCCGCCAGCTCAGGCTTTTGCCCTTCAGGCCGCGTTGCTGCGTATTCAGCAGGGCGACGATCTTCGCCAGCGGCTACAGAACAATATCGCGCATTTTCGCGAGGGCGCTCAGGCGCTCGGACTGGACTTATTACCCTCTGCCACGGCGATCCAGCCGCTAATTGTCGGCGAAGAGCATCAGGCGCTGGCGCTGGCGGAGTCGCTGCGCCAGCGCGGGCTGTGGGTCACCGCCATTCGTCCGCCGACCGTGCCGCCAGGCACCGCCAGGCTGCGGATCACCCTGAGCGCGGCCCATCGAGCGGACGATATTCAGCAGTTGCTGGAGGGGTTGCATCATGCAAGCCGTCAATAAGCAGGCTATCGCTCAGGCCTTTGGCCGGGCAGCTCAGAGCTACAATCAGTATGCGGAGTTACAGCGCCTTTGCGGCGAAACGCTGGCTGGCTACGCCAGCAGGCAGCAGGGGCAGAGAGTGCTGGACGCTGGCTGCGGGCCGGGCTGGTTTAGCCAGCGCTGGCGAAGCGCAGGGAACCACGTCACCGCCCTCGATTTGTCAGCGGAAATGCTGAGTCAGGCCCGGGCGTCAGACACTGCCGATCGCTATCAGCATGGCGACATTGAAGGCTTGCCCTTCACAGAACCGCAATTTGATCTGTGCTGGAGCAACCTTGCGGTGCAATGGTGCAGCGATCTGCGGCTGGCGCTGACGGAACTGTACCGGGTGACTCTGCCGGGCGGTCAGATCCTGTTTTCAACGCTGTCCGACGGATCTTTACACGAGCTTGCCGAGGCCTGGAAACCGCTGGATTTATCCGCGCCGGTAAACCGCTTTTTGCCGCCCGAAGCCATCCGGCAGGCGGGAGAAAATCTTCTGCTGACCCTGACGCAGCAAACTCTGACCCTGGGGTTCCCTGACGTGCTCAGCGCCCTACGGTCGCTGAAGGGCATTGGCGCCACGCATCTGCATCAGGGACGCAGCGGCGGTCTGCTCAGCAGGCGGCATCTGCACCAGCTGGCGCAGTGCTGGCCGCAGGACCAGCGGGGCTATTTGCTCAGCTATCATCTGGTTTATGGAGTTATACACTGTGAGTAAACGCTGGTTTATTACCGGAACAGACACCGAGGTTGGCAAGACGGTCGCCAGCACGGCACTGCTACAGGCCGCCAGCGCAGCAGGATTCCGCTGCGTGGGCTACAAGCCGGTCGCGTCAGGCTGTGACATGACGCCTGAAGGTTTGCGCAATGAGGACGCGCTGGCGCTGCAAAAGAACAGCGTGCTTAAGCTGCCTTATGACAGCATCAATCCACTGGCCTTTGCCGAGCCTACGTCACCGCATATCATCAGTGCCGAAGAGGGCAGGCCCATCACCTTTGAGCGGCTCTCGGCAGGCCTGGCGGCGCTGACGCAGCAGGCGGACTGGGTACTAACCGAAGGGGCGGGGGGCTGGTTTACGCCGCTTTCTGCGAGCAGCACCTTTGCTGACTGGGCGCGGCATGAGCAATTGCCGGTGGTGCTGGTGGTTGGGGTGAAATTGGGCTGCATTAACCATGCGATGCTGACCGCTCAGGCCGTGCAGGCCAGCGGGCTGCGTCTGGCAGGCTGGATAGCCAATGGGATTCAAGCGCCGGGAAAACGTCACGCCGAGTATCTGGCGACGCTTAAGCAGCGCTTGCCAGCCCCCATGCTGGGTGAGATACCCTTTTTGACCCAGCCGCAGCAGTTTGAACGGCTGGGGCAGTACCTGCAGCTGCCTGAATAACCTTCCGCCATCGGGAAATGGCCCTGAAAAGGGCCGCTATCACTACACCGTCATCCAGGTATTGAGCATACTGTCGTCCAGCTGTGCGACCTTGCCGTGGGCCACATTGCGCCCGCGATGCAGCAGCAGGAAATAGTCGGCCACCTTACGGATAAACGAAATCCGCTGCTCAAGCAGCAGGATCGTCAGGCCGAAATCATGATTCAGACGATGGATCAGGTTACCCATCTCTTCTTCCAGCCATGGCGACATGCCTTCCGTCGGCTCATCAAGAATAAGTAGCTTAGGCTGTAGCACCAGCGCTCTGGCCAGCGCCAGCTGCTGCTGCTGGTCAAGCTGCAATTCGCCGCTGCGCTGATGCCGTAAAGAGTAAAGGGCAGGAAACAGGTCGTAGACCATTTGCGGAATGGCCCGGTGCCGCTCCATCCCCGCCCCCGCCAACAGGGCAATTTGCAGGTTTTCCTCCACGCTGAGCTGAGAGAAAATCTGTCGCCCCTGCGGCACGTAGCCAATGCCTAACGCCGCGCGCTGCTCCATCGGCTGTAGCAGCAGATCCTGCGGGGGGAGGTTAGCCTCCTGCCAAATCATCGAGCCGCTGTTGATCGGCAGGTGACCCATAATGCAGTTTACCAGCGTGGTTTTGCCCATGCCGGGTCGTCCAAGAACGCCGGTGCAGGTGCCTGGGGGAAGATCCAGATCGACATCCCACAGAATATGATGTTGTCCATAAAATTGGTTGATAGAACGTAAGCTGAGCATCTGACACTCTCCTCCAGACAGTTTTCGATCGCACCTGGTTGCATCCGCTCTACGTCGTGTGGCAAACAGTCGTCAACGTTTCTGATGAAACGCCTGCGGCTTCGTGCTCCTCGCTCTGGTGTTATGAAAGCGTGAGGCGGTTACTCCTGTCTTGCAATAGCCAGGCCAACCTGGCGAAACGCTGAGAAATTACCGCATGGCCTGGTGATTAGCACCAGTAATTAGTAACGAAAGTTAAACAATTGCACCGGGTAATATTCTTCTGCACTCTGGGGGTGCCAGGGAGTAATCGATTGTGGTGCAATTGCCTGCCGCGAAGGCAAATGGGCGCTGTCACGAGACTGTAAAAAACGCGGAAAAAATGCTAGCCGCGGCGGGTGAAATATGCCTTTCAGGTCCATGAATCCTCGGGCGTCAGGTTAAAATAATGCAAAAAAAATTATTTGCGCGGTCGATCGCAGGTCAGCGCTGATTTATACACATCAGACGGTTCGGGCGCTGAAATCAGTTATCCACCATTCCTGTGGATAACCATGTGTATGAACGTCTGAAAACTTACGTAAAGCTAGAGCGGGCGCGGCCTGAGCACGAGTTGCTGTGAAACTCGGCTTCCAGTGTAACTGTTAATAAATCAACACGTTAATGAAAATCAAGCGCAAGAAAATTCCCATATATGCTGGCCACCGCATTTTGTCTGTGGTGCTTGACAATTGTTAAAGTTCATCTCCTTTTGGGGATAACCAACACCGGCTGGCGACTGGCTTTCTTTCACGCTGGGCTGCGGAGGAGCAACGCTGCTGTCTTGCAACGCATCATGCAAAATAACTGTGATTATATCCAGTCTTTTTTGCTGGTAAAATCGTCTGGTACGGGTAAAATTAGAATCCTGTCCGCGCGAATCATTACCAGGTAGCCATGCAATGAGCAAAGTCTTTAAACTCAACTCCGAATTCAAACCCGCAGGCGATCAGCCTGAGGCGATCCGTCGGCTCGAAGAGGGGCTGGAGGACGGGTTGGCGCATCAGACGCTGCTCGGCGTAACGGGTTCTGGTAAAACTTTTACCGTCGCCAACGTGATAGCCGACCTTAATCGTCCAACGATGGTGCTGGCGCCAAATAAAACGCTGGCGGCGCAGCTGTACGGCGAAATGAAAGAGTTCTTCCCCGATAACGCGGTCGAGTACTTCGTCTCTTACTACGACTACTATCAGCCCGAAGCCTACGTGCCCAGCTCTGATACTTTTATCGAAAAGGATGCCTCGGTAAACGAGCACATCGAGCAGATGCGCCTGTCGGCCACCAAAGCGCTGCTGGAGCGACGGGATGTGATTGTGGTGGCTTCGGTCTCCGCAATTTACGGTCTGGGCGACCCGGATCTCTATCTGAAGATGATGCTGCACCTGACGCGCGGCATGGTCATTGACCAGCGCGCCATTCTGCGTCGGCTTTCGGAACTTCAGTACACGCGAAACGATCAGGCCTTCCAGCGCGGCACTTTCCGCGTACGCGGCGAGGTGATCGATATCTTCCCGGCAGAGTCGGACGACTATGCGCTCCGCGTGGAGCTGTTTGATGAAGAGGTGGAGCGCCTGTCGATCTTCGACCCGCTTACCGGCCAGGTTAGCTCGATTGTCCCGCGTTACACTATCTACCCTAAGACGCACTATGTGACCCCGCGCGAGCGCATCCTTCAGGCGATGGAGGAGATCAAGGTCGAGCTGGTCGAACGTCGCAAGGTGCTGCTGGACAATAACAAGCTGCTGGAAGAGCAGCGTATTTCTCAGCGTACTCAGTTTGACCTGGAGATGATGAACGAGCTGGGCTACTGCTCAGGCATTGAAAACTACTCGCGCTACCTTTCCGGGCGTGGGCCAGGTGAAGCGCCGCCCACGCTGTTTGACTATCTGCCGGCGGATGGTCTGCTGGTGGTTGATGAATCCCACGTCACCATTCCGCAAATTGGCGGCATGTATAAGGGCGACCGCGCGCGTAAAGAGACGCTGGTGGAGTACGGTTTTCGCCTGCCTTCCGCGCTGGATAACCGCCCGATGAGGTTTGAAGAGTTTGAGGCGCTGGCGCCGCAGACTATCTATGTCTCCGCCACGCCGGGCAACTATGAGCTGGAAAAATCCGGCGGCGAGGTGATTGATCAGGTGGTACGCCCAACCGGTCTGTTGGACCCGCTGATCGAAGTACGTCCGGTAGGGACGCAGGTTGACGATCTGCTCTCTGAAATTCGTCAGCGAGTCGCCATCAATGAGCGCGTGCTGGTTACGGTGCTGACCAAGCGCATGGCCGAAGACCTGACCGAATATCTGGAAGAGCACGATGAGCGGGTGCGCTATCTGCACTCGGATATCGATACCGTGGAACGGGTGGAGATCATCCGTGACCTGCGTCTGGGGGAGTTCGACGTGCTGGTAGGGATTAACCTGCTGCGTGAAGGGCTGGACATGCCGGAAGTGTCGCTGGTTGCCATTCTGGATGCGGACAAAGAGGGCTTCCTGCGCTCCGAACGCTCACTGATCCAGACCATTGGCCGTGCGGCGCGTAACCTGAACGGCAAGGCGATCCTCTACGGCGATAAAATCACGCCGTCAATGGCCAGAGCCATCAGCGAAACCGAGCGCCGCCGCGAGAAGCAGGAGATCTACAACGCGGAAAACGGCATCGTACCGCAGGGCCTCAACAAGAAAATTGCCGATATTCTCGAACTGGGGCAGGGCATTAACAAGAACAAAACCAAAGGGCGTGGCAAATCCTCTCGCAGCATTGTGGAAGACGATGCGCCGTATCTCGATCTGTCGCCGAAAGGGCTGCAGAAGAAGATCCACGAGCTGGAGGCCAAAATGCAGGAACATGCGCAGAATCTGGAGTTTGAAGAGGCCGCCAGTGTGCGCGACCAGCTTCATCAGGTTCGCGAGCTGTTTATCGCGGCATCCTGACCTGAGGCAGCAGAGGCGGGACCTGTTCCGCCTTACTTTATCGCCTGAATCGCGTGCTCCAGCGCAATATGCAGCAGCTGGCGATCGTGACGGTATTTTATGTCTGCGGCTTCCAGCGGCTCCTGAATAATCAGCCGATCGGTGACGTGGCTGGTATCGGCCGCTGGCCCGACGACGACGGCGTCAATCACCTTTTTACCGATGTATTTTTCCATCATCGCCAGCTTACCCGCCAGCGGCAGCTGCGCGGCGGCGGGGCTTAGCTCTTTACCCAGATTACCGATAAATACCATGGTGGCCGGCGTGCGGCGCAGCGCCTGCGCCATATCCGGCATCAGCAGCACGGGCATCAGGCTGGTATAAAAGCTGCCTGGCCCAATCAGGATCAGATCGGCCTCGGCCACCGCCTCGATCGCTTCGCGGGTCGCGCTGACGTTGGGGGAAAGCATCAGCTCCTGCGGCGGGAGCTGCATCTGGTCAATCTCCGTCTCGCCATAAACCTGATGGCCTTCGCTGTCGATCGCCACCAGATCGACCGGCTGTTCCGACATCGGGATCAGGAAAGCATCGACCTTCAGCAAGTTGCGGATCAGATTAATGGCTTCAAAGGGGCGAACGCTAAGATGATCCAGCGCTTTCAGCATCAGATTGCCCAGATTGTGCCCCGCCAGCTCGCCATTGCCGCTAAAGCGATATTCGAACATCGCGGAGGCCACGCTGGGTTCTGCAATCAGCTGGTTGAGGCAGTTACGCATATCACCCCAGGCAATGCCGCCTTCCGAGCGGCGGATGCGCCCCGTTGAGCCGCCGTTATCCGTGGTAGTGACAATGCCGGTCAGGCGAGAACCCAAAGGAGAAAGGGCAGACATCACGCGGCCAAGACCGTGTCCGCCACCTAAAGCCACCACTCTGTCGAGATCGGCTAACGTGCGATTACGCATAAAAATCCTTGATTGTGTTTAAGCCTGGTTAATACGAGACGCAACGCATTGGTACACGGACTATTTTAGCGTAGTCCACGACAAAGCCAGGGGTAAAAATCGTTATATATCATAATACATAGCGAAACTCAGTTCTGGTAAGACCCTTACTTTGGCGGTAGAATTCTACCACCAAGATTTACCGGCGTGCGGTAAATCACACTTAGCCCTGACGCCTACGTCTTTTGATACGGTGTCCTGGCCGCAACCTTGAGTTGCCAGGGTGCAGAAAGAAATGCCTGCATCTCCCGATTTGGAAAGGTGTCCTGGTGTCACAATTTACCGATAACTTCGACCGCAAGTTCTATTACCTGCGACTGTCGATCACTGATGTCTGCAATTTTCGTTGTAGCTATTGCCTGCCTGACGGCTACAAACCGCAAGGGGCGAATAACAAAAGTTTTCTGTCGCTGGATGAGATCCGGCGGGTTACCCGTGCCTTTGCCGCGGCGGGAACCGAAAAAGTCCGTCTGACCGGCGGCGAACCCTCCCTGCGCCGCGACTTTACCGACATCATTGCCGCCGTACGCGAAAACCGCGCCATCCGGCAGCTGGCGGTCACCACCAACGGCTATCGTCTGGCTCGCGACGTGGCGCAGTGGCGTGACGCCGGGCTGACCGCGCTCAACGTCAGTATAGACAGCCTTGACCCCCGTCAGTTTCACGCCATTACCGGCCAGGATAAATTCCATCAGGTGATGGACGGTATTGATGCGGCGTTTGCCGCCGGTTTCAGCAAGGTGAAAGTCAACACCGTGCTGATGCGCGACATTAATCATAACAGCCTGCACACCTTTCTTGAGTGGATCCGTACCCGGCCCATTCAGCTACGCTTTATCGAGCTGATGGAAACCGGCGACGGCGGCGATCTGTTCCGCACGCGCCACGTATCGGGGAAAGTGATCCGCGATCGTCTGCTCTCGCAGGGATGGGTGCGGCAAATTAGCGAGCGCAGCGCCGGGCCAGCGCAGGTGTTCTGCCACCCTGACTATCAGGGCGAAATTGGCCTGATCATGCCGTACGAAAAAGATTTCTGCAGCACCTGTAACCGCCTGCGGGTCTCGGCAACGGGCAAGCTGCATCTTTGTCTGTTTGGCGACGGCGGCATTTCACTGCGCGACCTGCTGGAAAGTGACGACCAGCAGGATCAACTCCAGGCCCGCGTTGCCGCCAGCCTGAGCAGCAAAAAGCAGACGCATTTCCTGCATCAGGGCAATACCGGCATTACGCAAAACCTCTCTTATCTCGGTGGTTAACATTAAGGACGTTAAAAATGGGTAAACCCTCAGCTGAATTTAAGTCGCTCAACGTAGCGGTACTCACCATCTCTGACAGCCGCGATGCGGCCAGCGACAGCTCCGGTGACTATCTGCGTGAGGCGGCAACCGAAGCCGGTCATCAGGTGCTGGACCATGTACTGATCAAAGACGATCGCTACCAGATTCGTGCTCACGCCTCCCGCTGGATCGCCAGCAGCGATGTTCAGGTGGTGCTGATTAACGGCGGCACCGGATTCAACAGCAAGAACAGTACGCCCGAAGCGCTGCTGCCGCTGTTTGATCGTGAAATTGAAGGATTCGGCGAGCTGTTCCGCATGATCTCTTATGAAGACATCGGCACCTCGACGATTCAGTCCCGCGCGGTTGCTGGCGTGGCCAACGGGACGGTGATTTTTGCCGTGCCGGGTTCAACCAGTGCCTGCCAGATGGCGTGGGAAAGGATTATCCAGGATCAGCTGGATGCGCGCACCCGTCCCTGTAATTTTGTCTCGCATGTGAAGAAGCCCTAACGTTATGTCGCAACTTACCCACATCAATGCCTCCGGCGAGGCGCATATGGTGGATGTTTCCGCCAAAAACGACACCGTGCGTGAAGCGCGTGCCGAAGCCTTCGTGAAGATGCATCCTGAAACCCTGAAGATGATTGTCGACGGCAGCCATCATAAAGGCGATGTTTTCGCTACCGCGCGGATCGCCGGTATTCAGGCCGCCAAGCGCACCTGGGAACTGATTCCGCTCTGCCATCCGCTGCTGCTCAGCAAAGTTGAGGTTTCGCTTTTTGCCGACGAGGCGAACAGCCAGGTGCGGATTGAGTCGTTGTGCCGCCTGACCGGCAAAACGGGCGTGGAGATGGAAGCGTTGACGGCGGCCTCCGTGGCCGCGCTGACCATTTACGATATGTGTAAAGCCGTGCAGAAAGACATCAGCATTGAGCGGTGCCGCCTGCTGAGTAAAAGCGGCGGCAAGTCCGGTGATTTTCAGGCGGTGTCCGATGATTAATGTGCTGTTTTTTGCCCAAATCCGCGAACTGGTCGGCACGGGAAGCGTGACCATGACGGAGGAGTACGCCACGGTCGAGGCGCTGCGTGCGGCGCTGGCCTCGAAGGGCGATCGCTGGGCGCTGGCGCTGGAGTCCGGCAAGGTGCTCTCTGCGGTAAACCAGACGCTGGTAGCTATGCAGTATGAGCTGAAGCCTGGCGATGAGGTCGCCTTCTTCCCGCCGGTAACCGGAGGATAAATAAATGGAAACGCGGATCAGAGTAGGGCAGGCCCCTTTTGATATGGGCGAAGAGTACCGCTGGCTGGCGGCCTGTGATGAAGATGGCGCGGTGGTGACCTTCACCGGTAAAGTGCGCAATCACAACCTTGGTGACAATGTTTCAGCACTGACGCTGGAGCACTATCCGGGGATGACGGAAAAAGCGCTGGCGGAGATTGTGGCCGAGGCGCGTGAGCGCTGGCCAATGCAGAGGGTGACGGTGATTCACCGCATCGGCGAACTGTTCCCCGGCGATGAGATTGTGATGGTTGGCGTCAGCGGCGCGCATCGCTCCGGCGCGTTTGCCGCCGCCGAATTTATTATGGATTACCTGAAAACCCGCGCGCCTTTCTGGAAGCGGGAAGCCACTCCGGAAGGCGAGCGCTGGGTCGAATCTCGCGACAGCGATCGCCAGTCCGCTGCGCGCTGGGAATAGCCCAAACCGGCAGCGGCTTTTTTTCCGATCCAGGCCGATTGCGGGCCGTTCCGATGGATTATTGCCGCTGCGCTCTGTACCCTCAGGCCATTAGCTTTATCATAAACAAGGAAAGCAATGACCGCCTGTAAACGTCTTTCTCTGCTGGCGCTGATGGTGCTGGCGGGCTGTACAAGCCAGCCTGAAAAGTCGATCCCCGAGCGCCGTCCGGCCGATGTTAAAGCGCAGATTGCCCAGTTGCTTCCCCCCAAGGTCAGCGATCGTCAGGGATGGAGTAACGATATCTTCGCTGCATTTAACGGCCAGGGGTTGGATCCTTCGCTCACCAATCTCTGCTCGGTGATTGCCGTCACCGATCAGGAATCTACCTTCAGCGCCGATGCTAACGTCCCCGGTCTGCCGGGCATTGCCTGGGGCGAGATCGATCGTCGGGCGGGCAAGCTGCATATTCCTTCCTTCCTGGTGCGCACCGCGCTGATGATCAAATCCCCTGACGGCAAAAGCTATGCGGCCCGACTGGACAGCGTGCGCAGCGAGAAAGAGCTGAGCGCAATCTTCGATGATTTTATTGATATGGTGCCGATGGGGCAGAAGCTGTTTGGCAATCTGAACCCTGTTCACACCGGCGGGCCAATGCAGGTGAGCATTGAGTTTGCCGAAGCCCATGCCAAAGGCTACCCGTATCCGGTAGACGGTTCGATTCGACGGGAAGTGTTCAGCCGTCGCGGCGGCGTCTGGTTCGGCACGATGCACCTGCTGGGCTACCCGGCAGATTACAGCCGACAGGTTTTCCGCTTCGCCGATTATAACGCCGGATGGTACGCCAGCCGGAATGCGGCCTTCCAGGCGGCAGTCTCAAAGCTTAGCGGAATAAAGCTGGCGCTGGATGGCGACCTGATTCTCTACGGCTCGGATGCGGCAGGCTCTACCGAGCTGGCGGTAAGGACGCTGGCTAAGCGTCTGGATATGAGCAATGGGGCGATCCGCAGCGCGCTGGAAAAAGGCGAAACGCAAGCGTTTGAAAAAACCGATCTGTGGCAGCAGGTTTTCGCGATGGCGGATAAAAATGCCGGCAGGCGCCAGCCGCGCGCGGTGCTGCCGGGTATTAAGCTGGAAAGCCCGAAAATCACCCGTAATCTGACCACGGCCTGGTTCGCCCAGCGGGTTGACGGGCGTTATCAGAATTGCCTGGCGCGCGGCAGATAACTCTTGCTCTGGCGCCAGGTTTCCAGCGCATTCCCTGGCGTGCTGTCAACGCTTCCGCTTGTGGGGTAAATCTGTCCGTCTCTCCCTGATAAGGCTGCCAGCCAGAGAGAGTGTCCCCTCTTTCTGACCCTGAAATGTGTAAAATATAAAATGACTGTTCAAAAATCAGGGTTATCCGTGAATCAATGTTAGGGTAATATTTGTACTTTAAATTTTATCTCCATGGAATGGATATGAGCTTCAGCTTACCGGGAACGGATTTATATTATCTTGCTGCTGATAACCTTGATCCCGAGCGTTATGAGTGGATCCTCCCCCCCTTCAGAGCCTGGTCCCGCATTGGTCGTGAATATGAATTTGACGATCGCCATACGTATACTGGTTACGTTGTTAACATGCGAAAGCGTGACGGGAGGACATATGCTTATCAGCAGCCGCCACATGGGCCACGGCAAAAAGAAAAACTCGAAAGAATGATTTTTTCTGGCGAGGTGGTGATGCTGGATGTCAGACAGTCACCGGGCGCGCTTTTTTATATTAACGAGGGTGGTTTGCTGATTTGCACGGATCGTCATGCGTTTCGTTTCAGCGGCGCGGAAAGAATTCTCCGCGAATATACTGCCTCGGTAAGGCGCAGAGACTATCGCAGCCGGGGAGGGAAACCACGACCAACGTCACTGAGTGTCGGAGGATATAGCGTCGCGCCAGAACAGCGCGAGCAGGCGACAAAAAAACCGGAAACCTTCGCTACCCTCAACAGCAAGGCTGTAGGGCGCTTGCTGGCCGCAGGTGGCATTTACCACCAGAATCCGGAGATGTTTGCGGATACAGCCCGTAAGCTGGGCGGAGAAGCGGCGGAGGGATTTGACCAGGTACTGAATCAGCAGACCGCTGGCTCTCTCATCGCATTAAGCTCACTGGCCGCTATCGGGCGCGGAGCGGTACATCCTGCCTCTGTTACTGAACTGGAAAAACTGAAAAGCTTTCTGGGAACGTACAAAGGAGAAAAAAAACTCCTTCAGAATATTGATATAGTAAAAATGGACTACGTTAAGCGGAGTAATTCTGATTTGGCTCTGATGCGACGTGAGTTCAATAATGGAATACGTCGAGACTTTGTTAACAATGTTGCGAATCATCCGGACGTAGTGGCCAGGGTAGACTCGTCACAATTACAAATCATGAAAACAGGTAGGGTACCTTCTGGCTACCAGGTTCACCATAAATTACCACTTGAAGATAGCGGGACTAATGATTTTTCAAACCTGGTTCTGATTAAGGACTCCCCTGAGCATCCTGTTTTTACGACAGTACAGCGGCAAATTAGCAGAAGCCTGACGCCAGAAGGAAGTAACATTGTACTGTGGCCTGTCCCTCGAGGCGTAATTTATCCGTGAGAAGCCAATGACAAACTTAGAAAAAGCGGTCTGTGAGTTTAATTGTATTAGTAAAAGCATGGGCTATGAAATCACTCCTCCCTATACCGGGGAGTTTATTCAATATGATTTTGGCCGGGGAATTGAACACGGACAGTCTGATTTTTGGCATCAATACTATGCTTTTGTGAGCATCAGCAATGGGCTCTTTGCTGATGGGCATACGTTTTATGGTGTTAACGATAGCGGCGATCCAGAAACTGGTAAATTAATTGAGTTTAATCAAGCTCTGGAAGTTATGGGACTTGAAGATGAAAGCATGATGGGCAGGATAGTCATAGGCGGCAACAATACCGATACTTTTTACTACGATACCCGCTCAGGAAAATGGGAATCCTGCGATCGTATCGGCACAAATAACATATGGGAGTCCTGCGACACCCTGGCTCAACTTATTGAAACACAGAATAATATGCTGAAAGATAGTCAATAACTCTGACATTTTTCTGGCAAGGCCGCTATTCTCCCGGCCGCCGTTTCCGCATTTTTCATTGCGGTTTCGGCGCGGCCAGGCATGAAGAATTCCCCGATGTAAAAAGATAACGTGTTGCTAACTTCCTGTGTAGAATTCTCCCTGTGCTGTTTTTATCGGCGAATCTGGCGCAAACTTTACCGACGGCCGAAACGATTTCGCCTGCCGTCAGCAACGCCAGGTAAACTGTCAGGCAAAAAGCGCGGGGCAGGGCTGGCTTATCTTCCCCTGACTGTGCCAGACTTAACCTTGAGCGGGCGACCTCCAGCGGCCTTCACTCCGCTGAGATCGCTTCATTTATTTGAGATTCAGGAGAGCATCATGGATCGATATCCACGTTCCAACAGTTCTATGGTTACAGGGGCCCGCACGGGTCTGCAAACCTACATGGCACAGGTTTACGGCTGGATGACCTGTGGACTGCTGCTGACCGCATTCGTCTCGTGGTTTGCCGCCAATACGCCAGCGGTGATGGAGCTGGTCTTTGCCAACCGTATCACCTTCTATGGCCTGATTATTGTGCAGCTGGGGCTGGTGTTTGTGCTCTCCGGCATGGTGCACAAGCTGAGCGGGGCGGCGGCGACCGGGCTGTTTATGCTCTATTCGGCGCTGACCGGTTTAACCCTGGCGAGTATTTTCCTCGTCTACACCTACTCCTCGATTGCCAGCACTTTCCTGGTCACCGGCGGGATGTTTGGCGCGATGAGCTTCTGGGGTTACACCACTAAACGCGATCTTAGCGGCATGGGCAGCATGCTGTTTATGGCGCTGATTGGTATCCTGCTGGCCTCGGTGGTAAACATCTGGCTGAAGAGCACGGCGCTGATGTGGGCGGTGACCTATATTGGCGTGGTGGTGTTTGTCGGCCTGACCGCCTATGACACGCAGAAGCTGAAAAATATTGGCGAAGGGATCAACGTTGAAGACAAAGAGAACCTGCGTCGCTACTCAATCATGGGGGCGCTGACGCTGTATCTGGACTTCATTAACCTGTTCCTGATGCTGCTGCGGATTTTCGGCAACCGCCGCTAACGGTGAGGGGGCGAACAGCGTCGCCCCCTGCCTTTATGGCGTTTTTGCCATTTTCTCTTCGTTCTTCTCCCTCAGCGTTTTCGCCCGTCCTTCCAGCCAGAGATAAAGCACCAGCGCCAGCAGCAGCGGGGCAATAAAGTAAATCACCCGGTAGGCGAGCAGCGCAGCGATAATGGCGCCGTGAGACAGATGTTCGCCGGCCAGCAGTGCCAGGAACACCGCTTCCAGCACGCCAATCCCGGCCGGAATATGAATAATCACCCCGGCAATACTGCTGATCAGCAGCACGCCCAGCACCTGGGGATAGTCCACTTTCTGCGCCAGCAGCAACCAGATAATGGCGCCCATCACCAGCCAGTTGGCGCTGGAAACGGTGAACTGGAGAAGGGCCATGCGCAATGAGGGCAGCGCCAGCTTGTGGCCTTTGATCGTCCAGCGGCGGCGCTTTGAGAAGGCGCACAGCGCCAGGTAGACCACGACAAACGCCAGCAGCGCCACGCCGATGATTCTCAAGGTTCCTTCGCCAATAAACCAACCTGAAGGAATCGGCACCAAGCCGACGCTGAAGACCACGCCAGACACCAGCACGTATCCCAGCCAGTTAGTGGCAATGCTCAGCGAAAAAATGCGCGTGATAGTGCGGCTATTCAGGCCGAGCCGGGAGTAGAGGCGGTAGCGCATGGCTACGCCGCCAACCCAGGTGCTGAGCGTCAGATTAAAGGCGTAGCAGATAAACGACACCAGCATCACCTGGCGCTTTTGCAGCTTGTGGCCGCAGTAGGCCTGGCCAATCAAATCGTAGACGCCGTAGGTCAGATAGCTGACGACCGCCAGCGCCACGGCGGCCAGGATGGCAAAGCGGTTGTAGTGGGTGATGACCTCGATAACGTCATGCCAGTTGACCTTACGGGCGTAGATCGTCAGCAGAACGGCGACGGCGATGAAAAACAGCCAGGTAAGGATCTTCTTTAGCCATTTCCAGCGTGAATGTGCAGCAGACATCAGGATTTTACTCGCTTTTTCTCAGGCTCAAGGCGATCCTGGGTTTCCAGTTCGGGCTGAACGGGGGGCGGAACCTGCGCCAGCTTTGGCGTATGCGCCGGAAGCCAGCCGGCAATCGCCGGGAAGTGACGGAGGAAATGAAAGACCAGCACGCTTTTCGCCAGCTGCCGCCAGTTTTGCTTCGGCAGATGGCTCTCTTCGACGCGCTGACAATCTTCTTTCAGCAGGCGGTTCAAATTTCCTCTTACCGTTTCGTTAAACGTCCGATCGTGGATCATCAGATTGGCTTCAAGGTTTAGCGACAGGCTGAGCGGATCGAGATTGCTGGAGCCAACGGTTGACCAATGGCTATCCTGTACGGCGATTTTGGCGTGCAGCGGGCGGCGGATATATTCATAAATCTCCACGCCGCCGCTCACCAGGTAATTATAGAGCAGCTCTGCGCCGACCTTAACGATCGGCATATCAGGCTCGCCCTGCACAATCAGCTTTACCGACACGCCGCGCTGAGCCGCGCTGCGCATCTCTCGCAGCAGCCTGTAACCGGGGAAGAAGTAAGCATTAGCGATAATCACTTCCCGCTTTGCGTCGCGCAGCATATCGATGTAGTGCTGTTCAATGTCGTTACGGTGCTCATCGTTATCGCGCCAGACCAGCAGCACCTGGGCATCGCCTGGCGTGGCATTCTTTGCCGGGCGGTGAGAGCTGCCGCCCCACCAGCGTCGGGTGATCTGCTGGCTGTTGATGGCCTGCTGCACATAGCGCGTAATATCCTCAACAATCGGTCCTTTCACCTCAACGGCGTAATCCTGCTTGGCCTGTGGCCCGTAGCTTGAGTTGTGCTCGCTGGAGTAGTTGATCCCGCCGACAAAGGCAATCTGCCCGTCACAGACCACGATTTTACGGTGCAGACGGCGGAAGATGTTGGTTCTCATGCCGAAGATCAGCGGGCGCGGATCGTAATAAAGAAAGCGGACGCCAGCCGACGTCAGGCTGTTAATGAAGCTGTCGGAGAGATCGTTCGAACCGTAGCCATCCAGCATCATTTCCACTTTTACTCCCCGGTTTGCCGCCTCCAGCAGCACCGTATGCAGCTCGTTACCCACCTCGTCCTCAAATAAAATAAACGTTTCCAACAGCACGTTCTCCCGCGCCCGCCGGATCGCTTCAAAGACGCGGGGGAAATATTCTTCCCCGTTTTCCAGCAGGTGCAGGCGGTTGCCGTCGCGCCATTCCATGTTCATAGGTGGATCTCCACGGCGAGAGGGGCGTGATCGGAAAGATGTGACCAGGGGCGCAACGGTATCGTCTGCGGATGGCTTATCGCGGCATTTTTCACGTAGATACGGTCAAGCCGCAGCAGCGGAAAACGGGCCGGGAAAGTACGCGCCGGGCGACCGGACTTCCGGCTGAACACTTCGTCCAGCGCTGCGCCTTTTTTAAGAATGGCGTTGGCCTTTTGCTGCCAGTCATTAAAATCACCGGCTACCACCACCGGCGCATCCGGCGGCAGGCTGTTGACCAAATCGCAAAGTAATTTCAGCTGCGCATGACGATGGGCATCACGCAGGCCAAGATGGACGCAAATAGCGTGCAGCGGCTGAGGCCGATCCGGAATGCTAACCTGACAGTGCAGCAGGCCGCGTTTTTCGGTGCCCTCAACGGAAATATCTAAATTGTTATATTCCACAATCGGTAAGCGCGACAGGACCGCGTTACCATGATGCCCTTCGGGATAAATCGCGTTGCGTCCGTAAGCGTAATCATTCCACATGGTGTCGGCCAGGAATTCGTAATGAGGTGTGTCCGGCCAGTTCTCAATCTCCAGCTGATTGACGGCGTGGGTGCCCATCACCTCTTGTAAAAAGACCATATCGGCCGAGGTTGCCCTGACCGCATCACGCAGCTCAGGCAGGATAAAACGTCGGTTAAAGGCGGTAAAACCCTTGTGCGTATTGATCGTCAGGACTTTTAATGAAAATCCCTGCGCGTTTTGTGACATACTGTGCGCGCTCTCCTTTTCAACTGATGAAGAGTAAAGTGTAGTCTTTGTCACAAAAGAGTGCCCTGAAACGGCGTTCTTTGCGGCATTATCCGAAAATTGCGTTAGTCTGAGGAAATTCGTTATCACTTGCTGTGTTAACAAGGCTGGGCGACCTGTGTTGGGTCTGCCAGGAGAAGAAAATGAAATGGTCTAACCGTATTCAGATTGTCACCGGACAAACCTGTGTACATATCACGCTCCACCTCCTGCTGATTGCCGGGCTGGTGTGGGGATGGAAACACCAGGCGCTGCTCCAGGTCAGCACGGTATTTCTGGCGATGTATGCCAGCGTATTTGCCGCCATGCTGCTGACTCAGCGGATGCCGCGTCTGCGCCGGGTAGGCGACTTCTTAGAAGATGTCAGTACTACCTACTATTTTGGCGCGGCGATGCTGGTGCTGTATCTGCTCTCCCGCGTGATCCACAACAACCTGCTGTTAGGTTGTATTGGCGTGCTAATGCTGACCGGACCCTGTGTGGTCTCTCTGCTGGCTAAAGAGCCTGTTCGCGCTCGCCAGCGTCATCGCTAAGCATAACGGGCCACGCAAGTGGCCCGTTTTTTATAAAAACCCCCTCCGTTAGAACAAAACGAACTGAATAAAATCCCGCGCTGGCGTGTTAACCCTGTAATCACTCACGGGGAATTTCATCATGCGTCAGACCACCGCTTCTGCTCACTACGACTGGCTAACCATCACGCTGCACTGGCTGACGGCGCTCGACGTGATCTTTCTGTTTGCCAGCTTTCAGGTCTGGTCACGGCTGGAGAGGGGCACGCCGCTGCGCCATGACCTCCAGTCCCTGCACATCTCCTGCGGCATTTTGCTGGCGCTGCTGATGGTGGTGCGGATCTTCTGGCGCGTCAGCAAAGGCCGTCGCCTGCCGCCCGCCAGCGCATCGCGAGTGGTGCACATCGGCGCTAAGTCGGTACATGGCCTGCTCTATCTGCTGCTGATCGCGCAGGTTGCTTTAGGGTTTCTGTTCCGCTGGGCCCAGGGCGAACCCTTTGCCTTCTTCGGCTTTGGCGATTTATCCGATCTGGTCTATATCGAAGGTTCACTGCGTAAGTTGTTGGGATCGCTGCACTATTACAATGCCTGGCTGATTATCGCGCTGGCAGGCGGCCACGCCGTAGTGGCGCTGCTGCACCATTACGTGCTGCGCGACGGCACGCTGAAACGCATGATCCCAGGGGCCAAATAATCCTCAGCCGTACTCTACCGGAGTTGCAAAAATGAAGACAAAAATCAGTCGTGTGTTATGCCTGGCCGCGCTTTCCGTCGTGCTGGTGAGCGGGATGGCCCACGCAATGGGCGATGATGATGACAAGCCGCCAACCTGCCCAAAAGGGCAGATCTACGATAAAAAAGCCAAAAGCTGCGTGGCCGATAAAACCAGTATGATTAACGACAGCGATCGCACCGATTATGCCTATGCGCTGGCGAAAGCCGGGCGCTATGATGAGGCGCTGCAAACGCTCAATCAGCTGAAGCAGCCCAACACCGCGAAGGCGTGGAACTATCGCGGCTACGCTACCCGCAAGCTGGGGCGCACCGACGAGGGGATTGGTTACTATCAAAAATCTATCGCGCTGGACCCGCACTACGCACAGGTCCGTGAGTATCTTGGCGAGGCGTACATGATCAAACGGCAGCCCGATCTGGCGCGCGAGCAGCTAACGATTATTAAAGGCATTTGCGGCACCGGCTGTGAAGAGTACCGCGATCTTTCGGCAGCCATTAACGGCCACCCGGAGTCCTGATTAAGGTGAGAGACAGACAGGCTAAGGAGCACGGATGAGCCACAGCGTGGATCTTCGCGGCGAACTCCCTCTCTATCTGGCGCGCTTGTGGCGCTATGGGTTGGTGCTGTCGCGAAAGCGGGATGTGGCGGAAGATTTAGTGCAGGCGACCTGTCTGCGGGCGCTGGAAAAGAGCAGCCAGTTTGTGCCGGGTACCCGCCTGGACCGCTGGCTGTTCACTATCCTGCATTCGGTGTGGATCAATCAGGTCCGCGCCACGCAGTTAACCCAGCAGCAGAATATCGACGAGTCAGACGAACTGGCCTTTCAGGTGAGCGACAGCGATGCCGATCACCTCTGGGCGCAGCAGGTTCGCGAGCGAATCAACCGGCTGCCCGAAGCCCAGCGTAACGCCGTCTTTCTGGTCTATGTCGAAGGGTTTACCTATCAGGAAGCCGCGGAGACGCTGGCGGTGCCGGTCGGCACCATCATGAGCCGACTGGCTAACGCCAGACAGGCGCTGGCGAAGGCGGTGGTTCCCGGCGTCAGGCAGACCAGAAGGAGAGAACGATGAGCCAGTGGCAGAAGGGCGCACCGGTTTCCGACGAAATGCTGGTGGCCTGGCTTGATAATCAGCTGGACGAACGGCAGCATCGGCAGGTAGAGAAGATGCTAAAAGATGATCCCGAACTGAGCGAGCGTCTGGCCGAACTCGATCGTGCCAGCGTTGATTTCTCCGCGGCTTTCGCCCCGCTACTGGAAGAGGCGCCAACGGCTCGTTTGCAGCAAAAATTCTCTGCAGCAGTCGCACGAGCGGAGGCATCGCAGCCGCATGGCGTCAGTCGCAGGGCGCTGATAGCGGCGACCGTCTCGGCACTGGCGCTGGGCGTGGTGGGCGGGTTAAAGGGCAGGCGGCTGTTTGATAATGACGACGGCTGGCGGGATACGGTGGCGCAGTATATGGCGCTTTATACCCACCAGAGCTTTGAGGACGTTGATCCTGGTCCCGAGGCTATGCAGCAGCAGTTGGCCAGCGTCAGCAGCCATCTCGACCTGCCGCTGTCGGTCAGCGCGCTTACGCTCGCGGGCAGCGAGTTTAAGGGCGCGAGGATGCTGCGCTACGATGATAAATCCATTGCGCAAATTGTCTGGGACGACCCCCATTCCGGGCCGCTGGCGCTCTGTATCACCGCCTCGTTGCGGCCTGCCGAAGGCGGGTTAGCGCAAGAGAAGCGGCGGGGAATGAACGTGGTCTACTGGCAGCGGCAGCGGCACAGCTTTATGCTGATTGGTCACAAGCCTGCTGGCGCCCTGCTGGCGGTGGCTAAAGCGCTGTCGGCTTCGGTCTGACGGTCAGCGGATTGGGCTGGCCGTTACTCTGGGGGGTGTCCGATAAAAGAATAACTCCCGGTAACGACACAACATCTGTTATAATCCGCCACTTACGCACCGTGGTTTGTGCACCCTTTCAAACGTCAGGCGTAGCCTGGCGTCATATTCTCCCCCTGGAAACTACACCGCTTTACGCGGTCAGGGCGGACCCGGAGTCAGTCAACTTTATGTCATTTGATTCTCTCGGCCTCAATGCCGATATTTTGCGCGCTGTTGCAGAACAGGGCTACAACGAGCCAACGCCTATTCAGCGTCAAGCTATCCCGGTAGTACTCTCTGGCCGCGATCTGATGGCCAGCGCCCAGACCGGTACAGGTAAAACCGCAGGCTTTACGCTGCCGCTGCTACAGCTGCTGAGCAGTGCCTCGCCTCATCCCAAAGGTCGTCGCCCGGTTCGCGCGCTGATCTTAACGCCGACCCGCGAGCTGGCCGCTCAGGTCGGGGAAAACGTCCATGATTACAGCAAATATCTGGATATCCGGTCGCTGGTGGTCTTCGGCGGCGTCAGCATCAACCCGCAGATGATGAAACTGCGCGGCGGCGTTGACGTACTGGTCGCCACGCCGGGCCGTCTGCTGGACCTGGAGCACCAGAACGCGCTGGACCTTTCAAAGGTTGAGATCCTGGTGCTGGATGAAGCCGATCGTATGCTGGATATGGGCTTTATCCATGATATCCGCCGCGTGCTGGCAAAACTGCCGGCCAAACGTCAGAACCTGCTGTTCTCCGCGACCTTCTCTGACGAGATCAAAGGGCTGGCGGAAAAACTGCTGCACAACCCGCAGGAAGTTTCCGTGGCACGCCGCAACACGGCCTCAGAGCAGATCACTCAGCACGTTCACATGGTCGACAAAAAGCGTAAACGTGAGCTGCTGTCGTTCCTGATCGGACGCGATAACTGGCAGCAGGTGCTGGTTTTCACCCGTACCAAGCATGGTGCTAACCATCTTGCCGAGCAGCTGAACAAAGATGGTATTACCTCAGCGGCCATTCACGGCAATAAGAGCCAGGGCGCCCGTACTCGCGCGCTGAGCGATTTTAAAGACGGTAATATTCGGGTGCTGGTCGCAACCGATATCGCCGCGCGCGGCATCGATATCACCGAGCTGCCGCATGTGGTGAACTATGAGTTGCCAAACGTGCCGGAAGATTACGTGCACCGTATCGGCCGTACTGGCCGTGCGGCGGCGACCGGTGAAGCGCTGTCTCTGGTTTGTGTTGATGAGCATAAGCTGCTGCGTGATATTGAGCGCGTGCTGAAGCGGGAAATCCCACGTATCGCCATCGACGGCTATGAGCCAGATCCGACCATCAAAGCCGAGCCGATTCAGAACGGCCGCCAGCAGCGTGGTGGAGCGGGCGGCGGCGGTCGCGGTCGTACAGCGTCTGGCAGCGGTCCTCGCGGGCAGGGCGGCAACCGGGGTAACGGCGGCGATCGCAGCCAGTCTGCCGGCGGCCAGCGTCGTCAGGGCGACAGCGCACGCTCAGCGAAGCCGGAAGGCAGCAGCAGCGGCGCAGCTCGTAACAAAACTCGCCAGCGCCGCTCTAATCCAGCGTAAGATAACTTCTCTTCCGGGGGGCCGTCAGGTCCCCCTGCTCAACGCTACCAACAGGTTGTGACATGCGCGTTTTACTTGCCCCGATGGAGGGCGTGCTGGACTCTCTGGTGCGCGAACTGCTCACCGACGTTAACGACTACGATCTCTGCATCACAGAGTTTCTCCGGGTCGTCGACCAGCTTTTGCCCGCCAAATCCTTCTACCGCCTTTGCCCTGAGCTGCATCACGCCAGCCGCACGCCGTCCGGCACGCTTGTGCGCGTCCAGCTTTTGGGGCAGTACCCGGAATGGCTGGCGGAAAACGCCGCGCGCGCGGTAGAGCTGGGATCGTGGGGCGTGGACCTGAACTGCGGCTGCCCGTCGAAAACGGTTAACGGCAGCGGAGGAGGCGCGACGCTGCTGAAAGATCCTGAGCTGATTTATCGCGGCGCGAAGGCCATGCGCGAAGCGGTTCCGGCGCATCTTCCGGTTACCGTGAAGGTCCGGCTAGGCTGGGAGTCAGACGCGAAGCAGTTCGAAATCGCCGATGCCGTCCAGCAAGCTGGCGCTACCGAACTGGCGGTGCACGGGCGCACTAAGGAAGACGGCTATAAAGCCGAGCGGATTAACTGGGCCGCAATTGGTGACATCCGCCAGCGTCTCAGTATCCCCGTTATCGCCAACGGCGAAATCTGGGACTGGCACAGCGCGCAGGCCTGCCTGCAGGCAACGGGATGCGATGCGGTGATGATTGGCCGCGGAGCGCTTAACGTGCCCAATCTCAGCAGGGTGATCAAATACAACGAACCGCATATGCCCTGGCCTGAGGTGGTGGGGCTGCTGAAAAAATACGTCCGGCTTGAAAAGAATGGCGATACCGGACTTTATCACGTTGCCCGAATCAAGCAGTGGCTAAGCTATTTACGCAAAGAGTACGCTGAGGCCACCGACCTGTTTGGTCAGATTCGCGCGATGAAAACCTCGGCTGAGATTGAGCGGTATATTACTGCCTGTCCGATCTTAACCCGCTGAAACCCGCTTTTTTATCGGCCGACGCAAAAAAATTTTATCCTGATGCACCGTGCTGGCGGAGTGAAAGATAGTGCCTTTTCGCCCGACACTGCTACAGACAGGACGTCATTCGTGCCGATCCCTGCGGCGAAGATAACCTTTCCTGTTTATTGCCATTCTTCGCAGGATATCTTAGCTTGCTAAGGGTATGATGTGACTTACATCACACCTATTTTTTTGGCTCCGACATGTCCCCGACCCCCGCATTATCCAGTGCACAGCTCAACAAACGCATTATCTCTGTGGTGGTTTTCACCTTCTTTTGCTATCTCTCAATTGGCCTGCCGCTGGCCGTGCTGCCGGGCTATGTGCACAACCAACTGGGCTACAGTTCGTTTATGGCCGGTCTGATTATCAGCCTGCAATATTTCTCGACGCTGATCAGCCGTCCGCAGTCAGGTCGCTATGCCGACCTGCTGGGGCCAAAGAAAGTTGTGCTGGTCGGCCTGGTTTTGTGCGGGGCCAGCGGGCTATTCACCCTGCTGGCGGTGCTGTACCAGGCCAGTCCGCTCACCAGCCTGATTTTGCTGGCGACAGGCCGGGTATTTTTGGGGTTGGGTGAAAGCCTGACCGCTACCGGTTCGATCCTTTGGGGCATCAATATTGTTGGCACCGTTCAGAGCGCCAGAGTCATCTCGTGGAACGGCGTGGCGACCTATCTGGCGATGGCGGTCGGTGCGCCGCTGGGCGTGATGCTTAATTCGCTGGCTGGCATTCCAGGTTTTGCCGTGCTGATTATACTGATGGCCGCATTCGGCTTCTGGCTGGCGACCCGACGCGAAGGCGTACTGGTCACCGTAGGGCAGCGAATTCCGTTTAATCAGGTGTTCTCCCGCATCTGGCTTTACGGCCTGTGTCTGGGGCTGGGAACCGTCGGCTTCGGCACTATCGCCACCTTCATCACGCTCTATTTCTCCAGCCACGGCTGGAGCGGCGCCGCCTTCTCACTGACGTTGTTCAGCTTGGGTTTTGTGGCGATGCGGCTGGTGTTCAGCAACTGCATTGGGCGCTTCGGCGGCATTCGCGTCTCGCTGGTCTCTTTCGCCATTGAGTGCGCTGGGCTGCTGCTGATCTGGTACGGTGGTTCGTCATTGATGGTTGATTTGGGCGCATTCCTGACCGGGCTGGGCTTCTCGCTGATCTTCCCGGCTCTGGGCGTCGGGGCCATCAGGCAGGTTGCGCCGCAAAATCAGGGCTCTGCGCTGGGGCTTTACTCTGCCTTCCTTGATTTTGGCCTGGGAATTACCGGACCCGTCGCCGGTCTGCTGATTGGGCACTGGGGTGTGGATTCAATCTATCTGGCCGCCGCCGTGGTGGTGCTGTTTGCTTTTGCGCTGACGTTGAGATTACGGCTGACCACGCGCAGCCAGACAGCGGTTAGCTAACGCGGCAACCAGAAGGCGGGCGGAGAAGTCCCCGCCCGACAGGTTTAGTACAGTTCCGGTACGATCATATTTTCCGGCACCGGAGCGCGGTGATAATCTTCGTGATGCTCGCGCGGCGGCAGGGCGATTTTCTTCTCTTCCGCTTCCTCATAAGGGATTTGGCGCAGAAGATGACTGATACAGTTCAGTCGCGCCTTCTTCTTGTCCACGCCCTGTACCACCCACCACGGCGCTTCGGCAATGTGGGTTCTCGCCAGCATAATTTCTTTCGCTTCGGTGTAGTCCTCCCACAGGCGGCGGCTTTCCAGATCCATTGGGCTGAGCTTCCACTGCTTGAGCGGATCGTGAATGCGGCTTAAGAAGCGCAGCTCCTGCTCTTCGTCGGTGATCGAGAACCAGTACTTGACGATCTGAATGCCGCTGCGTGTCAGCATTTTTTCAAACTCGGGGACGCTGCGAAAAAACTCCTCCACCTCGTCAGTGTTACAAAAGCCCATCACGCGCTCGACGCCCGCGCGGTTATACCAGCTGCGGTCAAACAGCACGATTTCGCCAGCGGCAGGCAGATGCGCGATGTAGCGCTGAAAGTACCACTGCGTCCGTTCGCGATCGTTTGGCGCGGGCAGCGCCGCTACCCGACAGGTTCTGGGGTTCAGGCGCTGAGTGATACGCTTGATCACGCCGCCTTTACCGGCGGCATCTCTTCCCTCAAAAATGATCACCACGCGATGACCGGTGCGCATTACCCAATCCTGGAGTTTGACCAGTTCCCCCTGCAGGCGCAGCAGCTCGCGGAAATAATATTTTCGCCAGGCTTTTTTGTCGGGGTCCGGAGCGCGCTCGTCGCCAAAGCGAATATCATCAAGTTCCAGTTCCAACTCTTCATCATAGCTGTCGTAAAATTCCTGTAGCAGCCGCTCGTGGAAACGCTCATCTGCAAAATTATCGCTCTGCATAGCCATAAAAATCTCCCAATTACAGGTGCGTAAACAGCCAGTAAAGCGTGGCTGAAAGTAAAATAGAGACCGGCAGCGTCAGCACCCACGCCATCAGCAGATTGCGCAGGGTGGACATTTGCAGGCCTGAACGATTGGCGGCCATCGTACCGGCAACGCCAGAAGAGAGGACGTGGGTGGTGGAGACGGGCAGGCCGAAGGCGTCGGCCGCGCCGATAGTCGCCATCGCCACCAGTTCTGCGCTGGCGCCCTGCGCGTAGGTCAGATGCGTTTTGCCAATTTTTTCGCCGACCGTCACCACGATGCGCCGCCAGCCAACCATAGTGCCGAGACCGAGCGCGATCGCCACTACCACCTTCACCCACCAGGGGATAAAGCGGGTGGCGTTGTCCAGCTCGACCTTCAGCGCGTCGAGATCGTGCTGGGTTTGTGCGGGCAATTTAACCTGTTCGTCGCTCTTCAGATGCTTGATGGTTTCTGAGATCAGGTACATATCATTACGGGTATTGGAAACCGCCTGAGCAGGAATTTTTTCTACCGTGCCGTACTGACGGATCTGACCGCTGATTGCGCCGCTAAGCTGCGCCAGCGCGGGATAAACGTTGGGATGGAACGTGCCGGTACGAATATAGTCCGTCAGCACATTGTACGCATTCGCCGGAGGAGCCTCGCCGGGGGAGAGTTCCAGCAGATGCTGCTGCGTCACGGTGGCTAGCGCCGCGACGCGCGGGCTTTGATCTGCCGGAATCGAGCGGTTCAGGGCGTAGGCGATGGGCATCGTGCCGACCAGGATCAGCATAATCAGGCCCATCCCTTTTTGACCATCGTTTGAGCCGTGGGCAAAAGAGACGCCGGTACAGGTCAGGATCAGCAGTCCACGGATCCAAATTGGCGGTTTTTTATTGCCTTCCGGTGCGCTATACAGCTCCGGCTTTTTGATCGTCCGCTTCATAACCACCAGCAGGATCGCTGAACAGGCAAAGCCAATAATTGGCGAAAGGAGCAGGGCGTAGCCCACTTTAAGCGCCTGATCCCAGTCCACGCCGCTGGTGCCGGTGCGGCCGTGGATCAGCGCATTGGCAACCCCAACGCCAATGATCGAGCCAATCAGGGTATGTGAGGAGGAGGAGGGTAAACCGAACCACCAGGTGCCAAGGTTCCAGAGAATGGCTGAGAACAGCAGGGCATACACCATGGCAAAACCGGTGCCGGTCCCCGCCTGTAAAATCAGCTCCACCGGCAGCAGCGAGATGATGCCAAAGGCCACCACGCCGGTAGAGAGCAGCACGCCAAGGAAGTTAAAGAACCCGGACCACATCACGGCGATATTAGGCGTCATGGAGTGCGTATAGATGACCGTCGCCACTGCGTTGGCGGTGTCATGAAAGCCATTAACAAACTCAAAACCCAGCGCGATCAGCAGCGCCAGCCCCAACAGCAGAAAGGGAACGTAGCTGGTGAAGTCGCCGCCGGCATCGCTGACGTCGTTAAACAGGTTCACCCCGGCAAAGGCAATCCCCAGGATCACCAGCAGGATGAACAGCATAATGGAAAAGCGGCTATTGCTACCGTAGACAGGCGAGCGTGAGGCGCTGGCCTGGTTCTGCTGAATCGCTCCGTTGTGGCTCATAAAACCTCTTCATCTTTTAGCTAAGGCAAAGTGACCAGGTTGTGCTCTGAGAAGCACGTCTCATTGAGGGTGTACGCAGGTTTTATGACAAGGAGATGAAGTCGGGATAAGGCTCGGCCAGGCGGTGGCGCTGAAATCGACAGGCAGTTGCCAGTAAATTCCCGGTAAGTTCTCGCCATGAAGCCGCGTCAACTGTCTGTAATAGAATTGCGTTACGTTCTGGTGACATTTTCCTTACGGCAAGAGCACCTATGATCCAGCGGCAGCCCCTGACTATTCAGAAACCTGATTTTACCGATGATGTGGCCGGATTAATTTATGGCTACTTTTTCCAGAGCGGTGTGGCTCCTCAACCGCTTTCTGCCCAGCAGGCGTGCCGGGTCTGGCAGCAGAAGCCCGCTGACGAGGGGTTTCTCTGGCTGCATGTGAACCTCAGCCATGCGGCTTCTGCCCGCTGGTTGCAGAACAACTTTTCAGTCGATGAGCTGTTCTTTGACGAAATTCAGCAGGGTTCACACACTACGCGTATTGAGCGGCAGAATGAGGCGTTGATGGCGGTGCTGAACGACGTGATTTTCGATCCGCGCGAAAGCAGCGCGCAGAATGCCACTTTGTGGATCTGGTGCCAGGCTGGGCTGGTGGTCAGCGCCCGGTTTAAGCCGGTAGGGCTGATCGAGCGGCTGAAGGGCAAGCTGGATGAGCTGGCGCTTAACTCCTCTACCGAGCTGCTGACCAACCTGCTGGTGGAGCAGGAAACGGTGCTGGAGCAGATTGTACGACAGGCTAACCTGTATGTGGATCAGATCGAAGAACGCCTGCTCAGCCACCATATTAAAAGCAACCGCAGCGAATTGGGGCGTTTGCGGCGGATGCTGTTGCGTTTTCAACGTTTGCTGGCGCCGGAACCCGCGGCGCTGTTCCGGCTAATCAATCGTCCACCGGCCTGGCTGGATCGTGAAGTGGTGCAGGATCTTCGGCAGTTTACGGAAGAATTTACCGTGGTGCTGAACGATCTGACCGGTCTGACGGAACGCATCCGACTGCTACAGGAAGAGATTGCCTCCAGGCAGCTGGAGCAAAGCAACCGCACGCTTTTTACCCTGACGGTGATTACCGTGCTGGCCTTGCCGGTCAACATTATTGCTGGCTTCTTCGGGATGAACGTCGGTGGGATACCGCTGGCGAATAACCATCACGGCTTTATTCTGCTGGTACTGCTGGTGACGCTGTTCACCTGCGTGACCGGCTGGCTGGCCCTGAGGCGTCGCGATAAAATGTAATCCAGCGGGCTGATTTGCCAGAATCCCCTGCTGATTACCGCGAGAGACAGCATAAAAAAACGGGCCATAAGGCCCGTTTCTCTTCACTCAATCGACTCAGGATTGGGTGTCGGTTGCCGGAGCGGCAGCGGGTGCGGCGGCGGCCTTAGCCGGGACAGAGGCAGGCTTGGATTCATACACCGGTCCAGGCTGCTTAGGCACGACGAAGGTGCCGTCGTTTGGCGCGGCAGGCGCCGCTGGCGCAGGCTGCGCCTCCTGAGTCGCGGCAGGCGTCTGTTGCTGGTCAGCGTCACCCGTTTCCGGGTTGGCCGCTGGCGCGGTGGTATCGGCAGGCGCTGCATTTTGATCCACGTTAGCGCCCTGAGGCGTGACCGGCGTCATTGGCTCTTCATGCGGCAGCGCGCCTTCCTGCTCCTGTACAACCAGTGGAGCAGCAGGCCCGTTATCCGCCGCGCCGTTCACTTTGGTTGGCATTCCGGTGCGGTCCTTCAGCGCGGCTTCCAGCGCGGCGGTATCAACGCTGGCATCGCTAACCACTTTGTTCACCACTGGGGTGATGGTCAGAGGAACCGGCTCGCGAGAGTTAAACTGCTCTTCGGTCTGAGAAAGCGGGTTATGCACTTCCACCATGCGGGAACCATCCGGCTCAACCGAGGCCTTGATTGGCTGGTCGATAAACTGAACGCGCGTGCCGACCGGCACGTTGTCGAACAGCCATTTGATATCGTCAGCGCGCAGACGTACGCAGCCATGGCTCACGCGCAGGCCAATACCAAAGTTGGCGTTGGTGCCGTGGATAGCATACAGGCGGCCAATGTATAGCGCGTACAGACCCATTGGGTTATCCGGACCGGCAGGGAAGATGGCTGGCAGCGGAGAACCGGCGGCCACGGAATCTTCATGCATCTTCTTGGTCGGTGTCCAGGTTGGGCCATCTTTCTTCCGCTCTACGGCGGTGGTCCAGCTGATCGGCGTATCTTTGCCTAACTCACCGACGCCAATCGGCAGCACAACCACCGTTTTGGTGCCTTTCGGGTAGTAATACAGGCGCATTTCGGCGCTGTTGATCACGATGCCCTGGCGCGGCGCGTCCGGCAGAATCAGCTGTTGAGGAATGATCAGCTTAGTGCCGCCTTTTGGCAGATAGACGTCAACGCCTGGGTTGGCTTCCAGAATATTGCTCAGGCCCATCTGGTACTGCGCAGCAAAGGCTTCCAGCGGGAGTTTACTGTCCTCAGGCACGGTGATTTGTAGATTTTCACCGATCAGACGGCTGTTAGCCGCAGGCAGAGAATAGACAACGGCAAAGGCAGAGTGGCTGTATGCCGTCACGGCCAGGACTAAGGTGGCTAACGCGCGAATGCTTTTTTTCATATTCTTTAAAATGAAGCGCCTGTAACAGTGGATAAATGTGACTAAGCCGGTCAGGTTCAACCGGCTGCACATTATATGGTCATAATCGACCGGGAGGAAACCAGCATTTGTAACAGTTGAACTAACTTTACGCAAAATGATCTACAAAGCCGACGCTGACCGGGTAAATCGCACGTTTTGCCATCAGGGTTGCCATAGCGGATCCTCTCCGCTCAGCTTGCGATTAAGGAAAAAGGCCGCGCTGATCAGCGCCAGATGGCTCAACGCCTGCGGCGTATTGCCGAGCGCATAGCCCTGATGATCGAACTCTTCAGCATACAGGCCAAGCGGGTTGGCGTAGCTCAGCAGCTTTTCAAATTCAAAATGCGCCTCCTGCACCCGCCCCGCCCGGGCCAGACACTCCACGTACCAGAACGAGCAGGCGGTGAAGGCTCCCTCATTGCCTTCCAGTCCATCGGCTGGCGTCTCCGACAGGTTGTAGCGTCTGACCAGTCCATCACTGACCAGCTTCTCTTTGATGGTATCCAGCGTCGCCAGCCAGTCTGGATCGGTGGCGCCGACGAAGCGCACCAGCGGCATCAGCAGCATGGACGCATCGACAAAGTCGCCGTGGCGGGTGGCGACAAAGTGACCGCGCTCCTCGTTCCAGAAATTGCTCCAGATATCCTCCCGGATCTTATCTCTGGCCTGGCACCAGCGGTCATAGGGGAAGGAGAGCGAACGTTTCTCACCCAGGCGCACGGCGCGATCCAGCGCCACCCAGCACATCAGCCGCGAGTGCAGAAAGTGCTGCGGTTCACCCCGCATCTCCCAGATTCCCGCGTCGGGCTGGTTCCAGTTCTCGCTGACGTAATCAATCATCTTACTGACGTGCGTCCAGCCGCGATGGGAAATCGCTTCGCCATATTTATTGGCTAAATAGATTGCGTCCATCAGCTCGCCATAAATATCCAACTGCGTCTGCCGCCAGGCGTCATTGCCGATCCGCACCGGCTTCGAGTCGGCGTAGCCCGACAGGTTGAGCAGCTCGCTCTCTTGCAACTCGGTGCCGCTGTCCAGGCGGTACATCACCTGAAGCTTCTCCACGTCGTGATGGCTGTTCTCTACGCAGCGTCCCACCCAGCGGGTGAAGTGCCTGGCTTCTTCAACGTAGCCCAGGCGCATCAGCGCATAGATGCTGAAGGAGGCGTCGCGTAGCCAGGAGGCGCGATAATCCCAGTTACGCCCGCCGCCCAACTCCTCCGGCAGGCCGAACGTCGCCGCAGCCGCTATGGAACCGTGCTTGCGCGAGGTCAGCAGTTTCAACGTCAGCGCCGAACGGTTTACCATTTCCTGCCAGCGCCCGCGGTAGGTGCTTTGGCTGCTCCAGCGCCGCCAGTATTGCAGGGTCTGCTGGAAACACTGCCCGGCACTCTCCTCGTCCAGATGCCTGTCGTCGGCGCTGCCGAGGATAAATTCCTGCGACTCGCCGGATTTCAGCACGAAGCGTGATTCTGCCGCCGCGCCGTCCAGCGTAAATTCAACCTTGCCGCACAGGCGCAGGGTCGGCTGATCTTCAGCGCTGAACTCCACGCCGTGAGGGTGCAACCTGGCCTGGGTAGCGGCTCTGGCGTAGTCGTGAACTGGCGAGCAGCGCAGGGAGAAGGTGGCTTCGCCGTGAACCATCTTGATGCGGCGAATGATGCGCGGCCGATCCTCATCCTGATGGCAGACGGGCATGTAATCGGTGATCTCCGCGACGCCTTCCTTCGCCAGCCAGCGGGTTTGCAGGATCGGCGTGTCGGGCAGATAGAGCTGCTGGCGGCGGGCGTCCGGCCAGTCGGGGGCAAGGCTGAATACCCCGGCCTCATCGCCATCCAGCAGGGCGGTGAAGACCGAAGGGCTGTCCAGATTGGGCCAGCAAAAATAGTCCAGCGTACCGTCGTTGGCAATCAGGGCGCAGGTGCGTAAATCACCAATCACGCCGTGGTCCTCAATTCTCCGTTTTATCTGACTCATGTTTCTCCCCGGTGGTTAGTATAGAAACCTTCAGGTTTAACTATAGTCATGGACACCCAGCTTTACGCCCTGAGCGGGAAGGGGTTATTCGTCTTCCGGCTCACGATCGGAACGACGTTTAAAATACAGCCTGATGCCCCAGACCAGCACCAGGATCAGCACCAGCCAGAAGACCTGCTTGAGGTGGCGATCGATGGTGTGCAGCCAGGGAGCAATAACTTCCCCGCCCAGATAGCCGAGTGACACAAATATCGTTGCCCACAGCACGGCGCCGATAATGTTAAACAGCATAAATTTTTGCGGCTTCAGCCCGCTTGCGCCGATGATAATCGGGCCAACAATGCGCAGGCCGTACATAAACCTTACCCCGATAACAAACAGCACCGGCCTCTTACGAATCAGCCTGTTGGCTTTGGCAATCTGCTTCTGGTGCTTTTTGAAGCGTTTTAAAATAGCGTTGCCGTAATGACGGCCAACGAAGAACAGAGCGGTATCTCCCAGAATGCCGCCCGCAAGGGCAACCAGCACTACCCAGCCATAGTGGAGCAGGCCTTCATGGGCCGCTACGCCGCCCAGCAGGGTGAAAGTTTCCCCTTCGGCAATGCAGCCGATAAACAGCGCCCAGTAACCGTATTGTGAGATGAGACTGTTGACGTCCATATATTTACTCTCCTTCGGTTGATGCGCAGAAACACTTAAGTCTACTCGCTCTGGCTTAAACTGTGGGGAAAGATGCGGTGAAATGCTTTTTTTTCGCTGTAAATTTAAGCGATTAGCATAATTTTTTAACGGTTAAAAAACAAACGCCCTGCGACCACTTATACTTGAGGTTAACCCGCCCTGGCTGCGGTTTTCAGAGTAGAGGAGTGAAGATATGAACCATGTATGGGGACTTCTTGCGCATCCTGACCGCGAGATGCGTGACATCAAGCAGGAGAATGAAACCGTCTCGCACCACTACACCCACCATGTCCTGCTGCTGGCGCTGATTCCGGTGATCTGCGCGTTTATCGGCACCACTCAAATTGGCTGGGATTTGGGCGCTGGCCAGACAATTGCGCTGTCGATGCTTAACGCTTTTGCGCTGGCGGTACTGTTTTACGCGTTAATCCTGGGCGGCGTAGCCGTGATGGGGCGGGTCATTCACTGGATGGCGCGGGATTATCCGCAGCGTCCCAGCCTGCAACGCTGTACCGTTTTTGCTGGCTATACCGCAACGCCGCTGTTTATTAGCGGGATCGTGGCGCTTTATCCGCTGGTCTGGCTCTGCGTGTTTATCGGCACGCTGGCGCTGGTCTACACTGGTTATCTGCTGTACGTCGGCATTCCCCTGTTTTTAAATATTGACCGTGAAGAGAGCCTGCGTTTTTCCGGGTCTACCCTCGCAATCGGCGTACTGGTGCTGGAAGTTTTGCTGGCCCTGACCGTGGTGCTGTGGGGCTACGGTTATCAGCTATTCTGACACCTTCTGCCGCCGGGCTCCCGGCGGCTTCCCGTTCATCATCAGAAACGAATATCCTCTAGGAAAATACTGAGTCTCCAGCGTATTATGCGCTTGCCAGCCCCCGCGTGGCCTCACTTCTTGCGGTGGCGGCGTGCGGCTTATCCGCACCTGAATCACTTCCCGGTTAAGTTTTAATAAGATGCCTGCAAAAATTCGCTTGTCTCTTCTTAGTTTGGCGTTGCTTTTTACGACTCAGCTTCCCCTGAGTCAGGCCGTAGCCAGTACTCACCTGGCTGACGCTGCCCCGATCTCCCAGCCGCAGATTGCCTCCGGCAGCGCAATGATTGTCGATCTCAACACCAATAAGGTGATCTTCGCCAGCCATCCCGATCTCGTGCGCCCGATGGCGTCGATTACCAAGCTGATGACGGTGATGGTGACGCTGGATGCTCACCTGCCGATGGATGAGATGCTGAACGTCGACATCAGCCACACCCCAGAAATGCGCGGCGTCTACTCCCGCGTGCGCCTGAACAGCGAAATCAGCCGCAAAAATATGATGCTGCTGGCGTTAATGTCCTCAGAAAACCGCGCCGCGGCCAGCCTGGCGCACCACTATCCGGGCGGCTACGATGCGTTTATTCGCGCGATGAATACTAAAGCGAAAGCGCTGGGGATGAGCCATACCCGCTATGTGGAGCCTACCGGATTGTCGACGGAGAACGTCTCTACGGCACGCGATCTGACCAAACTGCTGATCGCCACCAGACGCTACCCGCTGATTGGCCAGCTTAGTACCACCCATGAAGATATGGCGGTGTTCAAAAGCCCGAACTACACGCTGCCATTCCGCAATACCAACCATCTGGTTTACCGCCCGGACTGGAATATTCAACTGACGAAAACCGGCTTCACTAATGAAGCAGGCCACTGCCTGGTGATGCGTACGGTGATCAACCAGCGTCCGGTCGCGCTGGTGGTCATGGACGCCTTTGGCAAATACACCCATTTTGCCGACGCTAACCGCCTGCGTAGCTGGATAGAAACCGGTAAGGTTTCCCCGGTGCCGGCTGCCGCCCTGAGCTATAAAAAGCAGAAGGCGGCAGAAATGGTCAGTACTGGCAGCAGCCGCGAGATCGTTGAGTAGCGTTTTCGTTAGTGAATCCTATAGTGTCGGGCCGGGCAAAAGCATAGACTGAGCGCAAGCTTTCTGGTGCCGGGAGTGCCCGGCCGTGTCTGATACCTGGAAATTTTCATGCCTACGTTGTTTACCTTTTTGCGCATCTGCCTGTTAGCCCTTATTCCGCTCTTCCCGGTGCTGGTGCAGGCTGCCGATGATGCTTCTCAGCAATCCAGCGACGCGCCGGTGAAGGTCAATGCCGCCGTTGAACTGCCGAATTTGCAGAAAGTGCTGGATAAAATTAAGCAGCAGGTTTCTGGCGAGAATAACGACAGCAAACTAAGCACGCTGAATGATATGGCGCTGGAGCTTTCTGGCGATGCCGATACCCTGATGCAGGGCATTATCCCACAGCGCGCCCAGCTACAGGCGCAGCTGGCGGTGCTGGGCCCGGCTCCCAAACCGGAGAGTGGGGTAAAAGAAACCGCCGAGGTTACCAGCAAGCGTAAAAGTCTGGAAAACCAGAAAGGCAAGATGGACGACCAGATCAAGCAGGCTGAGGCGATTAAAGGCGGGGCTATTAACCTTTCTGCCCAGATCGTCAACCTGCGCCGCGATGCCCTGAAAACGCAGCTGGCGCTGAACGCTGGCAGTATTTTCGGCCCGCGTTTCTGGGCGCCGATGTTTGACCCCCAAAGTGACGACAGCGATAAAGTCAGCGACTTTGTCGGGGAGCTGAAAGATACCGCCGTGCTCTCCTGGACGCCAGGCTGGCGGACAGGCACTGTCCTTTGGGTCGTGCTGGCGGTGCTGGTCGCTACGCTGGGACGCCGCTACCTGGAGCAATCCCTGGCCTGGGTGGGCATCCATCTGCTGCCTGAGGGGCGCCTGCGCCGCAGTTTCCTGGCGGCGGCCACCGCTATGACCACGCTGGCGGCCATTGTGCTGGCCTTTAATTTCCTCGATCTGGCCTTCACCCGGCATGATGAGGTGATGGACGAGGTGCGGACGTTTGCCGACAAACTGGTTGGCCTGAGTATCCTTTGCGGACTGATTGCCGGGCTGGGGAGAGCGTTCCTCTCCACGCGCCGCCCTTCGTGGCGGTTACCGAGTATCTCCAATGAAGTGGCGACGGCGCTAAAACCCTTCCCGCCACTGACCGCCGCGCTGGTGTTTGTTTTCCAGACGGTTGAAATCCTGAACAGCAGCGCAAACACCAGCGTCGGCACGACCATTCTGGCTAATGGCATGACGGCGCTGCTGATCGGTGCGACGGCGCTTTCCATCAGCCTGCGAACCAACCGCGTACGGCGGAAAATGCAGCATCAGGGGATACAGCCTGAAGCTAAATCAACGGTAGTCGGCCTGATACAGATGGCGATAACCCTGGTTGGTGTGGCCATTATGGTGACGCTGGTGATTGGTTACGTCACGCTGGCGCGCTTCCTGAGCTATGAACTGATCTGGATGGGGATCGTCTTCGGGTCGTTCTATATTCTCAGCCAGCTGGTGGTTGATGGCTGTGAAAGCCTTTTCTCGACCAATAATCCCTCCGGCAAAAGCATTCAGCGCTCGCTGAATATCGACGAGCGTCATCTGTCGCAGGTTGCTGCGCTACTGGCCGCCATCGGCAAGACCATCCTGGTGCTGGCCGCGGCAATGGCGCTGCTGAACGGTACCTTCGGCAGCTCGACGCCAATTGAGCTGGTGCAGAAGGCGATTGAGTTCTGGGGGGGCAAGGGCCTTGAAACGCTGAATATCGTTCCGGCCCATGTGCTGAATGCGCTGCTCTGCCTGGTGGTGGGGATTTACGTCCTGCGCTCGGTAACTCGCTGGCTGGATAAGGATTTTCTGCCGAAAACCACCATGGACGCGGGGATGCGCGTGTCGCTAATCACCCTGTTCAGCAATCTTGGCTACGTGCTGGTGTTCCTGCTGGGGCTGTCGATCATGGGACTGCAGTGGAATAAGCTGGCGTGGATCGTCAGTGCTCTGTCGGTAGGTATCGGTTTTGGTTTGCAGGAAATCGTGAAGAACTTTATTTCCGGTTTGATTCTGCTGACCGAACGCCCGGTGAAGGTGGGGGATCTGGTGAGTATCAGCGGGATTGAAGGCGATATCCGCCGTATTAACGTCCGCGCCACCGAGATTCAGCTCAGCGACAAATCAACGGTGATCGTGCCAAACTCACAGCTGATTTCGCAAAACGTGCGTAACGCGACGATGGGCAACGCGCAGGGTGTGGCGACTATCACGCTGACATTTCCGCTGGATATCGATCCAGAGCAGGTCCGCGATCTGCTGCTGGAGGTCTACAACGAGAACGAACGTATTCTGGAAAGCCCTGAGCCGTCGGTGTCGTTTAAGGATCTGACCTCTGCGGGCATTGTGCTGGCGGTGACGGGCAACGTTTCCAGTCCGCGTCAGGTATCAGGGGCGAAAAGCGATCTGCTGTTCGATATTCTGACCCGGCTGCGCAAAGAGGGGGTGGTGCTCTCCACGCCGCAAACCATGATTGTTGAACAGCGCAACGGGCAGAAAGTATTAGTGGAAAATGGTGACGTTCCTTCCTGACCAACGCGAAGGGGCGAGTAAAATTCGCCCCTGCAGACGCGGTAAGTGAAGCCGGAGATTTAGCGGGGTTTATCACCGTCTCCTTCGGCTCCCCAATTTTTCGCCTTGGTCGTTTTACCAATTCCGGGGTTGAAGCTGTTGGTAGGGTCCAGCTGCTGATAGAAAGCCTTGAGCTGCGGCCTGGCGGCATACAGGTGCCCGACGTTATGTTCAGCAGGGTATTCCGCGCCGCGCCCGGCCAGAATCGCCAGCATTTTCTCCTTCAGCGCATGGACATCCACACCTTTTTTCACGATGTAATCCTGATGGAAAACGTGACAGAAGAAATGGCCGTAATAGAGGCGGTGCACCAGCGCATCGTCAAACTCCGGCGGTAAGCGTTCGAACCAGTCGCGATCGTTGCGGCGCAGGGCAATGTCCAGCGCCAGAATGTCTTCAACCTCCTGGTGGTGCACCGCCTGATAGCGCACCGCCGCACCCGCCGCCGCAAAGCGATGCAGGAACGCTTTCGCGCCTTCTTCGGCCGTACACTCAAAAAACTCGCCCTCCGCCTGCTGAAAATATCCGGTCAGATAATCACGAGCTTCCGCAATGCCTTCACCAGACATCTTGATCATCAGATGATGTTCAAACCGATCGCGGTAGTGTTTCAGGCGTTTAGGTAGATGGGACGGCAAAAGCCTGCTTACCTTTTGCAGCAGCCGATCGCTGAAGTTTGGTTTCAGCAACGGGAAGGTGCTTAACAGCGCGTCCGCCCGGCCTTTGAGCGTGAAGAACAGCGGCATTTTGTCGGTGCCCAGTTTATCAATCATCACAAAGGTATCTTTGCCATACACCTCGGCGATATCAAAAATATCGCGGTGCAGATACTCCCCGGCGACCGGTAAATGGCTGAACGTTTGCAGCATATGGCGGCGCAGCGTGTCGAGCACCGCTGGATCGTTGGTGCCGAGATAAAAGACCTGCTGCTCTTTCTCGCTGACAAAGGTGTCCAGCCTTACGGCGAACACCGCCAGCTTGCCTGCGCAGCCGGAAGCTTCAAACAGCCGGCGGGCATCCGCATTAAAGCGGGAGGGCGTATCGGCTTCCACTTCCCGCACGCGATCGGCGTAGTCGCCATCGGAGGCTTGCCGCTGGTCAAACTTCACGTCTTCCGGCCGCCAGCTCTCATCATCCAGGCGGCTTAAAATTTGCTCCGGGGTGGTGCCCAGCTCAATCCCCAGATGGTTAACCAGCGTCAGCTTACCCTGCGCATCAACCTGCGCAAAAAGGGCCATTTCGCTGTAGGCAGGGCCGCGCTGGATCAGCGATCCTCCTGAGTTATTACACACGCCGCCCAGTACCGAGGCGCCAATACAGGAGGAGCCGATTACCGAATGCGGCTCGCGGCCGAGGGGCTTCAGCATCTTTTCCAACTGATAAAGCGTGCTGCCCGGAAACGCCAGCACCTGCTTGCCGTCGTCAATCGGCTGTATTTTATCCATTCGCAGGGTGCTGATAATGACGATATCGCGATCGTAATCGCTGCCGTTTGGCGTGGAGCCTTCCGTCAGGCCGGTATTGGCCGCCTGCATCAGAACGATGGCGTCGGCCGCCACGCAGGCCTGTAAAATTCGCCACTGCTCCAGCAGCGTGCCGGGGAAGACGACCGCCAGCGCGTCGCCCTGACCGGAGCGAAAGCCGGTGCGGTAGCGCGCCGTTTGTTGAGGATCGGTAAGAAGATGAGAACGGCCGACGATACGCAGCAGTTCAGCAATCAGCTTCTGGCTGCCTGAAGAGGGTGTGTTGTGCATTTCCTTTGTCCTTTTCTTTAACACGACCTTACTTTAGCACCTCTCAGGGCAGGCTGAAGCGGCAAAAATCAGATCCCGATCGCGGCAGTGCGTTGAAAACTATCTGCTAACCTCAAGTTATGGCACACTGCCGTCATTGTGACCCTGTCGCGCATACTCTGTTTTGTTTTGCCCCGCAGTTATTTGAGAGAAACCAACCCGATGAAATGGATTTACTCTGTCAGTCTCGCTGCCGCGTTAACTCTGCAACCAGCTTTTGCTGAAGACCTGTTTGGCCCGCATCCGCTAACCCCTGAAGCCCGCGATGCGTTTGTGACGGATTTACTTAAAAAAATGACCCTGGATGAAAAAATAGGGCAGCTCAGGCTGATTAGCGTCGGGCCGGATAACCCAAAATCAGCCATCCGCGAAATGATCCAACACGAGCAGGTCGGGGCGATCTTTAATACCGTGACGCGCAAGGATATCCGCGTGATGCAGGATCAGGTGATGCAGCTTAGCCGCCTGAAAATCCCCCTGTTTTTTGCCTATGACGTGGTGCATGGACAGCGCACGGTTTTCCCTATTCCGTTAGGTCTGGCCGCCAGTTGGGATCTCGACGCGGTGGCTGAGGTCGGGCGGATTTCGGCTTATGAAGCGGCAGATGATGGCCTGAACATGACCTGGGCGCCGATGGTGGACGTCACGCGCGAGCCGCGCTGGGGGCGGGTATCCGAAGGGTTTGGCGAAGATACTTATCTGACTTCGGCGATGGGCCGCACGCTGGTGGAGTCGATGCAGGGGAAAAGCCCGGCCGACCGCTACTCGGTGATGACCAGCGTGAAGCACTTTGCGGCCTATGGCGCAGTAGAGGGCGGTCGTGACTACAACACGGTCGACATGAGCCCGCAGCGGCTGGCGCAAGATTATTTGCCGCCATACAAAGCGGCGCTGGACGCGGGCAGCGGCGGCGTGATGGTCGCGCTGAATTCGCTGAACGGCGTTCCGGCCACGGCTGACGGCTGGCTGCTGAAAGATCTGCTGCGGGATCAGTGGAAATTTAAGGGCATCACCATCAGCGATCATGGCGCGATCAAAGAGCTGATCAAACACGGCGTGGCAAGCGATCCACAGGACGCGGTGCGTATTGCGATCCAGTCCGGCGTCAATATGAGCATGAGTGACGAGTTCTACAGTAAATATCTGCCGGGCCTGGTGAAAAACGGCGCGGTCAGCGAGAAAGAAATTGATGAGGCTACGCGTCATGTGCTGAACGTCAAATATGACATGGGGCTGTTCAATGATCCGTACAGCCATCTTGGCCCGAAAGAGAGCGACCCGGTTGATACCAACGCCGAGAGCCGTCTGCATCGTGCTGAAGCGCGTGACGTGGCGCGGAAAAGTATTGTACTGCTGAAAAACCGGCTGCAAACGCTGCCGTTGAAGAAGTCAGGCACTCTCGCACTTATTGGCCCACTGGCGGACAGCCAGCGTGACATTATGGGCAGCTGGTCGGCAGGCGGCAAAGCGGCGCAGTCTGTAAGCGTGTTGCAAGGGGTGAGAAACGCCCTCGGTGACAAAGCGACGGTGCTGTATGCTAAAGGCGCTAACATTAGCGACAGTAAAGGCATTCAGGACTTCTTAAACCAGTATGAGAAAAACTCGGTAACGGTAGACAGCCGTACCCCGCAGCAGATGCTGGATGAAGCGGTTGCCACCGCGAAGAAGGCCGATGTCGTCGTCGCTGTGGTAGGAGAGTCGCAGGGCATGGCGCATGAAGCCTCAAGCCGCAGCGATATCATTATTCCGCAAAGCCAGCTGGCGCTGATTGATGCGCTGAAAGCCACCGGCAAACCGCTGGTTCTGGTGCTGATGAACGGGCGACCGCTGGCGCTGGTGAAAGAAAATATGCAGGCTGATGCGCTGCTGGAAACCTGGTTCAGCGGTACCGAAGGGGGCAATGCGATTGCCGACGTGCTGTTCGGCGACTATAACCCATCCGGTAAACTGCCGATGTCCTTCCCGCGTTCGGTTGGTCAGATCCCCATTTATTATAACCATCTGAACACCGGTCGCCCGTATGATGCTGACAAGCCAAATAAGTACACTTCGCATTATTATGATGCGGCGAACGGCCCGCTGTTTCCGTTTGGCTATGGTTTGAGCTATACCACCTTCAAGCTCTCGCCGGTTAGCCTGTCGTCCGCCACGATGCCCCGCAACGGCACGGTAAACGCCAGCGTAACGGTGACTAACACCGGCGATCGCGAGGGGGCAACGGTCGTGCAGATGTACCTGCATGACGAGATGGCCAGCATCAGCCGTCCGGTTAAAGAGCTGAAGGGCTTTAAGCGGATTATGCTTAAAGCGGGCGAGTCGCAAACGGTCAGCTTCCCGATTGATGTGAATGCGCTGAAGTTCTGGAATGCAAGGATGCAGCAGGTTGCCGAACCGGGTAAATTCAGCGTGATGATCGGCCTGGATTCAGTGCGGACTGTGGACGCAGAATTCGACTATCTGTAACGCGCGGTCGAAGTAAACGGGCAGGGCAGAGGATTTCATGCTGCCAGCGCCGGAAGCCAGGGACGAATTTATTCGTCCCTTTTTTTTCATCAGAAAGGAATAATCAGCAGCCATTATGCCTTCGGTTCGCGATAAAATTCAGCAGCAGGTCTTTCGTTTAAACGGTCTGGCCCTGAACGAGTTCGATCTTTCCCAACCGCTGGGTGATGCCGGTCTGTACGGCCCTGACAGCGTGATCTGGCAGGTACACGGCGACTTCCCCTCCATGCTTTGCGGCGGGATCTCGGCGCTGCTGATGCAGATGCTCCATCCGCTGGCGCTGGCTGGCGTGTGGGATCACTCCACCTTTCGCCAGGATATGATGGGGCGGCTGCGTCGTACCAGCCAGTTTATTGCGGTGACCACCTTCGGTAATAGCGCGGATGCGCAAACGCTGATTGAGCGCGTAAAGCGTATCCACATCAAGGTCAGCGGCGCGGATGCTCAGGGGGTCGCCTATGCCGCCAGCGATCCCCGTTTGCTGACCTGGGTTCACGTCGCTGAAACCAGCCGCTTTCTTGCCGCGCATCTGCGCTATAAAAACCCCCAGCTCAGCCTCGCCAGACAGGACCGCTACTACGCCGAGGCCGCCGTCGTAGCCGAAGCGCTGGGTGCGGAAGCCGTGCCCAAATCGGTTCAGGCGGTGAACGCTTATCTGCTGGCGATGCAGCCGACGCTGCGCTGTGATGAGCGGACGCGTGAGGTGCTGTCGCTGCTGATGAACACCCCGGCGCCCAGTTGGCAGGCCCGTCCGGCGATGAAGGCGATGATGATGGCGGGCATCGAGCTGCTGCCGGAGTGGGCTCAGCAACAGTTTGGCTTTCGCTTTACCCCGCTTCGCCGCCGCGTTATCCGCCTGCGCGTCAGCCTGCTGGCAAGAACTCTGCGCTGGGCCATCCGTCGGGGGGCATACCACCGGGCAATGGAACGGATGGGGCGAACCGGCGCATAACAGGGGGATTTTCCCTGCCTGTGCGCAACGTGATTCTCCCCGAAATGGCCTATGCGGGGGGGATTTTGAGACTTTTACCCTTGCTCCGACATGGCACATCAGGACATTCTGCTCTATTCTCCGGGAAAAGGATCCCCCAACACCACCGTCGAGGCTTTATGACACAGTCGTACCGGATTGCTGAAGTTACCAATCAGCAACAAACGCTGATCGCCATGGTTGAGCAGGATGAACGTGCCGCCTATTTTTATCTCTGGCCTGCAGAAGCGTTCCGTAGCCAGTTTGCCGTTCGCGGCTGCTGGCTGCGTAATCTGTTGCCAGCTCCGGCTAATGAAGACTGGCAGGCGATGGAGCAGGGGATACCTCCGCTGCTCAGCGCGGAATTCTGCCGCACGCTGGAGGCGGAGCCAATGCTCGATCCTGCCGGACTGCAAATCCTTTGGGAACCGACCGACGACGGTGCCGCGCTATGGTATCAGGGCCAGCTGCTGGCGGTTATCCCCGGCTGGAGCCTTTATCAGAATAAGCAGGTGAGCTTTTCTGCGGGCTGCATCAAAGAGAATCGGCTGACCGCGCCGCTGGGTTCAGCGTCGACCAACGACTATTACGCCCAGGCTGAGAAACACCGCCACTTCTGGCGCGACTGGCATGATGGTCATCTGTGGGAGCCGATGCAGCGCGAGATGATTCAGCGCTACGAATCCCAGTTTGGCGATTCCCTCAAATATTATTCTATCGACCAGGGCAACTGGCCGCCGATGGCTATTTCTCAGCATTATCATCAGGGCTGCTGGTATTTCCTCACCCTCGGCATGAGCATCCGGCCGATGCCGTGCGTCGATTTCCTGTTTGAGGAGCTGGCTTCGCAGCATCGCCGTATTGAGCTGGCGATGGCGATAGATGCCGAAGTGATGACCGAAGAGAATGCGGTACAGATGGCCAGCGCGCTTGCCAGCTTTGCCCATTTCCCGTGGGCCCGTCTCAGCTGGCTGGGGGAAGGCCATACGCTGGAGTCTGCCGTTGCGCCGGTAGGATTCGCTGGCTTTTTGCTCTCCGCTGAGTTGTGCGGAGAAGAGGGGCAGTTCAGCCTGCCAAAGCGTGACGGTGAAAAGGTGAACCTGCTGTGGGCCTCGCCTGTCACCCTTGCGGAGCGTGAGCTGGCAGAAGCTGGAGAGAATGGCGGCAGCCAGCTGATTGAACGATTGCGCGAATCGGGCGCGAACCATATATTCCGCCCGCGTCATCAGGTTGTTGATTCATAACATTAAACCCGCTCAGGCGTTCGAGTCCGCACGCCGCTGAAAAGCATTTCTTTAAAATGCGAAGGCGATCATATCAAGTTTCCCTGTCGCGCGCCGAAAACCCGATCAGGCAATTGTGCCTGAATGAGTTGAGTGGGGCTCGTCATGTTGAAAACAACCCAGGCAAGATTTACCCTGCTGATCGTCGGCTTTTTTACGCTGTTGCTGCTGATCACGGTAGTGGTAATTAAGATGTTTGTTGCGCCTCAGCTCATGGCTAATGAGAGCCGGTTGGTGCGTTATGAAGTGGAAACTATCGGTTCAGGCATTACCGAAATGATGAACCGGATTCAGGCCCAGCAGCGTAGCATTACGGAAGCGGCCGCAGTGCTGGACAGCGCCGGGATCGACAGCGTGCTGCCTGCTTTAGTCAATCAGTATCAGGATGTTAACGTCTTCGGCGGCGGCATCTGGCCGCTGCCTAAATTGCGCGATCCGGCCAAAGATAAATTCAGCACTTTCTTCGCCCGCGACGGTAGCAATACCCTACAGGTCAACACCTTCTGGAATTCCGCCGAGTCGCCAAATTATTACGAACAGTCCTGGTATAAAGACGGCCTCGCGGCGGCAAAAGGGCAGTGCGCCTGGGCAAAAGCTTATCAGGACGCGGCCAGTCCTCAGCCCCGCACAAACTGCGCTATGGCTATTTATCGCAACGGCACGGCCTGGGGCGTGGCGACCATCGACGTGACCCTCGGCTTCTTCAACCATCTGGCAAAAGAGATGGGTGAAGCGGTGCATGGGCAGGCGCTGATTGTCGAAGCGGATGGCAAAGTGGTGGGGGATGCCAGCCTGATTGAGGGTACGCCAACCTTGCGGAATCTGAGCGAGTTGACTTCGCCGATGGCCGTTGCGTTGCGCTCCCTGTTGGGCACGGCGGGCAGCCAGCCAGCGCAGAGTACTTATCAGGGGCAGGACGGCAGCCACACGCTGTTTGTGCAGCATATTGCCGGCAGCCCGTGGTTTATCGCCAGCGATGTGCCTACCGCGCTGCTTTCCCAACAGACTAACTCAATCCTGACCCGCCTTGGGCTGGTGCAGATCCCGCTGGCGATCCTGCTGCTGCTGGTTCTGCTGGGCTTTATCCGCACGATGATGAAACGGCTTGGCGGGCTGAACAACAATATTCTGGCGCTCACCACCGGCGGCGCGGATTTAACTCAGCGCCTGCCCTTCAGCAGCAGTCCAGAATTTAATGCGGTAGCCCAGAGCTTCAACAGCTTTATCGAATATCTCCAGAGCCTGATGCGCCAGGTGGGGGAGAGCGCTCTGGCTATCACCTCGGCTTCTAAAGAGATTGCCAGCGGTAACCTGGATTTGTCTGCCCGAACGGAGGAGCAGTCCAGCTCGATTGTCCAGACTGCCGCCTCGATGGAGGAACTGACCGGTACGGTACGTCAGAACGCCGATAATGCCACCCATGCCAACCAGCTGGCGGGCGACGCGTCTCAGGTGGCCGCGCGTGGCTCCAGCGTGGTGAAACAGGTGGTAACGACGATGGGTGAGATCAACACCTCTTCCCGTAAGGTGGTTGATATCATCAGCGTGATCGACAGTATCGCCTTCCAGACCAATATTCTGGCCCTGAACGCTGCGGTTGAAGCGGCGCGTGCCGGTGAGCAGGGGCGTGGATTTGCGGTGGTTGCTTCTGAAGTTCGCAACCTGGCGCAGCGGTCGGCGAACTCTGCCCGTGAGATTAAAAAGCTGATTGAGGAGTCGGTTACCAATATCGATCGCGGTAGCCAACTGGTGCAGGAGGCTGGCAATACAATGGATGAACTGATGACCGGCGTCAGCAGCGTGACTACGCTGATGTCTGAGATCATGTCCGCCAGCCGCGAGCAGAGTATGGGAATCGATCAGATCAACACGGCGATTAACCAGCTTGATAGCACCACGCAGCAGAACGCCTCGCTGGTGGAGCAGGTTTCCGCCGCCGCTCAGGCGATGGAAGAGCAAAGCGTGCAGCTTGAGCGGGTGGTCAGCAGCTTCAGATTATAATTTTCAGGCCTCTGTCACTCAGGGCAGCGCTGGGCTGCCCTGTCATAATTTCGCACGATTTTATGCAGCATCCTGGCCCCAAGCTGTGCCACAATGCTTGGGATTAGTCCTAAGGAGCGCGCATGGCTGCAATCGAAGTTATCCTGGTCGATCGCTACGATCGTCCCACCGGCAGGATGGAAAAGCTTGAGGTTCACGAGAAAGGGTTACTGCATCGGGCGGTAACGGTTTACGTGTTTAACTCTCGACGTGAGCTGCTGCTGCAACAGCGCGCTAACGGTAAGTATCACTGTGGCGGCCTGTGGAGCAACACTACCTGCGGACATCCTTTCCCTCAGGAATCTACTCAACATGCGGCCGAGCGGCGCCTGCTTGAAGAGATGGGGCTGCGTCTGACGCTGCACCCGGTTTTTGAGCTGAGCTACAACCTGCCGATGGGCAACGGGCTGATTGAGCATGAGTACGGGCACGTCTACTTTGCCTTCAGCGATGAGCTGCCAAAGCCCGACCCGCAAGAGGCCGAAGGTTGGCGCTATGCTTCCCTTGGCGACATTCAGCAGGAGGTCCAGGCTCACCCGGAGCGTTTCACGCCCTGGTTCCTCTACACCTTTACGCGTATCCCTGCCGAATTTAAACAGTTCACCACGCAGCGACTCGCGGGCTAATCCACGCTTTCATCAATAAAAATCCCCATTCTGTTAACCAGAAAAAGAAATTCTTTCAGCACCGCTGGACTGGTGATTTTTTGCGTTTTGCCTTTGAGCCTCAGCGTGCCCTCGGGGATTCTGTCGCCAAACAGCAGGCAGGCGTTTCCCTCATGCTGGCGCGAAGGCCAGCGTAGCCCCTGAATATCCTGATACTGATGATGAAGCGCTTCTGCCCAGCGCTGGCTCAGGCCATATATCGTCGGATCGCCCTGAATAAGTTTTTTGTCCACCCTCATCCTGACCAGGGAGGGAAGATCCAGGCTGACCAGACGGAGATCTGCCGTGGTCTGCAGTTGGCTGTGGCGGAAGAGGACGAGCTGGTCGGCCGGATAGACGATAAAAGGCTGGCGGATGTCGACGTCATGCAAAATCACTTCACACAGCGCGACGCGCGTATTGTCACCGGCATAAAGCGTGGGGATGTTCAGTTGGTCAGCGGTAAAGACCGGACTGAAGCGGGCGTTGCCTTTCCCGCTCTGGTTAAATTCATCCCCGGCGTAATGGGAACGATGGATTCGATACAGCAGGCTACCTGCCGGTAAAGTCTCCCGATTGATTTTTATGTTGGCAGGAGGAAGAGAGAGGGAGAAAGGTCCTTTTTCAAAGCTCATCTCTTTAGCCATGCTGTGCTCCCTCTTTTGCCTGACGTGCGGCTTCTGCCACCCGATCCGGGGCCCGCTCCAGGAGATCTTTGGGTTTTTCCCCGGCCAGCCAGCCGTTGCCAGTACCAAACCAAATCGCCAGGGACCAGGGCGTACGGGTTCCTGCAAAAATTTCCAGAATACGTTTGATCACCGGAAGCGGTTGCCAGGCCTCATCGAAGGCATATTTCGGGTAACGATCGTGGCCTTCGACTGTAATAGCAAAGGTGCGGCCCCGTCGTTTCCACGCGTTAGGACCTGCGCTGCGGTTAGCGTTAGTAAAATGTGCCCGATCGGAGAGTTCGCTGGAGCTTAGCCAGTGCGTATCCTCCAGAATAAAGGCGCGAAGTTCCTGCTCCCGCTGGGCATTGCGCTGCTGATACGCCGGAAAACCATCAAACAGCGACGGTTTGCTTGCCTCTGACGTTGGTTGTAGCCAGCGTTGGGCCAGCTGCAGCAGGGCCAGCCCCACGCCAGGGTCCAGGCTGGGATTGTTCACCATTTCTTCAAGCTTTTTACGTAATTCGCGCTTCTGGTTCGCGGCGGCATGAGCGGGTTTCAAATGATTGACGTCAATCACCAGATACTCGGCCTGCTCTTCCGCGACGATATGGCGCAGCTGGTTACCGCTGAGCACGCGCATTCCCTCATGCTGGAAGGCAGTAACCTGACGGATGTTTTTCACTGGGATACCTCCTCATGTGAATATATTGCATATATTGAATATATAGCAGAGGAGGAGGTTTGTCTAAAAATTAAGCCAAACCAGGCGTTCTTTCTCCGATCGAGCCAGGCCAACGTCCCGATCGGAGAAGAGAGGGATTAGGATATTTGGGCGAAATCCTCAGCATCCACATCGTAACCTGAAGGCTCCCAGCGGATGGCGAGCAGCGCCACCAGTCCGGCTAAAGGCGCCAGCGCAATCACCCAAAACACGTTGGTGCCCAGCGCCGCCGAGAGCAGCGGGAACAGGAACAGCGACAGGGTTGAACTGCCGCGCATCAGGGTCTGATTAAAACCAACGCCTACGCCGCGTAGAGAAGTTGGATAGCTTAGCGAAGCAAAAGTCATGGTATGCGATCCCGGACCAAATCCCTGACCGAGCAAGAAGAGCGCCAGCATGGCGATGGAAATGGCGGCTTCCGCGCCGTCGGCCGGACGGCCAATCAGCGCCAGGCCAAGCAGCGCGGCAAACTGGAAACTGTAACCCAGCGTGGTCATTTTCCACGCGCCAAATTTTGGCACCAGCTTCACCGCCAGGATACCGCCGACAAAGGCAAACAGCAGGTTTAGCGCCAGCGACACCAAAATGGTGGTAAGCATAGATTGCGCGAGGAAGCTGGAGATGATCACCGGCAGGCCAAATGCTACGGCATTATAGGCAAAGGCTGAGGCGATGGCGGTCACGGTAGCCAACAGGGTCCGGCGCAGGTAAACGCCCTTCAGCAGCTCGCCATAGTTGCGCCAGCTGGCGCGCCTGGTGGCTGCTGCCGGGACAAAATCGGCGTCTTTCGCCACCTGAGCGTTGATGCCGTAAGAGCTGCGCAAAATAGCCGCGGCGCCGTGCAGGTCACCCTGATTGGCGGCCCAGACCGGCGATTCGCTCATGTAGCGGCTGCGGATACAGATAATCAGGATCGCCGGAACGGCGCCGAAGCCGAGGATAATTCGCCACAGCAGGCCCGAGTGCGCCTCAGGCAGCACCGAGTAGAAAAACAGCACCAGCAGATAGGAAATGGAGATAGCGGCATACCAGGTTGGGCACCACATGGCGATGCTGGCGGCTTTATTACCCCGGCCTTTCAGTTTTGAAAACTCGGCGAGGAACGCCATCGCCACCGGCAGATCGATGCCAACGCCCAGCCCCATCACAAATCTCGCGCCGGCCAGCACATACTCATTGGGCGCAAACGCGCAGGCCAGCGCCGCAAAGACGAAGAAAAACATATCGGCCATAAACACGCGGTAGCGGCCAATTTTATCGGTGAGGTAGCCGCCGATCAGGGCACCGATAATCGCGCCAAAAGCGATAGCGGAAGCCACCATCCCGGCGCCGGTCGGCGACAGGCCGAATTCTCGGGTAACGTCTTTCATCCCGAAGGCGAGCGCGCCAAGATCGTAAGCGTCAAGAAATACGCCACCCAGTGCGATACCAATTACGATTCGGGCATTGCTGCGGGCCTGAGTGCTGGTGTTGATCAGATGTGATACGTCAGCCGCACGATGAATCGTCACGGCTTCCCCCGTCGGGGTATTCCCTGTCACGGCGACGTGCGCCGAAGATGTTAAGTCAGTCATGATGTTGTGGTCTGTTTTCTAAGAATAAGTCGAAAGAATACTCCGGGCCGGGACAGAGTTAAATTCCTGCTGGTTATAAGTTAAAACTAAATCCCTGTTGAAAAAACGTCTGCCGACGTGTTCTTCTGCGCATCCTGTGCGATCGCTTTTTTGCCGTCTGGCTTTATCCGCTGATTTATTCGACTACGCTTGTTACTAACCTGACGAAAAGGAATGGAAAATGATGAAGAAAACAGGGCGTACGGCCTCACTGGTACTGGCGAGTTTACTGGCGCTGACGGCAACGTCTCAGGCGGCGGAACCGGTCAAGGTAGGCTCAAAGATTGATACGGAAGGATCGCTGCTGGGTAATATGATTCTGCTGGTGCTGGATAAGCACGGCGTGAAAACGGTGAACAAAGTTCAGCTGGGTACAACTCAGGTGGTCAGAGGCGCTATTACCTCCGGCGAACTGGATATCTATCCGGAGTATACGGGGAATGGCGCGTTTTTCTTTAACGATGAACAGGACGCCGCCTGGAAAAATGCGCAAGCCGGCTATGAAAAAGTGAAAAAGCTGGACGAAGAGAAGAACAAGCTGACCTGGCTTACGCCTTCGCCAGCCAATAACACCTGGACCATTGCCGTGCGCAGCGATCTGGCACAGAAAAATAAGCTTAATTCGCTGGACGATCTCAGCGCCTGGCTGAAAAAAGGCGGCGAGTTCAAACTGGCCGCTTCCGCTGAATTTATCGAGCGCGCCGACGCGCTGCCTGCCTTCCAGAAGGCTTACGGCTTTACGCTGAAGCAGGATCAGCTGCTGTCGCTGGCCGGTGGCGACACCGCCGTCACCATTAAAGCGGCCGCGCAGCAGACTTCCGGCGTGAACGCCGCGATGGCCTACGGCACCGACGGCCCGGTAGCGGCGCTGGGCTTGCAAACATTGAGCGATCCGAAAGGCGTTCAGCCTGTTTATGCGCCAGCGCCGGTGATTCGTGACGCTGTGCTGAAAGAGTATCCGCAAATTGCCGGCTGGCTTAAGCCGGTCTTTAGTTCGCTGGACGAAAAAACGCTGCAGGAGCTGAACGCGAAAATTGCCGTAGAAGGGCAGGACGCGAAGAAGGTTGCGGCGGATTATTTGCAGCAGAAAAAACTGTTGTAGTTCAGGCCTGGGCCGGATAAACCGGCCCGCTATCATAGCGGGAAAATTTTGCACCGTATCATTCACAATCGCGTGCTGCTGATGCTCTCAGTTCTGCTGACTCTGGCCGCGTTCAGCCTGCCTTTCCTCAATTATGCGCCGAACCGGCTGGTTTCTGGTCAGCCGCTGCCGCTGTATCACCTGCTGAACGGCGCGGAGTGGCTGCTACTCTTACCGCTGGCCAGTCTGGTCGTTCAGGCTTTCTTGCCGATCGGCCGTTGGAACCTCGCGCTGGTTGTGGTGCTGAGCGAACTGCTGTTTATCGCGTTGATTGCGCTAAGCGGTCATCAGGCGATGCTGCTTTCCCAGCAGGGGAGCCCGCTCGCCAGAACCTCCTGGGGCAGCGGCTTCTGGCTCAGCGGGGGACTTTGTCTGCTGCTGGCGGCGGACGCCAGTGCCCGCCTCAGCGCTCAGCCGCTCAGGAGACTGCTGCTCAACGCGCAAATCTGGCTACCGGTCATCGTTTTATTACTGAGCGGTCAGCTCGATCAGATGGCTCTGCTCAAGGAGTATGCCAACCGTCAGGAAGTGTTTGATCAGGCGCTCTCTCGTCATTTGCTGCTGCTGGCCGGTACGCTTGTGCCAACGATTATTATCGGCATCCCGCTCGGCTGGCTGTGCGCTAAAAAAACCTCGGTGCAGTCGTCGGTCTTCAGCGTGCTGAACGTCATCCAGACCGTTCCCTCTATTGCGCTGTTTGGCCTGCTTATTGCTCCGCTGGCCGGGCTGGCGAAGTCCTTCCCGCTGCTGTCAAAGTTGGGCGTCAGCGGTATTGGTATGGCCCCGGCGCTTATCGCGCTGGTGCTCTATGCGCTGCTGCCACTGGTGCGCAGCGTCGTTGCCGGTTTACAGCAGGTGCCAAAAGAGGTGATTGAAACCGCCAAGGGAATGGGCATGACCCGGGCGCAAATTTTCTGGTATGCCGAAGTGCCGCTGGCGCTGCCCGTGCTGCTAAGCGGGCTGCGGGTGATCGCGGTACAAACCGTCGGCATGGCGGTGATTGCCGCGCTGATTGGGGCTGGCGGATTTGGCGCGATCGTTTTCCAGGGGCTGTTAAGCAGCGCGGTGGAGCTGGTGCTGCTGGGCGTGATTCCGGTGATTGCACTGGCGGTGATCGTTGACGCCCTGTTCAAATTTGTTCTTTCCGTTATTGAGGCTAAGCGCCAATGATCAACTTTAACCAGGTGAGCAAACATTTTGCCGGGAAGGCTGCGGTCAGCGACCTGACGCTGAATATTGCCCAGGGCGAATTTACCGTGCTGATTGGGACGTCCGGCTCAGGCAAGTCCACCACGCTTAAAATGATCAATCGTCTGATCGAACATGATGAGGGCACGATTGAGTTCGCCGGTGAGGAGATCCGCAGCTTCAACGCGCAGGTTTTACGTCGCCGGATGGGCTACGCGATCCAGTCGATCGGGCTATTCCCGCACTGGACGGTGGAAAAAAATATCGCCACCGTGCCCGCCTTGCTCAACTGGTCAAAACAGCGGATTGCCGACAGGGTGAGTGAACTGCTGGCGCTGCTCAATCTCGATGAGCAGTTCCGCCATCGTTTTCCTCATCAGCTTTCCGGCGGACAGCAGCAGCGGGTCGGCGTGGCGCGAGCGCTGGCGGCGGACCCGGAAGTTCTGCTGATGGATGAGCCTTTCGGCGCGCTGGACCCGGTCACGCGCGGGACGCTTCAGCAGGAAATTGCGCGCATTCATCAGATCTCCGGGCGGACGATAGTGCTGGTGACTCATGACATCGATGAAGCGCTGGCGCTGGCTGATAAGCTGGTGCTGATGGACGGCGGCAGGGTGATTCAGCAGGGAACGCCAGTAGAACTGCTCACCCAGCCGAAAAATGATTTCGTGCGGGATTTCTTCGGGCGAAGTGAGCTGGGCGTGCGGCTACTGTCGCTCGGTAACGCCGGGTCTGCGGCGCGGCGGGGCGAATGGCTGGAGGAAGAGGCTATCCCGGATAAGATGACGCTGCGTGAAGCGCTGTCGCAGTTTATCGCCCGGCAGACCGACCGGCTGCCGGTGGTTGACGGGCAGCAGAAGCCGCTTGGCGTGCTGCACTTCACCGATTTGCTGCGGCAGAGGAGGGGATGATCGTGCGTTGGTTACGGGATCCTCTGCTGTGGCTGGTGGCGCTGTTTGTCGCGCTGTTGCTGTTGATGCCCTATAGCGGGCCGCTGTTTGCCTGGTTGTTTCCTCAGCTTGACAGGCCGCTGTATCAGCAGGAAACCTTCCTGCAACTGGCGCTGGCCCATATTGAGCTGGTTGCCATCTCCAGCCTGTTTGCGGTGATCATTGGCATGGGTGCGGGAATTCTGGTCACGCGTCCGGCGGGCAAGGAGTTTCGATCGCTGGTAGAAACGCTGGTAGCGGCAGGGCAGACTTTTCCCCCCGTCGCGGTGCTGGCGATTGCGGTGCCGGTGATGGGCTTTGGCGCACAGCCAGCCATCCTCGCGCTGCTGCTCTATGGCCTGCTGCCGATACTGCAAGGCACGCTGGCAGGGATTGGGGCCGTTCCGGCCAGCGCCAGAGAGATCGCTGAAGGGGTGGGGATGAGTCCATGGCAGATTTTGTGCAAGGTCGAACTGCCGCTGGCCGCTGCAGTAATCCTTGCCGGCGTCCGCACCTCGGTCATTATCAATATAGGCACGGCGGCGATTGCCTCAACCGTGGGCGCCAAAACGCTGGGGTCGCCGGTGATCGTCGGCCTCAGCGGATTCAATACCGCTTACGTTATCCAGGGCGCTTGCCTGGTGGCGCTGCTGGCCGTGGTTACCGACCGCCTTTTTGAGCGCCTGCAAAAACAGTTCAGGAACGGATAAGCAGGGTATAACCGGTGAGCATCACGCCGCCAATGCCGCCGAGCGCCATTAACAGGAAGATGAAAATTACGCCAATTTTTTGCCAGTTCATGCCGGAGTGTCCATGGGTCAGCCGCTGAAAGAAGGCGAAGTATAGCGCTGTTCACCCCCGCCGGTTAAGCCTTTGCTGGCTTTTTATTACGGGGAAACTCTCGCCTGTGCTAGCTCCGCCGCCGATTAACTGCCCGTATGGGTGACCGTGAACCCCTGTTCCTGCCAGTGCGCCATCTGTTCCTGTTGCCTGCGGGTAAGCGGTTTTCCAGTAAAGACAAAAAGCTGCTGGCCCGGGAAAAGCTCTGGGCGCGGCATCTCAAGCGGCTCAGCCAGCACGTCAATGCGCCATCCCTGCGGCGAGAGCCGCCAGGCTTCAAGCCATAGCCTGGTACGATCGTCCGTGGCCCAGCCAATCAGCAGCGCATCCTTGCCCGCTTTCTTACGGGAACCCGCTAAACAGAAGGCGACATAATCTATTAACGCGCCATCAAGCAGGCTACACATCGCTCGCGCGGTATTCTGGTCGAGGCCAAGACGCTGGCGAACGGGAATGAAAACGTGATCAATCAGGGCATCTACCGGATTTTCGCGCCCGACCGTCGCTATTTTCGCCCGAAGTTTGGCTGGTCTGACGTGGCGAAGCACCGTCATTATTTCTTCCTGTAGCGCGGTCCATCCGTCATGGAGATTGACGTTCTCGCCCTCCAGCAACGCCTTTACCTTTCCGACCGGTACGCCGCTTTCTACCCAGCGCTTGATTTCTTCTATGCGCTGAATATCCTCTTCATCAAACTGCCGGTGCCCGCCCTCGGTGCGCTGCGGTTTCAGTAAGCCGTAGCGACGCTGCCACGCCCGCAGGGTGACAGGATTTATTCCGCAACGAACGGCGACCTCGCCGATACTGTACAATGCCATTCACTTCCTCAGGATTTTCCCACCTTTCCTAACCGTAGCGAACTCTCCATGGCTGTACAACTATTTTTCTTTCTGTACAAGTTGATCGCAACGGTAAAATAGCGTAGATCTCACTTAAGAGAATTATTCCCTAATTTGAGAAAATCATGGAATCCCTTACCGCTACAGAGCGTCGCCTTGCCCAACGGCTGGCCGAATTGCGCCTTGAAAAAAACTGGTCTCTGGAGGCGCTTGCCGGGTTGACCGGGATCAGCAGAGCCTCGCTTTCCCGAATTGAAAGAGGGGAGAGCAGCCCCACGGCTTCATTGATGAATCGCCTGTGTATTGCCTATGGATTAACCATGTCCAGACTGCTCAGTGACGTGGAGCAGCACGGGCCTCAGTACTTACGTCCTGCCGAACAAACAGTCTGGCAGGACCGGGAAAATGGCTATCGCCGTCGCAGCGTTTCGCCTCCGGCCAGTAATTTTCAGGGCGAGCTGATTGAAGGGCGGCTGGAGGGCGGTGCGCTGATTGAATACGATGCGCCGCCGGTCGAGGGAATTGAACAACATATCTGGATGCTGGAAGGCGTGCTGATGTTCAGCATGAATGACCAGCAGTGGCGGCTGGAAAGCGGTGACTGCCTGCGCTTTCACCTGTTTGGCCGCTCCTCTTTCCACGCGCCGGAGGCCGAGGGGGCGCGCTATGCTTTGGTGGTCTGTCGTCCATGAGTGAATTTCAGTATCAGATCCTGAGTGCTGAGCAGGCAGCAGCGGAAACGTCAGCGCTGTATAACGTGCTTCACGCCTGCGTAGCTGAGGGGGCGAGCATCGGTTTCGTCTCTCTGGAGCCGTCGCCGATGCAGCGTTTCTGGCAAGGCGTGGTTGCCAGCCTTGCCAACGGTGACAAGCAGCTGATTGTGGCCCGCCAGCAGGGGGAAATTGTGGCAACGGTGCTGGTGGTGCTGGGCATGATGCCGAACGGCAGCCACCGTGCGGAAATCGCTAAGCTGCTGGTGCATCCAAAAGCCAGAAGGCAGGGAATAGCCCGCGAGTTGCTTGGTCTGGCTGAGCGGCTGGCGCAGCAGGAAGGTCGAACCCTGCTGGTGCTCGATACCCGTACGGGCGACGTGGCCGGGCAGCTTTACCTGTCACAAGGATGGCAGATTGCCGGGCAGATCCCCCAGTACGCGCGCTCCACCGCTGGCGCGCTGGATGCGACGACCGTCATGTATAAATTCGTGGAGGAAACATGATTGTTGTGGCCACAGCGGATATTGCCAGCGCCGAAGCGAAAAATTTACTGGCCCAGCTATCTGCTACGTTAGAACAAATTACCGGTAATGGCGGCCATACGAGCTTCAATGTGAGCGATGTGCAGCAGCAGGGAGGCTGTTTTGCCATTGCGCATAATCAGCAGGGAGAAGCCGTAGGCTGTGGCGCGCTGCGGCCGCTGGCCGAGCGGCCGGAAGTTGCTGAACTGAAGCGGTTTTTTGCCCGTGCTGGTACCAAAGGCGTGGGCGTGGCGCTGCTGCATTTTCTTGAGCAGGAAGCCCGGCGGATGGGATACCGTGAAATCTGGCTGGAAACGCGGCGTGTTAACCTGCGCGCGCTGCATTTCTATCAGCGCAATGGCTATCGGGTTCGGGAGAATTTTGGGCGCTATGTCGGCGTAGAGGGAGCGGTCTGTCTCGGGCGCTTGCTCTATAATGGTGCGTAGGGTCAGGCAATGCCCAGTGAATCCATAAACAGCTTTATGATCTGATTTATCTTGCGCCCTTTTTTAATAATCAGACAAAAAGGTGTCTGCATCTGTAGTTCGTCCGGGCCAACGGCCCTGATCTTTTTTTCCCGCACCCAGGGCGCAGCATAATGAGCGGGCAAATAGCCAATAAAATGGCCGGTGAGAATTAACATCGCAACCGCTTCAACCTGTACGGCCTGAATGTTGCTTTCATTAAAGGCAAAAAGCTTATTGCCATGACGATGTGTGACGTAGGTATGATTAATGATTTTTTGCTGTTTTAATAATTCAATAGTAATGTCATTGTTATTCATGGGAAATAGAAGGTGATCGCTGCCGCAATATAAAACTGAAGTCTCAGTATAGGCAGGGTAATAATCGAAATCGCTTTTTTCATCATAAACTGGCGCGATCGCGCAATTAAATCTTCCCTCAGTTAATCCTTTTTCAATATCGTCCAGATGGGCCGTTTGCAGCCGGATGTTTACTTTTGGTGCAGCCGTGTGCAGCAGCTGCACAGCTTTGGTGACTGGGGAAAGCGGGTCGGAGATGGTGTTATCCACCACGCTAATACTCAGATCGCCCAGCAGCTCATTGCGGCTGTTATGCAGGCGTTCGCGAAAGGTGTTCAGCGATGAGAACAGCTCAAGCGTGGCCTGATACACCGTGATGCCATACTCCGTAAGCTCAAAGCCTTCTCGCCCCCGGCTGCACAGGGTCATGCCGAGGCGGATCTCCAAATCGGAAACCTGTTTACTGATGGCGGCCAGGCCGATATTCAGCTCGTGACTGGCCGAAGTCAGCCCTCCTGCTTCCACCACGCACTTAAATACGCGCAATAACTTCAGGTCGACATTGTTAATGGTTACCGATGAATTATCCGTACGGGAATAATTCATGTTTCCCATGTTGGAAACCTTACTTTCCATATTAACTATTCAACCTCAGCCTGAATGCAGTGAAAGTAAGAGTGAACCTGAATTACCCGATAATTACCAGACGACAAGCAAAAATAACTTTTATTTATCGTTTGTGTCTCATTCAGAGGATTTTCTTATTTATCTGAATAAGGCGTGAACCCACGTAATCAGAGAGGAACCATGTCAGACAGTGCCGATCGTTTATGGGGCGCCCGTTTCAAAACGCCTCCAGCCGCCGCGCTTACCGCGCTGTCGCGCAGCCCTGAATATTATTTCGCGCTGGCGCCTTATGACCTTGCCGGCTGCCGTGCTCATGCCCATGAGCTTCAGCGCGCAGGGCTGCTGACTGAGGACGAAACCCGTGAAATGACCGCTGCCATCGACCAGCTTGACGCCGACTATCGCGCCGGGAAAGTCGATCCGATCGCGGCAGATGAAGATGTGCATACCTTCATTGAGCGCGTGCTGACCGAACGCCTTGGGGCGCTGGGCGGCAAGCTGCGCGCCGGGCGTTCGCGCAACGATCAGACGGTTAACGATCTGCGCCTCTACCTGCGTGACAACGTGCGTAAAATCGCCACGGCGCTGCTGGCGCTGCAACAGGCGCTGATCGGGCAGGCGGAGCGGCATATCAATACCCTCGCGCCCGGCTTTACCCATCTCCAGCAGGCGCAGCCGATTGTTTTTGGTCATCAGCTGCTGGCTCATGCTCAGTCGTTCTCCCGGGATATTGAGCGCATTCAGGACTGGGACCACCGCAGCGCCTTTTCGCCGCTGGGCGCTGCTGCCCTGGCCGGTTCGGCGATTGCCCGCCGTCCGGAACTGGCCGCTAAAGAACTGGGCTATCGCGCCCCCTGCGAGAACTCGATCGATGCCGTCGCCAGCCGCGATTACGTGGCCGAGTTTCTGTTTATCACCAGTATGGTTGGCGTGAACCTGTCGCGCATCAGCGAGGAGATCTGTCTGTGGACTTCCCGGCAGTTCCGCTGGGTGGAAATCAGCGACAGCTATGCCACCGGCAGCTCAATCATGCCGCAAAAGAAAAATCCGGATATTGCCGAGCTGACCCGCGGTCGCAGCGGTCGCCTGATTGGCAACCTGACGGCGATGCTAGCCACCATGAAGGCGATGCCGCTCTCCTATAACCGCGACTTAAGCGAAGACAAGCGCAGCGCCATCGATTCCGTCGAAACGCTGCTGTTGGTGCTGCCAGCGATGGCCGGAATGATTGAAACCATGAAGGTCAACGAGGCGGAGCTGCTGGCGCAGGCACCGGACGGATTTACGCTGGCGACGGAAGTAGCCGACTGGCTGGCGATGCGCGGCGTGCCGTTTAAAGAAGCCCACGAAATCACCGGCAAGCTGGTGCAGCTTTGCGAATTCCACGGGCAGGGCCTGTCCGATCTGACCGATGAGCAACTGGCTGGGGTTGACGTCCGCCTGACGCCGGAGGTGCGCAGCGCGCTGACGCTCGAAGCGGCCGTCCACTCTCGCGACGGCTTCGGCGGCACCGCTCCGGCGCGAGTCAGTGAACAGATCGCTCGCCTGAAAGAGCGCAGCCAGCAGCAGGCCGAATGGGTGGGTGCCTATCGGGGTCCTCGTCTGTAGTCCGTCAGCATTCAACCTTCGGAGCCGGAATGAATACTTCGCAAAACGTTAACGAGACGGGCAGCAAGGCAGCCGCAGATCGTTCGTACGATCTGAAAAATTACGAGATGGTGCCTAAGCGCTATTACGGGCGCATCACGGCGACGGTGGTGATTGTCCTGCTGCTGGCCGCGCTGGTGCACGCTTTCTCTCAGGGCAAAATCGAATGGTCGTTTGTCGGCCAGTTTTTCACCGCCCGCGCCATTCTCGACGGGGTAATCAACACGCTGGTGATGTCGATTCTGGCGATGGCGCTGGGCATTCTTTTCGGCGTGGTGGCGGCCATTATGTACATGTCGCCCAATCCGGTACTGCATTACATTTCCGTGGGCTATGCCTGGGTATTTCGCGGCACGCCGCTAATCCTGCAATTGCTGCTGTGGTTTAACCTGGCGCTGGTGTTCCCGGTGATCTCCATTCCCGGCGTGTTCAGCGTGGAAACCGTCAACGTCATGACGCCGTTCGTCGCGGCACTGCTGGGCCTGAGCATTAATCAGGGAGCCTATACCTCCGAAGTGGTGCGCGCCGGGCTGCTGTCGGTGGATACCGGACAGTATGAGGCTGCGAAGTCTATCGGTATGCCGCGTTTGCAGGCGCTTCATCGCATTATTCTGCCGCAGGCGATGCGCGTCATTTTGCCGCCGGTGGGCAATGAATTTATCAGTATGATCAAAACCACCAGCCTTGCCAGCATGATCCAGTACTCCGAGCTGCTCTATAACACGCAGAACATTTACTACGCCAACGCGCGAGTGATGGAGCTGCTGTTCGTGGCGGGCATCTGGTATCTGATTATCGTCACCGTGCTGTCATTTGGGCAGAGCCGCCTTGAGGGCTACTTCTCCCGCGGCCAGCGCCGCCGTAACTAAGGAGTCAACGCGATGAGAAATATCGTCAGAGCCGTTGAGGTGAATAAGTATTTCGACAATTTTCACGCGCTGAAGGACGTCAGTCTGGAAGTGAACTATGGCGAAGTGATGTGCATCCTTGGGCCGTCCGGCTCCGGGAAGAGTACCTTCCTGCGCTGCATTAATCAGCTGGAGAAGGTCGATCGGGGTGGGATCTGGATCGATAACGAGCTGGCCGGATACCGCATCGCCGGTAACAAACTGCATCCGCTGAGCGACAGGCAGATCGCTCGCCAGCGCCTGCAAACCGGTATGGTTTTCCAGCGGTTTAACCTGTTTCCGCATAAGACCGCGCTCGAAAACGTGATTGAGGGGCCGTGCCGCGTCCTGCTACGGCCTAAGCGCGAGGCCACTGAAGAAGCCATGGCGCTGCTGGAACGGGTGGGACTGTCGAACAAAGCCCACGCTTATCCACAAGCGCTCTCCGGTGGTCAGCAGCAGCGCGTGGCGATTGCCCGCGCGCTGGCCATGAAACCCAAGCTGATGCTGTTTGACGAGCCGACCTCGGCGCTTGATCCGGAAATGGTCGGCGAAGTGCTGGCCGTGATGCGGACGCTGGCAAAAGAAGGAACCACGATGATTGTCGTTACCCATGAAATGGGCTTTGCCCGCGAGGTAGCCAGTCAGGTGGTGTTCATGGATGAGGGGCGCATTATCGAACGCGGTGCGCCTGAAGACATCCTGCTGAATCCGCAAAATCCGCGGATGCAGAACTTTATCTCCGCCATTCTTCTTTAAACACCAACAGGGTAATTCAGATGAAAAAGATCGTACTTTCTGCCGTTGCTGCCGCTGTTCTGATGCATTCCGCCGCCTGGGCCGCTGAGCTGCCCGCGGCAGTCAAATCAAAAGGGGAACTGACGGTTGCCATTATGCCTAACTACCCGCCAATGGAGTTCAAAGATCCGGCTACCAATACCCTGAGCGGGGTGGATGTTGATCTCGGAAATGCCATTGGAGAGAAGCTGGGGATCAAAATTCACTGGCAGGAAATCGCCTTTGAGCAGATGGTCAACGCCGTAGCGACTAAGCGCGTGGATCTGGTGATGTCCGGGATGACCGACACCACCGAACGGCAGAAAGTGGTCAGCTTCATTGACTACTTCACCACCGGTCCGCAGTTCTATACCCTGGCAGCCCGCAAAGACATTAACACGGCCTCCGATCTGTGCGGCAAAAAAGTGGGCACCAGCCGCCGCACCACCTTCCCGCAGGAAATTGCCAAATGGAGCCAGGCTAACTGCGAAGCTAAAGGCAAACCGGCCATTGTCGTGGTGGGGGCGGAAGGGACGGCGGATGCGCGTACCCAGCTGCGCCAGCGTCGTCTTGACGGCGCCGTTCAGGGTAGCGAAACCCTGCCTTACGTGATGAACCTGGAAAAAAACACCTACAAGCCGCTGGATAAAGCCATTGCTTCGCAGCTTACCGGCATGGCGATTGATAAAAACGATCCGGCGCTGATCGCGGCGGTACAGGGCGCGGTGAATGCGATGATTGCCGACGGCAGCTATCTGAAAATCCTTAACAAATGGGGCCTGGCGGATAACGCAGTAAAAACGGCAACCGTTAACGGGAAATAACCATGATGACACCTGACGTTCGTCCACGCTGGCCGGAAGGTAAGCAGGGCTGTATGGCGCTGGCTTTCGATCTCGATGGGCCTACCGGCGATGCGATGCTGAACGGCACGATCTGGCAGAAGCCGGAGTATTTCACCTTCGGCGGCTACGGTCCGTTTCGGGCGCTGGGCAGGATACTGGATCTGCTGGAGCAGTTCAGCGTACCGGCGACGTTTTTTATCCCGGCCTGGATAGTTGAGCAGTGGCCGCAGCAGTGTGCGGCGATCGTGGAGAAAGGGCATGAGGTGGCTTATCACGGCTATCGCCACGAGTCCTTTTACGCGTTGAGCGGCGAACAGCAGCGTCAGGTGATGGCGAAATCCCGCGAGATTTTCTGGCAGCGCCTCGGCATTCGTGCCGAGGGTTTTCGCACGCCGTCAGGAGACTGGCATCAGGAGACCCCCGGCGTTCTGCTGGATGCCGGAGTAACCTATTCAAGCAGTATGCGCGGCGACGACCGACCTTACGCTATCGCCGTACCGGGCTACGAGCAGCCGCTGGTGGAGATTCCAGGCAAGTGGGAAATGGATGATTACGCCTCGCTGGCCTATACCCGCGAACCCGATTTTCCGAAGGGGCTGGACCGCACCGCCAGCTATGCGCTAACGCTGGACAACTGGTGCCGCGAGTTTGATGGGGCGATGGATGAAGGGCTGTGTCTGACCACGCTGTTCCATCCAAAGATCAGCGGAAAACCGGGCCGCGTTCTGCTGCTGGAACAGTTTATCGCCCATATGCGCCAACGCGATGTCTGGTTCGCGCGCTGTCGTGACGTCGCCAACTGGTATTTACAGGAGCAGCAGCATGACTGAACAAACCCACTGGCCCGCTGGTCAGCAGTCCGCCGTGGTGCTGACGCTGGATTTTAACGATATTCACGGCATTCTTACCCACACACCCGCCGTGGCCGGACGCGATAAAACGCTGTCCGTCTGGCGCTACGGCACGCTGCGCGGAGTCGATCGCCTGCTGGCTCTGCTGGCGGAGAAAAACGTGCGTGCAAGCTGGTGCCTGCCCGCCATTGTCGCGGAGGAAAATCCACAGGTGTTTGCGCGGATTGTCGCGGCGGGGCATGAGATTGCCTGTAGCGGCGATAGCCATCAGAATTTCGATACCCTGACGCTGGCTGAGCAAATTGCCAGCGTTAAAAAGGGCTGCGATCGGCTCGAAGCCGCCTGCGGTAAGCGTCCGGTGGGTTTTCGCACCCCCGCCGGACAGTGGAAACCGGGACTGGCCGAAGCGCTGAGTGAACAGGGGATTCGCTGGTCCTCCGGCTGGCGCGGTGACGATCTGCCTTATTTCCACCCGGGCACGCGGCTGGTTGAGCTGCCACTGCACTACGAGCTGGAAGATGAACCCTATTTTGCCTTCAACCTCAGCCCGGCGGTTCCTCCGGGACAGTCCCGCATCGCTTCTTATCAGCAGACGCTGGAGAATATGAAGCTCGATTTTCAGGGTTTTCACCGTTTTGGCCTGTGCTATGTGCTGCGCCTGCATCCTGAAATTATTGGCACGGCGGGGAGGATTGGTCTGCTGGCCGGGCTGCTGGACTTTATCGCCAGCCACGAGAAAGTGTGGCTGGCCACTGCGGGGGACGTCGCCGGATGGTGGCTGACGCAGCCCGAAAATGTGGCTGAACATCCGGCTGAGATATTTCAGCGCCAGCTTCGGGAGCAGAACGCATGAGTCAGGCGATGAACGAGCTTGCCCGGTTTGTGGCGGAAACCCGCTTCAGCGATCTTCCCGATGCGCTGGTTTCCCGCGCTAAGCGGCATATCCTTGATACCTTCGGCGCTACGCTGGCGGGTAGCAACAGCCCGATAGCGCGGTCGGTACAGCAAACCGTTATCGCCGAGGGTTGTGCGCCCGTGGCCAGCATTTGGGGAAGTGACCGGCAAACTTCGCCTCGCAATGCAGCCTGGCTTAACGGCGTTGCGGCGCATATGTATGAACTGGATGATACTGGCGGTTGCGATCACTCAGGGGCCGTGGTGCTGCCAGCGGTGATCGCCGCTTTACCGCTTTGCCAGGAGAGAGTATCCGGGGAAGCGCTGATTACTGCCGTGGTGCTGGGCTACGATATTGGCCGTCGGGTGCTTGAAGCCTGCGGTGGCTATGCCCCGCACAATGAAGCTGGCTGGCACTCCACCTCAACCTGCGGCGTGTTTGGTGCGGCGGCGGCGGTCTGCTCGTTACTTAAGCTTAATCAGAACCAAACGGCGCAGGCGCTGGGCATCGCCGCCAGCTTTAGCGGCGGCCTGTGGGGATTTATCCACGACGGCTCACAAAGCAAAAAGCTTCATGCTGGCCGGGCTGCGGAAGGTGGGGTGCTGGCCGCGATGCTGGCGCAGAAAGGTCTGAGCGGGCCGTCACAAACCTTTGAAGATGTCTGGGGGGGCTTTCTGAAAACCCTCGCGCCGCACAGTCGTCAGCCGGAAGCATTGATCGCAGGGCTGGGACAGGTATGGAAACTCAACCGCTGTTCGATTAAGCCCTATGCCTCCTGCCGTGGAACGCATTCGGCTATTGATGCGATAGGCCTGCTGATGGCTGAACATGACTGTTGTGCTGCCGATATTGCCCAAATTCGTGTATACCTGAATCCGTTCCTGCTGGATATGTGCGGCAATACCAATCTGGAAAGTCTGGCGGCGGCGCAGATGAGCCTGCCTTATGCCCTTGCCGCACGAGCCCTGTTTGGCCATGCGGGGCTGGAGGCTTACGACGGCGATAAACGCACCAGCGCTGACCTTGCCGTTATGCTGGATCGTATTGAACTGCATGTGGACAGCCAGCAGGCCAGCAGCGACGAGCCGGTGGTGGAACTGGAAACTTTGAGCGGCGAGCGCTGGCGCAGGCAGGTGACTGTGCCACTGGGATCGCCGCAAAATCCGCTGAGTGATGAGGATTTGCTGCTTAAGTTCCGGCAGCTGGCGCACCGGGTGTTGTCAGCAGAGCAGGTGTCGAAGCTCCAGGACTATTGCCTGACGCTGGAGGGGCAGACAGACGCGACAGATCTGGTCAACTTGTTGATTAACAGATAATGACCCTTTCGGGTGGATGGACGACGGAACTATGGTCTGGTTAAAAGTGATAACGGTGGGTTTTCTCTGCGTGATGCTGCTCTCCTTCGGCCAGAGCTACCTGAGAGCCGCTCACAGCGGGGTGGCGCTCACCGGGCAGAGCTGGTCTGACGCCAGGCGTGATTCTGCGCAGCTGGCGCCAGATCCCGTGGCGTTGAGCCAGACGGCTATCGTACAGGTCTACGTTGCCCCCACCTTCGGCTGGCGCGGGTTGTTTGCCGTTCATCCGTGGATCATTTTTAAGAAGGCGGGAGAAACACGCTTCAGCCGCTATGAAGTCGTCAGTTGGGGAAGTGACAACGTGATCCGCGAGGATTACACGCTGCCGGACGGCTACTGGTTTGGCGCAAAGCCACAGCTGATTGTCGACCATCGTGGCTCGGCGGCGGCGGCAATGATTCCGGCGATTGAGGCGGCGATAAAAAGCTACCCCTGGCCGCACACATACCGCGTCTGGCCGGGTCCAAACAGCAATACTTTCCTGGCCCATATTGGCAGGGAAGTCCCGGCCCTCAGGCTGGATCTGCCTGCTAACGCCATCGGCAAAGATTTTCGTCCGTTGAGCAACCCGCTTGGATTGCCACCTTCAGGGCGGGGTGTCCAGCTGTCGATTTTAGGCGTGCTGGGGCTAACGCTGGGTGCAGAAGAGGGGATAGAAGTGAATATTCTGGGCCTGAACATGGGAATCGATGTGAAATCCCCCGCCCTGAGGCTGCCGTTTATCGGACGGCTGGGACCTGGCAAGGTAGAGACCGATCTGGCTGGTTAAGGTGTGCGGATAAAATTTTCGAGGCGCTGCGCAATCCTGTCCTGAAAGGGGTGACAAGGTGGCTTTACCCGGGCAGTCTCTTACATCAGGTTAGCTTGATGAAGCGTGACAGGAGGGTGAAGAGTGAGCATAATGACAACACGTTTGACACCATTGGAAGGGTTCATTATGAGCACAATTCACTTCAGGATTGATGAAGAGATTAAGCGTCTGGCTATGCAGGCGGCCGAGCGCAAAAGGATGACGTTAACGGAGTTAATGCGTCAAAGGGCAGAGGAACTGGCAGCAGAGGAGCTGAAAATGCAGGGTAGCGCACAGGATGAATGGCTTGAGCAGGAAATTCAGCAGGCGTTTACGCGTTATGACGCCGGGAAAACGGTGTTCATCAGCGATGACGAAATGACGGATTCTATGGATGAGCTAAAGGCGAAGGCGGCTCGGGGGGAACTGTGACAAGGAAAGTACGCTGGGCAAGGCAGGCACGGGCCGACAGGGAAGCCGTTTTTCGTTATCTGTTAAAGGAAGCTGGGCTGACGGTAGCCAGCGCGGCGGATGATAAGTTTGCGACGCTGATTTCCCTGCTGGAGGCGCATCCTGAAACCGGAAGGGCTGCGGGGCGCAAGCCGAATCAGCGTAAGATGACCCTGGCGCGTTTTCCCTTTATTTTGATCTACGTTATCGAGCCTGACTGGATCAGCATTCTGCGGATCCTGCACACTTCGCGCAGGATCGCAGGTCAGTATAGCGACTGATATTTAGCCGATCGCTATTACAGGGTGGTAGCCAGCGTTTCCACGCGGGCTATCGCCTGATACAGCTCTGCCTCCGTCACCGGTTCGGCCATGTTCTCCATATCCGGCGCATGTACCGATTCACGCACAATGACCCCAAGCTCTTCCTCCGTCAGCTGTGCAATGGCCGTCAGACTGAGCGGCACGCCGCACTGGTGGGCCAGCGCCATTTCACGCCGTAGCTCTTCATCGCTGCGATTTTCCAGCGCCAGCAGGCAGAGATTGCCGTAGCCGACCAGCAGGCCGTGGCCGTATTCGCGGGTTTTATCACAGAAGGTAAAGCCTTCATAAATTGCGTGCGCCGCCGCCGCGTGGGCGCCGTTACTCATCAGCGACGTCAGTCCGGCAAAGGTAAAGATCGCATCCAGCGCCTGGTCGAGATGATAGTCAGGCAGATTTTTACGCACGGCCTCACAGGCTTTTGGTCCGTGCGTGGCAATCACTTCATAGCAGATCAGACTGTGGGCCAGCGAGGAGCGGGCGCTGGCGTCCAGCGCCGGATGACGCTGGCTGACCGCGCGAAACTCATACCACTTGGCCAGCGTATCGCCCAGTCCGGCAGCCAGCCAGCGCAACGGAGCCTGCGCCAGCAGCTGACTGTCGATAATGACCGCAGCCGGTGCCTGAGGCAGCGGAAAGATATCGTGGAAATTGCCGCTGTCATCGTAGCGAATGCTCAGTGGCGTAACGGCGGAACAGGTGGCTGCAATTGTCGGGATGGTGATCACCGGAATGTTGTGTTCCGCGCCAACGGCTTTACAGGTATCCAGCGATTTCCCACCGCCAGCCGCAATAATCACCTCGGCTTGCAGCGAAGTGGCTAGCTCGCCCAGACGGGCAATGTGCTTTAACGAAGTTTCCCCGCCAAACCATTCGCTCCCGAGCAGCTCAACGTCGGCATCTGCCAGCTGGTTACGAACCTGTGGCTCAACGGCTTTCAGCGCCTGATGGCCGCCGATCAGTAGGGCGCGCCGTCCCAGGTTGCGACAGACTTCACCCAATTGATTAATAACGCCTGCGCCACGCAGTATGCGGGCAGGAAAAACCAAGTTTTGTTCAGACATACCAGACCTTTTCACTGTCCCGACGCTCAGCGCCTTTCGTTGTATTTCACTCCGGGTAATACACAGAGCATTTCATAAAGAATATTGGCCGCCAGCTGCGAAGTGGTGCCGCTGATATCGTAAGGCGGCGAAACCTCCACCAGATCGGCGCCAATCAGGTTCAGCCCCCGGCAGCCGCGCACAATTTCCAGCCCCTGGATGGAGGTCAGCCCCCCCACTTCCGGCGTCCCTGTTCCTGGCGCCCAGGCCGGATCGAAACTGTCAATATCGTAAGAAAGGTATACCGGGCCGCTGCCCATCTGGGTGCGAACGTCTTCCATCAGAGGAACCATTGACCGGTACCAGCATTGCTCTGCGGGGACCAGCCGGAAACCCCGATCCACTCCCCACTGGAAGTCGCCGGAATCGTAGCCCTGTGCTCGTTGGCCTATCTGGATGACGCGCTTCAGGTCCAGCAATCCTTCTTCCAGCGCCCGGCGGAAGGTGGTGCCATGGGCAATCTTTTCGCCAAACATTTCGTCATTGGTGTCGGTATGAGCATCGACGTGGATCAGGCCAACCGGGCCATGTTTTTTCACCAGCGCGCGCAGCACGGGCAGCGTCAGCGTATGGTCGCCGCCCAGCGTCAGGGGAACCAGTGGATAGGCGTTCAGGTCAGTATAATAGTCTTCGATAATCTGCACCGACTTATGCAGATTATAGGTGTTGATTGGCACATCACCCAGATCGGCTACCCGCAAAGAATCAAACGGTGCCGCGCCCGTAGCCATGTTGTAGGGTCTGATCATTACCGAGTCCGCCCGAATAGCGCGCGGGCCATAGCGGGTGCCGGAGCGCTGAGAGGTGCCAATATCCATTGGGATGCCGACAAACGCCGCATCCAGCCCGGCCGGGCTGTCGGCAGCAGGCAGGCGCATCATTGTACCTCGCCCGGCAAAGCGGGGCATTTCGTTGCCGCTCTGCGGCTGCGGGAAGTTCTGGTCGTCAGCGTGCTGCATTGAATTATCCCTGGTCTGTAAACAATCAAGAGAGCCATCATCCGTCGGACGGGCTTGTGAAAAAATCCCTCAGAGCAAATAATCAGTTCACTGATTCCTGAACTAACTTCCTGTCGATCGAAAGGACCTGCCGTGAGCACTCACCGCCTGCCAAACCTTAAATTGCTGACTATTTTTGCCACGGTAGCTCGCTGCCAGGGCTACGCCCGCGCTCAGCAGGAGCTGAATATGACCATGCCGGCGATCAGCGGCTATATGAGCGAGCTGGAGCAGCGGCTGGGCTTTGTCCTCTGCCAGCGCGGCCGGGGGGGATTTTCGCTTACGCCTCGCGGTGAGCAGTTTCTACAGTACAGCCTGCAACTGCTGGGCACGCTGTCTGATTTCAATCGTCAGGTCGAAGGCCTGAAAACCGAGCAGGGCGGCGTCTTTTCGCTGGGGGTGGTTGACTCGGTGTCAACCGACGGTCGCCTTGGCCTGGCGGAGAGCATCCATCAGTTCAGCGAGCGCTACCCGGCAGTCTATCTCAACCTCTCGGTACGCGATCCGAATGAGCTCCAGCAGAAAGTGCTGGATAACCGTCTCGATCTGGCAATCGGCCACTTCCCGGTCAACGTTAATAATCTGGTGACGGTGCCGTTGCATCATGAGCAGCACTGGCTTTATTGCAGCGACAGTCACCAGCTATTCGACCTGCCGGAGCACGAGGCGGGCGATCTGCATCACTACGGTTTTGTCACCCGCAGCTACTGGAATCAGGCGGAGCTGGCGCGCCGCGGGTTTAAGGCCAGCGCGGCCTCGGTGGAGAGCATCGAGGCGCAGCTCATCCTGATCCTTTCCGGGCGATATATTGGCTACCTGCCCGAACACTGCGCTCTGCCCTGGGTAGTACAGGGGCGGCTGAAAAAATTATCGCCACAGCAGTTCAGCTATCAGGCGCCTTTCTCACTGATTTTTCGCCGTGGACGCAGCCGGGAGACATTGATCAGAGCGTTTCGCGACCTGGTCAAAATGCGGGCCGCCACGACACAATAATGTAAGAAGGCTGACGCCAGCCGGATACTGTGTAAAAATACAGGCTGTTTCAGTAAAAAGTGGTTGTCATGGCGTTATCTGCCGCGTTAAAAGCGCAAATTGCGGAGTGGTATAAAACCCTTCAGCAACAAATTCCCGACTTTATTCCCCGCGCTCCGCAGCGGCAGATGATTGCCGAAGTGGCGAAAACGCTGGCGGGTGATGATGGTCGTCACCTGGCGATTGAAGCGCCGACCGGCGTTGGAAAAACGCTCTCCTATCTAATCCCCGGCATCGCGGTGAGCCGTGCTGAGCAGAAACCGCTGGTGGTCAGTACCGCTAACGTGGCGCTTCAGGACCAGATTTACAGCAAGGATCTGCCGCTGCTGAAGAAGATAATCCCCGATTTGCAGTTTGCCGCCGCTTTTGGCCGTGGGCGCTATGTCTGTCCGCGCAACCTGTCGGCGCTGGCGACGGATGAGGAAAAGCAGGGCGATCTGCTGCTGTTTCTGGATGAGCAGATGACCGCCAGCAAGGATGAGCGCGCGCTCTGCACCACGCTGGAGAAAACACTTAATCGCCATCAGTGGGACGGCCTGCGCGATCGCTGCGATGAGTCGATTGAAGATTCACTGTGGCAGCGGCTGAGCACGGACAAAGCCAACTGCCTGGGCAGCAACTGTCACTGGTTCCGCGAGTGTCCTTTTTATGTTGCCCGCCGCGAAATTGAGCACGCGGATGTGGTGGTGGCAAACCATGCGCTGGTGATGGCGGCGCTGGAGACGGAGTCGGTGCTCCCGCCGCCGAAAAACCTGCTGCTGGTGCTGGACGAGGGCCACCACCTGCCGGACGTGGCGCGCGATGCGCTGGAGATGAGCGGGGAGATAACCCCTGGCTGGACGACCCTCCAGCTCGATCTTTTCTGCCGCCTGGTCGAGCAGTGTCTCGCGCAGTTCCGCCCTAAACGGCCGCCGGGGCTGAGCAATCCTGAGCGGCTGAAGGCACACTGTGAAGAGGTGCGCGAACAGCTCCAGCAGCTGTCGCAGATTCTTGCTCAACGGCTGCCGCCTGACAATCAGGAAGGGGAATACCGTTTTGAAATGGGGCTGCTGCCGGAAGAGGTGCTGACGCTTTGCGCTCGCCTGTTCAAGCTAAGCGACGGGCTGCGCGGGCTGGCGGAAGCCCTGTTGAACGATCTCAGCGAGAAATCCGGGCAGTTTGATGTGGTCAGACTGCACCGGACGTTGATTCAGATGAACAAGGCGCTGGGCTGGTTTGAAGCCAGCAGCAAACTGTGGCGGCTGGCAGCCATGGAAAAAGCCTCTGGCGCGCCGGTTTCCAAATGGGCCACGCGTGAGGTACGTGACGGCACCGCTCACCTGATGTTCCACTGCGCCGGTATCCGCGTCAGCGATCAGCTGGAGAAGCTGATGTGGCGTAAAATTCCGCATGTGGTATTAACGTCGGCCACGCTGCGCTCGCTGAGCAGCTTCCAGCGATTGCAGGAGATGACCGGGCTGACGGAGGAAGTGGGCGATCGTTTTGTCGCGCTGGACTCACCGTTTAACCATAGAGAGCAGGGGAAGCTGGTCATCCCCCAGATGCATTTTGAACCGATACTGGCGAATGAGGTGAAGCACCTGGCGGAAATGGCGCACTTTTTCCGCGAGCAGATAAAGCAGGCAAAGCACAAAGGGGTGCTGGTGCTGTTTGCCAGCGGCCGCGCGATGCAGCAGTTTCTCTCTTATCTGCCAGAGCTGCGGCTGATGATGCTGGTTCAGGGGGATAAACCCCGCCCGGCGCTGGTTGCGTTACATCGTCAGCGCGTCCAGCGGGGGGACACCAGTGTTCTCGTCGGCCTGCAATCCTTCGCGGAAGGCTTGGATTTGAAAGGAGATTTGCTGTCGCAGGTGCATATCCATAAAATTGCTTTCCCCCCGGTGGACAGTCCGGTTATTTTGACCGAGGGAGAGTGGCTGAAAAGCCTGAAGCGCTATCCTTTTGAAGTGCAAAGTCTGCCGAGCGCCTCCTTTAACCTGATCCAGCAGGTGGGCAGGCTGATCCGCAGCCACGACTGTTTTGGCGAGATTGTTATTTACGATCGTCGCCTGCTGAGCAAGAGCTACGGCGCGAGGTTGCTGGGCGCGCTGCCGGTCTTTCCTATTGAGCAGCCAGCCATGCCGACAGGGGAGCTACCTAAACCCAGTCCGGCCGTCGGTGGGAAGAGAACCCCCTCCCGTCGTCGTCGTTAACTACCGAACAGAGCAGAAGCATGGAATATAATAAGATCATCAAAGAAGTGGGCCGTGGCAAAAATCATGCCCGCGATCTGGATTTTGACACCGCCCGCGAGTTGTACCGCCGTATGCTGGCCGGGGAAGTGCCGGATCTTGAGCTGGGCGGTATTCTGATCGCGCTGCGTATCAAGGGGGAAGGCGAGGAAGAGATGCCCGGCTTTTACCAGGCGATGCAGGAGCGGGTAATACAACTGACGCCGCCCGCAAATTTGCCGATGCCGGTGGTGATCCCTAGCTATAACGGCGCACGCAGGCAGGGAAACCTGACGCCGCTGCTGGCCCTGCTGCTCAGCAGACTGGGTTTTCCCGTGCTGGTGCACGGCGTCAGCCATGACCCGACCAGGGTGACCAGCGAGGCGATATTTCAGGCGCTGGGCGTGCAGGCGGTGCAGAGTGCCGAACAGGCCCAGCAAAAACTTGAGCAGGGCGAACCGGTGTTTATGACCGTCGCCACGCTTTGCGCGCCGTTGGACAGGCAGCTTGCCCTGCGTTGGAAGATGGGCGTGCGCAACAGCGCGCACACGCTGGCGAAGCTGGCGACGCCGTTTGCCGAACAGGCCGCGCTGAGGCTCTCCAGCGTTTCCCACCCGGAATATATTCCTCGCGTCGGCAAGTTTTTTCAGGCCGTTGGCGGGCGCGCGCTATTGCTGAATGGCACCGAGGGTGAAGTGTATGCCAATCCTCTGCGCTGCCCGGCCATCAGCCTGATAGCCGCAGGCGAGCCAGAAGTGCTGCTGCCACGGCAGGAAGAAACCCCAATGGATCGCGATGCCTTGCCGGCAGCGAAGGATGCGGAAACTACTGCCGCCTGGACCCGCCGTTGCCTGCAAGGAGAGATCGCGGTGCCGGAATCGCTGCGCCAGCAGATTGCCTGTTGCTATGTGGCAACCGGGCGAGCAGCGGACATCGCTAATGCGCTGGCGCAGATTGAAAGCGCCGGATTCTGAGAGCGCGGCAGGGGGGACTGACTGGCCGCCGGATTTACGGTCGGCCAGAATCAGGCTAAAGGGCAGGGCCTGATGAGGCTGGCAGCGGTAATAAACGTTCGGCAAGCGTGGTCCATAGCGCAATCCCATCGCCGATAAGACCATCGTTAAAGTCATAGTGCGCATTGTGCAGCGGCCGCGACGGCGTAGCCCCGTCGGCGCCGATCCAGAAGTAAGCCCCAGGGCAAGCTTCCAGCATACAGGCAAAATCCTCTGAAGCCATTGAAGGGCTCACCTCCCAGTGCACCTGCTGCTCAGGCAGTAACGTCAGCGCGCAGTCGCGCACCTTCTGCGCCTGTTCAGCATTATTTTTGGTCACAGGGTAATCGGTCAGATAGTCGATGCTACCTTCAATGCCCAGCGGGCCGGTAAAGGTGGTGACAAACTCATCAATCATCTTCCGCACTTTGCTTCTGACTTCTCCCTGCAGGCAGCGTAGCGTTCCGCGCAGCACCACATTTTCCGGGATGACGTTAATTGCTTCACCGCCGTTGATTTGCGTGATGCTCACCACCGCAGAGGCCAAAGGCGACAGACGTCGTGCCGGGATAGTTTGCAGAGCGAGGATCAGCTGCGCGGCAGCGACGATGGGATCGGCACCGTTTTCCGGCATTGCGGCGTGGCAGCTTCTGCCGCGCAGCGTAATTTCAAAGGCGTCCAGCGAGGCCATCATCGCGCCGCTATTGACGGCAATATGCCCAATGGGAAGGCCGGGCCAGTTATGCAGCGCGTAGATGGCATCCATGGGAAACAGCTCAAAGAGGCCGTCCGCCACCATCTTGCGCGCGCCGCCCAGATTCTCTTCGGCAGGCTGAAAAACAAAATGCACGGTGCCGCTGAAGCGGCGGGTCTGGCTCAAATATTTCGCGGCGGCAAGCAGCATCGCGGTATGGCCGTCATGGCCGCAGGCGTGCATCACACCCGGCCGCGTTGAGCGCCAGGCCGCATCGCCGAGTTCGGTAATGGGCAAAGCATCCATGTCGGCCCGAAAGCCGATAGTCGGGCCAGGCCCGTTTTCCAGCGTGCCCACTACGCCAGTTCCGGCCAGGCCGGTATGGACCTGCAGTCCAAACGTCCGCAGTTGTTCAGCAACCCTGCGTGAAGTGTGATGTTCCTGATAGCCCAGCTCCGGCAGGGCGTGCAGCTCTCTGCGCCAGACGGTGGCTTCTTCAATCAGCGAAACGGGGATTGCCATAGCGTCCTCTCCTCTGCAGGCAGTAATTCCTGATATCTGGCTGAATTAAGGTAGCATAAAAAGAAGGGGAGCAGCGCTGCGCTGGTGCGGTCGGTGAAAAAATCAATCTGGCCGGGCGGGGCGCCCGGCCAGAGGCCTTACTTCAGCATAGGCAGGTTCAGCTCATGCTTCACCGCACACTCCTGGGCCAGCTCATAGCCCGCATCTGCGTGACGCATCACGCCGGTTGCCGGGTCATTCCACAGCACGCGGCCAAGGCGCTTATCGGCTTCGGCCGTGCCGTCACAAACGATCACCACACCAGCATGTTGTGAGAAGCCCATTCCGACGCCGCCACCGTGGTGCAAACTCACCCAGGTCGCACCGCCTGCGGTATTGAGCAGGGCGTTCAGCAGCGGCCAGTCGGAAACGGCGTCGGAGCCATCCTTCATCGCTTCCGTTTCACGGTTAGGCGAGGCTACCGATCCACAGTCGAGATGGTCACGACCAATCACCACCGGCGCTTTCAGCTCGCCGTTGCGCACCATTTCGTTAAAGGCCAGACCGGCAATATGGCGCTCGCCAAGGCCAAGCCAGCAGATGCGCGCGGGCAGCCCCTGGAAGGCGATGCGCTCCTGCGCCATATCCAGCCAGCGGTGCAGGTTTTTATGGTCAGGGAACAGTTCTTTCAGCTTGGCATCGGTTTTGTAGATGTCTTCGGGATCGCCCGACAGCGCCACCCAGCGGAACGGCCCTTTGCCTTCGCAGAACAGTGGACGGATGTAGGCCGGAACAAAACCAGGGAAATCAAAGGCATCTTTCACGCCTTCATCCAGCGCAACCTGACGGATGTTATTACCATAGTCAACGGTCGGCACGCCCATATGGCAGAAGTCGAGCATCGCCTGGACGTGAACGGCCATTGAGGCGCGCGCGGCTTTCTCAACGGTTTTCGGCTCACTCTTGCGGGCTGTTTCCCACTGCTCCACGCTCCAGCCGATTGGCAGATAGCCGTTGATCGGGTCATGGGCGGAGGTCTGGTCGGTGACGATATCAGGCTTCATGCCGCCCGCTTTAGCACGCCTGACCAGCTCCGGCAGAATTTCAGCCGCATTGCCCAGCAGGCCGACGGAAATCGCGCGTTTTTCTTTGTTGGCTTTATCGATGGTAGCCAGCGCTTCATCAAGGCTGGTGGCCTTATAGTCCACGTAGCGGGTGCGCAGGCGGAAATCGATGCGTGACTCCTGGCACTCAATCGCCAGCACTGAAGCGCCAGCCAGCACGCCAGCCAGCGTCTGCGCGCCGCCCATGCCGCCCAGGCCAGCGGTGAGGATCCATTTGCCGCTCAGGTCGCTGTTGTAGTGCTGACGGCCCGCTTCGGCGAAGGTTTCAAAGGTGCCCTGCACAATGCCCTGCGCGCCAATGTAGATCCACGATCCTGCGGTCATCTGCCCGTACATCATCAGGCCCGCTTTATCCAGCTCGTGGAAGTGATCCCAGGTCGCCCAGTGGGGAACCAGATTGGAGTTAGCAATCAGCACGCGCGGGGCGTCAGCGTGGGTGCGGAAGACGCCAACGGGTTTACCAGACTGCACCAGCAGCGTCTCTTCCGGCTGTAGCGCCTGTAGCGAGCGCAGGATCTGCTCGAAGCACTCCCAGTTACGGGCCGCCTTACCGATGCCGCCGTACACCACCAAATCTTCAGGGCGTTCGGCCACGTCCGGGTCCAGGTTGTTCTGAATCATGCGCCAGGCGGCTTCAATCAGCCAGTTAGCGCAGTGAAGCTCGCTACCATGAGGGGCACGCACTTCACGGGCCACGGCTTTGCTTACGTTGTCACTCATCATCCGATCCTTAATTTGGGGGGTTGCTTAACGTGCTGCACTGGGTAACAGGGCGGCGACCGGCGCGGGCCAGGCATCGCCGCTTGCCCATAAACGCATTTGCTCAATATCGGGTGCCATCAGGCGATCTTTGTCGAGAAAAGCGACGCGCTCACGCAGCGAGGCCAGCACCTGTTCAATCAGCGTGGAGCTTTGCAGCGGGCGGTGGAAATCAATGCCCTGCGCGGCGGCCATCGCCTCAATACCGACCACCGCCGCAGTGTTGAAACACATAGCGCCGAGGCGGCGTGCGGCCCAGGTCGCCATTGAAACGTGGTCTTCCTGATTGGCTGAGGTCGGCAGGCTGTCGACGCTGCCCGGGTGAGCAAGAGATTTGTTCTCCGAGGCCAGCGCCGCCGCGGTGACCTGGGCAATCATAAAGCCGGAGTTCACGCCGCCATCGTTGACGAGGAAAGGCGGCAGGCCGGAAAGGCCGGTATCGAGCAGCAGCGCCATCCGGCGCTCGGAAATCGCGCCGATTTCGGCGATCGCCAACGCGAGGATATCGGCAGCGAAGGCAACGGGCTCCGCATGGAAGTTGCCGCCGGAAATCACGTCGCCGCTTTCGCTGAACACCAGCGGATTATCCGAGGCGGCGTTGGCCTCAATTTGCAGCACTTTAGCCGCATGAGTCAGGTTATCCAGACAGGCCCCCATCACCTGAGGCACGCAGCGGATTGAGTAGGGGTCCTGCACGCGGCCGCAGTTGGCGTGGGAGTGCAAAATATCGCTGCCTTCAAGCAGTGAAGAGACGGCGGCGGCTACGGCAATCTGGCCGTGCTGGCCGCGCGCTTGATGGATTCGGCTGTCGTACGGCTTAATGGAGCCTTTGATCGCTTCGAGCGACAGGGCGCCGGCAACCAGTCCTGCGGCGAAAACCTTTTCGCCCTCAAACAGGCCGCGTAAGGCCAGCGCGGTAGAGACCTGGGTGCCGTTCAGCAGGGCTAATCCCTCTTTCGGCCCCAGAACGAAAGGTTCGAGCCCGGCCAGCGCCAGCCCTTCGGTCGCCGGGATCAACCTGCCGTTGACCCTGACCTCGCCTTCGCCCAGCAGCATCAGCGAGAGGTGCGCCAGCGGAGCGAGATCGCCGGAGGCGCCAACCGAGCCTTTCTCCGGAATGCAGGGCATCACGCCCGCGTTGAACAGCGCCAGCAGGCCGTCAATCAGCTCCATGCGCACGCCGGAGTGACCGCGGGCCAGGCTAATAATTTTGGTAGCCATAACAACCCGCACCACATCATCCGGCAGCAGTTCGCCAAGTCCCACGCTGTGAGACAGCACCAGGTTGCGCTGCAACTCTGCCAGACGCTGGGCAGGGATGGAGGTTTGGGCCAGCTTGCCAAAACCGGTGTTGATGCCGTAGGTCACTTTGCCAGCGCTAACGATGGCCTCTACGGTTTCACGAGCCTGCAAAACGCGGTGTCGGGCGCTTTCGTCCAGCGCGAGCTGAACCTCTCCGTGATAGATGCGTTTTAGCATCGCCAGCTCAACCTTTCCGGGGAGCAGCTGGCAGAGATGCGGGGTAGCTGACATGGTATACTCCTGTATAGACAAGTTGGTGTGCTGTGAACCCTTTCAGGGTAGCCGATGCCATCGGGCAACGGAGGTAAACAGATCACTTTCTGCAGTGAAGCAGATGTGTATAGTCTTGTCTATACAATTAGCAATGCTTGTGCCAGATCGATCACAAAACTTTTCAACGCCAGTCAATATCGGGCAACAACCTGATAGCAGACACCTTTGGGGCTATGCCATGTCAGGGCATGTAGGCTATCACCCCCGCAGAGATAGACTGAGGCGTGCGCCATTCTGAAGCAGATTGCTCACTAACGGTGCAGGGAATGCCCCGCAGATGTATATACATTCAGGGGGGTTGACAGTAAACTGGCGAAAGTATCTTAACCAGGAAGCTTTTTTTATGGTCGACCAGACTGCCATTTCGCAACTCTCCGCTGCCATGAGCGATCAGCCTGCGCCCATCTATCAGCGGGTAAAGCAGGCGATTATCAGCCAGATTTCAGAAGGCGTGTGGAAACCTAATCAGCGAGTTCCGTCGGAGAGCGAGTTGGTGAATGAGCTGGGCGTCAGCCGGATGACCATTAACCGCGCCCTGCGCGAGCTGACCAGCGAAGGCTACCTGATCCGTATGCAGGGCGTAGGCACCTTTGTGGCCGAATCCAAAGGCTATACGGCGATGCTGGAAGTACACAACATTGCGGAAGAGATTGCCCAGCGCGGGCATCGTCACGCCTGTAAGGTGCTGGAGATGCGGGAAATCAAGGCCGACCCGGAGCAGGCTTCGGTACTGGGGCTGACTACCGGGCACGCGGTATTTCATTCGGTCATTGTGCATTTTGAGAACGATCTGGCGGTACAGCTTGAGGACCGCCTGGTCAATCCGCTGGTGGCGCCGGATTATTTGCAGCAGGATTTCCAGAGGCAAACCCCGTACACCTATCTGATGCGCGTAGCGCCGCTGACCGCTGGCGAGCATATCGTTGAATCCGTCCTGCCAAATCGTCAGCAGTGCGGCTCGCTGGCGATTGAGGCCAATGAGCCTTGTCTGTTAATCCGCCGCCAGACCTGGAGCGATGCGAAGATTGTGACCTACGCGAAACTGCTCTATCCTGGCTCACGCTACAAGCTGCTGGGGCGGTTTAAAGGGCACGGCTAGCGCGGTTTTATCGCTCAACAATTTCCGCCAGCAGCAGCAGGGCATCTGACGAGGCTGGCGCCAGCGGCTGAGCGCTCTTTTCCCACCAGACGCCCTGACCCTGCCGCAGCCTCAGCTCGCCGGTAATCCACTCGCCGGCCAGCACGTAGACTACGCCAGCCTCTTCAGTGCGCGGAGAGAAACCATCGCTGATGACGCGCACCTCAGCGCGATGGGTTTCGCGCCGGGTCATCACGTTAAAATCCTTGCTTACTCCTCCGGTCAGACGACAGTCGATCTGCTCCTCCCCGCTAAAGGCAAACGGCTGATTGCGAATCAGCCTGTGGGCAGACTTACTCTTGGCCGCCAGCTCCACGCCTTCCCCTTCAAGGAGCGTAATCACCCGATCGACGCCGGGAAAGAGTGAAAAAGCGCCGTCGGCGGCAAGGGTAGCGATACTGATACGCCAGCTGAAGGGGTCGGCGGCGGAAGGGAAGCTGATAATTTCCCGCGTTTCTCCGCCGCCGTTGCGCCATCTGCTGACGGCCAGGCTGCTGCTGTCATAGAAATGGATCATTTCAGCGCCTCAACCACGTCACGGAAGGCCGCGTCAATATCACGCTGTTGCACATGCTGGCCCTGATGTATCACCTGTTGGCCCGCCACAAAGACGTCCTGGATCTGCCCGCGATGCCCGGCAAACAGCCAGCGGTTAAGCAGCGAGGCGTCCGCCGTGCAGCCCAATAGCGCATCATCAGCCAGCACCAGCCAGTCGGCGCGGTAGCCAGGCGCCAGACGGCCCATTTTTACGCCGCAGGCCTGAGCGCCTCCCTCCAGCGCCTGAGCATAGAGCAGATCGCCTACGGAAGTCTGCCCGTCAGTGACGATGCGGTTACGGCGGCGGTCGCGCAGGCGCTGACCGTACTCCAGCAGGCGAAGCTCCTCCACCACGTCCAGCGAGACGTGGCTGTCTGAGCCAATTCCCCAGCGTCCTCCCTGCGCGATATAGTCGGTTGCCGGGAATATTCCGTCGCCCAGATTGGCCTCGGTGGTCGGGCAGAGGCCAGCAATAGCCCCGCTGGCCGCCAGACGCGAGATCTCGCTGGCGTCCAGATGGGTGGCGTGAATCAGGCACCAGCGCGAGTCCAGCGCAAAGCGGTTTAACAACCAGCTGACCGGGCGTTCGCCGCTCCAGGCCAGGCTATCGTTTACCTCTTTTTCCTGCTCGGCGACGTGAATATGCACCGGCAGCGAGGCGGGGGAGGCCGCCAGCACGTCGCGCATCTGCTGCTCGCTCACCGCACGCAGCGAGTGGAAGCAAATTCCCTGGTTGTGCAGCGGCCTGTCGGCAATCATCGAAGCGACCTGCTGTTGCTGGCGCAGATAGCTGGCGCTGTCCTGAATAAAGCGTTTCTGACCAGGCTGTGGGGGCTGCGCGCCAAAACCGGCGTAGCTGTAAAGCACCGGCAGCAGCGTCTGACCAATCCCGGCGCGTTCCGCTGCGGCAATCAGCTGTTGCAGCATCTGATCCTGTGGATAGGGCGTGCCGTCGGTATCATGGTGCAAATAGTGGAATTCAGCGACCTGGGTATAGCCGCCCCGGAGCATATCGACATACAGATGGGCGGCGATGGCGCCGACCTGCTGCGGAGAGAGCCGCTGGACCATGCGATACATTAAATCGCGCCAGGTCCAGAAGCTGTCCTGCGGATCGCCAGCCACTTCGGCCAGCCCCGCCATGACCCGCTGAAAGGCGTGAGAGTGCAGGTTCGCCATCGCGGGGATTGCAGCGCCATTGAGGCGCTGTGCGTTATCCGCTGAGGCGTTGGGCGTCAGCGCGTGAATGAAACCTGCGCCGTCGACTTCAATCAATACGTTGTGCTGCCAACCGTCCTCAAGCAGGACGCGTGGCGCAAAATAGCGAGCCATCATGGTTGCTTCCCAGGCAATGTAGTTGTATATACATATACATACTTATGAATCAACAGTAAAGCCGGGAGAGAAGATGAGCGGTGAACTTCGCTGTGAAAGCCTGTGGTACGGCGCCGATATCGTGACGATGCAGGACGGAAAGTATAGCATCATCCCGGATGGGGCGATTGCGGTTCGTCAGGACAGGATCGTGTGGATTGGCCCCGCCAGGGAAGCTAAACACATTAAGGCCGGGATTCATACTCCTTTCAAAGGCGGCATCGTAACGCCAGGCCTGGTGGACTGCCACACTCACCTGGTGTTTGGCGGCGACCGCAGCCATGAGTTTGAGCAGCGCCTGAACGGCGTCAGCTACAGTGAGATCGCCGCGCAGGGCGGGGGGATAATTTCTACGGTCAACGCCACCCGCAAAGCGACGCTGGAGCAACTGGTCAGCAGCGCGGGCTGGCGTCTGGAAAGGCTGCTGGCTGAAGGCGTGACGACCGTAGAGATCAAGTCCGGCTACGGGCTGGATCGCGACAGCGAGCTGCGGATGCTGCAAGCTATTCGCCAGCTGGCCCATAATTATCCGGTTCAGGTCCAGTCAACCTGCCTTGCGGCTCACGCCACGCCTCCCGAATTTAAAGACGACCCCGACGGCTGGATCGCCGTGATTTGCGATGAGCTGCTGCCTCAGGTGGCGAGCGAGAAGCTGGCCGACGCGGTGGACGCATTTTGCGAGCATCTTGCCTTCTCTCCTGAGCAGGTTGCCCGCGTATTTACCGCAGCGCAGCGCCTGGGCTTGCCGGTCAAACTCCATGCCGAACAGCTCTCTTCGCTGGGGGGCAGCCGCCTGGCCGCGCAGTTCAACGCGCTTTCAGCCGACCATCTCGAATACGCGACGGAAGCTGACGTGGCGGCGATGGCGGCAAGCGGCACGGTGGCCGTCCTGCTGCCTGGTGCTTTCTATCTGCTGCGCGAAAAGCAGGTTCCGCCGGTTGAGCTGTTTAGAAAATATCGGGTGCCGATGGCGCTGGCGAGCGATGCCAACCCAGGCACGTCACCTGCGCTTTCGCTCCGCCTGATGCTCAATATGGGCTGCACGCTGTTTGGTATGACGCCGGAGGAGGCGTTGGCTGGCGCAACGATCCACGGCGCGCGCGCGCTGGGGCTGGCTGATTCTCAGGGCTCGCTGGAAGTGGGTAAATACGCCGATTTCGTTCACTGGCCGCTACAGCGTCCGGCGGAACTGGTCTACTGGCTTGGCGGGCAACTGCCCTGTCAGGTCATTTTCAGAGGAGAAGCAATACGATGAAACCCTTCGAATTTACTCAGGGAACGCTGCCGCTGCTGTTCAGCGCACCCCATGCGGGCACCGCGCTGACGCCGGAAGTCGAGCAGGGCTTGAGCGATGCTGCCCGTGGCCTGCCGGATACGGACTGGCATATCCCTCAGCTGTATGATTTTCTGCGTGACAGCGGCGTCAGCCTGCTGGTGGCGAACTATTCTCGTTTTGTGATTGATCTGAACCGTCCCCCGGACAACGAGGCGCTGTACACCACCGCCACCACCGGGCTTTTCCCGGAAACCTTGTTTGACGGCACGCCGACCTTTAAGCCTGGCATGACGCCGAACGAGGCCCAGCGTCAGGGGTATCTGGAGCAGATCTGGACGCCGTATCATCAGCAAATTCAGCAGGAGCTGGCGAGGATTAAGCAGAAGTTTGGCTACGCGCTGCTGTTTGACGCGCACTCAATAGCGTCAGTGATCCCGCGTCTGTTCGACGGCAAGCTGCCCGATCTGAATCTGGGCACCAACGGCGGCCTGAGCTGTAGCCCGGCGATAGCCAAAGGGCTTAGCGACGTTTGCGCCGCGCAGTCAGAATTTAGCTGGGTGATCAACGGCCGGTTTAAGGGCGGTTACATCACCCGCGCTTACGGCAAGCCCGAAGAAGATCAGCACGCGGTGCAGTTGGAGCTGGCGCAGTGCAATTATATGGATGAGACGCCGCCGTTTGGCTGGCGTGGCGACAAGGCGGCGAAGCTGCAACCGCTGCTGAAAAAAATTATCGACACCCTACAGCAGCGCTAGCCTCCTCTGGCTCCCGAACCTCGGGGGCCGCTTTACTCCAGCAGCAGCCTCTCAATATCCTGCCAGCTTTTCACCCGTCGATAGCCGGTAACCGCCAGATTATGCGGCGCGGTGTAGAGAATTCCCTCCCCGCAGAAGCCCTCAAAATTGATGGCGTTATCGTCGATCATATAATCGGCGTTGATGATGCTTTTGTTGCCGCAAAACACGATGTTGCTTGGTTTAATCGAGGGGAAGTGGGTGTTCAGCCAGCGGAATTTCGCGTTGAAAGAGCTGGGGACTTCCATCGCGGCGGTGGTGATAAAGACTTCGTACCGTCTGCTCAGCGCGGCAATGACCCGCTGGCTGTCGGCAATCACCTCAAGGTCGCCAAAAAACGCCGGTTCGCTGACCAGCGCCATAATCTCCTGTAGCATCTCTGGCTTTTCATGCCGCAGGCTGAACAGGTTCAGCTCGTCATGCGTCATTTGCAGGGAGAAATGGGCATTGACGGTATTAAGGATTTTAGGATGAAAATCGGCAATCACTTCATCCATGTCGATGGCAATTCTTTTCATTATCACTCCGTGACGGTTCTGAGATTAGGGGCATGATGCCTAATTTGGCGACTGAAATCGACCAAACATTTTGTAGCGTGCGCCGGGATAAAGGAGCCGGGCGCAGGTTACCACAGCCTGCTGATGCCAGGTGCGCCGCTGAATTTGCAGGCAGGGTTCATCGGCGGCGATATGCAAAAGCTGACGCTCCTCTTCCGTGGCGCTGACGGCCTCCACCACATGCTCGCCTGCCGTTAACGGGGCGACCTGGGTCAGATAAGCAAAGGGCGTACCCTGGGTGAAATCCTGCTGGAGATAGTCCGGCGCGACCAGCGGGTTGACCTGGCGATCCTCCAGCTGGACCGGGATCTCATTATCGAAATGAATAATGCGCGAGTGGAAGATCGTGGCGCCTACGCTTAACTCCAGCGCCTGCGCGGAAAGCAGTTCGGCTTTCTCAGCCCGCAGGAACAGCACCTTGCTGGCGTGGCGATGGCCCCGGCTGGCGATCTCATCGGCAATGTTATGCACTTCCAGCATGGGCGTGAAGGCCTTCGCCTCCGCGACAAAGGTTCCCACACCCTGCAAGCGCAGCAGAAAACCTTCGCTGGTCAGCTCACGCAGCGCGCGATTGATGGTCATTCTGCTGACGCTCAGCTCGGTCACCAGCTCGCTTTCTGAAGGCACGCGCTGGCGGGGTTGCCAGTGGCCAGAGCGGATCAGGCTGATGATCCCCTGTTTAACCTGTTGATAGAGTGGGGCGGGCTCGTTGCTGAGCAGGGTAATCCTCTCTGAAAGCGCTTTATGTTCTGACACACCGTTTACCTTTTTGCGGAACAGGAAGAAAAGTGTACACCAGACCAGCGGTCTGTATCTGTCTGTACAACAGACTTTTCTGCCGTGCAACACCGTCGTGCGGCCTGACCCTTTTCGGTGCGTGACGCCTTCAAATGGTGCAGACCTCTGCCGTTAAGCCACCGTTAACTCGCTGTTTTTTTCGACTGCCCGCTAATTTGTAAGGGGTTAATCGGGCGCTGGCGAAATGGCACAGTAATTGCTGTGGTTGTATGTACAAGACATAACAACCAATGTTACAGGTCATTAACATAGAGCGCGTCACAGTTTTGTCTTTCGTTACGAGAATAGTTAAATGAATGGTTGTATATACATGACATGGCTACTTAAAGTCTGTTGCTGGCTAACAGCGTTTTTTCCCCGGTCCGCTGCGTCTTTTTTGCCGTCGCCCGGCCACTATTTTTTTCCAGGAGCGCTTGATGAAACATTCGTTAATCCGTCGGGTATTGATTACCTCCCTTGTTACTTCCACGCTGGTTTGTGCGCTGCCTTCACAGGCGAAAGAGTGGAAATCGATCACCATTGCTACCGAAGGCAGCTATGAACCCTGGAATATGACGCTGCCCGGCGGCAAGCTCAGCGGCTTTGAGCCGGAGCTGATGGCCGATTTGTGCCAGCGCATGAAAATCAGCTGTAAGCTGGTGGTGCAAAACTGGGACGGCATGATCGCCGGGATGCAGGCAGGCAAGTACGACGTGATCATGGATGCGATTGTGATCACCCCGGATCGCCGCAAAGTGATTGATTTCACCGTGCCGTACGCCTCCACGCCCGCCAGCTTCATCACCACCAAAACCAGCGGCGTGCTGCCGAAAGGCACCGGCCCGGAAAATATCGTTAAGCTGCACGATGATGCGAAAGAAATTGAACCGGCCATTGCCAGCCTGAAAGCGGCGCTGAAAGGAAAAACGATCGGCATTGCTTCCGGAACGGTTTACACGCCGTTTATCGATAAGTACTTCAAGGATGTCGCCAGCGTGCGTGAGTACAACGCCTCGGCGGACGCCATTCTCGACCTCCAGGCTGAACGTATTGATGCGGTGTTCGACGATGTGACCTTTGCCAACTCAATCCTGAGCAAGCCGGAGAATAAAGACCTGCAGCTGGCTGGTACGCAGCTGGGCGGGCCGATCTGGGGAGAAGGGGAAGCGCTGGGCATCCGCAAGTCCGACGGCGATCTGAAGGCTAAGCTGGATGAGGCGATCAAAGCGGCGCTGGCAGACGGTACGGTGAAAAAGCTGAGCGAAAAATGGTTTAAAACTGACGTGACGCCATAGGCGGGGAGGGCAAACAATGGCCAATCTTGGGTTTGGAGAAAATGGCTGGGGAGGTTTAATCCTTAGCGCAGCGCTGACCACCCTACTGCTTTCGCTGGCAGCCATGCTGGTCGGCGCGGTGGCAGGCAGCGGCGTAGCGGCAGCCAAGCTTTCGCCTCGTCGGCCGGTGCGCTGGCTGGGCGATGGCTATTCCGTGATCTTTCGCGGCATCCCGGAGCTGCTGATTATCTACCTGTTCTATTTCGGTGGCTCCGGGCTGATTACCCAGATTGGCCAGATGTTCGGCGCGGATGGCTTTATTGAAGTCCCGCCGTTTCTGATTGGTGCGCTGGCGATTGGGCTGATCTCCGCCTCTTATCAGGCCGAGGTGTTCCGCGCCGCGCGTCTTGCGCTCAATTCCGGCGAGATTGAGGCGGCTCAGGCTATCGGTATGCCCCGGTGGCGCGTTTTGCAGCGCATCGTTCTGCCGCAGGTGGTTCGCTATGCACTGCCGGGTCTGTCGAACGTCTGGCAGATGAGCCTGAAAGATTCCGCGCTGATCTCGGTGACGGGCATTGTGGAACTGATGCGCGCCAGTCAGGTCGCCGCGGGCTCCACGCGCCAGTATTTCACCTTCTACCTGATTGGCGGCACCTGTTACCTGGTGCTGACGGTGCTCTCTAACACCGCCTTTAAAAAGGCGGAACAACGCCTTGGGCGCGCGCATCAAAGCCGCACTGCGGCCCACAGTTAACGGAGCGCCAGATGATTGATTTTCCCTTTCTTACCGATACTTTCCTCAAGCTTGCGGCGGCGCTGCCGGTGACGCTGGGGCTTTTTTTCGCTTCCTTCGTGCTCGGCGGCTTTCTGGCGCTGCTGATCCTGGCGATGCGGATGAGCCGCAACCCGCTGCTCAGCGGCTTTGCCCGGGGTTACATCCTGATTTTTCGCGGCTCGCCGCTGATGATCCAGCTATTCCTGATTTATTACGGGCTGGGGCAGTTTGAGGTGATTCGCCACAGCTTTGTCTGGCCGGTGCTGCGCGAACCCTTTTTCTGCGCCGTGGTAGCGCTGGCCCTGTGTACGGCGTCTTACACCGCCGAAATTTTTCGCGGCGGCCTGCTGGCGATCCCCGCCGGGCAGATTGAGGCGGGAATGGCCTGCGGCATGTCCCGCTGGCTGCTGCTGCGCCGGATTATCGCGCCGATTATGCTGCGCTACGCGCTGCCCGCTTACTCAACCGAAGCGATCCTGCTGGTAAAGTCTACCGCGCTGGCCAGCCTGGTTACGGTCTGGGACGTCACCGGCGTGGCGCAGCAGATTATTCAGCGTACCTACCGCACGATGGAAGTGTTCGTCTGCGCGGCGCTGATCTACCTGATCCTCAACTTTATCATTGTCCAAATTTATGCCTGGATTGAGCGCAGGCTGACGCCACGTCTGCGCCCGGTGGAGGCCGATTCGCCTCTGCCGGTTCCCCCTGTGATTGCCGGAGAGAAACATGACTAACTATGCCCCCATCACCCTGTCGATGAGCGAAATCCGCAAGTCTTTCGGCTCGCTGGAGGTGCTGAAAGGCATCTCGCTGGACGCCAGAAAGGGCGACGTCATCTCCATTCTGGGGGCCAGCGGCTCCGGAAAAAGTACCTTTCTGCGCTGCATTAATCTGCTGGAGACGCCGGACTCCGGCGTGGTCAGCGTGGCGGGCGAAACTATTGAGATGAAGCGCCACGCGCGCGGCCATCAGCTGGCGGCAAACCACCGTCAGGTTGAATCGCTGCGCTCGCGCCTTGGCATGGTGTTCCAGAGCTTTAACCTGTGGTCGCATATGACGGTGCTGCAAAACGTCATTGAGGGGCCGCTGTACGTGCTGAAGCGCAGTAAGAAAGAGTGCGTAGAGCAGGCGGAGAAGATCCTTGACCGCGTGGGACTGCTGAACCGCAAAGATTTCTATCCTTCGCAGCTTTCCGGCGGCCAGCAGCAGCGCGTGGCGATTGCCCGCGCGCTGGCGATGGAGCCTGAAGTGATGCTGTTTGATGAGCCGACCTCGGCGCTGGACCCTGAGCTGGTGGGCGACGTGCTGAAAGTGATGCGCAGCCTGGCCGAAGAGGGCCGCACGATGCTGGTCGTAACCCATGAAATGGGCTTCGCCCGCAACGTTTCCAACCGCGTGGTGTTTATGCATCAGGGCGCCATTGACTGTCAGGGAACGCCGGAGGAGATGTTTGGCGAGCAGGGATCGCCGCGTTTCCAGCAGTTTATCTCCAGCCACCGGGCAGGTTAAGCATGAGCGCAACGGAACAGATCACCTGGGGCGATACGCGCCTCAACTGGCAGGATGTAGTGCAGGTGGCGAAGTCTGGCGCGGTGCTACAGCTTAGCGTTGGCGCCTGGCAGCGAATCCACTCCGCCCGCGAGATCGTCGGCCGCATCGTTAGTGACAAGCAGATAGCGTATGGCATTAATACCGGGCTGGGCGCGCTGTGCAATATCACGCTGGAAGAGGATCAGCTTAGCCAGCTGTCGCGAAATACCCTGCTGAGCCACGCCTGCGGCGTCGGGCCAACGCTGACCAATGTCCAGGCAAGAGCGATTATCTGCGCGGCGATTGCCAATTACAGCCACGGCAAATCCGGCGTCTCGCCTGCCGTGGTGCAGGGGCTTCTTGCGCTGCTTAACCGCGGCATTACGCCGCAAATACCCTCGCAGGGTTCCGTTGGCTACCTGACCCACATGGCGCATGTGGGTCTGACGCTGATCGGCATTGGCTGCGTGAGCTATCGCGGCGAAATTGTTGCGGCTGCGCAGGCACTGGCCGCTGAGGGCCTTGAGCCTTGCCCGCTGGGCGCCAAAGATGGTCTGAGCCTGGTCAACGGCACGCCCTGCATGACCGGGCTTTCCTGCCTGGCGTTGGAGGAGGCCAGCCGCCTGTTCGCGTGGGCTGACGTCACCGGCGCGATGAGCTTTGAAGCGCTCCGCGGGCAGCTGGATGCCTTCGACGCCGAAATTCTGGCGCTGAAGGGCAGCGTTAACGTGCAGACTGTCGGGGAGAGGTTGCGCAAGCTGCTTGCCGGCAGCCAGATAATTCTGGCAAGCAAGGGGATTCGTACACAGGATGCGCTGAGCCTGCGGTCAATGCCGCAAATTCACGGCGCCAGCCGCGATCAGTTTGACTATGCCGCCCGACAGATTGAGACCGAACTGAATGCCGCCACCGATAATCCTCTGGTGCTGGGAACAACGGAGAAATGGCGGGTTGTGTCGCAGGCCAATCCTCACGGTCAGTCCGTGGCGCTGGCTGCCGATGCGTTGGCGATCGCGCTGGCGGAAACAGGCAGCGTGGCGGAGCGTCGTCTCGACCGGCTGATCAATCCGCTGGTCAGCGGTCTGCCGGCGTTCTTAGTGGCGGAGCCGGGCGTCAACTCTGGCATGATGATTGCGCAGTACGTGGCGGCCTCGCTGTGCGGAGAAAACCGTCAGCTTGCCCAGCCAGCGGTGCTGGATAACTACGTCACCTCGGGTTTACAGGAGGATCATCTCAGCATGGGCACCAGCGCGGCGCTGAAGCTGCTCAGGCTGGCGGAAAATACCGTGCAGATCCTTGCCATTGAGTATTTGCTGGCGGCGCAGGCGCTGGATTTCCACGGCGCGGAGAATGCGGGCGAGGGGACTCAGCGCGCCTGGGCATTACTGCGCAACGAGGTCGCCAGCTGGACGGAAGACCGTTGGCTGGCCCCGGAAATTGAGAAAGCCGCGGCGCTGATCCGCACCCAGCATCTCACCGTGTGAGGAGAGACAGCCGGCTATCCCTGTCGCCGCGCGTCCGGCCGCGTCAAATCGAAGCGTAACGCTTCGCTGATGCCGTAATAGGCGCTGGGGCCGCCCGCCCGCAGGATCGGGTTGGCCTTCGCCGTCTGATAAATGCCGTCTTCCAGCAGGGTCGGATCGATATGAATGGTCACGACTTCACCAAAAACCATCCACTGCTCCAGCTTCCTGCCGTCAGCGCCTTCCAGCTGTAACACCTGCGTCAGCCGACACTCAAAGTTCACCGGGCTTTCCGCCACCATGCTGACGTTAACCTGCGTTGCCGGTAGCGCCGTCAGGCCAGCCAGCACAAACTCATCCTCACCGCGTGGCACCGAGGCGGAGCTTTCGTTCATCGCTACTGCCAGCTCGCGGGTTGCCAGGTTCCAGACAAACTCGCCGGTCTCAACGATGTTGGCTACGCTGTCTTTCCAGCCCTGGCTGGAAAAGCCAATAATCGGCGGCTGATAATTGAAGCAGTTAAAAAAGCTGTACGGCGCCAGATTGCGCTCGCCCTTAGCGCTTTGCGAACTGATCCAGCCAATCGGTCGCGGGCCGATAATAGCGTTGAGCGGATCGTGGGGTAAACCGTGGCCTGCGCGGGGTTGGTATGAGTAACGTGATCGGGTCATCAGAGCGCCTGTGTCATTTTATCTGCCTGCGGCGCTTCCCAAAGGGAGGCCGCACAACAGCGGGATTCCCCTATACTAGCCGAACCGTTTGGGGAAAAAAGCCGGGAATTGTTTACGATCTTTACCATAGCAGGTATCTTACGCGCCTTCAGATAAGAGAGTCGCTCATGAAATACACCGCCGAAAAAACTCAGCTTCACCCGCGTAACCGCCACCGCGCGCGCTATGATTTTCCCGCGTTAATCGCAAGCCATCCGCGCTGGCCGATTTTGTCGCGGTGAATCAGCATGGTGATGAGTCGGTGAATTTTGCCGATCCGGCGGCGGTACGTACGCTGAACCAGGCGCTGCTGCGGCATTTCTATCAGATATCCAACTGGGCTATTCCTGACGGCTTTCTTTGTCCACCGGTGCCTGGCCGCGCTGACTACGTGCATCATCTGGCGGATCTGCTGGCCGGGGATAATAAGCGCGCGGTGCCGCGTCAGCTTAACGTGCTGGATATCGGCTGCGGGGCGAACTGTATCTATCCCCTGATTGGTCACCGCGAATACGACTGGCGATTTACCGGTAGCGAAGTGAACGAGGACGCGATGAAGGCTGCCAACGCTATCATTGCCGCTAACCCAGGCCTTAATCGCGGCGTCCGCCTGCGTCGTCAGAAAGATCCTCAGGCGATCTTCTCCGGCATCATCCATAAAAATGAGCTCTACCACGCGGTGATGTGCAATCCTCCTTTTCACGCTTCGGCCAGCGACGCTCAGCAGGGCACTCAGCGCAAGGTGCGCAATCTGGGCCTGGATAAACACGCTCCGCTGAACTTCGGCGGCCAGCAGGACGAGCTGTGGTGTGAAGGCGGCGAGAAGGGGTTTATCAGCCGGATGATTGCCGAAAGCGTTAACTTTTCACGTCAGTGCGTCTGGTTCACTTCGCTGGTGTCCCGCAAGGAAAACCTGCCGGAAATCTGGCGCGCGCTGGAAGCCGCAGAGGTTGCTGCCTCGCGCACCATTGAAATGGCGCAGGGGCAAAAGCAGAGCCGGATTATCGCCTGGACCTTTATGGATAAACCGGCTCGTGAACGGCAGATGGGCCGCGTTGGCTAAGCTGGCCCTGTCGCGTCAGGATACATGCTGCAGGAACTCGCGCAGGCGCGCACTCGGTGGGTTATCGATCAGCTCATCCGGGTTACCGTCTTCGGCGATGCGGCCTTTATCGATAAAGATCAGGCGCGAGGCGACTTTTTTAGCGAAGCCCACCTCGTGGGTCACAATCACCATCGTCATCCCTTCTTCCGCCAGATCCTGCATCACTTTCAGCACTTCATGACGCAGTTCCGGGTCCAGTGCGGAGGTCGGCTCATCAAACAGCATCATTTTAGGCTTCACCGCCAGCGCGCGGGCGATTGCCACGCGCTGCTGCTGGCCGCCAGAGAGCTCGGACGGGAAATGATGCGCGCGTTCGGCCAGGCCGACTTTACCCAGCAGCTCATTCGCCAGACGATGCGCCTCGGCTTTTGGCGTGCCGCGCACGCGGATTGGGCCAAACGCGACGTTATCCAGCGCGTTCATCTGTGGGAACAGATGGAACTGCTGGAACACCATCCCGGCTTCCTGGCGGATCAGGCGCTCGTCCACTTTTGGATCGTTAACCTTCAGGCCATCAACAATCAGCTCGCCGCTGGTGATCTCTTCCAGCTTGTTGATGCAGCGCAGCAGGGTCGATTTACCGGAGCCAGAAGGACCGATAATCACCACTACTTCACCTTTCTGGATCGTCAGATCGATATTGTGCAGTACCTGCGTTTCGCCAAAATGCTTGGAGACGTTTTTAAATTCAATCACAGGATTTTCATCCTTTTTTCAACGCGACGCAGCACGAAGCTCAGCACCAGCGTAATAAACAGATAGATAACCGCAACGGCGCTCCAGATTTCCAGCGCGCGGAAGTTACCGGCGATAATTTCCTGCCCCTGACGGGTCAGCTCGGCAACGCCGATCACGATAAACAGGGAGGTGTCCTTGATACTGACAATCCACTGGTTGCCCAGCGGCGGCAGCATACGGCGCAGCGCCAGCGGCATAATGACATAGCGCAGCGTTTCACGGCGGGACAGACCCAGCGCCAGCCCCGCCTCACGGAAGCCGTTATGGATGGACAGCACCGCGCCACGGGTAATCTCAGCGATATAGGCGCCGGAATTAATCATAATGGTCACCACGGCGGCGCTGAACGGATCGATGCGCAGATCGGTAAAGGCCATGGGCAGGGCGAAATAGATAAACATCACCTGCACCACAATCGGCGTGCCGCGGATCAGTTCGATAAATACCAGCGCGATATTGCGCGATATCCAGCCGCCATAAGCGCGGGCAAAACCGGCCACCAGGCCGATTATCAGACCGCCGATCAGACCGAGGACTGAAATCCACAGGGTGAGTCGGGCGCCTTCAAGCAGGGCCGGAATTGAAGGCCAGATAGCGCTCCAGTCAAACTGCATGATTTACTTCTCCTGATCAAAAAACCATTTATTGGTGGTAAAAACGCAGGCCTGAGCCTGCGTTAAAAACAACGTAGAAAAGGCATTATTTAGGATCGGTGCCGAACCATTTTTTATAAATTGTGTTGTAAGTGCCGTTCTCACGCAGGGTTTTCAGCGCGCCGTTCACTTTCTCACGCAGTTCGTCGCTGCCTTTCGGGAACGCAATGCCATACTGCTGCGCGGAGAGAGACTCACCGACCGCTTTGAACTGGCCTTTACCAGCGGTATGGATGAAGTAAAGAATGTTTGGCGTGTCGTGCAATACGGCATCCGCCCGGTTGGTGCCCAGCTCCATATACGCGTTGTCGATGTTCGGGAACTGCCGCAGATCCTTCGCTTTGATGTGCTCCTTAGCGTAATCCACCGAGCCCGTTCCGCTCTTCACCGCCACCACTTTACCGTCCAGATCGGCAATGCTTTTGATCGCGTCGTTATTGGCTTTGACCATCACCATCAGGCCACTTTTGTAATAGCCGTCAGAGAACTCAATGGCTTTCTCGCGCTCAGGGGTAATGGTGATACCCGCCAGCGCCAGGTCGATGTTGCGGGTTTGCAGGGCAGGGATAATGCCGCTAAAGTCCATTGGCTTCAGGGTGTAGTCAATGTTCAGCTGCTTAGCGATCGCGGCCCACAGCTCCACATCGAAGCCAACATACTTGTCGCCCTGCTTAAATTCGAAAGGAACGAAGGCGGTGTCGGTCGCGACAACCAATTTCTTTTCTGCGGCGGTAGAAGAGACGGCAAACGCCAACGTAAGCGCAGCCAGGGAAAACTTAACAATCGACTTCATCTTTTTATCCTTTTAGCCGTCAGGCATGGTCTTTGCCTGACTGAATGCCAGCAGCCATATGAAAATATTATGCCAACTTTCAAAATTGATTGAAAACAGCACGTTAAATCAAATTAAGCCGTGACGGGGAAAGGGTAAACTGGCTTAGCACCATTATGGTGCCCAGTTTTGGTGCTAATCGTCTTTTTTGGTGCAGGGTGTTTTGTAGCAAATGGCGGGAGAAATACAATCAAAAAGATCGGGGATGTTAAATAAGTGTTAGTCAGATCGGATTTTATCGCGCAGCGGGCGGTTAGCGAAGCTGGCTATCTTTGCTGCCACGCCGGTTGTACAGGCTGCTGGTCTGCCGACTGTCGCGCTGCTGCTGGCATTGCACACAATATTGTACGCCCGGCAGCGCGAGGCGGCGGGCTTCAGGAATGGCTTCGCCGCAGCTTTCGCAATATTCAGCGCTGGGGCCGCTGGTAATGGCCCGGCGCGCGCGGGTGACGGCGTCATCAATAGTGGAATCAATCTGCTGCTGAACGGCATCATCATGTGCCCATCCGCTTGCCATATTTTTCTCTCCCACAGTAAAAGAGCAGATGAAAGATCCCATCTGCTCCACGTTACACCATGACGCTACGCCTCAGGCGTAGCGGTAACCCTGTTTATTCGATATTAGATTCGATAAACCACAGGAACTTATCTAAATCGCGTGAAGCAGCGGTAAAGATATCTGCGGTATCCTCATCTTCAACCTCGCTGATGGCTTTACGGGTATCGTTAGCCACCACCGCGTAACGTTCTGCCAGCGCTTTAAGGTGATCCTGAACGCTATGGATGTTCAGCGGATAGCTTTTCAGCGGCGTTCTGTCGTTAACAATCTGACTGGTGCCCAACGCCACGCCGCCCAGCTGCACAACGCGTTCTGCAATAGTGTCCTGATGATCGGTAATGGCGGTACGGAAACCATCGAGCATTTCATGCACTGCAATAAAGTTTGCGCCGCGCATATTCCAGTGCGCCTGCTTGGTAATCAGAGACAGATCAATGAATTCCGTAACCAGACGATTGAGCACCTCAATGGTGGCTTTTTTCTCGTCGTCAGCCACGTTGTTACGGGTGAAAATCAGATCGGAAGATTTCGTTTTAACCAGTTTAGCGGTACTCATCATTAATATCCTCTTAATTGTGATTGTCCTAATTAAGTACGGGATTAAGTATAGCACCGGTTTTTAACCCTGCTGGAAAGTTACTGCCTATTAGTTGAATAGCACAGACCTTTTAGCCTTAATAATGTTGCTAATCATCTTGTTAGCCAGAGTAGAATGAGAGTGATAAATATTCTCACTCATAGAAAATAATCTATATGATTGATTTTTATTTATTTTATTTTTCTACGGGCATAAGCGTTCACTAAGCCGTTAATTTTAATGAATAACCCTTTCGGAATATTTCCTTAGTTATTTCACACAAAATATTTACTTGTTATTAACATTCACTTAACGCATGAAAGGGATAAAAAATAGCGCAGCGAGGCCGGGGCTAAAATAACCCCGGAGACTACTCACGCAGTTCGCTGACGGGATCGATTTTTTGTTTCGAAGGACGCATGGTCAACGTCGAACCAGCGGAGGCAAGGATAATCGCCACCAGTCCGGCCCACTGCACAACGTTCAGTATCTCGCCCAGGAACAACATGCCGGAGAGCGCGGCCATGGCCGGTTCCAGACTCATCAGCGTGCCAAACGTTTTGGCTGGAAGACGCGTCAAAGCCACCATCTCCAGCGAATAGGGCAGGGCGCTGGAGAGAATCGCAATAAGTATGGCGACGGGGATTAGCGAGAGCGCCCAGATACCGGTATTGGCATATACCAGGCCCAGCGGGACAAACACCACCGCAGCAATCAGTGAGCCCATCGCCACGGTAGCCGGACCATGCTCGGCACCGGCCCGCTGGCCGGCCAGGATATACACCGCCCAGAAGGCTCCAGCCAGCACCGCCAGCAGCGCGCCTTTAGGGTCGACGCTGGTGATATCCTTGCCAATCGGTAGCAGCAGCCACAGTCCCAGCAGCGCCAGCAGTACCCAGACAAAATCCAGCGGGCGCCTGGATCCAGCCAGCGCCAGCGCCAGCGGGCCGGTAAACTCCAGCGCCACCGCAATCCCCAGCGGTACGGTGCGCAAGGCTAAATAGAAGGAATAGTTCATGCTGCCCAGCGCCAGACCATAAAGGCACAGCGGCAAAAACTGCTGCCTGTTGAAGCGTAGCCGCCAGGGTTTGAAGATGGCGCAGAGAATCAGCGTCCCCAACCCAAGGCGAAGTGCGGTAATACCCGGCGCGCCAACCACCGGAAACAGGGTTTTAGCCAGCGCTGCCCCGCCCTGAATGGAGGTCATGGCGATAAGCAGAACTAAGACGGGGAGCCACGCCGGGGATTTTTGAGAAGAAGACATCCTGTGAACCAACCTTATTCGTCCATACGCGAGGGAAAAAGTTCCCTGAGTGTACTGGAAGGTTGTTGAAAACGGATCGCCAGCCAGAGAAAAAAAGTGAAGAAAGCGTTAAAAACAGCGCCATTACGGTAAAGAAACGTCAGGTTTAATTGAGAATTATCTCAATGAACATTTTCTTACATTACCATGACCGCACCAAGGGAACTCGACAATCATAAGCCAAAAGAATGACATACGAAGCTTCATTAACGTCCTGTTACACCAAACATTGTGTTGGACAACAATTTCGGGGCAGAGTTTCTGGCTGAGTTTTGTTATATTTTCAGGGTTGTCAGGAGAATAAGTATTTTCACATTTGAGGTGGTTATGAAAAAAATTGCATGTCTTTCAGCACTGGCTTGTGTACTGGCTGTTACAGCTGGTTCAGCAATGGCACAAAGCACCGTTTCTGGTGGTTACGCACAAAGCGATTACCAGGGCGTTGCCAACAAAGCAAACGGCTTCAACCTGAAATATCGTTACGAAAACGGCAGCGATCCATTAGGTTGGATTGGCTCTTTCACCTACACCGAAAAAGATAATACTGACGCTGGTATCTACAATAAAGGTCAGTATTACGGCGTTACCGCTGGTCCAGCTTATCGTCTGAACGACTGGGCAAGCATCTACGGCGTAGTGGGTATTGGCTACGGTAAATTCCAGCAGAATACCACTACCAGCCGTGACAAATCCGATTCAAGCGACGTTGGTTTCTCCTACGGTGCTGGCCTGCAGTTCAACCCAGGTATCCAGGACGTTGCCCTGGACGTGGGCTACGAGCAGAGCCGCATTCGTAGCGTTGACGTTGGCACCTGGATCGCCGGCGTAGGTTACAGCTTCTAAACCGCCGTTTTCAAGCCCAGCCTGGCTGGCGCTTTAAAAAATCCGCCCCAGTGGCGGATTTTTTTATGGCTATCATTTCCTGCTGCTTCGCGAAAATTTGTGCTTCCCGGCGGTTAGTTTACAATGTGACACCGATTGCTGATGCGAGCGGTTTGTGCATCAGAGAATAAGAAGAGGAAGCTCCATGAGTCGTCGCGCTAAAAGTGCAGTGCCCGCGCCACTGAAAGATATTGAAGAGCACGTCGAAGGCTTCCGCCAGGTGCGCGAAGCCCATCGTCGTGAGCTGATTGATGACTATGTTGAGCTGATTTCCGATCTGATCCGTGAGTTTGGTGAAGCCCGCCAGGTTGATATGGCCGCCCGTCTGGGCGTGTCGCAACCGACCGTCGCTAAAATGCTGAAGAGACTGGCCGCTGGTGGGCTGGTTGAGCAGGTTCCCTATCGCGGCGTGTTTCTGACTGCGGAAGGCGAGGCGCTGGCCGAAGAGAGCCGCAAACGGCACTATATTGTTGAGAACTTTCTGCTGGCGCTGGGGATCAGCCCTGATACCGCCCGTCGGGATGCGGAAGGTCTCGAACATCACGTCAGTGATGAAACGCTGGCCATTTTCGAGAAATTTTACCAAAGCCGTCAGTAACCCTCCTCTTTCAGTGAGTCTGTATGGTAACGCTGCTCAGGCCATTTTTGCATGACCGCTTTCTACATTTGTTGATTCTGACTGGCCTGATTCTGGCCTTCTTCGTGCCCTTTTCACCGTCGCAGCTTCCTGCGGCGGTTGACTGGCCGACCATTGTCACCCTGTGCGGCCTGCTGATGCTGACCAAAGGCATTGAGGCCAGCGGCTATTTTGACGTGCTGGGGCGGCGACTGGTGCAGCGTTTTCACCGGCAGCGGAGCCTTGCGCTGTTTCTGGTTGCCGCCGCCGCGCTGCTTTCCACCTTCCTGACCAACGATGTCGCGCTGTTTATCCTGGTGCCGTTAACGCTCTCTTTGCGGCGTTTTTCCGCACTGCCAATCGCCCGCCTGATCATTTTCGAAGCGCTGGCCGTCAATGCCGGTTCTCTGCTAACCCCCGTCGGCAACCCGCAGAATATCCTGATGTGGCGGCACGGCGATGCCGGGTTTTTGGGCTTTATCTGGCAAATGCTGCCGCTGGCCGCCGTGCTGGTGGCGAGCCTGCTGCTGCTGACCCTGTTCTGCTTTAGTCGCAAAAAGATTGAGCTGGCCGCGCAGTCGGCTGTGCCCAGTTGGCAACGTCCCTTAATGATCGCCAGCGTTGTCCTTTATGGCATATTCATTGTCGCGCTGGAGCTGAACCTGGCCCTGTGGGGATTGCTGGCGATCTTTGCGGTCTTTTTGCTGATGGCGCGGCGAATTTTGCTCAGTATCGACTGGAGCCTGCTGGCGGTCTTTATTGTGATGTTCATCGACGTCTATCTGCTCACCCGCCTGCCTGCTCTGCAAGTCTCTTTGCATCACCTCTCTCAGCTTTCGGCAATGGGTCAGTATCTGCTGGCGATTGGCCTGTCGCAGATAATCAGCAACGTCCCGGCGACCATTTTATTACTAAGCAGCCTGCCAGCAACCACGCTGATGGCCTGGGCGGTGAATATTGGCGGCTTCGGCCTGCTGCCCGGTTCACTGGCTAACCTGATCGCGCTGCGCATGGCGAAAGATCGCCGCATCTGGTGGCAGTTCCACTGCTATTCTGTTCCCTTGCTGATGTGGGCGCTGCTGCTGGGGTGGGGAATGCTGCGGATGCTGAAAGCTATTTGAGTTCGGCTAAACCCAAATTCAGACTTATCTCCAGACTGTTACTGATATTTACACAGGACGCGTGGTAGTGATTTTTATAACTTGTATAGTGTCGTAAAGCTGCGTTTGATTTTGTCAGCTTTCCTTCTATTGTTAAGGCAGCTTGCTTGATTTCAGGTCTGGTACAGGCCTTTGCTAACTGATGAGAACTATGGCTAATCAAACAAATAATGGGTCAGATGATGACCAGCGTCAGCAGGAAGAGCAACAACAGCAGGATAATAACGAGCAGCCGGAGCGGAAGCGCCCGGGTAAAAAACCGCTGATTATCCTTGGCATAGTGGTGGTGATTGCGATCGTCGTCGCACTGTTTTTCTGGCTCACCACGCGCAATATTGAAAGCACCGATGATGCTTTTACCGAAGCAGATGCGGTAACTATTGCACCGAAAGCGTCGGGCTACGTCACCGAGCTGAGGGTGAAAGATAACCAGCGGGTGAAGAAGGGCGATCTGCTGGTGGTGATCGATCCGCGTGATAATACCGCGCAGCGCGATCAGGCCCAGGCACAGCTTGGACTGGCTATCGCCCAGCTTCATCAGGCGCAGGCGTCGCTGGAACTCTCGAAGGTGCAATATCCCGCGCAGAAAGATCAGGCGCTGGCTCAGCAGGCCAAGGCCCAGGCCAACTATCTGAACGCCCAGGAAGATTATAAGCGTCAGCGCGGCGTGGACCCGCGTGCAACCTCCCAGCGTAATATCGACGCGGCCAGCGCGCAGTTAAGAAGTGCTCAGGCCGAGCTGGCAAGCGCCAAAGCGCAGGTGGAAGTGGCGTCGCAGATTCAGCTGCAAATTCGTCAGCAGGAAACGAACGTGGAGGCTCGCCAGCAGCAGGTTGAGCAGGCCCAGGCGCAGCTCAATACCGCTAACCTGAATCTCTCCTATACCGAAGTCCGCGCGCCTTACGATGGTTTCGTCACCAAACGTAATGTGCAGGTGGGCACGCTGGTCCAGGCCGGAAGCTCGCTGTTCTCGCTGGTCTCTCCTGAGGTATGGGTTACCGCTAATTTCAAAGAGTCTCAGCTTGAGCGAATGAAGCCGGGTGATAAGGTAGATATCAGCGTCGATGCCTGGCCGGATATGAAGCTGGAAGGGCATGTCGACAGCGTGCAGATGGGTTCCGGCTCGCGCTTCTCTACCTTCCCGGCGGAAAACGCCACCGGCAACTACGTGAAAATCGTGCAGCGCGTACCGGTGAAAATCGTCATCGATAAGGGGCTGGACCCGAATAAGCCGCTGCCGCTTGGCCTGTCGGTTGAACCGAAGGTGACGGTGGAATGAGCCACAGCGAAAGCTGGCAACCGGCCAGCAATCCCTGGCTGGTTGCCATGACGGTGACGCTGGCGGTGTTTATGGAAATCCTCGACACCACCATCGTCAACGTTGCGCTGCCTCACGTTGCCGGTTCGCTCTCTTCAAGCTACGATGAATCAACCTGGGTACTAACTTCTTATCTGGTGGCGAACGGTATTGTGCTGCCGATCTCCGCCTTCCTCAGCCGGGTATTCGGCCGTAAGCAGTTCTTCCTGATCTGCATCGTAATGTTCACCATCTGCTCCTTCCTCTGCGGCATCGCCACTGAGCTGTGGCAAATTATTCTGTTCAGGGTACTGCAGGGCTTTTTCGGCGGCGGCTTGCAGCCCGTACAGCAGTCGGTACTGCTCGATTATTTCAAGCCGGAAGATCGCGGCAAGGCTTTTGGCCTATCCTCGATTGCGATTATTGTCGCGCCGGTTCTCGGCCCGACGCTGGGCGGTTGGATCACCGATAACTACAGCTGGCGCTGGGTCTTCTTTATCAATATTCCGGTCGGCATTTTCAGCGTGATGGCTATTTATCAACTGCTGGAAGATCCGCCGTGGGAGCGCAAGTGGGCTAAGGGCAAGCTGAAAATCGACTATATCGGGATCGGCCTGATTACGCTGGGGCTGGGCTGTTTGCAGGTGATGCTTGATCGCGGCGAGGACGATGACTGGTTCAGCTCCAGCTTTATCGTCACTTTTGCCGTGCTGACCGCTATCGGGCTGGTGGGTGCCATTTACTGGCTGCTCTATGCTAAAAAGCCGGTGGTGGATCTGCACTGCCTGAAGGATAAAAACTTTGCCGTCGCCAGCATTCTGATGTCTGGAATGGCCGCCATTCTCTACGGTAGTTCGGTGGTGATCCCGCAACTGGCTCAGCAGGATCTGGGCTATACCGCTACCTGGTCAGGGCTGGTGCTGTCACCCGGCGCGGTGCTGATTGTGCTGTCGATTCCACTGGTGCTGAAGCTGATGCCGGTGGTGCAAACGCGCTGGCTGATTGCCTTTGGCTTCACCTGCTTATTCCTCTCATTCCTGTACTCGGCGATGATTACGCCGAACGTGGACTTCACTACGCTGGTGCTGATGCGCAGCGCGCAGACCATCGGGCTGGGTTTCCTCTTTGTCCCGCTGACGACCATTGCTTTTGTGACCATCCCGCAGCGGCTCAATGCCGATGCCTCGGCGCTGTTTACCATGTGCCGTAACGTGGCCGGATCGATTGGGATTTCACTCTCCACCGCGATGATTACTCAGCGAGAGCAGGTGCGCAGCGCGGATATGGTCCACAACATGAGCACGCTAAATGAACCCTTTAACCTGACGGTTGAGCGCTGGGCGCAGGGCGTGAGAGATTTTACCTCGGCGGTGGGGGATCCGGTCACTATCGCTACCGGCCAGCTGTATAAAGAGATGATTGTTCAGGCCCGTATCCTGGCCTATATCGACGTTTTTATGGGCCTCAGTATTGTCGCCCTGGTCCTTATTCCTTTTTGTTTACTGCTTGCGCCGATTAAGAGCGAGGGCAGTGCTGGAGCACACTGACATGAACGTTTTTCCTCTCTATCGGCGTCGGCGAGTTAGCGTGGTGATAGCTGTCACGCTGGCTTTGTCCGCCTGTGCCGTGGGGCCTGATTATCAGACGCCGAAGCCGGCCACGCCAGGGGCTTTTAACAGCATTAACTCGGACGCTGGTTCGAACCCTCAGGCGACGGCGACCAACGCCAGCTGGTGGAAATCGTTTAACGACCCGCAGCTGAACAGCCTGATCGACAGGGCGATTAGCGGCAACCTCAGCCTGCAACAGGCGGTGCTGCGCATTGCTGGTTCGCGTCAGCAGCTGAATCAGGCGCGCGGCGCATGGTTCCCTTCGGTGAATGGCAACCTTTCAGCCAAGCGGCAGCAGTTGGGTATTAAAGGCGAGCTGGAGTCTAACGGCGCTTACAGCCAGGTCGACCCGGAAGTCAGTTCGGCGCTGGATGGCCTGACCAAACCGGTGTCGATCTATCAGGGTAGCTTTGACGCTTCCTGGGAACTGGATCTGTGGGGCAAAGTGCGTCGCCAGGTTGAGATGGCCGATGCGCAGCAGCAGGAGTCGATTGAGAACCGCAACGATGCGCTGGTCTCGCTGGAGGCCGAAGTCGCCCGCACCTATTTACAGCTTCGCGGCGCGCAGTCGGTAAGCCAGACGCTGCAAACGCAGATTGACGTGGCGCAGCAGACGATGGAGCTTACGCAAAGCCAGCAGCATAACGGGCTGGCTCCGCAGATGGACGTCGAAAATGCCCGTGCACAGCTGAACTCGCTACGGGCACAGCTACCGCAGTATCAGGCGCAGATCCACCAGGCGATGAATGGCCTGGCGGTGCTGATCGGCAAACCGCCGGGCGCGCTGGACGGTGAGCTGATCGCCAACAAGGCGCTGCCGCCGCTGCCTGAAGTTGTCCCGGTTGGGCTGCCGTCCGCGCTGGCAAGAAGGCGACCGGATGTCCGTCAGGCCGAAGCGCAGCTGCACGCCGCGACCGCGAATATCGGCGTATCGGTTGCTCAGCTGTTCCCTGACCTGTCGCTGACCGGTCAGTTTGGCCTGCGTAATACGGATATCAGCTACCTGGACAACTGGAGCAGCCATTTTTACAGCATCGGCCCGGCGGTCTCGATCCCGATTTTTCAGGGCGGCAGGCTGATTTCCAGCGTCAAGCTGGCGAGGGCAGAGCAGGCCAGCGCGGCGCTGGGATACCGTCAGACGGTGCTGACCGCGTTGCAGGATGTTGAGAATGCGCTGGTGAGCTACCGCACCGATCAGCAGCAGGTGCAGGGATTAGACCAGACCGTGGAGGCGACGCAGAATGCCTTCGATCTGGCGAGCAACAGCTACCGTCAGGGGCTGTCATCCTTTATTGATGCGCTGGACGCTCAGCGCCAGCTGGCGCAGGCTAAGCAGCAGGCCGCGCAGGCCAGAGTGCAAAGCAGCCTGGATCTGGTGGCATTATATAAAGCGCTCGGCGGCGGTTGGGAGCTGTATCAGAACGTGAACATGCCGGACTATTCGGTGTTTGGCCCGGCAGAGAGTGCCGATAAGCCGCTGAATTAACGGCGGCGCTCTGGCTCCTCCAGTAGCAATCTCTGCCTGGTTAGCTCGCGGCTGTGGCGGATAGCAGTTTCCGTTTCACAGCCCGCCATGCCCATAATTTCCTGCTTGTAAAAATCATAGTCCAATATTTTATTCCACTGCCTCAGTAATAATACATTGATATTTCATTGGCCATTAAGAGTGGGACAGTGAAGTGCTCTGCGCAGTATCAGCCTCTATAAAATTGACAGTAATTTGACTTAGGGGTAATTTTGCATTGATTTGCAAAGCTGCATGTGAACCAGTGGCTTACATGCGGGCACATTTTTAAAATGGAGTTTAAAAATATGGCTATACCAGCTTATCTATGGCTTAAAGATGACCTTGGCACCACAATTCGTGTTTCTGTCGATGTGGCTGGCCGTGAAGGTGGTATTGAAATTCTTGGTCTGAATCATGGCGTAATGCTTCCCACAGACAACAGAACGGGCAAATCAACCGCAACCCGGGAGCACTCCCCATTTACCTTTGATAAAGAGATTGATGCTTCCACTCCCTACCTCTACAGAGCTGTGACTTCTGGTCAAAAATTCCAATCCGCTGAGGTAAAATATTACCGTATTAACGCTGTTGGTCAGGAGGTGGAATACTTCACTACCCTGATGGAGAGAGTGACGGTAATCAGTGCTGGGCCCGTAATGTATGACGTCAAATCTCAATATGGTGAGATTTGTAATCATTTCGATTTGGTTGAGCTGATATATGAGAAAATTAGTTGGCGTTATGTCGACGGCAACATCATTCATTCAGACAGTTGGAACGAATGCATTATCACATAAGGAGAAGTGCCAATGGAATGGACATATCAACAAAGCACGGGCCGACTTTACCGTGGGAATGAGTTCGTCGAAACTGGCTATTCAGGCAGCTTGACCAATAAAAATAATCCCGATCGCCAACATGTCAGAGGAATGGGACCGTTACCCAGGGGAATTTACAAAATCGCCGGTCACTCGGCTTCTAAAGGGCCATATACCATTATTCTGGTGCAGACATCCGGGGAGTCGTTTGGTCGCTCCGCGTTCCGCATTCATGGTGAGCGTATCGACAAGCCTGCTGGTTTCGCATCTGAAGGCTGCATTATTATGTCTGCAGGCACCCGGCGGCGCGTTTTGCGAGAAGGCGGGACCCTTAAGGTTGTGCGATGAAGCGCCTGGTTCTACTGTTATTGCCTGTGTTGGCCGCCAGTCCGATGGCTGCCGCTGTTAACTGGCCGGAGGCATTGCAGGGGATTGCTGCTGGTGAACAGATCTGGCTTGATAAAGTACCTCACCTTGCCGCCGTTGCGGATGTTAAGCAAGCTATAGCCCTTGAGGATGCGCTTTCCAGTTCACTGGTAAAAAACACTCAGGGAACGTTAGGTATTCTTAGTCTGATCGATGCCAAATCCTGGCCGCATATGATAGGGACGGAGATCGTCTGTGGTGTTCCAGTTGAGCAGTCTGCCGCTATGGTTGAGGATTTTTATCAGCAAACGCGTCACGCTTTACTGAGTACTGACAAAGGTGCGACCTGCCTCTGGCTCCTCGAAGCCAGCTATGAGGAATGGCAAGCGGATAATGCCCGCAAGGTTAAGTAAGATGTCCTCTCAGTTGTTGCAAAGCCCGGCACCCCGGCTGGGCTTTTCCTCCTCAAACCCTCTTTGGTTTCTTCTGTCCCTCACCCTGACTGACTGAAAGTCTCCTCCACTGTTTATCTTTCTGTTAGCCGCCGACAATATTTGGCCGGGTTAACAGGTCTGCCGGGGGAGCAATCTCAGGCGCAGCCACGCTTTGGCGAGATCTTTTGACGACATAAAAATGAAACGAAATTTTTAAATTATTTTGGATGGCATTTAATTGGTTTGTTTTATCCGGCACAACTGATGCCTTTCCACAATCAACACAGGGTGTTTATGTGACTTGTATCACACAAATACCGAAATGCACTGCGCTACATCTCAAAATTTAATTTCCATTATTATTATAAATGAAAAAAATAAACTAAATTAATGGGCGGCCACGGTAAATGTCGCCGTGATGTTTCATGCTCCGACCAACTCCTTTTTCAGGGTCAGAATAAGAGGTCAGAAATCACCATGGCAAAAGAACAGTATCTCACTCCCAGTCGGGCCTCCGGCCCTAACAGTCAAACCCCCACCGAACCCTTTGTTAAAGTTATCGCGCTTGTTGCCACGCTCGGTGGCCTGCTGTTTGGCTACGACACGGGTGTCATCTCTGGCGCGCTGCTGTTTATGGGCAATGAACTGCAGCTGACGCCGTTTACTACCGGGCTGGTGACCAGCTCATTGCTGCTGGGCGCGGCGTTTGGCGCGCTGTTTTCCGGTCATTTTGCGGCAGCGGCCGGGCGTAAGAAAATCATTATTATCCTCGCGGTGCTGTTCGCCGTTGGGGCGATGGGAACCTCGCTGGCACCGGACGTGCACTGGATGATTTTCTTCCGCCTGGTGCTGGGCGTGGCGGTTGGCGGAGCATCGGCCACGGTGCCGGTTTACATCGCGGAGATCGCTCCAGCCAATCGCCGCGGGCAGTTAGTCACCCTGCAGGAGCTGATGATTGTCTCCGGCCAGATGCTGGCCTACATCTCTAATGCGGGCTTCAACGCCGCCTGGGGAGGAGAAACCACCTGGCGCTGGATGCTGGCAGTCGCCACCATTCCTGCCGTGGCGCTGTGGTTTGGCATGATGTTTATGCCCGATACGCCGCGCTGGTACGCGATGAAAGGGCGACTGGCCGAAGCGCGGAAGGTGCTGGAACGCACCCGTGCGCCGAGCGACGTCGAGTGGGAGATGACCGAAATTGAGGAAACGCTGGCCGAACAGGATAATCAGGCCAGGCCCAGGCTGAGGGAGCTGAAGAAGCCCTGGCTGTTCAAGCTGTTCCTGATCGGCGTAGGGATCGCGGTGATCCAGCAGACCTCCGGCGTCAACACCATCATGTACTACGCGCCAACCATGCTGAAAGCAGTGGGTATGAGTACCGACTCGGCGCTGTTTGCCACTATCGCGAACGGTGCGATTTCGGTGCTGATGACCTTTGTCGGCATCTGGCTGCTGGGCAAGATTGGCCGCCGGACGATGATCAAGATTGGCCAGTTCGGCTGTACCGCCTCGCTGTTGTTTATTGGCTGCGTCAGCTACTTCATGCCTGAAACCGTCAATGGCCAGGTGGACGTGCTGCGCGGCTATATGGTGCTGCTGGGCATGTTGATGTTCCTGAGCTTCCAGCAGGGGGCGCTGTCGCCCGTGACCTGGCTGCTGCTGTCCGAAATTTTCCCAACTCGTCTGCGCGGCATTTTTATGGGCGGGGCGGTCTTTGCTATGTGGATGGCCAACTTTGCTATTTCGCTGGCCTTCCCGATCCTGCTGGCGAGCGTTGGCCTCTCCGGCGCCTTCTTTATCTTTGCCGTTATCGGCCTGGCCGGTGCGGTCTTCGTCATTAAATGCGTGCCTGAAACCCGCAACCGCAGCCTGGAGCAGATAGAACATTACCTGCATGACTGGCTGAGCGACGACGTGGAAACGCGTCCGCTGCCAGCGTCAAAACGCAAGATAGAAAGCCACTGACGGAAACTAAAGGGGTGGCAGGGGGGGGCGGTGTATTCGCCGCCCCTTTTTTTTGGCATAATGCGCGCTGGTTCACATTCTCACATCGCAAACGAAAGGCAAACCTGTGCTAGTTTCCAGCAACGTCACCATGCAGTTTGGCAGTAAGCCGCTGTTCGAAAACATCTCTGTCAAATTTGGCGGCGGTAACCGCTATGGCCTGATCGGCGCCAACGGCAGCGGCAAGTCCACCTTTATGAAAATTCTGGGCGGAGATTTGGCGCCTTCAGCAGGCAACGTGTCGCTCGACCCTAACGAGCGTATCGGTAAGCTGCGCCAGGATCAGTTCGCCTTCGAAGAGTATACCGTGCTGGATACGGTGATCATGGGCCACGGCGAGCTGTGGGAAGTGAAAGAAGAGCGCGATCGCATTTACGCGCTGCCGGAGATGAGCGAAGAAGACGGCTATAAGGTGGCCGACCTCGAAGTCAAATATGGCGAAATGGACGGCTATACCGCGGAAGCGCGCGCGGGCGAGCTGCTGCTGGGCGTTGGCATTCCGCTGGAGCAGCATTACGGCCCGATGAGCGAAGTGGCGCCAGGCTGGAAGCTGCGCGTGCTGCTGGCGCAGGCGCTGTTCTCGAACCCGGAAATTCTGCTGCTTGATGAACCGACCAACAACCTGGACATCGATACCATTCGCTGGCTGGAGCAGGTGCTGAATGAACGTAACAGCACCATGATCATCATCTCGCATGACCGTCACTTCCTGAATATGGTTTGTACTCATATGGCTGACCTGGACTATGGCGAGCTGCGCGTCTATCCGGGCAACTACGACGAATACATGACGGCCGCCACCCAGTCTCGTGAACGCCTGCTCTCTGACAACGCCAAGAAAAAGGCGCAGATCAACGAGCTGCAGTCGTTCGTCAGCCGCTTCAGCGCCAACGCCTCGAAGTCTCGTCAGGCGACCTCGCGCGCTAAGCAAATCGACAAAATTAAGCTGGAAGAAGTTAAAGCCTCCAGCCGTCAGAATCCGTTTATCCGTTTCGAACAAGATAAGAAACTGTTCCGTAATGCGGTTCAGCTCGAGTCGCTGGCGAAAGGGTTCGATCAGGGCCCGCTGTTTAAAAACGTTAACCTGCTGCTGGAAGTGGGCGAAAAGCTGGCGATCCTCGGCCCGAACGGCATTGGTAAAACCACGCTGCTGAAAACGCTGGTGGGCGAGCATCAGCCGGATAGCGGCGAAGTAAAATGGTCCGAGAATGCGCAGATTGGTTATTACGCGCAGGATCATGCCCATGACTTCGCCAATGACCTGACGGTGTTCGACTGGATGAGTCAGTGGAAGCAGGAAGGCGATGATGAGCAGGCCGTTCGCGGTATTCTCGGTCGCCTGCTGTTCAGCCAGGACGACATCAAGAAGCCTGCTAAGGTCCTCTCCGGGGGGGAAAAAGGGCGAATGCTGTTTGGCAAGCTGATGATGCAAAAACCGAACGTGCTGATCATGGATGAACCGACCAACCACCTGGATATGGAGTCGATTGAGGCGATCAACATGGCGCTGGAGATGTACGAAGGCACGCTAATCTTCGTGTCCCATGACCGTGAGTTCGTCAGCTCGCTGGCTACCCGCGTGATTGAAATGACGCCGGGCAAATTCAACGACTTTACCGGCAACTACGAAGACTATCTGCGCAGCCAGGGCATCAATTAATTCCGCTCCGGCACCGGCAAAAAGCAGAAGGGGGATCGTAAGATCCCCCTTTTTTGCGCGCGCGAAGGCTACCCCGCCAGGCTGCCAATATTGACATACTGGGTTTCCAGATACTCTTCCAGGCCGCAGTCCGAGCCTTCACGGCCCAGTCCAGACTCTTTTACCCCGCCGAACGGCGCTACCTCGGTGGAAATTATGCCTTCGTTGATGCCGACCATGCCGCTTTCTAACTGGGCGGTAACGCGGAACGCGCGGGAGAGATCGCGGGTATACAGATAGGCCGACAGGCCGAACGGTGTGGCGTTAGCCCGACGGATCGCCTCCTGCTCATCGCGAAAGCGGAAGCAGGCGGCCAGTGGCCCAAACGTCTCTTCCTGCGCCAGCAGCATACTCTCCGTCGCATTACCGATAACGGTGGGCTGGAAGAAGCTGCCGCCGAGCGCATGGCGCTCGCCGCCGCAGTGCAGGTCGCCGCCTTTCGCCAGCGCATCTTTGATATGACGCTCGACTTTTTCCACCGCCTGAAGGTGAATCAGCGGCCCCTGTTCGGCGCCCGGCGTCATGCCTGGCGCCACTTTCAGCGCCCGCGCCGCCTGGCTCAGCTGCGCCACAAAACGATCGTAGATCCCTTCCTGAACGTAGAAGCGGTTGACGCAGACGCAGGTCTGGCCGCTGTTGCGGAATTTTGCCGCCATCGCGCCGGCAATGGCGGCGGGAATATCCGCATCGTCAAACACGATAAACGGCGCGTTGCCGCCCAGCTCCAGCGAGAGCTTTTTCACCGTATCCGCCGCCTGGCGCATCAGCAGCTTGCCGGTGGGCGTGGAGCCGGTAAACGAGATTTTACGCACCGTCAGGCTTTGCATCAGCGTTTCGCCAATGGCTGGCGTATCGCCCGTCACCGCGTTGATAACGCCCGGCGGAACGCCAGCCTGCTCTGCCAGCACCAGCAGCGCGAAGGCGGACAGCGGCGTTTCGTTGGCCGGTTTTATCACCGCCGTACAGCCCGCAGCGAGCGCAGGGCCAAGCTTGCGGGTCAGCATTGCCAGCGGGAAGTTCCACGGCGTGATTGCCGCCACCACGCCCACCGGGTGCTTGAAGGTCAGGATCTGGTTACCCGCTTTTGGCGTGGGGATCGTTTTCCCGTTGGCGCGCTTAGCCTCTTCGGCAAACCACTCAATAAAGCTGGCGGCATAGAGCACTTCACCCATCGCTTCGCCATGCACTTTACCCTGTTCGCTCACCATCAGCTCGGCCAGGGCGGTCTGGTTTTCTACGATTAGCTGATACCAGCGGTGCAGGATCTGCGCGCGGGCTTTGGCGGTCATGGCTCGCCAGGCCGGCAGAGCGGCGGCGGCGGCATCAATTGCCTGCTGAGTTTCCGCCGCTCCGGCCAACGCCACGCTCGCGACTTCGCTCAGATCCGCTGGATTGAGCACCGGGTAGGTGTTGGCCGCCGTACGCCATTCGCCTGCACAATACCAGCCGGTGCGCAGCAGCGCTGAAAATGAACTCATGCGATATTCCTTGCTTGCGTTGTGTGTTCGAAATACTGGCGAGCGGCGCGGCTTTCGCGCGCAATCCGTTTCCCGGCGGTGTAATCGTTGATGACGTCGCAGGGAGTGTAGTTGCGCTCAAGCTCATAGCGCTCTTCTTCGCTCAGGCTGGTGGAGAGGGCGGCCACCGCGCTGTCAATCTGCGCGACCGAATCAGCCCCAACCAGCATCACGTCCACCGCCGGGTGGTTCAGCACCCAGGACTGGGCAATCTGTGCGGCCGGGACGCCGCGCCACTGCGCCACACGGCTGACCGACTCCGCCACCTGGCGGGAGGTTGTGTCGGCATACATTTCATGGGTGAAGAAATCAGTCTGATTCCTCACCGAGCTGATATCGCAGCTCAACAAGCCACGGGCCAGCGGGCTGAACACCGAGACGCCAATCCGCTGATCGCGGCAGAACGGCAGCATCTCCCGCTCCTCTTCACGATAGGCGCAATTCAGCTGAAGCTGCATATTGATTGGACGGGTAAAGCCGTTGCGATCGCAGCACCAGAGGATTTTTGCCAGCTGCCAGCTATACATGGTCGAGACGCCGACGTAGCGGGCCTTGCCGCTGCGCACAATGTCGTTCATCGCCTCCCATGTTTCTTCAACCGGGGTATTAACGTCGAAATAGTGCAGCATATACATATCGATATAATCGGTGCCCATTCGCCGCAGGCTGTCATCAATACTCTTCATAATGTGTTTACGTGAGTGGCCCTGATTATTGGCGCCACCGCCGATGGGGTAGCCAACCTTGGTCGCCAGAACCAGCTCGTCACGTTGGGCAATCCGCTTGAGTATCCGGCCAACCACCTCTTCGCCCGCGCCGCTGGAATAGAAGTCGGCAAGGTCGATAAAGTTAATGCCTGAATCGAGCGCGTGGCGCAGCAGCGGCTCGCTCTGCGTCTCGTCAAAAATCCACGGCTTCCACTCTTTGCTGCCCATGTTCATGGTGCCAAGGCACAGGCGCGAAACCTTAAGGCCGCTGTTGCCCAGATTGAGATAGTCCATCACGGTTTCCTCACGCTTTTGGGGTGTAGAACGGGTTGCCAGGCGATTTCAGCGCCTGGGTCAGCTGGGCGCGGCCGGGGAGTTTCTCCATCGCGGCCTGGATAGCCTGAGTACAGGCCTGATAGTTATTACGATAAACCTCGTCAACGTCGTCACAGGCCGGATTCACCCAGTTAGCGGTGACAATGCACCACTCGTCCTCGGCTTCCGGCGGCAGCGTACCGGCCAGCTGCGCTTCCGTCACGGCGACGGCAATCGCCGCCTGCGAGGCTCCCCATGTCGCCTTGCCGTGCAGCTCGCCCTGAATTTCGGCTTTGTTAACGTACAGCGTCATTGGCCTGGCCGGAACGTTGGGCTGTAGCACCACCATGAAAGGGCTGTGTCCCCGGGAGGGGGAGGCCAGGCTGCTGGAGAACGCCTGACCCACCACCCCGCTGCGCGGCCCGATCATGATGTTGATATGGGATGCGTTGATACCTTTACCTGCAAAACCCTCACCGATATACATTTCCATGGTTTCTCCTGCTAGTGATGAAGTGTGGCCGTCCGTGCGGACGGCTGTGGTGCTTCCGGGCTGGCCGCCTCACCGGCGTCGACCAGCGTTAACCCTTTGGTTTCAGGCGCCCAGGCCAGTGACACTATCGCGCCGATGGCGAGGATTGCGGCCAGAATGGCGATAGTGCCGGACAGGCCGAGATGGACAATTCCCAGCGGCAGCAGCAGCGTGCCGGTGGCGGAACCGAGACGGCTCATTGAAGTGGCGAAGCCGACGCCCATTGAGCGAACTTCGGTCGGAAAGCTCTCAGCCGGGAAGACTCCAACCAGATTGCTGACCGCAGACATCATCAGCGTGAAGGCGGCGAAGCAGGCAATCATCCAGCCTGACTGGCTGCCCGTCAGCAGGCTCATGGCGACCAGGCAGGCGGCCAGAAAGACAAATGAACCGATCAGAAAGCCCCGGCGAGAGCAGATAGCCGTCAGCCCGATCCCCATCACTGCGCCGACAATCAGCAGACCATTCAGCAGCAGATCGGTGCCGAAGTTTTTATCCAGCCCCATCGCCTGCAAAATGGCCGGCAGAAAGGTGTAAATAGCGAAGTAGGGGATCACCAGGCAGACAAAGAACAGGCAGTTAAACGCGGTGCGCTTGCGATAGCGCGCCGTAAACAGCACGCCCAGATTGTGCCGCTTGCTGTGCGCTGGCTCAGGCTGAAGGGTAACGTGCTCGCCGAAATAGCGGTGGATAATAGCCAGAGCCTGCTGCTGCTGACCTTTACGCATCAGCCAGCGCGGCGATTCGGGCGTGCCGATACGTAGCAGCAGGATGATCACCGCCGGAACGGCAGAAGAGGCCAGCAGCCAGCGCCAGGCATCAGGGCTCAGATCGCTGATAAAGTGCCCGGCGAAGCTGGCCGCCACGTAGCCAACGGTCCACAGCACGCTGAACGCGCCCAGCAACACGCCGCGATGCTTACGCGGTGAGAATTCAGCCAGCATGGTGTGACCCACGGAGAAGTCGCCGCCAAGACCAAAGCCAATCAGCACCCGCAGCAGGAACAGCTGTTCGGGACCGGTGACAAAAAACTGTAGGGCGGAGGCGAGGGTAATAATGACAAAGCTAAAGCAGAAAATTTTCTGTCGGCCCACGATGTCACCGATCCACCCCAGCAGCAGGCTGCCCAGGAACAGACCGATCAGCGCCGAGCTGCCGAGCATCCCCTCCCAGAACGGCGTTAATCCCATCTGCGGTTTAATTTGCGCCAGCGCGAAGCCAATCACGCCCAGCACATAGCCGTCGGTGAGGTGAGCGCTGAAGGTCAGCCCGGTGATCTTAAGATGAAAGCGATTGAGCGGTACATCGTCCAACTGAATGGTCTGTTGCATTTTTCCGTCCTCATAGGGTGAAGCGGTTGTTTGTTATTTTTGTGTTTTATTTGTTAATAAGGTGGCAGCGAACGGTCGCCGCAGCCAGTGCGTTTTAGTCATACCCTCATTCCTGAAAAACATGTGATTTAACGCCAATTTTGGTGATTTTTGCCTGCCTGAGAGATCGGTTCTCAAGCAATATGGATACAAATTCGCAACATTTCGTTCGCGTAAGGATCGGCCGTTATGCGTAAGCTTCCTTCTCTCAGCATGCTGCGGTTATTTGAAGAAACCTGCCGTAGTCTCAGCTTCAGTAAAGCCGCTGATGCCCTGTTTATTACCCAAAGTGCCGCCAGCCGACAGATGAAACAGCTCGAGGCCTTTCTGGGCAGGGATCTCTTTATCCGCAGCCACAGCGGGCTGATGCTTACTCAGGAAGCGATACTGCTACTTCCGGTGGTCAGGCAGTCGCTGGATATTCTGGAAGAGGGCATCCGACATGTGCAGTTGCCTAATCCTTTACAGCATCTGCGGCTTCAGGTGGCCCCGACTTTCGCCACGCGCTGGCTGGCTCCTCGCCTGGCAAGGCTCTGTCAGCGTAACAGCCAGCTGCAAATCGCGCTGATCAGCGAAGCCCGGCAGAAGTACAGCGATTTTGACTGCGCCGTGCGCTTTGGTACGCCGGAAGAGAGCGTCCACAACGGGGAGTGGCTGGGTCATGAAGCGCTGGTGATGGTAGGAAGTCCGCTACTGCGCATAAACGGTAACTATCCTCCCTATACGGCCGTGCCGTCGCTGCACGTACTGAGCGGCGATCTGCGGCTGGGCAACTGGCAGCGCTGGTGTGAGGCGGCGGGCGTCAGCGATTTGTCCAAAGGCTGCGGCCTTGAGTTCAGCACTCAGGACCAGGCTATCAACGCCTGTATCACCGGGACCGGCTATGCGGTGCTGGACCGCAGTATGATCCGCAATGAGCTGGCGAGCGGCATGCTGATCCAGCTTTCCCCTCTGGTGTTAACCAGCGCCAACGGCTACTGGCTGGAGACCCCGCCGGGGAAAAAAGTTTTACCCCGGGTTGCCTGGTTCCGCGACTGGCTGGTTGAAGAAATGGGAACCCTTTCACAGGATGATGTTCTGCCTGCGCTCGCCGGTAGCCTTTAACGTTGTGCTCAGGCAGCATAAGGAGATAACCCCGTCCGCCTGAAGAGAGCACAAGTGTCCCTGCATCAGTTGTTAAAGAAATCTCCCGTTGTCGCTGCCGTTAAGGATGCCCAAAGCCTTGAGGTGGCGATTGCTTCGGACTGCGCTATCGTCTCGGTGCTGTTCGGCACCATCTGCAATATTGGGCGCATCGTGCAGCAAATTAAGCAGGCCGGTAAAATGGCCTTCGTCCACGTTGATCTGCTCGAAGGCAGCTCAAACCAGGAGGTGGTGATCAACTTCCTGAAAATTGTCACCCAGGCTGACGGCATCATCAGCACCAAGCCCGCGATGGTGAAAGCCGCCCGTCAGCAGGGGTTCTATGCAATTCATCGTCTGTTTATGCTGGACTCTATCTCCTTCAACAATATTGATAAGCAGGTCGCTCAGTCGCAGCCGGACATGGTTGAGATCCTGCCGGGCTGTATGCCTAAGGTGCTGGGGTGGATTACCGACAAAATAGCCCAGCCGGTGATTGCCGGTGGGCTGGTTTGTGATGAGGAAGATGCCCGGCTGGCGCTTGCCGCCGGGGCGGTGGCGGTATCGACCACCAATCACCAGGTCTGGCAGCTGGCGCAGGGCGCCCTCAGCCGGTAATGTCGCTCAGGCGCATCAGCAGCGGGTCGAGATGGTCGTGCAGCGGCCGATATACCTGCTGATTGATGGCGTTATAGAGCCGGTGATTTTCCTCGTTGGGCTGAAAAGCTTCGGCAGGTTGCACCAACCGTTCGCTGGCCTGCTGATAGCTGTCGAAAGCGCCAACGGCTATCCCGGCGTTGATAGCACAGCCAATCGCCGCTGCGCTCTTCATGCGGTTGCGCTGGGTAGGAAGTCCAAATACGTCGGCAAAAATTTGCATCATCAGATCGCTGTTTGCGCCGCCGCCGGAGAGGATTATCTGGGTGAACGGTTTGCCCAACTCCTCCGCCATGCCGTCCATATGGTTCTTCATGGTCAGGGCGATGCCTTCCAGCAGTGAACGAAACATATGCGCGCGGGTATGGCGGCCGTCAAAGCCGATAAATGCTCCCTTGCGGTATTCGGCTTCGGCCGGAGCCGCCCAGTCGTGCAGGGTGATAAGACCTTCGCTGCCTGCCGGAACCTGGCTGGCTTCTTTGCTCAGCAGCGCCTCAATCGATTCGCCCCAGCTGGCGACCTCGGCCATCGCGCCGCCAAACTGATCGCGAAACCAGCTGACGGTCCACATACCACGCCGCACGCCCATGCATTCATAAAGATATTTTCCCGGTACCGAGGCCTGAAAAGGCCAGAAGTTTTTGGCTTCCGTTTGCGCCGAGTCGCCGTGCACCATCGCGCCGATATAGGTTCCCAGCGAGACGAGGCAGACCCCCTGGCGTAAAGAACCGGAGCCAAGCGCTTCCACCGCTTTATCGTGCGCCGTGGCAACAATCGGCAGCCCGGCAGGCAGACCGGTGGCCTCTGCGGCCAGTGGGGTAAGCGTGCCCAGAATTTCCCCCGGCTTCACCACGTCGAAAACCTGCTCGCGCGTCAGGTTGCAGCGCTGCCAGCTGGCGGCATCTTCGCTCCATGCCTGGCGCTGGTTGTCCATTGGCCACCAGCCAATATAGTTAGCGCTGGTATCCTTAAACTCTCCGGTCAGCCGATGGGTGATATAGCCGGAGGTGGTGGTGAGGTAGCGGACGTCGCCATAGCTTTCATGGTACTGCCAGGGTTGGTTTAACCGCCGATCCATCCAGTTGATCACCGGCCACGCCAGCGCGCCGTCAGGTTTCAGCAACACCCGACAGCAGCGGATCACGCAGAGCCCGGCGCCAAGAATGGCGCCCTCATCCAGACCCAGTACGCGAAACTGCTGCATCGCTTTCTGGCAGGCCGCGCTGAGCGAGCTCCAGAGATCGTCGTCAGGATGCTCCGCCAGCTGCGGAGCGGGGATGACCAGCGGGCGCAGCGGCTGATGCCCCTCGCAGATCTGTTCGCCCAGCAGGTTAAAAATGACTACTTTGGCACTTTGCGTGCCCACATCGATGCCGATCAGATAGCCCTGTTTCATCACTATTCTCCTGATAAATCCTGTACTTCTCCATTGAAATCAGGCTGCCGTTTGAGCTGTCTGAACAGCAGGCCGGTAAACAGCAGCACTAAAACGATGGCGGCCAGCCCCATCAGCCACATCCGGTGATAGGCCGCGGCGGCGGGCAGCGTATCCTGCCAGTGTCCGATAATGGGATAGACAAAAACATCCGGCAAAAAGCCTATTACCGAGCAGATGCCGACGGTCGTGCCCAGAATATGTTTTGGCGTTCTGGCCTCGCCAATACAGGCGAAATAGAGGCCGCGAGAGGCGTAGCAGGTGAAGCCCAGCAGCAGGATTAGCGTAATGGCTACCGAGATCCCCATCGGATGAGAATGGGTAAACAGCAGCAGGGCGACGGTAACGAAAGCCAGCACCGCCAGCAGTTGAATCACCCGCGTGGGCGAGCGCCAGCGGCTGTAGGTCGTGACCAGCCCGCCCAGCGGACCGCAGGCCGCACGGAAAATTTTGTTGACGACGATCCCCATATAGCTCGCGGCCACCAGCGTCATGCCGTACATTTCCGCCAGATAGTTGGTTGAGTAGCTCAACAGCGCGTAAATGGTGTAGACGCCAAAAATAATCATGCTGCAATACCAGGTGGTAGGAATTTTCAGCACCGCCACGATATCCCGCCAGCTGAACTTTTTGCGATCTTCCTGCGGGCCTGCCGTGGCGTGACCGTCGCTGACCAGCAGCCAGCAGAGCACTCCCAACAGGATATAGACGCCGCTGTAGGTGAGGATCACCGTTTTCAGGCTGGCAGGATTGTCTGCGGAGAACAGGGAGAAGATCCACATCGTAAACACCGCCAGCACCATGACGCCGATGCCGCGCAGGCCTTCCATCCAACCCATGATTTTGCCCTGTTCATCATGGCTTCCCAGCAGCGAAGCGGCTTTGATCGACACCGACCAGAGCAGCAAAATGGTGGTGATGGCGAAGGCCACCTGAATAATCAGCATCAGCCACAGCGGGGGGAAGGTCGCCATCAGCAGCCCCAGCAGCCCGGTCGCTACCATGGCGAAGGTCATCATTTTGCGGTGCGAGAATTTATCCGCAATAATCCCGCTCGGGGCATACAGCACGATAGCGGCAATGCCAAAGGTGCTCATAATTAGTCCGATTTCGGTATTCGAAAATCCCATAAATTTCGCCATAGGGATTTGATAAATGTAGCGTAAATAAGCCAGGTCAAAACTTATACCGCCGCTGATACTGATGACTGCCAGCGTAAGCCAGCGTCGGACTGAGGATGTTTCCATGGTTTTATACGCTCATTAGCAAGGCATCAGGCAAAAAAAAAGAGAAAAGCAAGCTCCCCGACGCGCGGGGAGTTACTTTTCTCAGGGTCTCGTTCAGTAACGGCGAAAGTAGTATCACGGCGAAGTGGGTTTATTCTGTGAATGAAATCACACAAACCAGTTTTGCTGAATTCATCACCGGATAATGGCCAGCTGAATTAAAAAATACGCTGGAGGTCATTAAGAATCTTCTGTCTTTATTGAATCAATGAAATAATATTTTTTTGTGACCGCGATCGCTGGTCAATCTTCGGAATTCTGTGTTAGCGTTTCGGGCAGTTACTCGAGACGAAGAGAAAAGTAACTTCTCCGCCAGCGCGGAGGAGGATGCTTTTCTCTTTTTTTTTGCTTGTCTGGCAATGAGGTGAATCATGACCGCAAACGCATTAACAGCATTTTCACTGGACTTTTTTTCACTAAAAGGGAAAGCGGCGATTGTAACCGGAGGCAACACCGGCCTGGGCCAGGCCTTTGCGGTCGCGTTAGCCAAAGCGGGGGCGGATCTGTTTATCCCCGACCTGAATCCTGCCGACGCGCAAACCCGTGAACTGCTGGAACAACAGGGGGTTCGCGCTGAATTTATGCAAATTGATATCAGCCAGAAAGGCGCGGCGGCGCAGGTGATGGCGGAATGTCTGGAGCGCTACGGCCGCGTCGATATCCTGGTGAACAATGCCGGGATCTGCCGCCTGAACCCGGTGCTGTCGTTTGGCCGCAGCGACTGGGACCCGATGATGGAGATTAACCTGAACGCGGCCTTTGAGATGAGCCATGAGGCGGCAAAAATCATGGTGGCTAACCGCCAGGGGAAAATCATTAATATCTGCTCGCTATTTTCCACGCTGGGCGGGCAGGGATCGCCGGCTTACGCCGCCTCAAAACATGCGCTGGCCGGGTTAACCAAGGCCTATTGCGATGAACTGGCCCAGTACAATATTCAGGTCAATGGGATTGCGCCTGGCTATTACGCCACGCAAATCACTACGGCGACGCGAGCTAATCCAGAAACGAATCAGCGCGTGCTCGATCATATTCCGGCAAATCGCTGGGGAGAAACTCAGGATTTAATGGGGGCCATGGTTTTCCTGGCCAGTCGCGCTTCTGATTATGTTAATGGTCATTTACTGGTCGTCGATGGCGGCTATTTAGTTCGCTAGTCAGCTTAATTAATTTACCGTTCTTCCTGCTGTGAGGGAAATAAGATGTCGTTATCACGCGAAGCTATCGTTAATTATTTGAAAGAGATCGTTGGGCCGCAACAGGTTATTACTGATGAAGAGGTGTTACGCCGGAATAGCATTGACCGTTTCCGTAAATATGCCGATATTCACGGCGTCTTTACTCTGCCGCTACCCGCTGCGGTGGTGAAGCTGCAAAGTACGGAACAGGTCTCCCGCGTACTGGCCTTTATGAATCAGCACGGCATCAACGGCGTGCCTCGAACCGGCGCTTCGGCCACGGAAGGGGGACTGGAAACGGTCGTCGAGAACTCCGTGGTGCTCGACGGCGCCTCTATGAATCGGGTGATCAAGATTGACGTGGAAAACATGCAGGCCACCACGCAGTGCGGCGTGCCGCTGGAAATCCTGGAGAACCAGCTGCGGGCGAAAGGCTACACCACCGGCCATTCGCCGCAGTCTAAACCGCTGGCGCAGATGGGCGGTCTGGTCGCCACCCGCAGTATTGGTCAGCTCTCCACGCTTTATGGCGCTATCGAAGACATGGTCGTCGGGCTGGAAGCGGTGTTCCCTGACGGTACGATAACCCGCATCAAAAACGTACCGCGCCGCGCCGCTGGGCCGGACATCCGTCATATCATTATCGGCAATGAAGGGGCGCTGTGCTACATCACCGAGGTAACGGTGAAGATCTTCAAATATATGCCGGAAAACAACCTGTTCTATGGCTATACGCTGGACAACATGAAAACCGGCTTCGATATTCTGCGCGAGGTGATGGTCGAGGGCTATCGTCCTTCTATCGCCCGCCTGTATGACGCCGAGGACGGCAGCCAGCATTTCACCCATTTCGCTGACGGTCGCTGCGTGCTGATCTTTATGGCTGAGGGTAATAAGGGCATCGCCAGGGCGACCGGTGAAGGGATTCAGGAGGTAGTCGCACGACACCCGGAATGCCAGCAGGTAGACAGCGCGCTGATTGAACAGTGGTTTAACAACCTCAACTGGGGACCGGATAAGGTGGCCGCCGAGCGCGAGCAGATCCTGCGCACGGGGAACATGGGCTTCACCACGGAAGTGTCCGGCGACTGGTCGAGCATCAACGCGATTTATGAAAATGTGATCCGGCGAATCCGCACGGAGTTCCCGCACGCTGACGATATCACCATGCTGGGCGGACACTCATCGCACAGCTATATCAACGGCACCAATATGTACTTCGTCTACGACTACAACGTAGTGGACTGCAAGCCGGAAGAGGAAATTGATAAGTACCATAATCCGCTGAATAAGATCATCGTTGAAGAGACGATTAAGCTGGGCGGCTCAATGGTGCACCACCACGGAATCGGTAAGCACCGCGTTCACTGGTCAAAAGAGGAACACGGCAGCGCGTGGTATATTATGCAGGCACTGAAGGAAATCTACGATCCGAAAGGCATTATGAACTGCGGTACGATCTTCCCACGGACAAAATGAGCCACGCGTAAAACTTTTTCAGGGGCAGAGAAATCTGCCCTTTCTTGTTTCCCCTTCGTCGTTCTATGTCTCGTCCATACGGTTCTTTCCTGAGGCTTTCGCCTGATACAGCGCCTTATCCGCCTGACCAATCAGTGCCTGGCGCGTGCTTTCCGACAGGCCGCCCTGCATGACGTGCAGGCCAATACTGATAGTGACAATTTTTGCCTGGTGATCGCTATTCAGATGGGGAATGCCGAGCGCTGCCACGGCCTCCAGCGCGGAACGGGCAAAGCGCGCGGCGCCTTCACGATCGCTGCCGGGCAGGATCACCGCAAACTCTTCGCCGCCATAGCGCGCAATCAGGTCGTCCGATCGGTGCGAGACCCGTAGCAGAGCGTCTCCAACTCGCTTCAGACAGTCATCGCCAGCCAGGTGGCCGTAAGTGTCGTTAAAACGCTTAAAGGTGTCGACGTCGATCATCAGCAGCGCCAGCGGCTTTCTTAATTTGTTGGCGCGCTCCAGGCTGCGGTCGAGATAAAGATCGAACTGCCGACGATTTGCCAACCCGGTCAGGCCGTCAACCAGCGCCAGCGTTTGCAGCGTGTTGTTCATGACGGTCAGCTGCTCGCGGACCTGAGCCAGCTCGGCCTGGTCACGGATATTCTGGCTGAGATTGCGCAGCAGGAAGTAGCCCAGCGCGAAGATCACCATCATCAGCAGGCAGCAAAGGATCAGATACACCAGCAGGTCGGTAAACCAGGCGTGTACCAGCTGCTTGCGATCAAAGCCGACGGTCACCACCAGCGGATAGCGCTTCAGGCTGGCGTAGCCAAACACCCGCTTAATGCCGTCCAGCGCGGCGGTATAGGTGGCGGTGCCGCTCGGCGCTCTTTTCAGCAGATCGGTAAAAAGCGGGCTTTCGGAGATATTTTTGTTGATGGTACTGTCCGGAAAAGGGCGGGCATAGAGAATATCGCCATTGTTGACTATCAGCGCCATCAGACCTCGCTCACCCAGATTGTAGTAGCCAAAAATCTGCCGGAAGTAGTCAATCCGCAGGGTAGCCAGCAGCACGCCGCGAAACGAGCCGTCGCTGTTGTTCAGCCTCATGGATAAAGGGATGATCAGATCGCCCGTTGACCGGCTGTGGATCACCTCACTGATATGCAGGCCCGGATCGGTATTGTGCTGATGATAGCGAAAATATGCCCGATCGCTGTTGTTGCTGTGCTGCCGGACCGCACCTTCAGAGGTGACCAGCCAGTTGCCTTGGCTATCGTAGATAAACAGTCCGTGAAGCTGTGGGAGGGAAGCCTTGCGCTGCATCAGCAGCGCCTGCAAATAGGGCTGCCGTTCAGTATCCAGACCGACCAGGGTGATGCGGTCGCGCAAATCCTGTAGGGTCAGCTCCACCTGCATCACTGAATCTTCCGACTGGCGAGCCACCGACTGAGACAGGTTGCGCGCATCGTTCTGAGTCTCATTAACCATGCGTTGCCATGTGTTGACCACTACCCAGGCTGAGACCAACAGCACTGCGCCGCTAATAATCAGCAGGAAGACGATCAGCATCCGCCGCAGGTTCAACATGCTGGCATCAGGGTGTAGAGGAGGCTCTCCAGTCATTAACAAAACTCTCTCTTTCACGGACATTATCGTATCCTAACTATAGTGTCCGCCAGAAAAGCGCGTTGTTTTTCCTTCTGAAAAAAGCAGCTGAGTGGGCGCGGGTAGGTCAAAACGCCCAGGGGAAGGTTAACTGAGCTAATTAATGCTCGCGACCGCAGACTTCGCAGGCCGGATCTTTTTGCAGCTTCAGCTCGCGGAACTGCAGCGTCATGGCGTCATACATCAGCAGTTTTCCCGGCACGGCGCTGCCATATTGCGTCAGCACCCGCAGAGCCTCCATGGCCTGAAGCGAACCGATCACCCCCACCAGCGGTGCCATGACCCCAGCCTCCACGCAGCTTAGGGTGGCCTCGCCAAACAGGCGGCTGATGCAGCGGTAGCAGGGCTCATCCTGCCGCCAGCGAAAGACGCTGATTTGCCCCTCCATGCGGATTGCCGCCCCGGAGATTAGCGGCGTTTTGCTGCTGTGGCACAGCCTGTTCAGCTGCTCGCGGGTGGCTACATTATCCGTGCAGTCCAGCACCACATCATGGCGGCTGATAAGCTCAGCGAGTTTTTCCTCGCTGAGCCGCTCGCTGATGGCCTCAATAGCGATTAGCGGGTTGATGGCGCTGAGCTGGCGGCGGGCAGATTCCACCTTCGCTACGCCAATCTGGTCATCGCGATGCAGGATCTGCCGCTGGAGATTGGAGAGCGACACGGTGTCGAAATCCAACAGCGTGAGGTGCCCCACGCCAGCCGATGCCAGGTAAGGGCTGGCTGCGCAGCCCAGGCCGCCAAGGCCGACAACCAGCGCTTTTGACGCCTTCAGCTTTTCCTGACCGTCGAAATCAAAGCCGCGCAGCACAATCTGGCGGTTGTAGCGCAGGGTCTCTTCATCGCTGAGCTCTGGCAGCATCTCAGCCCTCCAGCAGGCTATTGAACGGCTCGATCTCTACCCACTCACCGACCTCAACGTTCCCCCGATCGCGCTCCAGTACGATAAAGCAATTGGCCTGGCTGAACGAGCTGAAGACATGCGAACCCTGCGGACCAGTGGTGTGAACCTCAAGTTCTCCCTGAGCATTACGCCGCAGATGGCCGCGCTGGAAATCCAGGCGTCCGGGAGACTTCTTCAATCCTGTAGCCGCCTTCACGCGCTGGCGGGGAGGAAGCGCAGGCCCCTGTTGCCCGGTCAGCTTGGCCAGTAGAGGTTGCACCAGTTGGTAAAAGGTGAGGGCGGCGGAAACCGGATTGCCCGGCAGGCCGCAGAACCAGCTGTTGCTCAGGCGGCCAAAAGCAAAGGGTTTGCCCGGCTTGATCGCCAGCTTCCAAAAGCTGATTTCACCGAGCTCTTCCAGCAGGTTTTTAGTGTAGTCAGCCTCGCCTACCGACACGCCGCCGCTGCTGATGACCACGTCTGCCTGGCCGTCAGCCAGCCTGAACGCTTCGCGCAGCGCCTCGCGATCGTCGGGAATGATGCCCAGATCGATCGTTTCACAGCCAAGCTTGTCCAGCATCAGACGGACGGCAAAACGGTTGGTGTCGTAAATCTGTCCCTCGGCCAGCGTCTGCCCAACGGGCTGAAGCTCATCGCCGGTGGAGAACAGAGCAACGCGCAGTTTGCGCCGCACCTGCACTTCTGCAATGCCAAGCGAGGCCAGAAGCGGTAGCTCCGCCGCGCCGAGGCGCGTACCTGTACGCAGCACCGTAGCGCCCTGCAAAATATCATCGCCAGCCAGGCGAATATTCTGTCCTTCGATCACGTCGGCCAGGATGCGAATGCTGTCGCCATCTTCCCCGACCTGCTCTTGCATCACCACGGCTTCGGTGCCTGGTGGGATCGGCGCGCCGGTCATAATACGGACGCAGCTTCCCGCCGGCCATTCACCTTTAAACGGTGCGCCGGCAAAGGCTTTGCCCACAACCTTCAGTGGCTGAGCGGCCAGATCGGCCATCTTCAGCGCATAGCCGTCCATCGCCGAGTTGGCAAAAGGCGGCACGTCAAGGGGGGAGGTCACGGCACAGGCGGTAATCCGTCCGGCGGCCGAGGTAATCGGCAGCGTTTCCGTTTCGGTAACAGGGGTAATGGCCGCCAGCATGAGTGCCAGCGCATCGTCAAGCGAGATCAAACCCGCAGTAAAGGCTTCCATAAAGTCTCCAGCGTGCCCGAACGGTCAGGCAGGCATCTAATCAGATGATGTTATTATGGCGCGATTTCCCCCTCTGGTCACGCAAACCCCCAGCGGAGGTATGACATAGAACATTTCGTTATTATCAGCCAGCGAACATTCTGCTTTACATCACTTTACAGCCTGCCTATAGTCGAAAACGGCTTAATACTTAACAAATTCAATCTAACTCAGTGTTTTTCATGCTGATTTGGCACGCAGGGTTATCAGATTATGGTCAGAGCAGTTATTGCTATCCACGGTGGTGCGGGCGCAATCGCGCGCGCCAGCATGAGCGCCGGGAAAGAGCAGCGCTATATTCAGGCCCTGTCGGAAATTGTTGCCAGCGGTCAGGCGATCCTCGCCAGCGGCGGCAGCGCGCTTGAGGCCGTCACCGAAGCGGTGCGGCTGCTGGAAGAGTGTCCGCTGTTTAATGCGGGTAAAGGCGCTGTGTTCACGCATCAGGGCAGCCACGAGCTGGACGCCAGCGTGATGGACGGTCGTTCGCTGGAGGCGGGCGCCGTTGCTGGCGTTCGCACCGTGCGTAATCCCGTGCTGGCTGCCCGCGCAGTGCTCGAAAACAGCCCGCATGTGATGTTTACCGGCGAAGGGGCCGAGAAATTTGCTGCGGCCCAGGGACTGGAGATGGTGTCCCCGGACTTCTTCTCCACTTCTGAACGCCGGGAGCAGTTACAGCGTGCGCTGCAATCCGAAGGCGTGATGCTGGATCACGACGGCGCGGCGCACACCTCTGACGATCCGCTTGATGCGGATCGCAAGTTCGGCACGGTAGGTGCCGTAGCGCTGGATTTGGCTGGTAACCTTGCTGCCGCGACTTCTACCGGCGGCATGACCAACAAACAGCCAGGACGCGTAGGGGATTCTCCGATCGTTGGCGCGGGCTGCTATGCCAACAATGCCAACGTGGCGGTTTCCTGCACCGGCACTGGCGAAGTCTTTATGCGCACGCTGGCCGCTTATGATATCGCGGCGCTGATGGAGTACGGCGGTTTGTCGCTGAAAGAAGCCAGCGACCGCGTGGTAATGGAAAAAATTCTGGTGCTGGGCGGCAGCGGCGGTGTGATAGCCGTTGACCGTGAGGGCAACGTGGCGCTGCCCTTCAACAGTGAAGGGATGTATCGCGGCTATGGCTACGTTGGCGATGCGCCTAACATCGGTATTTACCGCGAAAAATAAGGAAGAAGGATGTCGGCAACCCCCGAATTGCCTGCCGGGCAGGTGCTCTCAGTCAGAAATCTCAGCGTCAGCTTCCGTCAGGAGGAGGGCGTGGTGCAGGCGGTTAAAAACCTGTCGCTGGACGTTCAGCGCGGCGAAACGCTGGCTATTGTCGGTGAATCAGGCTCGGGAAAATCCGTTACCTCGCTGGCTTTGATGCGGTTGGTGGAGCAGGGTGGCGGCAGGATCGACAGTGGCCAGATGTGGCTACGCAGGCGAAACGATCGGGTCATCGATCTGGCAGGCGCGCGCCAGTCCCAGCTGCGCGGTATTCGCGGCGCTGATATGGCGATGATTTTTCAGGAGCCGATGACCTCGCTGAATCCGGTTTTTCCGGTAGGGGAACAAATTGCCGAGTCTGTTCGCCTGCATCAGGGCAAAAGCCACCGTGAGGCGCTGAAAGAGGCGGAACGGCTGCTCGACCTGGTGCGTATTCCTGAAGCCAGAAACGTGCTCTCGCGCTTTCCGCACCAGCTTTCCGGCGGGATGCGTCAGCGGGTAATGATTGCGATGGCGCTGTGCTGCAAACCGGCGCTGCTGATTGCCGATGAGCCGACCACGGCGCTGGACGTGACGATTCAGGCGCAAATCCTACAGCTGATCCGCGTGCTGCAAAAAGAGATGCAGATGGGGGTGATTTTTATCACTCATGATATGGGCGTGGTGGCTGAAATGGCCGACCGGGTACAGGTGATGTACCGGGGTGACGTGGTGGAGACCGGTCCGGTTGAGGACATTTTCGCCTCCCCGCAGCAGCCTTATACTCAGGCGCTGCTGGCCGCGGTGCCTAAACTCGGCTCCATGACCGGGCACCCTTTCCCGGCTAAATTTCCCCTGCTCTCACCGCAGAAACATGATGCGATCGAGGTGCCGCAGGACACGGTGTCGCCGGAGGCCGAACCGGTTTTACAGGTTCGGGAGCTGGTCACCCGCTTTGATATCCGTAGCGGCCTGTTTAATCGGGTCACGCGACGCGTTCATGCGGTAGAAAAAGTGAGTTTTGACCTCAGACCTGGCGAAACGCTGGCACTGGTTGGCGAGTCCGGCTGCGGAAAATCCACCACCGGTCGGTCGCTGCTAAGGCTGGTTGAGAGTCAGGGCGGCAGCATTACCTTCAACGGCAAGCGCATCGACACGTTGTCCGGCCCGGCGCTGTCCCATCTGCGGCGGGATATCCAGTTTATTTTTCAGGATCCCTACGCGTCGCTTGATCCCCGGCTCACGGTTGGCTTCTCGATAATGGAGCCGCTGCTGGTTCACGGTCTGGCAAAAGGGCAGGAAGCGGAAGCGCGCGTGGCATGGCTGCTGGAGCGGGTTGGCCTGCTGCCGGAACACGCGCGGCGCTATCCTCACGAATTCTCCGGCGGGCAGCGCCAGCGGATCTGTATTGCGCGTGCGCTGGCGCTTAACCCGAAGGTGGTGATTGCCGATGAGTCCGTCTCGGCGCTGGACGTTTCTATTCAGGCTCAAATCGTCAACCTGATGCTCGATCTCCAGCGTGAGTTTGGCATAGCTTTCCTGTTTATTTCTCACGATATGGCGGTGGTTGAGCGGATTAGCCATCGCGTGGCGGTCATGTATCTTGGACAGATTGTGGAAATCGGCCCTCGCCAGTCTGTCTTTGAAAATCCTCAACATCCCTATACGCGCAAGCTGATGTCAGCCGTGCCGGTGGCCGATCCCAGTCATCGACGCCGCGAAAGGGCACTGCTGGTAGAAGAAATTCCCAGCCCGATCCGTGCCTTAGGGGACGAACCGGTCGTGGCGCCGCTGATTGAAGTGAGCGCCGGACACTATGTAGCCCGCCATGCGATTGGCGGTGCCTGATTTTGCTGCACAACAACAAGGACTTCAGGAGATGAACGCAAAATGATGATTCATAGCAAACGTAAGTTACTGTTAGCCGCCGGTCTGTTAGGCAGCGTTGCCGCCGTTCCTGCCTGGGCAGCGAAAGATGCGGTGATCGCCGTTGGCTCCAACTTCACTACGCTCGATCCCTACGACGCAAACGATACTTTGTCGCAGGCGGTCGCCAAGTCATTTTATCAGGGCCTGTTTGGCTTTGATAAAGACATGAAGCTGGTCAACGTGCTGGCTGAGAGTGTTGATGCCAGCAAAGACGGGCTGACCTACACCATCAAGCTGCGAAACGGCGTTAAATTCCAGGACGGCAGCGACTTCAATGCCGAAGCGGTGAAGGTCAACCTGGATCGCGCCAGCAATCCTGATAACCATCTGAAGCGCTATAACCTTTTTAAATCTATAGCGACGACGGAAGTGATCGATCCCTCCACGGTGAAAATCACCCTGAAGCAGCCGTTTTCCGCCTTTATCAATACGCTGGCCAGCCCGGCTGCGGCGATGATTTCGCCAACCGCACTGAAAAAGTACGGCAAGGAGATTGGCTTCCACCCGGTTGGCACCGGGCCGTACGAGCTGGAGACCTGGAACCAGACCGATTTTGTCAAAGTGAAGAAATTCGCTGGCTACTGGCAGCAAGGCTATCCGAAGCTGGACAGCATCACCTGGCGTCCGGTGGTGGATAACAACACCCGCGCGGCGATGCTGCAAACCGGCGAGGCGAACTTTGCCTTCCCGATCCCTTACGAGCAGGCAAAACTGCTGGAGAAGAATCCAAAGCTGGATCTGGTGACCTCTCCCTCGATTATGCAGCGTTACATCAGCTTTAACGTTACCCAGAAGCCGTTCGACAACCCGAAAGTGCGTGAAGCCATTAACTATGCCATCAACCGCCAGGCGCTGGTGAAAGTGGCGTTTGCGGGCTATGCCACCCCGGCAACGGGCATTGTTCCTCCTGCTATTCAATACTCTCAGGCTTATCCGGCCCCGGAATACAACCCGGCTAAGGCGCGTGAGCTGCTGAAGGAGGCTGGCTTCCCGAACGGTTTCACCACTACACTGTGGTCGTCGCATAACCACAGCACTGCGCAGAAAGTATTGCAGTTCACCCAGCAGCAGCTGGCGCAGGTCGGCATTAAAGCCACCCTCACCGCGATGGACGCGGGCCAGCGTGCGGCAGAGGTGGAAGATAAAGGACAGAAAGAGAGCGGCGTGCGCCTGTTCTACACCGGCTGGTCGGCTTCCACCGGCGAGGCTAACTGGGCTCTGACGCCGCTGTTTGCCACCCAGTCCTGGCCGCCAACCATCTTCAATACCGCGTTCTACAGCAACCAGAAAGTGGATAGCGATCTGGCCGATGCGTTAAAAACCACCGACGGAGAGAAAAAGGCCGCGCTGTACAAAGATGCGCAGGACATTATCTGGAAGGAACAGCCGTGGGTGCCGCTGGTGGTCGAAAAGCTGGTTTCGGCCAATACCAAAAATCTGACGGGCTTCTACGTCATGCCGGACACCTCGTTCAGCTTTGACGACGCCGATCTGAAGTAAACCCCGCTATGGACGGCCGCGCCTCTCAAACGAGAGGCGCGGCCGTCTGCGGCGCAGGATGACGCATGCTCAACTATTTTATCCGACGCATTCTGGGACTGATCCCCACGCTGCTGATTGTCGCGGTGCTGGTGTTCCTGTTTGTTCATATGCTGCCGGGCGATCCGGCGAGGCTGATTGCCGGTCCGGAAGCTGACGCCACCGTGGTGGCGCTGGTGCGGCAGCAACTGGGACTGGACCAGCCAATGATCCACCAGTTCTGGCACTTTATCAGTAGCGCCGTGCAGGGCGATTTCGGTCATTCAATGGTGTCAAAGCGGCCGGTTTCAGCTGAAATTGCGGCCCGATTCTATCCTACGCTGTGGCTGACGCTGAGCAGCATGGTGTGGTCGGTCATTTTTGGTATGACGATCGGCATTGCCTCTGCCGTCTGGCGCAACCGCTGGCCTGACCGCCTCGGCATGACGCTGGCCGTCTCCGGCATCTCCTTCCCGGCTTTTGCGCTCGGGATGCTGCTGATGCAGCTGTTCTCAGTGGAGTTGGGCTGGCTGCCTACTGTTGGCGCCGACGGCTGGAAGCACTACATTTTACCCTCGATCACGCTTGGCGCAGCGGTGGCGGCCGTTATGGCACGCTTTACCCGCGCCTCTTTTGTCGAGGTAATGCAGGAAGACTATATGCGTACCGCGCGCGCCAAAGGCGTGCGTGAAACGCTGGTGGTGGTGAAGCACGGTCTGCGCAACGCGATGATCCCGGTGGTGACCATGATGGGCCTCCAGTTTGGTTTCCTGCTGGGCGGCTCGATCGTGGTGGAAGTGGTCTTTAACTGGCCCGGTCTGGGGCGCCTGCTGGTGGACTCGGTAGAAATGCGTGACTACCCGGTGGTGCAGGCTGAAGTGCTGCTGTTCTCGCTGGAATTTATTCTTATTAACCTGGTTGTGGACATGCTTTACGCCGCCATCAACCCCGCGATACGTTACAAATAAGGATATGCGATGAAAAACTGGCGACGTAGCGCGGCGCTCACCGCGATGCCAACGATTAACCAACATCGCGTGCGAACGCCCTGGCGGGAGTTCTGGCGACGCTTTCGCCGCCAGCCCGTAGCGATGGCGGCAGGCGTGTTCGTGCTGCTGCTGATTGTGGTGGCGGTGCTGGCACCGTGGATTGCGCCGTTTGATGCCGAGAACTACTTTGATTACGATCGGCTGACCGAAGGCCCATCGATGATGCACTGGTTTGGCGTTGATTCGCTGGGCCGCGATATTTTCAGCCGGGTGCTGGTAGGGACGCGGCTGTCGCTGATTTCCGGCTTCTTTTCCGTGGCGATTGGCGCCGCCATTGGCACGGTGCTGGGGCTGATGGCGGGTTACTACGAAGGCTGGTGGGACCGGATCATCATGCGCATCAGCGACGTGCTGTTCGCTTTTCCGGGGATTCTGCTGGCTATTGCGGTAGTGGCGATTATGGGGTCCGGTATGTCCAACGTTATTGTGGCGGTGGCTATCTTCAGCATTCCGGCCTTCGCCCGCCTCGTTCGGGGTAATACTCTGGTGCTGAAGCACCTGACGTTTATCGAGTCAGCTCGCAGTATCGGCGCATCAGATTTCACCATCATCCTGCGGCATATTTTGCCCGGCACCATTTCGTCGATCGTGGTTTATTTCACCATGCGCATCGGCACCTCAATTATCACCGCCGCCAGCCTGTCTTTTTTGGGGTTAGGCGCACAGCCGCCCACGCCTGAGTGGGGAGCCATGCTGAATGAAGCCCGCGCCGATATGGTGATGGCGCCGCATGTGGCGGTGTTCCCCAGCCTGGCGATTTTCCTGACGGTGCTGGCCTTTAATCTGCTGGGCGACGGCCTGCGTGATGCGCTGGATCCTAAGCTGAAGACCTGAGAGGGAAGAAGTGCTGGCGCACCAGAGGAAAGGCGCTGATAGTCAGGGAGCGCAGATAAAAAAGCCGCCGACAGCATAAGCCAGACGGCGGCCTTTTTTTCGCAACGGGCTTAAATCTTCGAAGCCCAGAGATCGTATTCGTCGGCGTTATCCACCATCACGCGAACGACATCGCCCGGCTTCAGGGACTTTTCGCCGTTCAGGTAGACCGCGCCGTCGATTTCAGGCGCATCCGCCATGCTGCGGCCAATAGCCCCTTCTTCATCCACTTCGTCGATAATCACCAGAATTTCACGGCCTACTTTCTCCTGCAAACGTTCGGCAGAAATCGCCTGCTGTAGCTGCATAAAGCGTTCATAGCGCTCTTCCTTCACCGATTCCGGCACCTGCTCCGGCAGCTGATTAGCGGTAGCGCCTTCGACCGGGCTGTATTTGAAGCAGCCTACGCGATCCAGCCGCGCTTCCTTCAGGAAGTCGAGCAGCATCTGGAAGTCCTGTTCCGTTTCGCCAGGGAAGCCGACGATAAAGGTCGATCGCAGCGTCAGGTCCGGGCAGATTTCGCGCCAGCGCTTGATACGCTCCAGCGTGCGTTCCACCGCGCCAGGGCGCTTCATCAGCTTCAGAATGCGCGGGCTGGCGTGCTGAAGAGGGATATCCAGATAGGGCAGGATTTTACCTTCCGCCATCAGCGGAATGACGTCGTCCACATGTGGGTAAGGGTAGACGTAGTGCAGGCGAACCCACACGCCCAGCTTCGCGAGCTGCTCGCACAGGCTGACCATACTGGTTTTCACCGGCGACCCGTTCCAGAACCCGGTACGATGCTTAACGTCCACACCATAGGCCGAGGTATCCTGAGAGATCACCAGCAGCTCTTTTACGCCGGATTCAACCAGGCGTCTGGCTTCGTCCAGCACAGAACCAATTGGGCGGCTGTCGAGGTCGCCGCGCATTGAGGGGATGATGCAGAAGGTGCAGCGATGGTTGCAGCCTTCCGAAATCTTCAGATACGCATAGTGGCGCGGCGTCAGCTTCACCCCCTGTTCCGGCACCAGGCTAAGAAACGGATTATGCTGAGGCTTCGGCACGTAGTGGTGAACGTGCGACAGTACCTGCTCGTAGCTGTGTGGTCCGGTAATCTCCAGCACCTTTGGATGCACTTCCCGGATCTGGTTCTCTTTCGCGCCCAGACAGCCGGTCACGATCACCTTACCGTTTTCATTCAGTGCTTCACCGATCGCTTCCAGCGATTCTTGTACCGCGCTGTCGATAAATCCGCAGGTGTTGACGATCACGATTTCGGCATCGTCATAACGCGGTACGACTTCATACCCTTCGGTCCGCAGCTCGGTGAGGATCCGCTCGGAGTCGACCAGGTTTTTAGGGCAGCCGAGCGAAACAAATCCGACCCGGGGCGCCATTGTTGTGTTTTGCGACATTACTCATTTCCTGTTCTGCACAGCATTTTTCGCGGGATTTTACCCATCTCCTCGCAAAATTTATACAGCAATATGAAGAGTAGGGAGATTCTCAGGAAAAATGAGGGGCCTGGCGTAAATGTCGGCTGGACATATCGACCCGCAATGCCTGCAGCTACTGGATAAGGCTAGTGCTAACAGCCAGAATGAAAACGATATTGCTTACAATATTGAGGTAAATAGATATAAAAATTTCACTTTCGGTGTGAGTGGCTAAAAAATTCAAACTTTAAGTTAACAAAAAAGGTTTTGAAAGGCTATTTAAAAACTATACCAATAGTTTCATTAAGCAGTACTGCAAATGATTAAGCGAGATTCGATCAATTATTTCTAATGATGATGCTTTGGCAACATATACCGAAAGCTGATAACTTATTTCTATCATCGTTTATTTTTTTATTTTTATCTCTATCTTTTTCTTGATTCATACCTACCAGTTATAGTATTACAGGAATATCAACAGGAGGTGCAAGGTAACGTATGGATACGGTAGAAGAACTAAACGGAACGTACTTCTATGATGGAACATCAAATCTGAGTGCAGGTGAATTGTTCTTCTGGATAATGATTGATGAAACGTTGGATCATTTTGGTATCACAGATATCGCGGCCGTGACAGGAATTTATTTGGGATAAAACAGCGTTACTGTAGCGGGGAAGCTGGCTGGAGCGACCGCCGGTACCTCGGTCGCATCTGTCTATTCAAGAAGATTGTTTCGAAGCCGAATGATGCCAGTAAGGCTACCGACATGGATTGGTTTTCCTCCTAATGCTAAAAGGATTATGACTCAGAGATTAGGAACATTTGTAGGAAGGACTATACCATTAGTTGGTTGGGTAATTTTAGCCGTTGACGTGTCAACCATTACTTTTAAAGCAGTAAAAAAATATAATACTATTGCACATCCATCCGACCGTCTGTGGTAGGTACTTAATGAGCTATTCATGCAACATTGAACAACAAGTCATAAATTGGTATCAAGAATGCTGGAACAAACCCATTTTTCCCTTATTTAAACGTCCAGTATTGACACTGGATACCAGCCTTTCTACAGGTAAATATCCGTGGGCTAACGAAGATGCGGTGGAAATTCTTGAACAGTTTTTTGACACTTTTGAAGTGGATAGAAGGGAGTTCTCGTTCGCTAAGTACTGGCCTAATGAAGAGACATTTATACCAATTAACTCCCTGCGTTCTAAACAAAACAAGTGGAGGTGGGTGGAACCCGAACCACTAACCCTAAAAATGCTTGTGGAATCAGCTAAAGCTGGCCATTGGCTTTATGATTAAAAGGAGTTTTTCTATGGCTATTCCCTCTCACCTGTGGCTGAAAGATGATGGTGGAGCACTTATTAAAGGTTCATCTGACGCCAGATACCGTGAAGGAAGTATAGAAGTTATTGGTTTTGGGCACGGTTTACATATTCCAACAGATAACAATACAGGGAAGATTACAGGAACAAGAATTCATACGCCCATGATAATCGAAAAAGAGTTTGATAGTTCAACACCATACCTATACAAAGCAGTAGCAACAGGCCAATCACTTCAAAGTGCTGAAATTAAATGGTACAAAATTAATGATGCAGGTCAGGAGGTGGAATACTTTAATATGTTTCTTGAAAATGTGAAAGTAGTCGCTGTTACTCCTGTCATGTATAACACAAAAACAGTGGAAAAATGTAACCATATGGAGCGACTAGAGCTACGCTATGAGAAAATAACATGGAACTATGTAGACGGTAATATTCAGTACACAGATGCATGGAATGAACGAACTACCGCTTGATATCGAGAGGGGGGCCTCATATCTTGCGTGTATTCATTTGAGCGGTCTTTCCCATTTCAATATCGTTCATGCTTTTCTCAGATTCCAAAATAGCTAGTGATATAAGTGACTGTGCAGTCTATAGCTGTAAATGACATGTTCTCAATTATTCTCAGAGTCGACCCGACACCTGCCAGCAGTTTTTTCAGGATCAGGCACTCCCTTCGCCTTCAACATACAAATAGCCGATCCCAAGGATCTGGCTGGCGCGATCGAGCTGACCAAACTGAATGTGGGTTGCTTTGATTTTCGGGCTGTCCTGCTGGTCAAACGGGTTGAAGGCAATCTGCTGCACCAGCGTTTTACGCCAGGATTCGCCAAAGGCACAGCTGCGGCCGTAAAGCCAAATCTGATTAATATTCAGAATATTAAGGAAATTATACAGACTCATACCGATTGCTTTTGCCGACTGTTCCACCCAGTCCTGAATCCAGGGTTCCCCCGCATGCCACTCACGCAGAAGCTGCGCAGTGCCGGGCGTGGCGTGATTTTGCGTATGCAACCGCGCCTGCTGCTTGAGCGCGGAAAGAGACGCCACCGTTTCCAGACAGCCATGGCGGCCACAGCTGCACGGCGCACCGTTAGGGTCGAGGATGGTGTGGCCTATTTGCCCGCTACCGTACAGGCTTCCGCGATAAATTAGCCCGTTAATGACGAAGGAAGAACCGATGCCGTAATCGACATTAATCACGCAGAAGTCAGCCTGATGGCCGCTGTTCAGCCACTTCTCCGCCAGCGCCAGCATCACGCAGTCATTATCCACCCGCACCTGGACACCCAGCCGCTCTTCCAGCAGATACTTTAACTCAACCGGCTTCTTCCATGCCGCCTGCGGCATATGCTGCGAAACGCCCGTCACCGGGTCAACCTGCCCATGTACGGCCAGCGCCAGATTGATGGTGCGATCGGGCCAGCGCCTGCGCTGCTGCTGCCACAGCGCTTCAATCTCATCCAGCAACTGTTCGGGTCTGGCAATAGCGATCGCCCGATGCTGATACTCCCCCTGAGGTATCAGCCTGGCATCGGCAATCAGGCACTCAATGCGGGTTGGCGTAATGTTCATGCACAGCGTCCAGTCACCCGACTCCGGGAGCTGAAAACTGCCGCTATTTTGTCCACGATTGCTCAGATTCTGGCTGGAATGCCACAGCCGCCCCTCGTCCACCAGCTCCTGCAAGATTTTCCCGGCTGCGGGCGTCGACAGGCCGGTAAGCCGCGCCATCTGCGATTTACTCAGACGCTTATGTCGCCACATCTGACGCATAAATAGCTGTTTATTGAGATGACGTATCTGCTGATTATTCAGTCCGCTGCTAAGCATCTGCCCGTTTCTCCTCATGCGGTTATGCAGCATGCCCATACTGGCAAGGTCGGGCAAGTCATTCACTGAGTTTACTAAACACTGTTAACTATGTTCTGTGACCCGCTCTTCAACCACCGCTGAGACTTTCCGCCAGAATTCAGCCTGACCATCGACAACCGTATGAGGAAAATCACCGATGCGCTTCACTCTTCGCCCCCGGCAACAGCTGGCTGACGAACTGTCTTTTACCCAGGTCCCGGAAAATGCGCTGGCCGTCTGGAGTCTGGGGCAGTCCGGGATGGTGCTGAAAAACGCGGCGGGCGATCTGCTGGCTATCGATCCTTATTTAAGCGATGCCATTGAACGAAATAATCCGGGGACCGAATTCGTTCGCCTGTTTCCGCCGGTCTTGCCGCCTGAGGCGCTGAAAGTCTGCGATGCGGTGCTGATCAGCCATTTTCACGATGACCACATGGACAGGGCCACGCTGGAGCCGCTGGCTGCTGCTGCGCCCACCATGCCGTTCTGGATACCTTCGCCAGATGCCACAACGCTGAGGCAAGACAATCCTCACTTACGCGACAACGTCAGGGCGGCCATTACCGGGGAAGCTTTCCAGATTGGCGCGTTTCAGGTGCTGCCCATTGCCGCCGCCCACAGCGAGTATGAAAAAAACGCCGAAGGACACGATCGTTTTCTCGGCTACTTCATCACCTGTGGCGAGATCCGCTTCTGGCACAGCGGCGACACGCTGGTCACCGCAGAATTGCAGGCAGAGATGCAACAGCTTGCGCCCGACATCGCCGTTTTACCGATTAACGGCGGTGATTATGCGCGAGGCGCTCGTGGGATCCTGCCCAATATGAGTTTTCGTGATGCCGCAGACTTAAATCACCAGCTTGGCTGCGATCTGCTGCTGCCCTGTCACTACGACCTGTTCAGCTGTAACCGCGACAACCCCGCCTGGTTCGTGGATTACATCATGAAGCGTTATCCCGGCGATAAATTTCACCTGATGATGCCGGGAGAGCGGCTGCTTTATCTGAAGGAGAGAGACCACCAGGAAAGCCTCCGGCACGCTCGCTGAGCCGCCGGAAAAGACCAACCCTAACGCACGACTATAACGACCGAAGGGAAAAACCTGTGACCAACCCATCCTCTGCTCACCCAATACTGAACCGGCTTGGCATTCCGCCCGGCCTTGCAATGGGCTATATCGCGGTGCTGATCTTTATGATCGGCGACGGCGTAGAGTCCAACTATCTGGCTCCCTATCTGGAACAGAACGGTTTCTCGCTGGATATCGCAGCCACGGTGATCGCCTTCTACGGCATTACCGTAACGCTCGGTTCCTGGCTGGCCGGTTCTCTTTCCACCCTCTATGGGCCGCGCCGCGTGATGCTGCTGGGCGCGGCTATCTGGATTATCTTTGAGATCCTGTTCCTCAGCTTCGCCTTACCGAATAAGAGCGTGGTCCTGACCGCGCTGACCTACGGCCTGCGCGGCGTAGCTTATCCAATGTTTGCCTATGCCTTTCTGGTATGGATTCAGGCCGCGGCGCCGGCAGAGATGCGCGGTTCAGCCACCGGCTGGTTCTGGCTGGCGTTTACCGGTGGGCTACCCACGCTGGGTTCGCTGGTTGCCATCTTCTCTATCAAGGTCATTGGCGAATATGCCACCTTCTGGCTGTCGCTATGCCTGGTAGCTCTTGGCGCGCTGCTGATGCTGGTGGCGGTGAAAGAGCGAACCGGGCGTGCGCCGCTGTTGGACCCCGCGCACCGCAGCCAGAGCAAGCTGCAAACGCTGATGGGCGGTATTGATATCCTCTGGCGTCGCCCGCGCATTGCCGCAGCGGCGGTGGTGCGTATCATCAACACCACTCCCTATTTTGGCTTTTTTATCTTTTTACCGGGGTTCTTCACCAAAATCGGCTTCAGTCAGACCGAATATCTGACGCTGATCACCATCATGGGCCTGGTCGGCATGAGCTTTAACCCGGTGATCGGCAAGCTGAGCGATCGGATTGGCTGGCGTCGCGTGCTGACCTTCTTCGGCGGCATCGGTTCGGCTATCTCGATGCTGCTGATGTACTTCGTCCCGCAGTGGAGTCACGGCAACTTTTTCCTCAGCGTGGTGTTCGCCTGCCTTTATGGCATTACGCTGTGCGGTTATGTTCCTGCCGCCGCACTGTTTTCCTCGCTGTGCGATAAGAAGGACAAAGGGAACTCGATGGCGATTTACTGTTTTGCGGCGGGGCTGTCTACCTTCTTCGGCCCGGCACTGTACGGCATTCTGAATGCGCTGTTTGGCACCGCCGGCGTTATCTGGGTTTACGCCTCGCTGTATATCGTCAGCGCACTGATCTCCTGGTTCTTCCTGCTCAGCCCACTCGATCCCGGTGAGCAAAACAACCCGGCAGCGGCACGAGTACGCATACTGGATTCAGCGGTCTCTGATTAAAGGAATATTCGATGAGCAACTATGACTACATCATTGTCGGCGGCGGCAGCTCTGGCTGCATCGTCGCCGCCAGACTGGTGCGTGAGCAGGGCGCTCGCGTCCTGCTGCTGGAGGCGGGCAGCGGGCGCTACGACCCGGTGCTGAAAATGCCGGCTGGCTATATGAAATTCCTCGCCAGCGATGCTTACCTGACGATGCATCAGACCGAGCCGCAGCCGCAGCTGGACGGCAGGGGAGTGATTGTGCCGCAGGCAAAAGTGCTGGGCGGCGGCTCTACCGTCAACGCCATGGTTTATATGCGGGGCCATGAGCAGGACTATGCTGACTGGAACAGCGCTATCGACGGTAGCGGTATTGACTGGTCATTTTCTTCGCTGCTGCCGCATTTTATGGCGATTGAGGATAACGACCACCTCGGCGCTCCCTTCCATGGCGTAGGCGGGCCGATGAAGGTCTCCCACCTCGGCCATTTCAGTCCGCTCAGTCGGGCTTACGTTAAGGCAATGCAGGGGCTGGGCATTCCCTACACGCCGGACTTCAATAACGGCAATCCCTTTGGCGTCGGCTTTATGCAACACACCATTGACTGGACAACGCGCAAGCGTTGCAGCGTAGTGGACGCTTTTATCACCCCGCTGCAAAACGACCCGAATCTGACCATTGAAACGCATGCCAGCGTCAGCGAAGTCCTGTTTGCAGGGGATAAAGCCGTTGGCGTGGCGTACCGACGCCAGGGCAAAGAAAAGCGGGCAGAGGCCAGCCGTGAGGTGATCCTGGCGGCGGGCGCTTACCAGACGCCGAAGCTGCTGATGCTGTCCGGCATCGGTCCGGAAGCGGAACTGGCGCGGCACGAGATTGCACTGCGCCATGCGCTGCCCGGCGTAGGCCGGAACCTTCAGGACCATTATGAAGTTCCGGTTGTTGCTACCACTAACGGTGCGTTTGGCTACTACGGGCAGGACAAAGGCTGGCCGCTGATCAAAGCCGGGTTGCAGTATCTGCTGTTTAAATCCGGACCGGTCACCACTACCGGCGTCGAAACCTGCGCCTTCTTCAACCCAACCGACTTCCGGGCCACGCCAACCATTCAGATGTTTTGCGTGCCAACTATCTATCTGGATCGTGACGTGCTGGGCGCCGATCCTGATCATGGCGTTACGGTCAACTCCCTGCTGCTGCGCCCGAAGGCTACCGGCAGCGTGACGCTGCGTAACCGCGACCCCGTCGCGCCGCCACAGGTCGATACGCAAATATTTGGTCATCCTGATGACCTGGCTACCACCCTGGGCGGCCTCCGCTTCGCGCGAAAAGTGATTGCCGCAGAACCCCTGCGCGGCATGGTGGCCAAAGAGATCTTCCCCGGCCCGGATATTTCCTCAGAGGAAGACATCGCCGCCCATTGCCGGAGAATGGTGAAAACGGGCTATCACCCGGTAGGAACTTGCCGCATGGGCAGGGATGACGATCCTCTGGCGGTGCTGCATCCAGATTTGCGCGTGCGTGGCGTGCAAAACCTGCGGGTAGTGGATGCTTCAATGATGCCTAACATTATCAGCGGCAACACTAATGCCATTGTGATGGCCGTTGCGCATCGCGCGGCCGATTTGATTATGGGTAACGAACGCCTGCAATCTGAACAGCAGGAGGCGGTGGCATGACGGATAAACTTCAACGCCTGCGGCAAGCCCTGACGGAGCAACAGCTCGAGGGGCTACTGCTTACCCGCCGCGATAACATCGCCTGGCTGACCGAGGGAGCCTCCTTTTACGTGGTCGACCGGGCTGAAACTGGCGTTGCCAGCCTGCTGATCGCCGCAGATGCCGTAACGCTAATCGCGCCGGAGAATGAACTGCCGCGAATTCTGGCAGAGGAATCGCTCCCTTTTGGCGTCATCACGCTGAGCTACCCCTGGTATCGTTCACTGGCGGACGTGCTGGCTGACTTGTCACCGGGCCGGCTGGGAAGCGATATGCCGGTTGTCAACGCGCGTGACGTGCAGGCGGAGCTGGTACAGTTGCGTATCGGGCTGAATCCTGCCGAACGTGAACGTTTCGCGCAATTAGGCAAAGAGGTGGCACAGGTTGTTGAAACGGTGGCGCGTCGCGTGCGGTCGGGAATGACCGAGCAGGCGGTAGAAGCCGACATTTATGCCGCCTGCCTGCCGCTGGCTATTCGTCCCGTGTGCACGCTGATAGCCGCCGATCGGCGCATCAGCCAGTTTAAACATCCCGTGCCTGGGCCGACGCAGCTTCAGCGGCAAATGCTGATAACCCTCGGGGCTGAGCGGGAGGGGCTGAATATCAGTATCACCAGGATGGTACACGTTGGTGAACCTTCGGCCGCGAGCCGCCAGCATTTAATCACGCTGGCTGAAATCCATGCAGATATCCTCGCCGCATCAGAACCGGGCCGCCGCTGGCAGGATATTTTCCGCGCTATCAAGGCCAGCTACGCCCGTCACGGCTTTCCCGATGCCTGGCAGGCGCATCATCAGGGCGGCCCCGCTGGCTATGGCTGTCGGGATTTTATTATCACTGAAGAAACGCCGGGTAACCTGAGTGAAAACCAGGCCCTCGCGTGGAACCCGACGCTTCCGGGCGTGAAAAGTGAAGAGACGGTGCTACTCACGGCGACAGGCCAGCAGCGCCTGACCGATAGCGGCGCGTGGCCGACTATTACCGTCACTCGCGGTGAAAACGTCTGGCACTTCGCCGACTGGCTGGTCATCAAGCCTTAACGGACAGGAAAAAGTTATGTCAGAACGACTGAAAGGAAAAACGGCTATCGTCACCGGCGCGGCCAGCGGTATCGGCAGCGCGATTGCCGAATTATTTGCTCAGGAAGGGGCACAGCTGGCGCTGCTGGATTTGAATTCCGCTGCCTGTGAATCGCTGGCGGCGCGCCTGCAGCGGGAAACGGAGCGGCAGTGTATTGCGCTTCGGGTCGACGTGACCGACGCGGCAAGGATTAATGCCTGCGTGCAGGAAATCGAAGCCGGCCTGGGCGCAGCTGATATTCTGATCAACTGCGCGGGGATTAATGTCTTCCGCGATCCGCTCAGCCTGAGCGAAGAAGACTGGCAGCGCTGCCTGTCGGTTAATTTACGCGGCCCGCTGAACGGGATACGCGCAGTGCTACCGGCTATGCTGGCTCGGCAGTACGGCAATATTGTCAATATTGCCTCGGTGCACGGCCATAAAATCATTCCCGGCACCTTTCCCTACCCGGTAGCCAAGCACGGGCTGATTGGTCTGACCCGTTCACTGGGAGTGGAATATGCCAGTCAGGGCATCCGCATCAATAGCGTTTCGCCGGGGCTGATTCTGACGCCTTCGGCCGAAGAGTGGCTTGAAAGCTGCCCGGACCCTGAGGCCGAACGCCAGCGCCAGCGCGATCTTCTGCCCTGTAAGCGCATCGGTGAGCCGAAAGAGGTGGCCTACACCGCGTTATTTCTGGCCTCGGATGAAGCGCGCTTTATTAACGCCACGGATATCGTGATGGACGGCGGCCGCAGCCAGATCTATCACGACTGAGCGGATAAGCTGCGTCGGGCTGGTCAAGCTAAGTCTTCAGCCCGACGCAATGTTTTGTAAAAACCGTCCCATCATTACCCTCCTTCGCTAGATTTAACGGACATAGCCATTCAGGAGAGAAGGTATGTCTCGTTTATTTTCCGTTACCTTGCTGACCAGCGTCATCGTGCTGGCGCCGCCGGTCTTTGCCGAAAGAATCAGCGTGGAACAGTTGCAGCAGGGGCTGGACCATCCCTGGGCCGTGGCCTTTCTGCCCGATCATCAGGGACTGCTGTTGACCGAGCGCTCTGGGCAACTGCGCCACTGGCAGCAGGGCAAAGGCCTGTCTCAACCGATTTCTGGCGTACCGCAAGTATGGGCGCAGCGGCAGGGCGGCCTGCTGGATGTGGTGCTGGCGCCAGACTTCAGCCAGAACCGCCACGTCTATCTGACCTGGACAGAAGCCGACCATGCTGGTCGGGCAGGGGCGATGGTGGGGTACGGTACGCTCAGCAAAGATTTAACCCAGCTGACGGACTTCAGGACGATCCTCAGCCAGCAGCCGAAGCTCTCCAGCGGCGCTAACCTCGGCTCAAGGTTGGCTTTCGACCGGGCTGGCTATCTCTATGTCTCCTTTGGCGATAACTTTCAGGCTGGGTCGGCCCAGGATCTGGGGGCGCTGACCGGTAAAATTATCCGCCTGAATGCTGACGGCACTGTTCCTCAAGACAACCCGTTCTTAGGCCGGAAGGGAGCAAGAGCCGAGATCTGGAGCTATGGTATGCGCAACCCGCAGGGGCTTGCCTGGAACCCGTGGCGTCAGGAAATCTGGGAAAGCGAACATGGTCCCCGCGGCGGGGATGAGGTCAATATCCCTCGTAAAGGTCAGAACTACGGCTGGCCGCTGGCGACCTGGGGAATTGATTACAGCGGGGAGAAAGTGCCGGGCTCAAAAGGCGGTAAGGTTGCCGGCACCGTTCAACCTGTATTTTGGTGGAAGGTCTCACCGGCCCTGAGCGGGATGGCATTTTATAACAGTGACCGTTTCCCGCAGTGGAAAAACTCGCTGTTTATTGGCGCACTAAAGGGGGAAAGCCTGATCCGTCTGACCGTCGACGGCGAACGCGTCGAGGAAAAAGAGCGGCTGCTCAAGGATCGGGGCGAGCGAATTCGTGACGTGCGCGTCGGGCCGGACGGGTATTTATACGTCCTGACCGATGCGTCTGACGGCAGGCTGCTTAAAGTTGGCGTGGAAAAATAGCGGGAAATGAGTGACGGGTTATCGCAAAATCTGGAACGTCAGTCGCCTGACGTGCCAGATTTTGCAGAAAAGATTATTTAACCCAGCGGCAAACTTCCCAGCCACGCTGCTGCGCAAGGTGATGCAGCGATTCATCAGGATTGATCACATGAGCATGATCCGCATGTTCAAGCATCGCGAGGTCGTTGATTGAGTCGCTGTAGGCCCAGGTTTTAGCAAAATTGCTGTCGTGCTGGATCGCCAGCCAGTCATTCAGCCTGGTGACCTTGCCCTCTTTATAGGTCATGGTGCCGTAAGTCAGTCCGCTGTAGCGGTCATCAACTATTTCCACGCCGATGGCCAACGCGCCATCTGCCCCCAACTGCTCGGCAATTGGCACCACCAGATGCTCGCCGCTGGCGGACACGATCATCACCGTATCGCCCCGCTGCTGATGCCAGCTCATTCGCTCGCGGGCTGAAGGGTAAACGCGCGGCAAAATATCGCGCTGGATAAAGCGTCGCACCCAGCCTGATACGGTGAGTGTGCCCATTCCCGCCAGCGGTGAAAGGGTAGTGTTCATGTACTCTTCCATCGACAGCGATCCCTGATAATACTGGGCCATCAGCGCCCGCTCCTGGTCAATCAGCGCGGCCGGGGCATAGCCCTGGGAAACCAGCCAGCGCAGCCACAGGCCGGTACTGTCTTCGCAAATCAGCGTCTCATCCAGGTCGAACAGAGCTAAATCCATCGTTGTCACTCCTCAGGCAAACTTTATTCAGGTTAGCGGAGTTTTGTGACCGACTTAACTGATTTTCAAAAAATCGGAATTACACCTGGTTGTGCCGACGCAAATGAATAAAAAAAGCACGGAAGTAGCGCATATCCCAGATTTATCTAATAAACTCTGAATAACTTTACCGTAAAGCTGTTCTTTTTAAGGCCAGAAACCGTTAGCGTAGGAGCGTTTCCGCCCGTTGCGCTACAAAATATTTATCTTTCAAATGGATACTTGGGTCTCGCCATGAAGAAATCGTTCCTCCCTTCCGCCGCGTTTACGCTGACCGCTATCTTCTCTTTTCTGCCGATCGCCTTCTCTGTCCGGGCCGAAGAGGCGCCTGCACCGCCTCAGATTGAAGCCAAAGCCTGGATTTTAATGGATTACAACAGTGGCAAAGTGCTGACGGAATCCCACGCTGACGACCGGCTCGACCCCGCCAGCCTGACAAAAATGATGGCCAGCTATGTGATTGGGCAGGCGATTAAAGCAGGCAAAATCACCAACGACGATATGGTGACCGTCGGCAAAGATGCCTGGGCTACCGGCAATCCGATTCTTCAGGGCTCATCGCTAATGTTCCTCAAGCCGGGCGATCGCATTCCGGTTTCCGAGCTGAATAAAGGTATTATTATCCAGTCCGGTAATGATGCCAGTATTGCCCTGGCGGATTATGTCGCTGGCAGCCAGGACTCTTTTGTCAGCCTGATGAACAACTATGTGCAAGCGCTGGGATTGAAAAATACCCATTTTAAAACCGTGCACGGGCTGGATTCCGACGGGCAGTACAGCACGGCCAGAGATATGGCGTTAATCGGCCAGGCGCTGATCCGTGATGTCCCGCAGGAGTACGCCCTGCATAAAGAAAAAGAGTTCACCTTTAACCGTATTCGTCAGCATAATCGCAACCGCCTGCTGTGGAGCACCAATCTCCAGGTCGACGGCATCAAAACGGGGCATACCGAGGGGGCCGGGAACAATCTGGTGGCTTCGGCGGTTGATGGCGATCAGCGTCTGATCTCGGTGGTGCTGGGAGCGTCCACGGATGCGATTCGCTTCCGCGAGAGCGAGAAATTGCTCACCTGGGGCTTCCGCTTTTACGAAACCGTGACGCCGATAAAAGCGGATAAGCCATTTTCCACGCAGCGCGTGTGGTTCGGTGATAAGAAAGAGGTCAATCTTGGCGTTGCCAGCGATGCCTCCGTCACCCTGCCGAAGGGGCAGATGAAGAACCTCAAGGCCAGCTTCACGCTGTCGCAGCCTCAGCTTACCGCGCCGCTGAAGAAGAATCAGGTGGTGGGTAATATCGATTTCCAGCTGGACGGCAAAACGATTGAACAGCGCCCGCTGGTGGTGATGGAAGAGGTGAAAGAAGGGGGATTCTTTGGCCGCATCTGGGACTTTGTGATGATGAAAATGACCGGTTGGTTTGGTAAATGGTTTGCCTGACGAGCTGAGTGGCGAAGAGGGGAGAGCGAAAGCTCTCCCCTTTTTTATTGTCGATCAGACCAAATCGTAGGCGATGGCCGAAATGGCGATCAGCCCGACCAGCACGACGAAGATATTACTGATCTTACCGCTGTACTGACGCATCGCCGGGACTTTGTTGATGGCGTACATCGGCATCAGGAACAGCAGCACGGCGATCACCGGGCCGCCCAGCGTTTCAATCATCCCCAGAATACTTGGATTCAGTGTCGACACCAGCCAGGTGGTTAGCAGCATAAATACCGCGGTGATGCGGTTCAGCCTGGACTCCGGCAGCTTTTTACCCGCTCCGCTCAGTGATTTCACGATCAGCCCGTTAAAGCCCTCGCGCGCGCCAAGGTAATGGCCCAGGAAAGATTTGGTGATCGCCACCATGGCGATAATTGGGGCCAGCCAGGCCATCAGCGGCGTATCAAAATGGTTGGCCAGATAGGAGAGGATCGAAATGTTCTGCGCCTTTGCCTCTGCCAGATTCTCCGGCGACAGGCTCAGCACGCAGCTGAACACAAAGAACATCACCGTAATCACCATCATCAGATGGCTTCGGGCCAGAATGCGCGAACACTTCTTCTCTGCGCCGTCACCATATTCCTGACGTTTGGCTACCGCGAACGCAGAGATGATAGGCGAATGGTTGAAGGAGAATACCATTACCGGGATGGCCAGCCACAGCGTCATCCACAGGCCGCCGCCGCTGCCTTCAAGGCTGACATGCTGAAAAACCGAGCTGTTCCAGTGAGGAATCAAAAACAGCGCCAGCGCCATCAGCACCAGTACAAACGGATAGACCAGCACGCTCATGGTTTTGACGATAGCTTCTTTACCGAAGCGCACGATGGTCATCAGGCCGACAATCAGCACCAGCGCCAGCAACGCCCTGGGCGGAGCCTGGAGATGAAGCTGGTGGGTCATAAAGCTCTCAACCGTATTGGTGATCGCTACGCTGTAGACCAGCAGAATGGGGTAGATGGCAAAGAAATAAAGCAGGGTCAGCAGCTTGCCAGCGCCTTTGCCGAAATGCTCCTCAACCACGCTGGTAATATCTTCACCGGCCTCGCGCCCTGACAGAACAAAGCGGCATAGCCCGCGATGAGCGAAAAAGGTCATCGGGAAGGCGAGCAGCGCCATGACCAGCAGCGGGATAAGGCCGCCAATTCCGGCATTGATCGGCAGGAACAGCACGCCTGCGCCAATCGCCGTACCGTATAAACCCAGCATCCACATCGTGTCGCTTTTTCGCCAGCCGCTGGCGTCTTCCACCCCGTTCAGCGGCAGGGAAGCCGTTTTGGATGAATCCATCATGATCTCCAGTATAAAAACAGTAAAGTAAAGTGCGCCGCCGCGGTAAAACGGGAGGTCAGGAGGCGAAATTTAATTTAGGGCTCTGCCTGAAAGGCGGACACTTTACCATTTGAAAATGAAGAAGGAAGGGGAAATAATGAATTTCAGGCGATCTGAATCACAATGTTGAAAATGATTTTAGAGCGATATGCTGTGGTTAAATTTAAGGGTAGTGAAATTGGCTGGCTGGTGGTGAGATATCTGGTTTTTAAAACTGACATAGTGGAAGGGTGTCTGTTTAAATAGTGTTCCTGAACCGGTTTTTTAATCATCACCTTATGATTAAATATTTATGTTTCATTGGGTTAAGAATTTTATGTTCGCAAGAACCCTATTATTATTTACCGTTGCGCAACACTCTGGCTAACTACATTCATCATGTAGCGGTGTTGCGCAACAAAAACGGCGGGTTAATTGTCCATTATTTCACCGCGTAAAAGAGAGACTACTGTCTCCGTCGCTAATTACGTACCCAGCCTTTTCTGATTGGAAAAGCGAATACTATCCGATAAAGCGTCGAGATATTTTGTAATAAGCGACGGCCGCAGAAATGCCAGGCCACCTGGGCAAACAGGCAGGAGAGGGCGCCCACCAGCAAGCCGCCGATCATATCCATCGGCCAGTGAACCCCAAGGTAGATGCGGGACCAGGCAATGGCTAAACCGATGCTTATCAGTATTGCGCCGGACCAGCGGCGATGCCAGAACAGAAAGGCAAGGGCAAAGGTAAAGATAGCGGTACCGTGATCGCTAGGGTACGAATCATCCGGCGCATGTGGCAGAAACTGATGGCCTAGTCCGACGACAAACGGTCGCGCGTGAGGAAACAAATTTCCCACGCACCAGGAGATGGTCATCGCATAGGCGAGCGCGATGCCGGTCTTTATCACCAGCTTGCGCTGCGAACCGACCTGGCGCTCTGGTCCCCACAGCCACATAGCGACAACCAGCAGCGGCACAATGGCGATCAGGTCACGGGCGAAGAAGGTCGCCAGTGAGATCAGCCAGTCTGGCGAGGTTGGGGTAGCGTTGATCCACAGAAACAGCGCCCGGTTAAGTTCTTCCATTGTTCTTCATGCCCTCATCTTATAAACCAGGTGCGAGACGCACCAGAAAGTCAAACATTGGCTTAGCCATACCCACCAGCCAGCCCACAAATTATGCGAAAGGAAATGGGCTCCCCGCATTAGCTGGCCGTATCCCATCACCATGCCCAGCGTGATACCCAACGCGAAACACCACCATGCCAGCGCCGGGCGGCGGGGCCAGAACCAGAAAAACAGAGCCATGACGCCAAACCCGCTTGACGCGTGGCCGCCCGGGAAACAGCCTCCGGGTCCACTATTTGCCGGTACGGACGAGAACAGCGGCCAGGAGACCGCCTTGCCGCCAAACTCAATCAGATCCCACGGGCAAGAGTGCGCGCTGGTGGCTTTCAACATTCCGACCACCAGCGGCCCGACGCCAATAAGCAACGTGACCAGCACCAGCAGGGCATTACGCTTAACCACGCCTGCCAGCAGCGCGATAACCGCGCCGACGATGACCAGATCCTTCAGCAGACGGTGGTTGATCAGGTCCAGCCAGCGGTTATCCTTCCATGGGAATTGCTGCGTAACCGGATCAAACCAGACCCTGCTGAGGGCAATATCCCAGCTCTCGTTGCGGGACAGCCAGCTGAACAGCAGCCCGGTCATCACCAGCAAGATCAGCTGGATAAGATAAAAGCGCAGAGGGAGAAGATAAATAGTCTCGCTCCTAATTGGGCGCCCGGTTGTGCTTTTGTTAAGATTTGATGGCAATATCATGGTATTCAGATGAATAAGAAATCAGATTGCCATGGTGCTGAAAAGGGATTAAGGAAACATTAAGAACAAAAGGGAAATGAGGGATGTGCAGGCCAGAAAGAAAAAAACCCGCTAATCATCAGATTAACGGGCTCCACAATTTAGGGATTTCAAAGAAAAGCAGTGGCACTAATTATGACTGCATCAGGATTTAAAAGTTCTGAACTGGCTGGAAATAAATTTTTTTTTAGATCGGTTTTGCTCAGAACAAGCGCAAAAGCAGGGGATTGAGCAATTAAGAAAATTCTCAGAAAAACCGGAGCTTACCTTTTAAGGGCTACGAGTTATATACACCTTGTCAATTCAATTTAACAAATCCGCGACGTTTTTACTGCCTGACTTAACGTCTTGTTTACCAGTAACCTGTTGAAGTAAATCGTAATTTATTCTATATTAACCTCGCTGTCGGCAGCGCAGCGGCAATATTCAGGCGTTACTGCGAATTACAGCCCCGGGCCTGTGACCTTCACGATGTCGTTTCATTCTTTCAACCTGTAATAGCCGTGAACCTTGTTACGGTACGTTTTACTCTTTATCCGAGAATAGATAGCCGGGAGAAGTTCCTATGGTATTTAAGGGGATGTCCTGGACAGGCATCACTTGCTGTTTTGTGCTTTACTGCCTGGTGTTTGTGGCGGTGCGTTATGAAATAAATGTCGACAGCCTGATGCAGGGGAAGCCGCGGCTGGGACTGCTGATGTTTGCGATACCTGGCGCGGTGGCCGCGCTGACCTCTAAAGAAGCCCCGCTAACGGTCGCACTGAGCGGTGCGCTGCTGGCTACGCCATTTGTATTAGGGGGGCTCCATTTATCAACGACCGTGAACGGCGCGTTATTACAGGATCTGGCTTTTATCACCAGCGCTATTTTCTGGTGCGGGTCCGGCGCGCTGGTGGTGATGCTGTCCCGCACTTTGCTGGGGCATGAAAATCGGCCCTGAGGGGAAGTGAGGAAAAGAGTCAGCAAAGGGTAGGCGAGTTGTTACCGCGCAGCTGAGTTTGGCCGGTTATGCCAGCCTGTGTTTTGCAGGTGACTAGTCCTGATATAGG
>NZ_JRUQ01000056.1 GCF_000773975.1 Erwinia typographi
CCAGAAGCGTTCTGGTGAGCGTCTGAGAGACGCAGACGATATTTTCAGCTTGTTAGCGGATTGATTTGCACGGCCGGAGATGGCGGTGTGAAAGACAGAATTTGCCTGGCGGCTTTAGCGCGGTGGTCCCACCTGACCCCATGCCGAACTCAGAAGTGAAACGCCGTAGCGCCGATGGTAGTGTGGGGTCTCCCCATGCGAGAGTAGGGAACTGCCAGGCATCAAACAAGTAAGAAGGCCACCCGGAAGGGTGGCCTTTTTGCGTTTAAGGCATCCCGGATCTGATGCATTCGGTGATTACAGGCCGTCACAAAAAAGGCTCCGCGCTGACGCGCGGGGCCCTTTTGTCTTTTGTCCTCTGGTTACTCTATAATCCAATCTGCTTCACAGTTCTATAACGTCAATGCATAAAAAAATTCATTAACATCTTATCACCAGTGTTTACTGCCGACGGTTGTTTCACTTATATCGCTAATTATTAGCAAGGAATAAAAGAGGTTAATTATATGGCAGATGCCACGTCAGAACGGCGGCCTGAAGGGACGGCCGAGACTATTACTCCGCGTCAACGAATCTGGGCAATTGTAGGCGCTTCCTCCGGTAACCTGGTGGAGTGGTTTGACTTTTATGTTTATTCCTTCTGCTCGCTCTATTTTGCCCACGTTTTCTTCCCCAGTGGAAACCCCACCACACAGCTTCTGCAAACGGCCGGTGTTTTCGCCGCGGGCTTTCTGATGCGTCCCATTGGAGGATGGCTGTTTGGCTATATCGGCGACAAGCATGGCCGTAAAAAATCGATGCTCATTTCAGTCTGGATGATGTGCTTTGGCTCGCTGGTTATCGCCTGTTTGCCAGGTTATGACGCTATCGGCATCTGGGCACCCGCTCTGCTGCTGCTGGCTCGCCTGTTCCAGGGGCTTTCAGTAGGCGGTGAATATGGCACCAGCGCAACCTATATGAGTGAGGTGGCGGTGGAGGGGAAAAAGGGATTCTATGCCTCCTTCCAGTATGTCACTTTGATCGGTGGACAGCTGATGGCCTTACTGACGGTGGTGATCCTACAGCAGATCCTGAATGACGAAGAGTTGCGCGCATGGGGCTGGCGTATTCCTTTCGCCCTCGGTGCCGTGTTGGCCATCGTTGCGCTTTATCTGCGGCGCTCGCTGAATGAAACCTCAGACCGTAAAACCCGTGAGCATAAAGATGCGGGATCGTTACGAGGACTGTGGAAGCACCGTCGCGCCTTTCTCATGGTGCTTGGCTTCACGGCGGGTGGTTCGCTGAGCTTCTACACTTTCACGACGTATATGCAGAAGTATCTGGTGAACACCTCAGGAATGGATGCGAGAACGGCAAGTGCTTTAATGACGGCGGCACTGTTTATTTTTATGCTGGTGCAACCGTTGATTGGCTCGCTTTCAGATAAAATTGGCCGGAGAAGCTCAATGCTGATCTTCGGTGGCCTGGCTGCGATCTGTACGGTTCCCGTTCTGACGCTGCTGCAAAACGTGACCAGCCCGTGGGTCGCCTTTGTACTGGTGATGATCTCGCTGCTGATTACCAGCTTCTATACCTCGATCAGCGGGATTCTGAAGGCGGAGATGTTTCCACCAGAAGTTCGTGCACTAGGGGTCGGGCTATCTTATGCCGTCGCCAATGCATTGTTCGGGGGGTCCGCTGAATACGTGGCGCTGTCGCTGAAAGCGGCCGGCAGTGAAACCAGCTTTTTCTGGTACGTTTCGGCGATGGGGGCCGTCGCGTTCCTGGTGTCGCTGATGCTGCACCGTAGAGGAAACGGCATTAAGCTTTGAGTAGTGGCTAAGATTTCAGAGCCGCGCTTTTTGTAAAAGGCCCCGTTGTCGACGGGGCCAGAAAGGGGCGGGAATCAGAGAATTCGGCTAATCAGCCTGTCGATGCGGATACGACGTAGTCGGCGGATTAGCTTACGAACTTTTAGCGGATAATCGGCAATACTTTCCAGATCGCGGAAATGCTGCACCACGGTTGTGTTCTCGCGGATTAAGCTGAGTTCCCGGCTGGTTTGCCCGGTGAGTTGCTGAAGCGGATCGTGGATCAGCACCGCATTCTCCAGGTCCAGGCGCCAGGCGCGAGGGTTAAGGTTATTCCCGGTGATCAGCAGCCACTCATCATCGACCCACATGCCTTTGAGGTGGTAGCTGTTCTCACCATCTTTCCAGAGCCTCACCGTCAGCTGTCCATTCGTAACATAGTACTGCAGACGACTAAGGAAGCGGCGGAGGTTGATCTCGTACAGATAAGGCAGCGCCCCGATGATTTTGAACGGCTGATCCTCTGGAATATAGAAGTCGTTAGCCGTTTTATCACCGACGATGATCTCAACCTCTCTTCCCTGACGCAGCAGCCAGATAATGTTACGCACCAGAATCGCCGGCATATTGAAGTAGGGCGTGCAGAGCGTGAGCTTCTGCTCGGCGCAGGGCATCAGATGATAGATGGTTTTGTTCAGCAGGCTGCGTCTGCCCAGGCCGACCAGCGGCGTGACAGCCAGCTGCTCATTGTTGGCATCGCCCTTAAAATCATAATCAAATCCGCGCAGATCCTGGCGAAACTGGCGGGTTTCGTTTTTTATTTCCGGGCTTTTCGGGCGCTCATGCCGATCCAACCGGTGGACGGCTTCAGCCTGAATGAGGTTTTTCTCTATCCAGTCGAACATGGTGTCGGCGAGCGTAGTATTGGCAATCAGCTGGTAGCGGTCATAGCGATATTTGTCATGCTGATGGAGGTAGACATCGTTCAGACTTGCGCCGGTATAAAATAGCGTGTCATCAATGATCGAGCCTTTAAGATGCAGCACGCCCAGCGCTTCGCGGGTGTTGACCGGCACGCCGTAAACGGCAATATGGATCTCAGGATGCGCGTCGGCCAGCTCACAATACCAGTCGGCATTGGTGGCGCCGCGCTTCGCGCCAATACGCCCTCGCTGAGCGCGATGCCAGTCAACCAGGACCCGGACATCCAGCGTCGGGCGGCGGCGTTTGGCTTCATACAGCGCGTTAAGGATGCTGCGGCCACCGTCATCATTTTCCAGATAGAGCGCCACAATGCAGATGCGTTGAGTGGCACCGGCAATTTTCTCGAGCAGGGTCTGACGGAAATCTGTTGCTGAATACAGCGTGGTGAAATCATCAGCCGACTGAGACAGTTTGGGCAGTTGCGCAAGGTGCTGTTGGTGTTTGTTACGTTTGAATTTAGACAACATCACAGTGCGTTTCTTCTCTGTTCATGGAATGGCCTTTTGCCATAAAATCATCACTCTAACCGCGAATAATACCATTAGTTAGCCGCGATAGTTTTAGTTTTACGTTTCCAGACATTATCAGGGGGCGGAAAGCGGCAGCGACAGGCCAACAATGCCATCCTCAATCTGCACGTCAACCGCAAATCCCAACTTGCGCGCCAGGGTTATCATGCCCTGATTCCCCGGCATCGTGATGCCGTTCAGCTGCTGTAGCCCGTGCTGACGGGTATAGATAATCATCTTCTCCAGCAGGCGGCGGCCCAGCCCCAGCCCCTTGAGGTCAGAACGCACCAGCACCGAGAACTCCGCATCCACGTTGTCGGCATCGGAAATGGCACGGGTCACGCCAATAATCTCTTCGCTGCCATTATGCTGGCGTACCGCTACAATCGCCATCTCTCGATCGTAGTCGATCTGCGTCATGTTAGCCAAATCGTCATGAGTGAACTCATTGATCTCACTGAAATAGCGATAGTAAAGATCCTCTTTAGTCACCCGATCGATAAACTGCCTCAGCAGAGGTTCGTCCTCAGGCAGGATCGGTCTGAACAGACAGCTTTCACCATTTTTAAGCTCTACCCGCTCCTCAAGGGCGTGAGGATAGGGACGAATTGCCAGGCGGGCTTCAGGATCGCCTGCGAAGTCAGCCAGCTGCATAGTCACATCCAGTAGTGAAAATTCGCTGCCTGCCGCCAGCAGAGGATGAATATCCAGCCGGACAATCTCCGGGCAGTCGACGATCAGGTTAGAGACCTGAACCAGGACCTGACTGATTCCGGCGATATCAAGCGGCTGAAGCGCGCTTCTGCTACGGATTTTGCCACCCTTGATCGCCCGGATCACCAGATAGCGAGCCAATGTCATGTTGAGCGGCGGCAGGGCAACCACCGCCTGCTTGTCTGCCTGCCACTCAATGCCTCCCTCTCCCAGCATAATCATCGGGCCGAATACCGGGTCCTGCTCGACAACGACCCGTAACTCCTGCGCACCGGCGCGATTAGCCATGCTCTGCACCAGCAGACCATGAATGCTGGCCTGCGGCCAGGCCAGCTTTACCCTGTCGATTATCGCTTCGGCCGCCTGCTGAACTTCACTGGCGGTGCGCAGATAGAGCATGACGCCCTGGACTTCAGATTTATGCGGGATATCGGGCGAGCGCAGCTTCAGCGCCACGGGATAGCCAATCTGTCCGGCGATATGCACCGCTTCGGCGCTGTCGCTGGCAATCCAGGTCGGCAGAGTATTTAAGCCATAGGCTTGCAGGATCGCCCGCACTTCGTGGGTATCCAGCGTGGTTGCCCCCTCATCCAGCGCCCTGCGGATCAGCTGGTGCGCCTCGGCGGTATTGGCCGTCAGGTTGGCTGGCAACGCAGGCGTCTCACGCAGCTGCTTCTGATTGCGGCGATATTCCACCATATGCATAAAGGCGGTTACCGTACCCTCAGGGGTGCGGTAGGTTGGGATCCCCGCCTCGCTGAATAGCCTGCGTGCGTCCAGCGAAGAAAACTCACCGCACCAGTTGGTTAGCAGGGAAACCTGTCTGGCTCGCGGATGCTTTAAAATAGTTTCGATCAGCCGCTGCGCCGTCAGCGTGGCCGGGGCGACAGCGCTGGGCGCATGGATAATCATCAGGGCGTCAATATCGGAGCAGTCCAGCAGCCGTGAGACAACCTGCAGATAGCGCTCCGGCGTGGCATCGTCTTTGAGATCTAACGGATTGCCCGCGCTTATCTCTTCAGGCAAAAGGCGTTGCAGGTCAGTAAGTAATTCCTCACTTAACGTTGCCAGCCGCCCGTTTCTCGCCTCCAGCGCATCCAGCGCCAGCGCCGCGGGCGCCGCGCCGTTGCTGATAATCATCAGTCGCTCGCCGCGCAGGGGGCGCATATGGCTGAGCGTTTCCACCGCAGAAAACAGTTCGTGGGTATCCTGTACGCGCAGCAGCCCCGCGCGCTGGATTGCCGCATCCCAGGCCGCATCAAGGCCCGCATGGGTTTTCAACAGCCGCTGCGCCTGCTGGCTGCGGCCGCTTTTGATGACGAGGATCGGCTTGTTTCTGGCTGCGCTGCGGGCCGCTGAAACAAAACGTCGGGCGTCGCTGAGGTGTTCGAGGTAGAGCAGGATTGCGCTGGTTTTGCCATCCCTTGCCAGGAAGTCCAGCAGATCATCGGCATCAATATCCAGGCTGTCTCCCAGCGCGATAAACCAGGAGAACCCCAGCTGTCTCTGTTGCGCCCAGTCAAGGATAGTGTTGGAGACGGCAGCGGACTGAGAGATGAAGGCCAGCTTTCCCTGCTGAATGGGAACCGGTGAAAAGCTGGCGTTAAGGCCCTGCCACGGCGCCAGCAACCCGAGGCTGTTCGGGCCGAGCAAACGGATTTGCCACTCGCTGGCGCATCGCTTCAGCTCGTCAAGCTGGCTGGCCGGCGCAGAGAGAATAATGCAGGCCTTACAGCCTCGCTCCCCCAGCGCTTTCAACAGTTCCATGTTCCGGCTGGCGTGCGTGCAGAGGACAGCGAGGTCAGGAGAGAGAGGCAGACTGGCGATATCCGGCCAGGTAAGCACGCCGCATACGGCTTTGTACTTAGGATTGACCGGTAGGATCGGGCCGTTAAAACCGCCCGCAAGCAGGTTGCGCATCATCAGATAGCCCGCGCGCTCCGGCCGCGATGAGGCACCGATCACCGCAATAGATTTGGGTCTTAACAGGGCTTCTAATCCGCGCTGGCTCATTTCTGGCTCCTGACGCCTGATACATACTTTGATTTTAAATGTTTTTTACCTTTATTGCTGGGGCTGTGTCGCGCTTATTACTTCGGGCGAGCGTAAACTTAAAATTTCTGCCAAATCCCAGCGCTTAAGGTGGCCAACGTAGCTGAGTTTCATGGGCGTTCTGTAAGCTGATACATCTCCATCGCGCAGATGTAATAAATCCCCTGGGCTCATCCATTGTGCCTCACCGCTGAAGAGCGGCGCGCCAGCAGCGGTAAAAGCAGACAGAACAAACTCTGAGCAGAAAAAGGTCGGTTGGTCGGATGCCACAGTGACATCGGAGGAAAGCTGAACGGTCGCGAGCATTGTCAGGCAGCGATCTCTGAATGTTGCATTGGTCAGGGGAAGCTCGCAGATACGCCTGGTAATCATAAAAGGAGCAAACATCACGATACCTTTATAATTATACTTTTGCCCCTGCTGAGCGAGAGCGTAATCACGGACGATCTGGGTTTGCTCTTCGCTCAGGTTATTCCTGCGGAGCGCAAGAAAGTTATTACTTTCAGCGATAGCTTCTGCAAGAGAAATAATCTTTACACCGCCCCCCACGGCTTCTGCTACCTGATGATTGCCAATGTACAAAGAGGCATGACTGACGCCGCTGAAGCTAAAAAGACGTATTCCCCATGAGGTGAGCGTGGTGGAAGAGGAGAGAAGGATATCTCCGGCTCTAAGTGATGAAATGTCTATCATCTTTACTGACTTAGCGCTTGAGGTTCGCGGGGACTGTACGACAATTTGGGGTTTGCTGTGGGTGGATATGTCGGTGCTGCACCCGGCGGCGATCAATGCCAACAGCATTACAATAACTTGCTTCATGACTGTCTTCCCTGTCATTTAGTGGCTCACTGCCATTGAAGGGAGAATGGTATAGCAATTCTCCCTGACGGTTAAAATGATTAAATTTTTTCGTGAATCATGTCACATCCGCACGTTGAGCTGTGGACCGCTGCGGTTTACCGGCAAGGTAGCGCTGGCGGAACAGGTCGAAATGCCGGAACAGCGCTTCGCCTGCCACCACGTCACCTGCCTGTAAAAGTAGCTCGGCGGCCACCTCGGCGGTGCAGTGCTGGCCTTTTGCATGGACTTTACGCAGCTGATAGTTTGAGGGTTTGGTCAGCGTCAGCGACATCACCGGCAGGGCATCCAGCCAGGGACTTTTACGAAACATCTTGCGCGCTTCGGTCCAGGTGCCATCAAGCATAATAAAAAGAGGCGGCTTACCGGCTAGCGGCGGCTGATTGAGCACCGGGCGGCCTGCCTCCGCATAAGATGCGGGGAAAACCACCACGGGCTGTATGGTTGGGTCCTGCACGGCGCTCAGCAGCGCCGGGTCTGGCTCGGTACGCGACCAGCCAAATGCCTGAGTCTCGGGGAGAATATCGGCAATCAGCCGACCGGTATTGCTGGGCTTCAACGGCTCAGTGTCGAACATAACCAGACAAAAACGGCTGCGAGCTTGCTGTGGGCGCAGCGTTTCGCACAGACAGTTCTTTTCAGGCAGCAGACAGCGCTGGCAGCGAAGCGTGCGGTTCCCTCGGGCAAGAAAAGGGCGGGTGGCGCGGGCAAGTCGCTCGGCGCGCAGGCGCAGGACGGCATTTTCAGTCATGGACGCTAATCTGAGGAAAACCCCATTCTAGCGGAAACGGCGGGGGAGAAGTAGTGGCCAGGCAAGCCTGACCACCGTGGGCTGTCAGAGGTTTTCGTCCAGCCACTCATTGAACGGCGCTTTTGGCATCGCGCCATTGAGCATGTCGACCATCTGGCCTTTTTTGAATACCATAATAGTAGGAATACTGCGAATGCGGAAACGGGCGCTAAGCTCCGGCTCGGATTCGGTATTCACCTTAATAAAGCGCACTTTACTGCTGCGCTCTTCCGCGACATTTTCATAAACCGGCGCGAAATTGACGCAGGGACCACACCACGGCGCCCAGAAGTCGACCACCACCGGCAAGTCATCCTGCAAATATTTATCCAGCGTCTCGGCGGTAGCATTGATCACCTCGCCGTCAAACAGAGCGCCGCCACAGCGACCGCATTTCGCGCCTTCAGTAATACGCTCTGGCGGAACGCGATTCGTCGCCTGACAAGAAGCACAAACCGTATTCATTGATTCACCTCGGTGCTGGTTAGGGGTAAGCATTTACTTACCGCATTCCTGAGTAAAACTGCTCATAATTATGCGTGTGCTTGTCGTTTGTCACAAAGAGATTTGTTCGATGGGTATAATAGGCAGTGGCTCACAGCATTTTCAGCCCTTAAGCCCGGGGGACGACAGCCATCTGCCCGGATAACGCGCATAACGCGGTTTTAGTTGAAGTTGATAGCTAAGCGCCGCCACATCAGGTACTCTGCGCGCTTCGCGCTCAGCCAGGTGGAGGGAAAATGAACGACGAATTTAAAGGTAAAAGCGGAAAAGTCAAAGTGATGTATGTCCGCGGTGATGACGAGAGCAGTAAAAGCGGGCAAAACCCCCGCACCGGTAAGGGCGGACCTCGTCAGGATGGCAGTCGTCGTCCTTCACGTAACGCAGAGAACAGGCCGCCGCGTGGCGGGCGCGATCGCGAGGTAGCACCTGGTGAATCGCCATGGCGTACGGTTTCACGTACGCCGTCTGCTACTGATGACAGCAAGCCGGATCACGGCGGCATCAGCGGTAAAAGCTATATTGACCCGGAGCAGATCCGACGTCAGCGGATGGAAGAGACGCGTGTATATGGCGAAAATGCCTGCCAGGCGCTGTTTCAGAGCCGTCCTGACTGCATTGTCCGCGCCTGGTTTGTCCAGGAAGTGACCCCGCGTTTTCGCGAGGCGCTGAAGTGGATGGCGGCTAACCGTAAGGCTTATCATGTGGTGGATGAGGCCGAACTGGCTAAAGCGTCCGGTACTGAACACCACGGCGGAGTTTGCTTCCTGATCAAAAAACGCTCCGGGATGCCGGTCGGCGAATGGCTGGCTGGCGCGGGTGAGAAAGACTGCGTGGTGGCGCTGGAGCAGATTGGGAATCCGCACAACCTGGGCGGCATGATGCGCAGCTGTGCGCACTTCGGCGCGAAAGGGCTGTTGGTAGATGATGCCTCTTTGCTGGAGTCCGGCGCCGCCGTGCGAACCGCAGAAGGCGGAGCGGAGCACGTTCAGGCGATCAGCGGCGAAAGCTTTGCTGCCGGACTTACCGCCTTCCGTAACGCAGGCTATACCATCGTAACAACCTCAAGCCATAAAGGAACGCCGTTAGCTCAGGCTGAACTGCCGGCTAAAATGGTTCTGGTGCTGGGACAGGAGAGCGATGGTCTGTCAGACAGTACGTGGCAGCAGGGCGATCTGAGCGTTTCTATTGGCGGGACCGGTAATGTGGAAAGCCTGAACGTTTCGGTAGCCACCGGTATTCTTCTTGCCGAATGGTGGCGTCAGAACGCATAAGCGTGATGACAAAAGAAAAGCCAGTCAGTTAATCGCTGACTGGCTTTTTTTATTGCCTCCAGGAAGTCCCGGTTAAGGCTCCTTAACTGGCGCTGCGCCCGTTATCTCACAGGCGATTTTCAGCATAAAGCGGCGTCGCTGGGTTATGCGTGGATGCGGCAATTTTTTCTTTAAGGTAGCCCGCGAGATAATCTGCCGATGACATGCTCAGGTGATTGTCATCAAATAGCAGCGGCTTACCGTGCAATAGCATATTGCACTGGTCGTTTTTGCACAGCATGGCGGTTGGCATAAAACGCACGACTTTGGCATCGATATACTTTTCAATACTGTCAGGCGCGCTGCTGGTAAAGGTAAACGCCGGGTTGCCGCCGCGTGCCAGGCTGGCTGGTACATCCCGTTCCGGGGTTGGCACCGGGCCAATGATGATCACTTTTTTACCGTGAGCGATCAGCCTGCTGGCCGCACTATTAATATTATCAAAGATAGTGTCGGGGTAGACTTCATAGCGTGCGGCCATGATGACTACGCTAATGTCTTTGTTCTCTTCGAGAAACTTCAGCGCCCTGGTATTGTGTTTAATACAGGAAGGGCGGGAATCCGGCTGGAAGTTAGTATTTGGCGGGCAGCCAGAATAGGTGATTTCGTACAGGTTGACGTTATTATTGCCAAGCGCTCTGGACAGCTCCACGCCATGGCTGTCCGCCCAGACGGCAACCGTCGGCTTCCCGGCGCCAAAATGGCAATATTGTGAAACTTGCGGCACGCCGTTGTCAAAATGGCAGCTTGTTCTGCTTGGGCTGAAATCTTTATGTGCGGCGATTAAACGCAACGTTTGCTCACTAAAGCGTTCCGTCCAGCCACCCTGGCTGAAGGTGGTCGCAGTGACGATAACCAGCAGCGACAGGCCCCAGCCGCTGGCTTTATACAGTTTTCTGGCAGGCCAGGCTTTACGAATGCGGAACGGTTTTTCAATGAAGCGCCAGGAGAACCAGGCAACGATCAGCGAGACGGCAATGACCATCCACCTTCCTGCGATATCATCCAGTAAATTCCAGTTCCTGAAGAAAACAATGAGCGGCCAGTGCCAGAGATAGAGCGAATAGGAAATAAGCCCGATAAATACCACTGGCTTCAGCGACAGTATTTTACCCACTAATGACTTTTCAGCCGCATAAATAATGCACATGCTGCCAAATACCGGTAGCGCCGCCGCATAGCCAGGAAAGCGCGTTTTTGCATCGAATAAAAATATGGCCAACAAAATACTGACCAGGCCGGTAAGAGAAATCAGCTCATTGGCGGCTTTCTTTTCCGTGGCAGGGAAAAGATTAAATGCCAGCAGCGATCCAGCAAGAAGTTCCCATGCGCGGGAGGGCAGTAGATAGAAAGCAGCCGAAGGTTTGGGTTTAGTAAGAAATACGCTGATCAGGAAAGAGGCAATGAAAAGCACCAACAGAATCAGCTCAGGAGACTTTTTCAGCTTTTTCAGCAGGAAGAATAAGAGAATCGGCGCAAAGATATAGAACTGCTCTTCCACCCCAAGCGACCAGGTATGCAGCAAAGGCCGCTCTTCGGCATCGGTAGAGAAGTAGCCTGATTTTCTCCAGCTCACAATGTTTGAAACAAACAGCAGAACGCCTGCGACCTCTTTAGGAAGGAAACTGTATTCGTCAGGTAATAACGCAAAGGGAGAAACTATCAGGACAAATAAAACCACCGTAAAAAGAGCGGGAAATATCCTGCGTATCCGGCGCTCATAAAAATCTGCGATACTGTAGGTATTCTCTTTAATATCCTTTACCAGGATTGAAGTAATGAGAAAACCACTGATGACAAAGAAAATGTCTACGCCGACATATCCCCCCGATACAGAGGTGAACCCTGCATGGAACAGCAGCACCGGCAGAATAGCCAAAGCGCGTAATCCATCGATATCAGGACGATATTTGCTCAACACAAAGACTCCTTGCTGACAATAACTTACAGATTCTTAACATAGGCAAACGGTAACATATCCCTCCGATATTCGTGCGCCTTAACATTAAACAGGCTTAACTTTCGGATTTATACTTAGCAAGTTTTGCCTGCCCGGCCTTTGCTTTTTGGCCCCCGAAATAACCAACGGCAAAAAAAATGCCAGTCGGCAATAACCGGCTGGCATTAGTCTGCGCCATCGTGCTGAGTTCAGGCTGCGCTAGTGCGCACCGCCTCCTCCTCCGCCAGCACCAAACGGTGGACGAGCGAACCAGATGAGCACCAGCAGGAACAGGAACACCGCCGCCGAGCCCCAGAAGACCTCATTGGCAGAGATAATCAGTCCCTGGTTGGTGATTTGCTGGGCAATCCATGACGAGGCCTGATCGTGGGTCATCCCCAGTTGCTCCAGCTTGCTGTACATCTCCTGCGAGTTAACGTTGTAAGCATTTACTGACTCGCTAAGGTAGCTGTGGTGCATAGATTCCCGATCTGACCACATAGTTGTGGTGATCGAGGTCCCGATGGACCCCGCCAGGGTTCGCGTAAAGTTGGACAGACTGGATGCCGCCGCCATCCTCTCAGGCGGCAGGCCAGAGAGGGTGATGGTGGTCAGCGGCATGAAGAAACAGGCCACCGCAAATCCCTGAATAAACTGCGGCCAGGCTGACGCGCCGAAATCCATGCCTGGTTCAAACGTGTACGCTCGCCAGTAGAAGCAGACGGCATACATGATGAAGCTGAAGGTTACCAGCCTTCGCATATCCAGCTTGTGGGCAAACCGCCCGATAATCGGCGACAGGATCACCGGCAGTATCCCTACCGGCGCCGATGCCAGTCCGGCCCAGGTGGCAGTGTAGCCGTAGACCTCCTGGAGCAGCTGCGGCAGCAGCACTATCGAGCCGAAGTAGAGCATGTACGCCAGGCTGATGGAGAGACAGCCAATGGTGAAGTTTCGCGATTTAAACAGCGAGAGATCCACTATTGGATGGTCGTCCGTCAGCTCCCAGACCAGCAGGACCGAGAGGGCGATGACCGCCACCACCGTCAATACCACGATTTCTGGCGAGCTGAACCAGTCCAGCTCCTTACCCCGGTCGAGCATCACCTGCAGACAGCCGATACCCACCACCAGCAGCACCAGGCCGACGGTGTCTATCGGCCTGATAACCGTTTGCGTTTCCCGGTTTCGTAGCGTTTGTAGCGTCAACATCACCACCACCGCGCCAATCGGTACGTTGATGAAGAAGATCCAGCCCCAGTGATAGTTGTCGCTAATCCAGCCGCCCAGAATCGGGCCGCATATCGGCGCGACGATCACCGTCATTGCCCATAGCGACAGGGCCACGCTTCGCTTGGCCGGTGGATAGTTGTTGAGCAACAGGCTTTGCGACAGCGGGATTAACGGACCGGCAACCACCCCCTGAACCACGCGGAAGAAGATCAGCATTGACAAGCTGTCGGACATGCCGCACAGCCAGGAAGCCACGGCAAAGGCCGCCGTAGACCACAGGAACAGCTTCACTTCGCCGATGCGCTTAGCCAGCCAGCCGGTAATGGGGATCGAAATGGCGTTAGCTACCCCAAACGAGGTGATAACCCAGGTACCCTGTGAGTTGGAGGCTCCCAGGTTACCCGCGATAGTCGGGATAGCCACGTTGGCGATGGTTGAGTCCAGCACCTGCATAAACGTGGCCAGCGACAGCGCGATGGTCATCAGTACAAGTTGAGTCCCCTCAAGCGGTTTTTGTGCCATAACAGCCTCCCGCTTCCTTAACCAGCATTGGCGCGAATGATCTCGGCAATCATCTGGTTAGCCGGGGCTAAATCCAGTGCCAGCGCATTAGTTTCATAGGCTGGCGAAGAGCGCACGCTGGTGGCCAGCACGCCGCCGTCGGTATTTTGAGTATCCACGCTGACCAGCGTCGACAGCCCTATACGCAGCGGATGTTTCGCCACTTCTTTCGGGTCCAGCTCAATACGCACCGGCAAACGCTGAACAACTTTGATCCAGTTACCCGTGGCGTTCTGCGCTGGCAGTAGAGAGAAGGCGCTGCCGGTCCCCATATCCAGGCCTACTACTTTGCCGTGATAAACCACATCGTTACCATAAATATCGCTGATGACGGTTGCTGGCTGGCCGATACGTACGCCGGCGAGCTGAGTCTCTTTGAAGTTGGCATCAATCCACAGGTTGTCCGCCGGAACAATGGCTAACAGCGGCGTGGTAGAGGAGATTTGCGAGCCAACCTGCACGCTACGGCGAGAAATGTAGCCATCAATCGGGCTGACCACTTCAGTACGCTCCAGCGCCAGCCAGGCATCGCGCAGATCCGACGCGCTTTGTTTTACCGCAGGCTGATTTTCCAGCGAGGTGTTGAGGATCATCGCCTGGTTTGCATTGTACTGTTGGGTTGCCACATCCAACTGAGCTTTAGCGGTGGCGACCGCATCGCGCGCATGTTGCAAATCCTCACGACCAATCAGATTCGCCGCGCCAAGAGGTTCACGGCGTTTTAAATCGGCTTGAGCCTGTTCCAGCGCGGTCTTTTGCAGTTCGATACTGGCCTGATACTGCTTGCCGTTAATGATCAGCTGATGAGTCTGACGAACGGTGGTCGCGAGCGCGGTCTGCGCTTTTTCAAAGGCCTGCTGGGCGTCGGTCTTATCCAGCGTGACCAGCACATCGCCTTTTTGGACATAGTCGGTATTGTCGAACCATACCTTATTAACGCTGCCGGAAACCTGCGCCATCACCTGCGCCTGGTTACCTGCCACGTAAGCATCATCGGTTTCCTCGTAATGGCGCAGCACCATAAACCAGTAGACCAGGTAAGCGACCCCGATCAGAATGAACAGCACAGCCAGAAAAATTAACGCTGTTTTACGTTTTTTCTTTTTATTAGCTGGCGCACGCGGGTTTTCGATTTCCGCATTTGTACTCATGGTTTTCTCCACTTATCCTTGCCAACCGGGCGCGGCTCGGATGAGCCATACCCGGAGTCTAAAATGCCAGCGTATTAGCGCTGGCATAAGTTAATAATTTGCGGTCTAAAATAGCGGTTACTGGCAGGCAGGTTGTCGCACAATATGCTATTGCTGAAAAGCTTAGCGGGAAAGGGCGGTGATGACTTCCTCTTCGTCCATTTGATCGAGACGAGTCAATAGCTTACGGGTGATGCCTTCCAACTGAGTTTTTTCAGCGGCGCTCAGCACGGACCACAGCAGTTGTAAACATTGATGCTGCGGCGGCAGCAGCTGGCGCAGGAAATCGTTGCCTTTTGGGGTCATGTGAAGATGCAGACAACGGCGGTCGTTGTCGCTTTCACGACGCTCAATCCAGCCGCGTTTTTCCAGTTCATCAGCGATGCGCGTCGCGTTGGTACGGGATGAACCCAGCGCGGTGCTAAGTTCGGAGGGCTGGATGCTGTGATTTTCCTGAGCATCCAGCGTGATCAAAGCCATAAACAACGTCTCGTTAATCCCCTGAGCCTTGAGCATTTTATTGCGATTTTCCAGCAGTTTGCTTTGCATGTGCATACACAGCCGCGTCAGGATAATTTCCTGTAAAGGGAAATCTTTCTGACGGTTAGCGCGGAAATTCAGCATCTGTTCAATGGGAGAAAACGAACTTTCCATCTGGGGGAACCTCATAAGTTGCAACTGGTATCGTAACGATGGCGATAAGATTACCTGTCATTCCTGTCGGCGGGGTTTTGTCTCCAGCCGGTGGACACCATCAGTAATTTCCAGGTCACTCCATAACCCAGGGCGTTAAGCAGCATCGAAACAGGGACGCTGCGGGTTTATAAAAGATATTGCAGCGTTAGCCAAAGCCCGAGGGGCGGCCAGACAATAAAACTTGCTTACTGACGGATAGTGAGGTGACAACGCGCACTATCAAAGAACGGGGTAGCGGGCGCCATACAGTGCTAAGCATCTCAGCGTGCTCTGTCATGCTGCATGTCTTCCCGCGCGTGGCTTAATAGTTTCATCCGAAAAAATAACCAACCTGAATAAGTACGGATTAACCATACCAGACTGCGTAAAAGCTTAACAGGGGCGATACCCTTAAATTTGCGCTATTTACTATTTGCAGGCTAAGGAGTAGCCAGCTCATTATATAAGCTGCGTTACTACACTACCTGTTAAGTAAAATTAACAAACTCTCCGCCGTATAAACGCTTTCCCGGCCAGCACGTTGATACTCAAGCGCCGTAGCGAAAACCCGTAAGCCAATGGCACCAATGATGAAATCGCTGATTATGTTGCCTGAGGTCTGCTTGCGAGAATGTTATCACGTTCGGTATGGTAGTAAAAAAAGTGTTGTAATGGTAACTAAAATTACTTTTTCATTCGCGGATAATTAACAGAATCGGCCCATACAAAAAAGGGGCGACGCTAGCGTCACCCCTGTCATCTTGCCCTGGCTACAGGAAGGTTATTTTGCGGCGGCCATTGCGTCTTTCACCCAGCCGTCAAACTGCGCCTGGTGAGCTTTGATCCAGCCGTCAACATGCGCGTTGATATCGGCTTCTGAAGACTGACCGTCGTGCATACGTGAGTTCTGCGCATTGATATCAGCAATAGGCAGCTTCATCTCAGCAAACAGTTTTGCCGCTGCCGGGTTTTTCTCCGCCCAGGCTTTGTTGGCGACGATATGCATCACGTTGACCGGGAAGCCGTAGTTCGCGCCGTTTGGCAACTTGGTATCGATATTTTTCTGTTCGCCAGGCATTGAGGAGAATGGCACCTGTAGCCAGACCACGTCGCGACCAGGAACCAGCACATCGCTAACCCAGTATGGCGTCCAGGTATAATACAGAATCGGCTTGCCCTGTTTGAAGCGAGTAATGGTATCGGCGATCAGCGCGGCATAGTTACCCTGATTATGCTCGACTGTATTGCTCAAATCGAAGGCTTTGATTTGATGGTTAATGACGGCTTCGCAGCCCCAGCCAGGCGTACAGCCGGTCAGGTCGGCCTTGCCGTCGCCGTTGCTGTCAAACAGTTTGGCGATCTTAGGATCTTTCAGCTGGTCGATACGGGTGATGTGGTATTTATCCGCGGTTTTTTTATCGATCAAATAACCCTGCGCCGCGCCTTCAACGTAGGTTCCCTGACGATAGAATTTTGCATCGCCGCCAGCTGCTTTATACATATCATCATGCAGCGGCTGCCAGTTAGTGGCGATGAAGGTGCCGTCACCTGAGGCGATAGAGGTATAGGCGACGTTGTAGTCGACTTCGTTTGGTTGTTCAACGGTGTAGCCCAGTTTTTCGAGGCCACGGCCGACCAGCAGGGTCTGGAAGGTCTCTTCCGAAATATTGCTCTGAAGCGGTTTGATCGTGATGCCCTTGCCCGGCAGATCGGCAGCGGAAGCCTGTGAGGCAACCAGGGCAGTCAAGGCGGCGGCTAGCAATGCTGTCTTACGCATGGGGTATCCTTATTTTGAGTTATCACAGCTTTGGCGGCTGACGGCGCATTGGGCACGCTGTCAGCCGCAGAAAGGTGTTACTTGATAAACGGACGGGTAAACAGGCCCAGAGGTCCACTGGCGTACCAGCGGCGCGCCCCGCGGCTGCGGGTGTCCCGGCCGAGCGACTGCGTCAGGCGGTCAAGAATGATGGCGAGGATTACAATGCCAACGCCACCCACGGTAGCCAGACCCATATCCAGGCGTCCAATCCCGCGCAGTACCATCTGGCCAAGGCCGCCAACGGCGATCATTGAGGCGATCACCACCATCGACAGCGCCAGCATCAGCGTCTGATTGACGCCGGCCATAATGGTCGGCATCGCCAGCGGCAGCTGTACTTTGAACAGCATCTGGCGCGGGCTGGCGCCGAAGGACTCACCGGCCTCGATCAGATCGGCAGGAACCTGTTTAATGCCGAGAATAGTCAGTCGCACGATAGGCGGCAGCGCAAAGATGATGGTGACCACGACGCCGGGCACGTTGCCGATGCCAAACAGCATGACGATCGGCACCAGATAGACGAAAGCGGGCGTGGTCTGCATCGCATCCAGCAGCGGTCGGATAATTTTTGCCGCCCGTTCGGATCTCGCCAGCCAAATTCCCAGCGGGAGACCGATAAGAATACAAAACAGCAGGGCGGTAAGAACCAGCGCCAGCGTGACCATCGCCTGTGACCAGGCCCCGATCGCCCCGATTGCTATCAGCGAAACCAGCGTCGCCACGCCCATCCCCAGGCTCGACATCTGCCAGGCAATAAGCGCGAAAATCACGATCGCGACCGGGGCTGGCATTCCCAGCAGCATGTGCTGGAAGCCGCTAAGAATGTAATCCACCGGAACACGGATGCCCTGGAACACCGGGCGGAAGTGAGAGACGACCCAGTCAATGCCGGTGGTCACCCAACTGTCCAGCGGGATCAGCGTTTTATGGAACGGGTCGAGGAGACTGAAGTGCTCAACTTGCGGTGCCGGTGCGTTGTTTAACCAGTCGCTGCCGCTGGCCGCTGCCGCATCGTGGCCGCCCGACCCGCTAGCCGAACCCCAGGCATCGCCGCCGGAAGGAGCCGCGTGGGCTGGGGCGGAAGAGGCTGCGTCACCCTGAGCTGGTGCGGAAGTTGACCAGGGATCGCTACTGCTGGTCGCCGACTGCGCGCTGTCCGCTGTCGGCGTACTGGCGGGATGCGGTGCGTTAGTCGCTGGCTGGCTTGATGTCGCCCACGGATCGGTTGCGGTTGTTTGTTCACTCATTGCTGGCCCCCTCGCGGTCTAATGCCTGTAGTAACGTGCCTTTAGAGATAATCCCGATGTACTGATTGTCTTCACCGACAATAGGGACGGCACAGGGCGCCTGCGCAACATGAGACAGCAGATCGCTTAGCGATGTATCACCGTCTACCGCTGCTGGGGTAGGGAGAATGGCGCCGTCAAGACCCTCGCCAGAAACCAGCGCCGCTTTCAGGGAATCGGTTGAGACCACGCCGACAAAACGCTGTTTCTCAAGGATGTAGCCATATTCGCGGTCATCATCCTGCAGCAGTTTCAGCGCGGAGCGCGGGCCAAAGCCTGGCGCCTTACGCATCAGCGATCCAGCGCCGCGACGGGCAATGTCTTTCGCGCTGAACACATGGCTGATATCCACGCCGCGGAAGAAGGTGCGCACGTAGTCATTGGCCGGATTATTCAGGATCTCGTCCGGCGTACCGACCTGCACGACTTCACCACCCTGCATGATGGCAATACGGTCACCAATTCGCATTGCTTCATCCAGGTCATGGGAAATAAATACGATGGTGCGCTGGTGGCGCGACTGGAGCTTAACCAGCTCATCCTGCATTTCGGTGCGGATGAGAGGATCAAGTGCGGAGAAGGCTTCATCCATCAATAATATGTCCGGATTGATCGCCAGTGCGCGGGCTAATCCAACGCGCTGGCGCATCCCGCCTGATAATTCATCGGGGTAGGCATGAGCATAATTATCCAGGCCAACCTGACGCAGGGCGTCAAGCGCTTTTTCCTGACGTTCCTGTAGCGCAACGCCCGCTAATTCCATGCCGAAAGCCGCATTATTTAATACCGTCATATGCGGCATTAATGCGAACGACTGGAATACCATGCTAATTTTATTTCTACGAACCTGACGAAGTTCGCTGTCAGATATTTTGGCGATGTCGACACCATCAATTATAACCTGACCGCGAGTCGGTTCTATCAGACGATTGAGAAGGCGAACCATGGTGGATTTCCCCGAGCCGGACAACCCCATGATCACGAATATCTCGCCTTCTTCAATGGCCAGACTGGCATCTTTCACCCCGAGCGAGAGCCCTGTCTTCTCAAGCAGCGCCTCTTTGCTAATTCCTTTTTCAATATGCTTAAATGCCCTGTCGGGATTTTCCCCAAATACCTTATATAAATTTTTAACTTCTAGTTTAATTGCCATGCAATAATTTAATTCCTTGTTGGCGGTTAATTTCTTATAATTTCTTCTTTTACCTGGTTGAATATTAGCGCCCTATACCGTAGCACACTGAGATTCTGAGGCAACCCTTCGGGCTGGTTCAGCAATTATCGATGAGACAGGGATCTCCGAAAAGTCCAGTAGGGGTAAGGGATTGCGGAGAATTGAGCGGGGTGAAAAAAAATAAATATTTTGCCCGGCATTATCGTTTAAGGCGCTGAATTTCTGCCTTTGAAAGTGTGATTTAGCGTCAAATAAGGGGCATAAAAACGCCACAAATTTGTCATTTACGTTTAGTTGAACGTCTGATTAATAGAAAATAATTGGCAGGGAATAAGATTAAAGACGGCTGCGGGTTGCAGCCGTGCGCAGGGAGGTTAAAAATTCCAGTCTTCGTCTTCGGTATCGACCGCTTTGCCCATCACATAGGACGATCCTGAGCCGGAGAAGAAATCATGATTTTCATCGGCATTGGGTGACAGCGCGGACAGAATGGCTGGGTTTACATCGGTCATTTCCGCCGGAAAAAGCGCTTCATAGCCGAGATTCATCAGCGCTTTGTTGGCGTTGTAGTGAAGGAATTTTTTCACCTCTTCACTCCAACCCACGCCGTCGTAAAGCGCCTCGGTATAGGCCAGCTCGTTTTCATACAGCGCCAGCAGCAGTTCCACCGCGAACTGCTGTAGTTCGTCCCGGCGGGCAGCTCCTTCTTTCTCCAGCGCTTTCTGATACTTATAGCCAATGTAATAGCCATGCACCGCTTCATCTTTGATGATCAGGCGGATCAGGTCTGCGGTATTGGTCAGCTTGCCGCGGCTGGACCAGTACATCGGCAGATAAAAGCCTGAGTAGAAGAGGAACGATTCCAGAAAGACGCTGGCAATTTTCTTCTTCAGCGGATCGTCATGATGATAGTGTTCGAGAATGATATCGGCTTTCCGCTGTAGCGGCTGATTGTCCTCACTCCAGGCGTAGGCGGCATCCACATCTGACGTGTGGCACAGCGTCGAGAAGATAGAGCTGTACGACCGGGCGTGAACGGCTTCCATAAAGCTGATATTCGACATCACCGCCTCTTCATGAGGCGTGACCGCATCAGCCATCAGCGCCGGGGCGCCTACCGTGTTCTGGATGGTATCGAGCAGCGTCAGGCCAGTAAATACGCGGATTGTCAGGCGCTGCTCCTCGGCATTCAGGCTGTTCCAGGCCGGGATGTCATTGGACAGCGGCACCTTTTCCGGCAGCCAGAAATTGGCGGTCAGGCGGTTCCAGACTTCCAGATCCTTCTCATCCTCAATCTGGTTCCAGTTAATGGCATGTACACGTTTTAATTTCATTATCGTCTTCTTCCGGGGCGTTTTATCCGCCCCTTTGGGTGAGCTTATAGCGAGCAGGACACGCAGCCTTCCACTTCGGTCCCCAGCAGGGCCATCTGGCGCAGGCGGATGTAGTACAGCGTCTTAATGCCTTTCTTCCAGGCGTAAATCTGCGCCTTATTGATATCGCGGGTGGTGGCGGTATCACGGAAGAATAGCGTCAGCGACAGCCCCTGATCGACATGGCGCGTCGCCTCGGCGTAGGTATCAATAATCGCCTCCGGCCCGATATCGTAAGCGTCACGGTAAAACGCCTGATTATCGTTGTTCATAAACGGCGCTGGATAATAGACCCGGCCCGTTTTCCCCTCTTTGCGGATTTCAATGCGCGAGACGATAGGGTGAATACTTGAGGTCGCATGGTTGATATAGGAGATCGAGCCCGTGGGCGGAATCGCCTGTAAATTCTGGTTGTAGATGCCGTATTTCATCACTGCCTCACGCAGCTGAAGCCACTCCTGCTGGTCCGGCAGCTTAACGCCAGCGCGGGCAAACAGCGCAGCGGCTTCGGCAGTACGCGGCTGCCAGCTTTGCTCAACGTACTGGTTGAAGTATTCACCGCTGGCATAGCGCGAATTTTCAAAACCGGCAAAGCGCTCTCCGCGCTCCTGAGCAATCAGGTTAGAGGTGCGCAGCGCATGGTAAGTGATGGTGTAGAAATAGAGATTGGTGAAGTCCAGCGCCGCCTCAGAACCGTACTGAATGCCTTCCCGCGCCAGATAGCCGTGCAGGTTCATCTGCCCAAGGCCGATGGCGTGCGACTGCGCATTGCCGCGCTCAATTGAGGGAACTGAGTGGATATGGCTCTGATCGGAAACCGCGGTCAGGCCGCGCACCGCGATTTCCACCGTGCGGGAAAAATCGGGCGAATCCATGGTGTGGGCAATATTCAGCGAGCCAAGGTTGCAGGAGATGTCCTTACCGATGCGGCGGTAGCTGAGATCGTCATTGTATTCGGTTGGCGTATTCACCTGCAGGATCTCGGAGCAGAGATTGCTCATGTTGATCCGGCCCTGAACAGGGTTTGCGCGGTTCACCGTATCTTCAAACATGATGTAGGGATAGCCAGACTCAAACTGAATTTCGGCCAGCGTCTGGAAAAATTCACGCGGGTTGATAAACGTTTTGGTAATGCGTTCATCCGCCAGCATTTCCTCGTATTTCTCACTGATACTGATATCCGCGAACGGCAGGCCGTAAATTCGCTCTACGTCATACGGAGAAAATAGCGCCATCTGCTGATTGTTTTTTGCCAGCTGGAAGGTGATGTCCGGGATGACCACGCCCAGCGAAAGCGTTTTAATGCGGATCTTCTCGTCGGCGTTTTCTCGCTTGGTATCCAGAAAACGAAGAATGTCGGGATGGTGGGCGTGCAGATAAACGGCGCCTGCGCCCTGACGAGCGCCAAGCTGATTGGCGTAGGAGAAGGCATCCTCCAGCATTTTCATTACCGGGATCACGCCTGAGGACTGATTCTCAATCCGCTTGATAGGCGCGCCGGATTCACGCAGGTTAGAGAGCAGGAAGGCCACGCCGCCGCCGCGCTTGGAAAGCTGTAGCGCCGAGTTCACCGAGCGGCCGATCGACTCCATATTGTCTTCAATACGCAGCAGGAAGCAGGAAACCAGCTCCCCTCGCTGCTGTTTACCGCAGTTCAGGAAAGTGGGCGTAGCGGGCTGGAAGCGGCCGGAAAGCATCTCTTCCATCAGCGCCAGCGCCAGAGAGGAGTCGCCTTTAGCCAGCGTCAGCGCCACCATGCAGACACGCTCGGTGAAGCCCTCGAGGTAGCGCTTGCCATCGAAGGTTTTTAGCGTGTAGCTGGTGTAGAACTTCCAGGCGCCGAGAAACGTCTGGAAGCGAAACCGGCGCTGACTTGCCTGCTCAAACAGCGAGGTGACAAAGGTAAACGGATAGGCGTTAAGCACTTCGGCTTCGTAATAGCCTTCGGATACCAGATACTGTAAGCGCTCACCAACGGAATCAAATTTCACGGTGTTCGGCAGAACGTGCTGAAGGAAATAGTGACGGGTAGCTTCTTTATCTTTCTCAAACTGAATGTTGCCTTCGCTGTCATAAAGATTCAGCATCGCATTCAGCGAGTGATAGTCCAGCGTGGCTGGATTCGGGGTTATGAGGGTATGGTCTGTCGCTGCCAAAATTCGGTTACTCCCTGATAAACGTTGGCGATGTCGTCGGCGGTGCCCAGCAGTTCAAAGCGGTACAGGCAGGGCACGCGACATTTCTGCGCGATGATGCTGCCTGCCAGGCAGTAGGCCTCACCAAAATTGCGGTTGCCTGCGGCAATCACTCCGCGAATAAGCTGGCGGTTACTGACATCGTTCAAAAACTGGATAACTTGCTTCGGCACCGCGCCCCGGCTGGTGCCGCCGCCGTAGCTGGGCACCACCAGGATGTAGGGCTTATCGACCTGCAAGCGCTGCGCGGCATCCAGCGGGATGCGGCGAGCCGGCAGGCCGGTACGGCTGACGAAGCGGTGGGTGTTTTCTGACTGGCTGGAAAAATAGACCAGCGTAGACACGATCTTAACCCTGCATCGCCGACAGTTGGCGCAGCGCGGAGATCTTGTCCGGGCGGAAGCCACTCCAGTGATCTTCTGCCGCCATCACGACGGGAACCTGGCGGTAGCCCATCGACTTCAGGGTTTCAACGGCGGCGGGTTCATGATCGAGGTTAACCAACTGGTAATTGATGCCTTGCTTATCCATCGCATTTTTTGTCGCATTGCACTGGACACAGTTGTTTTTTGTGTAAATAATAATGCGCATGATTCGTATTTACCTTGTTCGTTGATTAACGTCTCGTCTGGCACACTTTTTGCTACTTCCGGTGCCGCCATGTAACCACATGTAGTGGCTGAGTTGATAAGATAGATACTAGATATAGTGGTTTGATAATGCAACCCCACAATATCCAGGCCTTACGAATTTTTTTTGTTGCAGGGGCAGGGAACCCTTGTCTGACGCAGGGTGCGGCAGAGTCAGAGCGGCAAAAAAAAATCCCCACGGCGCCAGCCGCAGGGATTTGCAGGAAAACTAAGCGAAGTCAGTTACGTGATGAGGTGGTCGTTGCTATCAACGCCCCCACAAAAATACCTAATGCCGTGCCGATGCCAACGCCGTGCCACGGTTTGTCGCGCACATAAGCATCTACCTGGCCGCCAGCCTCTTTCGCTGCCTGAGTAAACCGATTATTGCCGTGCAATTTAGCGCGTGTCTCTTTCAGCAGCGCTTCCGCGCGGGAACGTGCGCCATCTACTTCATCTTTGGTTTTACTACCGTAAGATTTCAGCAGGTCGTCCAGGGTATCGGCCAACTGAGTGACGTCCTGATTGATATCAATGTCCTGATTTTTGGTGTTTCGGTTAAACATTTATCTCTCCCCTGAAAATAAAACGTACTATTTACTATAGACCTTTATGCCAGTTTTTAGTGGCCCGGACCGAAAAGCAGGGCGTTTATGGATTATTCCGAAAGCACCCGGCGTTAACACTGTTGTAAGGTTGCAGGGTTGGCACGTTTTAGAGGAATGAGTATGTATTTACGCCCTGATGAGGTTGCTCGCGTACTGGAAAGTGCGGGATTTGAAATGGATGCGGTCACCGCAAAAGCTTATGGTTACCGCCGCGGGGAGAATTACGTCTACGTTAACCGCGAAGCGCGCATGGGCCGTACTGCTCTGGTTATACACCCTACGTTGAAAGAGAAAAGCCATAGCTTTGCTCACCCGGCCTCTGACATGAAATCCTGCGATCACTACGTGGAGTTCCCGATGTACCTCGCCGGGGAAACTCAGGATCACTACGGCATTCCTCATGGATTCAGCTCTCGCGCTGCTCTTGAACGCTACCTTATGAACATGTTCGGCTGATCCTTCAGCCTGGTGAATTTTCAGCGCAGGCCGCGCTGAAAAAATACGTCCTCCCTGCCGCTACTTCCACACTCTCCCCGCCGCTAACGCTGACCGCGCGGACGTCAGATGGTGAATTCTGCTGCCAGCATCCACTGCTGCCCTTCACGATAACCCGCTGAAAATTTGGCTTATTACGCCCGCAATTATCGGGCGTTGCTAATGAAAATCCCCCCGACTCCGCTTAGACTATTCTGACCATTTACTCAGGCAGGAAAGCTTATGAAAAGGCTATTATTGGCGCTGGCCGCGGCGGGGTTACTGACCGGGTGCGCAAGCATCGTGGGCGATCAGTCCCAGGACGTAGCGATTCAGACCTGGCCGCAGGGCGTGAGGTTTGTGGTACAGGACGAAACGGGGCGGGCGGTTGCAGAGGGCATTACCCCTAAAACGGTCTCGCTGCTGAAGTCTGACGGCTCTTATTTTGGCAAGAAGAAGTATACGCTACAGCTGGAACGCGATGGCTACGTGCCGCAGACCATTCCGCTGGAGGAGAGAGCGAACCTTTGGTACCTCCTCGGCAACATCCCGCTGGGCGGCATTCCAGGCTGGCTGATTGTCGATCCGTTTAACGGCGGAATGTACAACATCCAGCCTGAGAGGGTGCATACCATCATGAATCCGGTAGGCGCACGCGGGTAACCCAGACGGGGACGCCAGTTTCCCCGTATAAACCGATCGCCATTCGGCGATCTTCTGGTTACTACTGTGCTGTGGTGTTAACCATTGTGTGCGCTGGCGCGTTCTTCGCCAGGTATTGATGCTGGAAGATGCACATGCGAATGGTGTTGCGGTATTCGCCATTGATAAAGAACTCGTGGATCAGCTCCCCTTCGATTTCAAAGCCCAGCTTGGAATAGATGTGGATCGCTTTCGCGTTCTCTTTATCGACGATCAGATAGAGCTTATAAAGGTTGAGCACCGAGAAACCGTACTCCATCGCCAGCTTGACGGCCTTGCTTGCCAGCCCTTTGCCCTGATGGGGTGGGGCGATAATGATCTGAAACTCCGCACGTCGATGAATATGGTTAATTTCAACCAGTTCGACCAGCCCCGCCTTATCCCCCTCATGCTCAACGACAAACCGCCGCTCGCTCTGATCGTGAATGTGTTTATCATACAGGTCCGAAAGCTCCACGAAGGCTTCATACGGCTCTTCGAACCAGTAGCGCATCACGCTGGCGTTGTTATCAAGCTGGTGGACAAAGCGTAAGTCTTCGCGCTCAAGCGGGCGAAGTTTCAGGCCGTCTCCGGCTGGCATGGCAGACATAAAAATTCCTTTAGCAGAGGCAACATTGCCACGGAAATTATACGTCTGAAGCGCGGGAAAGGCACGGCACAACGGCAGAAACGGTAACGCCAGCGCGGTTTAAGACGCTGGCGTTTAAGAATCGTTAAGGCATCAGAAGTTGTAACCGACGACCAGGTAGTAACCCCAGCCGGTGGATTTCACTTCAAACTGGCCGTTGCCGAAGTTCAGCTCCTGGCCATCTGCCCACTGCCCGCCGTTGTGGAAATAACGCGCCACAAGCGAGTAGTGCCAGTGATCGTAGCCCAGCGAAAGAATATGGCTGGAGGCGATGGAGTTGCTGGTACGGGACGGACCAGTCTCATCGCGCAGGTCGGAGCCCCAGTCAAAGTTGGTGAAGCCCACATAGCCCAGGTTACCGCCCCACAGGGTCGTAATCGGCACGAAATATTTCACCTTGAAGCGGTAGCCATCCCAGCTGTTTTCGTTCGCCGCACCATAGTTTTCCCACTGATATTTGGCGTAGACGTTCAGCGACAGACCGATGTCGGAATGGGTGTCGATATCGGTACCCAGCCCCATATACCAGGTGTTCTGGCGATTAGCGCTGTTGTGGCCCATATCGTAGATATAGTTGTTAGCGAAGTACCACTCTTTAAACGGACCGAAGCTCAGATCGGTGTTGGTCAGCTTGTCGATGGAGAAACGCGGTTCGATCTCCATAAACAGCGGAGAGCCGTGATCGAAGATACCGTTGGCGTTGGAGTTGCCCACGCCGAAAAAGTTGGTGGCATCAATGTAGCCGTAGAAATCGAACCAGTCCTTTTTGGCAAAGGCTTCGTATTCCAGATAAACGTCATTGTTAAATTGTGGCCCGAAACGAGTGTGGTAGCTTCCCACCACGTTGACGCTCTGATGCCACCAGTCCGAAACGTAGGTCGGTGATTCGGTAGCAGCAGTCGAAGAGGCACTATAAGAGAGCGCGGCAAGCGCGCCAGCTATCAGAATTTTATATTTCATTATATTACCACAGGCTTAATGACCATTTTCTACAGCCACTGCGATGGTCTTGTTAAGTCGTCAACAGAAGAGAGAAGGGTGGCTGTTTTCACAGCAAAAAACACCCGCGTCGAATGCTGCGGCAGTGTGCCGCTATCCGCGCTTAAGGAAATAGAGATTGCTCACACTTGTCAAACCTTGTTTCATTTCACTTTAATTAAAGTGTGATGCAAGTCACAAATATATCTGACCCGTTGGTCAGGGACACCATCAGGCAGCGCGTAGCAATTTTCTGACAAAGGGAATCGTTTGCTTGCGCAGAAACGAGAGATTAGCCGCAGCGCAGGCAAGAATTTACTGGAAAAACGGTTTCAACGGCGAGGAAGTGTAATAAGCAAGGCTTATGGATAGGAGGGGTTTTTACCCTGCACCTGAAAAGCTAAGTCATGCAGCAATGTTCCATCGTACGGCAGATTGCTGTTGGCTTTGAGCGGGGCGGTCATAAACAAGAAAGGCCGCTTTTGCGGCCTTTCTTGTTTACCAGTAAGCTGAACTTATTCGGTTACTTTCTTTTTAAGCTCGCTGGCGCCTTCTTTGGTCTTGTTCCATCCTTTCTGAGTGCCTTCTTTAGTCGCATCCCACCCTTTCTCGGTCCCTTCTTTGGCTTTATGCCAGGTCTTTTGCGTGCCTTCGCTTGCTTTACTGGTCAGATTATCGCTTTTACCTTCGGCAGCATGTTTGGATTTGAGCTTCAGCTCTTCACCCTTGTCTTGCGCCTGATGGAGCTTTTCTTTCGCAGTGTTTGCCCCTTGATTGGCCGTCGCGACGGTTTCATCAGTTGCGTGAGTGGCGGCAAAAACAGGAGAAGCGAGCAGGAGAGCGGATAATGCCAGAATCGTAGATTTCATAATTTCCTCAACAAATGTTATCAATTTTATCTATGTAATGAAAAGGATACGCTCAGTAACCTATGGTTTTTAAATAAACCACAAAGATATCATGATGAATTTTAGACAAAGTGGCAGATTTTGTTTTGCCAAAAGCTTCAAAAACTCTAAATAACTTTGTTACTAAAATTTTTCAGAGGCTGTTTTTTGTGGGAAATGTGATGATTATCATTGCGTTAGTTGCTTTTTGTGGTGAGATTTACTCAATGTTGCCGGTAATCCGAAAGTGCACACCGGTCATCTGGTGGCATAAAAAATGGCCAGAATCGATTGCGGGTGAATGATTTCTTATGCAGTGCAGCGTGGCAAATCTGGCTCTTCGCCGCTTTGCGCCGCTGAAGGCCGGTTTGTCAGAGAATAACGTTTTGACCGTAATTGAGGTTTACATGTAAAATAAGTCATTGAGTCGGATCTCAGGTAAACCCTGTCATGCATCGTATTGGATTCTTTGTTTGTAGCGGCCATGAGGCGCTTGATCTTGCCGGCCCACTCGCTGCCTTTGTTCATGTCGCTACCGTTGCCGGACAGAGTCCGTACGAGCTGAGCGTCATCTCGCGGTTCGGTGGCTCGATCCCCGGCAATGCGGGGTTGGCGATCGAGACAAAGCCGTTTGACGCAGAGAGCTTTGACACCGTCATATTTATCGGCGGGGATATCAACACCATGCAATCTCCTGAGAACATTGAGGCAGCCAGGCACCTGGCCGCCAGCGCCTCGCGGATAGCCAGCGTATGTACCGGGGCGTTTTTGCTGGCCGAAACCGGCTTGCTGGACGGGCGTCGGGCCACCACTCACTGGCATTATGCTGCCCGGCTACAGTCCTGCTTTCCGCACATCAGGGTCGAAGCTGACAGTATTTTTATCGCCGACGGGCCCATCTGGACATCGGCGGGCATTGCCGCCGGAATAGATTTATCGCTCGCTATGCTTGAAAAAGATTTGAGCGCTGAAATTACCCACGCTATAGCCAGACACCTGGTTGTTCCCTGGCGTCGGCCAGGCGGGCAGTCTCAGTTTTCCGCTATGTCACAAATGGAGCCGGAGTCGGACCGTATTCGTATGGCGCTGAATTTCGCCAGAGAACATCTGGATGAAACGCTGCCGGTAGAACGGCTTGCTGAGGCCGCAAGGTTAAGCCCGAGGCAGTTCGGCCGGGTGTTTCGCCGTGAAACGGGCGAAACACCGGCTAAAGCTGTCGAACGCCTGCGCGTTGAGGCGGCACGATTACGATTGCAGGAGGGGAGCGAACCCATCGAACAAATCGCCCTGGCCGTGGGCTTTACCGATCCTGAGCGTATGCGTCGTGCTTTTATCAAGCTTCTTGGGCACCCGCCTCAATCAGTAAGAAGAGCAGACCGAAGGGACAGCGAGCGCTGATCTCTGGTAACTATCAGGGACCATTAGCGCTCCACATGTCGCGATGCAGTTTCCATCTGCCATTCTGCTTAAGGAAAACGAGCGTCTGCTTGCCGCGTGCGACAAGCTTGCCCTGATAGTCACGAATTTCATCGTTCGAAATTTCCGTCATCATCAGCTCATTACCATAGAATTCGAAATGACTAAAACTTACTGAGCCTGGCGCCGCTTTTCCCCTGATATTTTTAAAATAGGCGGAGATGGCTTTTCGCCCCACAACACGTTCTTCACCAGGCGGCAGTAACATGCCGTCATCGGTGTAGAAGCTACTGATAGCTTCATCATCGCCCCGGGCATAAGCCTCCGCCCAGCGAGCGTTTTCCGCTTTTATTGCCGTTTCGGCTCTGGTTTGCGCTCCGCCAGCGATGGCAAGCGCAGGAACAGTAAGGAGCGTGGCGCAGGAGGCGAGAAGTGCGCAACGTAACGTTAAACGTGACATCTGATGATCCTGTTTAGTTAACATCCACCCGGCTTCGATTGGTTGATGCAATGACGGATTGAGTTATGGCCAGGCCCGACGGTAGCCCCGGACCTGCCAGTCGTTGATGGCTATTTTATGCCGGGAATGTGTGCAAGCCCTTTGGTTGCGCCGGGCAATACTTTCTCAACCATTGCGAGCACTTCTGGCGGTGCGCTTCGTGGATGACCCGAATGGAAAGGGGGAGCGGGATCATATTCGATGACAAGCTGGGTGAATTCGGCACTCTGCTTGCCTTTCAACTTCCCGGCAACACGCAGCGCGAAATCAATCCCTGAGGTTACGCCTCCGCCGCTCATAAACCTGCCGTTGTCATCCTCAACAAAACGATCCGTCACCGGAATAGCGCCGTACTTAGCCAGATTATTGACGAAGGCCCAGTGACAGGCACTCCTCTTGCCCTTGAGCACGCCTGCGGCTGCCAGCGAGAGCGATCCCGTACAGACCGAGGTAATATATTTGGCGCTTTCAGCCAGTCGGCGTATCTGTGCCAGGAACTCTGGGTGCATGGCTTCAGTCATGTCCGAGCCACCAGGTACCATGATTAAGTCAGTCTCGCGGATATCCGCCAGCCGCTCGGTATGGCCGTACTTGACACCAAACTCCAGAGTGACGGTTCCCCCATTGAGACTGGCATAGCGAACGTTTGTATTCGGCAGGCGGTGAAAAACCTCACTGGGACCGGCGAAGTCCAATAGCGTCCCCCCGTTGTAAACAGCAAAAACAATGTTGAGCGGTTCGCTGGCGAGTTGTTTCGTCGTACCGTCGACCTTCTGCGCGAAGGCCGGGGTAGCGCCGCCCAGCATAATCCCACTGCCCAGTATCGCGCCAAGCGTGGCAAAGCTTCCTAACCGGAGAACATCGCGGCGTGAATGGCCCCGGTTACTTAGCTGCTCGCCAGAACCGTTATTTTCAATCTCATTTGTCATCGTCTTTTTTCCCAGTGCTGAGGCTCAAAGTTGTGAAGCGCCGCCATCGACGACAAGTTCAGTGCCGACAACGTAGGAGGATTCATCGCTGGCAAGATAGAGTGCCGCGTAGGCTATGTCCTCGGCTTTGCCCATGTATCCCACCGGGACGAATTTGGCGAACTCATTCTTGAAGTGGCGAGCCTCCTCACTGGATTGGTGCAGCTTGTTGTGCAGGGGCGTGTCTATTCCTCCGGGAGCGATAGCGTTAAAGCGAATCTGGCGATCCAGGAATTCGTAAGACCAACTGCGGGCCAGAGAGCGCAGCGCCGCTTTAGCCGCTGCGGTTAACGAGATATTATGCTGGCCGGTCTGCGCGACAAATGAAGTGTTCATAATGAATGACGCGCCCTTGCGTAACTGCGGCAACATTGACTGGAGCGTGAATACCGTTCCCTTAACGTTGATATCCATAATGTCAGCAAAAAGTTTGTCATTGATGTCGCTGATTGGGGATCGTGCCGCCAGCCCGGCGTTGGCAAAGACAATATCCAGTCCACCGAACTTCTCTTTTATTACTGCCGCGATTGCATTCATCTCTTCAAGTGAGCGAACGTCGCCCTTCAGAATGAGCGCATCCTCGCCCAGCTCAGCTCTGACTCGCTCAAATACGGCATCATCGCGGCCAGTAACCGCGACCTTTGCTCCTTCGGCAATAAACAGCTTTGCCGTTGCCAGGCCGATACCGCTGGTACCGCCGGTGATGAGTGCCGTTTTATTCTTCAGTCTCATTTTCTGTTCCTCTGGCCGATTGGGTGTGATTTGGCTGTAGCGACGGTGCGCAATCGCCAGCGGCGACGCTGCCTTAGCTCAACCTTTCGGCCCATTCTGAAACTGACGGCTCATGGCGTAAAGGTCGTATATCCCTTAAAAAGAGACGTTGAGGGCCGGGAGGGGATCACCTGTCCTGAAGATGAGGGGCACGTATTGGTTTAGAAGGGGGGGGGGGCAATACAGAGATGTATTTTTCAATTTGGGTTGCAGGAGATATGGATTATTTAACATTTTCCTTACGGAGAAAATTTTTCGCCTGGTCGGACACTATTTGAAGGAAACCTACAGAGGTTAATCCCCATCGGGCTGGTTTGAAATCGTAGCGGTAAAGGTCATTGAACATGTTTTGAAAAAAAATGGGTCTGGCTGGAGTGTAATACCATAATGATTAAAGGGCCGCTATCAGCCCTTTAATTATGCCGCGGCGTTAAGTCTCATCACGGACATCAACCGTGCTGCCATTCTGCTGCACCGATCTTATCCCTGTTTGCGCTCCCTGCTTGGTTAAGTACATTTCACTGGTAGCAATGGTTTCGCCATTGCTTGCTTTCAGGACGAAATAAAATTTCTGATCCTGCACCGATTTTATGCTTTTTTTCAGAAGGTAATAACCCATGAGATATCTCCTTATCGAATCCCGGTGCCTCATGCTCCGGTCGCTTAAATATCCATCAATGATGTTTATTAATCAATAAAATTGCCTAATCATTTTGCAGGAATAGGTTATCGCTCATTTTTTTCGCAAGGCTGGAAGATCCCTAAAACCCCGCATGGGTTATGCAGGGGAGCGACCCTTAACCAATGCGGGCGCGAATAGATTGTAGCGTGGTCTCCAGATGCTGACGGACAGCGGCTTCTGCACGTTCTGCATCACGCTTCATCACTGCATCGGCTATTTCAATATGTTGTTGCTGCAGCAACTCTGATTCATCGTGATGGCCGGAAGGAACCAGTTCACTGAACGAATAGGCATAGAACTCTTCTATCAGGCTGGCCAGTCGCTGGCTATGCGACGCGTGTGCCAGCTGCATATGAAACTGCTTATCGAGCTGCGCACGTTCTTTAACTGATGTCCCCTTGTCGATAGCCTCTCTTCCCTGATGAGACAACGAAACCAGATGCGCGATGTCGTCATCGCTGGCGTTAACACAGGCCAGACGGGCTGCTGCGCCTTCCAGTGACTGACGAATGATCACCACTTCGGAGATTTTGGAACGGGTATCCTGTACCAGCAGCCCTTTGCCGTGCATACGTTTTACCAGTCCTTCACTTTCCAGCCGCAAGACGGCCTCGCGGACCGGTGTACGACTGACATTCAGGAGTTCGGCCAGTTTGGTTTCGATCAGGCGTGACGCCGGAGGAAAGCGTCCCTGTAAAATAGCCTGACGTAACTCGCGGTAGACATGATTCACCACTGGCTCTCGTTCGGCTATTTGTAACATTTCCATCTGGTCACCCATTGTCAGTTGAAACATAAAAAAATATTACACTACTGTTGGACCGAGCGCTATGCACCGGCCAACGCATAGCAGGCGACATCAGTCGCTGCGCAGTGCGTGATAGCCGCCACGAAAGAAAATCAGCGGAGATGTCGTTGGCTGCGGCAAATGATACGCCATGACCTGCCCCAAAAAGATGATGTGGTCCCCGCCTTCATAATGGTTCCAGGAAGCACATTCAAAGCTGGCTAACGCTCCCTCCAGCAACGGCAGGTCATATTCTCCCGGTCGCCAGGCGATGCCAGACCAGCTTTTATCGCCAGGCCGGGCGAAATGACCGGAAAGCTCACTTTGTTCCTGACTCAGCACATTGATCGCGTAATGATCCAACTCGCGTAACGTCGTTCCACTGGTTGAGTGCTGCGCCAGGCTGAACAGAACCAGCGGTGGATTCAGCGACAGGCTATTAAATGAACTGACCGTCATCCCCAACAGAGAACCGTCAGGCTGTCTGGCCGTGACGACGGTCACGCCGGTGGCGAATTGCCCCAGAGCATGGCGGAATTCGCGTATTGCCGTCGCCGGTAAAGGCGTTGTAAGTGCAGAGGTTGTCATCAGGCTGATTCTCCGCTGGCAATAAACAAGTGGCGCTCAAGCTGGGTCAGCCGCTCGGCGCCGCGATCGGTGATCAGGACGGTTTCACTGAATGCCATGCCCTGCGCCCAGACATACATGTGGAATACCATCCCCGCCTTCAGATACCAATCGCTGTCCGGCAGGAACACACGAGTGAAGTCGCTGGTGCGCGGGATACAGACCAGCCCCAGCGTGTAACCACTGATGTTGGTATAGGTTTCGCGCAGCCCCAGTTTCAGCACCGCATCCCGCAACAGGCGATCGACTTCTCCCGCGTGCGCGCCGGGGCGCATGGCGGCAAACTGCGCATCCTGGCAAGCCACCAGTTGCTGCGCTACGGTCAGCGTGGCGGCGTCCGGCTCACCGATAATTACCGGGCGCATGGATCGCGCGGTATATCCCCGATAGTGGGGAACCATTTCAATATGAACGATATCGCCCCGTTGCAGGATACGTTGCCCCAGGCCGCCGTGTAACGTACTGGATCGCGGACCGGATTGCATCAGTAATAGCCGGGTATTATCCGCGCCTTCCTCAAGCGCGCAGCGCGTGATTTCAGCGGCGACGTGCCGTTCGTTGACGCTAATGCCGACAGCACGAACGCCCGCCAGCGTGGCGCTGTCGCAAATGTGGCTACAGTGACGCAGGTAGTCGATTTCACGCGGCGATTTGTACAATCGTTGTTCCCACATATGGCCGGAAAAGTCGAGGAATCGAGCCTCTGGCAAGGCGCTTTTTAGCTGGTGCAGGCGACGTGCGAGCAGAAAATGGGAGTCGGTTTCTACGCCGATCGCGCTACGATGCCAGCCGCGTTGGCCAATAATCTGCGCGACCAGCGCCAGCGGATCGTCGCTGTCGGAAAAAAGTACGCTTGATCGTACCCAACTCATTTCTTCCAGCATCGGACCGTCCAGGTTGCGCACCACCATTAGCGGCTCGCCTTGCAGCGGCAGCAGACAACACTGATACATTGCGGCGGTCGGTATATGGCCGGTGAAATACGCCAGATGTTCAAACTGATCGATAATCAGCAGTTCAACACCCTGTAGCTGCATGGTGGTGCGTAACATCGCAACGCGTGACTGGTATTCTTCGACAGGAAATGCCCGACCAGCCGTACCCGGAGAAACCTCAGTTGGCATAGCTTACAGCCTCCGCAGCAGCGTCGATGACCACGATTAAACGAGGACTTTGCGTCAGACGCTGTGCGCCCTCGGCGGTGACAATCACAATATCTTCAATCCGTACGCCCCAGCGTTGGGGTAGATAAATGCCGGGTTCGATAGAGAACACCATATTCAGACCAAGCGGCTGAACGTTTCCCTTTACAATCCAGGGCGTTTCATGAGCTGCCACGCCGATGCCATGTCCTGTCCGATGGGTAAAATAATCACCATAGCCCGCCTGGGCGATAATTCTGCGCGCGGTAAGATCGATGCTCTCAGCGCTGACGCCGGGCCTGATTTGTTGAAAGGCCGCTTCCTGAGCGTGCAGGACAATATCGTACAGCGCCTGATAATCCGCAGGGATGTTGCCGGTGATCGCCACCCGACAGATATCGCCATAATAGCCATCAAGACAGCCGGCGAAGTCAAACACTACGGGCTCGTCTGACGCTATCACCTTCTCACTGCCATGATGCAAAGACGATGCCCCGTTCGCGCCAGCGCCCACATCAATCCAACTGATTTCGCTGAACCCTTCCTGCTGCATCAGGTGACGTATTCGGTCCCGCAGCGCAAACTCTGTTTGTCCCGCCAGCGCGCCGCAACTGTCGCAAAACCGCTGCCAGACGCGGTCAATTGCCTTCGCGGCGTGTTGCAAACCAACAATCTCCTCGGGCTGTTTTTGGCACCGCGCGGCGTCAATGACATCCTGTCCGCGGAGAAAGCGCGCGGTACTCTGCGCCTGGAGTGGAAGCAGAAAGCCGCTGTAGAACTCATCGTTGACGGCAATACGCTGTGGCTGATTGCGATTGAGAATCTCTGCCAGCCTGGCGATGGCATCCTCGCCGTCAGCCCAGGTGAAAACCTCGACACCCTCAATTTCCTGATACAACGGCGCCTGTAACAGTGGCGCGAGCAAACAGGCTTCTCCCTCTGCGCTTACCAGCAATACCAGTAATCGTTCGGTAATAATCGGCCGTCTCCCGGTGAAATAGCTGAAACCTGGCCCAGCGCCAATCAGAGCCCAGTCCATTTGCTCACGGCGTAGTGACTCGGCCAGCCGTTGACGGCACTGGAAGGACGGATCAGGAACGGTATGCAGCATATCCAGCTCTCCTCAGAAACAATGCTGTTTAACTATTAATCAACATATGAAAAAAATATGACCAACATTGTGTATACAGAATACATACTGAGTAGCAATATTTCTGCTGTCAAGAGCTTTATCACCGGGCCAAATTGCAGCGGATACCGGTTATTCACATTACCAGATCGTCATTATCAGGAGTGTTTTATGCACCAGTCACGTTCGCCGCGTCAGGTCGTGGAATATTACTATGACCAGGTATGGGCCCAGCGGAAGCCTGAGATCATTGTTGATTTATTTGCCGATGAATACGTGAACCATGCCGGAGCGCGCGGGACCTTACGCGGGCCAACTGGTATTGAGCAAAACTATTTTTCGACACTGGAGGCCTTTCCCGATGTTGAAATGCGGCTTGATACGGTATTGAGCGAAGGCGATCTGGTGGTCGCGCGTTATTCCATGCTGGGAACTCATCAGGGAATGTTTATGGGAGTGGCGCCAGCCAGCGCGGCGGTTAACGTACCGGGGATTGGCATTTATCGTGTCAGCGAAGGAAAAATTCGCGAGAGTTGGGTAGTGCGCGATTCTCTCGCCTTACTCAGGCAGATTGGAGGCGCCTGAATATGAGCTGGCCTCACTATCTGCAACAGCATCAGCCCAGGTTTATCCAGCAACTCATGGATTTCCTGCGTATCCCCAGTGTTTCTGCCGAACCGGCATTGCTGCCGGAGGTTTGGCGCTGTGCGCAGTGGTTGCAGCAACGCTTGGTCGATGCGGGGCTGGAGTCAGTCGAGATTCTCCCGGCTGGCGAGTATCCGCTGGTTTATGCCGAATGGCTGCATGCGGAAGAAGGTGCGCCGACCATTCTGATTTACGGTCACTTTGATGTACAGCCAGCGGGGGATGAGGCGTTGTGGATCCATCCGCCATTCGAACCCTGGATTGCCGACGGGCGGCTGTATGGGCGCGGCGCGACGGACGATAAGGGCAATATGTTAGTGCCTGTACTGACGATTGAAGCACTGCTGCGTACCCAGGGACGTTTGCCGGTCAACGTCAAACTGCTGTTTGAAGGACAAGAAGAGATCTTAAGCCCCGACCTGCCTGGCTTCATCTGCCAGCATAAAGCGCGTCTGAATTGCGATTTGGCGGTCAGCGCCGACGGCTGGCAATGGAGTGAAAGCGAGGCCGATTTACGTACCGGACTTCGTGGTTTATGTGCGCTGGAAATAGAGGTCAACGGTCCGCGACAGGAACTGCATTCAGGTTCGTATGGCGGGGCACTGGCTAATCCCATTCATGCGTTAGCCTCGCTGATTGCTGGTTTGCACGATGAAAACGGTCAGGTTGCGGTACCTGGTTTCTATCAGCAAGTGCAGGCGGTTAACAGCGCCGAACGTCAGGCGCTGGCAGCCATTCCCTTCAGTGAAAGCACCTTTCTGGCCCGTAGCGGTGCGCCAGCGTTGTCTGGCGAAAGCGGTTACAGCACGCTGGAACGCATTGGGCTGCGTCCCACGCTGGAGGTCAACGGCATCACTGGCGGTTACGATGGTCCGGGGGTGAAAACCATTATTCCAGCTCGCGCCAGCGCCAAAATTACCTGTCGCCTGGTGCCAAACCAACAGCCGGAACAGATCGCCCACTGCGTGGCGGAAGCCTTACGGCAGCGAGCGCCTGCGGGTATCACCTTAGCGGTAACCGTACTGCCCAATGCCGCACACCCTTACCGTATGCCGCTGGAACATCCGGGAAACCAGTCGGCCAGTCGCGTTCTGCGCCGTCTCTATGGTCGGGAGCCTTACTACACCAAGTCCGGCGGTTCCATTGCGGTTTTGTCGCTGATCGAGCAGGAGCTGGGCGTGGGGACGGTGGTTTTTGGTTTTGGCCTGCCCGACGAACAATTCCACAGCCCCAATGAGTTCTTTCGCCTTGAGCAATTCGCCCGTGGGCAGATGGCCTGGGGACAGTTGCTTGAAGAACTGGCTCTGACCAAATGGGCATAAAGTCCTTGCCAAAAATATTATGTATACAGTATACAAATAATGTGTTCATTTAATGAACAGTAATTAAACAATTTATTCACAAATGGGATGGGAGTCTGAGAATGATTGGCGCGATAAGTGAGCAGCAGCAATATTGGGTTGGCGTGGCGGAAGGATTGGCAGAGCAGATCGCCGCGCTGGCGAAAAAATACGATCAGCAGGCGCGTTTTCCTGGTGAAACTTTTGATTTGTTGCGTGAATCAGGATTGCTGGCCCTTGCGGTGCCGGAAGCTTACGGTGGTCATGGTACGCCGGAGGGAAATGTACATCTGGCGGCCTATCTGGTCACCGAAGCGGTTTCCCGCGCCTGTCCGGCGACGGGCTGGGATCTGATCATTCATTATCACCAGTGTGGCGCGGTGGCGCGTTTAGGAAATGAAGAACAGAAAGCGCGCATTCTTGGCGATGTGGCGAAACGCGGCGCTTTGATGGGCTCGTTAGGCAGTGAGGTGGATCACCGTCAACAGGTTGCGGGCAGCAACACCTCGCGCAAGTTGGTTTTCCAGGCGGACATGGTGCCGGTTGACGGCGGCTTTCGGGTTCACGCGAACAAGCACTTTTGCTCCAATGGGCCGGTTGCCGACTACCTGTTGTACTGGAGCATGGCGCCGGGCGCCAGCTCCGGCGGCGAGGGTCTGACGTTATCCATCGTCACCAAAGACAGTCCCGGCCTGACTTTCAATGAATATGGCTGGGATGAAATTATTGGACTGCGCAGTTCGGTGAGCTGGAGCGCCACTCTCAACGATGTCTTTATTCCCTGGGAAAACGTTCTGGGTGAGCCAGCCGATTTTGTCCACAAAGATCCCTACACTCTTGAACTGTCTCAGGCATTCCAGTTGCTGGGCGCGGCACAAGGTTCCATGGACTATATCGTCAACGTGCTGCGCGCGCGTCCTTTCTTACAGAATGAAGAAGGGTTGATGGTACTGGTAGGGGAGTTACAAAGTGCGATTCAGGCGGCGCGCGGGTCTTGCCTCTACGCCAATATGTTGTGGGAACAAAAAAACTGGGGTGAGGCGGCGCGCGCCTCGTTGAGCGCTCATCACACCGCACGGGAGACCGCACTGCTGGTGGTGTCGAAAGGTTTTGACATCGTGGGCACCCGTGCCTTGTTTGGTAGTGCGCCGCTGGAGCGTTTCTGGCGCGATATCCGCACCGCATCGCTGCATACCCGTGAGTCTCAACTGCTGAAGCTGGTGGCGGATGCCGTGGTTGCCGGTCATTACGCGCCGAAGCAGAAGTATGGTTCACAAAGTATCAAACCGCTGACCTGGCGCGAGCTTGGTTTGCAGGCGCCAGCACACTAAGCGTCCGTCAGTCCCGCTCATTATGACAGGCAGAATCCCTCATTCTGGTGGGCTGCTTACGCCAGGAAAGGGGAGGACGGAAGTTTAATCATGAAGGGCGGCGAATGCCGCCGATGAAGCAGAGGACATCGACCACCATGACATCAGGGGCCACGCTTCAGTTAAATGAGTTACAGCGCTACTACGATAATTTTGGCGCGGTTCGCGGCGTATCGTTGTCGCTGGAGGCTGGGCAGTTTCTGACCTTGCTTGGGCCCAGCGGATCGGGAAAAACGACCACGCTGATGATGATTGCTGGGTTTATAGAACCGACAGCGGGTGAGATTTTGCTTAACGGTCAGCCGGTTACCCACCTTGAAGCACATAAGCGTGATATTGGGATGGTCTTCCAGAACTATGCCTTATTTCCCCATATGACCGTGCTGGATAATGTGGCCTTTCCCTTAAAAATGCGCAAAGTGCCGCGCGCTGAGAGGCTTGAGCGCGCGGCGGATTTTGTGAGACGTGTAGGGTTGGAAAACTTCTCTCATCGTTACCCAGTCCAGTTAAGCGGCGGGCAACAGCAGCGCGTGGCGCTGGCGCGCGCGCTGGTGTTCAGCCCTTCTCTGGTGTTAATGGACGAGCCTCTGGGGGCGCTGGACCGTCGTCTGCGTTTGCAGATGCAGGAGGAGATCAAGAACCTGCAAACGGAACTGGGTCTGACTGTGGTCTACGTCACGCACGATCAGGAGGAAGCGCTGACCATGTCCGACCAGGTGGCGGTGATGGAGAACGGGCGTATTTCCTGCTATGGCCCGCCCAGGACGATTTACGAGAAGCCGGATAATCGCTTCGTTGCGAGTTTTATCGGCGAGTCCAATTTTGTTCCCTGTGAAATACGCCAGCAATTTCAAGGACAGGCGTTAGTCAGGGTAGGCGACACCAGCGACGTTCGCGTGGTGATGGGGGATGACCAGGATGCGGGGGAAAGCGTTATTTTTATTCGCCCGGAACGGATACATCTTTGCCTGGAAACGGATAGCTATCAGAACAAATTATCGGCCCAGGTGGTGGGCGAGATCTATCTGGGGGATGCCTCACTGTTTCGCGTGCGCCTTGCTGATGGTCAGGAAATACGCATAAAGCGGCCCAATCGAGGTATCGGGTTGCCGATTAAAACCGGCGAACACTGTTATGTTGGCTGGCATGTTGAGGATGGCATTTTACTGCGCCGCTGAGCGCAGGGGCTGGGCCGTGCTGTTTCTCCAGCCGACCTTGTACACAACAATTATTCACTTTGTTTTCATCAGGAGTCGTTATGCGCCTGCACCGTTTGGGATTTCTGAATTGTCTTTGCCGTACACTGTTCACCGCATCTCTGTTCTCGCTTTTCGGCGCATCGGCAGCCAGTGCCGCCGGGCCAGAGCCAGGTTCGGCGGGAGCGCTGGTGATCCTCTCTCTTGGTGGAAAGTATCAAGAGGCACAGAGTCAATATTGGTTTAAGCCTTTTGCTAAAGACGCTGGCGTCAACGTGAAAGAAGGGGCTGGCTATAACTACGCCAAGCTGAAGGTGATGATTCAGTCCGGTAATGTGGAAGCCGATATTATCGATGTCTCCGCAGATACGGTGACCGCACTGAGTCATGATGGGCTGCTGGAAGACATTGACTGGTCGTCGATTCCCGCCGAGTGTCAGAGCGGGATCCCTGCCGATATGAAGTGGAGTACTGCATTCCCGACGATTGAGTGGGCGATGGTGATGGCCTACAACACGACAAAATTTCCGGCGGATAAAGCGCCAAAGAGCTGGGCTGACTTCTGGAATACCCGCGATTTTCCTGGTAAACGCAGTTCTATCGGCGCAACACGTCCGCCAGTTGAGCAGGCAGCGCTGGCAATGAATGGCGATTTATCACGACTTTACCCGATTGATCTGGCAAAGGCGTTCGATAAGCTGAAAAGTCTGAGCAACGATATGATCTATGCCGACGGCTATGCTCAGGTGGCGCAAAACCTGGCGACAGGGGAAGCCGATATGGCGATTATTCCGAATGGCCGCGTCACGCCTCTGCTGGCAAGCCATATCCCGGTAGGTATTAATTGGAATCAGCATTTAACCTTCCCCAGCTTCTTTGTGATTCCCAAAGGTGCGGCGAATAAGCAAAACGCCATGAAATTCCTGTCATGGGTTTGTCAGCCGTCGCGTCTGGCGCAGCTGGCGGCACCCACCAATTACGGTCCGATTAATCGTGACGCCTATCGTTATATTTCACCGGAAGTGGCAAAACTGCTGCCGGGGAACCCGGAAACGGCGGCGCTGGGACGCATTGCGGATGCAAAATGGCTGAGTGAGGCACGACCGGATATTGCCCGTCGCTGGGCGCAGATGAGTTTGCGTTAGGCCTTGCCTGATGGAGAGTTAAAATGTCGAGAATATCTGTAACCGGCAATGTGGTGAATGCGCAGCGCGTTGATAATGTAACCGCTGTTCTACGTCATCGGCGCCGTTTTCCCTGGCTGATTACGCCGACGGTGGTCTTTTATCTGATTTTTTTCGGCTTCCCGCTGGCGCAAATGATCTGGCAAAGCGTCTGGTCAGGAAAATTTTCCCTCGACGGCTACCTGACATTTTTCAGCGAGCCGGCCTATTGGTGGATGCTGGGATACACCCTGTTATTAGGCATTGGCACCATGCTGGTGGTACTGGCGATCGCTTATCCGGTCTCTTTCTGGTTGATTACCGTGGATCGGCGTCTGGCAGTCGTGTTGATGGGGCTGGTATTAATCCCGTTCTGGAGTAGCGGGCTGGTACGCACCTATGCCTGGATTGTCATTCTTGGTCGCGAGGGCATCGTCAATACTCTGTTTCTGCAATGGGGGCTTATCAAGGCGCCGTTTCCCTTTTTGGGGACGAATTTCGCCGTGGTGACCGGGCTTGTGTACTATCTGTTGCCGTACATGATTCTGTCGCTGTACAGCGTGATGAATAATATTGACCGCAACCTGATGCTGGCCGCGCGCAGTCTTGGCGCTTCACCACTGTCGGCATTCTGCCGTATTTTTCTGCCCTTAACCCAGCCGGGAATTTTCACCGGCTGTTTCCTCGTTTTTATGTTGGCGATTGGTATGTATATCACGCCAGCCTTGCTGGGCGGACCTCATCAAACCACGTTGCCGTCGATGATTGCGCTACAGATTGATGAAGCGCTGGACTGGTCGCTGGCCGCCGCCATGTCGGTAATCTTGCTGGTATTAACGCTGGCGCTGCAATTGCTGGCAGGACGTTTTGTGAATCTCGACACGATGTGGGGAGGTGCAAAATGATCGCCACCGCTAAACGCGGCCTGGGGCACTATTGCCTGACGGGATTTTCATTACTGGTGCTGTTTTTTCTGATTGCGCCCATTCTGATTATCATCGCGGTCTCTTTCAGCCCGGGCGAAATGATCATGTTTCCGCCTAAGGGGCTGTCGCTACGCTGGTACCACAACTATTTTAACGACCCTAACTGGATGGGGGCGACTCATGTCAGCATTGTGGTGGCGTTACTTACCGCTATCTGCTCGTTAGTTCTGGGTATTTTGGTGTCGATTGGCCTGGTGCGCGGGAAATTTATCGGGAAAAATCTGCTGCGCGCACTGCTAATGGGGCCGCTGATCGTTCCAAAAATCGTCACGGCGGTCGGGTTGTATTTCCTTTATATGCATCTGCGCTTGTTGGGAAGCCTGATGGGATTGGTTATCGCGCATATGCTGATCGCCGTTCCCTATGTGGTGATGATTATGACCGCCGCGCTTTATGGCTTTGATCGTCGGCTGGAATGGGCGGCCAGAAGTCTGGGCGCGTCATCGCCAAAGGTTTTATGGTATGTCAGTTGGCCGATGCTGCGACCGGCCGTGATCAGTGCTGCGCTGTTCGCGTTTATTGAGTCATTCGACGATATCATTCTCAGCCTGTTCTTATCACAGCTGACACAGCCGACCTTGCCGCGCCAGATCTGGGTGAACGTACAGCAGTTTATCGATCCGACGATTGCGGCGGTTTCCACCATGATGACGCTGGTGTCCGTGCTGGGATTAGGGTTGGTGGTCATGGTGCAGTGGCTGACGGCGCGACGCACCAAACAGATGACCGGGTAAGTTTAGCGGATGCCTGAAGGCATCCGCTAATATGTTGCGGGCGCTGGCGGAATGTGAATGAATCAACAGTCTTTTTTATATGGTTTTAACCCATTAATATTTCCGCTGTGTATCTAAACGTTTATCAATTATTTTTTGTCATAGTTGAGCGAAACTCTAAAAAAAGAGAACCGTCTTAGTCGTCAAGTCATTGATTTAACATGTACTCCCGCATCAGGCTGATCTGATGTTGCAGCATCGCGCGGCCGTAATGGGTGGGATGGCCTTTTCGCTCTGCATCCTGAAGCAGTTTTGTTCTTTCCGGGAAGATGATGATGTCACAGACCAGCGCCGAGTTTTGCAGCTTTTCAACTGAAAAAGGCACGCTTTCATCGCTACCCATGCCTACGGAAGTTGCGTTGATAGCGATATCATGATGCACCGGTTCATTTGAACCAATCCCCACCGTGATGCCAGCATATTGGTTTTGTAAAGTTTGCCTTAGAGCTTCCGCTTTATTCCTGCTTCGGTTGTATATTGTAAGCTTTGATACGCCATGTGCAGCGAGAGCATGGGCAATTGCGCAGGCAGCACCTCCGGCCCCAGCAAGGTAAACGCTTTTATTCAGAACCGGATGCCCGTTCGAGATCAGGCTGCTAACCAGACCCTCTCCATCCAGCATGGTGCCACTCAGGCTACCATCTGCCTCTTTCCTGATAACGTTACAGGCTCCAATCGCTTTTGCCTGAACAGACAATTGATCCAGCAACGGCAGTATGGCTTTTTTGTGCGGCATGGTGACGATTGCGCCACGGAAGTTTTGCAGGGATTTAAGGCCGATAACCAGCTGCTTTAAACCTTCACTGTTTACATGGAAGGGAACCATTAACGTATCAGCAATCTGAAGACGTTTGAGCTCCGCGTTCATCATCAGAGGGGCTTTAACCTGGCTGATTGGATCGCCCAAAATTCCGAGGATAGCCAGCTTGCCATCAACCTGTTCAAGAATATCCATACATCTTTCTCTCATTGCTGAACATTTACTAACCCTACTGCATTAAGTTTGCGGGGAAAAATATTTTGTGAAAAGTGTTCACTCTGTTCATCTTTGTTAAGGTAGGATTTGTTCTTTAAATTTTATTTCCATGGAATGGATATGAGCTTCAGCTTACCGGGAACGGATTTATATTATCTTGCCGCTGATAACCTTGATCCCGAGCGTTATGAGTGGATACTTCCCCCCTTCAGAGCCTGGTCCCGCATTAGTCGTGAGTATGAATTTGACGATCGCCACAGCTACAGTAGCTACATTGTTAACATGCAAAAGCGTGACGGAAGAACATATGCCTATCAACAGCCGCCACACGGCCCGTGGCAAAAAGAAAAGCTTGAAAGAATGATTTTTTCTGGCGAGGTGGTGATGTTGGATGTTCGCCATTTACCGGGCTCGCTCTTTTACATCAATGATGATGGTTTACTGGTGTGCACGGATCATCATGCGTTTCGTTTCGGCGGCGCTGAAAGAATTCTCCGCGAATACAGTACCTCGGTAAGCCGCAGAGACTATCGCAGCAGGGGAGGGAAACCACGGCCAACGTCACGGAGTGTCGGAGGATATAGCGCATCGCCCGAACAGCACGCGCATGCGACAAAGAATCCGCAAACCTTTGGCACCATCAACAGCAAAGCGGCTGGCCGCCTTTTGGCCGTACAACCAGAATCCGGAGATGTTTGCGGATACAGCCCGTAAGCTGGGCGGTGAGGCGGCGGAGGGGTTTGACCAGGTACTGAATGAGCAGACTGCTGGCTCTCTGGTGGCTCTGAGTTCAATAGTCGCCATTGGTCGTGGAAGTATGCATCCAACATCAATTTCAGAAATCCAAAAGCTGAATGATTTTCTTGGTAAATACAGAAAGTCTCCCGTTTTTCTTAGAAATATTGAAATTGTAAAAATGCAGTATATTAAGCGTTCCCCTGATGAAAGCCGAATTCTCAGGAGCGCATTTGATAATGGGGTCAGGAAAAAATTTGTTAAATCCATCGCTGATAATTCAAATGTGGTTCAGCGTTTAAGTGAAACTCAGCGGGGAGTATTATCAAAAGGTGGGGTTCCTGATGGGTATCAGGTACATCATAAATTGCCGTTGGACGACAGCGGGACCAATAGTTTTGATAACTTGGTTCTGATCAAAAATGAAGGTATACATCCTGTTTTCACAAACGCACAAGCGAACATATCAAGATCGCTAACTTCAGGTGGCGAAGCACCCACAGTGTTATGGCCTAAACCCAAAGGTGTTATTTACCCATAGGTGATGAAATGAGCGAAATTAAAAAGGCAGTTAGTAAGTTCGAGACCGTGAGGCGTTACTATAATCTACCGTCAATTCCAGCTTTTACAGGCGAAGCGATTAGGCATGACTTTGGCCGAAATGTGGGTATTGTCGGGGGTGAATTTTGGTCTGAGTATTATGAGTTATTAAAAAACAGCGATGGTCTTGCCGCTGATGGAGTTTATTTCTTTGGTATTAACTGCGAAAAGGATTTAAGGGCCTACCGTCTTATTGAAAATAATAGGGCATTGTCAGAACCGGGTCTGGAAGCTCCAGGTTTTGAGAGGCTGATTTACATCGGTACCAGTAATACCGACAGTTTCGTTTACAATACGAGCAACCAGAAATGGGAGTCGCGCGACCGAATAGGAACAGATACAGTTTATGAGTCCCACGACTCTCTGGCAGAATTGCTAAATTTTGAAGCAGACAAACTTGTGGCGTCTCTTGAAGACTGAGAACGACCGGCCGGTACTACCAACCGGTCACACTTTTTTTTTGCTTTTATACCATCTACATATCCACCTCATCGAACACCTCTTTCAGGATTAAAGGAGAATAATTATGAAAAAAATCGTCGTTCCTGTCAGTGCAGAGGCTATGTCTCGCCTTGATTTTGAGGAAAATATTGAAGGCGACTTAATCGAATTTTCCCTGGACAAAGGTACATTTGATAAATTATGGGGCTATGGCATATTTGAACGGCTCAATAACTCGCTGGATATTTGTATTGATGATTGTGAAGATGAAAGCATCACTGAATCAGATGATCTGAAGGTGGCCAGAGAAATTATTGCCCGGACAGCTGAGGACACGGCTGATGATGGAAATATAGCCCAGATTTTGGTCATGGCAGATAAGGCTATAGCTTGTAAGACAGGCTTATTTTTCTTCTTCTGAAGTATTGAACGCTTCATTGTGGCCGGCATTCCCGGCCATAAATCGTCATTCCACGTCGCCCATCCACATATCAGCCTCATTGAATACCTCTTCAATCACCGTGTTCAGTTTAACCGTTGCGTCACTGTTGATACTGCTATTGCCTATCATCGGCTTAACCCTCACATCAGCATGCGGAAAGACGCGCTTAACGCGCTTATCCAGCTCAGACAGGATCACTTCTTTGGCGTTGGAAAGCCCTTCAATATTGCGCTTCTCATGAACTGGCGGAATATGAGTAAATCTCGTAACCATCTGTTTGTACTTAATTTTTATTAATTCAACTTTGACTGGCATACCTAACCGTATACCAATGCTGGTTTATGAGGTCCCTCAAAGGTCACTATGCCTGTCGATGCTCTCAAGGAAATACGTTAAGAAAATCTTAGCGTAATCAGGTGAAATATCTTTCCATCTCATGGCAAACTCTTCTTTTATCTCTTCTTCTGAGAGCTGGAGAAAGTCAGAAATTTCTTTACGTAGATCTCTACGTTCTTCTGGCGTTGCCTCGTCGACTACAACATCAATGGCACCTTCCATGGTATCCGCGCCAGTTATGTAGTCGTAGTCCTGGTTGAGTGTTCCCACAAGACATAGATCCAAGTTTGGGGCAAGAGGTGCATTGCTCATAGTCAGCTCACAAGTCCGGGAAAGAGGTGATAATGTAATAGGGTTTATTTGAGGTTTGCTCAATGCTCTACGATAGAGAATTTAATCCACTTTCGCGTCTAATATTTCAATCAGTGTGGCTGAACTTTCTCTATGCCTTCAAGTATGCGCAAGAGCAACCCTTTACCGTCTTCGGGCGCAAAAGAGTTAATATACCTATCCCTGAATTCAGATTTTATCGTTTCATCGTCATACGTAAGAAATTCTATCACTTCTTTTTTTAAGTCTTCGCGATCTTCAGGTGTCAATTCTGCTGTATAGATATCTATGGCGCCATCAATGGTATCAGCGCCTGTAATAAAATCAAAGTCCTGATTTAATGTTCCTTCAATCAAAATATCAATATTAGTGGTTAAGATCATGATTCACACCTCCGGGAGTGAAGTTAGAATATAATAGGGTTTACCATTGTACCATTCATATTTGAGAACGACTTTTACCTTGGTTGCCTGAGTCAGTTTGTCACTTCCTCTGAAAAGAGAATAACCAATAGTCCTCCCTGTATCGTATGTAATGGTGAAGTTGTGTCTTGGGCTACTTGCTGCCCACGTTTTTATCCACTCTTTATTTACCTTTAATGCATCAGATACTGACTTTTCGGCTAAATCTATATTGGTAAAAGAGCTAATGGCATTTGGCGGCCTGGCCATATTTTCAGTGCTTTTTAGCCGGGTCGCTAATTCATCTTGCGTCTTACCAACATGCTTCAAAATTGCATGACCACCAGGTCTGTTGCCCATCACCGATTCATGTTGAATAAGTTTGATACGCCCTGTGCGGACGGCAGCAACTCTCGCCGCTCCCAGCCCCAGAGAAAGCGCAATAGGTACAGCAACATCAACAGTAAGACCTACCTTCCAGGCGGTATCGTCATCAGCTCCAAACTGTTTTGCCATCTCAACAGCGGCTTGGTATGTTGCACTTCGAACATTCGTGCCGGACAGAACCTGATTCGCTGCGGTATTAATGCTATCCATGCTATGAGCGCCAACAATGGCACAGGCTGCTTTTGTCAACCCCGTAGGCTCGGGTGCGATACAAAGCGCAGTTGCTCCGGCCAGCTCAAGTGTTCCCATAACCAGACCCAGTCCGCCCATAAGACGGTTAGTCCTTGTTTCCGATTCGGTGACTGTTGTATCAGATAAAGCCGCAGCAAGTTGAACCGGGGACATTACGATTTTTATGCCATCATCCATGATGAAACCTCATGTGATCAAAATATATGCGACCAGATTATATCCACTTTTTAGGCGCGTTGTTCCAATCGCTGCGAAAAATGCGATAGAAAAGGGTTAACCCTCACCATAGAGAATTTCGTTATTGAATATTTATACAGAGGAGGGGGCGTTTAATCCGCGCCATGAGTGATTTCCATCCATAATTGGTATACGTTTTTGGCCTACATTACGGTGTGTACCTAAACATGTACCAATTATCACTGGATTCAGGCGGATCGGGTCGAAAGGTTACAGGCACAAAAAAGCCCGCAGGGCTTACGCCTTGCGGGCTTTCAGGACTTTGTCGAGTGGGTCTGGTAACCAATCGAGCTGGCGGAATCTGAACATGTTCCACAAGCTCATGAATTTATGTGTTTTTATCTAATTCAACTTTGTTCTGTGTACCTAAACGTGTACCAATTATTGGATCTCATATCCCGGAACGGCAAGGCAATGATAACGAATGAACGGCGCTAAATCCAAAATAAAATGATTTGAGAGAAAAGTGTTCACACTGTTCACTTTTGGTTTTTATTTATTAAATTCATTGTGTTAGGTCGTGAACGGTTTGAGGTGGAATGTACACTAGTGTGCACTAAGGGTGATCACCTTAGCCGAGATAAGAAAAAGCGGCGAAGGTGGTATGCATGATATGACATTATGAGGCGATGCATGCTGTTAATGGTTAGCTCTGTGCCAGAGGCGGGCTTAAAATTCTTTATTATGAAGCTGATGATAAAGATCTGTAGTTTGTATTGCTATACACATCTCGTGTGAGCGCTTTAACCACAGAGAAATTGAAGTGTGATATTCTTACCTAAGCCATCTAAAATAAAAAAGGATGTCGTTATGGCCTTACCGAGTGAATACAGAAATGCAAGAACGGAATATTTAGAGCTAGAAGCAAATAAATATCAAGCGAATGAGTTGTGGAATCTCACAAGCGAGGATTTCATGCTCTTGGGGAAATATATACAGATGTATTGCTTTATCGAGCTAAATATACACAGATTGTTCAATAATCTTAAGTCGACGGGGCTTTTTAAAACAAAATCAAAGGACAGGGTGAACGTCCCATACATTTTAGACAAGTTAATCGAATTAGTGAGTGATAATCTTGTTGAATCATCAAAAGTTGATGAGACCATAGATAAACTAAAAGAAATCAAATTCCGTAGAGATTATAGAAATATCTTTGCACATTGGGCTGCAAAAAGAATCCCTAATGAAGATGGAATGATTTTTTTGCAAGTGACGCCCAAGATTATAAAAAAACATTTGAGAGAAAAATTAATTCTGGTACCGCTGCCTATGCTATTTTCGATGTGGCAGACATTCGAGGGTTAATTACACATCTTAGTAGTTATGAAGAATGGATAGCTCATTTTTATGCTGAGGTTTGCGAACAACATAGAAAACATCGATAGCTACAGTTCACTGCTCGCTAATAGCTTACCTTAGTTGAAATTAGTAATTGCGTGAATCATATAAACCGACCTAAGCCGGTTTATATGGAATGATGTTATCAGGCGCTACATGCGGGCAGCCAATCTGCCTCGCTGTCTTCATGCAGCGTGAGATTGGTCTGTATGCCGTTATTAGTTCGGCGTTTGAGCAGCACGCGCTCGTACTCTTTCAGCGTCTGCGGCACCGCTTGGCCGAAAGCCGTCAGGCTGAGCGGGTGCTGATGCCCGCGCGATTCCATAAATGACAGATAGGCATGATAGAGATAGCGCTTCGGGTTGATCGGGCGAATGTTGGCGTTGCCAATAAACAGTCCATTCGGCGTGCTCAGCGGCATCAGGTAGCCACAGAAATCGACCAATGGATCGGACTGTCTCTTTATCTCCAGCGCTTCACCGGATGATTGCTGCGCCTGCAACAGCTCGCGCGCTTCATCAGGTGACGCGAAGCGCTGCATCAGATGACGGACAATCACGGCCAGCTCAACGCCGATCTTATCCAGTAACTGCGGGTCGCGCTCTTTTGCCGGGATTACTTCCGGGAACGTCAGGATTACCCGGCGACGTGACACGCCGCCGCTGCGATCGCTAAAACGCATAGGATTGTTGTTCACCGCCAGAATAACCGCCGGAATATGGGTTGAATAGGCGTCGCGATACTTGGGATCGATGGCAACTGCATCGCCACCGGTAATCGCCTTAATGCCTGCGCCGTCGCCGCTCCATTTTTCCTGATCGGGCAGAATAATCAGCGAAAATCCCACTACGCTGGCACGCTCGCGCGATGATTCCAGCGTGTCGATGGTGGCGGACGTGGTGTTATCGCGGCCAGCGAGCAGCGTGGCGATCGAGGCTAATACGCTTTTCCCGCTTCCACCTGGACCAGTCACCTCAAGGAACATCTGCCAGTCATAGCGGTTTGCCAGCACCATAAATAGCGCCGCGAGGATGCGTTCCTGCTTGTCGTGATTATGTCCGGCCGCCCGCGTTAACCAGCGGTAAAAGTTAGGTGCGTGGTCTGCAAGATTTTCACCGGGGCGCGGCGCGGAGTAGTCAACGCTGTTTACCGTGCGCAGCCAGTTTTCGCGGCGATGCGGGCTGAATGTGCCGTTCGTCGTATCAAAAATGCCGTTACGGAAACCAATCAGGCGGCGCGCCGGTTCGCCCATTTGCGGCACCATCAGTTTGAGCGTATCGAGTACGCTGCCAATTCCGGCCGCTGAAAACGGTGCGCGCACCTTCTGAAACAGCGCGGCGATCTCACGGCGTAGCGTCTGTACCGGCATCACCTGCCACGCGCCGTTCTCATAACGGCAGATTTCCTCCCCGACGGGCGGCACGGCCAGCGCCTGCCCGTAGTGATCGACCAGCAGCTCCGCCTTTTCGCTGGCGCTCATGGCTTTAAGGTCGGCTTCGCTCAAGTACTCGAACGGGCTTGGCTTTTGAGGCTGAGTAAAGGCAGTAAGTAGCACCTGCGTCGCGATGTCGCCCTGTGCCTGCCAGACGTCGTTCCAGTCGCCGGTTTCCGGCGGTAAAGCGGCCTTGCCCTTGCAGGCTTTCGCGGCTTCCTCTGCCTTTAGCTGGCCTGTGCCGTTGTCGTCGCGATCGGCGGCAATCAGCATCAGTGCATCAGGATTGGTTTTACGAAGCTGCGCGGCAAGTGCCGGGAGATTATTCGCGCTGAGCGCTACATAAACCGGCTGCCCGGTCAGGCGCTGAACCGTCAGGCCGGTTGCATAACCTTCGGTGAGCCACAGCGTTTTACTATCAGGCTCGCCTGCAAGATGATAAGCACCTTTCACCTGTCCACCGGGCAGGGTGCGCTTGTCGCCAGAGGCGCTGATTAGCTGGATGTTCACGGCGTTGCCGCTTTCGTCCGTCAGCGGTACAAGCAGGTCGCCAACTGCAAAACTGATTCCGCCATAGCGCAGACCAGCAGCCAGCGTCAACGCTTTAGTGCTGTGCAGTCCTTTCGATAAAAGGTAGGCGTTATCCGTGCGGCTGACGGCGGCGGCGATCAGCTTCTGCGCCCGCGCGGCGGCCTCAGATTGTGCGACTGCTTTATCAACTGTGTTCACCGGTGCTTTTGATACCGGTGGCAGCGCGCCGAGCATATCAGCGATTTTGATTGCTGCTTCCTTGGCGCTGACGTCGAGCGCCTTTTCAACCAGATTCAGGCCGTCACCGGCTCCGCACTGATTGCAGTGCCACGTCCCGCGACCGTCCTGATTATCAAAGCGGAAACGATCTTTACCGCCGCAAACCGGGCATGCACCGTGTCTGCCGCTGGCGTGAATGCTGATGCCGAGCGCGGGCAGCAGTTGCGGCCAGAATCCGGCGGCCGCTTTTACCGTGTCAGAGACAATGTGTTTCATCTGCTCGATCTCCCTCAGTGCAACGTGGCGCGGCGGGTTGCGGCAAGCTGGCTACAGAACAGCTCATCCATCATGGTTGCGCCAAGACGCGTCAGGCGCGGCGGCGCGGTCAGCAGGTCAGGCTCAACCATATCGCCCAGCATGGTGCAGGCCATTTCCATTCCGGCTTCTGCGCCGTGGCGACGCACGTAAAATCCTTCCAGCTCAAGCGCGATGGTCATCTGCAGCTCGTCGAGTGTTGCCGAAACGGTGATCCCCAGTGTTTTGCAGGCGTTGAGATACCCCTGCGCCAGCGCACGACGGTAAACTGCAGTACGGACTTCAACAGGTAAGCAGGAATTATTAGCGGTCATCATGGCGGGCCTCCGTGGCAAGAATCAGGGAATCACAGGTTTCAACGACTTTACCGAGCTGATCGGTGAGAAGGGCAACGACAGAAGCCAGCGCGGCGCTGTCAGGCACGCAGCTTTGAGCGCTGAGGCAATGAACGGAATCGAACATATCAAGCACTGTTACGCCGACGGAATGAGCATGCAGCAGGCGCAGATAATCGGCGTGTGGAATTGAATAGGTGCTGTTGCTGTTGGTGCGAGCGGCAAGAGTATTCATGCAGCCACCGCCTGTACCGGCACGCGGCCAGCAAAGCACAGAACATAATCACGAACGAAATTGGCACGAGCTGTGCGCTCGTCTTCTGCCGCATAACGCAGCATGCAGGGACGGGCAGCGTGATCGGTGCGGCGCACGGCAGCGAAAATATAAGTGAATTTGGGGCGAGTAATAGTTAGAACCGTTGCCATGATGACAATCTCCAATGAGTAGCGGTTAACGCCACCACCGGAGCTGCAAATCTCATGGGTGGTGACCCGAACGGGGTTTGCAGTACCGGCCTCAATGGATACCGGCCAGCCCGAAGGCCGCCCCGCCCGAGCCACCATTATTTGACAGAGGCTGCGGATAAAGAACCACAGCCCGAAAAATAGGTATGCCTGAGCAATGACACAAAAAAACACGCGTGGCGCGTGTTGTGTCGCCATTGAGTTACACGGGCTGCAAATCCCGGCTACCGATTTTGCGGCAGCACAAAAACTGTATAACGACCGCTCGCCAGAGAAAAGGCTTTTTTCGTTCATTTGGGCGTTTTCCTCAGCAATCGGTCAGGACTTGATCGGACTGCTGCGGATTTGATCGGCGTTTGCTGTCAGCTTTGCCCGTTATGTGTTTTCTCGAGTGAGCTTTTTTGCCCATAACCGAAATATGGCCGTGCATTCCGCTGTTAAAAGAAGGTGAGATTGGTGGCTTATCACTGAGTGCGTTTGTGAGGCTTTCAACAATGAAGGCTGTTTCATCTTTGGTTAGTGGAAATGAGCTGGTGTTGAAATTCAGCGTGATCATGCTCCACCTCCGACGCGCTGTGCGATGCGTGACTGCATCCAGCCATCAATTTCAGAGGCCAGCCAGGCAACGTTTTTACCACCAAGGGAAATCTGCGACGGAAACTGCTCACGGCTGATTAAGTCATAAATAGTTGAGCGGGACAGGCCGCTGGTGTTGATCACTTCTGGTAGGCGCATAAAGCGATCGCGGGGATAGGAAACATCACCTGTGATAGGCGTTGTTGGGGATGAAGCGGATGAAACTGCGTGCATGGTGTTACCTCATAATGAGTCCGGCCGGTGCTGCCCGGTTCCGGGTGTGTCTTTAGGTAACTCCCTATTTTGAGAATATTTTATCTAATGTAAACAACCCCCTGTTTGCTGATAAATGAGCTAAATTCAGCTCTGTTCTATCCTGTTACACCCTGTTTGCCAATGTCTACCAATGTTTGCCTTTTAATAGCTAATGCAAATTAAAGTGAGTTAATTAATAGGAATAAATTCTATAAATAGCTAGCCAGAAAAAGGCTGCTATTTGAAAGTCAGTGAAGACTAGTGAACACTGAGTGAAGACTTAATATGTAACTATTCACTACTTTAATTACTGTATTTATTATCTTTTTTACCTTGGTGAACAGTAGTGAATAGTTTTATAAGAACTAAAAGTATTTAAGGTGTGTTCCAGCCGCAATTTTGGGTTTGTTTGCTGAGCGACAGGCAGAAAGCATTGAAATGATTTGTCCGTTGGTGCACGACAGAATGTCCTCATCCTTTACAGATGATGCGAGACAAAGATGAACACAACAGAAAACAAATCAGCCTCACTAATTCGATTCGAAAAAGCGCGAGCGGAACATACTGAACAGATGACGGCATTTAATGGTGTTGTCGCTAACATCACCCGTTGAGAAAAAGAGCGTCAGGCCGCTATCGAGGCGGGTAAGGAAGCTGAGAGTAACTGGCGCACTAATTTTCGAAAATTGCGGGGTAATCTCACGGAGGAACTTCGCGCCGAACACACTCAGCGTATAGCCAATCGAGAACTGGCCGATGAGTTTGCGGGATTGTTGAAAGAACTGGAGCTAGATAAGCAGTACGCCGTGCTGTGCTGTTGTACCAGCGGTAAAATATACGTTGAAGCACATCAAACTGCTTTTACTGAGTTTGCTGACTCGCATTGGGAATCGGCGCTGCGAAACGTTAGCCCTTCGTTGCTATGGGCGATCAAGTTGCGCATTCAGCGCGAAAAAATTGCCTCAACCTTTGTCGGAGACGATCGTGACCCGATCCGCGATATCGCTGGGCTTGTAGGGGAAGCATTGACGCGAGCTGCGGCCGCGCTTCCTGAACGTGTTCTAAATGAAGTTCCATTACTGGAATCTATCGGTGTGCGTCGTCCGGCTCTGACGGGTGTTGATATGGATCTTTATTCGCGTCCTTTACGCCGTCAGAAGCTGGCGGAATCAATCAGGGAGCAGCGTTTAAAACTTCAGGAGGGAGACCAGCAATGATGCACTGCCCTTACTGCAAAAGCCCGGCGCACGCAAAATCCAGCCGCTACATGTCCGAGCAGGTAAAAGAGCGCTATCACCAGTGTACGAATCTGGATTGCTCCTGCACGTTTAAGACGAATGAAAGCATCACGAAAGTCATAACCTCGCCGCCACCACCGGAAACAATTGAGGAAGTTGCGCCGATGCCGGTTAAAGAGCGGCAGACGTTAGGCCGATACGGCTCAGCATTTCGAATCACTCATTAATCTTCGCAGCCGCTGATCACACAGCGGCTTTTTTGTGTCTGCTATTCGCCGTTTGAAGCCTTTTTTCTGGCAAGCCGGTTTGTAAAGAGCCGTGCATGCATGGAGTGCATGGATTCGCATGCAAAAACTTGCGTTAGCAACATGCGTTGAGGCTATACAGGGCGCGGCTTGAGTGGCTTTATGCACCTGCATGAAAAGATGTGCATAAAGCGGGCAGGCGAGGGGGGGATAGCATTGCGCGCAAAACTCTTAAACTCCAAAAAGCATCTGGTGATATTTTGAAAGCTCAAAGTTAAATCGTAAAGAAAGGTCCACATTTAAATCGTCTTTTTGTTTTGCTAACCTTGCTTGCAAAGGTAATTGTAGAGAGGATGCACATCTGTAATAGAAGCTAATTTGCTGTGATTTTGATTCATGCCAAACATTATCAATGGATGATAATGTTTCCCATATCTTATCAATATATTGTTCCCTCTCTGTCTCAGTAATATTGTTCAGAAAATACTGAATTACAGGATAGTCTAACTCTGATGATGAAACGGAAAACAATAAATCTTTTTTATCATGGCCAAAATTCCATTCTCTCCATATCATGAACGCCTTCTCCCAACAAATAAATTGTAAATTCGAGGTGGAATGTTTCTTGAATGTTATTAAGCAATGTGAAACTGGTTCTCTAGAATTAATGTATGACTGGTCTAAGTGATTGTTATGGAGCATAATTGAGTTAAAATAGGAGTCTAGCGCCTCTGGCGAATTAATGAGTGCTAGAGACTCCCCTAAATATGATTGTATATGTGGGAACCTACAAGGATATTTATTAATGTATTTCATCCAGTAGTCAAGTTGCCCTTTTTTATAAAGGGTTCTAAATAGCTCAACAAAGTAACAACTTTCAATGTTATTTTTTTTATTATTTGTATTGTTAAGAATGTAAAGCGTTAAAGTTTTTGAAATGTGCTCAGTATTGGATGAATTGATTAACTGAACTTTTTTTTCCATACTAATGCAAGATGAAAGGCAGTACGTTTTAGCTACGTTTATTGAACCCGATAAAACATCACTTAGCATCTCGCAATTATATTCAGCTAATATGTATAATGAAATCCTGACGTCGTTAGGTATTATGTCTGGTAGCAGATCATTGTAATGACTTAATTGCCGACCAATAAATTCAGCCTCATCAGGGGAGTGAAGTCTGGATGTATCTATATCCCCTATTTTGAAACGTTCAAGATAGTGTTCGCTAAATTGGCTAGGTATCGAATAGTTAGCGATGCAAGTGCGTGCTTGATTTAAAATAGAAGCACAAGGTGATGCTTTATCAACAATCCTAGATAAAATAAGCTCAGGTTTTTTCAGGTAACTAATTAAAATAAAGATTGGAAGCCAGTTCTCGTGTTTTTTAAATATTTCTTTCAATTCCTCAGTAACATGCTGATTGCAACTGAATAAGTATGGAGGGGTATTTTCATTGTCAGTTAAAAAATAAACCTCTGAGTTTTCAATGATTTTTTTATATTCACTATGATTATGTTCATGACTTATATGTTCAATCATAGCAAGGGTGCTTTTAACTGAATCGCGAAATTGGTCCAAGTTATTAAACATTACTATTTCTCCATACTAAACAATCACTATTTGATAAAGTGTCCCAAAGTTCTAAGAAAGCGTTGGCAATTAATTGTGCGTCCTGTACTTTTTGTAGTATGTGGTGACTTGTGCCAAATGAGTTAACTGAAGTACCTAAAGACCATGCTAAAGTATTCGAATGATAATCAGTTGATGGGAAAATAGACCCTGTACACGAT
>NZ_JRUQ01000057.1 GCF_000773975.1 Erwinia typographi
GATTCAGGGGGCCAGTCTAGATACGTCTCCCGCCCCTTACAACGTCGCTGACATCTCAGCCGACCGGGAAAGTATCAACACCGTTAAAGTTGAACAAACTGCCAGGGTGATCTGCAATAAGGGTCATACTCCTTTAGCGATAAAACGAGGCGCAACCCACTCGCATAAAGGAATATGGTTATTCTGTATACGGTTCCTTAATCACCGGGCATGATGCTGGTTTCAATCTTATAAGCATCGATTTAATAAAGACTTAATCAAGTCTCAGCACATCATGAGCACGCACATAATAGTAACGGCTCTTACTAAGTCCCTCTGATTAATTAAAATTAGAAACTCAGCTCGTCATTGCCGGGTGAGGTCTGATTATCCACGTCAAACATTATTCGTCAACCTAAATAACCCATAGTAGAACCACGGTCACTCGCGATAAATTTAAACAAATTTAAGATAAAGATGCCGCCGCGCCCTACTCTTCCCTCATGGTATCTTATTGTTATTGAAGAAGTATGGCTATAATATGCGCCAGCAATCTTAATTTATTGTTTTCCAAAAAATTAAGATTACGTATCCAAAAACGAAACCAATAATTTTTTTTCGTTTAGGAAGCATTAAAAAACGCGTAATAATATATTCTTTAAGAACAGTTCTCATCTTAGAGATAAGATTACACTTTTAAGCGATAAATTATTTTTTCTGACTAGTACTATAGAAAATTACGTTTACACCAGGTACATTCCAGTCATTGACGCAATCCAGATATCTTGCTGTAAAAATTATGTTCCTTAACGTTATTATTGTAGGCATACGCGCCAGGTTACTGAACGGGATATCACCCCAGCCGGGATTCGCTTAACGGTATGGATAATCTGTTCTTGCTCATACAATCAGGTAAAATGAACATGTTAAATAAGATCTGTCTTTTCTTTTCAATTTTAATAATCCCGATGCTTACTGCTAATGCCTCACCTGCTTACAGCCTGTTGGATAAACCGGTTGCCGCAGCGCCTGCGGTTGTTGAGTTTTTTTCCTTTTATTGCCCCCCCTGCTATCAGCTGGTAGAAAACTATCCGGTCAGCAAACGTCTGAACCAGCTGCTTCCTGATGGCGTAACGGTCAAGAAATACCACGTTAGCGCTATGGGTAAAATGGGCAGTGCGCTGTCGGAGGCGTGGGCAATCGCCTCGGTGATGGGAATTGCGGAGGATATTGAAAAACCGCTTTATATCGCCGTTCAGCAACGTCATGCCATCAACAGTGTTGACGATATCAAAACCCTTTTCTCCACGGCCGGTATTACTCCAGAGCAGTATGAAAGTGCCCGTCACAGCGTTATCGTTAAGGCAATGGTTGAACAGCAGGAGAGTATGGCAGAGAACTTTTCGCTACAAGGCACGCCAACCTTCTACGTCAACGGGCGTTATAAGATCAACAACGGCGCCTTCCAGGCCGCCACGCCGGAACAGTACGTAGAAACGTTCGCTCAGCAAGTGATAAAATTACTTCATTAAATCCCCCTTAAATTGCCTCGCCTGCGCCTCCTGTGATTTTTTGGCCCCGGTAATCAACTGCACCGAAAAAGTTGGACGCTCAACTGACTAAGGTGCAGTTTTTTATGAGCGGTACTACGTTTTTACCTGAGCGTCGGCTTCAGTGAATACGCCTTACCTCACTTCTACCCTGACAATGACATCGACTCATCATCTTTCGCTTTCTTAAATTCACAATATATAAATCGCTATAACCAAACTCATCTTGCTTTCCATTTATGAAAAGATAATTTTAAGAAAAAAAAGTTGTGCAGCGTCCAAAATTTACTATAGGGTTCAGTCATGTCGATACCTGACATTGTCGCCACCTGTAATTCATTGCGGTATCTTTTTTATTGCAATGTAAAGTGAAGGCTATTGACATAATTTTCACACGGAATTTCGATTTACTAAAAATACGTAATAAAAAGGTTTTTATACGATGAGGAAATATTACCTCCTTCTTTCTCCCTTCCTTTTGGGATTATGGAGCACGGCCTCTATATCAAACGAGTATGATATCAGCGATCTCGATGTACCTACGGTCAATGCTTTATCCGCCTCCAGGATGAGCGGAAAGGATATCGCGGCGCGTCTCGCGCAAAACTACAATAACATTGTCGCAGACTGTGGGGCAGGAAAACCCGCTTACCTGTGTTCAGGCATTACATTAAGAGGAACCAGCCCCGCACTTGACCGCTTTGCGCTCGATCCCAGCCCTTCGTCGGTAAAATCTGGAGGCGTATCCTTCTCCTATTTGAGAAAGGATACGGCTTTCTGGAGGCTGGCATATCATTATCAGAATGGATACATCCTTTATAACAAGCAGGCGTTACCAGACGAGGTAACTTATAATCTACAGAATTTATGTTACTTCCCAGAAGATGGTGGAACCGATGTCAGATCGGATGCCGGGTGTGGTGCAACCCCAGATTTTCCTGATATAAGTGGCCCTTGTCAGGCCCAGGGAGTCACGACGGCAGAACAATGGATAGCGCATTTTAATATTGCCCCCGCCGGTTCAAATAAATGGCATCATCAATGCGGATTTGATATCCGCGAAACCGGTCAATATGACAGCGCGGCCAGTTTCTATCAGGGACTGCTCACGCGCAATATATTGCATAAAGGCGGTCTGGTTGAACAAAATGAAATAAGGATTGCAAGTTGGGATACGAAAGAACCAGGTTACCCTGAGAAGTTTCCCGTCCAGGCGTTCTTTTATATCTATACCGGCGAGGATTCCGCGAAAATAACGGGCTCAGTGGTAAAAGGCATTGATGGCGCACGCTACGATCAGTTCTTATTTTATCAGAGAACAAAGATCTGGGTACCAGTGATCCGAATCACCTTACCTCAGAACAAACCGGAAGAGGCAAAGTTCCAGTTTATAGAGTCAGAGCAGCGCGTTCCTGTACACCTAAATCTGGCGCCCATTATGTATTTACTGCAATAATCTTTTTTAACGTTGGTCGAATCAATTTCTATTAAAAAACATTCTTAATTTAATTACCCACCAGGTTTAAAACCAGACACAGACTCAGGGAATTTATCGCATGTTTAAAAAAAATCTTATCGTTTTATCACTCATGGCACTCCTCCTGCCTTCAGCTTATGCTGATACAATGTCAGACTATAAGTGTCTAAATTACCCAGGTGAACGGGACGCATTTACCCTGAAAAAAGTGGGTCTGGGGGTGTCGACAAGCGGTTCGGACTCGAATTTTATTACTTTCTGCTGGGGCACAAATCCTGATAGCTGGTGTTATGCCAGTGAGAATAAAATCGACACGGCGGCGGGAAAAGCCGACTATGCGACCTTGCTGTCGGCGCTGACAACGGGAAGAAAAATAGGTTTCTATTGCGAACCAGGGGGCTATGCAAAGAACATTCATATTCAGTAATCGTGTATGGCTGATATTTTAAAAATTAAAACTGAAATTTTAAACCAAATATTTATTTTATAAAAACATTTTTCTATACTGGAATTATTTTTATATGAAAAAAAGCATCATTCCCTTTTTCCTTGCTGCAATAGTTGCAGGCACAACATCTTTTGTCGCCTCTGCCACAACCGTTCAAAATTACAAATGCACTGATAGTAAATGGAATAAGGGCCCAATGAAGGTGGTATCGGTAGGGCTTGGGGTTACCGATGGAGCGGCAGATTGGGACTCAATCGTTTTTTGTACGTCGGGTTCAGTTGGATGTTATGCCAGCAGCAATTACATAAATAGTGATGCAGGTAAAGCAGATTATGCCGGACTGTTAACTGCGCTAACGTTAGGATTAAACGTCAGCTTTTATTGCGAATCGGGTGGATATGCCAAAAACATCCATATACTGAGATAATTTATTTTATCATATCTGATATAACGACAGGGAAATAACCTTCATTAAGGTTATTTCCTGACGATATCTCTGCCGATATCACTCCGTAGCTGCCGATCCTCCGACCTTCCCTGCCAGGGTTTCACCGTCCGCCAGCGGCGTTCATCAGCGCCGCATTTTTTCGCACGCTTAGATCAAATAAACGCAGAGGCCAAACCGGTGGCAAGCGCGACGGTCAAAATGACCCCGATAGCTATAGCTCCACCTCCAATGGCAGCCCCCGTTTTCACGGTGGAAATGTCCTTTTTCTCCAGCATGGCGATTTGAGATAAAGGGAGCGTTGCATTTTTGCCCACAATTTCCTGCGCGGTGATTTTTTCTATTGCCAGCTCACCCTTTCTGCCATCCTTCAGCCGATACTTAATTTTATCGCCGACATAGAGTGGTGGCTCGGTGAGAAAATAGTGGCTATGTAAAGTGGGTTCCTGCTCAACCTTAACTTTTTTATACGACGAGCAGCCGCTTAAAACCATAACGGCGACCATTAATAGCGTCATTGCTGATTTCATTAAATTTCTCACGGATAGATCTCCATCATTGATGATGTTATCGCTGGCCGGTAACGTGCCATATAAATTTAAGGAAGCTAACCGATTAATTGTGCTGAATACTAATTCTTAGAATTTAAACAACGCGTAAACAGCACTTTTTTCCAGCGGTACTCAGGCGGCGGGGTGCAGCATCCCGGCTGAATAATATCGCGACCGATAACCAGGTGAGACTAAAATAAACAATATTTTCAGCAGGTTATAAAGCTTAAAAAACACCGCAATCGACGCATTAAGACTAGTCAGAATCTCTTTCACCATCATGTTTAGCTGGCCATCCGCCACGCCATGTCGTTTTAAAGAGGTTTGATTCGCACTGAGGGGATCAACCGTTAAGGCTGAAAAAGGCGGACGGCTGCTGCAAGCTAATCTTTACTCATCCGTTGCAGGGTATTTTTACGCTCTTGCTCGATCAAAACCCTGAAACGGGAAGTTAACGCATTAAGCTGTAGCCGGGATAACCTTAATGCAGGCGCGTTACCGGTCTGTAAGGCTGTTTCCATCTGCTGAACCTGAGTTATGCCGGGCTGAAACCCGGCTAAGGCGAAGCTTCCCTTTTGTCGGTGCAAAACCTGAGCAAGGATTTCACGCTCTGCCATACCGGCCCGTGCTATCTGTTGACCATCATGCTCACAGCTACGCTGCAGCTCATCCAGCACCGCCATAATCATCTGCGGCTGCTGGCCCGTCATGGCCTTAATTTCCGCCATCTGAAGTCGTACCTGCTGCTGTTCGCTAAACAGCCTGCGTAAATCCTGCAACGCCAGGGGTTTAATCAGTACCGCATCCATACCGGCTTCAAGACAGCGCCGCTGTTCATCATTAAAGGCATTTGCCGTGCAGCCAATAATAACCTGATAATGTTCTCCCTGTTTCTCGCCTTCCCGGACGGCCTTCGCCAGCTGATAGCCGTTTACCACGGGCATTTGACAATCAGTTAAAACAAAGTCGAAAGATTGCGCTTGCAGTAACCGTTGCGCTTTTCTACCTTCATTGCAGGTAATAACCTGATGTCCCAACGTTTCCAGCTGAAGTTTCATCACCAGCAGATTTGCCGGCTGATCGTCCACAACCAGCACCCGAAGCGATTCCCCTGGCATCTCTGCGGCTGAACATTCGCTGGTGATGAGGGGCTCTGCTGCGCTGTCCAGTCGCAAACAAAAGGAGAAGCAGGCACCTTTGCCCACAGCGGATTCTATTTCTAATGCGCTATCCATCAACCTGAGCAGTTGGGTACAAATCGGCAGGCCTAAGCCGGTACTCGCCGGCGCCGCAGGGTCTAACTGAATGTAAGGTTGCAGAATTTTTTGCTGTTGATCTGCGGCAATACCCACGCCGCTGTCTTCGACCCGAAAGACCAGCGTGTCTTTCCCCTCTGTTGCCGGGCTTACCGTCACCTGGAGGCTGATGTTCCCGCATTCGGTGTATTTGATCGCATTGCTCAGGAGGTTGTTGAGAATTTGCGTCAATTTGGCGCCGTCGACGCTATAGGTATGCTGCCACACGGATTCAATATCGCTATCCAGCCGCAGCCCTTTCTGTTCAGCGAGGATAGTATAGGTTTCGATAATCTGCGTGAGTAAGGGATAGAGCGCGCAGCTTTGCAACTGTAACTGCATTTCTCCGGCTTCAATTTTAGAGATATCCAGCACATCGCCGACGATTTGCAGCAACTGACGGGATGCGGTGTAAGCCACATTCAGAGTTGAGTCTGACGCGGTATGCTTGCGTCCCTCCAGCTCAAGAATCCCCAAAATTGCATTCATAGGCGAGCGTATTTCATGACTCATTCGGGCCAGAAAATCACTCTTTTCCCGGCTGGCAGAGGTGGCCTGCTGCAATGCACCCGCCAGCTCACGCTCCAGACGCTTGCGCTCGCTGATATCGTACCAGCCAAGCAGGACGCCCTGAGGGACAAGCCGGCTGTCGCTATATGCAACCAGCCACTGCGCAATCTCTTTTTCCTGCCCCTGAATGACGATGGTGCGGTCGGAAAACTGTGGATGGAGGGTACTAATCGCCGTCACCCATTCCTGATGGTTTATTGCCGGGGAAATGGGGCTGTGCGCCATCAAATTTTCTAAGCGGCTTCCGACAATCTCGTCGGTCGTCAGTTGCAAAGCGCTTAAAAGCGCCTGATTACAATGGGTAATTTCGCCGAGAGGGTTAGATACCAGAAGCGGCGTGGGGACGCTGTTTAATAGCGTTTGCCAGTAGGTTAACGCTTCACGCAGCCCGCGCTCAGCGCGACGGCGACGCAGTATCTCCGAGAGTAAAAAGGCAACCAGAAACAGCGACAGTATACAGCTGACCACCACCAGGATATCGAACAGTTCGTCCGTGGCGCCCGCTTCAGGGTGCCCGTCGTCCAGCGCCGAGCTCAACAGCCAGCGGGTCACCACCGATGCGGCCAATCCGGGCGGCAAAGAAGCGATAACCTGATTAACCTGCTTCAGCAACGCTTCGTTACCCGGCGCCAGCCACAGCCTCTGAACGCTGCTTATCCCCGGCAACAGCTCGCTGGCTAGCTGGTCAGGATACAAATTATGCACCAGCATGTCCGCCAGCGCGGCGTCGCTGACAATTCCATCCGCCGCGCCGGCGTTCAGCAGTTCTAACGCCTCGCCGAGCGTTTGTTTTTCCTCAATCACCACCCCGGGCCATGCAAGGGTTAAGGCCCGGCGAACCGGACTGCTTCGCAACACCAATATACGCCGCTGGTTCAAATTAACCGGAGGCGACTGTCGTAAGGGCAGATGATTATTTCGCGTGATAAGCGCCCAGTGCTGGAGCAGTAAAGGATTGGAGATCAATACCCCGGCAGGCGGCGCGGTGAGCGGCGGAGGCAATACCATCGAAATTTTACCGTCATAGAGCATCTGGGTCAGCTGTGCCGTGCTGTCGGCTGGCTGCAATGAAAAATGCAGGGAGCCGTGGACTTCGAGGGTGCTTAACAGCTCAGGCAATGCGCCGCCAGGCTGCTGCAATACGTTAAAGTCACTGTACGGCAATTTATCATCAAGCAGACCGACGGTGATGTCATCCGCCGCTGACGCCCACGCCGGAAGTAATAAAGCGAATAACAGCAATAACTTCATGCCGTTATAAGCCAACATTTCTGAGATATTCAAAAAGTTCAAGGTCTGAACTGACGCCGATTTTATTCATCGCGCTTTTTTTCTGCGCGCTGATGGTCTGTTTCGTCCGGCTGAGCATGGCGGCAATGCTGTTAACGCTATGCCCCTGAAAAAGCAGCCGTACCACCTCAAGCTCGCGTGGGCTCATCAGCGATTTTTTCTGCGTTGTTGTTTCCGGGAGAGCGGCGTCACGCCCCTGAAATAAGCTTTGCAGGCAGTGAGTAAGCTCAGTCGCCAGGCTCTGCTTATTAATGACCGCATAAACACCCGCCGCTAAAATAGAATTCACCAGCCCCTGATTAGATAACACCGAGATGACAACGATCGGCAATGAGGGGTATTTACGCCGTAAGGTTGAAATCAGCCGCAAACCGTCAGATTGTTTCTCGCCGGGCATATTGAAATCCGTCAGCAAAACGTCAGGCGTTTGCTTTTCAAGGATCTTCAGCAGTTGATCCACATTCTGTGCTTCTCCGGTGATGGTATAGCTCTCGCTCAACGTGGAGGAAATTAGCGCCCGCAGGCCCATCAGAAACACCGGATGATCGTCAGCAATAAGGATCTTTTTAAACACGGAGCGGCCTCAAAAATGTAATAAGCTAAGTATAGAGCATCAGTATGCCAAGGGTGCCAACCTGCGGGTGCGCATAAACCAGATTGCAGCGTACCTGATGATATTGGCAATCCGCCAGCATTAACCTGAATACGCCTTTTCTGAAGGAAGCGGGCTCAGCGTGCTCCGTTGGCAGGCAGGCGGCAAAGTTTTCCCGGTCCTGCGGATGGATACGCGCCTGAAATAACGGCAATGTGAGAATTTGCGGCAGCGGGATGCCGAAAACTGATGTGCTATCCAACCAGATTAGTTCGGCCTCACCGGCTGATAGCTGGAAAAAAACCGGCTGTTGCGTCGTCAGCAAATTATCAAGTAATCCCAGCTGCTGCCGTATTTTCGCGTTCAATACCAACTGTTCTTTTTCACGCGTCGCCACAATCAGCCCCAGGGTAATCACCGCCAGCAGATAGAGCTGAGACGCCTGCACGCCTTGCTGATCGCCCGTCGCTAAGGGACCGTAACCATAAAATGTCGCCAGGCTGACCACAAGCGTCAGCCACATAAAATAGGCCGACAAGGCGCGCAGCGGCCACCAGGCGGTCAGGACGAGGGATATTCCCAGCACCAGATAGAGCTGAGCCTGACTGAGCAACGGGTCCCGCTGTAGCTCTGAGGGCAGAAAAAAAATTAAGGTCACTGATACCAGAGCCGCAGCGTGGGCATATGAAAACGATACTTTCTCTTCTTTGACAACGCGCCGGATGATAAAAAACGGTGCGCTGGACAAGCAGCCTGTTGCATTAGATAAAGCCCAGGTGAAAGAGTGGGACAGAATGACCGGATAATCCAGAAACAGCAATGCAAGCGCGCTCAGGATGCCTCCTAAAGCGCTGGCGAAATAGACGCCCGTTAATAGCAGGAGCGTTTCGCTACGGTAAGAGAGGTGATTGAGATAACGATGCACGCTATGCCACATCATGGCTAACGGGAAAAGAACGGCAAGATCAACCAGGGCAAACGTCAGCGCAATGTCGATGGTGCGGCCAAACAGCACGCTGACCAATATATGTAGCAGCGCTGCGCTTACGCCCCATATCGGCCAGTATATGCGAGGGCTGGTACACAGAATGCCCAATACCAGCCCGGCAGGTAGCCAGACAGCGCTGGATAAACTCCACGGGTCGCGGTTTTCCATGCTGATCGTTGCCAGCACAAAGTAGATAGCCACAAATGTCAGCCAATATCCCATACCTTTGCGCCAGTTGACCATCTTCGCTCCCATTGCTCATGCTGAGTACTGAATCGTTTTCTGATTATAAGAATCCGCGCACACGCTTTCAGAAGAGTGGGACTTTATCATGGGAGGGAGGCTATTTTCACCCAAAGGAGCTTATAGTGTAAATGTAGGCATTTATCGCTGTCATGCTGGTTTCGGATGGGGTCGCTGGGGGGAGAGTCGTCTGGCGAGCAGAGCCTCTGAAATGTCAGCCTCTTTCACCGTACACAAAGCCTCCCCATCCTGATATTGTCTACAGTGCCTTTTTACAGATAGTAAAAATTACTCATCAGCAACAGCACATCCATTGTTTCAGGCACGCTTTGCTCCATTTTTATATACTCAAATTGCACCTCTTCCGACGCTGACTGAGGCAATGTTATCCTGATAATCGGAACCCACACCCCGGTTTTCTGATAAAAGGAGCGTTGATCGTATTGAGCGCCCGGTAATCCCCACGCAATAGAGTCGGAAGCGCCTGTCGGCTTGCTTGAGGTATTAATATAAAAAAAAGCCTGCAAGGGGAAGTGTTGCGGATATCCTGCTTTTGTTTTATCCCACGTACTGATTCTTATTTCATTATTAAGTTCAAGCAAACCGTTCCCATGTAATTTATTACCTGCCAGGATAGCCTGATAAAATGTGTCGGCATTATTATATTCTCCCTGAAGCAGAAAACCACACTGATGTTGATGTCGGTGATAGCTTCCAGGAACAATGCTGTTGAAATGGGTGACCCATTTCCCCGCAGTGGTAATGCCTTGTAACTGACATGAACCACTCTCTTCCGGAAAAAAAGTGCTGGCCCCGCAGCCATTTCCCGGCCGGTGTGATGAAGCTGCATCTTCAGGGTAATAGCAGAGATAATCCATAGTATTGTTGATATTTTTTGGCGTATCGTCTTTATTGAACAGAACAAAGCCATTAAGATAATTAAATACCAGCCCTTTAAATTTCGCATCCTTCCTTAACCAGGAAAAAGATACGCCTCCTGAAGCAACCGACGATGGGCTTGGATCCCACGCATTATATCGGGCAGTGGGCTTTGTTGCCCTCAACGTAATTCCTGAGCAGAAATAGGCTGGCGTCCCTTCATTACAATGCGTCACAACATTGTTATAGTTTTTAGTCATCATTGAGGCAACATCGTTGCCATTACTTCTGACTGGAATTAACCCCTGAAGACGATAAGAATCCACTACGCTTACATCAGAGGAAACCGAAGCAGAGACTCCACTGCATAGTGAAATGCCTGAAAGAAGGATAATATATAATAACCTTACCATGAAAAACCTTATTTATAACATTATAAAATTCTTTAAATAATATGGCGACATTTTTCAATCTGAACCTACCACCATTCAGGCAACCACGGTTTACATTAACCAGCAGATTCGGCCCATTCAATCCCCAGTAAATAGGGGCCGCCCGGGCTAGTCTCGTCGACGCAAATATTCACTTTTTCCCCAGTCAATCTGGCTGTTTTCACCATATCAAACAGCATCGTCTGATTCCAGGGAGCGGTACTCCAGGTTAAACCTGAAGCATCGGTAAGAGTATTAAACTTGTTAGTGATTGTATTATAGTTATACTTCACTATTCTTACGTTTTCTCTCATTTTTCCAGGACCGTGTCTTGCACATGTTTGCCTCAGTGATTCTCCTGCCGATTCCACGGCAAATGAAGAACATGTAAAAAACAGCCCTGAAACTACAATAAGAGAAATTAACTTTTTCATTTTAATAAAACCCTTCACCTGGACACTCTGTAAATTCAATAAAACCAGGAAATAAAATTTATCCATAAATAAAAATTCATGGATACACGGTCATACTCAGATCGCTTCGAAAGCGTGAAAGAGCACAGCTGTATCAATTGTGGATAAAATGCAACTAGCGGGAGACACAGATCGTTGATAACATGTTAATATTGCATTCAATCACATTAACGTAAAAAATCATCTTCACCAGGCGTAATGGTAGGCACCGCATCCATTTTTATAAAATATTTTATTAAGTGAGGAAAATAAACTTAAAAAACCTTAAAAACTCTTAAATACAGGCTGGATAGCATTGATGAGCCGCAACATAACGCGCCTTCAGGGTGTCCGACGCTGCTCCGTTGATGTTATGTCGCAGGCGCTGCCAATCTTTGACTAAAATATCTGTCAGAAAAAGCGGGAACGGGCGAAGTGCGGTGAGGCGCAGCCGTTGCTATCATACATTCATGACGCAGATATCATCGCGAGCAGACGTTCAACGGCCAGGTGTGCTATATTTTTCCTGTTTCAGCTTATCCGTAGAGCATTAGCCAGCCACGGCGCATACCGTTGGCGCCAGCGTTGATGCAAGATAGGGTCTTTGAGAGAGTTGAGAGCGCAACGCGTATATTCAGGCATCCTGTTCTCCTGTCTCTGAGAGTTTACCCCCCACGTTTCCCTGGGTGGTTAAGTAAACTGGCATCGTTAATTTGCAACGCATTGCATATTATTCCATGCTATTTTTTTAAACTCATTTAAATTTATTATTTTTCAGAGGCCGTTAATGAAAAAGTCAGGATCAGAACGATATTATCTTGTGCTTTATTTGTCTGTCTGGTCCGTGCTGTACTTTGCGCTTGGTTACTTCTCATTATTGATTGACGATCCAGCCAGCAGGGTCGCACTCGTCTGGTTCCCAGCCGGTGTGGCGGTCAGCGCGTTTCTCTCCTCGCAAAGGAAACACTGGCTTTTGATCTATATTGTGCTTTTTCTGACCCGAACCCTGCTGGATGTGGCGGTGAGGCATTCCATCGGCACCTCATTTGCTATCTCGCTGGTGTCCCTGACCTGTGATTTGTCGGTGGCCTGGAGCGTCGTCCGCTTTGCTGGTCATGCGGATGACTTGAGAAAGGCGGTGGTCTGGCTGATTGCCGTTTGCGTATTCAGCGCCGTCGCGGCGCTAGCGGGAACCAGCTGGCTGTCGATGCAAAACGGCATTTCAATCGCCCATTCAATCAGCATCTGGTGGGCCGCCAACGTCGTCGGCAATATTATGGTGACGACCGTGCTGACGGGCCTGCTGCGAGGCGGCGGCCCGTCGCTGAAGCTGCGATGGCGCAGCGCGCTGGCTGGCGCGCTGTTAACGGCCGTCAGCACCGTGCTGATCTTTACCCTGCCGCCGTTCCGGGAAGACGAGGTGGGGCTGATATATACCCTTGCCTGTCTGCCGGTTTTAATCACGGTCATTATTCCGGTGATTAGCGGCAACCGGGCGGGCGCGCTGGTGTATACCCTCTTCTGTAGCATCGCGATTTATTTTTCCTGGCAGCAAATCGGGCCGTTTTTTATCAAGGGGCTAAGACACGGCGAGCCGCTGCTGGTCGCACAGTGTTATCTGGCCGGTACGGCGCTGCTGATGATTTTTATCCGCATTCAGACCGACAGCGTGCAGAAAGGTCAAGCCGCCGCGCGACATGCCGTCGGCGAAACGGCTTACTGCCTGGATACGACCACCGGCGTTATAAACTGGGACCCGATGACGCCGCCCGGCATGGAAAAAATCATTTCAGCCGTCGGCTCCCGCGAGGCGCTTTTCGCGCTGGTCAGCCCATCCGTTAAGGCGGATATTGCCTCCCGCTGGCAGTCGGCGCTGACAGCGAACAACATTGACGAGGAGTATCGTTTCCCGCTGCCACTCGCCGACGGCGAGGAGCTGGCAATTACCGAACGCAACCTGGTCTGTCTACCCGGCCCGCATGGCACCGTGCTCATCGGCTACTGGTCGCTGTCGCAGCCTCTGATAACCCTGAAAACCGGATAGAGAGGCTGATTATGCTACAGATCGCACTTCTGCTTATGGGATCCAACTTTGTTCGTCGCAACGCGCCGATGCTCTTTCTGTTCAGCCTGTTATGGTGCGCTGCGGGCACCATGGTCTTTACCGACGGCATGGTCGAGGAGAGCTATTTTCCGCTCCATGTATTTGGCTATTTTATGCTGGCGGAGAGCCTGCTCACCTTGATAAGCGCATCGGGCACTCACGGCGCCCGCCGCGCCATATTTTGCTTTAAGGGGGGCGTTTTTGGCTTTATCGCGCTGCTGATAGTGTCAGGCCAGCACAACAGTAACCTCCTGATGGCGATTATTTTTGGTTTTGCCTGCTTTATCACCGGCCTGTTTGTTATCGCCTCCGCCTGGATAGTGCGCTACCCACACTGGCGCCGGGCGATGTTCGGCGGCGTTTTACAGCTTATCTTCGCCATCTTTCTTTTCCTGCCCTATCCCGCCAGACATGACGGCACCGTGCCGCAATTTATCGGGATGCTGATGATGCTGAGCGGCGTACAGTGGGCTGTAATGGCGTTCAGACTGCGGCGAATGCGCGACGGTTACCGGATTTTTAATATGTTTGCGCCTAATGACTTGCTGACGCCGGACGAGGTTCCGCCTGAAGTCACCCAGCCGTTCACCGCGCAAGACGGACAGCGGCTGACCGTTCACGTCTGGACGCCGGTTGGCTCTGCGGAGGCCACGCCAATCCCCAGGCCGGTGTTAAACCGCTATATTGCGGCGGTAGACAGCAACGGGGTGATCTCTACAGGACATGCCGCGCTGGAAATGACGCCGGATATCTATATCAGCCTCTACCCTGCCGCTGATATTGACCGCTCACCGTCGGAGTTTTTCAACACCCTCAGAGCGGTCAGGGATAATGATGTCTCTGGCGAGTTTAAAAAAAGTTATTCTGTCGAAGCGGCGGAGTGGTGTGAGTCGGACCGGAAAGTGGTGTTTTTTGATTTCAGCCCGGCGTCGCTGGAACATTTCTGGCTGCGGTATCGTAAATATGAAATCTACAACCTCACCTGGCGCAACTGTTCGAGCAGCGTGGCCTACGCGCTGGAAGCGGCGCTGGATGGAGTTCGCGGCGAAAAAGCCAGCTGGAGCCACTTTCTGCGGCTGTTTTTTGTCCCCGAACTCTGGATAGCCGCGCAGCTGCGTAAGCGCGCCACCACCATGGCCTGGACGCCCGGCCTGCTGCTTGATTATTCTCGTGCGCTCCATGCCATTGTTCATCCCGTCAGGCTCAGCTGGTTTAAAAAAGGGTCTCAGCAATCATCAGCCAGCAAGGACCGCGTCAATGACCGCTGAGCACGACCTCTGGCTGGCGGAATACCAGCGGCTACCCAGCGTCACCCGCAGAGAAGACGGTTACCTCACGCTGCATAATATCCGCAACTTTCGCTACGGCCCGGACGGCAACCTGCGCCCGGACTGGTACGACCGAACCTTCCGCTTAAGCGATGTGCGGCAGGTCGATCTTATTTTGTCATACTGGGCCAGCCCGCATATTGCGCACGTTTTTCTCAGCTTTGGCCTGGCGGATGGCACCTGGATCGCTATTTCCGTCGAGACCCGCCGCCGGCTTTCGCAGCCCTGGTCCGTGCTCAGAGGGTTTCTTTTTCAATACCCGGTGATTTATATCGCTGCGGATGAGCGCGATGTGATTGGCGTCAGAGCCTCATTACGTCAGGAGCGGGTTTATGCCTACCCTCTGACGCTGGAACCGTCAGACGCCGCCTCGTTGCTGAATAATTATCTGGAGCGGATTGCACGTCTCCATCAGCACCCGGAGCGATATCACACGCTGTGGAATAACTGCACGACCAATATTCTGCGGCACGGGCGAACGCTCAGCCCGGCAATCCGCTATCACTGGCGAGTGTTGCTCAGTGGCCATGCCGACCGCTACTGTTACGATCATCAGCTACTGGATAACCGGCTTGCTTTCGACAAACTGAAAGAACAATGCCGGGTTAAGCTCGCCGACCCCGGCTCGCTGCGCGATAGCTTTTCTGCTGATATTCGTCAGCATCGCCTCACCACCCACGATGATCAGGAGTAGAAGCCATGCCCGTCAGATTATGGAAATGGATCGCGTTCAGTCTTCTTTTGGCGGCAATGTCCCCGCGCGCCGATGACTTTTCGCTGGGCGCGCAGGCGGGCGCCTACGGCACGGCCTATCATACCCGACATGCGGATTACTGGGGGCTTCCCTACATTGGCCTGAATGCGGGCCGCTTTTACATTGACGGGACGGAGGCCGGCTGGTGGCTGGCGAAGGATGACGCGTTCAGTTTTGCGGCCACGGCCTGGTATGCGGATACCCACTTTGATGCCGCCGATGGCGCAACGCCAGCATTAAGAGCAGTGGACAGCCGGCGCAGCACCATGATGGCGGGATTTTCCGCACAGTACATTACGCCGTGGGGCGCCCTTGCCGGCAAGATAGGCCATGATGCGCTGAATAACAGTAACGGCATCGCGGCCAACCTGTCCTGGATTTTAATGAAAGAGTTTGGCCAGTTCACGCTGGTCCCTGCCGTTGGCGCTGACTGGTGGAACGCCCGTCAGACGCGCTATTACTACGGCGTAAGCCGGCATGAAGCGGACAGAAGCCAGCTGCCGACCTATCGCCCCGGCTCGACGATCGTTCCCTTTATGCTGGTCGGCTTTAATTATGACTGGAAAAACAGCTGGAATACGTGGGGACAAGTTACGCAAAGGTTCTATCCCCATACGGTCACCGCCAGCCCGCTGGTAAACCGTCAGTCGGTTACCGAGCTGACGCTGGGTGTCAGCTACAGTTTCTGACCTGCCCTGATTAGTGCGATACCGATTTAGAGAACAATTGAATAACCACCACGCCGATAATAATCAGGGCGATTCCCATTATGGCTGGCAGATCCAACTTTTGCTGATATAACCACCAGGAGAGGAAAGAGACCAGGCAAATCCCCAGCCCTGCCCAAATGGCGTAGGCCACGCCCAGGTTCATGACCTTAACCACCTGCGACAATCCCCAGAAAGAAACCGCGTATCCGGCCACGACGCACAGCGATGGGATAAGGCGCGTAAAGCCGTCTGAGGCTTTGATCATTGTTGTTGCGAACGTTTCCGCAGCGATAGAAATAAACAGAATAATCCAGTTTTTTAACATAGCGTGTCCTGAAGGTATTTACTTGAAAAGAAGGAGATTAGCCTGGTTTCACAAGATTATGGATCATCAAAGGCAAAATGCCACGTTTCATTTGCCCGCCGCCGCGATGCGGCCCGACCCCGTAGCGTCATTCCAGCAAACGCCGAAAACAACGTCCCAGTATCTTGGGAGGAATTTTTCTCTGCCGTTATTTGGCGAGAAGGTAAATTCGCTAAAATAGATTTGGTCTTTAGTCAGGTACATATCAACACGACAATAATCAAATCCATGACTCAATTGCCTGGCTAAAAAAAGCATCCGGGAAAATTCGTCAGGACAGGGAATGCTCAGCGGCGTATTTTCACGCTCATTGATCTGAACAGGCTGAACATTCCAGTCCGCATCATAAATGTTCGTATACTGGTTACTGTCAGCGTCCCGGTACTCAACCTCGATATAGACAGGGTTTGCAGAAAAACAATGAATCCGGTAGATTTCAGAGTAAAACCCGAAGTACTCAGCCGAAGAGGTATCAATATACTCCTCGCACAAAATGCAGGGCTGTATGTTTTTATACTGCCACTCTCTGGTTTTATAATACATGTTCATGCGTAAATGACGCGACAGTTTTTCTTTGGCCTTATCCAGATCAAAGCTATTTTTGTCCGTACAAATAACATAGCTACCGCTGTCGTGATTACACTTAAGAACAAATTTATCCGGGAACTGATGCAGTGCGATATCATCCACATTATTAAAAACGCCGTACAGCGTGGGCAGAAGCCTGCCATCAATTTTCTCAACTCTGGTTCTTGCCTGTAACTTATCCGCCAGCCGGGTCATCTCCTGCTCGTCAACCGGCATGACCATGCGGCGAAAAATTTTCTCATTAAAAGTTATGGGGTTATATAAATCAGGGTAATAGCCAAAATCTCTTTTGAATTTATTCTCCCGATATTTTTTATTGCTTGTAAAATAAAAACGAGAAACGCGCAGGATATATTTAAGATAACCCAACTTTAACTTCCTCTAAAACAACAATAGAATTAACGAAGAAAATTATCTTTGCAGCATCAGATGAAAAATAAAAATATCAACGTGGGAAGGTTGTAAAGTAGATAATTTCATCATCAAGATGAGCATAGAGTTTTCTCAGATCGTTAAAGTAATCGCTCTGATTATCATGTTCATTAAGGCATTCTTTTATTTTATCGCGTAAATAGGTCAGTTCGCCGACCCCCAAAGTGACATCGCAGATCATATGCAAAAAGGTCAGCATCATTCCACACTCAATAAAACCATAATGGCTAAGTCTGTCAATCAGCGCCTGGCGACTTAAAGACTCGATAACACGCCTCTCTAGTTTCTGCTCATTGGTTCTGTTAAATTGTCTCATTCATTTTCCTTAAAAAGTGATATTTATAAGCGTTACCCCCTGCTGCATTGCTCGCAAATTATCCATGCTGGGTTTTAATCGTCAACTCAGCGCCATATTAAAAAACCTTAAACAAACCTTAAATTATGATAAATTAAGTATTGCCGCCCTATATGAATAAACCCAACCCGTTGTTTAAAAAGGGTTAAGAAAAAATCACCCCGCCCGTCCATCGCAATTTCTGACTAGTCAAACAAGCGATATCGTTCAGTTTTTCCACGGTCGTTTATGAATCATTTAAAATAGTGCCTTTATTTCATCTAAAAAAAACAAACGGCGACGTTAAAATGTCTCGCCAGCGCCAACGAAATAGCATCGTAAAGGCGTGTCTTTTCGTTGGTGTGTAAAACAGTGATGGTTGAAATAAGTCAAGAGAAAATGACGTTAGCTTCGTACGACATCGTACTACGATCGATGCTGCTGAACTGAACGTAGGGCCGGAGAAAAGGGATTTATTACGGCGGGATTAGGGATGCCGGTGAGGGTTCACCGGCGTGATTTTCAGTGTCGGAGACATCTACAGCGGATTAAACATACTCTGGAAATGGCCTTTGCAGACCGGATTCACATACCGCTGACATACCCTCCATCCACCGGCAGCGTAACGCCGGTGATGTACTGCGAGGCGTCACTACTTAAAAACACTACCGCGCCGACTAAATCCTCCGCCTCACCCCAGCGCTTCAGTGCGGTGCGCTGACGAATATGCTCAGCCGATGTTGGGTTATCCCACAGCGGACGCGTCATTTCAGTTCGGTGATAACCTGGCGCGACTGCGTTAACCCGCACGCCCAGCGGACCATAGCGATGCGCCAGGGCGCGCGTCAGACCAACCACCCCGCTTTTACTGGCGCAATAGGCTGGCACACCGGCATCAGCCAGATAGCTGAGCATCGAGGCAACGTTAACAATGGCGCCACGGCTCTCCTGCAGGCTGGGTAAGGCGGCCCCTGACAGGCGCATGACGCTGTTCAGGTTAACGTCCATCACCTGCTGAAATACCGCCTCCTCAAATTCCTCTTCCGGTCGGGCGATCCCTGCGGCATTAACCAGTATGTCCAACTGCGATAAACCGGCAAACAGCTCGCTGACCTGCCCGGCAGAAGCCACATCCAGCGAGCGAAAATCAATGGTGCGAACATCGTCACTGGCGCGTAACGCGGCCAGCTTGCTGGCCGAACTGCCGGTCGCAATAGTGGTGGCGCCCAGTTGGCTAAAGCCGCGCGCGATTTCGAGGCCAATGCCGCTGGTGCCGCCGGAAACAACCACCGTGCGTCCCGCAAACAGCCCTTCACGAAAGTCCTGTAAAAAAAGGTGCATGGCAAACTCCTCTCGCTTAACGTAATTCCCTGAGCACGACGACAACCTGTTCAACCGAAATGGGGAAAGGCTCGTTATAGATGATTTCGCCTTCGCGGCAGGCACGCTGCGCTATTTGCAGTAATTCAGCTTCGGTCGGCTCGATAATCCCCAGCTGTGCCAGTGAGGTCGGCAGCCCCACGCTTTGGCAAAAATTGAACACTTGCCGATAGACTGATTCTTCCGCCTGCTGCAACTTCAGCTCTGCCAGTACCCCCAGCGCAACCTTCTCGCCGTGCAGGTAATTATGCGTGGCGTGCAGCTCGCACAGGCCATGATGAATAGCATGGGCCCCCGCGACGCCGCCGGACTCGAAGCCCAGCCCGCTGAGCAAAATATTGGCCTCAACGATACGCTCTACTGATTCACCGGCCTGCTGCTGGCGGCACTCCTCTAACGCCGTGACGCCATAATCAAATAGCGTCTCAAGACACTGGCGCGCCAGCGCCCAGGCAATCGGTAAGCCATTTACGCCAAAAGAATTTTTGGCGTGGCTCTGGTGACAAGCCTCCGCCTCATAGAAGGTTGCCAGCGCGTCGCCCATGCCGGCCACCAAAAAGCGCGGGGGAGCCTCGGCGATCAATGCCGTGTCCACCAGTACTAAATCAGGATTGCGCGGCAGGAAGAGGTCGTAAGCCACGCTGCCATCGGGATGATAGACCACCGCCAGAGCGCTGCATGGTGCATCGGAAGCGGCAATCGTCGGCACAATAATGCTGGCGCAGGTCTGATGCCAGGCCACCGCCTTCGCGGTATCCAGCGTTTTACCGCCGCCCACGCCCACCACCACTTCCACGCCCTGCGCCGCCGCAATCTGCCGCAGGCGATCGATTTCCGCCTCGGTACAATCGCCGCCGTGCTGCTCCAGAACAAACGTCGTCAAAGACTGACAGGACGTTGAAAGAGGTTCGACGTAGCGTGAATAGATGCCGCGATCGACGATCAATAACGCGCGTTGTCCGAACAGCGCTATCTCTTCACCCAGCAGTGACAGGCTGCCAGCCCCTTGTAAATAGCGCCCCGGGAAACGAGCGCCGCTGAGTGTTCCCTGTACATGATTACCAACAGACATAGCCACCATCCGCTAAAACAATTGAACCGGTCATCAGGCTGGCCGCTTCGCTGGCCAGGAATAACACCACGGACGCCACTTCATCCGGGCGACCAAGACGCTGCATCGGCGTTCCACCTATCCAGTGACGATGCATCTCGGGATCTTCATTGACATAGGAGGTCATCTCCGTGGCGATATAGGTCGGCGCCACCGCATTAACCCGTACGCCGCGCCCGGCCCACTCAGCGGCCAGCGAGCGCGTTAAATGATGTACTGCCGCCTTCGAGGCGTTGTACTGTGACTGTTCCTGCGGCCGGTTAACGATATAGCCGGACATGGAACCGATGTTCACCACGGTGCCGCTTCCGGCTTCCAGCATCGCTTTGCCAAACGTACGGCAGCACCAGAAGACGCCATTCAGATTGACGTCAATCACCTTCAGCCAGTCGTCATCCTGCATAGTTTCCGCTGGCTCACAGATGGAGATACCGGCGTTATTCACCAGAATATCCACGCGGCCGTAGCGTGCGACCATCTCCTCACTGACCTGCTCGACCTGACGCGGCTTCGTGACGTCCAGCACGTAGCTGTCGACCTGATAGCCCTTGTCGCGCAGCTGCGTAGCGGCCTGCTGCACGCGCGCGTCATTAATATCGGTAATCGCCAGCCGCGCGCCGGCTTCCCCTAACGCCTCAGCGACCGCCAGACCAATTCCGCGCCCGGCACCGGTGATCACCGCCAGCCTGCCGCTTAAATCAAACTTTTGCAGATACATAATGCCTCTCTTATTAACGACCCTGACGGTCACAGCGCCAGGCGATCCAGTTCGCCGTACAGTGCCTGACTGTTGAAATAGATACGGTTAAACACCGGCTGCATTCGCTGATAGATTGCCTGCCAGGCCGGATCGGGCTGTACCTCCTCGCTGTAGCGCACAAAGTGGCTGGCAGCGGCGGCCGGACTGGAAAAATGGCCCACGGCTGCCGCTGCCAGCGCCGCACAGCCGATGACGCTGCACTCCGGTTCCTGCGGCACGACCAGCGGAATACCATAAATACTGGCTTTGATTTTCAGCCATAGCGCCGATTTAGCCCCGCCGCCTGAGGCCACAACGCGCTCAAGACGCTGCCCGGAAGCCTGCTCCATGATGTTGATATGCCGCGCCGCCGCAAAGGCGACGCCTTCCAGCACCGAACGGTGCAAATCAGCCAGGCGATGGTTTGCCGCAATACCGAAGTACTGGGCCCGCGCATTGCGGTATTGCCCCAGCCGCTCACCCGCCAGGTAGGGCAGGAAAAACAGCCCTTTCGATCCGGCAGGCGCCGTCTCAGCACAGGCGCTGACCTCGGCATAGCTCAGCGCGTTATCATGAAATGCTCGCCGCGCCCAACGCATACCGTCGCCGCCCGTTTCCAGCAGCACGAAGGCGCCCCAGTCGCCCAGGCAGGTGGCGACGTTGGAGATTTCCGCGTCCAGCAGCGGCTGCGGGGCAATCGCAGTAATAATGCAGGAAGTGCCGGTGACGTCTGACACCAGCCCCGGCCGGGAAACGCCCGATCCCAGCAGCGCCATCGGATAATCACCGCCACCGACCAGCACCGGCGTCCCAGCCTGTAGCCCGGTGTCACGGGCGACCTCGGGAAGCAACGTCCCCAGAATCTCCTGCGCATTAAGAATTGGCGGCAAAATTGCCGCGTTCAGTCCCAGACAGTCCAGCATATGCTGTGACCACTCGCCGCTTTTGGGATCCATCAGAAAACTACAGGAAGCTTCCGTTCTGTCCTGAGCGATTTCGCCCGTCAGTCGGAAGTTGATGTAATCTTTCGGCATCAGTACCGTGGCGGTTCGGGCCAGCGCCTGTGGTTGGTTATCCCGCAGCCACTGCAACTTAAAACCAGGCCAGGCAGGCGTTGCCGGGTTGCCGCTGTGGGATAAATAGCTTGCGGCGTCATACTGCTGCTCAAAAGCCTCAACCAGCGGGGCGCTGCGCTTATCGTTCCATAACATCACCGTCGGCGAGGCAAGCTCTCCGTTAGCCTCCAGCAGCACGGTGCCGTGCATCTGCCCACAGGCGCAGATCGCGGCAATCCGCTCGCGCGCCTGTGGATAACGCGCCAGTACCGCAGTAATACTCTCGGTGACGCCCTGCCACCACTCCAGCGGTGATTGCTCTGACCAGCCGTACTGCGGCACAATCTGCTCGTGCTCGCGGCTGGCGATGGCGAGGATCGTCCCTTCGCCATCCACCAGCGCCGACCGCACGCTGCCAGTGCCGACATCAATTGCGAGATAGAGATCTTTCATCTGCTCCTCCGCCCCTAGCGTTTCAGCCAGCCGGTCCCTTTTTGTAATAGCATGGCGATAACGATGATCACCCCCATGCAGACCTGCTGGTGATAGCCCGGCACGTTGATCAGGTTCATGATGTTGCCAATCACGCCAAACACCAGCACCCCCAGCAAGGTGTTAAATACGCCGCCACGACCACCGGCCAGACTCGCTCCGCCGATCACTACCGCGGCAATCACATCCAGCTCTGCGCCAACGCCCACCGTCGCCGAGCCAACGCCAGAACGGCTGGTAATAATCACGCCCGCCAGCGCGGCCAGCGCGCCGGAAATGGCATAGACCGCCAGCACATAGCGCGCCACCGGAATACCGGAAAGGTGCACGGCCTCTTCATTTGAGCCAATCGCTTTGACCAGGCGGCCAAACCTGGTCAGGTTCAGCAAAATGGCGGCCACGGCAAAAATCGCCAGCATCAGCACCACTGGCAGCGGCACCCCAAACCAGGCCGTGGTGCCGAAAGAGGTGATCGCTCCCCCCTGCTCGCCCATCATGATTGGCTGACCGTTAGAGACAATCAGCGCAATACCTCGCGCCACCGCCATCATCGCCAGCGTCATGACAAAAGGTTGCAGGCGCAGATAAGCCACCAGAAAGCCGCTGACGATGCCGCAAACCGCGCCAACCAGCAGCACAATGCCAATCGAAGCGCCCGCGCTATACTGCGAAACCACAATGGCCGACATCACGCTGCCGAGTGCCGCGATTGACCCGACCGACAGATCAATTCCTCGCGTCATAATCACCAGCAACATGCCAACTGCCATGATCCCGGTGCCGGAAACCTGACGCAGCACATTCATGATATTGCGTTCACTAAAGAACGAAGAAGAGAGCGAGGCGGCGCAGGCCACCAGGATCAGAAAAATGAGGGTGGTGCCGTAACGGCGAAAAAACTCACCGGCATCAAACTTGTTTTTACGCGTGGTGTTATTAACTGAAAGGGAGCTCATCAGGCATTCTCCGCATGTGAAAGTGAGGGGTGATTCATCATCGCCATGGAAAGCAGGTTCTCTTCGGAATAGTCGTCCGGCCACAGTTCACCGCAAATGGCGCCTTCCGACATCACCAGCACGCGATCGCACAGACCAAAAAGCTCATGGTGTTCAGAAGAGATGACCACAACCGCCATCCCCTCCTCGGCCAGCCGTTCAATTAACTGATAAATTTCACGTTTAGCGCCAACGTCAACGCCGCGCGTTGGTTCATCAAGGATGATCAGCTGGCCGCCATGGTTGAACCATTTAGCCAGCACAACCTTTTGCTGATTGCCGCCGGATAATGAGGAAACGGCCGCATCGACCCCGTTACTTTTCAAGCGCATTTTCTGGGCCAGCGTTTCCACCACTTTGCGTTCGCGTCCGCTCTGAATAAAACCCAGCGGAGCCAGCACGTCCTTACAGTTCGCCATGGTGACATTCGCGCGGATGGTCATATTCAGCACCACCCCCTGCCCTTTACGATCTTCAGGCACCAGCGCAATACCGGCGTTTACCGCCTGTTGAGGGGTACGTAGCCGCACTTTGTTGCCGTTCAGATAAAACTCGCCGCTGTCGCAATGGTCAGCGCCAAAGATCAGCCGGGCCACTTCGGTACGACCCGAGCCGACCAGGCCGCCAAGGCCCAGCACTTCTCCGGCTTTGACCGAGAAGCTGACGTTGCGCACTTTGTGGGAGTTGAGCTTATGGACGCGTAAGACTTCATGACCCGGTTCACGGGTCGTGCGTTCGCCGAACAGCTGATCGATCGGACGCCCTACCATCAGCCGGATGACTTCAGCAATCGGGCACTCCTGCGGAGTTTTAGTGGCAACCCACTGACCATCCTTGAGTACCGTCATTCGGTCAGCAATGCGATAGACCTCATCAAGGCGGTGCGAAATGTAGACAATGGCCACGCCGACGCTACGCAGATCGCTGATGATCTCCAGCAGGCGATCGGCGTCCTGCGTCGATAGCACCGCCGTCGGTTCGTCAAAAACGATAACGCGCGCGTTTTGGGATAAGGCCCGGGCAATTTCCACCACCTGCTGATGAGCCACGCTCAGGTTGCCCACCGTGGCAGCCGGATCGATCTCAAAGCCCAGACGCCGCAGGATGTTGCCCGCCCGCGCCCGCAGCTTCGACCACGAGATAAAAGCCGGCAGCGCATGCAGAAAAATGTTCTCTGCCACGGTCAGTTCCGGTGCCAGCGCCATCTCCTGATGAATAATAGTAATGCCGCGCGCCATCGCGTCACTGGGGCCTTTGATCTGGATTCGTTCACCGTTATCAAGCACCTCTCCGCTGTCCGGGGTGATTTCTCCGCCGAGCACGCGCATCAGGGTCGATTTTCCGGCGCCATTTTCGCCCAGCAAGGCGTGAACTTCCCCGCTGGCGAGCTGCAACTGGGCCTTGTTCAGGGCATGGATGCCGCCAAATGCTTTCGTAATGTCACGCAGCTCAATCAGTGACTGAACCATATGAAACTCCCCTGCTCAGTGCAGCAGCGGACGCCAGCCCGCTGCTGCGATAAAATCAGAAAATCGAATTCGGTTTGTAGAATTGATCGACGTTTTCTTTCGTCACTGCGGCTGGTTTGGTGTAGTAGACTTTCGGGAAATCGGCAGGGAGCTTGCCGCGCAGCGCCTCGATGGCATACTGCGCCGCCAGGGTGCCCGTCTGGTCCGGGTCGTTAAGACCGGTGACGCCATATTTGCCCTCTTTGATCAGACGGTATGCCTCTTTCTGACCATCCGATGCGGCGACCAGCGTCACTTTGTCCGCTTTGCCGGCCTGCTCCAGCGCCATGCGGGCGCCCAGCACCATGGAGTCGTTTTCGCCAAACACCACGTTGATATCAGGATGCGCCACCAGCAGATCTTCCATCGCCTTCAGGCCGCCTTCCTGCGTCCAGTCACCCCATCCCTGACCGACGATTTGAAAACCGGCGGTGCTGCTCTGCTGTAGCTGTGCTTCGGTCAGCCCCCGGATTACCCCCAGACGGCGTTCCTCTCCGACGACATTGCCCTTCGAACCTGAAATAAGCGCAATTTTCATCGCCTGGCCTTTCATCTTCTTAGCCAGCCAGCTCCCTATCAGGCGGCCGTTTTGATCGTTAGAGGATTGCACCAGCGTGACGTAATTGGCGCGTGGATTTAGCGCGCTATCGAACACCACGACTTTGATGCCCGCCGCACTGGCCGCATTGACAGCGGTCACCAGCCCCTCGGGATCTCTGGGGTCAATCACCAGCGCATTCACCCCGCGCGCCACCATATCTTCAACGTCGCTGATCTGCTTGGACATATCGTTCTGGCCATCGGCTGTGGTGATCTTGCACCCCATCTCTTTTGCTTTTTTGGAGGCAGCTTCCAGCGCGGCGGAGTAATAAGGCGCACCGAGAGTAAACATGGAAATTCCGACCAGACACTCATCGGCGGCACGGGCAGTACCGGCGAACAAACTGGTAAGGGCAAGGGCATAGCATGTAAGGCGATAGGGTATACGCATGATGTTCTCCTGGGCATTCCGGTAAAAGGCAAAACGGGAAACCTGTTGTTATGTAATAGCGACTCGACTGACCTGCCTTTTTGGTATTATTATTACCAAACACAAAAACATTAAAACCAATATTGATGGCTTTATGCACGACATCACAAAATTTTAACTTCACATAACATTTATTGTGTTTTTAAAATCCCCATAATGTATTTTTAATACCAAATAGAGATGAACAGGAGCGCAGCACGATGAAGATGTGTGAACCAGCCAGTTGCCAGGTCGACCTGGTCCGTGGGGTGATGAATAACGAGAGTGGGCACTATCAAAAACGCCTGTCAGACCTCGAAGGGCTGTATGCCGACAGCGCGGCCTTTGCCTTATCTGTCTCAGAACTCGGGGAGCAGGTGGTCTACGAAGTCACGGAACGTCGTCCAGAGGGAACGCAGGGCGATATGATTTTTGGCGTAACCCGCATGAGTCCGGGGAAAATAGGTAATGAGTACTACCTGACCCGCGGTCATATCCATGCTCAAGCCGACCGGCCGGAAATCTATTACGGCCAGAGCGGGCGCGGCATCATGCTGCTTGAGTCACCTGAGGGTGAAACCCGTACGGTAGAAATCACCCCGCAAAGCATCTGTTACGTGCCGCCTTACTGGATACACCGTTCAGTGAACGTCGGCGATGAAGATCTGATCATGGTGTTCGCTTATCCCGCGGATTCCGGGCAGGACTACGACATCATTGCCCGATCGGGCGGTATGCGTAAGCGCATTGTCGACGATGGTCGGGGGGGATGGCAGGCCGTGGATAACCAGCACTACCAACCGCGTTCACAGCAGCAAGTGTCCCATCTCTTCCAACCTACTCTTTGATGGATAACCACCATGAATAATCCATTCTCAACCTTTGAACAGACTGGCGTAATCCCGGTCATTGCCATTGATCGTGTCGAAGATGCCATACCGCTGGCGGATGCACTGCTGGAAGGAGGCCTGCCGCTGGCGGAGATCACTTTCCGCACCGCAGCGGCAGCGGAAGTGATTGCGCGTATCCGTCAGCAGCGCCCGGAAATCCTGGTCGGTGCCGGAACGCTACTGGATGCCGAATCGGTGGCGATTGCCAGTCAGAGTGGCGCGGCATTTGGCCTGGCACCCGGGACCGATCCTCGGGTGCTGGAGGCAGCGCAGCAGCAGGGGATGCCTTTTGCCCCAGGTATTATGACCCCCAGCGATTTGTCGCTGACGCTTCCTTTTGCCACGAAAGTTGCCAAATTCTTTCCGGCCGGGATCATTGGCGGCCCCAGCGCCCTGCAGGGGATCAGCGCCCCGTTCTCTCACCTGGGCATCCGTTTTATCCCTACCGGCGGGATCGGTGAACAAACGCTCGCAGACTGGCTGCGTTTGCCGATGGTACTGGCCGTCGGGGGAAGCTGGATTGCGCGTAGCGAAGACATCCGCGCCGGAAATTTCCGTCAGATAACCCGCAATGCTCAGGCCGCACGCGCCATCGTGGCACAGGTCAGGGAGGCGTCCGCATGACCACATTCGTAGCCGCTACGCAGCCAACGCTCTATTTTATCGGCGTCACCACCGGCAGTAGCTCAATCATGAAGGTGTTTCCCGCCTGGGCGGACTATCTGCGGCTGAACAATGCGCAGATAAAAGGGATCGATTTTCCCCTGAATGCTTCGCCGGAAGCCTATCGCGAAGCGGTGGAATTTATCAAACAGGACCCGCTGTCGCTGGGTGCGCTGGTGACCACGCATAAAATCGATCTGTTTAACAGCTGTCGCGATCTGTTTGATGAGATCGATCCGCTGGCCGCCTTGCTGGGAGAAACCAGCTGCCTGGCTAAGCATAAAGGTAAGCTACACAGCTATGCGAAAGATCCCATCTCCTCGGGTCTGACGCTGGAAGGCTTTTTACCAACAGAGCATTTTGCCAGTCAGACGCGTGACGTGCTGATTTTCGGCGCTGGCGGCGCCTGCATCGCCATTAGCTGGTATCTGATGCACAGCGCACGCGGCAAAAATGTTCCGCGACGCATTATCGTCAGCGATCGCAGCCCACAGCGGCTGGACGAACTGTCGCGATTGCATCAGCAGTTTAACGCTGAATTTCCTGTCAGCTATCACCAGGCTGACAGCGCTGCCGACAACGATGCGCTACTCGCCAACTTGCCAGCAGGATCGCTGGCGATCAACGCCACTGGCCTGGGTAAAGATGCGCCCGGATCGCCGCTGAGCGCGCAGGCACGCTTCCCTGAGCGTGCCATCGTCTGGGAACTCAACTATCGCGGCGAGCTGCTGTTTTTACACCAGGCTGAAGCGCAGCAGGCCGCAAGCCGGTTACAGATTGAGAATGGCTGGCACTACTTTATTCATGGCTGGACCCAGGCGATCGCCGAAGTCTTTGACCTGCCCGCCTCAGCGGTACAGGGCCCCGCTATCGATGCCCTGTCGCGGCTGGCCGGGCGCGCATCAGGCCTGACTCCCCTGGAGAAACAATCATGAATCGCATCCTTGTGACGCCGCGCTCCCTGACCAGCGGCGGCCATCCCCTGCTGTCGCAACTGACCGATGCCGGTTATGAAGTGGTGTTTTCCACCCCCGGCAAACTGCCCGATGAAGCTGAGCTGTTAAATAAGCTGCCGGGGTGCGTGGGCTGGCTGGCTGGCGTGGAACCTGTTTCTGCCCAGGTGATCGATGTCGCCAGACAGCTTAAGGTGATCAGCCGTAACGGCGTCGGCGTGGACAACTTACCGCTACCGGTTCTGCAACAGCGAGGAATCCGCATCTGTACCGCTGAAGGCGCTAACGCCTCTGGCGTCGCGGAGCTGGCGATTGGCCTGATGTTTGCCGGGTTACGCCATATTCATACCACCAGCAGCGGCATCAAAACCGGCCAGTGGCCGCGTCATCAGGGCCATGAAATTCGGGGACAGGTGCTGGGCGTGCTCGGCTGTGGAGCGATCGGTCGGGAAGTGGCCCGCCTCGCCTGTGCGCTGGGCTGTAAGGTACTGGGTTTCGATCCGCTCCGGCCCACTCTGGACTTACCGCCAGCCCAGTTCCAGTGGGCTACGCTCGATGAGATCTACGCTCAGGCCACGTTAATCACCCTGCACTGCCCGCCGCCACGAGATGGATCGCCCTTAATCACTGCCGATGTGCTGGCCCGGATGCGCGACGGCACTATACTGGTCAATACCGCCCGCGCGGCGCTGGTGGATGATGAGGCGATTATTTCCGCGCTGGACAGCGGCAAGCTCACCGCTTACGCCACCGATGTGTTCAGGCAGGAGCCGCCGCAATCTCTGGCGCTGGCCGGACACCCTGGCGTTATTGCCACCAGCCATATTGGCGGTTTCACCCTCCAGAGCGTCGATCGCGCCACCGAAATGGCCGTCGCCAACTTGCTCAACGTGCTGCGGCAGGAGGAATAATGCCGGTTACCTGTCGCGCCGCAACGTTCACCACCTCGCTAGTCACGCAGCTCGCCACGCCGCCAGTGAAAGAGGGGATCGATCTTTACTGGCTGGGACAGGCCGGTTTTGTCTTGCGTAGCCAACAGCATTGTCTGGTTATCGATCCCTATTTATCCGATTATCTAGCCCATAAATATCAGGGCCGTCCATTGCCGCATCAACGGATGATGGCGGCGCCGATCGAGGCTGGCGAACTCGGAATGACTTCGCTGGTGATGGTGACGCATCATCACAGCGACCATATGGACCCCGACACGCTTCCCCCTTTACTTGCCGCCGCGCCAGCTGCGGTGGTAGTGGTTCCCCGGGCTTCACGAGCGCTGGCCGCCCAGCGCAGCGGTCTGCCCGACGCTGCGCTATGTACGCTTGATGCCGGAGAGTGCATAACCCCCCTCCCCGGCGTTACCCTCACCGCAACGCGGGCCAGCCATGAAACGCTGGAGCGGGATCAACAGGGGAATCATCGCTTTTTGGGCTATGTGATTGAGACCGCAGGCATCCGTATTTTTCACTCCGGAGATACCATTCCTTTTGCCGGACAGGTTGAAGAGCTGCGCGCCCTGAATATCGATCTGGCGCTGCTGCCGGTCAACGGACGCCGTGCCGAGCTCAGCGCGCAGGGCGTACCGGGTAATCTGACGCTTGAAGAAGCATGCCAACTTTGCCAGCAGTGTGACATCCGTTATATGATCGCCCATCACTACGGGTTGTTTGATTTTAATAGCGCCGATCCAGGGGATATCGATCGCTACGCCAGTCAGACTGCCACGCCAACGATTCTGCGTGCCAGATTGCAAACGCAGTACCATATTCAAGATGAGCCATGAGGCTCAGGGACAGATTAATGGCACAAGACCACAGCCTTGTACGGGAACCGATGCAAAACATATTGGAAATCATCCGTACTTTGCGCCCGGAACTGAGAAAATCTGACCGTAAAGTCGCCGATGTGGTTCTGGACGATCCCCGCCTGATGCTCAATGATACGGTCGCTGAGCTGGCGGGCAGAGCAGAGGTGAGTCAGCCGACGGTACTGCGCTTTTGTAATGCTATCGGCTGCAACGGATACCCTGATTTTAAGCTGCGGCTGGCACAAAGCCTTGCGCTGGGAATGCCAGCCACCCACTCAGAACTTGAGGGCAGCGACACGCCCGACAAAGTGGTTGAGAAGATCTTCGATTACACGCTCACCAGCCTGGACTGGGCGCGTTACCATCTGGATAACCAAGCCGTCAGCGAGGCCATTGATTTACTGGCGCAGGCTAAGCGTATTGAGTTCTTTGGTTTTGGCGCGTCCGGTATTGTCGCCCGTGACGGGCAGCAGAAATTCCCGCTGTTTGGCGTGCCCTGCGGCGCTGAAGTGGATTTTCACCAGCAAATTATGGTGGCGTCGATGCTGCAACCAGGCGATGCCTGCGTGCTGATTTCCAATACCGGCACCACCCGTTCGCTGGTGGATGTGGCCCGCACGGCAAAAGAGAAAGGCGCACAGGTATTAGGTATTGTCGGCTCGGCGCAGGCTCCGCTACGGCCCTATTGCGATGTGTCGCTGGTGGTTGAAACGCTGGAAAACACCAGCCTGTACACGCCGATGACCTCACGTATTGCCACCCTGGTGGTGATTGATGTGCTCTCCACGGCTGTTGCGCTACGCCGCGATAACAACCATCAGCAGACATTTATTGATATGAAGCAGCGGCTGAACGAAGCACGCTTCAAATAAGCCCGGCGTTACCCCGGCGAGCCGGAGGACGAACCAGCGTCTCTCTCTGCCGCCTCGCCCTGCTCCTGCCTGAGTAAGAAATAGCGTTTTTGCAACTGCTCAAGGGCCATTTCCACCTGCCGCTGCTCAATATCCGAGGCGCTGGCGGCATAGCGACGCAGCTGTTCCTCTGCCGGTATGGCGCGGTTGAAGGCCTGAGTCGTGGAATACACGACCGATTTCAGCTCGCTGACCGTCATGTATTTGCCTCGTTGTTCATCCAGCCCGCTTAATTTGCGGGATAATTGCTGTAGCTTTTCCATTCCCTGATGCCAGCCGTTCATTGCCTCCAAGGGTAACGCAGACGTAGTCAGTTTCTGCTGCCACGCCTGCGTCAGCTGCCGTGTCGCGGCGTCTTCCGGCAGGAGCGCCGCCGCCTGCCGCACCAGTTGCTGGCCGTAGTTGAGAGGCCAGTCCTGCGGCAGACTTTGCAAGCGGGTTAGCTGCTGCTGCGTGTCGCTGATGACCGTTGCCGGAACGGCAAGACTTTGGCGAAATATCCGTAGCTCGGCTGACGATAAAGGGGCTGGAAAGGGAGCGACGGAGGCTTCAAGCCGCGAGACCAAAGGGTGCGGGCGATGCAGAAAGTGCCCGCCCGACAATGCCGCGCCGCCAGTAATCAGCATGGCGAACATTCCTGCCACGAACGGTTTCCAGCCGCTTGCCGGCGCAGCTTTATCCGTCACCACCTCCACATTGCGCTGGCTTTCGGGCGGCACCACATAGACCCATTTGGTGGCGTTTACCGGGTCGTTGTTCGCTGCGGTCGGGGCAGTGGATAAACCTTCAACGCCGATGCCCGTCGTCCGCGCCCTGTCGACAGGCAGCACAATAGCAGGGACGGCCGCACCGTCGCTGTTTTCCAGCCGGACTGCGCTGTTATGCATCAGAGTCCGCAGAGTGTCAAACTGACTCAGGTGCTTCAGCTCCAGGCGCTGTAACGCCGCCGCCAGGCTGGTAAACTGCTGCTCCGCCAGGTACAGCTGGCCGAGGTCGCTGTAGCTCAGCGGCAAAGTGCGCATCATCTGCTGTATGCGCTGACTCAGACCGCCGAGGATTTCCATCCGGGCGTGTACCGGCTGCGGCCACAGCCCTGACCACTGGTGGCCAATCAGCGCCTCCAGAATAGCCAGCCCCTCATTCAGGCCACACAGCCCGGCCAGCTGCATACGAGCCAGCGTATACCAGGCCGCGCTCTGAAGCTCCACGCCGTTTTGCTCAAACAGCGACAGGCAAAGTTTTTCTGCGTAGCGCCAGTTCACGTCCGGGCGGGCAGGATGGGAGAGTTTAGACAGCTCATCGCGCAGGGCAGCATAATCCGGCAGCGGGCGCGGGTCGGCACCGGTTTTAAGATAGCGTTCAGATAAATGCGTCATGGAGATAGCTCGAACAGTGGAAACAATATCGTTGGCCGTCAGTCAGTGCGCTGATGCCCGGCCCGCAAGGAAGTGCTGCTGTTTCATATGTCTGATAAGCACCCGCCCTTCCGGCATAAATTCGGTACCATAGCGCACCAGGCCAATGCCCTTCAGTTCAGCGTCAATGGCGTAGCGCAGCTCTCCGGGGATAGTCTGCTCCAGCATCACCACCCTGATACTCTTCAGGCGCGGTTCATATTTCAGCAACACCGTAGAAAGCGTGCCCATTAATTGATGTGACGTGCCGGGAAGCCCCTGCAAGATTTTCGCCATATCCGGCAGGCCGTAGTCCGGCAGATGCGCCAGCGTACCGGCCCGACAGTTGAGAATACGCTGCATATTATCCAGCACGGAGAGGATCGCCTGGTTCTGCTCGCTAAGCAGGTGCAGATCCAGGCCACCATTGAAATTGCCATACAACATTTCATAAAGGGATGGACGCGGCATTGGAGTAATCCTTTACGGGTTTCAACGTCAGGCGGTTATCACCCACCTGAACTGTGACAGAGAAAAATCAATAAGAAATACTTACCCTGCCAGACAAAATCCCGGCCTGCGGCGGACCACGCAAAGCGAAGGCCGGGGTCAAAAGCGAGCGCATTCCTTTCACTGGCGAGCATGACACGGCATTTTCAGGCACTCACTCGCGAAGGGTAATTCCGGATGAGTGGCTGGCGAGAGAGTGTAAAAACCTTATAAAGGTAATTGGAAATTAAAAGATGTAACAAAAAAACACAAAAAACAGGCTTAACAAAATAACAACATCACCATGATTTATAATCATTTTATATCAAAATCCCGCCAGGCCGCACGGAGCAAGGACGCACAGCAACCGGGTAATTTAACTTGAGAGCGATCGTCAGCTGGAAAACGACATTTTGTGAAAAATACCTCTTTTTCTCTTTTATAGAAAAATGAGATCTCGGTGGGGTTTACGCGTCGACCGCAGAGGAAAACATTAATCGTTTTCATGTTATGGCCAACGCCGTGGTGTTTTAAATGGTGATAGCTTGTGTAGTCACCAAAGCTGCCGACAAGATTGAAGCGGCTTTGCGGGTTCGCCGCTGAGAGTTCGGCTAGTCTGACACACCCCTGGCGAAAAAAGTGCCGCTTAGGGGGATTGGCAGGAACTCACGGAAGAGGTCCTGCAACGTCTTCTCAGGGTCCACGTCGGCGAAGCGCTCCGGGTAGAGGGTTTTAGCGATAAACTCGGTTGCCACAACGTGCCACGGGCTGAGATAGAAGTTTTGCCAGAGCACTGCCGAATGGCCGTTGTGCAAGGCCTGCAGCTCACGCAGTCCGTTCTGCTTAGCAGTCAACTCCGCCAGGCTTTTCTGCACCATCGCCGGGGAAATGGCTGGCCCCAGCAGCAAATCGTTTTGATCCCCAGGGTTGCCCGCGCCGGTGGCGATGTAAACATCCGGCTGTGCGGCAATCACCGTCTCTTCGCTCAGGCGACCAAATACGCCCTTGACCGCCTGGCTGGCAATATTATCCCCACCGGCAAAGGTCAGCAGCTCACCGAGGCTCCCTTTAACAGCGGTCACGCAGCATTCGTTACGACGTCCAAGGTGCAGGTGCAGCAACACCCTGGGCTTCGGCCCGCTGTAGGAAGCCAGCCGCTGGTGAATAACCTGCATATGCGTATCATAGAAGCGGGTAAAAGCCTGCGCCCGCGCCTGCTGATTCAGCACATCCCCAAAAATCTGCACGCTCCGCGTGGTATTTTGCAGCAGATGCACGCGCAGATCGATCTTCACCACCGGAATATGCGCGGCTTTCAGCAGGGTTAGCAGCCGTAAGTCCGCATCGTCATAGCGCGCCAGGCTCGGCAGGATCACCACGTCCGGCTTCAGCGCCATCACCTTTTCCGGGTTCATATCATTAGTGCCGCCGATGCCCAGCGACGGGATAGTCAGCATTTGCGGGAACTGTTTGGCGAAAATATCCCAAGTCTGCTGGTCGTATTTCTTTAAATCCAGCGGCCAGCCGACGATGTTTTTAAACGGATTGTCGGGCTCAAGCATGGCCAGCGTATACAGCATCCGGCTTTCACCCAGTACGATGCGCTGTGGCCGATCGGGGATCGTTACCTGTTGGCCATCAATATCCGTTATCGTACGCGCCGCCGACGCTGCCATGCTAAGCACCATAAGCAGCCCGAGCATCATCTTCAGAAGCAGTCCACGGGCAGCGGGCGGGCGCGAGGTTTTTTGTAAGCGAACGGGATTAGAATTCAACACTTGCCTGTACCATCAGATTGCGGGTTTCGCCCTCACGCACGCGCAGATTGCCGCCGCCGGAGGTGTAATAGTGCTTATTGAACAGGTTATTCAGTTCAGCCTGAGCGCATGACGCTTATAAATATCATCAAATACAGGGGGTTACTTCCCCCAGACCGGGTTGGATATAAAGGCGGCCTCAATGTAATTGATAATCATTCAAACATGAAATAATGTAGTAGTAAACATAAAGAAAGCAATAAAAACCACCAAAAACTACAGTTCTCGCCAGCAAAAAAACACGAAAAGCAAAAAAATAAAAAAACTAAAAATCAAAAATTTAAAAAAATAATCATTATTGAAATCGAAGCCTCCTCCTCACCAAAGCCAATCATAAAATGTGTAGTAGTAAGATTTAATTGCTACATTATGCTTATGCAAACATCCCACGGATAAGAGCGAATATGTTAAACAATTCATTTAAATCCAGCGAACGAGTTAAGCAAAATGGCAGCGACTAAGATAAAAAATCGTATTGATTTCTTTGGCGAGCGTTATCGGGCACGGGCGTCATCACTTTCACCACGTCTGCAAACCGTGGTGCGTTATATTCATGAAAACCGTGAGGCCGCGCTGGAGTCCACCGCGATGGAAATGGCCGCCGCTACCGGTACTTCAGATGCTACGGTGGTGCGGGCCGTGCAGGCATTAGGTTTTACCGGGCTGCGGGATCTGAAAAAAACGCTGGCGGCCTGGTTTGGCCCGGCGCTGAATTCAGAAGAAAAGATGATAGCGACCGTCAGCGATCTGGCCTGCGATATCCATTCAGGCATTGATTTCGTCATCAGCGGGCACAGACATGCCTGCGATACTCTCTCCGCCCCCCACAACCGTCAGGCTATTTCTGAAGCGGTAGCCCTGCTGGTTGAGGCCCGCCAGATTGCGCTTTTCGGCATTAACGCTTCCGGGATTCTGGCTGATTACAGCAGCCGCCTGTTTAGCCGCATTGGCATTCCGGCGGTGGCTCTGAATCGCTCCGGCATCGCGCTCGCCGAACAGCTGATAACCCTGCAACGGGGCGACGTGCTGATCATGATGGCGCAGAAATCGGCGCACCGCGAAGGGACGACGGCGCTGCGCGAAGCGAAACGCCTCGGTATGCCGGTCATTCTGCTGACTAATGCCACCGACTCCTTTTTCGCAAGGCAGGCCGACGTGACGATCAACGTGCCGCGTGGCGAAGAGAATGGCCGGATGCCGCTGCACGGCGCGGTACTGCTGTGCCTTGAAATGCTGATCCTCTCGGTCGCTTCAGCGACCTCCACACGGACGATGAAAACCATGAAGCGCATACAGGACCTTAACCGGGGGTTGAAAACCTCATCTAAGAAAATCTAAGCTGATGCCGCAGCGCAAGACTGCGGCACAAGGTCAGGCTTGCAGGCGCTCGCCCGCCGCGCCCGCGCAGGCTGTATTACCACCAGATCTCCATCTGGGCGCCAAACGAAACCTCATCATTATTTCCCCGGCTGAAAGTATGCAGGCTGGAGTCGCTATAGGCCAGATCGGGGCTATAGCCGCTGTCGTCCTGGCTGGCATATCCCCACTTCTCATGCCATTTTGCCCAGCTGGCGAAGACGCGCAGCGCAGGACGCGCCCAGATACTGTCGCCAGCCTGCCACTGCTGGGCCAGCGTCACCTTGTACTGGCTGTTACGCTGACCGGTAAGCTGCGACTTCACGTTATCGTACCCCACTTCCAGCAGCGTGCTCATTATCGGCGTCCATTTGTACATTGGCCGCGCGCCCAGGGTGAACCAACTGGTGCCGTTATGATTATCACGATCGAGATCCTGATACATCGCCACGTACATCAGTCCCCAGCTGTCGTTGAAATCAACCGCGCCATAGTCCAGCACCCGGATCAGGCGGCCATTATTATCGATGGTTGCTCCCTGGCTGCGGCCGTTATTCAGCGTGGTCATAGCGTCCGTTGCGTACTGCACGGCAAACTTGTTAGAACCGTTCTGCATAATTTGTATATGCTCAGCGGTTAGCATCCAGCCATCCTTGCTTGCGCCCTCAGCCAGATGAAACCCCTGCTCTGGATTGGCCCGGCCGTAGTCCACTCCAAGCTCCAGCGTGCCCCCCGCATTGACGTTCAGATCCGCCAGACGGATATCGAAAACATCATTAATAGTCGGGCGTTCCTGCCATTCGTTGTTCAGATAGCCCAGCGAACCGCCGGACTCACCGTTGCGCGTGGCCGCCAACGAAAGCTTACCGAAGCCCAGATCAATATTTTCCAGACCGGCACCCGGCCCGGAGATATCCCAGTAGTAGAAGTCGATCATATGCACGTCATGCCGCTGATAGAAGCGCTTGCCCGCCCAGAGAATCGCGCCCGGCAGCGCATCGATCAGGTTGACGCCAGTGACGTTCACCTCACGGAACCCTGGCGTAACGGCTTCAAAATCAGAGCGCTGTGAAACCGCATACGCCAGCGTGGTGTCGAAATAAAAGCTTTTATCGCCCTCTTTCCAGGCCTGCTGGCCCAGCTTAAGCTCCGCGTAGGTTTCGCATTCATTGCCAAGGCGATACTTGCTGGACGCGCCGGTTGCCTGAAAGCACTGCTGCTCCCCGCCGCTGCCCGCCCACCCGATCCCCGAGCGGGCGTAGCCATGAAAATCCACCGCCATTACCGAAGGGGAAAGAAGCGCAGCGGCAGCCGCCAGCGTAAGTGGGACGGGGCGCAATGAGGAAAAAACGCGACGGCCGGTGTTGCTGAGTTGAATCCTTTTCATTATTTTCTCCAGATAAATACCACGATAAAAAACTACTCTTCGAGCCACCACCAGGCAGCCTCGAACGGCCTTAGCGTGCAGGCCTGCGGATGCGTTGCCGTGTCGGGGTAATTGCCGATCAATAACTGCCAGTGCGGAGAGAGAGGAATGGCTTGCGCCTGCCAGCGCTGCGGTTCCCGGCTCAGGTTAGCGACCACCAGCAGGCGCTGCCCCTGCCAGCCGCGCTGATAGCACCACAGTGCCGGATCTGTCGGCGCCAAATCCTGATAATCGCCAAGCGTCAGCAGAGGGTACTGCTTGCGCAGAGTAATCAGCCGACGGTAGGTATGAAATACGGAGTGGGGATCTTGCAGCGCGGCGCGGGCGTTCACCTGCGGATAATTATCCGCACAGCCGATCCACGGCGTGGCGATACTGAATCCCGCATGATCTGTGCTATTCCACTGCATCGGCGTGCGGCCGTTATCACGAGATTTACTGGCCAGAATAGCCATGATCTCGGCATCACCGACGCCAGCCTGGCGCAACTTAGCGTAGATATTCAGGCTCTCCACATCGCGGTACTGTTCGATGCGGCTGAAGCCTGGATTGGTCATGCCCAGCTCTTCGCCCTGATAGATGTAGGGCGTTCCCTGCATACCGTGGAGCGCCAGCGCCAGCATTTTGGCGGCGGGCTCGCGCAGCTCAGCCTCGTCGCCAAAGCGGGAAACGCTGCGCGGCTGATCGTGGTTACACCAGAACAGGGCGTTCCAGGCCCGGTTGTGCATCCCCTGCTGCCAGCAGCGGAAAATGCGCTTCAGCGCCACGAAATCCGGCGCGGCCAGCGTCCATTTGTCGCCACCGGGGTAATCCACCTTCAGGTGATGAAAGTTAAAGGACATCGACAGCTCGCTGCCATCTTTGGCGGCATAGCGCTGGCAGTGTTCAAGCGTGGTGGAGGACATCTCGCCCACGGTCATCAGCCCAAGCGGCTGGAACACCTCGCGGCTCATCTCGCGGAAATAGTCGTGAATGCGCGGGCCATCGGTGTAGAAACGGCGGCCGTCGCCCTGCTCATCGTCCGGCAGCCCCTCATGCCGGGACACCAGGTTAATGACGTCAAGACGCAGACCATCAACGCCAATACCGGCCCAGAAGCGGCAGATTTTTTTCAGTTCCTCACGTACCGGAGGGTGATCCCAGTTGAGATCGGCCTGCTCAACGGCGAACAGATGCAGATAATATTTTCCTGCCGACGGATGCCACTGCCAGGCCGGCCCGCCAAACTTGGACTGCCAGTTGTTAGGCAGTTCTCCTCCCTGCTGCCCTTCACGCCAGATATAAAAGGGGTGATAAGGACTGGCCGGATCGGCAGCCGCTTTAAACCAGGGATGTTCTGTAGAGGTATGGTTAAACACCATATCCATTACGATGCGGATTTTCCGCCGATGGGCTTCGGCCACCAGCCTTATGAAATCCGCCATCGAACCGTAGGCCGGATCGATGGCGCAGTAGTCAGCCACGTCGTAACCGTTATCAACCTGGGGAGAAACATAGATCGGCGTCAGCCAGATCGCATTGACACCCAGCAGCTGAAGATAATCCAGCCGACGGATGATGCCATTAATATCGCCGGTGCCGCTGCCGGTACTGTCCTGGAAGCTCTTAGGATAGATCTGGTAGATGACGCCATTTTGCCACCAGGGGATAGGATGACTCATTACGGTTGCCTTTTTAAAGTTGTCACGGGCCCGGAATGCCGGGCCAAAAGGTACGATTGATTAAGGAAGGGTCAGACCGGCAGCTCGCCGCGACGGGCTTTATGCCGGTAAACAAACAGGGTCAGCAGCAGCGGGACGACCGTCGCGACCAGCATTGCCAGTGAATAGATCGGCCAGAACTGGGGCTGGATCGACAGGATGCCGGGCACTCCGCCCACGCCGATACCGTTCGCCAGCACGCCGCTCAGGCCACAAATCAGCCCGGCAAGCGACGAACCGACCATTGCGCAGAGCATGGGAAAGCGGTATTTCAGGTTGATGCCGTACATAGCTGGCTCGGTCACTCCCAGATAGGCGGAGATCGCGGCAGGGACGGAGATTTCCCGTTCGTTAGCCTTGCGGCTGATGATAATGATGGCGAGCACCGCAGAAGCCTGGGCGATATTGGACAGGGCAATCAGCGGCCATACCGGCGTGCCCCCGAGGTGTTGGATCATCTGCATATCAATCGCCAGCGTGGTCTGGTGCACGCCGGTGATCACCAGCGGCGCATACAGGAAGCCGAACAGCGCGGCCCCGACCGGCGCCAGGCTGCCGGTCATCACCAGCTTCACCACCCAGGCTACGCCGTCGCCTGTCATGCGGCCGAAAGGACCGATCAGCGTATGAGCAAGGAACACGGCGAGCAGCAGCGAAAGCAGGGGAACGATCACCAGATAGAGGTAAGCAGGGATCAATTTCTTAAGACGAGTTTCAATCCAGGCAAGCGCCATGCCGGCCATTATTGAAGGAATGACCTGTGCCTGGTAGCCCACTTTCTCAATGGTAAACCAGCCAAATTGCCAGACCTCCGGAACCTGCTGCCCCAGCAGATAGGCGTTCATCAGCTGTGGCGAGACGAGCGTGATACCCAACACCATGCCCAATACGGGCGTGCCGCCCATTTTTTTCACCGTAGACCAGCAAACGGCCACCGGCAGGAACATAAAAATCGCCTCCCCCAGCAGCCACAGGAAGTCATACAGGTTTTGCCAGGCGGGATGCATCTGGGCCAGCGTCTGCCCGTTGGAGATCGGGACATCGCCAATAACGTTGCGAAAGCCCAGGATCAGGCCTCCGCTAATCAGCGCCGGTAGCAGGGGGAAAAAAATCTCCGCAAAATGGGAGATGGCCCGCTCGCTCCAGCGCATATTTTGCCGGGCGGCGGCCTTACTCTGTTCCTTATCGCTTTGATTCACCTTCGCCGTGGCAATTAAGACCTTGTAGTAGTCATCGACGTCAGTGCCGATAACCACCTGAAACTGACCGGCGTTGGTAAAGCACCCTTTCACCATTGGCAGGGTTTCAATATCATGCGGATTAGCCAGTTGGCTGTCGTTGAGGACAAAACGTAAACGGGTTACGCAATGGCTGACGGTAGCGATGTTTTCCCTGCCGCCCACCAGGGCGATCAGGCGGTCGATATCCTGCTGTTTAACTTTGCTCATAGAAAATCCTTTTATTTCCCTTTTAATTTCAATCCATTATCTTGAAATCCAGTAAAAAACTTGAGCAAACGCCGCGCTGAATAAGCCCAATATCAAGATTGGCTGGAGCTTAGCCACTCTCCGTTTTCATTGAAACGGGAACGTTCCCATTCTGGAGTGGCGATCACAAAACGTTCGATTAAGGCTGGAGAATTGCAGGGGATTTGAGAGACGGCTTAGAAGTTAACGTCAGGAAAGAGTACAGGGGATCAGAATATGCCGGATGCCGGATTGACCACTGAGTTGAGCCAGCAGTTGTTGCGTAGCCTGCCGTCCCGCCTGGTCGTAGCCGAACTCCACCGACAGCGTGGCGGGAAACAGAAAGCTTAGCAGCGGCGTATTGCCAACCGCGCCAATCTGGATATGGCTGATAGTCTGCTGCTGTAGGTATTTTATGGCGCCGAGCGCCAGGCTGTCCGAGGCGCAGACCAGCGCTGTGGTGTCAGCGGCGATAACGCTGGCGACACGATCAAACCCGTTCTGATAGCTAAGTTCCCCCAGCACCGCCAGCGGGCCGATCGCCAGTCGCTGACAGGCGTCAAGATAGGCCCGATAGCGGCACGCGCCGGTGGTCTCATCACTTTGCTCCACGCCAAGATAGCTGATGTGCCGGTGCCCCTGCTGATACAGGCTATCCATCAGCAAATTGACCGCGCCAGTATCGTCGTAGCAGACGGATGAGAACCCCGGATAGTGGCGAACCATCACCACCATTTTCTCCTGCCAGGCCGCTAACATAGCCTGCGACAATCCATTGAAACCAAACAGGATGATGCCATCAACATGGCGCTGAGCCAGCATATGTAAATGCTCTTCCACCAGTCGCGTATCGAACTGACTCTCCATCACAATCGGGTCATAGCCCTGCTGATACAGCAGCGGCAGCATGGTCCGTACCGCCTGATTTTCGGCGGGTGAATCCAGCCGCGTGACGATAATGCCAACCACTTTATCGCTCTGGCCACGCATCGCCCGTGCGGATTTTGACGGCATAAAACCCTGTTGCCGAATCACCGCCTCGACTTTTTCGCGTGTTTTTTGGCTCACGCTGCCTTCACCATTCATCACGCGTGAGACCGTTGATTTCCCTACCCCGCTGAGACGGGCAATATCCTTAATGGTCAGGCGATTATGCATGGCTGATAGTCTTGAGTGTCCGCAACAGATGCTGCTCAGAGTAGCTTATCTGCCGTCAAAATCCTGCAAAAATCATGTTTAACCGCCTGACAAAGCATTGCTGCGCTCTGCCTGCGAAACAGAAGAGTGAGGCACACATCAATTTTATGCATAAAACTCATGATTTTACTGAAGGTCCCCCGGTTATCCTGTTATTATCAATGGACAGAAATTCGGTATTAAATATCAAATTATATTATTAAAATATTTTTAAATAGCTTACCTGGTTAACGTTAATATGGCATGGCCGTAATATCATCCAGCCAAAGGCAGAATTTTTTAACTTTTTCAGCAAAACAGAAATAAATCCCCTGAAAAAAACGCTAACTCAAGGCCAGTCATTAATAAACAAGCGCTCTTTTACAAAAATTCAAACCGTAAACCAGTGAGGTTAATCTCTTACCCGCCAGCTAAATTTCACCGCAAGCCAGAGCAAAATGACGTGAATGCATTATCCTTACTTAATGTCCAGACAACGGCTTAACCTGTAAATCACCGTCAAGGGCATTGAGCAACATATAATATGAATTAAACAATTTTCACCCAAATACTGGCGCCTGCTTTTCAGCCATTTTTTATGACGGAAGCGATCAAATGCAGCCCGAATATTATTATGTCACGCAGCAAACGGACAAAACTAACAACTACTTACTTCACCGCGCTGGTTGCGTTACCCTGCCGGGAAAAGAGACGCTGACCTTTATCGGCAGCCTCTATAACGCGGTTCAGGCTCTGACGGTGGCGCAGATGCGCGTAGGCAAGAATGTCAAAGCCTGCTATCACTGTTGTTCCCCGCATAATGACGCCAGGCAGCAGCCCAAAAAAATGCAGTACCGCCACCACTCGGATAACTGACTGCCGGAGAACTGCAATGCAGGACGCTCTCCCTTCAATACCTCACAGGGGGCTCTCGCCCCTGTCTGATTTTGTTATCCATCTCGCCGTTTCATCCTGTTTTTGTCATACACTCTGAGTGAAAAGGCATTCAGCTAAGGAGCAACAAAATGAGGTCAGCAAAGCACAGAATTGCGGTGATCCCCGGTGATGGTATTGGTAAAGAAGTCATGCCGGAGGGCGTGAAAGCGATCAACGCGGCGGCCCGCCAGTTTGGCATCAGCATTGAATGGGAATGGTTTGATTTCGCCAGCGCGGAATACTATCAGCAGCATGGGAAAATGCTGCCGGACGACTGGTTTGACACGCTGAAATCCTTTGACGCGATCTACTTCGGCGCGGTTGGCTGGCCGGAGGTTATACCCGATCATCTTTCGCTATGGGGATCGCTGCTGCAATTCCGCCGTCAATTCGACCAGTACGTTAATCTGCGTCCGGTCAGACTACTGGACGGCGTCAAAGCGCCGCTGGCCGACCGCAAGCCTGGAGATATCGATTTTTACGTCGTGCGTGAAAACACCGAGGGGGAGTATTCCAGCGTCGGCGGCACCATGTTCCCCGGAACCGAGCGAGAGATTGTCATCCAGGAAACGGTGATGACCCGCACCGGCACCGATCGCATTCTGAAGTTTGCTTATGAACTGGCGCAGAAGCGGCCCAAAAAGCACCTGACCTCAGCGACCAAATCCAACGGTATCGCCATTACTATGCCCTGGTGGGACAGTCGCGTGGAAGAGATGAGCGGAAAGTACCCGGAAGTGCGGGTGGACAAATACCATATTGATATCCTGACCGCCCATTTTGTCCTGCATCCTGACCGCTTCGACGTAGTGGTAGCCAGCAATTTGTTTGGCGATATTCTGTCCGATCTCGGCCCGGCCTGTACCGGTACCATTGGCATTGCCCCCTCCGCCAATATCAACCCTGAGCGGACCTTCCCCAGCCTGTTCGAACCGGTACACGGCTCTGCCCCCGATATTGCCGGGAAAAATATCGCTAACCCGGTAGGCCAGATTTGGTGCGGAGCCATGATGCTGGAACACCTCGGTCATGCTGAGGCTGCCGAAGCGGTGGTCCGGGCTATTGAGCAGGTTTTGGCGTCAGCCGATAAGAGAGCCGAACTGACGCCTGATATGGGCGGCAGCGGCAATACTCAGGCTCTGGGTTCCGCCATTGCCGCCCTGCTCCAGCCCTGACGTTGGCGGCGCTAAAGGCGAAGCAGCCGAAAACGCGCCGCCATGGAAGATGTCTTCTCTGTAACATCTTCAACAAATGTCACACTTTAGCGGGCGGATATGCATCTTTCGGGTCGTGATTTAGCCCATTATCTCTATCATGAGTCCGGATAACGACTAAAAATAATGCGATTGCCCGGTAATGAAATTAAGAGATTTTGCAGAAGAAGAAAAACTTTTTGTTCGCAGGGCATTAATCGCCTTTGGGGTAGTACTGGCGGGCTTTATCACTCTGGTTTTTAATCTGTACCATTTGCAGATTAAGCAAAATCAGTACTATCAGACTCGCTCGAATCAAAATGACATCAAAATGATCCCTATCGCCCCCACGCGAGGGATTATCTACGATCGCAACGGCATTCCGCTGGTGAAAAACGTCACCTGGTATGACATCGAAATTTTGCCCTACAAGGTGCAGAATATGAAAGCGCTGCTGGCAGAGCTGGCGCCGATCGTTGACCTCTCCCCTGACGACATTGATACCTTTACCCGTTCGCTGCACGCTAACAGCCGTTACAAGCCGGTAGTGTTGAAAACCGAGCTGACGGATGAGGAAGTGGCCCGCTTTTCCGTCAACCAGTATCGCTTCACCGGCGTGGACGTGAGCAGCTATGAAGATCGCCAGTATCCCTATGGCCCCGACCTGGCCCACGTAATCGGCTACGTGTCGAAAATCAACGATAACGACTACAAACGGCTGGATAAAGAAGGCATTGGCGAGAACTACGCCGCCGATCACAACATTGGCAAACAGGGCATTGAGGGCTATTACGAAGCGGTTCTGCACGGCAAAACGGGCTACCAGGAAGTGGAGGTCGATAATCACGGGCGGGTCATTCGCGTACTGAAGGAAGTGCCCCCTGTCGCGGGCAAAAACCTCTACCTGACGCTGGACCTGCACCTTCAGCAATACGTTGAATCCCAGCTGGTAGGGCAGCGCGCGGCGGTAATGATCGAAAATCCGCATGATGGCGGCGTATTGGCGATGGTGTCCAGCCCCAGCTATGATCCCAATCCGTTCGTGAAAGGGATTAGCTATAAGGCTTATAAAGAGCTGTTAGAGAACAAGGACCTGCCGCTGATTAACCGCGTCACTCAGGGCCTGTATCCTCCGGCGTCTACCGTAAAACCCTATATGGCGATGTCCGCCCTGCTGACCCATGTGATCACCCCACAAACCACCTTCTTTGGTGCCCCAACCTGGACCCTGCCGGGCACCGATCGCAAATATCGCGACTGGAAAAAATCGGGCCACGGGATGCTGGATGTGAACCGTGCGATTGAGGAGTCGGCCGATACCTTCTTCTACCAGGTGGCCTATATGATGGGCATTGACCGTATTCATACCATGCTGAGTCAGTTCGGCTATGGAAAATCAACCGGCATCGATCTGCATGAGGAGTACAGCGGCCTGCTGCCCAGCCGCGAATGGAAGCAGAAAGTGCATAAGAAGGGCTGGTATCAGGGCGATACGGTTTCCGTCGGCATCGGCCAGGGCTACTGGATTGCCACGCCAATTCAGATGGTGAAGGCGCTGGCTACGCTGCTTAATAATGGACGAGTGATCCAGCCGCACCTGCTTTACGAGCAAAAGCAGGGAAAAAACGTCACGCCGTGGAAACAAACGCTGCCGCCCCAGCAGATTGGCGATGCGGCCTCGCCTTACTGGAGCCTGGTACGCCACGCAATGTTTGGCATGGCCAACGCGCCAAACGGCACCGGCTATAAATACTTCCACACCGCGCCTTATGGCATTGCGGCGAAAAGCGGTACCTCGCAGGTGTTTGGCCTGAAGCAAAACCAGGTTTATAACGCCAAAATGATCCCGATTCGCCTGCGCGACCATATTTTTTATACGGCCTTTGCACCCTTTAACGATCCGAAGGTGGCGATGGCGATTATTCTGGAAAACGGCGGCATCAACGGCGTGACCGCCGCTCCGCTGGCGAGGAATATTCTGGACCACATCTTCCTGCCGCCGGACGTGGCGCCAATGCCGGTAACGGCCGATCCCACCAGCAACGCCACCGCCCGGTAGCGCAGCTGATTATTTTGAGTGCGGAATCCCCCTTCCGCCACTCGCTCTCCCTGGCCTTCCCCGATATATCGCCAGACAAATTCTTTGCTAAAGACCGCGTTACCTCTTGCCGATAAACGACAATGAGGTAATGTCTTATCCTCGTGAGGCCAGCATTTAATGGCGACTGAATTGAATTTGCTGGAACGTAAATGACTAACGAGCATGGCTTAGGGCTTCGACGCCACTTTATACGTAATGTTCTCACGCCCATGATTGCCGTAGTGCTTATCACCTTCCTTGCCTGCGGGTTTACCGCCTGGTGGGTGACGACACAGAGCAATGCTAAAGCGCTGGAAAAGCAGCAGCAGGTCATTGAGAACATTTTTTCTCAGCATCTGGCGGACTATCTTCAACAGCATAAAAATCTGCTGGGATGGCCCGGTCTGCTTGCGCAGCTTAGCGCCGGTAACCCTTTTGGCTACTGGCTGAATACCCTTGTCGGTGACGATGAGGTGTACTTGCTCGATGCGAACAACCAGCCGCTCTCAGCCTGGCAGGCCGGAAAGCCGATCGCGCCCGTTAGCTACTTCGACGTTCAGCGACAGCTGGCCCCCTGGGTGGCGGAGCTGGGTCACCTTTCCCGCAGCGCTGATTTCGCTGCGTTTACCGGTGACGTGGCCCGCATCAACGGCCGCGTGGCGGAAATTGCCCTTGGCGAAGTGCCGGAAAATCGAGGTAATAAGCTGATTTTTATTCGCTATCTGCATTACAGCTTCCTCGATTTCCTGGAACATCGTGGCGTTGTCAGCGCCTTCCGCTTTGTTCCCAGCGTCCCGGATCAAGCCAACAGCGCCGGTTTTCTGCTGCGATCCCATCTGAATATTCCGGTCAGCTATGTTTCCTGGCAGCCGATGCGGCCGGGCAGCCAGATGCTGATGGTGACGGCTCCGCTGGTGCTGCTGGCGATGCTGGTCATCACCCTGATGTGCATAAAAATGACGCGACGGCTGTGGTTCTCTTCGCTAAGTCTTTCGCAATCGATGGCAAAGCTGGAAACCAGCGAAGCCCATGCTCAGAAGCTGGCGATGCAGGATCTACTCACCGGTCTGCCTAACCGCACGGCGATGAGGGATCAGCTCATGCAGCGGTTAGACAGCCCGCCAACAGAGGGGGAAAGTCTCGCGCTGCTGCTGCTGGATCTCGACCGCTTCAAAATGGTCAACGACACTTATGGTCACCATACCGGCGACGAGCTGCTTATTGAAGTAGCCCGGCGGCTGAAGGCGCTGCTACGGCCGGAAGATATCGTCGGGCGGCTGGGCGGCGATGAATTTATAGTGTTGCTCAATCCGTTGCATAACGTTCAGCAAATCACTCAGCTCTGCCAGCAGATTATTTCCCAACTAACGGCTCCGATCACCCTACAGGGCAACCGCATGTGGATCGGCGTCAGCATCGGCGTCGCCCTCTCCCCACTGCACGGTACTGAACGGCAGGAACTGATGCGCAAGGCCGATATCGCGCTCTATGCCGCCAAGTCTGAAGGACGCGGGCGTTACCAGATGTATGTCCCGGTGCTGGGCGAAGCCCTGATTAAGCGCCAGCAGCTGGCTGAAGCCCTGCGGTTAGCGCTGGAAACGGCTCAGGGCCTGGCGCTCTGGTATCAGCCGATTATGGATATCAGCGGCACAAAAATGCGTGGCATTGAGGCATTGCTGCGCTGGCAGCATCCAACGCTTGGCCCCGTTTCCCCGGCGGATTTTATTCCGGTAGCCGAAGAGACCGGGTTGATTATCCCGTTGGGAGACTGGGTGTTACAGCAGGCCTGCGGCATGGCGAAAAACTGCCCGCACCTGAGAATGTCGGTCAACGTTTCTCCCCTGCAATTCCTGGCGGGGAACTTTATCGAGCGTCTCAGGGAGATTGTGCAGCAGGCCGGCGTGGATCCAAAGCAAATTGAGCTGGAGATCACCGAAGGGGTGATGCTGGAGGATCATCAGCAGGCGTTGCGTACCATCCAGACCTTACGTTCGGCAGGGTTCAGAATTGCGCTCGACGACTTCGGCACCGGCTATTCAAGTCTCAACTACCTCACACAGTTCCCCGTGGACACGCTCAAAATTGACCGCAGCTTTATCCAACTGCTCGGCATTCAGGAACAGGCGGATACCATCGTCTCTTCGGTGATCAAACTGGGCCACTCGCTGGGGCTGTCGGTTACGGCAGAAGGGGTGGAGACGGAACAGCAGCGCCAGGCGTTATCCGCTGCGGGCTGCGACAAACTGCAAGGCTTTCTGCTCAGCCGCCCCCAGCCAGCCGAAGTCCTGTTTGCGGGCCACGCCGTATAGTTTTTGGCTCGCGGCCTGAAGCCGCTCAGGTGCTGGCCGGCTAGCGGCGCAGCACAATCTGCGGGACGCCGTCCTGGCTATGATGATGAACGTGAAGGTCAGCCTGGTACCAGCGCGTCAGCGTCTCCTCCGTCATCACCCCGGCTGGCGCGCCTCCCGCGACCAGCCGCCCCTGATGCAGCAGCAGCATACTGTCGGACCACAGCGCCGCAAGGTTCAAATCGTGCAGAACGCAGCAGACCGTCAGTTGTCCCTGCCGGGTGAGCTGATGCAGAAGCCGTAGCGCATGCTGCTGATGGTACAAATCCAGCGCGGAGGTGGGTTCATCCAGAAACAGCCAGCCGCGCGGTCCGCCGTCATGCCAGAGCTGGACCAGCGCCCGCGCCAGCTGAACTCGCTGCTGTTCACCGCCGGAAAGGTGCCGGTAGTCGCGGTTTGCCAGCATATCGCTGCCGGTCAACGCCATCACCTCGTCCACCACGGCACTTTTTTTCGAACCGTGCCAGGGCGCGCGTCCCATCGCCACCACATCTCTGACCGGCAAAGGAAACTCAACGTGGCTTTGCTGACGCATCACCGCGCGGCGCTGGGCGAGGTGCTCCCGCGACCAGCTTGCCAGCGGTTTGCCCTCCAGCAGGCAAACGCCTGAGGCCGGAGAGAGATAGCCAGTCAGTAGCCGCAGCAGCGTGGACTTGCCCGCGCCGTTAGGGCCAATCAGCGACACCATCTCACCGGCGCGCAGCGTCAGCGAAACATCATCAATCAGCAGCCGCTGGCCGACGCGCCAGCTGAGGTTTTTCCCCTCAAGCAGATTAGTCATAGCGGCCCTCCCGGCGGCGCAAAATCAGCCACAGGAACCAGGGCGCGCCCAGCAGGCTGGTCAACAGCCCCACCGGCATTTCGGCCGGGGCCACCAGCGTGCGGGCCAGGGTGTCGGCAACCAGCATCAGGATCGCCCCGGCCAGCCCTGCGCCGGGCAAAAGCCAGCGGTGATCGCCGCCAAGACACATTCTTATCAGGTGCGGCACCACCAGCCCGACAAAGCCGATGACCCCGCTGACGGCTACCGATGCCGCGACAATCAGCGCGCTGAGCACCAGCAAAACTCGCTGAGTGCGTTTCACATCCACACCCAGATAGTGAGCCTCTTCATCGCCGAGTTGCAGTAAATTCAGCCTGCGCGCCTGCCACTGGATAGCCAGCATGGCGGGCAAAATGACCACCGCGCTGGCCAGCACCGTCGACCATTGCGCCTGCCCCAGCGATCCCATTCCCCACAAGGAGAGCAGGCGGAGCTGCTGATCGTTGCTAATCCATGAAAGCACGCCAACCGCCGCGCCGCACACCGCGTTGATCGCAATGCCCACCAGCAGCAGCCTTGACAGCGTGCTGCTGCCGTAGCGGCTGAGCACAAAGATTGCCGCCGTCACCGCCAGGCTACCCGCAAAGGCCGCGAGCATGGGCCACCAAAGCGCCAGCACTGCGGGTAACGTCAGCGGGATAACCACGGAAATCGCCACCATTAACGCCGCGCCGCTGCTGATCCCCAGCAGCCCTGGGTCGGCCAGCGGATTGCGGAACAATCCCTGCATCACCGCGCCAGAGAGGGCCAGCGCCGAGCCCACCAGCACCGCCAGCAGCACCCGGGGCAGGCGGATGTTCCACCAGATTTGCCAGATCATGCTGTCATGGGGCGCCTGCCAGACCATTGGCAAAGAGAGGCGCATCGCGCCAATGTTGGCCGCCAGCAGCACCATCCCCACCATCAGAACCGCCATCAGCAGCAGGCTGCGCTGAACGTTGACCACTTTCATTTCGCCAGGGCTTCCGCCGCTTTACGCAGTTTGGCGATCGCCCCTGGCGTTTGCAGACCGAAGCCCAGCAGCGCCATTTCATCGACCACCAGCAGGTTTTGCTGCTTACCGGCTGGGGTCAGCGCCAGGCCAGGTAACTTCCAGAGGTTCTCTTCCCCACCCATTGAGCTCAGACCGGATTCGCCAATCACCACCAGCTGCGGCGCGCTGGCGACGATGCCTTCCTGCGTCAGCGGCTGATAGTGTGGGATGTTGCCGAGCGCGTTTTGCAGCCCGGCGCCGCGAATGGCGCCGTCCGCGGCCGTATCGCTGCCCGCGCCCATCGCTCGCATCCCGCTGTGGTTGAGAATATAAAGCACCTTCACCGGCAGCGGTTTATCGGAGACGCCCGCCAGCTGATTATTCAGGCTGGTTTCCAGCGCTTTGCCCTGCTCTTCACGGTGCAGCGCGGCGGCGATGGTGGCGATTTTCTGTGGGATAGCGCTCAGCTCTGGCTTACCGGTCACGGTAATCACCTTAACGCCAGCCTGTTCTACCTGCTGCAACGCAAGCGAAGGTTTAGACAGCTCGCTGGCAATCACCAGCGTCGGCTTCATCGCGAGTATCCCTTCAGCGTTCAGCTGGCGCATATAGCCCACGTTGGGCAGTTTGGTTGCCACGGCAGGTTGCAGGCTGGTGGTATCGCGGGCGACCAGGCTTTGCTGCGCATTCAGCGCATAAATGATCTCCGTGACGTCGCCGCCGATAGACACCACCCGCTCTGCGGCCAGCAGTGAAAACGGCAGCGCCAGCAGCGCAATCAGCCAGCGTTTCATGCCGCTACTCCTGCGGTCAGGACCGCAAGCTGTTCGCGCCAGCGGCTCTGCTCCGGTTCGCCTTCGGTACGCTGGCCATAGAGCTGAGCGATTTGCGTGCCGTCAGCGGCAAACAGCTCAAGGCTGGTAACCATGCCGTTGGCGGTCGGCTTACGGGTGATCCAGCTCTCGCTGATGGTGTTTTCCATCAGATGCAGGGTGAAGGCGGGATTGAAGATATTGACCCAGTTCTCCATCGGCACCAGCTTTTCGACCGCGCCGGTGAAAATCTGCACGCAGCCGCGATTGCCGATGAAAATCATGATTTCATTACCGTCCGCCTGCGCCAGCTTCAGCAGTTCGCTCAGCGAGCCGTTATCCACTTTCAGCGCCAGGTCGCTGGCCACCGAGCGGAACGCCTGCTGGCGGGAGATATTGTGACGCTTTAGCAGCCCAAAGAACTGATGAACATCAGTCATTGCCCGCCACTCCTGCTCGATGGCCGCAGCATCAGGCTGGCTGGCGTAGTTCACCGGCTCGGCTGGCGTGACGATCAGCTCTGGCGTTTCTGCCAGGGAGAAGGCGGCAATCAGCGCGTGCCACTGCGGCATAAGGGTATTCGGCGTGGCGTAAATTTTCAGCACGGCATCACCAGCGCCATCAAAAATCTGAATGCTGTTCCGGTCGCCGCGCTCGCTTTTCTCTACCAGCGAAAAAGCGCTCTTCCACTGCGAAGGGAACAGCCGCTGATCCAGCGCGCGCGGGTTGAGAATCAGCCCCGCATGGTCGCCAAGGTGCAGATTCTGGTAACGCCCAACCTGCTCGTGCACGGCATAGGCATTGCGGGTGATGGATTTCGTTTCGCCAACGGCTTCCAGCGCCGGGAGCAGTTCGCTGAAGTCTGGTCGCAGCGCGACCGCATCATTCAGGGTTCTGGCGTGGGTCAGCTCGGCTTCGCTGATGCCCATAAGATCGGCGAGATCGCGGGCATATTTTTTGGGGTGTTCGGTTTTTAAGGTCTGATAACGCTGATAAAGAGTTGTCATATCCATTCGCTCTCCTTTAAGCCCTGCATCAGCAGGGCTACGGGGTAATAAGATCGGGCCGATTAGAAATCGATATTCACACCCAGCTGGTAAGTTCTGCCCGGCATCACCGCCAGCGCTTTGTCGTAAGCGTCCTGGTTAGTGCTCTCGGTCAGCTCGCGGCTGCTGAGGTAATCCCAGTATTTGCGGTCGGTCAGGTTATAGATCCCGCCGCTGAGCTTAACGTTTTTCGCCACCTGCCAGTAAGCGGTCATATCCACCATACCGTAGCCCGGTACGCGCATATATTCTTCCGTGGAGTCCGTTAACGAAGTGCCCGCATTGTTGGTGTAGCTTTCACGATTGGTAGCGGTAGCCTTTTTACCCTTGACGAAGGTCGCGGTAACGGCAGCGCCATAGCGTTTTGCCGGATCGTCCCAGGCAACGCCAACGATCGCTTTCATCGGCGCAACGCTGTCGAGGTCCTGATAGCTGTCGCCGGAGTAGTTGGACTTCGCTTTGCCTTCACTGTAGCCCAGCGCAAAGGTCGCGCTCAGGCCGTTCACCTGCTCAAACCAGGTGCCAAAGTTGAGCTTTGTCGAGACTTCGCCGCCATAGATATAGGCCTTATCGCGGTTTTCCGCCTGATAAACAGTGTAGATATTTGACGGCACGTTGGTAAAGCGCGCCGGGCTGCCCGCACGGGTGTAGCGAGTGTAGGCGATAAAGTTTTTATAGGTGTTGTAGAACAGCGAGGTCTTCAGCGATACGCCGTCCACTACCTGCCCCTTCATGCCCCATTCCAGGTTGTTGCTGGTTTCGGTTTTCAGATCGCTGTTACCGATCAGCGCATACTGCTGCGTGCCGGCATAGCTTGAACCCAGGTTCCAGGAGCCGTAGAGCTGGCTGGCGTTAGGGAACTGCGCCCCGCGCTTGTACTGAATATAGGTCATCAGCGACGGCGTAATGTCGTAGTTGAAACTCAGCGATGGCAGGACCTGAGTATCCGAGTTCTCCTTTCCGTACAGCGTATTCAGTTCGGACTCATCCAGCACGGTGCTGCCGGTGGTCAGGCTGGAGAGATTTTCAGGCTTGGTGCTCTGATGCGCCACGCGCACGCCCGGCACGACATAAAAACCGTGGCCGTCGAGATCGAACTGAATGTTGTCCTGCACGAATCCGCCAAGCGCATAGCTGCGGCTGTCGGCTTCGGGCTGCATAATCGCGCTATAGACGCTGGGCGTAGGCTCTTCGCGGAACGGACGCTGAGTCTCCGTCACGCGTCCGTTAAGCCCGCCGCTCAGCTCGTGGCGTCCCAGAGTCTTGATCAGCTGCGTCTCGAAGCCCCAGGTGTCGACGTCGTAATTGGAATAGACTCGCTCCATGCTGCCGGTGCTGGTCGGCATCCAGGTGTTATCGTGCGCCTGGGTTTGCTGGTAGTAAACCTTGCTGGTCAGACTGTCGATAAACTCGTTAGCGGGCGTCCATTCATCCTTGAGGCTCACGCCCCAGCGGCGGGTATTACTCTGCTGCTGTGAGGTTCCTAAAATGTCGCTGCCAGCACTGTTCCATGTGTCGTAGTGGGTGTGGTTGGTTTTGTCGTAATAATCTACGGTGCCGGTCAGCTTGTGCTCGTCATTCGGCTGCCAGATGCCCGAAGCCATCAGCGCGTTGGAGTGCCAGTTAGCCGGATAAGCATCTACCGTGTCGCTGTTGTTGCGGGTTTGCTGGCCGTCGCGTCGGCTGTAAACGAAGACGCCGCGTAGCGTTTCATCGCCTGCGGCAGCGGTAATGCCGTTATGCCAGCTGCGGTTGGCCGAATCGTAATCCGACTGATAGCCGAAATAAGTCGATTTGTAAGGTGAAAGGTAGTCATCCGCCGATTTCGGCAGGAAGGATACCGCACCGCCAATGGAGGTATTAGCCGTCGAGGTCGACGTCGCCCCGGATTCAATATCGACCTGGCCGTACATATACGGGTCGATGTAATCGCGGCCAATGCCGAAGGTATTCAGCCCGGCGCGGCTGACGTAGCTACGGCCGGTGGCATCAGGTTGCGGAATGCCGTCGACGTCCAGCCCGACGCGGTTACTCTCAAGGCCACGGATGTTGTAGCCGGTATAGCCGCTGCGGTCGAAGCCGCTTTTCCCTGATGACGACCCGCCGCTAACGCCCGTGGCGCTGATCAGCGGTTCATAGCGCATCACCGATCCAAAATCGTTGGTGCCCTTTTTCTGCATGTCGGCGGCGGTGATGGTGGTTTTGCTGCCAGCCTTCTTTTCAGGCTCCGGCGCGGTAACCGTCATAACGGCTTCCGACTGGCTGCTTTTCTTTTCTGAAATAGCCAGCGGCGTGCCTTTAGCGGCAGTAGCGGGAAGAGGTGTGGATGTGGTGGTTTCAGCCGCGATGCTGAAACCGGTCGTGACCAGCGTGCCAAGCAGCACGGATTTCTGGATAAACCCCTGAGAACTGAAAGATTTGCGCATTTAGTAAGCCTTTATTCTTTATTAGTATCGACTCATACATTGCTGCCGCAGACGAAGAAGGCTGCGAAAAAAGAGCAGGCGATCCGGCACTATGTAGGTCATTCCATGACATTTATCAAATGCGAATGATAATGAGATCGATTACCTATATCAACAATCTCCACGATTAATTCACAATGTTAAAAAATCGTCAACTTCAGCCGGCTTGACAGTGGGATAAAAGACGCCCGAAGATAGCGATCCCTTTCCCGTCGGGTTCTGACCATGAAAACCTCTCCTGCCGTGACCATTCACTACTGTTCTCAATGCAACTGGCTGCTGCGTGCGGGCTGGATGGCGCAAGAATTACTGCATACTTTCAGCACCGATTTAGCCTCAGTCACGCTGGTGCCGGGCACCGGCGGCATTTACCAGATTAAGGTTGATGACGAAATCATCTGGGATCGCAAAACGGACGGCGGCTTCCCGGAGGTGAAAGAATTGAAGCAGCGCGTGCGGAATATCTGTTTTCCCGAGCGGGATTTGGGGCATATCGATAAGAAATAGCACGGCACGCGTGGCGTTGCCCCGATCGCGCGCCCCTTGTGCCCTCCTCCTGCTTCGCTGTAAACTCCATTCCGCGCCGAAAACTGTGACGAAGCGCAAAAAAACAGGCCGAAAACAGGCCTGATAAAACAATTTATCGCTCTTACCTGCCCTGCCTGAAACCTGCGCCCCTGCCACTTTCCGTGCCTGGGTCCCTGAATCGCTCACTATTAAGTGCAATGTTCTATGGAAACTGTTCGTTCTGCTTCACCGACTGCGCGCGCCGTCGGCCCGCTACTTTTTTGCCTGGCACTGGGGGCATTTGCCATCGGTCTGAGTGAGTTCGTGATCATGGGGCTGCTGCCGCAGGTCGCCAGCGCCATGCAGGTCAGCCTCGCGCAGGGCAGTAAATTTATCAGCTATTACGCGCTTGGCGTGGTCGTGGGCGCGCCGCTGTTCTCGCTGAGTACTGCGCGTCTGTGCCGCAAGCATCAGCTGATGATTTTCATCTCGCTGTTTCTGCTTGGGAATGTCAGCAGTATGCTGGCGAGCAATGCGCAGATGCTGGTCATCTCGCGTTTCCTCAGCGGCCTGCCGCACGGCGCCTTCCTGGGCGTGGCTGCGCTGGCGGCCGCTTCGTTAGTGGAAGAAAATCGGCGCGGACAGGCGGTCGGGAAAGTGATGCTGGGCCTGACGCTGGCCTCGCTGCTGGGCAATCCCGCCGCGACAATGCTGGGCGAGCACCTGGACTGGCGCTGGGCGTTTGCCTGCGTGTCGCTGCTGTCGCTGATTGATGCCGTGCTCATCTTCAGGCTCTTCCCGGTGGAGCAAGAGGAGCAGCAAAGCTCCCCGCTGAAGGAGATCCGTGGGCTGGCGAACATCCGCCTGTGGCTGACGCTGGGTATCGCCGCCATCGGCTTTGGCGGGATGTTTGCGGTGATCAGCTACATCACCCCGATCCTGACGCTGGCCGCCCATCTCTCAACCTTCTGGCTGCCGTTCGTGCTGTTCGCTTTTGGCCTGGGAATGGTGCTGGGGAATCTGGCGGGCGGCAGGCTGGCCGACCGCAAAATTATGCTGTCAATCTTCTGCATTCTGGCATGGAGCGTCGTCGTCCTGTCGCTCTTCCCGCTGCTGGTCGGCTCGGCCTCCGGCCTGATGCTTGGCGCTTTCCTGGTGGGCACCAACCTGGCGCTGTGCGCCCCGCTTCAGGTTCGCCTGATGCAGGTGGCTGGCAGCGCCCAGACGCTGGCCGCCACGCTGAACCATTCGGCATTTAACATTGCCAATGCGCTCGGCGCCTTCCTTGGGGCTTATGTGGTTCAGCAGGGTTATCCGATGACCCAAACCGCCAGCTACGGCGCAATCCTGCCGGTAATGGGCATGGTAATCTTTATTTTCTCCCTGCTGAAGGAAGTCGCCGACCGCAAAAACACCAGCATCAGCTCAACCGATCTGATTTGATTTCCGCCATGGCGGGTTTGCATCTTAAGGCGGCATAAATAGTCAGCGTGGCAATGAGCAGCGCCAGCGTACTGCCCATAAATACCCCTTTAGCACCGGTCACGTTAAAGATCACTCCGCCTGCCGCTGCGCCAATGGTGATCGCTAACTGAATCGAGGCGACCAGCAGCCCCCCGCCGCTTTCCGCCTCGTCCGGCATGGTTCGGGTGATCCAGGTTGACCAGCCGACCGGCACCGCGCCGAAGGCCATGCCCCACAGCGCCACCAGCACCGCATCCGCCAGCGGAGCCGATCCCATCGCCACCAGCCCAATGCCCATCAGTCCCATCGCCAGCGGCGTGGCGATCAGCGTGCGGTGCAGGTTACGCTCCAGCAGCACGCCCGCAATCAGCGTTCCGGCGAAGTTTGCCCCGCCAAAGCCGAGCAAAATGGCCGAGAGTCCGTTTACCCCTACGCCGGTTACGCTTTCCAGGAAAGGCCGCAGATAGGTGAAGAAGGCAAAGTGGCCGGAAAACAGCAAAATGATCGCCAGCAGCGCCGTTTGCATACGTGGGCGACGCATCACAGAAAATAGCGAACTGCCCTGCGATGACGGGTTCGGCGGCATTTTCGGCAGCGCGGCGCCCTGCCAGATCAGCCCCAGCAGGCCAATAGCGGCGGCGGCGACAAATACGTTGCGCCAGCCGATCAGATGGCCGAAATAGCTGCCCATCGGCGCGGCAACGATGGTGGCAACCGACACGCCGCTGAATACGATCGACAGCGCGCGCGGGATCATCGCTTCCGGCACCAGTCGCATGGTGGTGGCGGCGGCCAGCGTCCAGAAGCCGCCGATCGAAATGCCCAGCAGCACGCGGCCCAGCAGAATAAACGTCAGGTTCGGCGCAAAGGCTACCAGCAGGTTAGAACCTATCAGCATCAGCGAAAACACCAGCATCACCCAGCGGCGATCCAGACTGCGGGTGGCGCTGGCGCTGAAAAAGCTGGTCAGCAGCGCAAAAATCGCCGTCACCGTAACGGCTTGCCCGGCCATCCCTTCGCTGGCGTCGAGGCTTGCCGCCATGGGCGTCAGCAGACTGGCGGGCAGGAACTCAGCCGTGACCAGCCCAAACACGCCAAGCGCCATCGAAAATACCGCGCCCCACTGGGGCTTTTTCTGTGCCGTGTCGGCTTGTTGTCGAGTGTTCATTGCTTGCTTTCCATGGTGAGAAGATAGCGTACAGCGTAAAAGGCTGGACCCGGATGGTCTATGATGTAAAATCCGTAATTATTGATTATTCGTCCGAACCGCGGAGAGACTATGTCAGCTGCAAATGACGATCTTGCCAGCGAACTGCTGATGGGAATGCGCCTGATGGGCGTGCAGTACAAGCGTATTGAGCTGGCCGCGCCGTTCGGCATCGGTTTTGATAAGGCCCCCGGCCGCGCCCAGTTTCATTTTGTCAGCCGTGGTCCGGTGCTGATGCGCACCCATAGCGGCAACCTCTATACGCTGAATACCGGCGATGCGCTGCTGCTGCCCCAGGGAACGGATCATGTGCTGCTCTCCTCGCCGGATGTGCCCTGCACGGATGTCCGCTCATTTAACAGCACGCCGGTCTGCGGCAATATTTGCTGCGTAAAAGCTTGTTCCCCGTCGCAGCAGGAAGAGCCGCCGGTGCTGATTTTCAGCGGCTGTATGGAGTTCGACCTGGGCGGGATGCAGATGCTGGTCAGCGCCATGCCGGAAGTGCTGCTCGCCGATACGCTGATGCATAAATACCCTGAAATACAGCCAATGCTCAACGCAATGGAACGGGAATCGCTAGGTGGACGAGCCGGCTATGCGGGCATCCTTTCCAGGCTGGCGGATGTGGTCGCTTCGCTGATCGTGCGGGGCTGGGTCGAATCTGGCTGCGGTCAGGCGGGCGGCTGGCTCCAGGCGCTACGCGATCCGCGCCTGGGCAAAGCGCTGGTAGCACTGCACCGTGAGCCGGGAAAAAACTGGACCGTGGCGCAGCTGGCGGCGGAGATGGGCAGCTCGCGCTCAGTCTTTGCCGAGCGCTTTCTGGCCGTTACCGGCATGACGCCGGTACGCTATCTGACCGATCTGCGCATGCAGCTGGCGATACAATGGATCGGCCGCGACGGCGAAGCGATTGAAACCGTTGCCTGGCGCTTAGGCTACGGCTCTCTTGCCGCCTTTAGCCGGGCCTTTAAGCGCACGACAGGGAAAACGCCCGGCGCGCTACGCGCTGAAGAAGCCAGGCGTAATGCCATGCAGGAATCCGCTTAGCGTCCGACCCGCCCAGCCCGCATGACCAGCCACAGGGGCAAAGGCAGCGTGACGATCAGCAGAACCCACAGCAGCGCATACACGGCGTCAACGCCGTCGTTCTGCAAATTAACAAACAGTTTGACCGGCATCCCCTGAGGAAAATAGCTAAACACCAGCACGATACCGAACTCACCGATGACTCTGACCCAGGTGATGGCCAGCGCCGCGGCCAACCCTCTTGCGGCCTGCGGCAGAGTCAGACGCAGAAAGACCTGCCAGGCCGATGCGCCCAGCGTCTGCCCTGCTTCTTCTGTATCCAGCGGAACCTGCTCGAAGGCCGAACGGGCCGACAGCACGAAGTAGGGTAACCCGCCGTAAAATTGCGCCACGACAAAGGCGCCGGGATTGTTATTTAACCCGATGCCTACGGCTGAGAGCGCTTCGCCAAGTGTGCCGTACGGTCCGAAGACCGACACCAGCAGGATACCCAGCGCCAGCGGCGGGG
>NZ_JRUQ01000058.1 GCF_000773975.1 Erwinia typographi
GTTGGGTAGGGGAGCGTTCTGTAAGCCGTCGAAGGTGGTCTGTGAGGACTGCTGGAGGTATCAGAAGTGCGAATGCTGACATAAGTAACGATAAAGCGGGTGAAAAGCCCGCTCGCCGGAAGACCAAGGGTTCCTGTCCAACGTTAATCGGGGCAGGGTGAGTCGACCCCTAAGGCGAGGCCGAAAGGCGTAGTCGATGGGAAACAGGTTAATATTCCTGTACTCGGTGTTACTGCGAAGGGGGGACGGAGAAGGCTATGTTAGCCGGGCGACGGTTGTCCCGGTTTAAGCGTGTAGGCTGGCGTTCCAGGCAAATCCGGAACGCTGTAAGGCTGAGGCGTGATGACGAGGCACCACGGTGCTGAAGTAACAAATGCCCTGCTTCCAGGAAAAGCCTCTAAGCATCAGGTAACACAGAATCGTACCCCAAACCGACACAGGTGGTCAGGTAGAGAATACCAAGGCGCTTGAGAGAACTCGGGTGAAGGAACTAGGCAAAATGGTGCCGTAACTTCGGGAGAAGGCACGCTGTCGGTAAGTGAAACCCCCCGCGGGTGGAGCTGAAGGCAGTCGAAGATACCAGCTGGCTGCAACTGTTTATTAAAAACACAGCACTGTGCAAACACGAAAGTGGACGTATACGGTGTGACGCCTGCCCGGTGCCGGAAGGTTAATTGATGGGGTTATCGCAAGAGAAGCTCCTGATCGAAGCCCCGGTAAACGGCGGCCGTAACTATAACGGTCCTAAGGTAGCGAAATTCCTTGTCGGGTAAGTTCCGACCTGCACGAATGGCGTAATGATGGCCAGGCTGTCTCCACCCGAGACTCAGTGAAATTGAACTCGCTGTGAAGATGCAGTGTACCCGCGGCAAGACGGAAAGACCCCGTGAACCTTTACTACAGCTTGACACTGAACATTGAGCCTTGATGTGTAGGATAGGTGGGAGGCTTTGAAGCGTGGACGCCAGTCTGCGTGGAGCCGACCTTGAAATACCACCCTTTAACGTTTGATGTTCTAACCTGGCGCCGTAATCCGGCGTGGGGACAGTGTCTGGTGGGTAGTTTGACTGGGGCGGTCTCCTCCTAAAGAGTAACGGAGGAGCACGAAGGTCAGCTAATCACGGTCGGACATCGTGAGGTTAGTGCAATGGCATAAGCTGGCTTGACTGTGAGAGTGACGGCTCGAACAGGTGCGAAAGCAGGTCATAGTGATCCGGTGGTTCTGAATGGAAGGGCCATCGCTCAACGGATAAAAGGTACTCCGGGGATAACAGGCTGATACCGCCCAAGAGTTCATATCGACGGCGGTGTTTGGCACCTCGATGTCGGCTCATCACATCCTGGGGCTGAAGTAGGTCCCAAGGGTACGGCTGTTCGCCGTTTAAAGTGGTACGCGAGCTGGGTTTAGAACGTCGTGAGACAGTTCGGTCCCTATCTGCCGTGGGCGCTGGAAGATTGAGAGGGGTTGCTCCTAGTACGAGAGGACCGGAGTGAACGCACCACTGGTGTTCGGGTTGTCATGCCAATGGCACTGCCCGGTAGCTAAGTGCGGAAAAGATAAGCGCTGAAAGCATCTAAGCGCGAAACTTGCCTCGAGATGAATCTTCCCTGGGCCTTT
>NZ_JRUQ01000059.1 GCF_000773975.1 Erwinia typographi
AGAATCGTGTACAGGGTCGCTTATATCCGCTATTACAATCTTGACCGAAATCATGTCGCCAACGGAGAGCTGTCTCCGGTGCGTTATGAGCAAATGACTGAGAAAAAAGTGTCCTGTTTAACTTGACCAGTACAGTTCTAATAAGCGCCGCAATGGCCGCGCCCTTACTCTCCGGTGGAGAAAATTTCAGGCAATCTCCTCTTGTCCCAAGTAGTTTTTCCATCAGTGCCACACGGACTTCCTTTGCCGCCCAGCCCTTTTTCAGCTCTGCGGCAACATTGTTACCAACATCTATCACACGGTTGATACCATACATCCCAACCAGCAGAGGGATGGCGCAGAACGCATAATAGTCATCGGCTACCATAATCTGCATCAGTTGCATGTAGTCAGCATTGCGCAGCATATAGACCAGGCAGGGTATAAATTCCCGCACAATGGCCGGGCCATCTACGTCAAAACTCATCGAACCTTTGCCACCAGCTCCCCAGCACAGCCCACCGCTAACCTGTATCCTGACTTTACCTCCCTTCCAACTGAAAATAAGCTGCCCGCTGCCTCCGACCCCAGCCTGTGCCGCCGTCCCTACCGCCACCTTCGCCAACGTGCTGTATCTATCCTGGTCAGGATTGAGCCAGACCAGCGCTCCGGACACGTTGGCACCGGCTTCTGCACCGGCAAATACGCCCAGTTCTGCGCCAGCGCTGAATGGCTCTTTCGCCGCTTTGGTGATATCCACCTGCCGCCAGAAGCCATACCGCTCATCCGGGATGGCTTTTACTGGCACCCCCTTTGCCCGATCGTCCCTGATGCTAACCCCTGCTTCCACGCCCAGACTTGCTCCGATGCTGCCGGAGAGCGTGAGTTCAATGTCAAAGCGCAGCGTACCGAGAATGCCAGTGCCGCCGCCGGGAATCTTCGCGGGGTCCAGCGGATAGCAGATTTTCACCCCGGCTTTATCCGGCAGATGCAGCGTTCCACTGCTTTTCGCTTCAGCCAGAACCAGGTTTGCATAAAAGCTGGTCTTGCCGCTCAGCTCGGTAGTTGCCTTACTTTTTCCGGTGCGAATATCAACTTCAAATGGATTGAGCGTCCCTTTCATGCTGGCCCCGTACGCCCAGCGCAGCAACTGTGCCTGCGCGTCAAACGCTATACGGGTACTACCATAAGGCGAGTGCTTCAGGCTGTCGTTAAACTCCCGAGCCCATACGCTCCAGATACCGGCTTTATCCTCCAGTAGCTTCATCTCCCAGACCTTCATCGAGGGTTTCAGCTTAGCCAGTTGCCCGGTCAACTTGTCAGGATCAATCTCCTGACGGGTGCGGGACAGTCCGTCCTCCCCGGTGTAGGTCACCGTTTTCAGGAAGCTTTTTTCGCCACTGTTCAGCTCAGAATCGCTCAGTTGATAACGCCGCCAGTGGCTGCGTATTTTGTCCGAGCGGACATAAACGTATTTAGCACCGCTCTTTCCACCCCGCACCTCAATCAGCTCCATAAGCCCGACAGCACTCTTTTTACTGCCCTCATCCAGCAGGGTGGCTTTCGGCAAATGCTCCACCGGTGACAGTTCACTCAGTTCAGCCCGCAGGGTCTGACAGGCTTCATCAAGATGCCGGTACTCTTCATCAAGCAGATGCTGATACCGGGCGCGCTGAATAGCATCTACCCAGTCCAGCGTGACAACGCCTTTCAACAGGTTTTCAATCCGCATCAGAGAGTCAGCCCGCTTCGCGAGGTAGAAAGTGAGCCGGTTGCTCTCCTGCTCAAGGTCATGCCAGTCACACTGGTCAACGGCCAGCAGGGTTTCACTGTCGGGATGAAAATAGAGGCGGGGATAAGAGGGAACAACCACTTCTTTGCAGACACCTCCGGCGCGGGTCACCAGCGTGTAGCTACCGTCCCACGGTATCACTCTTTCTTTCATATTTAATTCCCTTTAAATAGCGATGCCCTTTTGCATAGCAGGCATCAACTTTCTGGATCAACCCGGAGGTACTGCGCCCGGGGCGATCCGTCCAATATTTCAGGCAAACCTAATCCGCAGAAAACGGCGCCTGGCGGATCCTCAGACTGAATTTGCCAGCTAACTCCTGCTCTGCTTCCTGCATCACGGCAATCACCTGCTCAAACTGCGCGGCGTCGGCATGTTGCGCCAGATGGCGAAAAGTGATGCGCAGCGGAAGCTCAACCAGGCCAGTTAGCGCATCCCAAAGCGCGTCAAGGTTGGCGCCAAACTGCTCGCCAAGGACAAACTTGTGGGCAAACTGGCGATAAAAGTCGTCGACGTCGGCGATTTTAGCGAAATCAAAGCTGACGCTGTTCATCTCAATAAACCTGTTTAACGTTGCGGTAGTGGTCACTGGTGACGTAAATCAAACCGTCGCTTGAATACAACATGCGGTCGCTGCCCCGGCGGCCGCAGTCGTAGTTCACATCCGCCTCAAACCAGCGTCGTCCCTGCTTTTCCGGCAGCACTTTTTCGCGGTTGGAAAAGCGATCCCCGCCGATGGCTCTGCCCGGCAGGATCTGGCATAAATTCCCCTTGCCCGGCTCCCAGCCCTGGCGCCTGGCCTCGCTTTTCGTCAGGTACCAGGCGGGCAGCCGCTGATGTTGGTGGAGGTAACTGGCTACGCGCTGCAACTGCGTCAAGCTGCTGATGTCGTTAGCGGCAGTGGATGAGGTGGGTGCCGTCTGCTGCTGAGCAGGCGGGTTATTAGCTGGATGGCGCAGGCCAGCGGCGGTGGCGACAATGGCCAAAATCACCGCGACAATCAGTTTTTTATTCATCGGAGAAGTTTACCCCGACGGCCGATTTAGCGTCTATCCCTTCTCTGCTTATTTACTGTTGATTCCGCAGGTTGGCTCACATTTACCGATCAGGCGAGGTCCATTAACAGCATAAACAGCGGCGTGGTAATCGCTGAGAAAATTGTCGATAACAGCATACTGGTGGCCGCCGGGCCGGTTAAGGCGTTGAACTGCTGCGACATCAGATAGACGTTGATGCCTACCGACATGGAGCCCAGAAGCACCACGACTTTGCTCTCCAGCGGCGGCAAACCGATCAGCACCGCCAGCCCCCAGATCGCCAGCGGCTGGACGATCAGCTTCAGCAGGCAGATTGCGTAACTCTCTTTTAGCCCTTCTTTCATTTTGTACGCCGCCAGACTCATCCCCAGTGCTACCAGCGCCAGCGGGACGGCAATTTTCCCCAACATGCCGATCGGCTGATCGACCATCGAAGGTAGCTGAAGGCCGGTAAGGCTAAATAATGTGCCGGAAAGGATGGCGATAATTAACGGATTTTTCAGCACGTTTATCGCCGTGTTGCCAAAACCCTTCAGGTTAAGCGAGCCGTGTCTGAACCATTCGACGGAGACCGTTGCCAGCGTCCACAAGATCAGGCCGTTGAACACCAGGACCAGCGCAATCGAGGGGATCGCCTTTTCGCCGAGCATCACCGTAGCAATCGGTAACCCCAGCATCACGTTATTGGAGAAAATACCGCCCAGCGCGAAGACCGACCCCGAAATGCCATCCAGCCTGAACAGTCGGGTGGCAACCACCCTCCCCAGCACAAAGACCACCAGGCAACTGCCAAAGTAGGCAATCAGCAGGCGGGCATCAACCGGCGGGCTTTTACTAAAATCGCACATCAGCCGGAACAGCATGGCAGGTAGCGCAATTTTAAACACTACGCGGTTCAACGCTTCGGTGATGCTGTCGGGCCATTTTCGCCAGCGGACCAGCAGCCACCCTAAGGCAATCAGGATAAACAACGGCATGGAAAGCAGGATTTGGTGCAGCAGGGTTTCCAGAAGCGCAGGCATGAAGGGCTCAACTGTCAGTCGTTTTCCCTTACCATAAGATCGATGTCAATCGGGGTAAAGCCGCCGGATGAAAAAAGCCGGGCGAACCCGGCTTCATCTCAGACCGCCGGGGCCAGTTTAAATACGCTGACGCTCTCCAGCAGATTTTCTGCCTGCGCCTGTAGCGACTGTGCCGCCACCGTCGACTGCTGTGACAGCGAAGCATTCTGCTGCGTAGCGGAATCCATCTGCGTGACAGCGAGATTGACCTGGTCAATCCCGACGCTCTGCTCACCGCTCGCCAGCGAAATCTCCGCCACCAGCGAACTCACGCGCTGGACGTTGTCGACAATGTGCTCCATCGCCTCGCCCGCCCTGACTACCAGCGCGTTGCCGGCGTTAATCCGGTTAACCGAACTGTCGATCAGGGCTTTGATGTCCCGCGCGGCTGAAGCCGAACGCTGAGAAAGCGCGCGAACTTCTGAGGCGACCACCGCAAACCCTCGCCCTTCTGTTCCCGCCCGGGCGGCTTCCACGGCAGCGTTCAGCGCCAGGATATTGGTCTGGAAGGCGATGCCATCAATGACGCTGATGATGTTGCTGATCTGATGCGAGAAATGATGGATCTCGCCCATAGTCTGCACCACCTCTTCCACCACGCGGCCACCCTGCTGTGCCGCAGAGGTTGCCGTCAGAGCAATATCGCTGGCGTGGCGGGCATTGTCGGCATTTTTCTTCACCACGGAGGTCAGCTCTTCCATCGAGGCTGCGGTCTCCTCCAGCGCGCTGGCCTGCGCCTCGTTACGCGAAGAGAGATCCTGGCTGCCGAGCGCAATTTCCGCCGAGGCGGTGGCAATAGTTTCCGTACCTTCACGCACATCGGAAACGATGCGGGTCAGGTTGCCGTTCATCTCTTTCAGGGCGGCCATCAGCAACGCCGTTTCGTCACGACCTTTCACCACGATCTGGGTTTGCAGATCGCCAGCGGCGACGGTCTGGGCAATTTTTACCGCCTGGGCCAGCGGGCGAGTGATGCTGCGCACCAGCCAGAAGGTAATGGTTGAGCCGCTGATTAAAGCGATCAGCATCGAGATTGCCAGCAGCAGGCGCGTATGCTGGTAGGAAGCCTGGCTGGCTCCCTCAATGTTATGGTGCATTTCTACCGTGTGCATCAGCACCTGAGCGACAACCTCATCGATCATTTGGGTTGGCAAACGATCGATGCCGGTGACCAGATGATCCACCCGCTGGGCGCTGCTGACATCGCCAACGTGATACTGCTGCAACGCGGCAAGGTAGCGCTGCTCCAGCTCGGCGTGCAGCTGTCTGGTCTGAACGACTTCTTTATTGTCCATACCCAGTGCAGGCATGGCGACGATCAGCTTCGCCAGCAGATCCTGCGTCAGCTTACCCTGTTCACGAAAAGCCGCCTGGTATTTATTAAAACTGTCCTGGTCAACCGCCCCGCGCAGTAGCGTATTTTTCCACTCCTGTACCTGAATTTTGAACTGCACCTGCGCGTTGCGCGCGGTATCGATAATTTGCTCGATCTGCAGCTCCTGCCGCATGATTTGGCGGCTCTGCTCAAGTGCATTTTCGTTGACGATCAGCCCCCTCAGGCCGATAAACACCGTAACGCACAGCAAAATTGCAGCCAGCAGGCCAAGCCTGAGACCGATTTTAAAATTGGATAATTTCATAACAGCCCCTGGAAAAGGCAGACCAGAAGTCGTTTTCTGGTCTTTCAGTAAGGGTTATCGACGCGCGCGAGGAGGAACTTTATTAAGGTATGGGGATCAGCAGGAGCAGGACTGTATCAGAAGATGTCCGACCTGCGGCATCCGGCGTGCGGACAGCAGCAGGTCGGGTCTGTGCTTCAGATTAATTTGGCCATGCGCAGTTCACTTTTCAGGTAGGCATAGTACACGGGCGCGGCGACCACGCCAGCCAGGCCAAACGCCGATTCAAATACCAGCATCGCCAGCAGGATTTCCCAGGTTTTGGCATTTATGCGGGTGCCAAAGATTCGCGCATTGATGAAATACTCAAGCTTGTGTACCAGGATCAGAAAAATCAGCGAGATAACCGCCGCCTCCAGCGAGATAGACAGGCCGATCAGCACAATCACCGTATTAGAGATCAGGTTACCGATAATCGGCAGCAGCCCGGCTACAAACGTCAGCACCACCACGGTTTTACCGAACGGGAAGTGCAGCCCAAACAGCGGCAGCACGCCAAACAGGAAGCCGCAGGTCAGGACGGTGTTGACAAGTGACACTTTAATCTGCGCAAAGACCACGTTATGAAACGAGGCGGCGAGCACGGACAGACGCTCCAGCAGCGCATGCCTCAGCGGCGCGTCCTGACTGTTGATGCTGCCGACGCGCAGGGAAATGATCGCGCCCAGCAGCATACCAATCAGCATGGTGGCGAACGTGTGCGCCGCGCTGCGACCAAAGGTCTGCACCACCACCAGATGCTCGCGTAGCCAGGTCACCACCTGATGCTGAAGCTCATCAATATCGGCTGGCAGATAGCGGGTCACAACCGGGGAGAGGGTCCGCTGCGCGTCTTCCAGCAGCTTACTGGCCGCCGCATGAAACGCCGCAGGGTTCTGGAAATCATGCAGCAGGAAGCCAATCAGCTTGGTGATGCCGCCAACCAGCGCCAGCAGGATAACAATGGTAAGAACAAAGATGATGATCCAGCGGGCCAGCGGGCCTTTGACCAGCCTCTCCACCCAGGGCGTCAGCGCCAGGATTGTTTCATAGACAATAAATCCGGCCAAAAAACAGGGCAGCAGCCGCAGCGGAAAAATTAAAAATAACGCGCCAAAAACCAGCAAAAAGCTGGCGACTTCGCACAGCCCTTGTTTGTTCAGTTTCCACATCTCCATGACGATTCCTGTCTGAATAATAAAACCAGCCTGATTCGGACAGTATACAACGCCACCGTGGGTTATTCCCTGTTTATAGACGCTTCCAGCAGGTCGCTGTGCCAGCGAGCGGCGACTTCGGGATGTGAACGCAGCCGTCCTTTGAGGTAGTTCCAGCCGACATCACGCAGCAGCGGATTGTGCGGATCGCTTGTCGGTCCTCTGGCCACGCGGGCTATCTCTTCTTTTAACTGATAAACCGGCACCACGGCCTCCAGCTGAGCGCCAAGGAAGAAGGCGATCGACAGTCGCTCTTGCGCTGCCTGGGGAGAAATAACCCGGTGCACGGTTGCCCGCAGATAGCCATTGCTCGCCAGCTCCAGCAGTTCGCCAATATTCACCACAAAAGATCCCGCCAGCGGCAGTGCGTCAATCCAGCGATCGGGCTCAACTTCTACCTGTAGTCCACGCTGCTGGTCCTGCAACAGGAAACTGAGAAAGCCAGAGTCTTTATGGGCTCCGACTCCCTGCCCCTCGCCGCCTGGCGTCCGGCCGGGATAGCGGATCAGCTTCACATGCTCGTTAGGTTTTTCTCCGTAAAGTTCATCAAACGCGTTAACGGGCAGCGCCAGCGCCTCGGCAAAGGCGCGCAGCAGCCTTAAGGACATTTGCGTCATTTCCTGCTGCCATTGCCGCAGCGTCACCTCCAGCTCAGGGAGGGAGTGTGGCCACAGGTTGGGGCCCTGCAAACGCTTCCATCCCGGCTGATCCGCGCTGAGTTTTAACGCCGGGCGCTCTGCCCCGATATCAAACTGTTCCCGCCAGTCCGGTCGGTTACGGGTTATTTCGGAACCCGCGCGGTTGTAGCCGCGAAAATGCGGTGAATGGATCATCGCGACGCGCTGCTTTTCCTCATCAGGCAGGGAAAAAAACTGCCGTGACAGCTGCTGAACTCTGGCCGAAAGCGTTTGGTCAACGCCGTGATTAATCAGATAAAAGAAGCCAATCTCGCGCGCGCTTTGGCTTAACTGGCTGAGAAAATCCCGCCGCTGCGATTCATCCCCCAGCAGCTGGGAAAAATCGAGCACGGGTAGTGAAGTCAGTGATGTCATGTTGCCTCCGTTGCTAAGCCGCTTCGGCCAGGCCGCTGGACCGGCGTCAATAAGGCACTATTACGTTTTTTTGTCGCGAGGAAAAATATCAATTGTGACTATGGATAATCCTGTAAGGACTATGCGGCAGCCCAGCGCCACGAAGTTGCCTGGCGAGCGCCTGAGAAAGGAGTCTGGCAGCGGGCAGTCGCGCCCGCGATAGAATAACTGACTGAATTACTGGCAGGCGCTGACCTGAATCTGACGACGCCATGCGCCGGGAGACTGGCCAAACTGTCGCTTAAAGCTACGGTTAAAGGACTGCTGGGAATCGAAGCCGAACGAAATGGCGACGTCAAGAATCGGCTCACCGCCAGTTGCCAGACGCTCAGCAGATTTTTTCAGCCGGCGAGCGCGGATATATTCGCCAAGCGCATAACCTGTGTGCTGCTTGAACATCCTTTGCAGGTGCCATTTGGAATACCCGGCACGATCGGCTACCGTGTCCAGGTCCATTTTCCCTTCGATGTGAGTGTCGATCCATTTTACGAGATCGTTAATAAAATCATCATGGCTCATTACTCTTCCCCTTTTAATGCTTTTTGTTATCAACCTGGCTTGACCTCTTCCCCGCCAGCGGGTAAAAGGTAACTTTAATGAATGCATATATATACGCTAGAGCAGACGCCGACTTAATGCAAGTTTAATTGTTGCATTAAATGCGATTTGCTGGCACTCTTGTTTAAACGCTTCCCTTCCCTCCCTTTTCCTCTCGTTAACATTTCCACATCTTCGTTGACAGGAAAATGCTAAAAGCAACAATAATACTTGCACTTTATTTTCACTCTTCCTACAATCCACTCGCTTATTGTACTTTTTATAAGTACATTTTATGCGCTATGCCGTGCACCACTTTTCACGTCGTCAGCATCTGCTACAGGGATCATCAAAAATGAAATCAATCACCTCTACGCGCACGCGCATCGCTGCGCTGTCGCTTCTCTCCGCCTTCTGGCTGGCGGGCTGTGACTCGAAAGGGGCCGAACAGAGCGCGCCGCCTGCCCCAGAGGTCAGTGTGTCCGAGGTCCAGCAGCAGACCGTCAGCCAGTGGGATAATTTTAACGGCCGCGTTGAAGCAGTGCAGAGCGTGCAGCTCCGCCCTCGCGTCACCGGCTATATCGATAAAGTGAACTACACCGAAGGCCAGGAAGTTAAAAAAGGCGATGTGCTGTTCACTATCGATGACCGAACCTACCGGGCCGAGCTTGAACGCGCGCAGGCCGACCTCGCCAGCGCCCGCACTCAGGCGCAGTTGGCCCGCAGCGAATCAGGCAGAACTGAAAAGCTAATCGGCAGCCAGGCTATTTCCCGCGAAGTCTGGGAGCAGAGAAGATCGGCGTCAACCCAGGCTCAGGCCAACGTGCTGGCGGCGCAGGCCGCTGTTGATATGGCGCGCCTGAACCTCGATTTTACCCAGGTCACCGCGCCGATTGACGGTCGCGCCAGCCGGGCAATGATCACCTCAGGCAATCTGGTGACCGCGGGAGACAGCAGCAGCGTGCTGACCACGCTGGTTTCGCTGAATACGGTGTACGTCTATTTCGATGTGGATGAGGCGACCTTCCTGCGCTACCAGCGCATGAGTCGCGAAGGAGAAAGCGCGGCCACCGCGCACCACGCGCTGCCGGTTAAAATTGGCCTGGTCGGCGAACAGGGATACCCGCACGAAGGCAAAGTCGATTTTACCGATAATCAGCTGACGTCCAGCACCGGCACCATCCGCATGCGCGCCCTGCTCGACAACAGCCAGCGCCTCTACACGCCGGGACTGTTTGCCCGCGTACAGCTTCCAGGGCGCGCCGACTTCACTGCCCTGCTGGTTAATGACAAAGCGGTGCTGACCGACCAGGACCGTAAATATGTCTGGGTGCTTGACGCGCAGAATAAGGCGCAGCGCCGCGACATTCAGCCCGGCGAGCTGGCCAACGGGCTGCGTATTGTGCAGCACGGCCTGCAGTCAGACGACCGGGTGATCGTTGACGGCGTACAGAAAGTGTTTATGCCGGGGATGCCGGTCAATGCCAAAACGGTGCCAATGGCGCCAGCCTCTCTTTAATTCGAGCTGCGGGAACTGTTATGGATTTTTCCAGATTTTTCATCGACCGACCGATATTTGCGGCCGTCCTGTCGATTTTGATCTTCGTCTCCGGGCTGATCGCTATTCCGCTGCTGCCGATCAGTGAATACCCGGACGTGGTGCCGCCAAGCGTGCAGGTTCGTGCTGAATATCCTGGCGCTAACCCGAAAGTGATTGCGGAAACCGTGGCAACGCCGCTGGAAGAAGCGATCAACGGCGTTGAAAACATGATGTACATGAAATCGATCGCCGGTTCGGACGGCGTGCTGGTCACCACGGTGACCTTCCGTCCGGGAACCGATCCTGACCAGGCGCAGGTACAGGTACAGAACCGCGTGGCGCAGGCCGAAGCGCGGCTGCCTGAGGATGTGCGGCGCCAGGGCGTAACCACTCAGAAGCAGTCGCCGACCATGACTCTGGTGGTGCATCTGGATTCGCCTTCCGGCCGCTATGACTCGCTTTATCTGCGCAACTACGCGCAGCTGAAGGTGAAGGATGAGCTGGCGCGCCTGCCCGGCGTTGGCCAGGTGCAGATCTTTGGCGCCGGTGAATACGCCATGCGCATCTGGCTGGACCCAACCAAAGTTGCGGCCCGCGGTATGACCGCAGGCGACGTGGTGGCGGCGATCCAGGAACAGAACGTACAGGTTTCCGCCGGTCAGCTCGGCGCCGAGCCGATGCCCAATAAGAGTGATTTCCTGCTGTCAATCAATGCCCAGGGACGTCTGCAAAGTGAAGAAGAGTTCGGCAATATCATCCTGAAAAGCGGTGATGACGGACAGATTGTTCGCCTGCGCGACGTGGCGCGTATTGAGATGGGATCGGGCAGCTACGCGCTGCGCGCGCAGCTCAATAATAAGGATGCGGTCGGTATCGGTATCTTCCAGGCTCCCGGCGCTAACGCGATAGATCTCTCCAATGCGGTACGGGCGAAGATGGCCGAGCTGGCTACCCGCTTCCCGGATGGCGTGGAGTGGAAAGCGCCTTATGACCCAACGATCTTCGTGCGTGACTCCATCAGTTCCGTGCTGCATACCCTGCTGGAAGCGGTTCTGCTTGTGGTACTGGTCGTTATTCTGTTCCTGCAAACCTGGCGCGCCTCGATTATTCCTTTGCTGGCCGTGCCGGTGTCGGTGGTCGGTACCTTTACCGTGCTCTATCTGCTGGGCTTCTCGCTCAACACACTAAGCCTGTTTGGCCTGGTGCTGGCGATTGGCATCGTGGTGGATGACGCCATCGTGGTAGTGGAGAACGTCGAGCGAAATATCGAGGAAGGGCTGGAGCCGAGAGCCGCAGCCCATCAGGCGATGCGAGAAGTTTCCGGTCCGATTATCGCCATTGCGTTGGTGCTCTGCGCGGTGTTTGTGCCGATGGCGTTTCTGTCAGGGGTTACCGGGCAGTTCTATAAGCAGTTTGCGGTGACCATCGCGATTTCTACCGTGATCTCAGCCATCAACTCGCTGACGCTCTCTCCGGCGCTGGCCGCGATGCTGTTGAAATCGCATCACGCGGCAAAAGATCGCCCGACGCGCATCATTGACCGGCTGTTTGGCTGGCTGTTCCGCCCGTTCAACCGCTTCTTTAACCGTAATTCCGAGCGTTATCAGGGCGGCGTTTCGCGCATCCTTAAGCGCAGAGGCGCGGTCTTTGGCGTTTACGTGCTGCTGCTGGTTGGCGCTGGCGTAATGTTTAAGGCCGTTCCGGCTGGTTTTATCCCGACACAGGACAAGCTGTACCTGATTGGTGGGGTGAAAATGCCGGAAGGCTCGTCGCTCGAACGTACCGATAAAGTAATCCGCCAGATGAGCGATATCGCCCTGCATACGGAAGGCGTTGCGGATGCGGTGGCTTTTCCTGGTCTCAACGCGCTGCAGTTCACTAACACGCCGAATACCGGTACGGTGTTCTTTGCGCTGAAGCCGCTTGACCAGCGTTCGCGCTCTGCGGCAGAGATCAATGCGGAGATCAACGCGAAGTTGGCGAAGATTCAGGAAGGGTTCACCTTCTCAATTATGCCGCCGCCAATCCTGGGGCTGGGCCAGGGCGCCGGTTATTCTCTCTATATTCAGGACCGTGCGGGGCTGGGCTACGGCGCGCTACAGGAGGCGGCTAACGCCATGGCGGGCACTATCATGCAGACGCCGGGCCTGCACTTCCCTATCTCCACCTATCAGGCCAACGTGCCGCAGCTGGATGCGCAGGTAGATCGTGACAAGGCGAAGGCTCAGGGCGTGGCGTTGACCGATCTGTTCGGCACGCTGCAAACCTATCTCGGCTCTTCCTACATTAACGATTTCAACCGTTTTGGCCGTACGTGGAAGGTGTATGCTCAAGCCGATGGTCAGTTCCGTGACAGCATTGAGGATATCGCTAACCTGCGTACCCGCAATGCCAGCGGCGAAATGGTTCCTATCGGCAGCATGGTACATATTGGCACCACCTACGGACCGGACCCGGTAATCCGTTATAACGGCTTTCCGGCGGCGGATTTGATTGGCGATGCCGATCCGCGCGTGCTCTCTTCTGCCGAAGCGATGCAGGCGGTTCAGGGGATTGCGGATCAGATCCTGCCTAACGGCATGAATATCGAGTGGACCGATCTGAGCTATCAGCAGTCAACCCAGGGACATGCGGCGATCATCGTCTTCCCGGTTGCCGTCCTGCTGGCCTTCCTGGTGCTCGCGGCGCTTTATGAAAGCTGGACGCTGCCGCTGGCGGTGATCCTGATTGTGCCGATGACCATGCTCTCTGCGCTGTTTGGCGTCTGGCTGACCGGAGGCGATAACAACGTCTTCGTACAGGTGGGACTGGTGGTGCTGATGGGACTGGCCTGTAAGAACGCCATTCTGATCGTTGAGTTTGCCCGCGAGCTGGAGATGCAGGGACGCACTATCGTGCAGGCTGCGCTGGAAGCCTGTCGCCTGCGCTTGCGCCCTATTGTGATGACGTCCATCGCCTTTATCGCCGGGACGATCCCGCTGATGCTGGGTCATGGAGCGGGTGCTGAAGTGCGTACCGTTACCGGGATCACCGTGTTTGCCGGGATGCTGGGCGTTACGCTGTTTGGGCTGTTCCTGACGCCGGTGTTCTATGTCACCCTGCGCAAGCTGGTGAAGAAAGAACAACCCGCAGCGGAGAACAAGCCGGTGTTTGAAGGCTGATAAGCAAAACACAGGGGACGATGCCGTCGTCCCCTTTTCACCCGATAATCTCCGTGATCGCCAGACCAGAAAGTCAAAAAGGCCGGACATTTTTCAATGTCCGGCCTTTTCTTTTGCCAAAGAAGCGATTACGACTCGGCTTCTTCGCGGGCTTTTTGCTCTTCGCGGCTGGCCGCCGGATTAGAGCGGGCGCGCTCGTAGATCTCGGTTAACGCATCGGCAACCGTGCGTTTAGCCAGCACGTCCAGCGAAGCCTGTTCGGCCTCCCGCGCCAGTTCCTTAAAGAACCAGCAGGTATTAGCGCTGACCAGGCAGCGGGCGGGAACCTCAGGGCGACAAGCCATCAGCGGCTTATCTTCCAGCACGGAAACATAGATATCACAAAGCGTTATCTCTTCTGCCGGTCTGCCCAGACGGATAGTACCGGTACGGCCCAGCGTCGAAACAATGATGCCATCGCGGGTTAGCGGTACCATCATCTTGCGCACGAAGCTGGGATTGGCCTCAAGGCCCATTGCCAGAATTTTGCTGGTGCTGCGTTTACCTTCCCGTTCCGCCTGGGCCACGCAGAGCACCATTTGTAAGGCTGTAGGAAAACGAATATCAAGCATGTTCAGATCCTTGCTTTTAGCTGTGCATCACCATTTTTGCGGTGGTCTTAAAAAGCATTTAAAATCAGTCAACTATTAAAAACAATCTGAGATTAATATAACAAATACTGTTGCACTTTAGAAGGACCCGCTTAAGCGATTACTGCTATTCCCCTTATCGACCTGATTAATATAAGGTTATGACCCGTACCGGCCGCCAGTCTGCCAGGATTATCCGCACGACTTATCGCTCAGATAACGATAAACAACGGATAAATCCTGCTCGCCATAGCCTGCATCAACGGCCTGCTGCCAGACGCCGGAGATCAGTTTCAGACCAGGCAGCTCGCTACGCCTGGCGGCGGCCAACGCCAGGTTGACGTCTTTTACGGCCCAGGTCAGATGCATCTGCGGCTCATAGGTCCCCTCTTTGATCATCTCCAGCTTGCCCTTGACGTAAGGCACCGCCAGCGGACCGCCGTCCAGCACCGACCAGAGATCTTCTGGCGTGAAGCCAAACTCTTTCGCCATCTGCGTGCTCTCAGACAGCCCCTGCACCATTGAAATCAGCCAGGCGTTAACGACCAGCTTCATTTTTGAAGCTGCGCCCGCTTCACCAAGCCATTTAGTACCTTTGGCAATGGCGGCAAAGACCGGTTCGACAGCGGCAGAACGCTGACGATCGCCGCTGGCGAGCACCACTATCTGCGCATTCTCTGCCGGAGTTTTAGTGCCGGAGACAGGGGCATCAAGGAAGACAACATCCGGCCGCTGCTGCCGGAAGGTGGCAATCAGCTTTTCCGTCGCCTCGACGCCAATCGTGCCCATTTGCACCACGATCGCGCCCTGTTTCAGCGTTGCCTGAACCTCGGCCAGGACCGTTTCAGTCGTTTTTGCATCGGCCAGCATGGCAATCACCACGTCGGCCTGGTGAACGGCCTCCTGCGGGCTGTCGGTAAGCTTTAATCCGCTGCTGAGCAGATCTTCCCCGCGCGCTTTGGTGCGGTTCCAGCCGAAAGTTAAGAAGCCTTTTTTTACTAAATTAGCGGCGAAGGCATGGCCCATCGCGCCTAATCCCAATACGGCAACAGAGGGACGTTGAGTCATCTGAAGATCTCCTTTTGATAAAAAAATGGCGGCGCCAGCGGACCGTGCCCTCTTTACTTCCATTGAGGGGGGGCTCACTGAGGCAACAAATCACGCTAACAGCTTACTAAAAATATGCTATCGGAAATTGTAAATGACTGAGACTAAATGGCTGAAAGGTTGAGGCATAACCACGAGCGGGACGGGCCCGCTCGCGGGATGCTCGCCACCTTTAGAGGGAAGAGATTAACCCACCGTCAACCCGGATAACCGAGCCGGTGATATAGCTGGCGGGTTGACCGGCCAGAAAGGCCGCCGTGGCGCCAAACTCTTCCGGGGCGCCATAACGACCTGCCGGGATAGTTTTGCGGCTATTTTCTGCTACCTGTTCCGCCGTGATGTTTTCCCGTCCTGCTTTAATTTCATCAAGCTGGCTGACGCGGGCCGTGGCAATGCGGCCTGGCACCATAACGTTCACGGTGACGCCGTCGGCGGCGACTTCGTTGGCGAGGGTTTTTGACCAGCCCAGCAGACTCATGCGTAACGCATTGGATAACGCCAGATTAGGGATGGGAGCGACCACCCCGGAAGAGGTCGTGGTGATGATGCGGCCCCAGCCCTGCTGGCGCATTGCGGGCAGCACGCAATCGGTAAGTTGGATCAGCGAGGCGACCATCAGCGTAAATTGCTGCTGCCACAAGGCGGCGTCGGTGCCCTGAGCCTTTGCTGGCGGCGGCCCGCCAGAATTATTAACCAGAATATCGACGTCTCCCCAGTGCTGGCGGATCTCGCTCAGTATCCCCTCGAAGTGCTGCGGCGCAGCAAGATCCAGCTGCCACGCTCTGGCACTGCCGCCTTGCCCGACGATGGCCGATACGGTTTCCGCCAGCTTCTCGGGATTACGACCGCAGACGGCTACCCGCACGCCTTCTTGTGCCAGCGACTGGGCGATTGCCCGCCCTAGCCCGCTTCCTGCCCCACATACCAGCGCGACGCGCTGCTCTATTTGCAAGTCCATAGGTCCTCCTGATTGTATTTTCAGGATCGTAATGTGCAAAATTGATGCCGGTTATGCGGGGCCCGTTTTATTATTTACCTGGTCATAGGCTGACTGGAGATGTTTTTTCATCAGTTCAGCAGCCTGTTCCGCTTTGTTATCGCGCAGCGCATCGAGGATCGCCACATGCTCCTCGCACCAGGCTTTCACCCGGCGCTTATTGTGATAGCTGCCAAACTCCAGCAAACGCCGCAGGCGGTTCTGCTGTTGAATGGCCTGTAGAACAAACAGGTTACCGCTGGCTTCCGCCAGCAGTTCGTGAAAAGAGGCATCGGTTTCGAAGATTTCTCGGGCTGGCACCTGAGTAATATCTGGGTGGGTAATTAAGCGCAAATGCTGCGCCCGCAGTCGCTTCAGCAGGCGACGCTCAACGCGCAGTTGCGGCGTCAGCAGCGCGGCGGGCTCAATCATCAGGCGAAAACCGTAGCTGTCGCGCAGCGCCACATCCGAGTTGAGCGTTTGCTGAAAGCGCCAGCCGTGTCCGGCATTACGCGCGATCAGCCCATCCTCGGACAGCTTGACCAGCGTGCGGGTCAGCACGCCGCGGTCCACCTCGTAGCGCTGGCCGATACTGGTCTGGGTGAAAGACTCAGGCAGCTTGCCCGCAATGCGGTCCCGTACCAAAACTTCATACAGCGTCTGGTCAGCGCTGCTGGGTTGTTCAATCGCCAGCTGAGACAGCGCCTCCGCGCTTTTCAGTAAAAAAAAGCCCTGATTAGGCCGGGCTTCCACCGCGCCCAGTCGGGTTAACTCTTTGAGTCCGGCACGCACCGGCGTGCGCGAAACGCCCAGCGCATCGGCCAGATGTTGTTCACGTAAATGATGACCTGGATCGAATCTTGCTTCATAGATCAGGTCAAGGATTTGCCGGGCTAACCGGAGACTGCTCGCTGTAGAGTCAGGCTGCATGGGAAGAGTTTCCTGAAATGCATTATTGTGGTCTGAATATACAATAAAATGGACGTCAGGTTGCAGTGAAATAATGCAAGGCCTGCACATTAATCGGGCATTGCGCACCAAAAAGAGGCATTTTTTGACGATCTGAATTGTATTTGTTGAATCATAAAATCCAATTGTAATCTTCACCAGGAGACGAGTATGACCAGCACCTCTGTACTGTTACGCCGCCTTAGTGGACTGATGTTGAGCCTGGCCGTGCTGCCGGCAGCCAGCCATGCCGCCACCGAAAGCGTCGCGCCCGGCAAACTGACCTATGGCACCGCCGCTACCTTTATGCCGTTTGAATTTATGAAAGAGGGAAAGCTCACCGGTTTCGACATCGATTTGATTGCTGCCCTGAGTAAGGAAATCAAACTGACGCCTGCGCCGATGTCGATGGAATTCAAAGGACTGATCCCGGCACTGCAGGGGAAACGCCTCGACATCATTAACTCCGCAATGTACGTGAACCCAACGCGTGCCGCGCAGGTTGATTTTGTGCCCTATTTGAAAATAGGCAGCCGCGTGGTGGTTGCGAAAGGCAATCCGGCGAAGATTACCGGCCGTGATTTATCCCTGTGTGGCAAAAATATCGCCGTTACGCTTGGCGGCATTGAAGAGAGCCAGGCCCGGGCAGACAACAAACGCTGTCTGGACGCCAAAAAGGACGCCATCAACGTGATGACGTTCCCGGCGGCGACGGATTCCGCCATAGCGGTGGCTCAGGGCCGTGCCGATGCTGAATTCCTTTCCACACCTGGAACGGTCGCGCTGTTCAGCGAAAAAGCAGGCCTGTTCGAAGCCGTAGGGCCGGAGTTTGAAGCCGATACCCATATTGCTTTCGCCGTGCGTAAGGGAGATGCAGAAACCAAAGCGCAACTGGAGAAAGGTCTGCAGAGCCTGGTGAAAAACGGCACCTACAAGCAACTGATTGAGAAATGGAATTTTCCGGATTCCGTTGCCATTTACTAATTTGTCTCAGCCTTAACCGGAGAAAGCTATGTCGATCGATTTAATGTGGCAGTACTTCCTTTCACCTGAATTCCTTACGGGTGCCGGGATGACGCTGTTAATCACCCTCTGCTCACTGTTGTGTGGCGTGGTGATGGGTCTGGTACTGGCCCTGCTACAGGAGGCCCCGTTCCGTGCCGGAAAAGGGCTCGCTTTTTTCTATCTGTGGCTGTTTCGCGGCACGCCAGTGCTGTTCCAAATCATCTTTGTCTACAACGTGCTGCCCGGCTTCGGCATACGCTTCTCCGCGTTTACCTGTGCAGTGCTGGCGCTCTCGCTGAATGAGGGCGCCTATATGGCTGAGATTTTACGTTCCGGGTTGCAGGCGGTGAAAAGCGGTCAGCGCACGGCAGGCATGGCGCTTGGCATGACCAATGCGCAAATCATGCGCAAAGTCGTGCTGCCTCAGGCCGCCCGTATCGTGTTGCCGCCAATGGGAAATCAAATGATCAGCATGTTGAAATCGAGCGCGCTGGTTTCGGTGATCGCGGTACAGGAGCTGCTGCTGGTCGCCAACCAGACTGCCAGCGCCAGCTTCCGCTACTTTGAAGCCCTGTGCGCCGCCGGGATCTATTACCTGCTGCTGACCTCGCTGTTCATGATTTTCCAGTCGTGGCTGGAAAGCGTGCTTGACCCGAAACAGCGTCGGCATAAAAACCAGAAATCCCGGTTACGCCGGATGAAATTACCCAAGCCAGCGAGGGAAACACTATGAGTTCTCAGCAGAAACCTTTGCTGGAAATGATCGGTATCGATAAAGCCTTTGGCCGCCAGACGGTGCTGAAAAACTGCTCATTAAGCGTCAGGCGCGGCGAGACCGTGGTGCTGATTGGTCCTTCCGGATCCGGTAAATCCACCCTGCTCCGCTGCGTGAATATGCTCTCCCCGGCGGACAGCGGCGATGTCTTTTTTGCTAATCAGAACGTCAGCCGGGGCGACGTGCCACCGCATCAGCTACGCCAGCGTATTGGCATGGTATTCCAGAACTACGAGCTGTTTGCGCACCTCACGGCGGCGGAAAACATCATGCTGGCGCCGATGACGGTGCTGGGCGTGAACCGCATTGAGGCACGCAAGCAGGCCGAGGCGCTGCTGGCGAAAGTGCGTATTCATGATAAAGCCGACCATTTCCCGGATGAGCTGTCGGGCGGCCAGCAGCAGCGCGTCGCCATTGCGCGGGCGCTGGCGATGAAGCCTGAGCTGATGCTGTATGACGAACCCACTTCCGCGCTCGATCCAGAGATGATCCGCGAGGTGCTTGAGGTGATGGCGGAGCTGAGTGCTGAAGGGATGACCAGCATGGTGGTCACCCATGAAATGGGCTTTGCCCGCCGGGCGGCCAATCACATTTTGTTTATGGAAGAAGGCGAAATTCTCGAACGGGCCACCGCCCAGGACTTTTTTACCGGTCTGGTCAGCGAGCGTGCGAAGCGTTTCCTCGATCAGATTTTACATTAACAGCGGAGTTTTTATGACCACTTATCAGGTTAACAGCGTGCGCATGAAGCAGGATTTAACCGCGCTGGTTGCCATTAACACCGAAAACCCTCCGGGCCAGGAGCGCGAAGCCGCCGAATGCGTGGCGAACTGGCTACAGGCTGCCGGTTATGACCTTTCATTCAGTGAATACGCGCCGGGACGCACCAATGTCATTGCCGTGCTAAAAAATGGCCCGGGGCCCTGCTTTGCCTTCAACACCCATCTCGACACCGTGCCGGCGGGCGAAGGCTGGTCAAGCGATCCTTTCACGCTGATCGAACGCGAAGGCCGCCTGTATGGCCGCGGTTCCTGTGATGCCAAGGGACCGCTGGTGGCGATGGTCGAAGCGCTGCGTCTGCTGGCTGAGCACCGCCAGCACTGGTCCGGTACGTTAATGGGCGTGTTCACCGCGGATGAAGAGGTAGCAAGCGAAGGGGCAAAATTCTATGCCAGCGACGCCCCTCCGGCGATCGATTTCGCGGTGATTGGCGAACCGACGTCCAATACCACTTTTTCTGCGCATAAAGGCAGCCTGCGTCCGCGGGTTCGGGTAAAAGGCATTACCGCGCACTCAGGTACGCCGGAACTGGGGATTAATGCCATTTATCAGTCAGCCCGGCTGTTAGGACTGATTGAGGAAGCCCATCACCAGCAGGTGCGCTGCCGTTGCCATGCGCTGGTTGGTAATGCCAGCCTGACGGTAACGCGTATTCACGGCGGCCATGCCGATAATGTGGTGCCGGACAGCTGTGAACTGCTGCTGGATCGTCGCATGGTGCCTGGTGAAGATGAGGCTGAAGTGAAAGCCGAACTGCAACAGCTGCTGGAAAGTGCCCGCCAGAACGCAGGCGTCGAGGCGGAAATCATCGCCTGGCAGCCCACTACCGGCGGCGCGACCGAAACCGACAGCAATGAAGCGATTGTCCTGCACAGTCTGGAGGCCTGCCGTCGTCATGGTCAGCCAGAACCAGGCCCGTTTGGTTTCCAGGGCGGCTGCGATTTGGTGCACTTTCGCGCGCTTGGCGCAAAAGGCGTGGTCATCGGCCCCGGCACGCTGGCGGTGGCGCATAAGCCGGATGAATTTGTGCCGGTGGAAGAGTTTATCGCCGCGGCGCACATCTATCTGGATATCGCTCTGGCGCTGCTGCCACAGGAGTCCGCATCGTGAAAGCGCAGCTCTGGCGGGGTGACCTGCACTATGCTGGCGTGACGCTGCACACCGCCGCTTCTGGCGCGGTCCACGCGCTGGATACGCTGTGGCTGCGGCTGGAAGATCAGGCTGTTCAGGGCATCGGTGAGGTGCGGCTGAATATCCAGTATCTGCACGGCTACAGCGAAACCGAGGTCCTCAGCAATGTGCAACAAATGCTGGCGCAATGGCGCTGGCATCGCGATGCTCAGGCGCTGCTGGAGGCAATCCATGCGCCGGAAAGTCCGCTGCTGGCCCCTTCGCGCATGTTGCTGGATATGGCTCTGCACGACCTGCTGGCGCGCAAGGCCGGTAAAACGGTGGCCGCCTGGCTGGGGACTGCCGAGACCTCTCCCTGCTTCCCCACCAATCAGACCCTGTTCTGGAGCAGTGAAGCACAGATGCTGGAGCAGGCGCGGGCCTATGTGGCGCGCGGTTTCACTCAGTTGAAATTGCGCACCGGCATTGCGGACTTTGCCACCGATCTGCACCGTCTGAAAACTCTGCGCCGTGAGTTCGGCGAGACGATTTCACTGGCGATTGATGTCAATGGCAAGTGGTCGCTGGCCGAGGCTCATCAGGCGCTCCCTCAGCTGCGCGAGCTGAAGCTTAGCTATGTTGAACAGCCTCTCGCACCGACAGCGGACGCGCAGCTAACGGAGCTGGTGGGCTACGGCATTCCGCTGATGCTCGATGAAAGCCTTAACAGCGCGGCCGCCATTGAGCGACTGGCCGCCGCCGGAGGCCTTTTATGGGGGCACCTCAAGCTGGTGAAACTGGGCGGCATCGCCCCTACGCTCGCCGCCGCGCGACGTCTGCAAGCCGCCAGCGTACCTTTCATGATCGGCCAGATGAACGAGGGCCATGCGGCCACCGCAGCGGCACTGCAACTCTGTCGCGTGCTGCAACCTGCCTTTGCCGAGCTTTATGGCGCCGATGGCCTGGTCGATGACCCGGTCAGCGGCCTGACCTACCGCGACGGCCAGATTAATGTGATTGATTCTCCCGGCCTGGGCGTGCATTTCGATGCCGCGCGCGCCACCTTCCTTCAGGAGTTTAGTGATGCAACAAGTTAATAATGTCATTCAGGGCAGTGAATCCGCATTTACCGCGGAGGAGTACGCACAACGAATTCATCGTACCCGCGAGCGCCTAAGTGCGGCTGGCGTGGACGTGATGATTGTGACCGGGCCGGAAAACATTTTCTGGCTCACCGGCCAGCAGACGCCGGGTTATTACACCTTCCAGGCTCTGCTGCTACCGGTCGAAGGCGAGCCGGTTTTTGTTATTCGCCAGCTGGAATATTTCAATTTCATCGCCAACACCTTTATCTCTGATGCGGCCATCTATCAGGATGGCGACAACCCGGTAGATTTTCTGGTGGGAATGCTGCAGCAGCGCAACTGGCTCAACAAGCGTATCGGGCTGGACAAACGAGGCTGGTTCCTGCCGGTTGCGGTCTATGAAGCGCTGCAAAGCAAACTCGGCGTTATCGCCGACACCGCAGGCGTGATTGAACCGCTGCGGGCCGTGAAGTCTGCGGCCGAAGTGGAAAAAATCGCCACTGCTGCACGCTATGTGGATGCAGGTATGCGCGCAGGTATCGCCGCCATCCGCAGCGGGGCTGATGAAAATGCGCTGGTTTCGGCCATGATGGGCGCAGCCATTGCCGCCGGATCTGAATACGTCGGCATGGAACCGCTGGTTTCCAGCGGCCCACGCAGCGGTGTACCGCACGGTACCTGGCGGCGTCGGGTAATAAAAGAGAACGATCCGGTATTCCTGGAAATGGCCGCGGCCCACGATCGCTATCACGCGGCGCTAATGCGCTCGGCCTGGCTGGGTCGTCCACCGGCTATCGCGCTTGAGATGGAAAAAGTGTGCCAGGAGGCACTCCAGGCAGCGCTGGACGCCATTCGTCCCGGTGCGACCTGTGAAGCCCCTCACCTTGCCTGTCAGCAGGTCATTGACCGCGCCGGTTTCACCGATAACTTCAAAAAACGCGCCGGGTATTCCATCGGCGTCTCTTTTGCGCCGGACTGGGGCGAAGGCGGCATTCTCAGCCTGTACAGCGGCGTCACCACCGAGCTGCAACCCGGTATGGTTTTCCATATTCCGCCTGCGCTGCGCATTTACGGTGAATTCACCGTTGGCGTCAGTGAAACCGTGGTGGTGACTGAAAGCGGCTACCGCCAGTTGAGCACCCTTAATCGCCCATTAACTCTGCTGTAAGGAACCAAGATGAAAGACATCAATGAATGCCGCGATCGCCTGCATGGCATTTTCAATATTACCGTGACCCCTTTTGATGCTCAGGGTGAGATCGACTTCGCCGCGCTGCGGGAAAACATTGAGCGCGCGATTAGCCTGGGCTACGACGGCATTCTAATTGGCGGCACCTACGGCGAATTTCCAGTGATGTCGCTGGCTGAACGTCGTGAGCTGTTCCGTGAAGTGATGGATTGCGTACAGGATCGCATCCCGGTGATGCTGTGCAGCGCCAGTTCCGACCCGCGTGAAGCCCGTGAACTGACCGCGTTGGCAGGCGATTTAGGCGGTTTGCCGATGGTCACCGCGCCTTACGTCAGCGAGATCACCGACGGACAGATTCTGGCGTACTTCCAGGAAATCGCGCCGCTGTCCAGAACCGGCATTCTGGTTTACAACGCGCCGGGCATTGGCATCACCCTGTCGCCTTCGCTGCTGGAACAGCTGGCCGAAGTGCCTGGCGTGGTCGGCATTAAACAGGGGGATCTCAACCCGACGGCGATCGATCGGATTGCCAACCGCCTGCGCGGCAAGCTGCGCCTGTTCTGCGCCTCGGATCTGGCGTTTTTAGGCCCGATGATGGCGGGATTCGATGGCATCAGCAGTACTAACAGCTGCGCCCTGCCCGAGCTGGTGATTGCCACCTACCGTGCGGTAGAGAAAGGCGACGCGTCGACCGCACGCGATTTACATCAGCTGTGGTACGACTATCGCGCGCTGGCTCGTCAGCACGGCCAGCCGCAGCTGGTGAAAGCGGCCATGGCACTGCGCGGTTTTAACGGCGGCACGGTACGCGCCCCGCTGAAGCCGGTTTCCGCTGATGCGGTGGCAGCGCTGACTCGCGTAATGCAACAGCTGGCCAGCGATGCCCGCAGCGGCGTTACGCTGGCGAAGTAAGCGCCGCCTGTAAAAAAGCGATAAACAGTGGATGAGGAGCCCCGGGGCGGGAAAGCAGCTCCGGGTGCCCCTGGACGCCATGCCAGAATGGCAGCGCAGGCTGGGAAATGCCCTCCACAATATCGCCGGTATGCGCGCTGATTTTCACCCCGCTGGCCGCGAGTTGCGGTATCAGTTGCGGATTAAAACGATAGCGATGGTTGTAATGCATCTCGTTGATAGCGCCAGGCAAGGCGCTGGAGGTAAACGGCAGCACGCCGCAGCGATGACGGCCATCCTCAAAAGCGACAAAACTGTGCAGCGGAGCATCAGGGGCAACTTCCGCCGGAATTGCCTGCCCGAACCCTTCGTTCTGCCGGACGGCTGCCGTCGCCATGCTTTGCATACCGAGACACAGCCCCAGCGTCGGTAAGGTGTGCCTGAAGGTGGCTTCGGCAACGCGGATTTGCCCGGCGACGACCGCCATTGAGGCTCCTCCGGGCAGTATTACGCCGTGCAGAGTCTTCAGCTCATCCAGCCCGGCAGACAGGCTGGCAGGCGGCAGGAAATGCACGTCAGCATGGAGATTCAGCGCTGAAGCCGCATCGCCCAACGCCGCCAGCGTGGCGGGATAAACCTGGCGGTGGTCGGTTTCGCGGCCAATCAGGCCAATGCGTACGGTGGCGCTGGCATTTTGCGGAAGTGATGCCGCCCAGCGGCCATAGCCGTCGGCATAAAGCTGCATCAGCGTTTGCTCGCCGTCACGCAGCGTGAGCGTGTCACGGGAAGCCGTGCTCAGCAGCCGTTGTCCGCTCAGCATGGCGATCCGCTGGGCCTGTGCGGCCATCAGCACTATGACGGCGTCCTGAGTGGGGAGCTGGCCCGGTTCGGTGACTTCCTGTTGCAGAGTGTCACTCCGATACAGGCCGCTGGTCACGCAGTACCCCGCACGCGCAACGTGCTGATGGCTGTCGTGAAAATCCCGGTCGAAGTCGGGGCGCAGGCTCCAGAGCGGCAGCCCCAGCTGATTAGCCCACAGGCTGGCCGTTATGCCATAGCGGGCCGGAACGGATGAATCATCAAGAATGAACAGAGGTGACATGGCGAAGTTCCTGCTGACGTTGGATGATAAATTGTATTAGTTGAACCATTATATACAAAAGAGGATTTATGAATATCAGTCAAATAGCCCGCCGTATGCAACGCGTTCGGCCTTCGCCAACGGCGACCATTTCTGACCAGGTTCGTGCACTTGAAGCGGCGGGCAGAGCCGTGATCAATTTAGGTGAAGGAGAGCTGGATTTTGCCACTCCCGCCAGCATCAGCTACGCAGGTATTGAAGCGATTGTGCAGCATCAGACGAAATACACCGCAGTTTCCGGCACTGCTGCTTTAAAATCCGCGATTGCGGCTAAGTTTGCCCGCGACAATCACCTGTCTTTTCAGCCGGACGAGATCATCGCCGGAAGCGGCGCCAAGCAGTTGATTTTTAATGCGCTGCTGGCCACTGTCAATCCAGGCCAGCAGGTGATTATTCCCGCGCCCTATTGGGTTTCCTATCCCGATATGGTGACGCTGGCAGAAGGCGAACCGGTGATCGTGGCCTGTGAGGAACATCACGACTGGAAGCTCCAGCCGGAACGACTGGCCGCAGCGCTGACGCCAGAAACGCGCTGGCTGATCCTTAACTCGCCCGGCAATCCCACCGGTGCAATTTATACCGCCAGAGAACTTGAGGCGCTGGCTGCGGTACTGGCCGATCATCCGCAGGTACTGATTATGGCGGACGACATTTATGAACCGCTGCGCTACGACCAGGCCCCTTTCGCTACCTTCGCCGAGGTTGCTCCGCAACTGGCTGAACGTACGCTGACGGTTAATGGCGTGTCAAAAAGTCACGCCATGACCGGCTGGCGTCTGGGCTACGCGGCCGGTCCCGCCTGGCTGATTGCGGCGATGCAAATTCTCCAGTCACAAAGTACCTCTAATCCCAGCAGCATCTCTCAGGCTGCCGCCGTCGCCGCCCTCACCCAGCCAGCGGGCTTTCTGACCGGCTGGATTGAAAAACTGGACTGTCGCCGCAGACGCGTGCTGACGATGATTGAACAGACAGACGGGCTTAGCGCCAACGTCCCGCAGGGCGCTTTCTATGTTTTTGCCAATTGTCAGGGCTTAATTGGCCGAAAAACGCCGTCGGGTGACGCTCTGGCCGACGATAAGGCCGTCGCCAGCTGGTTGCTTAGCGAAGCTGGCGTGGCGGTACTGCACGGTTCTGCTTTCGGTTCACCGGGCTATTTACGCCTGGCCTATGCCGTTGACGACACGCTGCTGGAACAGGCCTGTCGGCAGCTTAAGGCGGCATGCGATCGGTTAGCGTAGTCGCGAAGAGCGGGTGTGATCAGAAAGGGGGCGCAGGAAATGACGGTGCCCTTTTTTCAGCAGCTGGCACTCAGCCTGCCACAATCTGGCTTAGCGCGGCGGCGCTGTTCTCATCCTCAGGGATGTAAACCAGCAGCCTTTCCCCATTGCGCGGAGCGGAAAACCAGTTATTCTGCCGCAGCGTCAGCGCCCCAACCTTAGGGTGGAAGAAGCGTTTGACCTGATTCTCAATGGCCCGAATCTCATAGCGCTGCCAGATTTCGCGGAACTCATCGGAACAGGCCAGCAGACGATCGACCATGATTTTCCAGTGCGGATCTTCCAGATTATCCCCCATCTGCGCGCGGAATCTGGCCACCATATTCGGCATCACGGTTTCCCAATCCAGCATCGAGTTGCGCCAGGCCTGATTGGTAAAGGCCAACAGAATGCAGTTGCGATCGTCCTGTGGGATAGTCTGCAAATCTACGTTGACCAGCCGCTGCCAGGCCTCGTTATAGCCCAGAATGTCAAAGCGCGCGGTCTGAATCACTGCCGGTAAGGGGTGCAGAGCATCAAGGGTAATTCGCCCGTGAGCGGAAACTTTGGCACACACCCTGGCCGCAGCCAGAACCGGATATTGATGACCGGCCAGCGTAAACAGGTGCTGCGTCTCGGCCTCGTTACACTGTAACGCAACGGCAATCGCTGAGAGCGTTTTGCTGGAGGCTTTAATCTCTCGTCCCTGTTCCAGCCAGGTATACCAGGTAACGCCGACGTCCGCCAGCTGCGCCACTTCCTCGCGCCTTAGTCCCGGCGTGCGGCGGTTTCGCATCCGTGGTAGTCCAAGTCGGTCAGGGTCCAGGCTTTCGCGGCGACGGCGCAAAAAGGCGCCGAGCAGCTGACGGTTATTTTCCGACACAGGAATAACGGTAAACTCGGTCATGATAAGGCCTCCAGGCAAGGCGGGTAGCTTTTATACCATGATAAACAAAAACTGGTACCCGTTTCACAGATCGCTGATGCTATTCCTCATCGCGCTCTCTGACAAGGTTTTATCTGATGAACAATGCCTCGCAATCTCCCACTCTTGGCCGCAGCGGCCTGCTGGTTTTACTGGCAGGACAGCTTTTGCCGATGATTGATTTTTCAATTGTAAACGTAGCGCTGGACGCCATGTCCACCACCCTGCACGCCAGCCCGGTTCAGCTGGAGCTGATCGTTGCGGCATACGGTATCGCCTTTGCCATCAGCCTGGCGATGGGCGGCCGGATGGGAGATAACTATGGCCGACGTCGGGTATTCACCCTTGGCGTGGTCGTGTTTGGTCTGGCCTCGCTACTGTGCGGCGTTGCCAGCTCCGTCTGGCTGTTACTGGCGGCGCGTGCACTACAGGGCGTAGGCGCCGCGCTGGTTGTTCCGCAGATCCTCGCCACCCTGCACGTCTGCCTTCACGGCCGAGCCCATGCGCGAGCCATTGGCCTGTACGGTGGCATTGGTGGACTGGCGTTTATTATCGGTCAGGTGCTGGGCGGCTTTTTGATCGCCATTGATCTGGGTGGTTACGGCTGGCGCAGCGTCTTTCTGATCAATATTCCCCTCTGCGTGCTGATTGTGCTCTTTGCCGCGAAAACCATCCCGGAAACCCGCAAGAGCCAAAGCGTTTCGCAGGATAAAGTCGGCACGCTGCTGCTCGCCAGCGCTATCGGCTGCCTGATGATCGCTCTGGCGCTTGGCCCCGTTCTGCACTGGTCATGGCCCTGCATTCTGCTGCTGGCCGCTTTCCCACTTTTACTTCATCGCCTGTGGCGCGCTGAGCTTGCGCTGGAACAGCGCCAGGGGCACCCTATTCTCCCGCCAGGCCTGATGCGGCTGAACGGCGTGCGCTTTGGCCTTTCCATCGCGGTGCTGTTTTTCTCCAGTTGGAGCGGCTTTATGTTCGCCGTGGCTCTGACCCTACAGTCTGGTCTGGGTATGACGCCCTTTCAGTCCGGCAATGCGTTTATTGCGCTCGGCGCGGCCTATTTCGTCGGCTCGCTGTTGACCACTCGCGCGGTGGAAAAACTGGGCAGACTTGCCACGCTGCTGGCCGGCTGCGGCATTCAGATGGCCGGGCTGCTGGTGCTGATCGCGACCTTCAAATCGGCCTGGCCTGAGGTAGGCATTTATTCGCTGATCCCTGCCACGGTGCTGATTGGCTTTGGGCAATCCTTTATCGTCAGCTGTTTCTACCGTATTGGCCTGGCTGACGTGCCGAAGGACCACGCTGGTGCGGGCAGCGCAATGCTCTCTACCGTGCAGCAGGCGGCCTTTGGTCTCGGCCCGATGCTACTGGGCACGGTTTACAGCCAGGTATTGCAAAAGCACGGCAGCCATCAGGATGCTGTGCTTATCACGCTAGCCGCGGAGTTTATTCTGATGCTACTGCTGGTCGTCCGCGCGGTGCTCTCCCGCAGAAAAATTCAGGTACAGCCTGGCTGATGTTCTCAGGTTTCTCCCTCCTTTCCTCCTCAGACGGCCGTATTTTCTGCAGCAAGACGGACTACTACGGCCTTTTTATTGCCGATGACGCCGACATTTATTCTGATTTACAAAAAAGGGCATTTTTTCGATGTCATCTGTCGGATAAATAAAACACAATACGCGCTCTTTTTAAGATTCCGCCAGGCGTGGAATTAACCTTATGCCAACAAGTCATTAACCTCAATGCAATCTACTAATACCGTTTCGCGTAAAACGGCGTGGCTGCGTGTGATCATGTTAGCCATCGCTGCGTTTATTTTTAATACGACTGAGTTTGTTCCGGTGGGCCTGCTGTCCGATATTGCCGCCAGTTTCGGTATGCAGACGGCACAGGTAGGGCTGATGCTGACTATTTATGCCTGGGTAGTCGCGCTGCTGTCCCTGCCAATGATGCTGTTGACGCGCCAGGTTGAGCGACGCCTTCTGCTGATCGCCATTTTTGCGCTGTTTATCGCCAGCCATGCGCTGTCGACTATGGCCTGGAGTTTCAACATTCTGGTGCTGTCACGCATCGGTATTGCGCTCTCGCACGCCATTTTCTGGTCGATCACCGCATCGCTGGCAATTCGCGTAGCCCCCGCCGGTAAAAAGACCCAGGCTCTGGGTATGCTGGCGACCGGCACCGCGCTGGCAATGGTTCTGGGCCTGCCGATTGGTCGTCTGATTGGTCAGTATCTTGGCTGGCGCATTACCTTTGGCGTGATTGGCATCGTGGCGCTGATTACCCTACTGTGCCTGGCCAGATTGCTGCCTAAATTACCGAGTGAACACAGCGGCTCGCTGAAAAGCGTGCCGATGTTATTTAAGCGCCCTGCTCTGGTCTCGCTCTATATACTGATTGCGCTAGTCGTGACCGCGCATTATACGGCGTACAGCTATATTGAGCCGTTTATTCAGAGCGTCGCGGCGATGGGTGCAAATTTCACCACCTTCCTGCTATTAATATTCGGCGCAGCCGGGATTGTCGGCAGCATCCTGTTCAGTACTCTGGGCAATAAATTCCCGGCTACCTTTTTACTGGGTGCCATTGCCTTAATTTCCCTCTGTATGCTGACGCTGTACGTTGCGGCTACCCACACGCTGGCGATTTCGACGCTGTGCATTATCTGGGGCATGTCGATGATGATTATTGGCCTCGCGGTACAGGTTCGCGTGCTGGCGCTGGCGCCGGACGCAACGGACGTGGCGATGTCGCTGCTTTCGGGGATTTATAACCTGGGCATTGGTGGTGGCGCACTACTGGGGAATCAGGTCAGCCTGCACCTGAATATGCAGAATGTGGGGTACGCGGGCGGCGCTATCGGTCTGATTTCTCTGGCATGGTGCGCCTGGAGTATGCGGCGCTATCCACAGCTGAGGATAAACGGTTAGGGCTGAAAAAATAACGGGGCAAATTTTGCCCCGTTTTTACTCAGCTTAGTCCAGGTAAAACACCGACTTCAGCTCCGCACTGATCGGGCTACAGTCGGCATTGGAGGGCATCAGCTCACACATTGATTGCCACCAACGTTGGCACACCTCGGTCCTGGCGACGGCATTCCAACGCGCCTCCGATTCTATCTCCACCACCGCAAACAGGAGGCTGCGCGGTGCATCAAGAAAAATGCTGTAATGATGCGCGCCGTGCTCCTTCAGCGTTTGCGCCAGATCGGGCCAGATCGGATTATGCCGCTGCTGATACTCCAGATGCTTATCCGCGTGAACCTGCATCACAAAGGCTTTACGCAACATGAGGATGGCTCGCTTCCAGTGCCGCCTGCCACGGCTTCACGCCAAAGCGCTCACCCAGCGCAATCAGCTCCGGCGTGGTAATGCTCTGCTTCATGCCGCCCATCGACAGCACCTTCACCACCACTTCGGAAGACTTCTCAGCGGTATCGATCAGGCCGAAAGTTTCGTCCAGCGTCGGGCCTGCGCCAAAAATACCGTGGAACGGCCACATGACCAGGCTATGCGAAGCCATTTGCTCTGCCGTCTTGTCGCCGATGCCATCGGTACCTGGCACCATCCAGGGCACGATCCCCACGCCGTCTGGGAACACCACCAGGCATTCGGTACTGCCTTCCCACAGCAGACGGGTAAAGCTGGCTGCGTTCAAATCTACTACGTAGCTCAGGGACATAAAGTTTGTAGCATGGCAGTGCATGATCACGCGGTCGCCGCCGTTGGTCGCCTTCATACGCACGCTGTGCGACTGGAAGTGTGACGCCAGCTCGGAGGTCGGTAAACCGCCGTTGCTCAACCCCCAGTAAATGCTGTAGGCACGGCCATCATCGCTCACCCGCAGCAGTACCAGGCTGTCGGTCGGATCGAGCTGTACGTTACGGAAGAACTTGCCCGACCCGGTGACCAGGAACCAGCAGTTTGCCAGCCCCGGCGCAGGCTGGGTCAGCTCTACGGTTCTCGGCTCGCGGTAAAAATCCTGGGCAAACGGCTGAACCTCTTCATCCAGCAAACGCAGGCTGACGTTGCCGCCGTTGCGCTCATCCCAGCCCTTCAGCCACATATCGCTGGTCGCTTTAACCATGCCCTGTACAAACCAGGCATTCAGAATATTTTGCATGTTACGTCCTTAACGTTTGCTGAGAACTTGTTGTTCATAATGGCGGACATCGCTTAACCAGCTGGCGCCGGCCGGGACATCGTGGCGCAGACAGTAAGCTTCCCAAACGGCCTGCCACGGCAGGGATTTTTGCTCTTCGAGCAGCGCCAGACGGCTGGTGTAGTCGCCTTCCAGCTCCAGTTTTTTCAGCTGGTCGACCGGCTCCAGCAGCGCGCGCAGCAGCGCTTTTTTCGCGTTTCGCGTGCCGATGACCCAGGCCGCGATACGGTTGATTGAGGCGTCAAAGAAATCCAGACCGATATGCACTTTGTCGAACAGGCGCTGGCGGACGATTTCGTTGGCAATCGCCTGGGTTTCATCATCCAGCGTGACCACATGGTCGCTGTCCCAGCGCACCGGGCGGCTGACGTGCAGCAGCAGGCGCGGCACATAAAGCATGGCGGTGGAGATCTTGTCCGAGATAACTTCCGTAGGATGGAAGTGGCCCGCGTCAAGAGTCAGCGCCGTCTGGCGACTGCTGGCATAGCCCAGGCAGAATTCATTAGAGCCAACGGTGTAGCTCTCTGCGCCGATGCCGAATAACTTACTTTCCACCGCATCGTAATGATGAGCAGGATTAAGCTTCTCGCTGATGATCTCATCCAGTGAGTTCATCAGGCGCTGACGCGGTCCGAAACGATCGATAGTTTGATCCTTCATGCCGTCCGGCACCCAGATGTTCATGATCGAAGGTGTGCCCAGCTGTTCGCCAAAGAATGCGGAAATTTTTCGGCTGGCCTTGCAGTGTTCAATCCAGAACTGACGGATTTCAGGATTGGCGTGCGCGAGGGTAAAACCATCCTCACTCAGCGGATGCGAGAAACAGGTCGGGTTGAAGTCCAGCCCCAGTTGGTTCTTCTTCGCCCACTCCACCCACTGACTGAAGTGCTTCGGCTGAATGTCGGTACGTTCTACCGGCGTGTCGCTTTCCAGGTAAATAGCGTGCAGGTTCAGGCGTTTTGGTCCAGGGATCAGCGACATCGCCCGCTCCAGATCGGCCCGCAGCTCGCTGGCGGTGCTGGCCTTGCCGGGATAGTTGCCGGTAGCCTGAATACCGCCGGTCAGCGCGCCCTCAGGGTTTTCAAACCCTTTGACATCGTCCCCCTGCCAGCAGTGCATGGAAACGGGCAGCTTATCCAGCTGCGCTATCGCGGCGTTGACATCAATGCCGATCTCGGCGAAACGCTGTTTCGCCAGCTCAAACGCCTGCTCGATTGCTCGGGTCATATACATAGCTCCTTTGCCTTGTGTGTCAGTGACTGAAAGCGCGGCCAACTGCGGCTGTACGCGTCACTGGCGTGAGGGGTGTAGGTTTTTAATGGGAAATTTTGTTTCATCAACTGACGGAGATGCGTGACGTCTTTGATATCGCCGCTGGCAATCAGCTGGCTGCCGATGTTGCCCAACGTGGAGGCCTCAATCGGCCCGGCGATAACCGGTATTCCGCAGGCATCCGCGCAGAGCTGGTTTAGCAGCGGGTTCTGACAGCCGCCGCCGACAATGTGCAGCCAGCTGAACGCCGCGCCGCGCAGTTCCTGTAGCTCGTGAAGCACCTGGCGGTAAAACAGGGCCAGACTGTCGAAAATGCAGCGTGCCAGCGAGGCGGCATCGGCTGGCGCTGGCATACCCTGCCCGACGCAGGCGTCCTGAATTTCGCACACCATACTGGCCGGGTTAATAAAGCGGTCGTCGTTAGGATTAATCAGCGAGCGGCAGGCTGGCTGCTGCTCCGCCGCGTTTACCAGCTCACACAGGTCTTCAATGGCCAGTTCGGCGCAGACGCGCTGGAGTAGCCACAGGCCCATAATATTTTTCAGTACGCGATAGCGCCCTTCGGCACCGCCTTCGTTGGTGATATTCAGCGCCAGCGCCGCGTCGTCGGTGAAAGGCTCAAAACTTTCAAAACCCATTAGCGACCAGGTGCCTGAGCTTAGCCAGGCGGCGTTAGTCCCGGCTACCGGGGCAGCGAGCACCGCGCTGGCCGTATCATGAGTCGCTACCGCGATCACAGGAACAGCATCGCCATTAGCGGTTTTCCACTCGCCAACCGGGCTACCAGGCTGAGAGGGTTGACCAAACCAGCTGGCTTTTGCTCCGGCCCAGTCGAGCAGGGTTTTATCCCACTCGCCGCTTTGAATATTCAGCAATTGGGTGGTGGTCGAGTTGGTATATTCCCAGTTCATCCGCCCCGTCAGGCGGTAGTGAAAGTAGTCCGGGATCAGCAGCGCATGCTCAACCTTGTCCAGCCAGGCGGGCTGGGATTCCGTCAGCGCACGCAGCTGGTAGAGCGTATTAAACGGCAAAAACTGGATGCCGGTGCGGCGGTAGATAGCTTCTGCCGTTAACTCCTTGCAGGCACGCGGCATCACGCCCTGGGTTCTGTCATCCCGGTAGGCCACCGGCAGCCCGACGCGGTTGCCCTCTTTATCCAGCAGGACATAATCCACGCCCCAGGTATCCACGCCGATGCTGTCAGGGACGATCCCCTGCTCAACCAGCCTGTTCAGCGAGCCGATAATAAACGTCTCAAGGGCGTCAAGATCCCAGCACTGCCGCTCCCCGATGGTGACCAGACGGTTTACGCAACGGGCGACCTCTTCAAGCTGAAGCTGACCCGTTTGTGAATCAAATCGGGCCAGCATCACGCGACCACTGGATGCGCCGAGGTCAATGGCGACACAATTTCGCATACTCATAGCGTTGGCTTCCTGTCAGTTCGATAGCTACAGTCTAAAAGCCTGATAAGCTGGCACCTTCCCGCCACTGCCAGCGGCAAACGGGCGCTGGCAACCTGGCAAAGGTGAACGTGAATCAGCTCACAGTTCTGTTTTTCACCCCCTTCAGCGATCGTTGTGACACGCCGCGCAATTCTGTTATTCACCCGGCGGATTCTTGAAAAACAGCCCGCTTCGCGGCAAATTCTCGTCGAAAATTCAAGGTCAGCGTCCCCGCCCCGGCAGTAGACTCCGTCAATACCAGGCAAAGAGGGCAAAATATGACCGTATTACACAGCGTGGATTTTTTCCCGAACGGCGCGATGCCGATAGCCATCGAACCCCGTGCGCCCCAGCGCGCGTTCCCGGAACATCATCATGATGACTTTCACGAAATTGTGATTGTTGAGCAGGGAGCGGGAATTCATATTTTTAACGGCGAGCCGAGACCGCTGTGCGGCGGCTGCGTCTGCTTCGTGCGTAACCACGATCGCCATCTGTATGAGAATACCGACCAACTGATCCTCACCAACGTGTTGTACCGCGGGCCGGAGGCCTTTCGCTTTATGACCGGCTTCCAGCATCTTTTGCCGCAGGAGATCGAGGGTAATTACCCTTCGCACTGGCGCGTCGGCAACAAGGTGCTGGCCCAGGCGAAAGCGCTGATCGCAGAGCTGGAAAACCCTGCCGGGCTTGAGGGAGTTGACGCTCAGGCCGAACAGGAGATGCGGTTTATGCAGTTGCTGGTGCTTCTGCGACGGGGCTGTAGCGAACTGCCGGGCGACGATCAGGATGGCCGGATGCGCGGGCTGCTGAACTGGCTGGCCGATCATTTCAGTGAAGAAATTGACTGGGAGGCGCTGGCAAGCCGCTTTGCCCTGTCGCTGAGAACCCTGCACCGCCAGCTGAAGCAGCAAACCGGCAGCACGCCGCAGCGCTATCTCAACCGGCTGCGCCTGCTTCAGGCGCGCCATTTGCTTCGCCACAGCGACATGCGCATTACCGATATCGCTTTTCAGTGCGGATTTGGTGACAGCAATCACTTTTCTACACTGTTTAAGCGCGAGTTTGGCACCTCTCCACGTACCATCAGGCAAAACGATTTGTGAGGTGAACCTTTGACCGTCTCCCTTCGCCTGGCGAAAGCCGACTACTTCCCTTCTGAGCTGATGCCGGTAGCGGTTGCCGATCGCGCGCCGCAGCCCTGCTTCCCGCCGCATGTTCATGAGTTCAGCGAGCTGGTGATTGTCTGGCGCGGAAACGGCCTGCATGTGATGAACGACAAGCCCTGGCTGATTACCTGCGGAGATTTGTTCTATCTGCGCCCGGACGACTGCCACAGCTTTGACGCCGTGAACGATCTGGTGCTGGATAACATTATTTTCTGCCCGGAGCGCTTCAGCCTTGGCCTTGAGTGGCAAAATTTTCTGCCGGAGAACGAGGGTTCAGCCTGGCGGCTGACAACGCGGGGAATGGCGCTGGCTCGCGGAGTTATCCAGCAGCTGCGGCAGGAGTGCCGCAAGAGCGACCGGCTCTCCAGGCAGCTAACGGAAACGCTGTTTCTCCAGCTGGCGCTGACCCTACAGCGTCACCGCTATTCGGCGGACGGGGTATATCAACTTCCTGAGGGGGAACAGCTGGATCTGCTGATGTCGGCAATCCAGGGGCAGATTGCCACTCACTTTGATCTGAGCGCCTTTTGTCATCAGCATCACCTCTCTGAACGGGCATTAAAACAGCTGTTCCGCCAGCAAACCGGGATGACCCCAGGCCACTATATTCGTCAGCTCCAGCTCTGCCGGGCGAAGTATCTGCTGCGCAGCAGCGACTGCCTGATTGGAGAAGTTGCCGCCCGCTGCGGCTTTGACGACAGTAACTATTTCTCGGTGGTGTTTACTCGCGAAACGGGCCTGACTCCAAGCGCATTCCGTCAGCAGTTTGAGCACAGTAGCCAGCGTAAGCTCCAGTTTGTGCGGCATGAGGGATAAACAGCAGGGGAAATTCGGTGCCACCACGTCCATGTGGTGGCTGTTTCAATGAGGGCGGGTTCTTCTTACAACAGACTAACGACTCAGGACATCATGCCCATCCCTACAATATTCGCCGCCAGAATAATCACCACACAGCCGCCGCAAAGCACGCTGACCGGACGACGCCCCACGTTCTTCCACTCTTTCAGCACCAGCCCGACCAGCCCGCCGCACAGCACATAGAAGCTCATATGCAGCATCCAGCTGATAAAGTCATACTGTGCCGGAATTCGCGCGTGGCCCCAGGCATAGAAGAAGAACTGCAAATACCACATGGTGCCGCCAAGTATTGAAAGCAGCACGTTGCTAATCAGCAGAGACTTCGCCACTGAGAAATCGCTCCTGACCGACAGGTCGGACTTGGTCGCCAGGCGGATAAAGCAGAAGCCCAGGTTAACCAGCGCGCCGCCGCCCATGATCACCACGTAGCTCGGTAACGCAGTATAAAGTGGGTCAATGCCCAGCGCAGCGGCCGCATCGTGCATTGGCTTCGCCGCATTCATCGCAAAGGACATCCCGGCTGAGAACACGCCACAGAGCACGGCCAGCAGCAACCCTTTCTTCAGGTTGAACTCTTCGGCCGTAATCCCCATCGCCCGCTCTTTTAACAGACCTGCGCGAGAAACGATCGCCACGCCGACCAGCGCAACCAGCACGCCCAGTAAGGTCAGCCTGCCGCCTGAGGAGCTGAACAGCTCGACAAAGCGCCCCTGGATCAGCGGCGTCATCAGCGTGCCGACGACCAGGGTAATGCCAATCGCGATACCGATGCCCATCGACATGCCCAGATAGCGCATGGTCAGGCCGTAGTTAATGTTGCCTACGCCCCACATTGCGCCAAAAAGAAACACCGGTAACAGCTGAGAAAGCGAGAAGCTGCTGTAGTACCCCCAGAAGTTTGGCAGCAATACTGCGCTGACGGCCCACGGAAGCACGATCCACGAAGCGATACCGCCCACTGACCACATGGTTTCCCATGACCAGTGACGCACTTTTTTGAACGGGGCATAGAAGCAGGCGGCGCTGGCCGCGCCCACCAGATGCCACAGAATGCCTGAAAGGATTGCCTGACTCATTATTGTTTTCCTTCGTAGGTGGGTGAGGTTCCCGGTAGAGGCAGTCTACGAAGGATTGAACCGCCGACACCTTATGCTCAATGCCCCGTCCGGCGTAAATCTGGCAAAATTCAGCGTCTCCTGACGACCGCGATCACAAATCCAGCTTCTGCTGTGATTTATTGATTAACGGCGTTGTGCAGACTAATTACATCATTTTTAAGGGTAAATTCTATTTTTACCGTTCTCCCCCGCTGTTCTTCTCATTTCTGCCATCCCGCACTGTGCGGTGGCAACCACAGAAAGGTCATTGCGCTTTGCCTGCGGCAGTATTTTATAACGCAACATTTTATTAACCTCACTATAAAATAATGTTTACGGAGAATCTGCCATGACCCCACGCCAACATCGCCTTTACATCAACGGCCAGTTTGTCGAAAACCGCAGCGGCCGCTGGATTGACGTCATTAACCCCGCCACGGAAGCGCCGATCTCACAAATCCCTGAAGGCAGCCGCGAAGATACCGATCGCGCCATTGAAGCAGCCGCAGCGGCCCAGCCAGCCTGGGAGGCGTTGCCAGCAGTTGAGCGAGGCGGCTGGCTGCGCAAAATCTCGGCTGGCATACGCAGCCGGGAAGCGGAAATTACCGCAGCCATCGTGGCTGAAGGTGGCAAAACGCAGCAGCTGGCGCAGACGGAAGTGCTGTTTACCGCTGATTATCTTGATTACATGGCCGAATGGGCACGCCGCTACGAGGGAGAGATCGTACAAAGCGATCGGGTCAATGAAACCATTATGGTGTTTAAAAAGGCCATTGGCGTCACGGCGGGTATTCTGCCGTGGAACTTCCCCTTCTTCCTGATCGCCAGAAAGGCCGCTCCGGCTCTGATCACTGGCAATACGATTGTGATCAAACCCAGCGAGCTGACGCCGAACAATGCGATGCTGTTCGCGGAAATTGTCGATTGGGTCGGCCTGCCTGCAGGGGTGTTCAACCTGGTGACTGGCTACGGTCCGGAAGTAGGCCAGGCGCTGGCATCCAGTCCAAAGGTGGGCATGGTAAGCCTGACCGGCAGCGTCAACGCGGGTGTCGCCACGCTACAGGCTGCGGCGCCGAATATTACAAAAGTCTCTCTTGAGCTGGGTGGAAAGGCGCCGGCGATTGTGATGAAGGATGCCGATCTCGATCTGGCGGTTAAAGCCATTGTCAGCTCGCGCATGATCAATAGTGGTCAGGTTTGTAACTGTGCTGAGCGCCTTTATGTTCAGAAAGAGGTTTATGAAGAAGTGGTCGCCCGCCTGACAACCGCCTTTGCTAAAGTCACCTACGGTGATCCGGCACAAAGAAGCGACATTGATATGGGACCGCTGATCTCTGCCGATGCTCTGCAGCGCCTTGAGCAGAAAGTGGCGCTGGCCGTAGAGCAAGGCGCAAAAGTGGTGACCGGCGGCAAGCGCAGCGGCGAACGCGGCTTCTTCTTTGAGCCTACCCTGCTGACCAACGTTAATCAGCAGATGACCATCGTACACGAGGAGACTTTCGGCCCGGTGCTGCCGGTTATTCCTTTCGAGACGCTTGAAGAGGCTATCGCGTTGGCCAACGACAGCGAATATGGTCTGACATCCTCCATTTTTACCCGCGATCTGAATACCACCATGCAGGCGCTGAAGCAGCTGAAGTTTGGCGAAACCTACGTTAACCGGGAAAACTTTGAAGCCATGCAGGGCTTCCATGCCGGCTGGCGCAAATCAGGGATTGGCGGAGCTGACGGTCGGCATGGCCTTGAGGAGTATTTACAAACCCACGTCGCTTATCTGCAATATCATTAATTTCTGTTTATCTTCCCTGTGAGTGCAGTCGGATGAGACAAACCGGCTGCACCTGGGTATCACAGCCAGCTCGCGCGCATTCAGCATCCGCCGACAGGATGTCATACGCGGGATAATGGTTAAACATGGCTAATCAATAGTGTAATGGGGATGTATAAGTCCGTTTTTTTATAGTCTTCCACTAATCAATTTTATGCCTGAAAAACGCTGTGGCTACGCCATGTCGCGTGGAGTCTGGCTTTAAAGGTGGATATCGCGGAAGCAATTATTAGCACCACTAAATGCTGACCTTAATTATCCATAATTAATTAAAGTTATGCGCCAGGAAATTCTGAAACTAATTAATAATGCATATTACATCTGGCAATAAAGGAATAAATCGGGTTAACATATAACTTCGCACAGAGCACATTTGAGCTTCTGGTGGCGTAAAAAAAAGATACACACAGCAACTTCATTACCAAGAGGCCGAATAAGGCCCAGTAAAAAGTCCAATTAATAAACATTCTCATATTGAGATTATAGTGCCTCCCCTCACCGGCAACGGTGAGGGGCTTTTTGCATGGTTTAGCTATCCCTCACTCCTTTTCTATAATATAGGCAGCTTGAAGGGATTTTAATGGTAGTCTGTTGGTGACATTGACTGTTAAAGGCCTGCAATAGAGTGGATACCAAATTACTTGGCAACTATCTGAAAGATCGACGCGGCAAGCTGAACCCGTCTGATTTTGGCATTTCTCCCTTGCGCCGCCGCACGCCAGGGCTGCGCCGCGAGGAAGTGGCGAACCGGGCGAACGTCAGCGCTACGTGGTATACCTGGCTGGAACAGGGACGCGGCGGCTCTCCCTCGGCTGAGGTGCTTAACCGCCTGGCGGAAGCCCTGGAGCTGACTCAGGTTGAGCGCGAACACCTCTTTTTACTGGCTCAGCAGCGTCCGCCGCAGGTTCAATACCAAGCCTGTGAACCCGTCTCTCCACAGCTTCAGCGCGTGCTGGATTCGCTGGAGCACAGCCCCGCGCTGGTGAAAACGGCCACCTGGGATATCGTGGCGTGGAACGAAGCGGCCCGTGCCATACTGACGGATTACACAAAAATCCCCGCCGGACAGCGCAACGTCCTGAGGCTGCTGTTTGGCAATACCGAGGTGCGCAGACATATGGTGAACTGGTTGCAGGACGCAACGTTCGCCGTGGCGGCCTTTCGTGCGGAAGTCATGCGCGCTGGCGCAATGGAGACGGTGCAGCCGCTGGTCACTGAACTCTGCGAACTCAGCCCTGAGTTCAACGCCATCTGGCAGGATTATGACGTGCAGCACTACGGTGAAGGCGTCAAGCACGCTCGTCACCCGCTGGTCGGTGAGTTTATTTTTGAATATTCTACGTTTGCGGTTGAGGGGCGAACGGATTTGGGACTGTTGATTTACACCCCGTCCTCCCCCGCGGACCGACAAAAAACCGAGGCGCTGATTAGCCACTGGCGTCAGCAGCAGGCTGACGTTAACGGTTCACGTTAATTGCAATAGCGGGGGCGTTGCGCTGATTGTGCCCACGGCTGAAAATATCCCGACGCGTGGGCTAACGGCTGACTAAGCGTCGTTGGTCAGATCGTGAACTTCGGCTACCGGACCATTCTTACGCACGGATTCAATTCCCTTGTCCCTGGCCTGGGTGGAGCTGTACATTTCGCTGTGGCCAATGACCTGATGATTTGCCGCCTTCAGGTTGAAATAGGGAGAACCATCTTTAGCGGTCAGGCGATCGTAATGGGCGTCCTCTCCGGCGTTTTTCTTAACCGAGGCAATACCATTCTCAGCGCCTGACTTGCTGACGTATCCTTCGCTACCCAGGATAATCTCACCGTTACCGGCCTTCAGACGAAAATAAAACTGGCCGTTTTTACCACTGTAGATTTCATATTTCGCACTCATTATTTGACTCCTGTTACGGGATTAAAATGTGGCGTAACCTACTGCCTTCAGCAGTTAAGTGTTGATGATACAATAAAATCCGTCAAAAAAAAGCGCAGCGGCTGAGTGTTGCAGCAGGCCGGCCCTCCCTGAAGGAAGGCCGGCACGGTCATTTGATATCCACCTGGTAAAAAATGTGTTTGCCGAACGGGTCGATCTCATAACCGGTCACTTCTTTACGCACCGGTTCAAAGATCGTCGAGTGGGCAATCATTACCGCTGGCGCCTGGTCGTGCATTATTTGCTGCGCCTGACGATAAAGCTGAATGCGTTTAGTGTGATCCTGCTCGGCGCGAGCCTCATTGATTAGCGTATCAAACGGCTTGTAACACCATTTGGACGAGTTGGAACCGCCGTTGGCGGACGTGCAGCTGAACAGCGGACCGAAGAAGTTATCCGGGTCGCCGGTTGCGGTGGTCCAGCCCATCAGGGCAGCCTGATGCTCGCCGTTTTTCACTCGCTTAAGATATTCGCCCCATTCAAAGCTGACGATGTTGGCTTTGATCCCCACCTTCGCCCAGTCGGCCTGAATCATCTCCGCCATACGCCGGGCGTTCGGGTTATAGGGACGCTGAACCGGCATCGCCCACAAATCGATGGTGGTGCCGGGCTTAATTGCCGCCTCTTTTAGCAGCGCTTTGGCTTTTTCAGGATCGTAGTCGTAATCCTTCAGATCCTGGTCGGCGCTCCATACGCCCGGCGGCAGAAGGTTTTTCGCCGCGCTGCCGGTACCCTGGAACACTGCCTGAATAATGGCCGGCTTATTAATGGCCATCGACAGCGCCTGGCGAACTTTGACGTTATCCAGCGGCGGTTTTTGAGTATTGAAAGACAGGAAGCCGGTATTCAAACCGGCCTTCTGCATCAGCGTCAGATCTTTATTTTCCTTCATGCGCGGCAGATCGGCCGGATTAGGGAACGGCATGACCTGGCACTCGTTTTTTTCCAGCTTGGCAAAGCGCACGGAGGCATCCGGGGTGATAGAGAAGATCAGGCGGTCGAGCTTCGCCTTGCCCTGCCAGTACTGCGGAAAAGCTTTAAACAGGATGCGGGAATCTTTCTGGTACTGCGCCAGCTCAAATGGCCCGGTGCCGATGGGGTCCCGATCGACCTTTTCCGGCGTTCCGGCTTTCAGCATCGCATCGGCGTATTCAGCGGAGAGGATTGAGGCAAAATACCAGCCCAGATCCGCCAGAAAAGGTGCTTCAGCGTGGGCCAGGGTGAAGCGCACGGTATGGTCGTCCACTTTCTCAATGTTCTGGATCAGCGTGCCAAATTCCAGACTTTCAAAGTTGGCATAGGTGCCATTGGAAACATTGTGATAAGGATTGTTGGGATCTTTCTGCCGCATGAACGAGAAAATGACGTCGTCAGCATTAAACTCGCGGCCAGGCTTAAACGCCCTATTGCTCTGGAACTGCACCCCTTTGCGCAGGTGAAAAGTGTAGATTTTACCATCCGGGCTGATATCCCAACTTTCCGCCAGGCTTGGCACCAGCTCGGTGGTGCCGACTTTAAAATCAACCAGACGGTTATAAATGGGCACGGCGCTGGCATCCACGCTGGTCCCGGAAGTATAAAGTTGTGGATTGAAATTCTCTGGCGATCCCTCTGAGCAAAATACCAGAGTTTTTGCCGCCGCCCCAGTGGCTACGGCCAGCGTCAACACGGCAACCGCTGTCCTTAATACTGATTTTCTCATCTCTGCCCTCACTTTATTGATTTTTTTATGGTCTCTCCTGAACGTTTACCAATCTAATCGCTAATGGGGTGATGAGCCAGTAAAAGCGGCAGTGGCTGCTGAGCAGGCACGCGCATACCACAGGGGCAGAAAATATCAGCGTTCGCCTATGTGGCTTATAAATTTTAACCCGTTATGCGCAGGATCGATAAAATAGATATCGGACGCCTCTCTTCCAGGGGTATCGATGGAAAGGAAGTAGACTGGATTATCGCCACTTGGTTTAATCGAATGAACGGTATTTTTCCTGAATATCACCAGCTGGTCTTTAGACAAAACTTTCGCTGGCTCACCGTCAGTTTGAAATTCGAGATCGCCTGCAATAACGATCAGCACCTCATCGCATTGCTTGTGATAATGCTCAGGCACTTGCTGGTAGACACGAAATAATCTCACGCTCCCCTGAGGGTTATCACTGAGGTACATATCAACAATGAGAGAATCTGCGCTGTCAGGGAAAAGCTTTTTTTTCTCTTCCAAATCAAAATATAAAGCACTCATAGACTTACTCACTCTGTAAAAACTGAATTTTGATAAAAATCGTCATGCTAAAAAGATACATAACGGCTTTTCTAATCTTCGGCGGCGCCAGTTCGTAAACCAACGCGCGCCTTAATCAGATAGTTTTTTTACCCTAACACAGCTTTCGTTGAATGATTTTTAATGAGCCATTGACTAAAACTCAACCTGGGGGAAGGCATTGCGCTTTAATGATTTCAATCAATGGCCTTAATCCAGGCTGTAGCTGGCGTCGACTGGGGTAGTACATCATGAATGGCGCGCTGATATGCGACCAGCCGGGCATGACCTCAGTCAGCCTGCCGCTGCGCAAATGCTCACGAATTTGCATTTCCAGGCAATACGCTACGCCCACGCCTGCAAGCGCGGCCTGAATAATCATTGATGTTTCGCTATATATATACTTACCTGGGGAGAGCACTCTGCAACTGTTTTCATTATTGCCGAGCTCCCAGTGATATAACGTGCCGTTGCCAACCCGCATATTAATACACTGATGTTCTTTTAAATCATCAGGGGAATGTGGCGCGCCATATTTCTCAACGTAGTCGGGTGCTGCCACCACCATCCATTTTAATTTTTCGCTCAAAGGCGCGGCTATCATATCTTTAGGGATAATGTCGCCATAGCGGATGCCTGCGTCAAACCCTTCGCTAATAATATCAACTTGTTGATTATCAACCACCACTTCTAAGGAAATGTTGGGATACTCTCTCATGAAGCCAGCTAAGATGGGTGAAATAAGGAGGTCAAGAGCATCACGCGGGATGTTTATCCGCAAGCTGCCAATTGGCTTGTCGCGATAATTGTCCAGTTCTGAGAGTGCAGATTTGATATAATCAAACCCCAGCTTAAGTTGATTTTCCAGGGTAACGCCCGCCGCCGTAGGGACTACTGCGCGGTTATTCCTGTTTAATAATTTTACTCCGGTACGTTCCTCAAGTGAGCGGATGGTATGGCTTAGTGCTGAGGTGCTGACGCCAAGTTCAGCCGCTGCCAGACGGAAACTTTTTTTACGACAAATAACTGAAAATACATTTAATTCCGCAAGCTCTGCACGCGTTAGTATGGCCATTGTGCACCCTGAACGATCCCAAACTTCGAAGATAACACAGAACTGTCAGAGCACTTTAAGCCGTTGTGCTTTGGTTCCTGTTGACCAAACTGTCTCTAAGGAGAAGCCCACAGGAACATGAACAGGATTACTTAATTCAGCGATAAGGCCGTCCGCCGGATTGCTAAATGCGGCTGGCATGGTACTGATATTTCCGCACGTCCGGCCACCACGATCAGTTCAGTTTGTATTCGAGGGTAATTTCAGCATTGAGCAGTTGCGATACCGGGCAGCCAGCTTTCGCCTGGTTAATGATTTCATCAAACTTGCCGCTATCAATACCCGGCAGCCTCACCTGGCTTTGCAGGGCAATTCTGGTGATTTTGAAGCCCTCACCCGCCTTGTCCAGCGAAACGTCGGCCACCGTATCAATACTTTCTGGCGTGAAACCGGCATTACCCAGCATCAGCGACAGCGCCATCGAAAAACAGGCTGAATGCGCCGCGCCAATCAGTTCTTCGGGATTTGTCCCCGGCTTTCCTTCAAAACGAGTGTTAAAACCGTAAGGCTGGTCTTTCAGCGCGCCGCTTTCGGTACTGATGGTGCCTTTGCCATTTTTAATATCGCCTTCCCAATGCGCCTGCCCTTTCTTATGAATGGTCATGACTGTCCTCCCGTTTGTTTATCATGAACATTCAGTATAGTGGCTTCCCGACGCTTCGCCGGAGCGTGCGCTGCAATTGCCTGGTATCTGACCGTTATTTAAGGAAATTTACTGACAGTAAACATTCTGTATCACGCTAACGACAGCGTGCCAGGCACCCTGAGATTTTGACCCGCCTCTTCCTCTCTGATAATGATAGTGAATTCACTTTTCCCCTCAGCAGATACAGGAATACAGGATGAATCAGCAACTGGCTGCCCAGCTCAGCAACCGTTTTTATCGTTACCTCGCCGTCACCAGCCAGAGCGATGCCGCCGCTCAGGAGCTTCCCAGCACGCCAGAACAGCATAATATGGCGAAAATGCTGGCGGAAGAACTGCGCAGCATCGGCATGAAACAGGTGGTTATTGATAAATTCGCTACCGTAACGGCCGTGAAGCCAGGCAACTGCCCTTCTGCTCCCCGCATCGGATTTATTACCCACATCGATACCGTTGACGTCGGACTGTCGCCGCATATCCATCCGCAGACACTGCGCTTTGAAGGCGAAGATTTGTGTCTTAACCAGCAGGAAGATATCTGGCTACGCGTTGCTGACCATCCTGAAATCAACGCTTATCGCGGCCAGCAGATTATTTTCAGCGACGGCACCAGCGTGCTGGGCGCGGATAACAAAGCGGCAGTGACCGTAGTGATGACGCTGATGGAAAATCTGACCCCGGACACACCGCATGGCGATATTGTCGTGGCCTTTGTTCCTGATGAAGAAATTGGGCTGCGCGGCGCGAAGGCGCTGGATCTGAAAAGTCGCTTCGACGTTGACTTCGCCTACACCATCGATTGCTGCGAGCTGGGCGAGGTGGTCTTTGAAAACTTTAACGCCGCCGCAGCTGATATACGTCTTACCGGCGTGACCGCGCACCCGATGTCCGGTAAAGGCGTTTTAGTCAACCCGCTGTTGATGGCGACGGATTTTATCAACCATTTCGACCGACTGGAAACCCCTGAGCATACTGAAGGCCGTGAAGGCTACGTCTGGTTTAATGATCTTACGGCTAATGCGCACGAGGCGCGTCTGAAAGCATCAATTCGCGACTTCGATTTGGCGTCGTTTGAACGGCGGAAGCAAAAAATTGCCGAGGTGGCGGCTAAAATTAGCGCAAGCTATCCTACAGGCAAAGTCGAATTTAGCCTTTCCGATATTTACAGCAACATCAGCAATGCCATTGGAGAAGATCGTCGGGCAATTGATTTGATCTTTGCCGCGCTGGCAGAGCTGGATATTACGCCGAAGGTCACGCCAATGCGGGGCGGCACGGATGGGGCGGCCCTTTCTGCTAAGGGCCTGTTGACGCCAAATTTCTTTACTGGCGCGCATAACTTCCATTCGAAGTTTGAATTTCTGCCGATCCCATCCTTCGTGAAGTCATACCAGGTTGCGGAGAAGCTGTGTCTGCTGGCGGCTAAATAAGCGCCCGTATAGCAAGCCAAAGGGAGCGAAAATCTTCGCTCCCTTTGGTGGCGTGACTGCCCGCTCAGATCCTGAACGTTACTCTCTGATCGTCACGTCGATACCCGGGAAGAATTTCGCAGCCAGCCTGGTAACGGTGCCGTCAGCCTGGACTTTAACAATCGCCGCATCCAGCGCCTGCTTCAGCTTCGCGTCGTCTTTACGCAGACCAAAACCGATCCCTACCCCCAGAATCTGGGTATCTTCTACCGGAACGCCGGCAAAGGCATAGCCTTTACCCTGGGGTTTTTCGAGGAAGCCAGACTGCCCGGCGGCCGACATCACCAGCGTGCCGTCAAGACGCCCCGCAACCATATCGTTATAGACCTGGTTCTGGTCCTGATAAGAGGTAATGGTCACGCCCTGCGGTTCCCAGTGTTTTTTCGCGAAGGTTTCCTGCACTGAACCCTGCAATACCCCGATGTTTTTGCCCTTCAGGGACTGAACGTCAGGCTGCAGGCCCGAGCCGCTTTTGCCAATCAGCTGGCTGGGAATGCGGTAGATGGGCCTGGTGAACCCAATGCTTTTCATCCGCGCTTCGGTGATATTCATCGCCGAGTTGATGGCGTCAAATTTCTTGGCGGCCAGCGCGGGGATCAGCGCATCAAAGCTGCTCTCAACCCAGCTGCATTTGAAATTACCCACCTGGCAAATGGCTTTGCCCAGCTCAATATCGAACCCTTCAAGCTCGCCTGCGGCGTTACGGCTTTCAAAGGGCGGATACTGCGACTCCAGACCGTAGCGCAGCGTTTCCTGCGCCATTACCGACACGGAAGAGAGCAGCCCAACCGCTAAAAAAAGTGCATTCAGTTTCTTCATCAACTTCCCCTAAGAAGGATATTTTAGCGAGGCTTTACCTGGCACAGCGCCTGAGCGCCCGCGCGCAGCGTGGCTTCATCTTTAGCAAACGAGAGACGGATCAATTTATTGTCGGTTCCATCCGTGTAGAACGCCGAAAGCGGAATAGTCGCTACACCGTAATCAACAATGAGACGTTTTACCATTTCGCTGTCAGCTTCGTCACTGAAATCCGCATAGCTGGCCAACATAAAGAACGAGCCGGCGGAAGGCAGCAGACGGAACGGCGAATCTTTCATCAGTTCAGTCAGCGTGTCGCGCTTGCGCTGGTAAAATGCGCCAAGCCCCAGATAGTTGGCCGGTTCACGCAGATAATCAGCAAAGGCTACCTGCATCGGCGTGTCGGCGGAATACATCATAAACTGATGCACCTTTACCATCTCTTCCATCAGTTCCGCCGGCGCCAGGCAGTAACCGACGCGCCAGCCGGTGACGTGGAAGGTTTTGCCAAAGGAAGAGACGATCACGCTGCGCTGCGCCAGCTCCGCATGGGTCGCCATGCCCTGATGCTGGCGGCCATCAAACAGGATGTGTTCATAGACTTCATCGGAGAGCACCACAATATCGGTATTGCGGGTAATAGCCGCGAGCTCGTCCAGGTCTTCCCGCGACAGCACCTGAGCGCTTGGGTTATGCGGGGTATTAATGATAATCATTCGGGTACGTGGCGTAATGGCCGCGCGCAACTCGTCCCAGCTGATGCTGAAATCTGGCAGCTGGAGCTTGAGGCCCACCGGCACCCCGCCCTGTAAACGGACGACTGGCGCATAGCTGTCAAACGCCGGTTCAAAGAAGATCACTTCATCACCCGCATGAACCAGGCCGCCGATAGCGGCGTAGATAGCCTGGCTGGCGCTGCCGGTGATCAGCACCTCGCTGACCGCATCGTATTGCTGGCCGTAAAGCGTGTGAACTTTACTGGCTAACACTTCTTTCAACGCACCCAGCCCGGTCATCGGCGCGTACTGGTTGTGTCCCTGCTCCATCGCGGTGGTAACGCCGTGGATCAGGGCGGTATCGCAGGGGAAATTAGGCGCGCCCTGCGACAGATTGATCGCGTTGTGCTGGGCGGAAAGCTGACCAATAACGGCGAAAATAGTGGTGCCCACGTCCGGTAATTTTGAACGCTGCTGTACGGAAGATTTCAGAGTCATGCTGTCTCCGGTGGAGGTAAAAGCGCGGTTAACCTATTCAACGTGAGCGCACTTGAGGCGACAAGCGAATTGTTGTCATAATAGCCATGACTTTTAAACATAGCTCAGAGGCTTACAATGTCACGGCGCTCGCTCCCGCTAAATGCAGTTCATGCCTTCATTGTCACCGCCAGGCATCTTAACCTGACTCGCGCCGCTGGCGAGCTGTGCATTACGCAAGGTGCCGTCAGCCGTAAAATTGCCTCGCTGGAAAGCTGGCTTGGCTTTGCGCTGTTCGATCGCCACGCGCGTGGGCTGACCCTTACCGCTCAGGGCGCCAGCCTGCTCCCCGCAATGAAAACCAACTTCGAACAGATGGTGTTCGCCGCTGAACAGGCCAGCAAATCCCATGCGGTGATCCGGCTGAAAGCCCCTACCTGCGCCATGCGCTGGCTGGTGCCGAGACTGGTGGCGCTGGAACAGGCTCAGCCCGATCTCCACGTCTCGCTGACCACTACCGTCGATCACAGCACGCAGTTGGAGAATTATGACGCGGCGATCCTTTATGGCAGTGCGCCTGCGGGAAGCTGGCGACTGTTCGATGAGGAACTGACGCCGGCCATCGCCGCCAGCCTGCTGCCAGCGGCAGTACTGAGGGTAGAGGATCTGGCGCGCTATACGTTCCTGCACCCGACCGCCGACGGACGGGACTGGCGGCTGTGGCTTAACCAGCAGCAGGCAGGCTTCAGCATCAGGCGCAGCCAGCATTTCGATACAATGGATTTAGCGATCAGCGCGGCAATTCAGGGATTTGGCGTGACGGTGGCGGACGTAACGCTGATCGAGACGGACCTGGCCATGCGGCGGCTGATCGCCCCGTTCAGTGAAACGGTGAAAACGGGCGCGGTATATAGTCTGATCCAGCGCCCGGCAGAGGATGCGCCACCGCAGCTTGCCGCATTGGTGGCGTGGCTGCGTCAGCCAGGTTAGAACGATACCCACTCATCGGATGAAGCGGCGGCAGGCTTTGCGACAAGTGAACGGGCCTGCGTAAGAGCCGGCTTACTGGATGCCGCGGCAGATGAGGTGGCCGCCACGGCCGAGAGGCGGAATTTTGACACCGACAGCGTCAGCTCTTCCGTCTGTCGCTCAAGCGCGCTGGCCGCCGCCGAGACCTGCTCCACCAGCGAGGCGTTCTGCTGGGTAACGCTGTCCATTTCGTTGATAGCCGTGCCGACCTGAGAAATCCCCTTGCTCTGCTCTTCGGAAGCGGAAGCTATCTGCTTCATGATTTCGGTAACCTCTGCCACCGCTTTCAGGATCTCATTCATGGTGCTGCCCGCTTCGCCAACCAGCCGGGAACCGTTGTCCACGCGGGTCACCGAGTCGGCAATCAGCGTTTCGATCTCTTTCGCCGCTCCGGCGCTGCGCTGCGCCAGATTGCGCACTTCACTAGCCACCACGGCAAATCCGCGTCCCTGTTCGCCAGCCCGCGCGGCTTCTACCGCAGCGTTCAGCGCAAGGATATTGGTCTGGAAGGCAATACTGTTAATGACGCTGGTGATCTCGGCAATTTTGTTTGAGCTGCCGGCAATGCCTTCCATCGTCGAGACAACGTCGTCAACCAGCCTGCCGCCTTTGCTGGCGGTAACCGAAGCGGTTTGTGCCAGTTCGCTGGCCTGACGCGCGTTATCGGCATTGAGTTTCACCGTCGCAGTCAGCTGCTCCATGCTTGCCGCCGTCTCTTCCAGCGCCGCTGCCTGCTCTTCGGTCCGCGAGGAAAGATCGTTATTACCGGATGAAATTTCTGCAGCGCCCCGGTATATGTTGTCCGTACCGCTGCGAATAGCGCTCACCGCATCGCGCAGGCTATCCTGCATGGTCCGCAGCAGCGGCACCAGCTTACCCACGCAGTTACGGCCAATGTCTTCCAGCGGCTGGCTGAGATCGCCGTCGGCGATCAGGCGAAAGTGCGTGCGCATTCCTTCAAGCGGGCGAACCAGCATCCTGACCAGATAACGATCGGTAAACAGCAGAATGATCAGTCCGACGATAGTCGCAATAATAATTACGATTTTTGTCACGTCGGTGAGGCGGTCGACGGTCACGCGTGTGGCATCCAGCTTCACGCCCGCGGCCAGGTTGAATTTTTCCACCGTTGCGCCGAAATCACGGCTCAGCGACGGCGTAACCGTGGCGGCATGACGGCGGAAATCGTCAAGGCTGGTATTCTGCGCCAGCTGCATCTGCGGCAGCACGCCCTGCTCGAGGAGCTTCTGCCAGCTGGCAATCACGCTGGTATAATAGCTGGTCTCCAGCGGCCCCGGCGATTCCGCCTTAAAATCGTCGAGCAGCTTAGCCATATTGTCGAGAGCCTTCTGCGCCGACGCCATATCTGCCGTGGCGGATGCGCTGCCTGCCAGTCGGGAGTCCACCGCCCGGTTCAGTCGGGTGATAAAACGGAAGTACTGATCGTTGCCTTTGCCCAGTGTGGTCATCTGATTAACCAATATGCGATCGACTTCATTACCTTTACCGAGGGCATTCAGGGAAAAGACGCTGTACATGCCTACGGCGGACCACATCAGGCAGAACAGCCCAAGGACCCAGAGCATTACGCTGCGGATGGTGAAGTTTCTTAGTAGTTTCATAACTGCTCCGTAACGATAAAAAACCGGATGATAGCGCCGTGAGAATCGGGCGCTTATCAGGTGTTATCGGCACGGAGCAAAAAAGTTTGAGGAATTAAGGGTTGTTATTCAGAAACTTACATGGTAGTCGACTTTCGTTAAGTCATTGCTCTGTCAGCTATTTCCGCCAGAGGTAGGTCGGATGGAAAATTTTGCTGATAAATTACTTTGCCCGGCCACAACTCTTTTAACCGCCCCATCCCTTTCATTAGCGGACGAAACGGCTGGATACGCCGCCGCATAAAGCTTTTCTCCCGCTTCGGCAGGACAGGCCTTTTTCGCCAAACCGCATCAAACCTGCCGATTATCATTTGCAGCGGTGGGACAAAAGTGCAGTCAACACGCTCAGTTACGGATTACGCTGAGCGAGATAAAAGAAACTGACTGAAAGAGAAATTCAGAGAATTTGAGTTTCATCAGCGGGCGTTATTGTCTATGTTGGCTTATCTGTCTATACGTAAGGATTCAACCATGTTTTCGGCCCTGAATAATGGCTTTTCCCGCCTGACCGACCACCCTGATTTTGGCAAGCTGGTGCTGAGACTGACGTTTGGCATCCTGCTGCTGTTTCATGGGGAATTTAAGGTTGTGCACGGCGTCGGCTGGATTGCCACGATGCTGAAACCGCACGGCATTCCGGGCTTCGTGGCCTACGGCGCTTACCTCGGTGAAGTTGTCGCGCCAATCATGGTCATTATTGGGCTGCTGACCCGTCCGGCAGCTTTTGTGATTGCGGTTAACCTGGTGGTCGCCACGCTGCTGGTCAAAACCGGCGCATTCTGGGACCGTACCAGCGTAGGCGCCTGGGCGCTGGAAGGGGAAGCGATTTACCTGTTTGGCGCCTTAGCCATAATGCTGCTGGGTGCGGGTAAATACGCGCTGATCCGTAATCCTCGCTTACAATAAGCTGTTCGGGGCAGAACCTCTGCCCCTGCCTCTCTATCCACCCTGTTTCACGCCACATCTTGCCAGGCTGGCCTGCTGTCTTTGCCCGTAGAGCGCAATTTCATCGCTGACCGCCGCGCCCAGTGCCTGTTCAAACTCCGCCCGGCTACTGTGTCCCTGGCTGCGCGGCTTCGCTTCACTGCCAAGATTGGACTGGAAAATACCGGCGGCGCTGACCGGCAGAAAATCTTCATAAATCATTGGCGTGGCGATAATCAGTCCCTCCTCAAGCAGGCGCTCAATATTTTGCTGCCCGGCAATCTGCGCCGGGTTGGCACGGCCTTTCTCGCTGAGCCGGTAGGTGAACCATGCCAGCGGCTGCTCTCTTAATACCCTGGCATCGTCCGGAAACGCGGCGAAAGTTGCGGCCAGCTTCTGCTGGTGAGCATCATTTTCCGTGCCGGTTTCGCTCTCCAGCAATAGCCGATCGTAAAGCGCGCGCCCTTTTGCGGTGAGCGCAATGCCGCGCTGCTCAATTTCACCAAAGCGTGCGGTATGTGTCCCCAGACCATCGCGAAAGCGCACCGGCTCATCCAGTGCTTTGAAGCTGGTCTGCCGCAGCAGAATCGGCACAGTGCGGCGCGGCGGCCCTTCGATAATCGCTTTGGGCGTAATCCCTGACTGCGGCATCAGCGCCTGCACCCGGTCGATATCCAGCGTGCGTGGCGTCAGGTGGTTGATATGACAACCTGGAAAGCAGACCACGTCGGCGATCAGACGATGCTGTGCCAGCAGTGCCTGATAGGTGGCCTGGTCAACGGTGGTTTGCTGGTGCCAGCGGAACGTTTCCAGCGCCTGGGGAATAAATTCTTCGGCCTGCTGCGCGCTGAAGCCGCCCTGCTGCTGATGCAGCCTGACCAGCTCACGGCAGCGCGGAGTGAAAATATCACGGGCGGCCAGAATCTCGGTGGCCTGCTGCCGTAAAGCCAGATCGTCAATCAGCTCAAGGCGAAGTAAGGAGGTAAACAGGCGGAAGGGGTTGGCGTTGAGCGCCCGATCCTCTATCGGGCGAAAGGCGGTGGAATGCACCGGTACGCCAGCCTGCGAGAGATCGTAGTAGCCCACCGGATACATGCCCATAATGGCAAAGACCTGACGCAGCATGGACAGCTCTGCTGCCGTACCGACCCGGATCGCCCCGTGACGCTCAACGCTCAGGCGCGACAGTTCATTGTCACGTTCCAGCTGCTGTTTCAGGGCGGGATCCTGCGCTAAAACCTCCGCATTCACCTCTGAGACCAGGTGAAGCAGCGTGCCGTACTGCGGCACTTCCTGCTGGTACATCTGCGACATCGCGCTGGCAAATCCGTCGCGCAGGCTGTCAGCCGACACCCATAAACTTTTCATTCTCAGCCCCTCATTGGCGTATTGCAGTCAGAGTACTGGAAAGCGCCGGACCCGGAGAAAATTTTTAATAAAATGTGATCGGCTACGGCATTCATCGCCGGCAAATTGCTGACGTTAAAGTCCGTCATTCCCTCGCGGCGTGGGGCCAACGAGTTTAATAATAAGGCCTGATGCATCGCGCCTGACGGCAGAAGAAAAGTGATGGAAAACGTGCCATATTCGGCAAATGTTAATTAAATTTGCAATAAGCTTAACAAAATCATTACATGCCGCTTGCCTGTAACCCAGCCCGCTGCTTAGCTGGGCTATGGATAAAAATTACCTGTTTAACCAGCGCATTCGCCTGCGCCACCTGCATACTTTCGTCGCCGTTGCTCAGCAGGGTACGCTGGGCCGCGCCGCCGAAACACTCTCCCTCAGCCAGCCAGCCCTTTCCAAAACGCTGAACGAGCTGGAACAGCTGGCCGGTGCGCGCCTGTTTGAGCGCGGACGCCTTGGCGCGCAGCTGACTACCCTCGGCGAACAGTTTCTTACCCATGCGGTACGGGTGCTGGATGCGCTGAATCATGCCGGACAGTCATTCAGACCTGCGGATCTGGATCGCCCGGCCGTTCTTCGCGTCGGCGTATTAACCACCGTGGCGCTGGGTATGCTGCCTTCGATTCTGGATAGCTTTCATCAGCTTCAGCCGCAGGCTATTGTTCAGGTTGCCACGCTGCATAACAACGTGCTGATTGCCGGTTTGAAAGCCGGTGAGTTTGACGTCGGAATTGGCCGGATGGCCGACCCGGAGATGATGACCGGACTGAGCTATGAGCTGCTGTTTCTCGAGCAGCTGAGGCTGGTGGTAAGGCCCGATCACCCCCTGTTAAGTGACAATGTCACACTGTCAAAGGCGCTGTCATGGCCGGTGGTCATCTCCCCTGAGGGCACGGCTCCCAGACGACTGGCTGACGAGATGATCAAAGAGCACGGTTGCAGGCTGCCGGCAACGCTGGTGGAGACTTCGGCGACATCGCTGGCGCGGCAGCTGGCGCTGCGCTACAACTACGTGTGGTTTGTCCCGTCCGGGGCGATTAAAGAGGATTTGCTGCACAATGCGCTGGCCGCGCTGCCGATCGCCTCACACGGGCCGGGGGAATCTGTCGGGATCATCACCCGCTCCGGCACCCCGTTAAGTCTGAGCGCGGAAGTGCTGCTGGCTACCGTTCGCAAGTCCCATTCCGGCTAGCCGACCATTATCGGCTTCGCTTAGCGTGGCGCTCACGGTTTTCCAGCCGCGCCAGCTCGCTTTTTCTCAACCCTACGTAACAGGCACCGCTGCCGCCATGATGGGGCTGCGCGCTGCAATAAGCCTGAACCCGTTCAAACTGCCGCAGCCAGCGGTCAAGGTAGCTGCGCACAATGTTGGCATGTGAGTCATCCTCCCGCCCCTTTCCGTGGATAATCAATAAATTACGGTAATTTCGCTGGTCTGCCTCCAGCATAAAACTGTAGAGCGTCTGGCGGCAGGCTTCCACTGGCTGCCGTAGCAGGTTGAGGGTCGCATTCGGCGGATATTTGCCCTGCCGGAGTTTATCGATGACCCCTTGTTGGATCCCTTCCGCCCTGAACTCTAGCGGCGTCTCTTTCGGGATAAGGGTCAGGTAACCGCTGGTCAGGGGATTATCGAGCTGCTGATCTGACCAGGCGTCGCGCGGAGACTTAACGGCGGGAGATTTCAGCCAGTGAACGTTAGCGCAATCCTTCAGCGGCTTAACGTCTTCCATTGCGTCTTTAAACAGATCCCAATCTTCGAGGTTCATCTTGCCGGTCCCCCTGTGGCAAAAAAAGAGGCTGTAGATGTCGCTTCTATCTGGCTAGTTTAGCAAAAGTCTGGCGGGAAGCGATCCTCTTAATCTGGCTGTGCCAAAGCGAAACGGGCGCTCTCTTCATCGGTAATCAGACCGGTTATCCAGCGGCCGCGCAAAGCCGCAAAGATTGCCTGGTGCTTGTCGCTGCCGCCCGCGAAGGCAATGACCTTGCGCTGGGTACTGGCCGTCAGCTCAACGCTGGTCAGCCGATCGTCCAGCTCACTGCGCAACCGCTGCCCGTCCTGGCCGATAAAATGCCCCAGCATTTCAGCCGCCACATGCAGCGATTCCAGCCTGCGTACCTGCTCATCGCTGATGAAACCGTCGGCATTCAGCGGGCAGCCAGCGGAAACATGCCCAATGCCAACAAACATCACGTCGGCTTTTTCTGCTTCTTCGGTGACGGTGCGGTAGATACGATGATTGCACCACAGGTCGCGATCTTCCGTACTGTCTGCATACAGCGGCGCAGGCAGGATGAAATAGCGCCCCTGGGTTTTTTCCGCCATCCACAGCGGCACGTCATAACGGGTACAGGAGCCGTCGCTGGCAATAGCGCCAATCAGCGACACGCAGCTGTGCTGCGGCCGGTCGAATTCGGGCAGCTCATCGATGGTGGCGCGAAGAGTCCTGCCTGAACCGACCGCGATAATCTGCGGCTCCTCCAGCTTGAGGGTTTGCGCCATCACCTCTGCGCCCGCCACCGCAATCATCTGTTGCAAGCCGGACGCCTCAATGCCAGCAGAAGGCACCACCTGACAAAGTTGGAGATCGAAACGCGCTTTAAGCTGCCCGGCCAGCGTCATACAGTCGGCGACCGGATGGGTGATGCTGACGCTGACCAGCCCCTGTTCAACCGCCAGCGACACCAGCCGCTGGGCAACCTGGCGCGAAACGCCAAGCTTATCGGCAATATCCTGCTGAGTTTCTCCCGCGACGTAATACATCCAGGCCGCTCTGGCCGCCTGATCCAGCTTCTTATCGTGTTTGCTCATTGGCCGCTCTCTGTTTTTTTTTGCAGCTTACTCCGAATAATTGCCCAACCGATGGGCAAAAGCAAATTTTGTGATCTAACCCGCAGACAGTCGCAGGGTAAATCACCAGTCTATAGCCCAACCAGGCAAAAGCCCTAATCAAGAGCAATTGCCCAAATTAACCGGAGACGATGATGAACGCTGCTATTCCTTCAGTCTGGCTGCACATTGGTGCAGGCTCTTTCCACCGTGCCCATCAGGCCTGGTATCTGCACCGATTGTTACAGCAGGGAGATAATCGCTGGGAGATCGCCCTGAGCAACATTCGCGATGATGCGGTGCCGTTACTGAACACCCTTGCCGCGCAGAATGGCGAGTACACTCTTGAAACGGTAACGCCGGAAGGCGAACGCCAGTATGAAAAAATCACCTCTATCAAAACGCTGGTTCCCTGGGATGAGGAGCTGAAAGGACTGATCAAACAGGGTGCGGACCCCCGGACAAAAGTCATCGCCTTTACCGTGACTGAGAGCGGCTATTATCTGGATACCGATCATAAACTGGACGTTCAGCAACCCGATATTAAAGCCGATCTCAACGGTGAAGCCCGCACGATTTACGGCGCATTAACCCGGGTTTTACAGGCGCGCAGAGTCGCTAGCGGTGACCCTGTCACTTTACTGAACTGCGACAACCTGCGACACAACGGCGAACGCTTCCGCCAGGGGTTTTTGACCTTTCTGAAACTGCGCAACGAGCCGACGCTGCTGACCTGGGTAGAGCAAAACACCACCTCCCCCAATACTATGGTCGACCGCATCACGCCTCGCCCTACCAGCGATATCGCTCCGCGTGTTCTGGCCGCTACCGGCTTCGAAGATCAAGCGCCGGTGATGGCAGAGGCGTTTATTCAGTGGGTGATCGAGGATGATTTTGCTGCCGGTCGCCCTGCGCTGGAGAACGTTGGCGTGGAGCTGGTTGACTCGGTGCTGCCGTGGGAGGAAGCTAAAATCCGTATTCTGAACGCCAGCCACAGTTGCATAGCCTGGGCCGGAACGCTGGTTGGACAAGACTATATTCATCAGAGCACTCAGACTCACGAAATTAAAGAGATGGCCTGGGAATACGTGACCCAGGACGTCATTCCTTCCCTGATGCCAAGCCCGCTCGACCTCGAGGCCTATCGCGATGTTGTGCTGGCCCGTTTTGCCAATCCCTATATTCGCGACACTAACCAGCGCGTTGCGGCGGATGGACTCTCTAAAATTCCCGGTTTTATTACGCCAACCCTGATGGAAACTTTTCAGCGCGGCGCGATCCCTCGCGCGACTGCACTGCTCCCGGCGCTGTTCTTCCTGTTCCTGCAGCGCTGGCATACGCAGGATTTACCTTACGCCTATCAGGACGGTGCGCTGGATGCTGAGGCTCGCCACGAGATGCTGAGCCACAGCGACGCACTGGCCCGCTTTGCGGCGGATGCCAGTCTGTTCGGGCCGCTAGCCACGAGGGCCGATTTCGCCGCCCTGCTGGAAAGATCGGTTGCCAGCTTGCAGAGCTGGGCGGAACATCCACAGCCTGTTAACGAGTAAGGAGCCGGGTATGTACCTCGGAATTGATGCGGGAACGTCGGAAATCAAGACGCTGGTGATTGACGATCGTGGCGAAATTGTTGCCAGCTCAGGGGCTAAACTCAGCGTGCAGCGCCCTAATCCGCACTGGTCGGAACAGGACCCGGCCGAGTGGTGGCAGGCTTTGCTTCAGACTATTAGCGATCTGCGGCCTAAAGTAGGCGAGCGCTGGAGCAAGATTCGCGCTATCGGTCTGTCAGGTCAGATGCACGGCGCTGTGCTGCTCGATAGCGACAATCGGGTACTTCGCCCCTGCATCCTGTGGAATGACACCCGCAGCGCCGCAGAGTGTCGCGAACTGACCGCGCAGGCCCCTGAGCTGCACAATATTTCCGGTAACCTGGCGATGCCGGGTTTTACCGCGCCTAAGCTACTGTGGGTTGCCCGTCACGAACCGGCTATCTTTGCTCAGACCGCCAGCGTGCTGCTGCCCAAGGACTATCTGCGCTGGAAAATGAGCGGTGAAAAGCTCAGCGATATGTCTGATGCAGCGGGCACGCTATGGCTTGACGTGGCTAAGCGCGACTGGTCAGACACCCTCCTCTCCGCCTGCGGTTTAACGCGTGACCATATGCCGCAGCTGGTTGAAGGTTCCGAACCGGCCGGGAAACTGAAAGCCGAACTGGCCCGCCAGTGGGGGCTGAATGAGGACGTTATTATTGCCGGCGGCGGCGGCGACAATGCAGCCAGCGCGGTTGGCATTGGCGCGGTAAATCCGGGCGATGCTTTTATCTCTCTTGGCACTTCCGGCGTGCTGTTCGCCGTTAATGACCGCTTCCGTCCTAATCCAGACTCCGCCGTCCATGCTTTTTGCCACGCGCTGCCAAATCGCTGGCATCAGATGAGCGTCATGCTGACGGCAGCCAGTGCCCTGCGCTGGCTGTGCGATCTGCTTGGCGCGTCTGAAACCACGCTGCTGGCTGAAGTGGCAACGCTCAGCAGCGCGGAACAACGCAGCGCCCCACTGTTCCTGCCCTATCTTTCCGGTGAGCGCACGCCGCATAACGATCCGCTGGCGACTGGCTCGTTCCACGGGCTGACACATGCCTCTCAGCGCGCCTCGCTGGCTTATGCGGTGCTTGAGGGCGTGACTTTTGGTCTGGCCGACGGACTGAAAGTGCTCGAAGAGGCTGGCACCTCGCTCAGCAGCTGCTCGCTGATTGGCGGCGGCGCTCGCAGCCCGTGGTGGGCTCAACTGATCGCTGACGTACTGAATATGCCGATTGTGACCCACCAGGGCGGTGAGGCCGGCGGCGCATTAGGCGCCGCCAGACTCGGCTGGCTGGCCGATGGCGGCGATGAAGCCATCGTTTGCCAAAAACCCCCGGAGCTTAAGCACTACCTGCCTGATGCCGGTCGTCACCACGCTTTACAGAAACGACTTGGCCATTTCCGGCTGCTATACCAGCAGCAGCTCGAGGCTCGTGCGCTCGGTTTCTAATTTAACCCCGGACGCAGCAACCGTCCGGGTTTTGCATGACTTTAAGGAATTATGATGAAATCAGCAAAAAACTGGTTTGGCCTTCCCATGTCCCTGGTCTGGGGCTATATCGCCATCGCCATCTTTATGAGTGGCGACGGGTTTGAGATGGCATTTTTGTCAAAACATATCACCGACCTGGGTTTCAGCCCCGCCGAATCCGCTCTCGTTTTCACTATTTACGGCGCTGCCGCCGCGTTGGCGGCCTGGAGTTCAGGCGTTGTAGCGGAGATCATCACCCCTCAGCGGGCCATGCGGATTGGCTTTATTCTGTGGGTAGTCATGCATATCCTGTTTATGACGCTGGGACTGGGTATGCGTAATTACCCGCTAATGCTGCTGTTCTACGGCATTCGGGGGCTGGCCTACCCGCTCTTTATCTATTCTTTCGTCATGCTGGTGGTGCAGAACGTGCCAAAGCATCAGCTCTCGTCCGCGATGGGCTGGTTCTGGGCCATGTATTCAATTGGCATTGGTTGCATAGGGAGCTATCTGCCGAGCTTTACCATTCCGTGGATCGGCGAAACGGGCACGCTGTGGTTTGCAATTGCCTGGGTCATGGTGGGTGGCATTATGGCGATGGTATTGCTGCGCAATGCGGGCGGTGAAAGCGAAAAAGCTAACCTCTCAACGCGGGAAAAGATCACCGAACTTTCCAGAGCCGTGACCATTCTGTTCACCAACCGCAATATCTTCCTTGCCTGTCTGATTCGCATTATTAACACCCTGTCGCTGTTTGGCTTTGCCGTAGTGATGCCGATGTTGTTTGTCGGACGCCTCGGCTTCACCATGTCCGAATGGCTGCAAATTTGGGCGGTGTTCTTCTTCGTCACTATTTTTACCAACATCATGTGGGGCGTGCTGGGCGAGTATATCGGCTGGATCCGTCAGGTTCGCTGGTTTGGCTGCCTTGGCTGCGCCCTGTCCAGCCTCGCCTTCTATTATCTTCCGGTCACCTTCGGCCACAATTACTGGATGGCGATGATCCCGGCGCTGATGCTCGGCATTACCGTGGCAGCCTTTGTGCCAATGACCGCCGTTTTCCCGGTGCTGGAACCTAAACACAAAGGCGCTGCGATCTCCATTTATAACCTGTCTGCTGGGCTGAGCAACTTCCTTGCTCCGGCAATTGCCTCGCTGGTTTTACCGTTCTTTGATATCGTCGGGGTGGTCTGGACCTATACCGGTTTATATCTTTTTGCAGGAATTTTGACGCTGATCATAAAAGTAGAACAACCTGCTCGTTTAGAAACCCATGGCAAAACAAACCACTATCGTGCGACTATTCGCGCAGAGAACAAATCTTAAGATTGATTAAAATCAATATTTTCAACGGGATGCATTTTTGACCAGCATCCCTTGCTTTTATATGGCCAAAACTGCTCGGATCAGTTCCCTTCCGTTACGAAAAAATGTTAAAATTGACCCCAGTCAATAATCATTCGAGCGTAACTCTATGATCCCAGAAAAGCGTGTTATCAACAGACGTATCCAGTCTGGCGGTTGTGCGATTCACTGTCAGGATTGCAGCATCAGCCAGCTCTGTATTCCCTTCACGCTGAACGAGCATGAACTCGATCAGCTGGATAATATCATCGAACGCAAAAAGCCGATCCAAAAGGGCCAGACGCTGTTCAAAGCTGGGGACGAGTTGAAATCACTGTACGCTATTCGTTCCGGGACCATAAAAAGCTATACCATTACCGAACAGGGTGACGAGCAAATCACTGGCTTCCACCTGGCCGGTGACCTGGTAGGTTTTGACGCCATTAACGGTGGGCAGCACCCCAGCTTTTCGCAGGCGCTGGAAACCGCGATGGTGTGCGAGATTCCGTTCGAAACGCTCGACGACCTCTCAGGCAAGATGCCGAGCCTGCGTCAGCAAATGATGCGCCTGATGAGCGGTGAGATCAAAGGCGACCAGGAGATGATCCTGCTGCTTTCCAAGAAAAATGCCGAAGAACGCCTGGCGGCCTTTATTTATGGCCTCTCCCGCCGTTTTGCCGAACGTGGCTTCTCACCTCGTGAGTTCCGCCTGACCATGACCCGTGGCGACATTGGTAACTACCTGGGCCTGACGGTCGAAACCATCAGCCGTTTGCTGGGCCGTTTCCAGAAAAGCGGTATGCTGGCCGTTAAAGGCAAATACATCACGATTGAAGATCATGACGTGCTGTCGCAGCTGGCCGGACAGAGCCGCGCTATAGCCTGATCCACGGCCGGGTTAGCCTGCTGACCCGGCTGCATTTGCCTGACCTTGTTTCCTTCCTCCCTCACCTTCCTGCTAGCAGCATTGAATCACAAATGTTAACCGTAACTTCCCGTTCAGTTTTATAGTTCAGATAGTTCAGCACACTGCTTTAGAATCCCCCCATGTATCCGGGCGGCTGGTTTAAGTGAATGGAACCAGTCATGAAGAGAAATCAGTTGGGGTAGTGGCTGTTTCTGACATGTGTGCAGTCGTTGTGCTGTAAGGCATAGAATACGGCAAGCCTCTGTATCATGACCTTTCTGGACATAGCGGACGGAGATGCGGGATCTGCGGCGCGTTCCAGAAGAATTGCCTCATTTTCATGGACAATCACCTGCGCAAGGTATCCACTTATTTTTCCAAGTGGATACCTCAGTGAGTGCTAAAGCACGATATTCACGTCAGCATGATGCCACGATCGGCAAAGTTTCTTTTATTTTAATAAATTATTCTTTTTTTTGTCTTTCATTCAAAAAATAGCTTCATAAAAAATATCAGATAATATCAATATAGGTCATTTCAACTGAGTGGATCTTATATATCTTTATTGATTATCATCATGGTTTATTTTGACGAGGCACTGTAACTTATGGTCAATCTATTAACAGTAACAACGCCTTTTTATAATACAGAATCATTGATGAAAACATCACAGCAGCATCATTTATCTCACCTGCATGAATGCCTTAGACGTGAGGTGATGTTGTCACAAAAGCCTTTTTCCTGGTCAAAAACGCTTCACAGAGCCGTTAAGTGTCATTCGCGAAGGTACAATTTTTGGTGGCGAATTGCTTCGTATTTATACAGTAAAAACAACATCATCCTGCGAGTCATTGCCCGCTACTTACAACGAAGCCTTATCGCCAAATACGGTACTGAAATCCAACTTGGCGCAACGATTGGTCCGGGCATGGTGGTTAGCCATCATCAGGGGATCGTCGTTAACGGTGCCAGCGTAATTGGACACTCTTTTCTCATCCGACAGAATGTGACCATTGGTATTTCTGGCCGCAATGTAAAGAATAAAAGTATAAAACCCTCGTTAATTATCGGTGACAATGTTTCAATTGGCGCAAATTCTTGCATCATCTCAGATGACATTGTTATTGGAAATAATGTCACCATCGGCGCACTGTCATTCATTAATAAAGATATTCCCTCTAATCACACGGTTTTCAGCGAAAAGAACACCCTGCTCATTGAGAAGCGTGATTAACCGTGGCTGGGGCCTTCATTGAAGCCCCAGCCTGCCTGTCATTTCGCACCCCGCGTGAGAGATCCTCGCTCCCTGAGCTACGTCACCGTTCACATCACTAAGCGGTGGATCTGGCGCCTGCCCATCAGCAGGCAAAACGTCTCATAAGCGCCAGAATTACCCGTGGCGATTCAATTTGTTATAATATTGATCCGTCTAAAACTTTTTCCTTCTTCAGCGGCCTCGATTGGGCTATCTTTAAGCTAACACGCTCAGCGTATGGAGATCCCTTTATGGCTAAGTATCAAAATATTCTCGTGGCTGTTGATCCTCAGCAAGATGACCAGCCTGCGCTCCGCCGCGCTGTGTATCTGAATCAACGCCTTGGCGGACGGATCACGGCTTTCCTGCCTATTTATGACTTCTCCTATGAAATGACCACCCTGCTTTCCCCTGATGAACGCACCACCATGCGTAAAGGCGTTGTCAGCCAGCGTACCGAATGGATCCGCGAGCAGGCCCAGTATTACCTGGATGCAGGCGTGGACATTGATATTAAGGTGATCTGGCATAACCGTCCTTACGAGGCGATTATTCAGGAAGTGCTCAACGGTCGCTACGACCTGGTGTTAAAAATGGCTCACCAGCACGATCGTTTACAGGCGGTAGTTTTTACCCCAACCGACTGGAATCTGCTGCGTAAGTGCCCTTGCCCGGTATGGATGGTGAAGGACCAGCCCTGGCCTGAAGGCGGTCGCGCTGTGGTGGCGGTAAACCTTGCCAGCGAAGAGCCGCATCACGATCCGCTGAATACCAAGCTGGTGAAAGAGACGCTGGAACTGGCTGAGATGGTTAACCATACTGAAGTTCATCTCGTTGGCGCCTACCCAATCACCCCGATCAACATTGCTATTGAGCTGCCTGACTTTGACCCCAGCGTTTACAACGACGCGATCCGCGGCCAGCATCTGCTGGCGATGAAGGCGCTGCGGCAGAAATTCAGCATCGATGAGAAGTTTACCCACGTAGACAAAGGGCTGCCTGAAGAGGTGATCCCGAGCCTGGCCGAGCATCTGGATGCTGGCGTGGTGGTGTTGGGCACGATTGGCCGAACCGGACTCTCTGCGGCCTTCCTCGGCAACACGGCTGAGCAGGTTATCGATCATCTGCGCTGCGATTTACTGGTCATTAAACCTGATGGTTTTACTTCGCCAATTGAGCGGGATGATGATGAGGACGATTAAGTCTGCCAGTGAATAGAGTAGCGGAGAAAGTCCTGCGACTCTCTCCGCTTCTTTTTTACAGTGCTTTCAGAATCGCATCGACAGTTGCTTTCGCATCGCCGAACAGCATCTGTGTGTTGTCCTTAAAGAACAGCGGGTTCTGCACGCCAGCGTAACCGGTATTCATTGATCGCTTGAACACCACCACGTTCTGGGCCTTCCACACTTCCAACACCGGCATGCCGGCAATTGGGCTACGCGGATCCTCCTGAGCTGCCGGGTTTACCGTATCGTTAGCGCCGATAACCAGCACCGTATCGGTGTCGCTGAAGTCCTCATTGATTTCATCCATTTCCAGCACGATATCGTAAGGCACGCGTGCCTCCGCCAGCAGTACGTTCATATGCCCCGGCAGGCGACCCGCAACGGGATGGATGCCAAAACGCACTTTGATGCCGCGAGCGCGCAGCTTCTCGGTGATCTCCGCTACCGGATACTGTGCCTGCGCCACCGCCATGCCGTAGCCTGGGGTTATGATCACCGAACTGGCGTTTTTCAGCAGTTCTGCCGTGCCCTGTGCATCGATCTCGCGATGTTCGCCGACCTCCTCCGTCTCGCCGGTAGAACTGCTGTCGGTGCCAAAGCCACCGGCGATCACGCTGACAAACGAACGGTTCATCGCCTTACACATTATGTAAGAGAGGATCGCACCGCTGGACCCGACCAGCGCCCCGGTGACGATCAGCAGGTCGTTGCTGAGCATAAAGCCCGCCGCCGCCGCCGCCCAGCCTGAGTAGGAGTTCAGCATTGAGACCACCACTGGCATATCCGCCCCGCCGATAGACGCCACCAGATGCCAGCCGAACGCCAGCGCAATCAGCGTCATAATCAGCAGAGCAAAGATCTGCACGCCGGTGCTGTCGGTACGAACAAAGGCAATCAGCAGGCACAGAGAGACCACCAGCGCCAGCAGGTTCAGCTTATGCCGGTGAGGCAACATCAAGGGACGCGAAGAGATTTTGCCGCGAAGTTTACCAAAGGCGACCAGCGAGCCGGTAAAGGTCACCGCACCGATAAAGATCCCAATGAATACCTCAGACAAATGGATGTTTTCCAGCACCGCATCCAGCCCTGGGCCATGGTCGAGATAGCTGTTAAAGCCCACCAGTACCGCTGCCATCCCCACAAAGCTGTGCAGCACGGCAACCAGCTCTGGCATTTCGGTCATTTCAACTTTCTTCGCCAGCCGGATACCGATGGTGCCGCCAATAACCATTGCCAGCAGCACCCAGCCAACGTTACCGCTGTCCGGGCCGAGCAAGGTCGCCAGTAGCGCAATAGCCATCCCGCTGATGCCGAACAGGTTGCCCTGCTTAGCCGTTTCGTGTTTCGCCAGCCCAGCCAGGCTGCATATAAAAAGAATTGCGGCAACAATGTATGCTGCAGTCACTAATCCGCCAGACATTGATTACCCCTTAGTTCTTACGAAACATTTTCAGCATACGCTGAGTCACGGTGAAACCACCGAAGATATTAATACTGGCGATCAGCACCGCGACAAAGGACAGGAAGCTAACCCAGCCGCCATGACCAATTTGCAGTACGGCGCCTACCACGATGATCCCTGAGATGGCGTTGGTCACCGACATCAGCGGCGTGTGCAGCGCATGGCTCACGTTCCAGACCACGTAGTACCCCACCACGCAGGAGAGCGCGAAAACGGTAAAATGCGAGAGGAAAGCAGGAGGAGCCACGTTAGCGAACCAGCCAAACAGGATAATAGCCAGCGCAAAAAGCGCGTATTTACGCCACGGCGAGGCCGGTATCTTTTCAACCGGCTCGGACGCTTTTGCCGCTGCCGGAGCCGCTTTCGGCGCGGCAGAGACCTGAATCGGCGGCGCAGGCCAGGTCACTTCACCGTCACGGATCACCGTTACGCCGCGAATAACCACGTCTTCGAAATCAACGGTGATTTCGCCGTTTTTCTCTTTGCACAGCAGCTTCAGCAGGTTGACCAGGTTGGTGCCGTAAAGCTGAGAAGACTGGGTCGGCAGGCGGCTTGGCAAATCGGTATAGCCGATAATCTTCACGCCGTTTTCGGTGATGGTAACCTGGTCGGCCACGGTCAGCTCGCAGTTACCGCCGGTCTGGGCTGCCAGATCGACGATCACGCTGCCCGGCTTCATCGAGGCCACCATTTCTGCGGTGATCAGTTTTGGCGCCGGGCGTCCTGGGATCAGCGCAGTAGTGACGATGATATCGACTTCCGCCGCCTGCGCGGCAAACAGCGCCATCTCTGCCTTAATAAAGGCTTCAGACATCACTTTTGCATAGCCGTCGCCGCTGCCCGCTTCCTCTTCAAAGTCCAGCTCCAGAAACTCGGCGCCCATACTTTGCACCTGCTCTTTCACTTCCGGGCGGGTGTCGAACGCGCGGACGATCGCGCCCAGGCTACCGGCTGCGCCGATAGCGGCAAGGCCAGCCACGCCAGCGCCAATCACCATCACTTTAGCCGGCGGAACCTTACCCGCTGCGGTGATCTGGCCGGTAAAGAAGCGGCCAAACTCGTGCGCGGCCTCAACGATGGCGCGATAGCCGGCAATGTTAGCCATGGAGCTCAGCGCATCAAGCGACTGCGCGCGTGAAATACGCGGCACGGCATCCATCGACATGACGGTCACTTTACGCGCCGCCAGTTTCTCCAGCAGCTCGGGATTCTGCGCTGGCCAGATAAAGCTCACCAGCGTGCTGCCCTCATGGGCCAGCGCAATCTCTTCATCTTCCGGCGCGTTGACCTTAAGAATGATATCCGACTGCCAGACGGTGGCCGTATCAACCAGCGTGGCCCCGGCGGCCTGGTAAGCTGCGTCATCAAAGCTGGCCAGTTTCCCCGCATCGCGCTCAATGGCGACGGTAAAACCCAGGGCTAAAAGCTGCTCTACCGTTTTAGGTGTCGCCGCCACTCGGGCTTCGTTGGGCAACCGCTCTTTGGTTATTCCAATTAGCATAGTATTCCCTTTCATCAGAGGTAAGATGATGGTTAGTCCTGACTGCGGTGGCCCGGATGACCGCCGCAGGATCTGTTTCAAACTGTTTATAACCTACTGAAAATATGTGCTGCGATCCAGCCACAGCAGGAGAGTTGCGTGCTTTTCATATAAAAATTCAGAGGCAAGTGGCAAAAGCACCACTTTGATACTGAATTTATTCGACAATAACGCATAATCTGCTAGCAAAAAAACAACATTTAACGATTAGTGAAATAGAAAAAACATTATTTAACAATGAATTAACGTAATAAGTGATATCAATAACCTGCTCAGGTGGTAAGCGGGGAGATAAAGCGGTAATTTAACAATTTTTTAATATCCTGCCGCTGGCTGGCCCCGACCGTTGACAACGATCGCTCAAAATGGCTGAGACAGCAGGCATTATTACATGCAATAATCGATTGCTAATCTGTTACACATCAAGAGTCCAGCACGTTTTCGTACTCATTTTTTGCGTAAGGCGAAGGATTATTTTTATGAAGCTGAAGAACACCATTCTGGCGTCAGCCCTGTTGTCACTCACATCATTATCCACGTATGCGGCGCAGGAGCTCTCTCCAGAAAAAGCAGCCGCGCTGAAACCGTTCGATCGTATTGCGATTTCAGGCCGCTTTAATGCGATTAACGATGCCAGCGCCGCTGTGTCTAAACGTGCCGATGAGATAGGCGCGGCTTCCTACTACATTCAGAGCATCAACGATAGCAACGGTAACGGCGGCAACTGGCGCGTGGTGGCGGACGTTTATCACGCCGACGCTCCTCAAGCCAGCGCCTCCGACGATCGTATTATCAATGGCATTCGCGAATTGAAGAAGGACGAGGCCTACAAGCTTGAACCTTACGACACGGTTTCCATCAGCGGTTTCTACCGCAGCCAGCCGGACGTGAATGACGCTATTACCAAAGCCGCGAAGGAAAAAGGCGCCGCGTCCTTCTATATTATCCGCCAGATCGATGCCAACAGCGGCGGCAACCAGTACATCACTGCCTACATCTATAAAGCGGATGCGCCGGAGCGTAAGGTGCAGTCCCCGAACCTGATCCCTGCGGATTCCGAAGCGGGTAAAGCCGCACTGGCAGCTGGCGGTGCAGAAGCGCGGAAGGTGCAAATCCCTGGCGTGGCGTCCTCAGAAACCCCAAGCAGAGGCGTAGGCCGTTTCTTTGAAACGCAAACCTCAACCGGCCAGCGTTACACCATCAAAACTCCAGACGGGAAAAGCGTGCAGGAAGTTAACGCCATCACTGCGGCTCAGATGCAGCCCTTCGACAGCGTGACCTTTACCGGCCACTTCGGCTCGCCAACGGAAGTGTCTGAGGCGGTAGGTCAGGCCGCCATCAAGAAAGGCGCCAAGTACTACCATGTGACGCGTCAATGGTCTAACCAGAGCGGCGGCAACCTTACCGTCTCCGCAGACCTGTTCAAGTAATCGCTAAAGGGACGGCCGCTGCCGTCCCTCTTCCCGCATAATCCCCGCCACTAATTTGCATAACCAGTCACAAACCTGCCTGTTCACATTGCATCTGCTGCGCTCACTCCGTAGAATCGCCGCCGGCTTCAGTGGTTCCCACCGATACACTGGCTAATTACGCGTATTAAACGCGAAGGTTTGCCGCCAGGCTGGCTTTTTATTCTGCTATCAGGACGTTCTTTTGGACAAAAAATTAGGCCTTACCGCCCTCACCGCACTGGTGCTCAGCTCAATGCTCGGCGCGGGTGTTTTCAGCCTGCCGCAGAATATGGCGGCGGTAGCCAGCCCGGCCGCGCTGTTGATTGGCTGGGCCATTACCGGTGTGGGGATCGTCCTGCTCTCGCTGGCGCTGCTGTTGCTGAGCCGCCTCAAGCCAGAGCTGGACGGCGGTATTTTCACCTACGCCAGGGCTGGGTTTGGTGAACTGGTGGGGTTCTGTTCGGCCTGGGGCTACTGGCTCTGCGCGGTGATTGCCAACGTCTCCTATCTGGTCATCGTTTTCTCAGCGCTGAGCTTCTTCACTGATTCACCGGGTCATGTGATATTTGGCGACGGTAACACCTGGCAGGCGGTACTTGGCGCCTCTGTGTTGCTGTGGCTGGTTCACTGGCTGGTACTGCGCGGCGTGCAGACGGCGGCCAGCATTAATCTGGTCGCCACGCTCGGCAAGCTGGCGCCTTTGGGCCTGTTTATCGTGCTGGCCGCGCTGGCGTTCAATTATCAGCGCTTCCATTTCGACTTCACCGGGCTGGCTCTGGGCACGCCTGTCTGGCAGCAGGTGAAAGACACCATGCTGATTACGCTGTGGGTGTTTATTGGCGTTGAGGGAGCCGTGGTGGTTTCCGCCCGCGCACGTAATAAGAAAGATGTCGGACGAGCCACCCTGCTGGCGGTAATTGCTGCGCTGGTCGTTTACCTGCTGGTTACCCTGCTCTCGCTGGGCATTGTGCCAAGGGCTGAACTGGCAGAAATGCGCAATCCTTCCATGGCCGGGCTGATGACCCGCCTGATCGGTTCCTGGGGCGATATGGTTATCGCCATCGGCCTGATAGTCTCAGTTTGCGGCGCCTATCTCAGTTGGACAATTATGGCGGCTGAAGTGCCGCTGCTGGCCGCAGAGCACGGTGCTTTTCCACGATCGCTGGCGAGGCAAAACGCGCGCGGCGCCCCTTCCGCCTCGCTGTGGCTTACCACGATCAGCGTGCAGGTATGCCTGATGCTAATCTGGCTGACCGGTTCAGACTACAGCACGCTGCTGACCATCGCTTCCGAGATGATCCTCGTTCCCTACCTGCTGGTGGGCGCCTACCTCTTTAAGGTGTCTCAGGCGATGAGTCGTCCCGTTGTGATGGCGGTTGCCTGCGGAGCTGGCGCTTATGGATTATGGCTGCTTTACGCTTCCGGCCCCCTGCACCTGCTGCTTTCGGTGGTGCTTTATGCACCCGGCATCGTGCTGTTTCTGTTTGCACGGCGCGGCGGACGAGGCAGCGAAAAGCTGAATACGCTAGAAAAAGCAACGATGGCACTGCTGGTGACGGGCGCGGCTCCGGCGCTGTGGCTGCTGATCCGCTAGTGCGAAAAAGCGGGGATGCTGATGGTTAACCGATCGTCATGCTGCTGAAGCGTCAGCGGCTTGACGTACTCGTGACGCACCAGCTCAAGCTGGCGATCCGAGAGCGGATAAGGCAACAAAATATCAAACTGCTCAATGCGTTGTTGTTCAGCCAGGGTTATCAATCGGGCAATGTTAATCTCGTCGCTGACCTGGGTAGAAATGATTTGTAACGCCAGCGCTTTCAGTCTTTCCGAGGGGACTTCCGGCAGGTTGCGGGAGTTTCTGGTCACCACGCCGAAGATCGGGATAACCCCGTAGATGGCATCCATAAAGCTCCAGCGCTTTTTGCAGGATGCAGAGAGAAAATCGATATAATTGAGGCAGATATAATCATTATGCCCGGCAGCAGCCAGCATTTTATCAGACACTCTGGTTCTCCTTTCACTCAAGATTATTCCCCTGAGCCGCCCCGGCAGCCCGGCGGCTATAATGGCATAATATAGGGTGCTTATACTATACATCTGGTGTTATTTAGCGGCGGGTAATAGTAGTTAAGTTTAACAAAGAGTAATCTTGCCGTTCCATTCAAGAAGAACGCCCCAATGAACAAAATTGTATTCGTTGAGGATGACCAGGACGTTGGCGAGCTGATTGCCGCCTACCTGAGTCGTCATGATATTGAAGTGATTGTAGAGAGCCGCGGCGATCGCGCGGAAGCGACTATCGCTGCCGCCAGGCCGGATCTGGTGATGCTGGACATTATGCTGCCGGGAAAAGATGGGATGACCTTGTGCCGGGATCTCCGAGCCGGACAGGCGTGGTCCGGTCCCATCGTCCTGCTGACTTCGCTGGACAGCGATATGAACCATATTCTTTCGCTGGAAATGGGCGCTAACGATTACATCCTGAAAACCACGCCCCCCGCCGTGCTGCTGGCAAGGCTGAGGCTGCATCTGCGCCAGGCTGGCAGCGGCAGTGGTCAGAACGATGAAATCGCGCCTAAGGTCGCAGGCCAGAACGCGCTGCGGTTTGGCACCCTGGCTATCGATCCGGTTAACCGCCAGGTGACGCTGGGAAGCGAGGTGATTGCCCTTTCCACGGCCGATTTTGATTTGCTGTGGGAGCTGGCAACCCATGCAGGATCGATCCTCAACCGGGACGCGCTGCTGAAGACATTACGCGGGGTCAGCTACGACGGCATGGATCGCAGTATTGACGTGGCCATTTCGCGGCTGCGCAAAAAGCTGCTGGACAGCGCCACCGAGCCCTATCGCATCAAAACCATTCGCAACAAAGGCTACCTGTTTGCACCACACGCCTGGGACGCTAAATGAAGAAGCTGTTTATTCAGTTTTACCTGCTGCTGTTCGTTTGCTTTCTGGTGATGGCGATGCTGGTTGGCCTGGTGTACAAGTTCACCGCCGAGCGTGCCGGACGCCAGTCGATGGACGATCTGATGAAAAGTTCGCTCTATCTGATGCGCAGCGAGCTGCGTGAAATCCCGCCTCGCGACTGGAATAAAACCATTGATAACCTGGATCTGAACCTGTCGTTCAAGCTGCACATTGAGCCAATGAGCAACTATCAGCTGGACCCGGTCACCCTCCACCGCCTGCGCGCGGGCGAGATTGTGGCGCTGGAGGATGAGTACACTTTCCTCCAGCACATTCCCCGCAGCCATTACGTGCTGGCCGTCGGACCAATCCCCTATCTGTTCTTCCTGCACGAGATGCGCATCCTTGATATCGCGCTGCTGGCCTTTATCGGTATTTCGCTGGCGCTGCCGGTCTTTATCTGGATGCGCCCGCACTGGAAGGACATGCTGAGGCTGGAGACAGCCGCCCAGCGCTTCGGTCAGGGGCACCTAAATGAACGTATTCATTTTGACAGCACCTCCAGCCTGCTGCGTCTTGGCGTCGCCTTTAACCAGATGGCGGATAATATCAACACGCTGGTCGCCAGTAAGAAACAGCTGATTGACGGCATCGCGCACGAGCTGAGAACGCCGCTGGTGCGACTGCGCTATCGCCTGGAGATGAGCGATAACCTGACCGACGCCGAAGCGTCGGCACTGAACCGGGATATTGGTCAGCTGGAGGCGTTGATTGAAGAGCTGTTAACCTATGCCCGACTCGACCGCCCGAAAGTCGATCTGAACCTGCAATCGCTGGATCTGGCCGGGTGGCTACAGGAGCGGATGGAGGATATGCGCTCTGTGCAGCCGGATTTCGATATTCAGCTGGATATGCCCCAGCGGCAGAATTACGGCGTGGCGGATACCCGGCTGATGGAGAGAGTGCTCGACAACCTGGTAAACAATGCGCTGCGCTACGCCAGCCAGCGTCTGCGCGTTGGGCTGTGGTTTGACGGCAACATGGCCTGCCTGCAGGTCGAGGACGACGGACCGGGCATTCCGCCTGACGAACGCGAGCGCGTGTTTGAGCCTTTTGTTCGTCTGGACCCCAGCCGCGATCGTGCGACCGGCGGCTGCGGCCTTGGGCTGGCGATTGTCCACTCTATCGCCCAGGCGTTTGGCGGCTACGTACTGATTGATGCCAGCCCGCTTGGCGGCGCCAGCGTTCGCTTTTGCTGGCCAGTTAATTTACCTTTAACTTCTCAACGCGTTTCCTGACGGCGCGTCACTTATTTAAGGGAACTTTATGTCATCTGCCTACGAGAATTTAACCCGCACCTTTACCCGCCTCTCCCGTTTCAGCCATCTTTCCGCCATCAGCGGTTGGGACATGATGACCATGATGCCCCCAGGAGGCAGCGCGGCGCGCGGTGCGGCCCTTGCCGAACTGAGCGTACTACAGCACGAGATCCTGACGGCGAAGGAGGTCGGTCAGTGGCTGGACCAGGCCGCTCAGGACCCGCTTAATGATGTTGAGCGCGCCAATCTGGACGAGATGCGCCGGGCCTGGCAGCAGGCCGCCCTGCTGCCAGCGTCGCTGGTCGAGGCCAAATCGATTGCCGGTTCCCGCTGTGAACACGCCTGGCGTCAGCAGCGCCCGGTTAATGACTGGCAGGGGTTTGCGGAAAACCTGAAAGAGGTGGTGAAGCTGAGCCGTCAGGAAGCCGAGATCCGCGCCCAGGCCAACGGCTGCTCGCGGTATGACGCGCTGCTGGATATCTTTGAGCCAGGCATGACCAGCGAGAAGCTGGATAAGACCTTCGGCGAGATCAAACAGTGGCTGCCTTCTTTGCTGCAACGCATTGTTGAGAAACAGGCTCAGGAAACGGTGGATGTGCCGGTCGGCCCATTTGCCATCGAATCGCAAAAGCAGCTCAGCCTGGCGGTGATGAAGCAGCTCGGCTTTGACTTCAACGCCGGTCGCCTTGACGTCAGCGCGCATCCTTTCTGCGGCGGCGTGCCGGAGGACGTGCGCATCACCACGCGTTACAACGAGAACGAATTTATCAGCGCCATGATGGGCGTTATCCATGAAACGGGCCATGCGCGCTATGAGCAAAATCTGCCGAAACAGTGGGCAGGCCAACCGGTTTCCCACGCGCGCTCTACCGCTATTCACGAATCGCAGAGCCTGTTCTTTGAGAAACAGCTGGGGCGCAGCGCTGACTTTCTCAGCCTGCTGCTGCCGCAGGTTAAGCTGCTGATCGGCGACGGGCCAGCGCTGGATGAGTCGAATTTTATCGCCCTCAACCAGCGGGTGAAACCGGGTCTGATCCGCGTTGATGCCGACGAGGTAAGCTATCCGGCGCATATCATTCTGCGTTACGAAATCGAACGGGCGCTGATCGCCGGTGATATTGACGTCGACGATATTCCGGCGCTGTGGCAGGAAAAAATGCAGTCGCTGCTCGGAATGGATACCACCGGCAACTATCGCGACGGCTGTATGCAGGATATCCACTGGACCGACGGCGCGTTTGGCTACTTCCCCACCTATACGCTGGGCGCGATGTACGCCGCGCAGCTGTTCCAGGGGATGAAGAAGGCGCTGCCTCAGGTCAACGATCTGCTGCGTAGGGGAAATCTGGAGCCGGTCTTCGACTGGCTGCGACAGAACATCTGGCAGCACGGCAGTCGCTTCAGCACCCGCCAGCTGATTGAGAACGCTACCGGCGAAGATCTCAATCCGGCATACTTCCGTCAGCACCTTGAAAACCGTTATCTGAACGGCCTCTGATCCTGTGCAACATTGCGGCCGTTCAGTGTTAAAACCAGCGGCCGCCACCTCCTTTTTTCTACAGAATCGTTCGTACAATCCGTTACATGCCGATACCAATCACTCACTGAAAGCCCTTCCTGCTTCTCATATAGTGGCTTCACCGGCCCCGCAGTGGGCTGACACATGAACTAAAATTTGAGGGTTTTGCAATGAAAAAATTATTTGCTCTGGTTGTAGCCGCTGCTATGGGTCTGTCTTCAGTTGCTTTTGCCGCTGATACCACCGCCGCGCCAGCCACTACGCCTGCTGCTACTACTGCGGCTCCTGCTAAAGCTACCACGACTAAGCACCACAAAAAACATAAGAAAGCGACCGTACAGAAAGCTCAGGCTGCCAAGAAAGTGCACCACAAGAAAGTCGCTAAGAAACCAGTAGCTCAGAAAGCTCAGGCTGCTAAAAAAGTGCACCACAAGAAAGTCGCTAAGAAACCAGTAGCTCAGAAAGCCCAGGCTGCTAAAAAAGTACACCACAAGAAAGTCGCTAAGAAGCCAGTAGCTCAGATAGCTCAGGCTGCTAAAAAAGTGCATCACAAGAAAGTTGCTAAGAAGCCAGTAGCTCAGAAAGCCCAGGCTGCTAAAAAAGTGCATCACAAGAAAGTGACCAAGAAAGCCGCTGCGCCTAAAGCGTAATTTATGAAGTGGGGGCCTTGCTTCCCTCATCATGGTTCAACTCAAACACCCGGATCTTTCCGGGTGTTTCTTTCCTGGAGTATCGGATGATGGTGCGTCGCTATTTATTCGAAATTATCCTGGGCTGTATGATCATTTGCGGCGTGATTGCCGTCAGCTTCTACCTGTAGTTTTTGTAGCGTGCTGATATTCCGAATTAAACTCCCTTTTTTACGACGATCCGTCTATAGTTATTATCACGCCGTGGTTAACCCCTATTTTTTATTCTCCACTCAGAGAGAAACATGCGCCTGACAGCTGTATTTTTGATCGGATGTTTAGCTTTTTCGTTGTATGCCCACGCGGATGATGATGATGAAAGCCCGAGCGCGGCCGACGTCAAAACACTCTTCTTTGGTAAGGACGATCGTAAAGCGGTGGCGGATACCGCCAGCCAGCCCTGGGAAGCGATTGGTCAGCTGGAAACGGCGAGCGGCAACCTTTGTAGCGCAACCCTCATCTCCGCTCACCTGGTGTTAACCGCAGGGCACTGCCTGCTGGCGCCGCCAGGCAAAATTGACCAGGCTGTCGCCCTGCGGTTTATTGCCAACGGCAAGGGCCGCTGGCGCTACGATATTCATGATATTGAAACCCGTGTTGATCCCGAGCTGGGTAAAAAGCTCAAGGCCGACGGTGACGGCTGGATCGTGCCCTCTTCCGCCGCGCCCTACGACTATGGTCTGATCATCTTACGCAATCCCCCTTCGGGTATTACGCCGATCCCACTGTTCGACGGCAGCCGCGGTGATTTAACGGCCGCGCTGAAGGTGCAGGACCGCAAAGTGACGCAGGCTGGGTATCCGCTGGATCACCTCGATACGCTCTACTCTCACAGCGATTGCCTGGTCACCGGCTGGGCGCAGAAAGGCGTGCTGTCGCACCAGTGCGACACGCTCCCCGGCGATAGCGGCTCGCCGCTGCTGCTTCAGGTCGATCGTGCGTGGCAGCTGATCGCCGTACAGAGCTCGGCTCCGGCGGCTAAAGATCGCTATCAGGCGGATAACCGCGCCATTGCCGTTACCGCTTTCCGCGACAATCTGGAAGCGCTGGCGCAAGAATAAAAAAGACGGACGGCTTTACGCCGTCCTGCTTTGTTAGCTCACGATCTCATCCATCGCCTGCTGGATACGCTTCTCCGATATCGGATAGGGCGTGCCAAGCTGCTGGGCAAAATAGCTTACCCGCAGCTCCTCAATCATCCAGCGCACGTCCTTCACGTCCTCATCCTCCCGTCGCACCGGCGGCAGCCTGGTGAACCAGACGTTCCAGGCCTGCTGGATAGCCTCAACTTTCAACATTCTGGCGCGATCGCTGTGCGGATCGACCGGCAGTTTCTCCAGACGGCGCTCAATTGCCTGCAAATAACGTATGGTATCCGACAGGCGCTTCCAGCCGTTCTGCGTGACGAAGCCACGGTAAACCAGTCCGCTCATCTGCGCCTTAATATCAGACAGCCCCAGCGCCATGGTCATATCCACCCGGCCTTTCAGCCTTTTGTTAATCGCAAACACCGAGCTCAGGATCTGCTCCACCTTCTGCGCAATGTCCACCACCGTGTCGTTCAGCTCCGCCCTCACCTTGTCATGCAGCCTGGCGTAGCCTTCTTCCAGCCAGCTCGGGCCGCCGTGTTCGGCAATCAGCTTGTCCACGCCGCAGGCAATGCAGTCGTCAATCAGATCCAGCACCTTGCCGTAAGGGTTGAAATAGAGCCCCAGCTTGGCCTTGTTCGGCAGCTTCTCATGCAGGTATTTTATTGGCGACGGAATATTCAGCAGCAGCAGGCGTCGTTGTCCCTGCCACATCGCCTTTTGCTGCTCATGCTGCGTGTCGAACAGGCGGATCGCCACGCTGTCTTTCTCATCCACCAGCGCAGGCCAGGCCTTCACGCTGTAGTTGCCGCGCTTTTGTTCGAAGTGATCGGGCAAATCGCCAAAGCTCCAGATATGCAGGCCGCTTTGCTCCAGCCCGTCATCCGCCACCAGCGACAGCGTTTGCTGGACTTTATCTTTCAGCTGTAGCTTAAGCCCGGCAAGGTCGCGTCCTTCATTCAGTTTGCGGTTCTTTTCATCGACCACCCGATAAGTGATTTTAAGATGATCGGGCACCTGATCCCACTGCCACGCTTCGCGGTCAATGGTTATGCCGGTCATTCTGCGGAATTCGCGTTCCAGCGCTTCCAGCAGCGGCAGTTCCAGCGGCGTTACGCGCCCCAGGAAAGCATCGGCATAGTTGGGCGCAGGCACCAGATTACGGCGCACCGGCTTCGGTAACGATTTGATCAGCGCAATAACCAGCTCGCGCCGGATGCCGGGGATCTGCCACTCGAACCCTTTTTCTTCTACCTGGTTCAGCAGCGGCAGCGGAATGTGCACCGTCACGCCATCGGCGTCGGTTCCCGGCTCAAACTGATAGCTGAGGCGCAGCTTCAGGTTGCCCTGCTGCCAGAAGTTGGGATAGTCGAGTTGACTAACGTGGTTTGCCCCCTCTTTGATCAGCATCTCTTTAGCAAAGTTAAGCAGTTCCGGCTGCTCGCGGCCGGTTTGCTTCCACCAGCTGTCGAAATGGCGTGCCGAAACAATCTCCTGCGGAATGCGCCGATCGTAGAAGGTAAACAGCGTCTCATCGTCCACGAGGATATCGCGGCGGCGCGACTTATGCTCCAGCTCCTCAACTTCTTCACGCAGTTTAAGGTTAGCGCGGAAGAAAGCATGGCGCGTCTGCCAGTCGCCCTCAACCAGCGCGTGGCGGATAAACAGCTCGCGCGACAAAGCGGGATCGATCTGACCGTAATTCACTTTTCGCGCAGCAACAATCGGCAGCCCATAAAGGGTCACTTTTTCGCTGGCCATCACCGCCCCCTGGGCTTTTTCCCAGTGCGGCTCGCTGTAGCTGCGTTTAATCAGATGCTGTGCTACCGGCTCAATCCATTCAGGATCGATGCGGGCGGCAATGCGCCCCCACAGGCGGCTGGTTTCCACCAGTTCGGCGACAATAGTCCATTTAGGCGGCTTTTTGAACAGGCCGGAGCCGGGAAAAATCGAGAAGCGCGCGTTGCGTGCGCCAGTGAATTCCTGCTTGTCGGCATCTTTCTGCCCAATGTGGGAGAGCAGGCCAGTCATCAGTGCCGTATGCACGCCACGGAAATCCGCCGGTTCGCTGTTCAACGGGATGCCCTGCTCACGGACCACCTGGCGAAGCTGGGTATAGATATCCTGCCATTCCCGCACCCGGAGGTAGTTCAAAAATTCCATTTTACACAGCCGGCGGAACTGGCTGGAGGACAGCGCTTTCTGCTGCTCCTGCAAATAGTCCCAGAGATTGACGAACGACAGGAAGTCTGACTCCTTGTCGGCAAAGCGACGGTGCTTTTCGTCAGAGGCCTGCTGCTTATCTACCGGCCGCTCACGCGGGTCCTGGATAGAGAGCGCGGCGGTGATGATCATCACTTCACGCATACAGGCATAGCGCTGGGCTTCCAACACCATTTTTGCCAGCCGCGGGTCGACCGGAAGCTGAGCCAGCGAGCGGCCGGAAGAGGTCAGCTTGTAGTGCTGGTTTTCGCCCTGAGTGATAGCGCCCAGCTCTTCAAGCAGCTTCACGCCGTCCTGAATGTTGCGCTTATCCGGCGCTTCCACAAAGGGGAAAGCGCTGATATCGCCCAGCCCCAGCGCGGTCATCTGCAAAATGACCGAAGCCAGGTTGGTACGCAGAATTTCCGGATCGGTAAACTCAGGGCGTCCGAGGAAGTCCTGTTCTGAATAAAGCCGGATACAGATCCCTTCAGAGACGCGGCCGCAGCGGCCTTTGCGCTGGTTGGCGGAGGCCTGAGAAACCGGCTCAATCGGCAGGCGCTGCACTTTAGTACGGAAGCTGTAGCGACTGACGCGGGCCGTCCCCGGATCGATCACGTACTTTATCCCCGGCACCGTAAGCGAGGTTTCCGCGACGTTGGTCGCCAGCACAATCCGGCGGCCGGTATGGGACTGAAACACGCGGTTCTGTTCGGCATTTGACAGCCGCGCGTACAGCGGCAGAATTTCCGTGTGGGCCAGATCGCGACGGTTCAGCGCATCGGCGGTGTCGCGGATTTCCCGCTCGCCGCTCATAAAGATCAGGATGTCGCCCCGGCTCTCGTGACCCAGCTCGTCTACCGCATCAAAAATGGCCTGAAGCTGATCGCGGTCGGTATCGTCGGCCTCTTCCACTACCGGCCGGTAGCGAACCTCCACCGGATAAGTTCTTCCGGACACTTCAATTACCGGCGCGTTGTGAAAATGTCTGGAAAAACGCTGCGGATCGATAGTCGCCGAGGTGATGATCACTTTAAGGTCCGGGCGACGCGGCAGCAGCTCGCGCAGGTAGCCCAGTAAGAAGTCGATGTTCAGGCTGCGTTCGTGGGCTTCATCAATGATGATGGTGTCGTACTGCATCAGCAGGCGATCCTGCTGGATCTCAGCCAGCAGAATGCCGTCGGTCATCAGCTTCACCTGGGTGGTTTCGCTAACCTGATCGTTAAAGCGCACCTTATAACCAATGCTGCCGCCCAGGCTGGTTTTCAGCTCATCGGCAATACGGTCAGCCACCGTACGCGCCGCCAGACGCCTTGGCTGGGTGTGGCCGATTAGCCCGGTAATCCCTCTGCCCAGCTCCAGACAGATTTTGGGAAGCTGAGTGGTTTTACCTGAGCCGGTTTCCCCGGCAACAATCACCACCTGATGGTCACGGATCGCGTCGGCGATATCCTGCTTCTTCTGGCTGACCGGTAAATTTTCCGGGTAGCTGATGGTCGGCGTCGCCGCCCGGCGCGAGGCAACCCGCTGCTCAGCAAGATTAATTTCTGCAGCCAGCTCCTCCGCAATCGCCTGAAGCGCGGCGGGCTTGCTCACTTTTTTGGCCCCGTGCAGCCGCTTTTGCAGACGCTGGCGGTCGCGCAGCATCAGCGACTCCAGGCGTGGAAAGAGTGCGGCAAGAGGGGATTGTGGTGTCGTCGACATAGGCTAATAAGCTCGCTAACTGCCGTCATTACGGCAAACAACAGATGATTTGGATGAATAAAATTTTGCGTAGTGTAGCACAGACAACCACTTAGCCGGGGAACCAGTCAGGTAAGCTTGTTCAGTAATTTCGAACATAGGCCTCAGAATATTGCGCTATCACTGAGGAATATTTCCCCCTAAAGTGTAAATCATTGAGCGGAACCCCTTTCGCAATCACACAGGAAATTATCATGAGCAAAGTTTTAGTTCTGAAATCCAGTATTCTGGCCGGTTACTCTCAGTCAAATCAGCTGGTCGATCACTTTGTTAAAGAGTGGAAAGCCGCTCACGGTGGCAGCGACATTACCGTTCGCGACCTGGCTGCTAATCCAATTCCGGTACTGGATGGAGAACTGGTAGGTGCGCTGCGCCCTTCCGATGCTACCCTGACCCCGCGTCAGCAGGAAGCGCTGGACCTGTCCAATGAGCTGATTGCTGAATTACAGGCGCATGACACCATTGTTATTGCGGCACCAATGTACAATTTCAACATCCCTACCCAGCTGAAAAACTACTTTGACCTGGTTGCCCGCGCTGGCGTGACCTTCCGCTACAGCGAGAATGGCCCTGAAGGCCTGGTCACCGGAAAGAAAGTGGTAGTGATTTCAAGCCGTGGCGGCGTGCATAAAGATACCCCAAGCGACCTGCTGACCCCTTACCTGAAACTGTTCCTTGGTTTCCTGGGCATGACAGACGTCAAGTTTGTCTTCGCGGAAGGCATCGCTTACGGCCCGGAAGTGGCTACCAAAGCGGCTAACGACGCTAAAGAAGTGCTGAATCAGATCGTTGCTGCTTAACACAGCGGTATTTAGCATCGGAAATGCTCAGCGCTATAGCTGAGTGAACCGAAAAGAGTGTAAAAGGGTTTATGCGTACGCATAAACCCTTTTTTTATGGCCGCGCAAGCTGGCCGCCGTTTACGGATCTTTCTTCATCCATTGCCCGTTGATGCCACGAACATATTGCCCGGCAGCCGCCGCGCGCTCAATCAGCTTCTGTCCCGCAATTCTTCCGACTTCTGCGACGGTGGTGTTGTTGCGCTGAGCCAGCGCCTGATACTGCTGCTGCCGCCCCTGATTAATGCGTTCAACCAGCGCCTGGGTTTCGCTGTCCTGAGCGCGCGCCGAGATATAGCCGGACAACGTTTCGCCAACCCGCCCCTGCTGGCGCGCCTCATCCAGCGTCAGCGCCATCGCGGCCGGCGACAGCAACAGCAGGCACAGCGCGATGCTTTTCATCTGCTTCATAGTCTTCTCCTCAGAACAGACCGCTCTGGTTTTTTAACAGCGCCTCGACGTCTTTATCGACCTTAATATGAATTTCATGCTCAATCTTAACGTTCATATTGATGGTGATCGGCTCTTTCGGCGCGGCGACTTCAATACGCGGCACGCAGCCGCTAAGCAGCAGTATTCCGGCAGGCATCAGCAGGCTAATGCTTTTCATGGGAGTTTTCCTTTTTAGTCGGCAGCGCGGCATTTTGCTCTACCCAGGATTGCAAATTATCGCCAAAGCGCAGGCTGCGCCACAGCTGAAAGAGATTTTCCTGCTGCGTATAGTTCAGCGTCACGCGCTGATCCTTATCGCTAAAGCGGCTGGTGCCGTTGACCTGCGCTTTCATGGTCATCGCGCCCAGATTATCAATGTCGATCGTCGCCCAGCTGTGGGAAATTTCCATATAGCGCAGCCAGTCCATCGCCGCGCCGGCGGCAATATTGCCGCTGGCAATCGCATCGGCAAAATCTTTGTCCAGCCGCACCGTCAGCGGACCGCTATTGGCTATCCATCCGTCCTTGATCAGCCAGCGGGAGTTGTTCAGCCATAGCGGCAGCGCGCCGTTGATGTGACCGGACATCGCGATCTGCTTCGGCTTCATCGCCGTTACCAGTTCACTCATGCTGATGTTGTTTAGCCGCAGCGTGGCGGCTTCCTTCTGCGGCATTTGCAGGCTTTCCAGCCTCAGCTGCCCGCCCAGCACCTCAACCGCCACGTTGCTTAGCCGCAGAGGCTGAACGTCGTTCCACGGATACCAGCCCTGTAAATCGGCCGTGATATTGTGCATGGCAAACTGGTTACTGACCTCTTTAATGCGCAGTGAAACCGGCCCTTTGGCGCCGAAATACCACTGCTGCGCCTTCAGGCGGAACGGCAGGGAAAAATCAATTCCGTTGATTTCGTTATCGGGCATCCAGACGCTGCCGTTGCTGACCACCCAATGTCCTCCGGCCTCGAAACCCTGGTTGGTAGCGGCGGAGAAGGCGACCTGCGCTTTTAGCGTGCCGCCCTGAATTTTCATCTTCAGATCGTCGCTGAGCAGCGGCTGGAAGACCGAAAGCGACTGTTGGGGCCACCAGGCCTGGCCGCGCAGCCGTTGACCATCCCAGCGCCCCTGCACGCGAACCGGTCCGATAGCCTGCGCCTGAAGCGTGCCGTTATAGATAAAGGCAGAAGGATCGTGGCCTTTCAGCGCCAGCGTCAGTGCGGAAGGTGGAAGGTAGCCGCCGCTGCTAAAACGGGTCTGCTGAGCATTGAGGCGTAGCTTGCCCGCAAAAGAAGGGTTGGCGTCATCCCGTTGCCAGCTTATGGGCGCTTCCAGCGTCAGGCGAGGAGCCTGAACGTTGACGCTGCCATAGCTGATTTTGTCAAAACCGGTAGAAAGCGAGGAGAGTTCGATCAGCTGATCCTCCCAGCGCCCTCGCCCGTTAACATCCCATTTAGCGGAGAGCGGCGTCAGATAACCTTCCCCCCAGTATCGCCATCGCCACTGCCCTTTGTCCGGCCAGAAATCGCTGGCGCGACCGTCCATGTGCAGCCTGAATCGCCCCATCTGCGTTTCATGGGCGGTGAGGATCGCCTGAAGGCGTCCATCAACGCCGGCGGAGGAAACGGTCACGCCCGCCAGCGGCCAGCGCGCCTCGTCGACTTCCAGCGTGGAAAGTAACCTTCCGCGCATACGCAGCAGTGCGCCGGGCTTAAGCAGCAGTTGGGGGTCCAGCAGCGGTCCCTGAATCTCGCCAGGCAGCCCGGCGTAAAATTGTAGCTGAGCAAGTTTGCTCTCGCCCGTTAAGCGAAACGGCAGCTGGCTGTTGTTCCAGTCCAGGTGGCCCGGTCCTAAGGTCAATACCACGTTGCCCTTGCCGCCTCGTCCCTGTGTCAACACGTTCAGCCGCCCGCTAACTTCCGCCCTCGGGATCCCCTGCTGCCAGTCGTTAACGGTCAGGTTTACCCCGCCGGATAGCGGCTGTGCCGCATAGGGCCAGCGCCACTGTCCCTGTTGAATAAGTATTTGTCGATCTGATAGCTGCCACGGCAAGGTGGCCAGCGGAATGTCATCGCCCTGCTGATGAACCACCAGTTGCCCCTGCTGTTTCTGCCAGTCGAGGTTAATTTTAAGCGGTGCGGGAACGCCCTGAAGGGTCATGTCGCCAGTAAGTTTTCCCGCCTCCGGCAGCGCATCAGGAATGGCGGGCAGACTAAGCGTACCGGCAATCACGATCGGATCGGCTACGCCAGGCGCGTTAAGTTTGAGGGCCTGAATAGTCAGCTCTTGTCCACGAAGCTCACCTTCCAGCGAGAGATTCTGACTGTTATAGCGAAGGATTTGCCGGTTCTCGTCCAGGTTTAACGTCAGCGTACCGGCCCACGTCTGCCAGGGATCAATGGATAGCCTGCCGATGGACAGATCAACCGGCGGCAGCATTGCCTGCCACTCGGCGATCGAGCGAGGCGCGCTGGTTTGTTCGCTCGCGGGGAGTTTGCTGGCGCAGGGGGTGGCGATATTCACGCGCGCAGCGTTCAGCCTCCAGCGCCCCGCCACACGTCCCAGCGCCAGCTCCTGAACCGTTGCCAGCTCGCAGTCAGCCGCCAGGTAGCGAATAGCGGGCAGAACAAGCTCGCCAGAGTGCCAGCGGGGACGACCGTCCAGCGCCAGCGTTGTCCCGGCGGGAAGCCACAGCCCTGCCAGCCTGGGTAGCCAGTGGGTTACGGTCAGCAGCAGGCTGGCAAGGAGTAGCAGAACGGCCAGCACAGCCGCCGCAGCCACCCTCCAGCCGCGTGAGAGGCCAGTCAACATTCAGTTCCATCCGTGAATATCATTAGGGAAATGATGGCACGGAATGGCATAAGGGAGAAGTTTTTAACGAATATTCAACGTATTCCGCTGGAATTTTCACCGCCTGCCCCGTCGCTATCGCCGCTTGTTGAGAATTATTGTTACTATGGTGGCAGCAGCATCCCTTTTACGATCACAGGAGAGAGATCATGAAACTTGCGGTGTACAGTACCAAGCAGTACGACCGGAAATATCTTGAGCAGGTGAATAAAGACTACGGCTTTGAACTGGAGTTTTTTGATTTCCTGCTGACCGAGCGCACGGCGAAAACGGCGGAGGGCTGCGACGGTGTCTGCATTTTTGTCAATGACGACGGTAGCCGCGCCGTGCTGCAAGCGCTGGCGGATTTGGGCATCAAATTTGTCGCGCTGCGCTGCGCCGGGTTTAATAACGTTGATCTGGACGCCGCCAAAGCGCTGGGACTCAAAGTTGTGCGCGTCCCCGCCTACTCTCCTGAAGCCGTTGCCGAGCACGCCGTTGGCATGATGATGACGCTAAACCGCCATATCCACCGGGCTTACCAGCGCACGCGCGAGGCCAACTTTTCGCTTGAAGGGCTGATCGGCTTCAATATGCACGGCCGCACGGCCGGCGTTGTGGGAACGGGGAAAATTGGCCTCGCTACGCTGCGTATTTTGAAAGGTTTCGGTATGCGGCAGCTGGCCTTCGATCCCTGGCCGAACCCGCAGGTGCTGGAGCTGGGCGCGGAATACGTCGACATCAAAACGTTATTTCAGCAAGCGGATGTGATTTCACTGCACTGCCCGCTGACGCCGGAGAACCACCACCTGCTGAATATGTCGGCATTTGAGCAAATGAAAGACGGTGTGATGATCATTAACACCAGCCGCGGCGGATTAATTGACTCTAAGGCGGCCATTGATGCGCTTAAGCAGCAAAAAATTGGCGCGCTGGGGATGGACGTGTATGAAAACGAGCGCGATTTGTTCTTTGAGGACAAATCTAACGAAGTGATTCAGGATGATATTTTCCGCCGCCTCTCATCCTGCCATAACGTCCTGTTTACCGGACACCAGGCCTTCCTGACCGCCGAAGCGCTGACCAGTATTGGTGAGACTACGCTGGAAAACCTTAAGCAATTAACCAATAATCAGCCCTGCCCGAACGAGCTGACTGCATAATTATTGTCATGCTAACCGGTCATAATCTGACCGGTTCAGCGTGCGCAGGTGCCGCTTGCCAGCGCATTTTCACTACAGCGGCGGCCGTTAGCCATCTGGCACATGCCGACGGAGCTGCCGTCCAGCTGGCGCGATAAGGCCAGCGTGCCTCCGGCGTTTGCACAGGTACTGGCGGCAAACTCCGACATCACCACTCTTGGCATGACGTGCGCACTGGTAGCCTGCTGCGGCGGTTCGTTGTCGGCTTCGCTACTGCTACAGGCTGACAGCAACAGCGCACAGCCAGCAAGCAGAAAGGTCACTGCTTTCATTGGTTCTCCGGGGATGATAACTATGCAGAAAGCCAGCATAAGCTACGATTTGAGGCGGGTCGAGAGCTGTCACGAATATTTACCAAATTAAAATGAAAGAAATAGCAATAGCCTGTCGTCTCATTTTATAACCAAACGAGGTTTTCTGCTAAAAGTCACCCGAAATCAAAAGGATAATTTATGTTAATGGATCTTCTGCTGCGAATAGCCCTGGCGGGCGCGTTAGGCGGTCTGATTGGCCTGGAACGCCAGCTGCGGGCAAAAGAAGCCGGTTTGCGCACCCATATCCTAGTAGGCTTAGGCAGCGCAATGTTTATGATCGTGTCAAAATATGGCTTTGACGATATCCTGTCGCAGACGCATATTGGCCTGGACCCTAGCCGTATTGCCGCTCAGGTTGTCAGCGGCATGGGCTTTTTAGGCGCCGGCACCATCATTATCCAAAAACAGGTGGTCAAAGGCCTGACCACGGCGGCCGGTCTCTGGGTCACTGCCGCTATCGGCCTGGTCATTGGTAGCGGCCTGTATGAAATTGGCATCTACGGCACCCTGCTGGCGCTGATCGTACTGGAGACGTTTCGCCGCATCAGCCACTGGCTTATTGGTCGCCATTACACGCTTATCTTCCACCTCAAGCCCAAAAGCGTGCCGCTGGTGCTTATTGCGCTTGAGAAGGAACATGTTCGCACCGGGCAGGTCTCAGTAGTGAACCGCGATCAAGAGTCAGGAATGTGCGAAATGCTGATCGAGGTGACCATGTCTCGCAAGGTCGCCCAGCATCAAATTTATGATGCACTGCTGGAGATAAAAGGCGTCCAGTCAGTTGAGATGCAGTAAGGTATTCGGGGCGGGTTTTCCGGCCTGATGTGCAAGGTAAACAGTAAGGAGAAGTGGATGACAGATAAAAATATCCCCATCGTGGCGAAGTTCACTGCCAGCCCCGGTAAAGCGGACGAGTTGAAAAAGGTGCTGAATAACGGCGTGAAGCCTGCGCGTGCTGAAGCGGGCTGTCTGCATTACGATCTTTATCGCAGCGTGGAGGACGGCAACGTTTTCCTGTTCCATGAAACCTGGCGCAATGAACAGGCCGTCGAGATCCACGGCGACCAGCCGCACTTCAAAACCATGATGGCCGACGCCGAACCGCTGCTGGCTCAGCCGCCGGAAATTCATAAATTCTGAACTAAGTTCAGGAAGAAAGGCCAGATTATCTGGCCTTTCTTTGACTCCTTAGCCCGCGACGGTCTACTTAAGCAAACGCGCCCGGCAGGACTTACCTTTAATCTTTACCTGCTGCAACTGCTTCACGACCTGGCGCGCGCGCTCCTGACGGATAGCTACGTAAGCCTGAGTTGGGGCAATATCAATTTTGCCGATCAGATCGCCGCTTAACCCGCCCTCACCGGTCAACGCACCCAGAATATCGCCAGGGCGGATTTTCGCCTTGCGGCCACCGTCCAGGCTCAGCGTTGCCATCTCTGCGGGCAGCGGTTGCGCCGCCACGGATTTCAGGGCGGATACGCTGCCCCAGTTCAGCTTCATCTGCAAAAAATCTTCCAGCGCATGAGCGCGTACCATCTCGTCAGGGGCGACAAAACTGATCGCGCACCCTTCTGCCCCGGCGCGCGCCGTGCGTCCTATGCGGTGAACGTGGACTTCCGGGTCGAAGGAGAGCTGATAGTTGACCACCATCGCCAGCGCTTTAATGTCCAGACCTCGAGCCGCAACGTCGGTGGCAACCAGTACGCGACAGCTGCCGTTGGCAAACTGAATCAACACCTGATCACGATCGCGCTGTTCTAAATCGCCGTGCAGCGCCAGCGCGCTGATGCGGCTAGTTTCCAGCGCATGGGCCACATCGTCGCATTCGCGTTTTGTATTGCAGAACACGACGCAGGAGGCAGGCTGGCGCTCGCTCAGCAGGCCGACCAGCGCGGTGAGCTTCTCACGCGGACCGGCCTCGTAAAATTGCTGTTCAATGGCCGGTAAATCCGAGACAACGTCGGTTTCAACCGTTAGCGGCTCGCGCTGAATCTTCTTGCTGATCTGCGCAATATCCTGTGGCCAGGTGGCGGAAAAAAGCAAAGTCTGGCGCGACGATGGACAGTGCCCGATGATCGCATCGATATCCTCACGGAAACCCATTTCCAGCATCCTGTCAGCCTCATCGAGTACCAGCGTCGTGATACTGTTCAGCTTCAGGGTTTCACGCTTGAGGTGATCAAGGATACGCCCTGGCGTCCCAACCACGATATGCGGGGCATGAGCTAACGAATCGCGCTGAGCGCCCATTGGCTGTCCGCCGCACAGGGTCAGTATTTTGATGTTGGCGGTAAAGCGGGCCAGACGGCGCAGCTCTTTCGCCACCTGATCGGCCAGCTCACGCGTGGGGCAAAGCACCAGCGACTGCGTCACAAACTGCGTGGCATCAATGCGATTCAGCACGCCAAGGCCAAACGCGGCCGTTTTACCGCTGCCGGTTTTAGCCTGCGCGCGAACGTCTTTCCCCTCCAGAATGGCGGGCAGTGCTGCTGCCTGGACTGGGGTCATAGTGTGGTAGCCCAGCTCGTTCAGATTGGCGATCTGGCTGGCTGGCAGGGATGTCAGGGTTGCAAAAGCGGTCACGAATTACTCTCTGATAAAACCGGCGGGCGGATTGGCGCTGAGTGTAGCAGAAAACCGCGCTCAGCCGTTACTGTCGGCTGAGCGCGGCCAGTACCGACAACGATTAAAGATTGGTCACGTCGATGAACATGGACTTATCAATATTGCTGGAAGAGATCGTCGCTTCAGTAAACGCGTACTCTTCTCTCTCACCTTCACGAGCCAGCGGCAGATTAACGAAATCAAACAGATTGCGGTCGGCCAACTGGCTTGGGCTGACATTCTGAAGAGATTTAAACACGCTTTCTACGCGGCCCGGCTCTTTCTTATCCCACTCGTTTAGCATCGCTTTGATCGCCTGACGCTGCAAATTCTCCTGCGAGCCGCACAGGTTGCAGGGAATAATCGGGAAGTCTTTATGCTCAGCGAACTTAATCAGATCTTTTTCGCGGCAGTAGGTCAGCGGACGAATCACCACGTTACGCCCGTCATCGGAGCGCAGCTTCGGCGGCATCGCCTTCATGCGCGCGCCGTGGAAGATGTTCAGGAACAGTGTCTCAACGATATCGTCCAGATGATGCCCCAGCGCAATTTTGGTCGCGCCAATACGCTCAGCGAAAGAGTACAGAGTGCCCCGGCGCAGTCTTGAGCACAGCCCGCAGGTGGTCTTCCCCTCAGGAATTTTCTCTTTCACTACCGAATAAGTGTCTTTGTCGACGATATAGTAAGGGATATCCAGACTTTCAAAATACTCAGGCAGAATATGCTCAGGGAACCCAGGCTGTTTTTGATCGAGGTTGACCGCCACCACATCAAAATGGATCGGCGCAACCTTCTTTAAACTCAACAGGATATCTAACATAGCGAAGGAATCTTTGCCGCCGCTCATGCAGGCCATCACCACATCATTCTCTTCAATCATGCCGTAGTCGGTGATAGCGTTGCCGACGTTTCTGCGCAGCCGCTTTTGAAGCTTGTTGTATTCAAGCGATTCTTTTCTGGTATCTGTCTGATTCATAGCTACTTCTCACACCGCCGATCGGGATCGACTGTCGATTTCCTGGTTAGACCCTTTTATGGCGGGGAGTATACGGGTTTTTACCAAAGGTTGAAATAATCGCCGCGGCCCGGCGGCGATAACATCAGCCTGACTTCCCTGTCTCTCAAAGGGTCTGGCCCTGCTCTGCTGGTCCGTGGCTAATTATAGGTGGGCGGTGGGTCCAGAATAGGATCGGGGTCGAGCGGCGGATCGGGCAACGGCTGCGGTACAGGCAGCGGTTCCGGGATGGGAACCGGGTCGGTTGGGATAGGTTCGGATGCGCGTGGAGTGTCAATTGGGGTGAATACCATCTCTTCCTCCTCAAAACTGGCATGAACCTTAAGCATAGGCACGCAGCTCACCGCTGGCAAATGGGCAAAAAAAAGCCGGGATTACCCGGCTTGTACGAATTAAATGTGCTATGCAGTAATTCAAAAAAAGGAAGTAAGACAATATGGAGCACAACGCCCATCGCTTGACGTTGCATTCACCTGCGAAGAAGATTTTGCCCCAATGACAACGCAAGAATATTGATTTTGGTCATTTTTAAGCGTCCTTTTAGCCCTTTATCGCCTCATTTTACAACCATTTACGCCGTCGTAACCACCACGCAACACCAAGCACCATTGCCACCAACAAAAAGCAGAAGGTGCCAAACCCGTATCCCCAGTTGCCGCCGGGTATCCCGCCAAGATTGACCCCAAACAGGCCGGTAAGAAAGGTGGTCGGCAGAAAGACCATTGCCAGCAGCGACATGGTATAGGTGCGGCGGTTCATCGCCTCAGCCATAACCGTACTGATCTCGTCGGCCAGTACGGCGGTTCTGGCTACGCTGGCGTCCAGGTCATCCAACCCTCTCCCCAGTCGGTCGGAGATATCCTGCATTCTCCGGCGCTCGTCATCACTCATCCACGGCAGCCGCTCGCTGGCAATACGTGAAAATACATCCCGCTGCGGCGCCATGTAACGTCGCATAATGATCAGCTGCTTACGGATCAGCGCCAGCTCGCCTCTCGGCGGCACCTGTTGATCCACTACCGCGTCTTCCAGATCGATAATTTTATCGTGCAGTTCTTCAATAAACTCGCTGGTATGATCGGTCAGCGCATCGCACACTTCTACCAGCCAGCTGCCGCCGTTGACCGGACCGTTGCCATTTTGCAGATCGGTCAGCACTTCATCAATGGCGAACACTTTCCGCTGACGCGTTGAAACAATCAGCTTCTCGTTGATAAATACCCGAATAACAACCAGCTGGTCGGGGCGCGACTCGCTGTTAAGATTAACGCTGCGCAGCGTAATCATAGTGCCGTCGCCCAGGCGGTTTACCCTGGGTCGCATACTGTCGCCGCCCAGCGCATCGCGCACCGAATCCGGCAGTAGCGGCGTGGAAGTCAGCCAGTCGGCGCTTTCGCGGTGGGTATAGTTCAGATGCAGCCAGCAGGGCCGGTCACAATGAATGACGTCTTTGTCATCGATGGGAATTAATCCGCCCTTTCCGTCAAGCTGACAGGAAATTATGGCGTCCGAAACCTGTAAAGCCTTGCCTTCAATCACGTCCACAGCCGCTCCGCACTAAGCATTATCAATACGATACAGTCTAGCCTGAGCGCCAGCCGTTGCAAAACAGGCTTGTTAACGCTATCCGTTAAAAACCGTGTCATTGTGCAAATAAAATAGCCCTTTGCTCAGCGCAGCCTCAAACGCGGGGTTGGCACCTGGTTTTCTCCAGAGCTTTAAGCTGCGCCATACGTTGATCAGCGTGTTTTTGCGCCACGCTTTTCGCCACGCCGTTACCGATGCCGAAATCACCAAGGAAGCCCAGGACCGTTAAACCATCAAATTTCCCGGTCTGGTCAATCTTCAGTTGGACCTGTTGCTGGCTGGCAATCTCTTTCCGTACGCCCCCGCAGTCCAGCTGCGTGGTCTGAACCACGCTTACTGGAGGTGAAGCGGGATACTGCTTAAGCGCGCAGCCATAAAGCAGCAGGACAACGGCAAACACGGTGCAGAATCTGAACATACTCAATGTTTAAGAATATACAGCGTGCGGCTATAGGCTACGTCTTCCGGATTGGTGATCGGGTAGCCTTTCACCCAGGGCTTGATCAACCGGCCATTGGTGTACTGGTACAGCGGCGCAATCGGCACCTGGTCGGCGATGATCTGCTCTGCCCGATTGTAGTCGTCGTTGCGAACGGTGCTGTTGGTTTCACGGCTTGCCTTTGCAATGACCGCATCATACTCCGCACTTTTAAACTTGGCGATATTGCCGCTGTGGGAAGAGGTCAGCAGGCTGAGGAAGGTTGAAGGTTCATTATAGTCACCGACCCAGGACGCGCGGATCACGTCGAAATTGCCGCTATTGCGGCTGTCGATGTAGGTTTTCCACTCCTGGTTCTGCAACTTCACGGTTACGCCCAGATTTTTCTTCCACATCGAGGCTACGGCAATGGCAATCTTCTGGTTGTTTTCAGAACTGTTGTACAGCAGGGTTAAATCCAGCGGGTGCGTTGGCCCATAGCCAGCGGACGCCAGCAGCGCTTTTGCCTGCTCGTTCAACTCCTCCTGCGAATGCTGTTGCAGGAAGCCACGCTTAGGCTGGAAGCCTGCGGTGACATCCGGCGTAAAGTGCCACGCCGGTTTTTCACCGGTGCCCAGCACTTTCTCCGCGATAATTTTGCGGTCGATACTCAATGAGAGTGCCTGACGTACGCGCACGTCTGCCGTCGGACCCTTGGTGGTATTGAACGCGTAATAATAGGTGCCCAACTGGTCAGGCGTATAGACCTGGCCAGGCAACGCCTTTTTCAACATGCTGTACATGTTTTTGGGGAAGGATTCGGTAATATCAATGTCGTTTGCACGATAGCGCTTGGTGGCGCTGGACTCTTCATTGATCGGCACAAACGTCACTTTATTCAACACGCTGTGGGCGTTATCCCAGTACTGGTCATTGCGCACCAGCACCAGCTTTTCATTAACCACCCTCTCCTGCAGTTTGTAGGCCCCGTTGCCCACCAGATTCCCCGGCTGCGTCCACTCTTTTCCCGACGCCTCAATCACTTTTTCCGGCACCGGGTAGAGGCTGAAATTGGCGGTCAGGCTGACGAAATACGGTACGGGTTTATCCAGCGTCACCTTCAGGCGCCTGTCGTCCAGCGCGGTCACGCCCAGCTTATCCGGCGTCATCTGCCCTTTGGTAATCGCCCCAGCGTTCTGAATCCCGGCCAGTTCGGCAAACCAGGCAAAAGTAGAGCCGACCTGCGGGTCGACCAGCCTGCGCCAGCTGTAGACGAAATCGCTGGCCGTTACCGGCTCGCCGTTCGACCACTTCGCATCCTTACGTAGGGTAAAAATCCAGGTTTTGTTATCGCTGGTCTGCCACTGCGTTGCCACGCCGGGAATAATGTTGCCTTTGGCATCCTGATTGGTCAGCCCTTCGAACAGATCGCGGATCACCTGAATTTCCGGCAGTCCGACCGCTTTGGCCGGATCGAGAGAAGCTGGCTCATCTTTTATATGGCGGACAATTTCCTGCGTGGAGGCCAGAGCCGTACCCGGCGGCACCTCAGCGGCAGAAACGGCGGCAGTCACTACCAGCGCCAGCAGCGCCAGCGTAAAACGGGAAGAGTTGTTCACAGCACACTCCAGCGTAAGGACGATTAAACGGACTGATTAACCGCACTCTAACGCAAATCGTTGATCGGTAAATAGCATTTTTCGCACCCTCTCCCGTCCGCTCGCAGAAACGTGACCGGCGCAGACCTTTTGTTCCCCGTCGGTTTACGTTAGCTTTAGGGAAAACAATTCAGGAGTGAATAACCATGTCCCCGATCCATCCGCGCCCGTTACGCGGCAAGCTCGATGCAGAAAGTAAGGTTTATGGCGCTTCGGTACTCGGCGCCCCCCTGCTATGGTTCCCGGCTCCGGCGGCTGATGAACAAAGCGGGCTTATCCTGGCGGGAACGCACGGTGATGAAACGGCGGCGGTGGTCACCCTCTCCTGCGCAATGCGCACGCTGGTTGAACCTCATCGTCGGCATCATGTGGTGCTGGCCGTCAACCCGGACGGCTGTCAGTTAGGACTGCGGGCCAACGTTCGTGGCGTCGATCTGAACCGTAACTTTCCCGCCGCCAACTGGCAGGCTGGTGATACCGTCTATCGCTGGAACAGCGCGGCGGATCAGCGTGACGTGTTGTTATCAACCGGCGATCGTGCCGGCTCTGAACCCGAAACGCAGGCGCTGTGCGATCTTATCCACACGTTGAAACCCAGCTGGATCGTGACCTTCCATGAGCCGCTGGCCTGTATTGAGGATCCAGATACCAGCCCGCTGGGCCACTGGCTGGCGAAGGAGATGGATTTACCGTTAGTTACCAGCGTTGGCTACGCCACGCCCGGTTCGTTCGGCAGTTGGTGCGCCGATCTCAGTTTACCGGTGATCACCGCAGAACTGCCGCCCATCTCCGCCGACGAGTCGACGGAGAAATACCTTGGCGCCATGGTCGATTTACTGAGCTGGCAGCCCTGAAAAATCGATCCGCCCACAGCGGAAAGGGAGCGATGGCTCAACGTCCACCGCCAGCCAGGTTGGCCCGTCGAGATCGACAAAACGGGCCGAATTGACCAGCGGCAGCGCGGCGGCAATTGCTCTTGAGGTACACAGCATACATCCCAGCATCACCGCAAAGCCGGCCGCTTTTGCCGCCCCGGCCAGCAGCAGCGCCTCGGTCAGCCCGCCGGTTTTATCAAGCTTGATATTGACCATCTCATAGCGCCCTCTCAGCCCAGGCAGGCTTTCCCGCGTGTGGCAGCTTTCATCAGCGCAAATCGGCAGCGGATGGATAAAATTGGCGAGCGTGGCGTCATCGGCAGCGGGCAGCGGTTGCTCCAGCATTACCACGCCAAGATCGGCCAGCAGCTGGCAACGGGCGGCCAGCCCTTCGCTTTGCCAGGACTCGTTGGCGTCGACAATCAGCGTCGCCTGCGGCACGGCTGTTCTGATCGCTACCAACCTTTCGGTAATCAGCGCATTATCCAGCTTAATTTTCAACAGCCTTGCGCCATTTTCCCACAGCGCCAGCGCCGAGCTGGCCATCATTTCCGGCGTGTCTATGCTGACGGTCTGGGCCATCTCAATCGCCTGAGGCCGGGCGGTTGCGGTCAATTGCCAGAGATCCGTTGCCAACTTCCGCGCCTGCAAATCCCACAGGGCCGAGTCGATGGCGTTGCGAGCCGCGCCCGCTGGCAGCGCCTGCTGGAGCTGTTCCCTGGTCATGCCCTGCTCAAGTTCGGTGAACAGCGCGGCAATTTGCGCCATGACCGATGCCACAGTTTCACCATAGCGCGGATAGGGAGTGCATTCCCCCACGCCTTTAATCCCTCCTTCCTCCAACTCAACCACCACCACGCCCGCCTCGCTTCGCGTACCGCGAGCGATGGCGAAAGGCGTATGCAGCGGCCAGGCTTCCGGGTAGACCTTTACTGCTCTCATCAACGAATCCTTATTGCGGGAAGAAAGATAAGTACACTCACAACATAGTCCTGACCAGGACATTTTGGCAATGTCGGCACGAGCTTAGCGACATGCTCCCGCTGACGTTCGGGCTTTGTTACGGTTTTTTCTGTCTGAGTGCGTCAGCATGACATACACTCAGTGCAGTGTTCACTGCGCTTATAAGGAAAAGCTATGTCTCAGACCGTTCATTTTCAGGGCAACAACGTTGCCATTGCAGGCCAGTTTCCTGCACCGGGCCAGACCGCAAAGCCTTTTACCCTGGTCGCGAAAGACCTTTCTGACGTTTCCCTTACTCACTACGCTGGCAAGCGTAAAGTGCTGAACATTTTTCCCAGTATTGACACCGGCGTTTGCGCCGCTTCCGTCCGCAAATTTAACCAGCTGGCCGGCAGCATTAATAATGCGGTCGTGCTGTGCATCTCCGCCGATCTGCCTTTTGCCCAGTCCCGCTTTTGCGGTTCTGACGGCCTGAGCAACGTGGTAACGCTCTCCACGCTGCGTGGCAGTGATTTCAAACAGGATTACGGCGTAGCGATCGCCGATGGCCCGTTAAAAGGGCTGGCGGCGCGTGCGGTTGTGGTGCTGGATGAGAAAGATAACGTGCTGTATAGCCAGTTGATTGATGAGATCACCACCGAGCCTGATTATGACGCGGCGCTGGCCTCGCTGAAATAAGCACCTTGCTTGTTAGTGTAAAAGGGGCGGAATCACTTCCGCCCCTTTTTTTATTTGTCTGCCGTTTTTTTCTGACTCAGCCCGTATTCACGCAGCTTGTTGGCAATCGCGGTATGCGAAACGCCAAGCCGCTTTGCCAGCTTGCGGGTACTGGGATAAGAGAGATAAAGCCTGGTGAGGATCGAGCGCTCGAAACGGCTGGTGATCTCGTCCAGCGATCCTTCCATCACTTCCTCGCCCAGCGGCAGTTCCATCGCGAACTCGGGCAGGACGATATCCTGCGGACGCAGCTCTGGCCCCTCCAGCTGCGTGAGCGCACGGTAAAGCGTATTTTTCAGCTGGCGCACGTTGCCGGGCCAGGTATAGCGGCTGAGAAACGCATTCAGCTGCGGCGAGAGCGTTGGCCTGACCAGCCCCTGCTCATCGGCGAAGCGGGCGACGAACATCTCGGTCAGCGCGAGAATATCCTGCGGGCGGTCGCGCAGCGGCGGCAGGTTCAGGGTAAGGACATTCAGACGATAAAACAGATCCTCCCTGAACTCACCGCGATGAACCATCTCGGTCAGGTTCTTTTGCGTGGCACAGATAACCCGCACGTCAACGTGCACCTCATGCTCTTCCCCTACCCGGCGGAAAGTGCCATCGTTGAGGAAACGCAGCAGCTTGGTCTGCATCCGCGGCGACATTTCGCCAATCTCATCCAGCAGCACCGAGCCGCCGCTGGCCTGCTCGAAGAAGCCTTTCTTTCCTTCCAGCGCGTTAGGATAAGCGCCAGCCGCATGACCGAACAGTTCGCTCTCCGCGACGTCGTCCGGCAGCGAAGCGCAGTTCAGCGCCAGGAACGGCTTTTTGCCGCGCGCGCTGCGCAGATGACAGGCGCGAGCCAGCATATCTTTGCCGGTGCCGGTATCGCCGACGATCAGCAGCGGCGCATCGAGCATCGCCAGCTTGCGCGCCTGGTCGACAACCTGGCGCATTTTTGGCGTAACCGCCACAATATGCTGAAACTCGCTATCGTCATTCACCGCCAGATTCTGCAACTGCTGGCCCATCCTGGCGGTGGATTTCAGCATCACCACCGCACCAACCGGGGTGGCAGGCTGGTCGTTATCGCCAGCGGCGTAAATCGGGCTGATTTCCATCAGGAAATCACGGCCTAAAATCACTACGTGATGCGCCTGAGGCTCAATGCGTTCGCTTTCCAGCCAGCGCTGGAAATTGAAGCCGGCGATCAGCGCCCCGGCGCTAAAGCTGCGCATTTTCTCCTCATTCAGCGAGAACAGCAGCTGCGCCGCCGGGTTGACCAGCTCCACTTTGCTTTTCATATCGATGGAGAAAACCGGCTCCGGCAGCGCTACCAGCAGCGCGCTCAGCGCGCGATGCTCGCGTTCAGAGGGAAGGAAGGCGACGGTTCTGACGTCGGTCACGCTGGGAATGCGGCGGATTTCCGCCATCAGCTGGCTGAAGGGTTCAAATTCCACCGGGCTGAAGTTCAGATAAATGCGGCCAATCGCGGCTATTTCAATGCCGCGCAGATCGATGCTCCGTTCAACCAGTAAATCAAGCAGTTCGCGGGTGAGACCAAGACGATCCTGGCAAAAGACTTCCAGACGCATGAGGGACAACCTTCCGTTATTGCGGGCTTAAGCTGATGATACCCGATCGTCGTGGCTGCCAGAAGTGCTCTGGAAGGAAAAGTTGACAGAGAGTGTGCGGAATGCGCACCAACCCAGCAAATAACCGGGCTGGCGCGTAAACCTGCGGCTATTTACCGGCCTGAGCCGGGCCTTTTTGCAGCGTTTCTTTTAGCTGAACGATCAGGTCACGGCGGAAATCGCCGAGTTTTGGCTTATCCCCCTCAATCCAGGGCAGCGGACGGCACAGCTCCATGGTCTTGATACCCAGCCGGGCGGTCAGCAATCCAGCTCCAATGCCCTGGGCGGCGCGAGCGGAGAAACGCGCGGCCAGATCCTGGGACATCCAGTCCATGCCGACTTCGCGCACCAGTTCTGAAGCACCGGCAAAAGCAATATTAAGCAACACCAGGCGGAACAGGCGAATACGGCTGAAATAGCCCAGCTCAATGCCGTAAATCGCCGCGATGCGGTTCACCAGCCGCAGATTGCGCCAGGCAATAAAGGCCATATCGACCAGCGCCAGCGGGCTGACGGCGATCATCAACGTCGACTCGGCGGAGCTGCGGCCAATTTCGCGCCGCGCCTGGCGGTCCAGCACCGGCTGAACCAGCTGTGCATACAGGCCGACAATCTCGCGGTCGTTATGGGTTTCATGCAGCGAGGCGTGCCAGCGCTGTAGCGCCGGATGTCCCTGATCCAGTCCGGCCTGCCTGGCCAGCTTTTCGCAGAACTCACGTCCTTTGCCCATGCCGTGACTACCCAGCAGCTCCCGCGCAACGTCCCTCTCTTCGGCACGCTCGCGCAGACGCCAGAGACGGCGCCACTCGGCGATCAGCGACCCGACGCCGGCCACGACAATCAGCCCGCCAGCCACGCAGCCCCCCATGGCTATCCAGTCCTGCTGAAGCCAGGCGTTGTGCGCCCACTGTATGCCCTGCGCCACCACGCTGACGCCCATCACGGCCAGGCCAGCCTTGACCATCCTGCGCCACAGGCTACGCTTCGGCCGCAGTGCGGCTTCGACAACCCGTTCGCCTTCTCCCTCTTCTTCAGGCTCAACCTCAGGCCCCTGCGGGACAAATATCGCGCTCTGCTGTTCAAAAGCGCGAGCCGCTTTTAAATCGGGCTCTTTTTCCACTTCCAGCGATCTTGCAAAATCAATACGCGGCTTAATCGGTGTCGTCATCGCAGCTTATCCCCCAGTAAAAATTCCAGCGCGGCATCCAGCCGGATGTGCGGTAAAGGACGATCCACGTCCGACTCCCGTGACCGGAACTGTTCAAAATGGAACCCCTGCTGCTGCCAGAAAGCATTACCCGGCAGGCGCGGAGGGACTTCGCCTGGATAAACCGTTAGCGGCTGGTTGTCGGCCAATCGGTGACCACGTAACGCTGGGATCTTCTCTCCCTGATGGTCGACCAGGCCACTTTCGGTGGCCTGCACCGACGCCAGACCCAGGCAGTCCATGGTGATACCTTCAAAAGCGGCGTTCTGCCAGGCGTCCTGCACCAGCTGCTGTAGCAGGGAGACAAGGTTGGCATGTTGATCGGCCGTTACGTGGTCGGATTTGGTGGCGGCAAACAGCAGTTTATCGATCACCGGCGAAAACAGGCGACGAAACAGCGTGCGCTGCCCGTAGGAAAAGCTCTGCATCAGCTGGGTCAGCGCCAGGCGCATGTCATTAAAAGCCTGCGGACCGCTGTTAAGCGGCTGAAGGCAGTCAACCAGCACAATCTGACGGTCGAAGCGCAGGAAGTGGTTTTTATAAAACCCCTTGACTACGTGCTGACAGTAATAGTTGTAGCGAGCCCGCAGCATACCGATATTGGTTGTGGCATCGGCCTGCGCCAGTCGGGTTTCATTGGTTTCACCCAGCTGCGGCCACGGGAAGAATTGCAGCGCGGGAGCCCCGGCCATATCGCCAGGCAGCACAAAACGACCGGGCTGAATAAAATGCAGCCCTTCCTGCTTACACTTCAGCAGGTAATCGGTCCAGGCCGCCGCAATCTCTCCCAGACGATTTTCATCCGCAGGGGCAAGCGGATCCAGCCCCTCGCACAGCGTTTTCCAGCGCCCGGACCAGCTGGCGCGGTCGCCCTGCAACAGGCCCGTCATCTGCCGTGACCAGCCCAGATAGTCCTGAGCCAGCATCGGAAGATCGAGCAGCCATTCGCCGGGATAGTCAACGATCTCCAGATAGAGAGTAGAAGTGTCTTTAAAATGGCGTAACAACGACTCACGCGAGCGATATCTCAACGCCAGACGCATTTCACTGACGCCGCGCGTTGGCGTTGGCCAGTCGGGTGGTGAACCGTAAAGCTGCGACAATCCTTCATCGTAAGTGAAACGCTGGATGCCCATATCCCGCTGCGGCACGCGCTTCACGCCGAGCAGCCGATCTTCACGGACGGCTGAAAACAGCGGCAGGCGCGCGCCGGAATTGACGTTGAGAAGTTGGTTGACCAGCGAGGTGATAAAAGCGGTTTTCCCGCTGCGGCTGAGGCCGGTAACCGCAAGGCGCAGGTGGCGATCCGCGCCCCGGTTCACCAGCGACAGCAATTCATTTTGAAGTCGTTTCATGGTGGTGTCGGCACCTTTTTTTATTCTGTTTGCGGCAATAATCGAGACGGCCAGTGTAGCAAATTACGGCAAAATAAGTGGGTTAAGGTTTATTCCAGCGCGCGGTGGCTCCGCGCAGCGCACGGCGCAGGATCGGCTCCAGCGCCCACGCAAGGAAAAGTTTCAGCGGACGATGAGCAACCGATTTCACCGCCCAGCCAGCCACGCCGCCAGGCCCGTAGGTCAGCGCGTTGATCAGCACAAATTTACCGGCCCTCTTTAACGCGGGCGCGGCATTATTTTTAACGGATTGCTGCCAGTTACGCATAAATGTACTCCCGATCAAGAAATCAGGGCCCGCGAACGAGCCCGCTCAGAGGGTTAAAGCTGACGAAAACGGCTGCGGACGCTGAAGGTTTCTGAAGTCACGTAGCGCTCCATATTCCTCAGGCTCGCCTCGCTACCCTTCAGTTGCTGACTCAGCCGATCCAGCAGCTCCTGCGCCGTTGGCGATCTCTCGCCCTGGCTGCGGCTCACGCTCTCCGGCATCTCGTCCAGCAGGAACGCCAGGCCAAAATAGGCCACCAGGGTAAAAAAGAACAGGCCAAAGAACATCGACAGCACCACGATAACCCTAACCAGCCGTACCGGGATATCCAGGTACTCCGCAATTCCCGCGCAGACGCCCTTCACTTTTCCCCGTGCCGGAATGCGATAGAGCTTTTTGCCCTTAACGATCGCTCCGCTCATGACTGCCTCCAGTCTGGATGCTCGGCATCCAGAATCTCTTCGAGCGCCTGGACGCGCTCGCGCATCCGTTTGGCTTCCTCGGTCAGCTGTTGCAGGCGCTGCAATTCACTTTGTGACAACTCAGCGCCGCCGTTCTGGCGGTTGCTGTAGTGGAGCCATAGCCAAATTGGCGCCACAAACAGCACGAAAATTGTCAGGGGTATGGCCAGAAATAACGCGCTCATTCACTCTCCTTGAAATTTCACCTGATGACGTCAGGAATGGGCATCCAGCCAGGGATGCCGGTCGCAGGGCATTACTCGCTGCGGTTCATTTTGGCCTTTAATGCCGCCAGCTGCTCGCCAATTTCATCATCAGCCTGCAGTTCGGCAAATTCCTGATTCAGCGTTTTCTTCTTACCGAAGCTCTGGCTTTCTGCCTCGGCTTCCATATGATCGATGCGGCGTTCGAACGATTCGAAACGCGCCATCGCCTGATCAATTTTTCCGCTGTCCAGCTGACGACGGACGTCGCGTGAAGACGAGGCCGCCTGATGGCGTAAGGTCAGAGCCTGCTGCCGGGCGCGGGTTTCGCTGAGTTTATTCTCCAGCTCGCCAATCTCACCTTTCATGCGGGTTAAGGTTTCATCGACCTGCTCAACTTCACGCTTCAGCGAGGCGATCAGATCGGTCAGCTTCTGCTTTTCAATCAGCGCCGCGCGGGCGAGATCGTCTTTGTCTTTACGCAGCGCCAGTTCGGCCTTTTCCTGCCATTCGCCCTGCTGCAAGTCGGCCTGATCGATGCGGCGCACCAGCTGTTTCTTTTCCGCCAGCGCACGAGCTGAAGTAGAGCGAACTTCTACCAGCGTGTCTTCCATTTCCTGAATCATCAGACGAACCAGCTTCTGCGGATCCTCTGCTTTCTCCAGCAGCGAATTGATATTGGCGTTCACGATGTCGGCAAAACGAGAAAAAATACCCATAATCACTGTCCTCATTACTTGTTGGATATGCGCAATCAGATGCGGCTACGCGAGGATCTATTCAATTGTCGTGCCAACTTTTATCTTATTGATTTTACGATAATCTAAGGGTTTACAGGACCAGGAAAATTGGCTAGTGTGGCGTAAATAACTAACATCTGGTGAATTTCATGAGCGAAAATAACGACACGCTGCTGGGTGAGTCGAACAACTTTCTTGAAGTCCTTGAGCAGGTTTCGCGCCTGGCGCCGCTCAACAAGCCGGTGTTAGTGATTGGTGAGCGTGGCACCGGGAAAGAGCTGATCGCCAGCCGTCTGCACTACCTTTCCGCGCGCTGGCAGGGGCCGTTTATTTCCCTTAACTGCGCCGCGCTGAATGAAAATCTGTTGGATTCCGAGCTGTTCGGCCACGAGGCCGGGGCGTTTACCGGCGCGCAAAAACGCCACCAGGGCCGCTTCGAACGGGCGGATGGCGGTACGCTGTTTCTGGATGAGCTGGCAACCGCACCGATGCTGGTGCAGGAAAAACTGCTGCGGGTGATTGAGTACGGCCATCTGGAGCGGGTCGGCGGCAGCCAGCCGCTGCAGGTCAGCGTGCGCCTGGTCTGCGCGACCAACGACGATCTGCCGCTGCTGGCGCAGCAGGGAAAGTTCCGCGCCGACCTGCTGGACCGCCTGGCCTTTGACGTGGTCCAGTTGCCGCCGCTACGTGAACGTCGCAGCGATATCCTCGTGATGGCGGAGCATTTTGCCATTCAGATGTGCCGGGAACTTGGTCTGGCTCTGTTTCCGGGCTTCACCGCCAGAGCGCAACAGATTCTGTTGGACTATGACTGGCCCGGCAACGTGCGCGAGCTGAAGAACGTGGTTGAACGTTCGGTCTACCGTCACGGCGAGATTGATGAGCAGTTGGACAACATTGTGATCAATCCTTTCCAGTCCCGCCAGCCAGCGGTCAGGTCTGAAGCGCCGGAGGCGGCTGCCCTTCCCGCCTTACCCTTAGACCTGCGCCGCTGGCAGCATCAGCAGGAGAAAGAGCTGCTAGAGGCCAGCCTCGCCCAGGCCCGTTTCAACCAGCGCCGCGCGGCAGAATTACTGGGTGTAACCTATCACCAGCTGCGCGCCATGATGAAAAAGCATGGGATCAATGCCGACGGCGAGCGCTGACTGCCTGCTTCAGCGCAAAAAAAAGCCCGCTCAAGGCGGGCTAAAATACTGGAAGCAATGTGAGCAATGTCGTGCTCTTCTTCGGTAGAGCCACCGTCGAAGCGCAGGAGAATAGTAATCATTCTCAGTATGTGCTGTAAAGCAGTTTGTTGAGAATTTTTCTCATTACCACAGCAACTTTGGGCGTATTATGAACAACCCCAATCGCGCTGTGGGAACCTTTCTGGCTGCTTTCGTGTGAAAAAACGCCAGTTGCCGCGGCAAACTTTGGGCCAGACCGGAGAGTGCGGTACACTCTGACTATTGCCTGATATTTCAGATGACTTATGCGCACACTATTCTCCACCGTTCTGCTGGGATTGAGCCTGTTCAGCGCCTCATCCTGGTCCGCCACGCCCGGCGATATTCGCCAGAGCGGCTTTGTTTACTGCGTCAACGGCGCAGTGACAACGTTCAATCCGCAGCTGGCCAGCGGTGGGCTGGTGGTGGATACGCTGGCGGCTCAGCTCTATGACCGTCTGCTTGATGTGGATCCCTACACTTACAGGCTAATCCCGGAGCTGGCGGAAAGCTGGGAAGTCCGCGATAACGGGGCAACCTACCGTTTCCATCTGCGCCATAACGTGCATTTCCAGAAAACGGCCTGGTTCACCCCCGGCCGCACGATGAATGCTGACGACGTGGTGTTCAGCTTCCAGCGCATTTTTGACCGCACTTCAGCCTGGCATAACGTCAACGGCGGCAGCTATCCCTATTTCGACAGCCTCCAGTTTGCCGATGCTGTTCAGAGCGTAAAGAAGCTGGATGAAGACACCGTTGAGATCCGCCTGCACAGCCCTGACGCCTCTTTCCTCTGGCACATCGCCACCCACTATGCTCCGGTGCTGTCTGCCGAATATGCCGCACGCCTGACCAAAGAAGATCGTCAGGAGCAGATGGATCACCAGCCGGTAGGCACCGGGCCGTTCCTGCTGAACAGCTACCGGACCGGACAGTATATCCGCCTCGCGCGCAACCCTGATTACTGGAAAGGCCTGCCGCGAATGCCGCAGGTGGTGATTGATATGGGTGCAGGCGGCACCGGCAGGCTCTCCAAGCTGCTGACCGGCGAGTGCGACGTGCTGGCCTATCCCGCCGCCAGCCAGATTTCGATATTGCGCGACGATCCGCGCCTGCGCCTGACGCTGCGTCCGGGTATGAACGTGGCCTATCTGGCGTTCAACACCCGCAAGGCGCCGCTGGATCGCGTTGCGGTTCGCCAGGCGCTGGCGCTGGCCATTAACAACGAGCGCCTGATGCAATCCATCTATTACGGCACGGCGGAGACGGCGGCTTCGATCCTGCCTCGCGCGTCATGGGCCTATGATAATGCGGCGCAAGTGACCGAATACAATCCGAAGAAATCCCGTGAGCAGTTGAAAGCATTGGGCCAGGAAAATCTGCGCCTGACGCTGTGGGTGCCCTCCTCATCTCAGGCCTGGAACCCCAGTCCGCTGAAAACCGCCGAGCTGATTCAGGCTGACCTGGCGCAGGTTGGCGTTAAGGTGACAATCGTGCCGGTTGAGGGCCGCTTTCAGGAGGCCCGCCTGATGCAGATGAATCACGATCTGACGCTGACCGGCTGGTCGACCGACAGCAACGATCCGGACAGTTTCTTCCGCCCGTTGCTGAGCTGTGCGGCGATTGGCTCGCAGACCAACTATGCTCACTGGTGCGATCCCGGCCTGGACGAAGTGCTGCATAAAGCGCTGCTGTCGCAGCAGCTTGCCTCCCGTATTGATTATTACGACCAGGCGCAAAGAATGCTGGCAGAGTCGCTGCCGGTGCTCCCGCTGGCATCTTCTCTCCGTTTGCAGGCCTACCGCCACGACATTCAGGGGCTGGTGCTGAGCCCGTTTGGCAACGCTTCATTTGCCGGTGTGCACCGCGATTCAGGCGAGGATAAGTAAATGATCATTTATACCCTGCGTCGCCTGGTGCTGTGGCTGGTTACGCTGTTTATGCTGACGCTGGTGGGCTTCAGCCTCTGCTACTTCACGCCTCATGCTCCGCTTCAGGGCGCATCGTTCACCGATGCCTGCCTGTTCTGGTATGAAGGGCTGTTCCAGCTCGATTTTGGCGTTTCCAGCATCAACGGCGAGCCGATCGTGCAGCAAATCCGCGAAGTGTTCCCCGCCACGCTGGAGCTGTGCATTATGGCTTTCGCGCTGGCGATGCTGATCGGCATTCCGCTGGGCATTGCCGCCGGCGTACTGCGCGATAAGTGGCAGGATAAAACGATCAGCGCGCTGGCGCTGCTTGGCTTTTCTATGCCGGTGTTCTGGCTGGCGCTGCTACTGACGCTGTTCTTCTCGCTGGATCTCGGCTGGCTGCCGGTCTCCGGCCGCTTCGACCTGCTCTATCCGGTGAACAATATCACCGGTTTCGCGCTGATCGATGCCTGGCTCAGCCCCTCTCCCTGGCGGCATGAAATGCTGAAAAGCGCCCTTGTGCACCTAATCCTCCCGGTTACCGCGCTGGCCGTTGCGCCAACGACCGAGGTGGTTCGCCTGCTGCGCATCAGCACCCGCGAGGTGATGGAGCAAAACTATATTAAGGCCGCGGCGATCAGGGGCCTTTCCCGCTTCACGATCATTCGCCGCCACGTACTGCATAATGCCCTGCCGCCGGTGATTCCCCGTCTGGGACTGCAATTCTCCACCATGCTCACGCTGGCGATGATCACTGAAGTTGTGTTCAGCTGGCCCGGTCTTGGCCGCTGGCTGGTGGATGCGATCCGCCAGCAGGATTACGCGGCGATCTCTGCCGGGGTAATGATGGTTGGTGGTCTGGTGATTACGGTTAACGTGTTGGCCGATATTCTCGGAGCAATGATGACGCCGCTGAAGCATAAGGAATGGTATGCCCGCCGATAATATTTATGCTGAAAAGCAGCTGCCCAGCACGCTGCGCAATGCCTGGCGCCTGTTCTACCATGACACTACCGCGATGGTGGGCCTTTATGCGTTTATCGCGCTGCTGCTACTGTGCATTTTTGGTCGCCTGCTGGCCCCTTATGGCCTCGATCAGCAATTCCTTGGCTACCAGCTGCTGCCGCCCTCCTGGTCCCGCTACGGCGACGTTTCGTTCTTTCTCGGCACCGATGACCTGGGCAGGGATATTCTCAGCCGCCTGTTGAGCGGAGCCGGACCAACGGTCGGCTCCGCGATCCTGGTCACCCTTTTTGCCACGCTCTGCGCCACGGTGCTGGGCGTGCTGGCCGGGCTGACTAAAGGGCTACGCTCGGCGATCCTTAACCACGTACTGGATACGCTGCTCTCTATTCCTTCGCTGCTGCTGGCTATTATCGTGGTGGCCTTTTTAGGGCCACGCCTTGAACATGCGCTGCTGGCGGTATTTCTGGCGATCCTCCCGCGCCTGGTTCGCGCAATTTACACGGCGGTGTATGATGAGCTGGAAAAAGATTACGTTATCGCCGCGAGGCTTGATGGGGCCAGCAGTCTGAATATTCTCTGGCACGCCATTCTGCCCAATATCCTTGCCCTGCTGGTGTCTGAAGTCACCCGTGCGCTGTCGATGGCTATTCTTGATATCGCCGCTTTAGGCTTCCTCGACCTCGGCGCACAGCTGCCCTCACCCGAATGGGGCGCCATGCTTGGCGACGCCCTCGAACTGATCTACGTGGCGCCGTGGACCGTGATGCTGCCAGGAGCCGCCATTATGCTCAGCGTGCTGATTGTCAATCTGTTAGGTGACGGCATCCGCCGGGCCATCGTTGCGGGAGTTGAATAAATGCCGCTGCTCGATATTCGTAACCTGACCATTGAGTTTATGACCGCCGACGGGCCGGTAAAGGCGGTAGATCGCGTCAGCATTACGCTGACGGAGGGTGAAGTGCGGGGCCTGGTCGGCGAGTCGGGATCGGGTAAAAGCCTGATAGCCAAAGCGATCTGCGGGGTAACCAAAGAGAACTGGCGGGTGACGGCAGACCGGATGCGGTTTGACGATATTGACCTGCTGCACCTCACGCCCCGCGAGCGGCGTAAAATTATCGGCCATAACGTATCGATGATTTTTCAGGAGCCGCAGTCCTGCCTGGATCCTTCTGAAAGCATCGGTCAGCAGATCGTGCAGGCTATTCCCGGCTGGACCTACAAAGGCCGCTGGTATCAGCGTTTTCGCTGGCGTCACCGGCGGGCGATTGAGTTGCTGCACCGCGTCGGCATCAAAGACCATAAAGATATTATGGGCAGCTTCCCTTATGAGCTGACCGATGGCGAATGCCAGAAGGTGATGATCGCCATTGCGCTGGCTAATCAGCCGCGCCTGCTGATTGCCGATGAACCAACCAACGCGATGGAGCCCACGACCCAGGCGCAAATCTTCCGCCTGCTGGCCCGTCTGAACCAGAACAACAACACGACGATTTTACTGATCAGTCACGATTTGCAGATGCTCAGCCAGTGGGCGGATAAAGTAAATGTGATGTACTGCGGCCAGACGGTTGAAACCGCCCCGAGCGACGAGCTGATCGTGGCGCCCCATCATCCTTATACCCAGGCGTTGATCCGCGCGATGCCAGATTTCGGGCGCTCGCTGCCGCATAAAAGCCGACTGAATACGCTGAACGGCGCAATTCCGTCGCTGGAGCACCTGCCGATCGGCTGTCGCCTTGGGCCGCGCTGTCCTTACGCACAGAAAAAATGCATCGAAACGCCGAGGTTAACCGGCACTAAATCCCACCTGTTCGCCTGCCACTTCCCGCTCAACATGGAGAATCAGTAATGGTTGAATCGCTGCTGGAAGTGCGCAATCTCAGCAAAACCTTCCGCTACCGTACCGGGCTGTTTCGCCGTCAGCACGTTGAGGCGGTGAAAGAGGTCAGTTTTATGCTGCGTGAGCGGCAAACGCTGGCGATCATCGGCGAAAATGGCTCCGGTAAATCGACGCTGGCGAAAATGCTTAGCGGCATGATCAAGCCGAGTTCAGGCGACATTGTTATTGACGATCATCCGCTGCAATACGGCGATTACGGCTACCGAAGCCAGCGGATCAGAATGATTTTTCAGGACCCGTCAACCTCGCTCAATCCGCGCCAGCGCATCAGCCAGATCCTCGACTTTCCGCTACGGCTGAACACCGAACTGTCCGCCGAAGAGCGGGAGAAACGCATTATCGCCACGCTGCGTCAGGTTGGCCTGCTGCGCGACCATGCGGCTTATTATCCGCACATGCTGGCGCCCGGCCAGAAACAGCGCGTTGGCCTGGCTCGCGCGCTGATCCTGCAACCCAGGGTGATCATCGCCGATGAGGCAATGGCCTCGCTGGATATGTCGATGCGTTCCCAGTTGGTGAACCTGATGCTGGAATTGCAGGACAAACACGGGATTTCCTATATTTACGTGACGCAGCACTTGGGTATGATGAAGCACATCAGTGACCAGGTGATGGTGATGCACCAGGGCGAAGTGGTGGAGCGAGGCAGCACCGCCGACGTGCTCGCCAGCCCGCTGCATGAGCTGACCAAAAGGCTGATCAACAGTCATTTTGGCGAAGCGTTAACCGCCGATGCCTGGCGCAAAGATCGCTGATCCTGTCGCTACGCCATGCCAGAATCGTACGGTATCTTCCTGCCGTACGTTTTTCCCGCTTTTTCACCGCGTTATACCATTCCGCTATGATATAGCACCGATCATTCTTTTGTTCACCTGGTCGCCTGGGAGAGGATAGTGAAGCTCTTCAGGCCCGCTGACGGACTTGCTCTTCCATTTTGCTTCGCCGGGCCGGTTAACTTGAAAAGGAATGACCATGGAACAGCGCCGTTTTCCCGGCAACAGCCACTGGTATCATGAAACGCAGTCTTCCCTCACGCCGCATACTGCCCCACTGGTCCCCGAAGCGGCAGAGATTGAAGACCGCTTTCTTCTGGGTTTAGCTCAGCAGCATCAGGATGTGCTGGGGCCGCTACTGCGTGAGTCTCAGCCTGCACTGCTGGCCTCAAGAGATCTTTATCAGCTGCTGTTGCCTCAGCAGTTGAGCACCAGCAGAACCCATACGCTAACGATTTACGATCGTCTGAGCACGGCGTTAACCGTTGCTCAGGTGACCGGTATTCAGCGCCTGTGCAACCATTATGCCGCGCGGCTGAACCCCCTTTCGGGACCGGACTCGTCACGCGAAAGCAATCGCCGCCTGACGCAAATCACGGAACACGCCCGCCAGCTGGCCAGCCAGCCAACGCTTATCGACGCGGCTGCCCTGCTGCGTCTTGATGAAGTTGGCTTAACCGCGCCGGATATCATCACCTTCCACCAGCTGATTGGCTTTGTCAGCTACCAGGCCCGGATGGTTGCCGGGATTCATGCCCTGCTGGCGCTGCCGGTTCGCTGGATCCCTGGCGTGACGCTGCCTGAAGATGCCAGCGACGAAGGTTTCAGCCAGCCTGGCAGCTGGCGTCCGCTGCTGCTACCGCTGGAGCAGCGCTATGCCTCTGCCGACCAGCAGGCAGCGGTAGAGTGGTGTCAGCCTCAGGAAACGCTGCGCAACTGCGCCTGGCTGTTGGCTCACGATAGCGATGCGCTTTACGGCTGGGGACAGTTGCAAAATGCCTTGCAGGAAGCCTGCGCCAGCGACGAAAGCCGCCTTGCTGCTGCGGTCTGTGCACGAATCAACGGCAGCCCGCTCTGTTTTCAGCGCGCCGCGAGCGGAGAACTCCGTGAGGCATTACTTGAAGGCGTGGATCGGGCGTCAGAAGTGGCGACGCCCGCGCAGAAAGCCATTATTCACTGTGCAGCACAGCTGACGCGTTCGCCTGAGCGATTTAGCGCCGCCCATATCCAACCGCTGAAGGCGGCAGGCTTTAGCGATCGCGCCATTGTGGCGCTGTTACAAACTATCGCGCTGTCCGGCTGGAACAACAGGCTGAGGCGTTCGCTGGGTTCCATGCAGCCGCCTTCCATACCCGACGACGCGTAATCAACTGGCGGGGGTTATCTTCCACCCCGCTCCTCGCTAAGCCAGCGTCGCACTTCATCAAAGAAATGCTGAGAGAGCGGCGTTGCTCTGCCCGGTTCGGCTACCACCACCGCCGCCTGCCGCGACATCGGCGCAATCGCCAGCCTGCGGCTGTGTAGCCCCGACATCATGTCCGGCAGCAAATGACCACACGGCGAAATCAGGCAACCTAATCCCACCTGAACCCCTTGAATCAGTTGAAAAACCGAGGTAGTTTCCAGAATCACCCGCAGCATGACGTCGGCCTCGCGAAAATGTGAGTCCAGATAGCGGCGAAAGTAGCGGGTTTGCTCCGCCAGGCAGAGCGGGAGCGCAGCAAGCTGGCCCAGCGCCAGCGGCGTGGTGCCAGCCAGCTGCGGAAAATGTTGAGGATGAAAAACCACCTCAACGCCGTCATCCTGCAGCGGTTCGGCCTGAAAATGCAGCTCCCGTAGCGTCGCCAGCTCAAAAAAACCGATGCCGACGTCAACGGTATGGCTGTTCAGCGCCTCCAGCAGCTGGTCGGCACTCAGCACCGCCACCCGATAGTTTAGCTGCGGGTAGCGATCGCTCATCCCTTTAAGCATCAGCGGCAGGGAGATACTGCATTGAGGCACAACGCCAATCCGCAGCGTGCCGTTTACGCCGTGTTTGAGTGATTCCACCTCCAGCTTCAGCCCCTGATAGACGGAAACGATTTCCCGCGCCCAGGAGAGCACCCTTTCACCTTCCACGGTAAAGCCATCAAAGTTATTGCTGCGATTAATCAACGAAAGACCCAGCTCTTTTTCCAGGTTTTTCAACCGCATCGATAGCGTAGGCTGACTGACAAAGCTGGCTTCGGCCGCCCGGCCAAAATGGCGCTCACGTTCAAGGTTGCACAAATAGATAAGCTGCTTAATATCCATAATTCTTTTATTAACCCGATAAAACCTGAGGACATGGCTTGCTGTGATCGTCAAAGTAAAGGCAATATTATCACGATGTTATTACCCTGATTATCCTTTAGGAGCGGCCATCGTGGCCTTTTCGCTCTCAGGTTTATCGGCAGCATTCAGGCTACCCCTAACGCTGTTTTCACCTCGTTAGCAATTTTTTCCACCTGCGGGCCATAAATCACCTGCACATCGTGCTCGCTGACGCGGTTGACGCCGTTAGCGCCGGTGCTGAGCAAGGTTTGATCCACCACTTCCTTCATCTCTTTCACCCTGACGCGCAGCCGGGTAAAGCAGCAATCGACATCCTCTATATTGGCTTCGCCCCCCAGGCCGCTAATGATGACCCTGGTACGCTCATTGGCGGAAACGATCTGCGGCGATGCGTCGATCTCGTCTGACTCGCGGCCCGGCGTTTCAACGCGCATCCGGGTAATGATAAATTTGAAGCCATAGTAGTAGACCGGCAGATAAATCAGCCCCAGCACAATACTCCACCACCACTGCGTTTTGCTGCCGCCGAGGATGCCGAACACCACCAGATCGATGGCGCCGCCCTGAATGTTGCCAATCATCAGGTGCATTAATGACATCAGCATAAATGAGAGGCCGCTGAGCAGCGCGTGAAACAGATACAGCACCGGCGAGACAAAGATAAAACAGAACTCCAGCGGTTCCGTAATACCGGTAGTGAACGAGGTTAGCGCGCCCGCCATCACCAGCGCCTTGACCCGCTGCTTGTGCTCTGGTCTTGCGGTGTGATACATCGCCAGCGCGGCGGCAGGCAGGCCGAACATCATGACCGGAATTTTTCCCTGGGCAAGATACTGAGTAGCGCTCCTTACCGTGTCGTCCGAAAGCGCGCCCGGATGAGTCAGCGCGCTGTTGAAGATGTTCAGCGCCCCGACCACGGTCTGATTGTCTACCGTGGCAATGCCGCCAATGGGCGTAAAGCGGACCGTTTCATTAAGAATATGGTGCAGCCCGGTAGGGATCAGCAGCCGCTCGCTGGTTCCGTAAAGGAAAGCGCCGTACTGGCCGCTGCGACCAATAAGCTCGCCAACCCAGGCGATAGCCGCGCCAATGGCTGGCCAGATCAACGCCAGCAGCACGCCGACCAGCGGCAGTACCAGCACGGTAACGATCGGCACCAGCCGCCGCCCGCCGAAGAAACCAATCGCCGTGGGCAGTTGGGTAGCATAGAAGCGGTTATGGATCGTCACCGTCAGCAGGCCGGCGATTACCCCGCCCAGCACGCTCATGTTATAGGTGAAGATCCCCAGCATTTCGATGTATTCGGCAGAGGTCATCATCGCGGCGGTCTGAGCCATGCCTTTCGCCTGAAGCGCTTCTGGCGTAGTGGTCGCCACGGTCAGCCCCTGCGCCGCCAGCGTGGCGCTAACGCCAACGTGCATGGCGATAAAGCCGATGACCGCCGCAAAGGCGGCAGTAGGCTTTTCCGCTTTCGCCAGGCCAATCGCGCTGGCTACGGCAAAAAACACCGGCAGATTGGCAAACAGCGCTCCTGCCACCTTGCGGATAAAGCCAATGACCAGCTGCGGCGTATGCAGGCTGGCAAAGGCATCGCCGGTAATGGCCGGATTCTGCATCGCGGCGGCCACGCCAAGGAAGATCCCTGCGGCGGCAATCACCGAAATCGGCATCATCAGCGCCTTGCCGAAGGCATGGATTTTGCTGGCAAACTCTTTCACAGGCACCTCGTTATAATGGAAGAAAGCCTAATTATTAGTCAGCTTTGCTTCCCGGGCCTGCAGAAGCAGAACGTTACGGGCAAATCTTTGAGTTAGTTCACGGTTTTGCGATAAACCGCGCCTATCGCACCATTAAACCAATCAATTAGACAATTTTTTTACCGGGTCGCACACTATTTGCATAAAAGAAGCAATAATTTCCTAACAACTCCAAAACATTTAAATTACCTGCGAAGCGATATGAAATTTAAAACTGCGATCAAGCCTTACCAGGCAGCGGCCGGCGGCTGGGGATCTCTTGAAGCCACCACCCGCTTTGTTTTTGACAGCAAACAGGTGTTAAAAAACATGCGCAACCTGATGCGCATGAACAAAGCCAAAGGCTTTGACTGCCCAGGCTGCGCATGGGGAGACGATAATAAAAGCACGTTCAGCTTCTGCGAAAACGGCGCGAAGGCGGTCACCTGGGAAGCCACCCGCCGCTTCGTCGACGCCAGCTTCTTCGAAAAATACAGCGTTTCCGCCCTCTATCAGCAAAGCGATTACTTCCTGGAGTATCAGGGTCGTCTGACCGAGCCTCTGCGCTATAACCGCGAAAGAGACCGTTATGAGCCCATCAGTTGGGATGACGCCTTTAAGCTGATCGCCAGGCATATCAAAGCGATGGATAACCCAGACCAGATGGAGCTGTACACCTCCGGTCGCGCCAGCAACGAGGCTTCCTGGCTTTATCAGCTGTTTGGCCGCATGAATGGCAGCAACAACTTCCCTGACTGCTCGAATATGTGCCATGAGGCCAGCGGTACTGGTCTTAAGCGCAGCATTGGCGTAGGTAAAGGGACTATTCGCCTGGATGATTTCGACCACGCGGATGCGATTTTTGTCTTCGGTCAGAACCCCGGAACTAACCACCCGCGTATGCTGCACAGCCTGCGCCATGCTGCCGATCACGGCGCTAAAATAGTCACCTTCAATACGCTGCGTGAGCGCGGACTTGAACGTTTCGCCGATCCGCAAAAGCCGCTGGAAGTGGTGACCAGCAAAGCCGGGACCATCAGCTCAACCTATTACCAGCCGAATCTCGGCGGTGATATGGCGGCGGTCCGCGGCATGGTGAAAGCCCTTGCCCAGACTCATTACGAACTGATTGCCGAAGGTCAAAAAGGCCTGTTCGATGAAGTGTTCCTTAACGCTAAAACCGAAGGAATGGAAGCCTACCTGGCCGCCGTTGAGGCGACGGAGTGGTCGCAGATCGTGCAGCAGTCAGGCCTGAGCGAGCAACAGCTGCGTGAAGCTGCTGCCATCTACCAGAGCGCAGAGCGCGTTATCTGCACCTGGGCAATGGGGATCACCCAACACAAACACTCCGTTGATACGGTGCGCGAAATCGTTAACCTGCAACTGCTGTTTGGCCAGCTAGGCAAGAAAGGCGCTGGCCTTTGCCCGGTCCGTGGCCACAGTAACGTGCAGGGAAACCGCACGATGGGCATTGATGAAAAGCCTTCACAGGCATTCCTCGACAGCATGGCTAAGCACTTCGGCTTTGAGCCGCCGCGCAATGTCGGCCATAACACCGTTCAGGCGCTGGAAGCGATGCTGCGTGATGAAATCAAGGTGCTGATCGCGTTAGGCGGCAACCTGGCCGCTGCCGCGCCGGACAGCCCACGTACGGAAGAAGCGCTGCGTCGCTGTGGACTGACCGTGCAAATCAGCACCAAGTTGAACCGAAGCCACCTCTGCCCTGGCGCGGTTGACGCGCTGATCCTGCCCACGCTTGGCCGTACCGAGCAGGATATTCAGGCCAGCGGCCCGCAGTTTATTACCGTTGAAGACTCCTTCAGCATGGTTCACGCCTCTGAAGGCGTGGGTAAACCGATCGCCGACACTCAGCGTTCCGAAACGGCCATTGTGGCAGGCATCGCTAACGCAGTGCTCGGCAGCGAGCGGCTGGACTGGCTCGCGCTGGCGGCGGATTACCATAAAATTCGTGACCATATTGCCGCGACGATTCCTGGCTTCAGCGATTTCAACCAGAAATGCGATATCAAGGGCGGGTTCTATCTGGGCAATGCGGCGGCGGAGTACCGTTTTAATACGCCGAACAACAAGGCTCAGTTCAGCAGCGCCCGCCTGCCCGACTCGCTGTTCCCACAGCTTGGCGAAGGCGTGGAAGTGCCGTTCACGCTGCAAACGCTGCGTTCACATGACCAGTACAACACCACCATTTACGGCCTCGATGACCGCTATCGCGGCGTCTACGGTCAGCGTGAAGTGTTGTTTATCCACCCTGAAGATATGCAGCGTCTGGGCTTTGCCGCCGGGGACGATGTGGATATCGAAACGCTGTGGAATGACGGCATCACCCGCAAAGTATTCGGCTTTAAGCTGGTGCCTTACAATATTCCTAAAGGCAACCTTGCCGCCTACTATCCTGAAACTAACCCGCTGGTTCCCCTCTCCAGCTTTGGCGACGGAAGCGGAACGCCTACCTCCAAATCGGTTCCGGTTACCATCACCCTTTCTGAAGTGAAACCGGGCCTGCGTATTGCCTGAGTCAGATAAGACAGCTGAATCAAACAAAGCCGGGTTTCCCGGCTTTTTACTTGCCGCGAGGCGGTTAATCGCGTAAAACTGTCTGCCGCTCTTAGGCCACAAAAACTGTTGAGATTATGTTCCAGGATAACCCGCTGCTCGCGCAGCTCAAAGAGAAACTCCACTCCCAGACGCCGCGTGTTGAAGGAGTAGTGAAAGGCACCGAAAAAGGCTTTGGCTTCCTGGAAGTCGACGCGCAAAAAAGTTACTTCATTCCGCCGCCGTTCATGAAAAAAGTCATGCATGGCGATCGCGTGATTGCGGTGCTGCAAACCGATAAGGATCGTGAAGTCGCCGATCCCGAAAAGCTGGTTGAACCTTTTCTGTCGCGCTTTGTGGGCCGCGTGCAGCGCAAGGACGATCGCCTGTCGATCGTGCCCGATCATCCGCTCATCAAAGACGCTATTCAGTGCCGTGCCGATCGTAGCGTGACCCATGATTTTCAGAATGGTGACTGGGCCGTAGCCGAAATGCGCCGCCATCCGCTGAAGGGTGACCGCACGTTCTATGCCGAACTGACCGCTTTCATCACCACTGCGGACGATCACCTTGCCCCATGGTGGGTTACGCTTTCCCGCCATAATCTTGAGCGTGAAGCCCCGCAAGCCGTGACCGGCGAGATGATGGATGAGCAGCTTGAGCGTGAAGATCTTACCGCTCTGGAATTCGTCACCATTGACAGCGCCAGCACCGAAGATATGGATGATGCGCTGTTTGTGGAAGAGACCGCAGACGGCCAGCTTCGCCTGACTATCGCCATCGCCGACCCGACCGCGTACGTCGCTGCCGACAGCGCTCTGGATAAAATTGCCGCCGAGCGCTCGTTCACCAACTACCTGCCCGGCTTTAATATCCCAATGCTGCCGCGCCAGCTGTCGGACGATATCTGCTCGCTGCGCCCGAACGAACGCCGTCCGGTGCTGGCCTGCCGCGTTAACGTCGCGGCCGATGGCACCCTGAGCGAAGAGATTCACTTCTTCGCGGCCTGGATCGAGTCTAAAGCCAGGCTGGCCTATGATAACGTCTCCGACTGGCTGGAAAATACCGGCGACTGGCAGCCAGAGAATGACGCTATCGCCAGGCAGATCCGCCTGCTGCATCGCCTGTGCCTGGCGCGCAGCGAGTGGCGCCAGACCCACGCGCTGGTGTTCAAGGATCGCCCTGATTTCCGCTTCCTGCTGGGCGAGAAAGGCGAAGTGCTGGATATCATTGCCGAGCATCGCCGGATTGCTAACCGCATCGTCGAAGAAGCGATGATCGCCGCCAACATCTGCGCTGGCACCGTGCTGCGAGACAAACTGGGCTTTGGCATCTATAACGTTCACCTGGGCTTTGACGCCGAGAAAGCCGAGCTGGCCGCGGCCATGCTGGAAAATCACGGCATGAAGGTAGATCCGCTGACTATCGCCACCCTGTCCGGCTTCCGCGAGCTGCGCCGTGAGCTGGATGCGCAGCCAACCCAGTTCCTCGACAGCCGCATTCGCCGCTTCCAGTCGTTTGCGGAAGTCAGCACCGAGCCGGGGCCGCACTTCGGCCTGGGTCTGGAAGCTTACGCAACCTGGACATCCCCGATTCGTAAGTACGGCGATATGATTAACCATCGCCTGCTGAAAGCGATGATCAAAGGGGAACAGGCAACCCGCCCAGACGATGAGATCACGGTGAAAATGGGTGAACGTCGCCGTCAGAACCGGATGGCTGAACGTGACGTCGGTGACTGGCTCTATTCACGCTTCCTCCAGAGCGCAGCCGGAACGGACCAGCGCTTCAATGCCGAAGTGATTGACGTTTCACGCGGCGGTATGCGCGTGCGTCTGACCGATAACGGCGCGGTGGCCTTTATCCCTGCCCCGTTCATCCACGCCGTGCGCGATGAGCTGGTGTGCAGCCAGGAGAACGGTACTGTCCAGATTAAAGGTGAAGTGGTCTTCCGCGTCACTGACCTGATCGAAGTCACCATTGCTGAGGTGCGTATGGAAACCCGCAGCGTGGTAGCCCGTCCGGTAGCTTAAGCGCTTTTCAGGCGGGATAACGCTGGTTATCCCGCCTGCTCTCCCCCCGCCGATCGAAAAAACATCTGTCGCCTCACACTTCTCCCTGCCTTCGCTTTCATTAACAAATAATTACATTACTTTGAAGCTGTTATTCAGCCTCTCTTATGGATCCTGGAAGGAGTAATGTGATGAAAAACGTCAAAACCGGCGTGATCTGGACCGCTGTGGCGTTAGTCGGCGCCGGAGCGTTTGCCATGCTGGCCCTCAGCCGCGGCGAACATGTCAACGCTCTGTGGCTGGTGGTCGCTTCCGTCGCCTGCTACAGCATCGCTTATCGTTTTTACAGCCTGTTTATCGCTAAAAACATTTTCGAGCTTGACGATCGTCGCCGTACGCCAGCCGAACGGAATAACGACGGCCTGGACTACGTTCCCACCAATAAATGGGTGCTGTTCGGCCACCATTTTGCCGCTATTGCCGGTGCCGGGCCGCTGGTGGGCCCGATTCTGGCGGCGCAGATGGGATTCCTTCCCGGAACAATCTGGATCCTTGTCGGCGTGATGCTGGCCGGTGCGGTGCAGGATTTCCTGATCCTGTTTATTTCCACCCGCCGCGACGGGCGTTCGCTGGGAGAAATGGCCCGCCAGGAGCTGGGCGCGTTCGCCGGCGTGGTCACCATGCTGGGGGCGCTCGGCGTGATGATCATCATCCTGTCCGCGCTGGCGCTGGTCGTGGTTAAAGCGCTAACCAACAGTCCCTGGGGCCTGTTCACCATTGCGGCGACCATCCCAATTGCCCTGCTGATGGGCGTCTATATGCGTTTTATTCGTCCCGGGAAAATTGCTGAAGTTTCGCTAATTGGTTTTGTGCTGATGATGGCGGCAATTATTTACGGCGGCGACATCGCCCAGCATCCTTACTGGGGGCCTTTCTTTACGCTGAAAGGGACAACCCTGACCTGGGTGCTGGTGATTTACGGTTTTGTCGCCTCAATCCTGCCGGTCTGGCTGCTGCTGGCGCCGCGAGACTACCTCTCTACCTTCCTGAAAATCGGCGTCATTCTGGGACTGGCGGTCGGGATTCTTTTCGCCATGCCGGAGATGAAAATGCCGGCGGTGACCCGCTTTATTGACGGCACTGGCCCGGTCTTCGCTGGCGGCCTGTTCCCGTTCCTGTTTATCACCATCGCCTGCGGCGCGATTTCCGGTTTCCATGCGCTGGTCTCCAGCGGCACCACGCCGAAACTGATCGAACGAGAAAGCCATATCCGTTTTATTGGCTACGGCGCGATGCTGATGGAGTCTTTCGTGGCGATTATGGCGCTGATTTGCGCTTCGGTGATCGATCCTGGCGTTTACTTTGCCATGAACTCCCCGGCGGCCCTGATTGGCACCACGGTTGAAACGGCTGCGCAGGCTATTAACGGCTGGGGCTTTGTCGTTACGCCAGAAATGCTGACCGGCATTGCCAGAGACGTTGGCGAGTCCAGCATCCTCTCACGCGCAGGCGGCGCCCCTACCTTCGCGGTCGGCATGGCGCACATTATTACCGAGGTGTTTAACAGCCGGGTGATGATGGCCTTCTGGTATCACTTTGCGATTTTGTTTGAAGCGCTGTTTATTCTGACCGCCGTTGACGCAGGGACTCGCGCCTGCCGTTTTATGGTGCAGGACCTGGTAGGTACGGTGGTGCCTTCGCTGGCGAATAACCGCTCATGGTTTGGCAATATGGCCGGAACAACCGTCGCCGTCGCTGGCTGGGGCTTCTTCGTCTATCAGGGAGTGGTTGACCCGCTGGGCGGGATCAATACGCTCTGGCCGCTGTTCGGCATCGGCAATCAGATGCTGGCGTCAATGGCGCTGATTCTGGGCACCGTGGTGCTGTTTAAGATGAAGAAACAGCGTTATGCCTGGGTCACCATCCTCCCCACCGTCTGGCTGTTTATCACCTCAATGACCGCGGGCTGGCAGAAAATATTCCATGAAAAGCCTGCCATTGGCTTTCTGGCGCAGGCCAATAAATTTTCGAAAGGCATCCAGGACGGCATCATTATCGCCCCGGCCAAAACCGTCGCCGATATGGAAACCATCGTCTTCAGCAATCAGATTAATGCCGCGCTGTGCGGCTTCTTTATGCTGGTGGCGGTGACCATGCTGATAGCGGCTTTCTTTGTCATTCGCCGCGCTCTGAACAGCCAGCAGCCTACGGTACATGAATCCGAAATCTCCTTGAGAAGCGAGGCCCGCCATGTCTGATGCGATCCGCGCCGTTCCGGGACGAACCCGGTTTATCGTGAGGCGCTGCGTGCCGATTGAAGCGGCTAAGCCCCCGGAAAGGCTCACATTACGCCTGCTAATGTCACGGCTGGCGCAAAGCTTCAGGCTGATGGTTGGCGTCCAGCATTATCCAACCTATCTGCTGCATATGCAGCGGCAACATCCTGAAACCAAACCAATGACGGAAAAAGAGTTTCATCGTTACTGTCTGGAAGCGCGCTTTCCGAGTAAAGCCGGTAAGTTAGGCAAATGCCCCTGCTAATCCACGCCCCCGATCGCCAGATCGGGGCATTTTATTCTCCCCGGTAATTTTCGCTGCCAAAATATATTCCATATACATCTTGAGATTCTCATGGTTGCCGAATACTGTTGCTAAAATAAGAAGATACAGCTTGTACTGCATCCTTCAAGGAGACACCTGATGACCGATGAACAAGGGCAATCGTTACTTTATACCTATTTTGGTACCACCAGCCCTCATTGGCGTTTGCTGGCCGATAGTGATGCACTTCTTTTTGCTGAGGACGAAAAGTCCAGCACCCACATTGCCGTTGCGCTGACGGGGCCGCAGGCCAACCTGGTCCGCAGCATGACGGTCATTACCTCCAGCATCAACCTGACGCTCTCGCTGTATGGCGAGCCGATTTCTGTGCATCTGGTCGGTAGAAAGGTTAACCAATCCTCATGGGCTGGCAGCGCCTCCGCCTGGGGAGATACCTCCGCCGTGGCGCGCGATCTGGTACTGGGGCTCTCTTTTGCCGAACAGGTGGTCTCGGAGGCTAATTCGGTAATCGTCATCGTCGATCAGCGCGGCAACATTCAGCGCTTTAACCGGCTGAGCGAGGAGTACACTGGCCTGAAAGAACAGGAAGTGATCGGCCGTAATGTGTTTCAACTTTTTATGACTAAGCAGGAGGCCGCGGCCTCCCGACGGAATATCAGCAGTTTTTTCCGCAACGGCAGCTCCTACGAAGTAGAACGCTGGATTAAAACCAAAAAGGGGCAGCGCCTGTTTCTGTTCCGCAATAAATTCGTTCACAGCGGCAGCGGTAAAAACGAAATCTATCTGATTTGCTCTGGCACGGACATTACCGAAGAGCGTCGCGCCCAGGAGCGCCTGCGCGTGCTGGCCAATACCGATACCATCACCGGCCTGCCCAACCGCAACGCCATTAACCACGCCATCGCCGAAGCGCTGGAGAATCGGGTGGACCAGCAGGTGGGCCTCGTCTATCTCGATCTCGACAACTTTAAAAAGGTGAACGATGCGTACGGGCATATGTTTGGCGATCAGCTGCTACAGGCGGTGTCGCTGGCTATATTGAGCTGTCTTGAACAGGAGCAGACGCTGGCAAGACTCGGCGGCGATGAGTTTATTGTGCTTGCCACTGCCGCCAGCCAGGCTTCGCTTGAGGCAATGGCGTCACGTATTCTCGATCGGCTGAAGCTGCCCTTCCGCATCGGCCTGATCGAAGTCTATTCCGGCTGCTCCATCGGCATAGCCGTCAGTCCGCAGCACGGCGAAGATCGCGAGAGTTTGATCCGCAACGCCGATACCGCCATGTACACCGCCAAAGAGAGTGGCCGCGGCAAATTCTGTATTTTCTCCGCTGAAATGAATCAGCGCGTATTTGAGTATTTGTGGCTGGATACCAATCTGCGTAAAGCGCTGGATCAGAATCAGTTAATTATTCACTATCAGCCCAAAATCGATGCCGGTGGCGTGGTGAATAGCGTTGAGGCGCTGGTGCGTTGGCTTTCGCCAGAGCGCGGTCTGGTGCCGCCGGGAGATTTTATCTCCTACGCCGAAGAGTCCGGCCTGATTGTGCCGCTTGGCCGCTGGGTGATGCTGACCGCGCTTGCGCAGATTATTCGCTGGCGTGAGAAAGGCATTAACCTGCGGGTGGCCGTCAACGTTTCTCCCCGTCAGCTTATCGATCAAAGTATCTATGGCGATCTGAAACTGGCGCTGGCGCAGGCCGGGCTCGATCGCTGCCCGATTGATATTGAGCTGACTGAAAGCTGCCTGATCGAAAATGAAGAGAAGGCGCTGGCGCTGATGGAGCAGTTCCAACAGCTGGGGGCAGAGGTGCACCTTGACGATTTTGGTACGGGATATTCATCGCTTTCACAGCTGGCGCGGGTGCCGATTAACGCGATCAAACTCGATCAGAGTTTTGTGCGCGGCGTCAACGATCGTCCTGTTTCGCAATCGCTGGTGCGGGCTATCGTGGCGGTGGCTAATGCGCTGGAGCTACAGGTCATAGCGGAAGGCATCGAAACCGAAGAAGAAGAGGCTTTTGTCCTGGCGAGCGGAGTGACTTCCCGCCAGGGATTTCTTTATGCCAGACCAATGCCCGCCGGTGATATCGAGCACTGGCTGGCCGACAGAAGCAGAAGCTAACCCACTTTTCGCAGCGCCTGGGCGCTGTGGCGATTTTGCAACTGTACCAGCCGTTCCATATAGGCAATATCCTTCGGCTCAATGGAGAACGCGAAGTCAACCCAATCCTCCGTAATATCCATCAGCTCAGCGCGCGTCAGTTGCAACACCCGCTGACGAGCTTTCAGCATCGCTTTTACGCCGTTCAGCTTAGGCCTGAGGGTATCGATAAAGGTGCGCGTCGCCTGATATCCCTCCCCCGGCTGGAACACTTTATCGACAAGGCCGCGCTGCTCGAACCACTCCGCCGTATGGGACTCCCCTTCACAAATTAACTCTTCGGCCAGCTTCATTCCTGAGCGACGGGCAACCAGCGAATAGCCGCCCATGCCAGGAAACAGATTAAAAGCAATTTCGGGGAAGCCCATGCGGGCGGTGTTTTGCGCCAGAATAAAATGATGGGCCAGCGCGGCTTCAAATCCGCCGCCTAACGCGCTGCCTTCAATCATGGCAATGCTCACCGCTCCGGTATCAAACCCTCTTGCAGCAGCATGAATGCAGTCCACGCAGGCGCGGGCATAGGCCCTCAGCGCTTCGCGCCGTCCGTTTTTAATTGATTCGACAAAGAACCGCAGATCGCCGCCGGCATTAAACATGGTCGGCACCAGCGAGCCGGTCACCCAAAAATCGATGGGCAAGCCGGAGCGCTGGGCGGCATAGCTGAGGTTCATGATCTCTTCGATAAGCTCATGGTTGAAGCTCGGACGTGGCTGCGCACGGAGCAGCATCCACATGGTGCGGCGACCCTCTTCGTAATAAGCAGAGAGCTGTGTGGTTTGTCCAACTTCGTTAAACAACCTGCATGTAGTCTGATTAATAACTGTCATTATCTTATCCTCTGGTTATGGGAGCGCATAAGCGCTTTTTCAGCGTAATCCAGAGTGTGTGATCACAAAATCTGGTTTTGATTTTTAAGATAAAACAGGATCGAGAGCACAGCAGAGTGCGCGACACCCTCCGCCCTTTCCCTCAGCAGAAAGGCCCGTGGGAGTCCAGCACGGCAGGCACGGGCAGCGGGTATGGAGATTATTGCTGGATGCGGGGCAGGATTTGGCGGTAGAACCAAAAATGCGTGAGCGATTAGGAGTTTTTACCTGTGAAGATTGGCAGCGTTGCATACAATAGAGTTAAGCAATAGAACCAAGGAGTGATAGTTAGAACTCTAACTTTCCAGGCGCCATTGCTGTTCTGCTCCTGAAGGCCTGTCATTCCGACTGGCGCGCTATTTTATCGGGGTTTATTTACCTTATGTGAGATAAACCACGCATAAATTCGCTGGAGCTGGGCCGATAACGCAGGGATATCACTATACTTACCAGGATATCTCTGCAGTACAAGAAATGGAGAAATGAGTATGTCAATGACTACAAAACGGCTGACAGCAGGCCTGCTCGCTGCAACTCTGGTGCTTTCTCTGAGCGCCTGCTCACACTGGTCTAAACGCGACCGCAATACGGCTATTGGTGCCGGGGCTGGAGCAATTGGCGGATCGATCTTGTCTAACGGCAGCGGTCTGGGCACCGTTGGTGGCGCAGCGGTAGGCGGCATCATAGGTCACCAAATCAGCCGATAAGGAGTAATGAGGGGTGAAAGCCGGGCGATATTATCATCATTCAGCTTTCCTCCTGTATTTTAGATGCCCCCCTTTATCTCGCTGACGCACTCAGCGTTAAGAATACGGCACAGTGTATTTTATTCACTTTCAACCTGCTTATCTGATAATGATCGGCTTGGCATTTAATACGTTTAATTCATCGCGTTTAGGCTGATAATTAAATCCCGCAGCCAACGTTGGCCGGCATGTCCGTGGCCGCGCTCGTGCCAGATAAGGCTGACTTCAAAGCGCTCTTTAAGCCAGGGGAGTTCCACCACGCTGAGTTGATTAAAAGGTTGCTGAATTAAACGTCGCGGGACCAGCGCCACCAGGTCACTCGCTGACACCATTCCGGGAATAAACAGAAATGAAGCGGCAGACATCGCGATCTGGCGTTGAAGCCCTGACGCAGCTAGTACAGCATCAACAGGCGTGGTAAATCCCCCACCGGCTGGTGAAACGATAATATGTTTCTGTTTTGCAAAATCCTTCATGCTCAGATTTTCCTGGAGTGCAGGATGTCCTGAACGTCCGATAAGCACATAGGTTTCATAAAACAAATGATGAACTCTCAGATGGGTTTGCAGCGCTCCCGGAGTGGCAATGACGGCATCGATTTGCCCCGTAAGCAACTGCTGCTCTAACTGATTCGGATCATAGTTCCGCACGGCTATGCGCACTTGCGGAGCTTAGCGTACAGTTTCGTACAGTTGGGCTTCAGATCCCTAACTAACTCAGGATAAGGGGGCTACGTTCATGCGCAGCACCATTGGCAAGTTTTATCGACAAAGCGTATCAACTGGCCGCTCTTTGCAACAGTGCCCTTAACGCGACAGAGCCTTAATGCAACACAACCCTCCGGTATGACATTAATTAAATTCTAGTCCTCTCAACCATGCAGTATTAAGAACACAGGCATTAACTGGTTTTTTTAACAGATAAGCGATCAGTGCAGTCTGATAAAGTCCGTTCAAATGGCCTTTACTATCATCGGATATTGATTTCCCGTACCATGTGCCATTAATCTTAACGTTAAATCCCGGCCCACGACCCAACCAGTTTGATGTGTTATTTATTGCAGATATATATACATCTTCATAATATTGTCCGTCACAAGAGTTATTATGGTTCAAAGGATTACCTGCAAAGCAAAGTGAGGATGCCAGTGATAGAGAAACGGCTAGCAGTTTTATTTTCATCAATAAGTCCCAGTAATACATAATTATGCATATTTTATGCGCAGCTTATCCCAATAAAATTATAGATAAAATATCTATAACCTTAAGATAGTTATCGTCAAATGGCCCCTGGTCAGACTCAACAAACGTGAAGTCGACGTTTTCTGATTCTTTTTCTGGGAGAGTGATTTTAATCACAGGTATACGGATGCCTGTTTGTTTAAAATAGTCTGATTGCATGTATTTAGCTGCTTCCAGACCCGTTAACCCATCGTTATGTAATCCATCGATATAAAAAAAGGATTCGATCGGTAATTGTTCCCCAATACCGGCTGGCCAGGTAGCAATGGATAGCTCGTTCTGACTCCAGGCCTCCATTTGGTCCTGTACATTCGTCAGGCGCCTGGCCTTCAGGCTAGTAGCAAAAGCGTCAGTACTGGCGTCAAACGAACACTGGTGGTGATAGCGTTTTGGACTGACAGGATCCACTGAGTTGAAATGATCAAGCCATTGTTCTGCGGTCGTGATCCCTTGAGACTCGCATTCCCTGCTTTCTTCCGGATAATCACTTGCTGCACCACATCCTTGATGAGTGCGAATGTTAGTGCCTGCATCATAGGGAAATGAACACAGCACCTTTATAGGCCATGGGGATGAAGTGCCGTATCTTCCGCTTTTTAATGTGAATCCCTGAGAGCGGGAAGCTTGTAAACGTGTAGTATTCAGGTCGTTTCTAAAATAAGAGAACGGTATTCCTCCGCGTATGGCAGAAGACGGGCTAGGCTCCCAAGCATGATAATTTGGACTGGCGTTTGCAGCCCGTATTAATATTCCATTACAAAACCAAGCCGGGTCATCTCCGCAGGTGTCTGAGGTATCATAAAACCTTTTTTTCATATCATCCGCGACGTTAAATCCTGTTAACTTCGCTGATTCTTCTTCGGCTCCTGAAGTACTTATATTTAACCCACAAAAAAGCAACGACAACAATATTGCAATTAATTTTGTCTTCTTGTTCATTTTTTTCGCATATAAATTTTAGGGTATAGGCGTACATTTAACTAACTTCAAATAGAAAAAACCACTTAATTTTTTTTAAATTTAAGTAAAATTAATAATTTTGATTCAAGATTAGACGATTGGGTGATGCCTCTGTGATGCAAAAACGGGAGTGACCATCGATTCGATATCCAAGCTAACGTGACAACAATTGTTCATTGAGATGTAGCCCCTTCTTTTCAGCAGGTTAATGGCGTTTTCTATATATACGGTATTCCACAATGTGATCGCGGCGGTAATCAGCGTCAGTCCGCTGGCCCGGTAACTCTGATTTTCCAGACCTCGATCCCTTATTTCACCAAGACGATGCATGAAGACGGCTCTGGCAAAGGCATTTTTTGTTCTGTAAGGACTTCTGGAGCAGCAGACTGGGCTGAATCCTGTTGAGATCATGACAGACATAGTTGGTACCAGCGATATTATTTTGGCCTGTTCTGGCTGCTGGGATATCAGTTTTCCCACCGGCTTGACGATGCTGGCGAAGCGGTATTCTGGTGGGTGGAGAAATTGGCAAACTACGGTGCTCTGGATGAGCTGGTGAGGTTTCGCGGCCTTATTTCTGGCCTAACCACCCGCCAGCTTCACCTTCAGCCCTTTCGCTTCAAGCAGCGATTTAAGCAGCTCACGCTTGTCACCCTGAATCTCAATCACGCCCTCTTTGACTGAACCGCCGCAGCCGCATTTTTTCTTTAATTCCGCCGCCAGTTTTTCCAGCCCGGCATCAGCAAGGTCCAGCCCGCTAATCAGACAAACGCCTTTGCCCTTTCTGCCGCTGGTCTGTCGCTGAATACGGACTATACCGTCCCCTTTTGGACGCTGCACTTCCTGCTTTGGCTCGTCAATCCGACCGGCGTCAGTGGAATAAACCAGACGGCTGTTACTGTCGGCCATTATGCCTCCTGTAAAGATGTAAGGATGCTTTTGAGCGTGGCTTCCGGGTCCGCAGACTGCGTAATTGGACGCCCGATCACCATATAATCTACGCCAGCCTGCTGCGCTTGCTGCGGCGTCATAATCCGGCGCTGATCGCCAGCATCGCTGCCTGCCGGGCGGATACCCGGCGTGATAAGTTTGAAGTCTGTACCAAAGGCTTGCTTAAAGCGAACCGCTTCCTGTGCCGAGCAGACGACGCCGTCGAGGCCACACTGCTGAGTCAGGCGCGCCAGCCGCTCCGCATAGTCAGCGGGCGAAGCCTCAATACCGAGATCTTTAAGGTCCGCCGCCTCCATGCTGGTCAGCACGGTGACGGCAATCAATAACGGAGCTTCTTTGCCAAACGGCAGCAGCGCCTCGCGGGCGGCCGTCATCATCCGTGCTCCGCCGCTGGCATGGACGTTGACCATCCACACGCCAAGCTCAGCCGCGGCGGCTACCGCATGGGCGGTGGTGTTTGGGATATCGTGGAACTTCAGATCCAGAAACACCTCAAAACCACGCTGGTGCAGATCTCTCACCAGATCCGGGCCGAACAGGGTAAACATCTCCTTGCCTACTTTAAGACGACAGCTCTGCGGGTCAATCCGGTCCACAAAAGCCATAGCGGCGGCGCGATCGTTATAGTCGAGCGCGACCAGGATGGGGGAACCGGTTACCTGAGGTGATTGCATGGGAGAACCCTCTTAAAGTGATGCGCATTTGGCACAAGAGATAAACGGCAAGCATTCTACCTGTGGCACCGGCAAATTCACAGTTTGCCGCACGGGTTTTCATTCTTCCCCCTGCCTGACGGCAGAAGACGCCGATCTTTCTGTAACCTCAACAAATAAATTAATTAGTATGTTGTAACTAAAATAGAGTCTGTTAAAAGGCCAGCCACCCTTATGGTGTTACTGACCGTCTAAGCCACGAATCGGTTTTACGGAAGACCAGGCACGGCAGGAAGGACAGTGCCAGTAAAGCGCGTGGGCGGTAAAGCCGCATTTGTGGCAGCGATAGCGCGGCTTGGTACGAATTTGCTCGCCAACCATGTCTCGCAGCACCATCAGACTCTCTTTCGCCCTGCCGTCTTCCGCTTCGTGCAGGTGATAATCCATCAGGCGATGGAATACCCTCATCGTCGGATGTCGCTGAAGCTGGCGGTTAATGTAGACCTGTGCCACCTCTCCCCCCTCCTCACGCTCAATCACGTCGGAAAGGTACAGCTCAGCGGCGGCGCCGGTATTTTCTTCGACGCAGCGCTTGAGATATTCAGCCCAGGCCAGCGGCTGATTAAGCTGTTGATAACAAATTTCGAGCATCTCCAGCGTTTCGCTGACCAGCTCCTTGTCCTGCTCCAGAACCCGCTGCAAAAAACCTACGGCTTTGCCATATTCGCCTTTCGCCATATGAGTGCGACCCATCATGATCGAGACGCGCGCGCTTTGCCTGTCGGCAGATTCCCCTTTTTTCAGCAGGCTCATTGCCCTGTCGAGATCGTCACTGCCCATCGCCTGTAGCGCCAGCTCGCAGTAGAAGTGGGCAATCTCCATCCGCTGCTTGTCTTTGCCCAGCTTGACCAGCCGTTCGGCCACTTCAATCGCTTTTGGCCAGTCGCTGGTTGCCTGATGAATGATGAGCAGCTGCTGTAATGCGCCGATGCGGAAGTCGGTTTCATCCACCAACTGGCTAAACATCTCTTCGGCCCGGTCGTAAAAACCGGCAGCCATATAATCGCGGCCCAGCTGCTGCACCGCTAACAGACGCTGATCGTAGGTCAGCGAGGCGCTTTCCATTAGCGCCTGATGAATGCGGATAGCCCGATCGACTTCGCCGCGGGAACGAAACAGGTTTCCTAAGGTCAGGTGCGCTTCCACCGTCCCGCTATCCTCTTTAAGCATGTCAAGGAACAGATCGACGGCCTTATCCTGCTGATTGGAGAGCAGAAAGTTGACGCCCGCCACATAGTCCCTGGAGAGCCGGCTCGCTTCCTGTTGCTTGTCCTGCTGCGCGCTGCGGCGCCCCATATACCAGCCATAGGCGGCGGCAACGGGCAATAACAGAAACAGCAGTTCCAACATGAGAGATTATTCCTTAATGGCAGGGACTTGTGACACCGTCACGGCCTCTTCTGCCTGCCCCAACTGCTGCTGCAGGCGTTTTAATTTACGCTGCGAGTGGGCCAGAGAGACGCGTACGCGCAGCCAGAACAGGCCGCAAATAGCCCAACCAAGGATAAATCCGGCCGCGAACAGCGTGGCCAGCAGCGTTGACACGCGGTATTGCCCCTGAGCTAACAGGTAGTTAAATGAGACGACCTGATCGTTGTGCGCCCCAAGCGTAATAGAGATGATAAAAATCACCAATACCAGTAAAAAAATCAGCAAATATTTCACAGTCCATCCCATAGTCTGATGTTAACCAGATGAATTATGCCAAAAAAAAAGCGCGGTTGCTTGCCTGATGCTTCGGCAAACGCGGCGACCGTGAAAAATTCTGCCCATGCACCTGTTATGGGGGCAAAAGGCAGAAACACAATCACTCCTGTTCGCGAGAGGCTATTTCTCGCTGTTCGTCCGGCGGCACGGTAAGCGGGCCGCAATAACGTTGCACCAGCCAGGTGGCCACCGTCACCAGCAGCCAACTGATTAGCGTAGAGCTGATCAAATCTCTGGGCCAGTGCATCCCCAGCACCAGGCGACTGGCCATCACGCCAACGGCCCAAATCACCAGTACCACAATGGTTACCACCCGTCGGCGAGGCCACAGCAGCCCTACCCCAAGCAGCGCCCAGCTGGCGGCGAACATGGTGTGGCCGGAAGGAAAGGCGAAGCCGGTTTCAAACTCCCAGTGTCGTTTTAACCAGTCTGGCAGCTGAACGTTATCAATCAGGGCATTGCGTACCAGCGTACTGCGCTCGGGCCGTTTTTGCTGATAGAAGTTTTTTTCATCAAGCCCGCTATGCTGCTCGAGCCACAGAACATAGGGGCGTGGCTCCTGCACCTGCTCTTTAATAAAGGTCTTGGAATATTGCCCTACCAGAATCGCCGCAACCATAATGACCAACAGCAGCAGCGCAGGTTTAAGGCGAAAACGCAAACACCAGAGGAACCATGCGCACAGAATGGCACTGCTCAACGTCCCCCAGGGACTGGTTACCGTTTCGGTAAGCCAGAACAGCGCCTTATGGCCGCTTCCCATCTCTACCGGCTGCCAGCGCCAGCCAGAGAGCCATACCGCGGTCGGCATCACCAGCAGCAGCAGCGCCGCCAGCGTCGTGCGAAGTGCAATCTCTTTCATCGTCATCCCTTACCGGTCCGGCGTTTGACTCATTTTTGACTAAGTTTATGATAAAAAATAATAACATACTGGCGAAGAAGGTGATAATTGTGCGGTATCGCAACAATCGCTCTAACTCGTTAACTGCCTTCGTCCCGATTGTGGCAAAATACGCAGGATGAATTATGTCAGTTAGCTGACAGCGCGCTACCATGATGATAGCGCAACACTTGATGGTTCTGGAGAGTCACATGCAGCTTAAACGGGTAGCAGAAGCCAAACTGCCCACGCCATGGGGAGATTTCCTGATGGTTGGTTTTGAAGAACTGGCAACGGGTCACGATCATGTGGCGCTGGTTTATGGAGATATTACAAACCGCGAAGCAGTACTGGCACGCGTACATTCCGAATGTCTGACCGGCGATGCGCTGTTCAGTCTGCGCTGTGACTGCGGTTTCCAGCTTGAAGCCGCGCTGAATCATATCGCGGAAGAAGGTCGGGGGGTTCTGCTCTACCACCGTCAGGAGGGGCGTAACATCGGCCTGCTGAATAAAATCCGCGCCTATGCGCTACAGGATAAAGGGTATGACACGGTAGAAGCCAATCACCAGCTTGGCTTTGCCGCCGACGAGCGTGACTTCACTCTGTGTGCGGATATGTTTAAGCTGCTGGGCGTGAACGAAGTCCGTCTGCTGACTAATAACCCCCGTAAGGTCGAAATTCTCAGCGAGGCGGGCATTAACATTGTGGAACGCGTGCCGTTGATCGTTGGGCGCAACCCAGAGAACGCCCACTACCTGGATACCAAGGCGGCCAAGATGGGCCATCTGCTGTCCAAAGACTAACGCTATTCTGAACAGAGATAAGGCCGAATCCGTTCGGCCCTTTTTATTTCTTTCAGCGGGAAAATCGCCCCGCTGCCAGGTCAGGCTACTTCTTTTCGCTCAGCATGTTACGGATGACATAGTGCAGAATGCCGTCGTTCTGATAATAGGTTAGCTCATTGCCAGTATCGATGCGGCAGCGGGTAGCCAGCGTCTCCCGCCTGCCATCGGGGTAAGTCAGGGTGACATTCACCGTGCCGCCAGGTTGCAGCAGACTCAGGTTTGCCACGTCAATCAGCTCGTCACCGGTTAACCCCAGCGTTTTGCGGGTAACGCCCTGCGGGAACTCCAGCGGCAGGATGCCCATGCCGATGAGATTCGAACGATGGATGCGCTCGAAAGATTCGGCAATCACCACTCTCACCCCAAGCAGGCGCGGTCCTTTTGCTGCCCAGTCCCGGCTGGAGCCGGATCCATACTCTTTGCCGGCAATCACCGCCAGCGGCACCGACTGCTGCTGATATTTCATCGCCGCGTCATAGATAGCGAACTGCTCGTTGCCCGGAACAAAACGGGTCACGCCCCCTTCTACACCCGGCACCATCTCGTTACGGATGCGGATGTTGGCAAAGGTACCGCGCATCATTACCTCATGGTTCCCTCTGCGGGAGCCGTAAGAGTTAAAATCGGTACGCTCAACCCCGTGGGACAGTAAGTACCGCCCCGCCGGGCTTTCGGCCTTAATGCTGCCCGCTGGTGAAATATGATCCGTAGTGACCGAGTCGCCCAGCATCGCCAGAATCCTCGCATTTTTAATATCTTTAACCGGAGCAGGTTCTTTCCCCATTTCATCAAAGAACGGCGAGAGGCGTATGTAGGTGGAACCTTCATCCCAGTCGTAGGTTGCCGCTTCGCTGACCTTAATCTGCTGCCATTCAGGCGTACCTTCAAACACCTCGGCGTACTCTTTATGGAACATGTCGGTGGAAACCATCTGCACCGCTTCAGCGATCTCTTCAGGCGAAGGCCAGATATCCTGCAGATAAACAGGGTTTCCGGCCCGATCCTTGCCGATCGCTTCCTGCTGAAGGTTGATATTCATGTTTCCGGCCAACGCATAGGCTACCACCAGCGGCGGCGAGGCCAGCCAGTTCGTTTTCACGTAGGGATGAATTCGCCCTTCGAAGTTACGGTTGCCGGAAAGCACAGCGCCGACCGTAAGATCGCCCGCTTTGATCGCGCTTTCAATTTCATCCGGCAGCGGGCCAGAGTTACCAATACAGGTGGTACAGCCATAACCGACAAGGTTAAAGCCGAGCTGATCCAGATAGGCCGTCAACCCCGCCGTTGCCAGATAATCGGAAACCACCTTAGAGCCGGGTGCCAGTGAGGCCTTGACCCACGGCTGGCGCTTGAGACCCAGCGACACCGCTTTCTTCGCCAGCAGTCCGGCGGCCATCAGTACGCTGGGGTTAGAGGTATTGGTACAGGAGGTAATAGCCGAGATAACCACTGCCCCGTCGCTAAGCGTGTGTTGCAGGCCGGTTGTGGCGTCCTGGTAGCTCACCGCCTTGTGCTGTTTCTGGGACTGATTAACTTCCAGCTCGTTGCTGGCCTGAAACGCCTTTGGTACGTCGCCCAGCGAGACGCGATCCTGCGGGCGCTTCGGCCCGGCCAGGCTCGCCTCAACATCGTTCATATCCAGCGCCAGCGAGCTGGTAAAGAGCGGTTCATCGCCCGGGTTACGCCACAGCCCCTGAGCCTTAGCGTAGGCTTCTACCAGCGATACCTGTTCGCTGCTGCGTCCGGTCAGCGTCATATAGCCGATGGTGACATGATCCAGCGGAAAGAATCCGCAGGTGGCACCATATTCCGGCGCCATGTTGGCGATTGTAGCGCGGTCCGCCAGGGGAAGATCGTCCAGCCCGTCACCATAAAATTCAACAAACTTGCCCACCACGCCATGCTTACGCAGCATTTGCGTCACGGTAAGCACCAGATCGGTGGCGGTAATGCCGGGTCTGAGCTTGCCGCTCAGCTTAAATCCCACCACGTCAGGGATCAGCATTGAGACGGGCTGTCCCAGCATTGCCGCTTCGGCCTCAATCCCCCCCACGCCCCACCCCAAAACGCCCAGGGCGTTGATCATGGTGGTGTGGGAATCGGTTCCCACCAGCGTATCGGGATAGGCAAGCTCCTCCCCATTCTGCTTTTCATGCCACACGGCTTTACCCAGATACTCAAGATTCACCTGATGGCAGATGCCGGTGCCCGGAGGGACGACGCTAAACTGATTAAACGCTTTCTGGCCCCAGCGCAGGAAAACATAGCGCTCATGATTGCGCTCCATTTCGAGGCGGACGTTCTCTTCAAACGCGTTATCATCGCCAAAGCGGTCAACGGTCACCGAGTGGTCAATCACCAGGTCGACGGGCGACAGAGGGTTTACTTTCGCGACGTCACCACCTAGGCGCTTTACCGCCTCACGCATGGCCGCCAGATCAACCACCGCCGGTACGCCGGTAAAGTCCTGCATCAAAACGCGTGCCGGACGATAGGCAATTTCACGGTCGGCATGAGCCTGTTCCAGCCAACCAGCCAGCGCGGCAATGTCCTCACCCGTTACGGAGTCTTCATCCTGCCAGCGCAGCAGGTTTTCCAGTAAAACTTTCAGTGATTTGGGTAAGCGGGACAGGTCACCCAGCTGTTCAGCGGCACGGGGCAAGCTGTAATAGTGGTAGCGTTGGCCTTTCACATCCAGTGTTGCCCTGGCTTTATTATGTAGGGTAGACGACATTACTCCTCCTTCATCGGGCACTTATCATAACCTGAGTGATTACAGGGTCTGCTTTAAAGATAGACCACATAGAAGGTAACGTTTTGATAACAACACGAAATGACAACACCAGAAACAATCGAAAACAAAAACGCCCCGCAGAAATAACTGCGGGGCGTTTCTATATAAATTCATTGGATTAAATATGCATTATTAATGCATCATCATTCCCATCCACAGGGCGCTGGTCCAGAATAAAGCGGAAAATGTCCAGGTACTGAACCAGGTAATTTGAGTTAAATTCATTTTTTACACTCCTTCAGGCCTGAGCGACCCAAAACGTACCGCATATAAACCTTGTCTAAATGAGAAAGGTTTCACCGTTTTATGATGGTTGTCCCATCATTCAGGCAGCAAGGTGCCCAGCCAGATAACCCGGCAATTGAGAAAGCAGTTTTTTTGATAATTATGTCTGGTCAGAGGACCAGCAAAGAATAACACGCTTATTTATTTGGTTTTTTTATCGATCATTGAATCGATAAAGCTGCGCTGCAATTCGTTCAGTCCCCACGAGTCAGGAACAGTGACGACATCGGTGGATTTACCTTTGCAGTAGCGCTCTTTCATCTTGGTAGCCTGCGGCGTTTTCTGATTCAGCGTTTGTAGATGCATACTCAGCCCCATACGCGCCAAATCAGCAGTGCAACGGCCATCCAGAAAATCGCTGAACCCGCGAATACCGCCTGCCAGGCCCTACGTTTCAGATCGCTGGTACGCTGAACCTTGATGGTTTTATGCCCGAAGTCGGGTTGTACTGATAATCTAGTATCCATAGTTTTTGATAATCACTCGCATTGATAACGATTGTTTTGAGCAATCAGAAATTAGGATGAATCCTAAACATTCTTCAGGGCGAAATCCAGTTATTTTTATTGAGCAAAACGATAAATAGCATTAATCAAAGCAGAAAAACTATTTCCTTTGTTATTAATCAAACTTAAGTCAATTAATTAGGCAGTAAGTCAAATAACAACGATAACACCGGGTAACAGTTCCATTTATTTCTGGAGAGATCTTTACCTGTCCTTAAGAACCGCCCGTTTCAGCCCTTCCATAACCAGAGTATGAGAATCTTCCTAACAAGACGCAAAAGCTGTCGGTGAAAAGTGTGTACCATTTCTCATTTAATGAATAACAATTAAAAAACATGTGATACATGTTTCATTTATGTAAAAGAACAAAAAGCGTTTATCGATGGGATGAATAGAAAGGACCAGTTGATAATAAAGGCCGCATTAGCGGCCCTGAAGATAACCCTGCTTTTTACACGGTTAATTATCTGGCGGGCAGTTTAATGTCTTTAAACATCGCTTCTATATCTTCATTCGAGCGTAAACCTACAGCAGTATCAACCACATCCCGCGTCAGGTGGGGGGCAAATCGCTGAATAAAATCATACATATAACTGCGCAGGAAGGTACTGCGGCGGAAGCCGATCTTGGTGGTGCTAAAGCTAAACACGTCCGTTGCTTCAATTCTGAACAGGTCGGGGTCGGAGACCGGATCGACCGCCATGCTGGCAATCACCCCTACTCCCAGTCCCAGACGAACATAGGTTTTAATCACGTCAGCATCGGTTGCTGTAAAGACAATCCGCGGTGTCAGTCCCGCACGATTGAACGCAGTGTCCAGTTCAGATCGGCCCGTAAATCCAAAGGTGTAGGTGACCAGCGGATATTCTGCCAGCTCCTCAATCGACACTTTAGCCTTACCGGCAAGCGGATGGTCAGGCGTGACCACGATGGCCCGATTCCAGTGATAGCAAGGCAGCATGATCAAATCATCGTACAGATGCAGCGCTTCTGTCGCTATCGCAAAGTCGGCGTTCCCCTTGGAAACGGCCTCGGCAATTTGGGTAGGCGACCCCTGATGCATATGCAGCGAGACGCGAGGATAGCGTTCAATAAACCCTTTGATGACGCCAGGCAGCGCATAGCGCGCCTGGGTATGGGTAGTTGCCACGTAAAGAGAGCCTTTATCAGGCCAGGTATGCTCACCGGCAACTGATTTTATCGCGTCCACTTTCGAAAGCACTTCCCGCGCGATACGGATAATTTCCTGTCCAGCAGGAGTGACCTGGGTCAGGTGCTTGCCGCTGCGGGCGAAAATCTGAATCCCCAGCTCATCCTCAAGCATACGAACCTGCTTACTGATACCAGGTTGCGAGGTATAAAGTCCTTCGGCTGTAGAGGATACGTTCAGGTTGTGATTAACCACTTCAACGATGTAACGCAGCTGCTGCAATTTCATTTTTCATTCCATCTGAGGTTTGAAGCCACGCGCCGTACGCCTGTCCGTGCTGAGCGCAGTGATAACACCGCCGCAGTACTGAGAAATCCGGCCTAATGCGATTTTATAATAAAGAAAGGGATATCTATAACAACTATATCAAATATGGCAAGGATGTATAGTTCAGCAGGGGTGGAGAAAAGAAAGAAGGGTCAGCGAATGCTGACCCTGTCGGTTACTTTTTAGCAGTTTTGCTGGCAGCTTCCCACTTACCCTCAACGTAAAACGCCGACCAGCCGGTCGCCTTACCGTCTTTCTCGGTGCTGACATACTGCTGTTTGGTTTTACGACTGAAGCGAACCACCGACTTGTTGCCCTCTTCATCACTGGCTGGCGCATCGGCCAGATAGCGCAGTTTTTCCGGCAAACGATCGCGAAAACGCTGCAACTCTTCCACCAGCGGCGCGCGGGTTTCCCTTGATTTAGGGAAGGTATTAGCCGCAAGGAACACGCCTGCTGCGCCATCGCGCAGAACAAAATAAGCCTCCGACTTTTCACAAGCCAGCTCTGGCAGCGGGACCGGATCTTCTTTCGGTGGCGCGACGTCGCCATTGCGCAGGATCTTACGGGTGTTTTTGCACTCGTCGTTGGTACACGCCATGTATTTGCCAAAGCGCCCCATCTTCAGGTGCATTTCCGAGCCACACTTCTCGCACTCCACAATCGGCCCATCATAGCCTTTAATGCGGAACTCGCCCTGTTCGATCTCATAGCCGTCACAGCCCGGATTGTTGCCGCAAACGTGCAGCTTACGCTGATTGTCGATCAGGTAACTGTCCATTGCAGTGCCACACTTCTGGCAGCGATGACGGGCACGCAGCGCGTTGGTTTCAGCATCATCCCCCTCCAGAACGTTCAGCACTTCATTTTCCGGGATCAGATTAATGGTTTGCTTACAGCGCTCTTTCGGCGGCAGCGCGTAGCCGGAACAGCCGAGGAAAACGCCGGTGCTCGCCGTACGGATCCCCATCTTACGGCCGCAGGTTGGGCAGTCGATGGAGGTCAGGATCATCTGATTAGGCTGCATACCGCCCTCTTCAGGTTCCTTATCCGCTTTTTCCAACTGCTGGCTGAAGTCGGCAAAGAATTTATCCAGTACGCCTTTCCACTGGGCCTCGTTATTCGCCACCTGGTCCAGGCTGTCTTCCATGTGCGCGGTGAAGTCGTAGTTCATCAATTCGCGGAAATTGTTTTCCAGACGATCGGTGACGATTTCCCCCATTTTCTCCGCGTAGAAACGGCGGCTTTCAACGCGGACATAGCCACGATCCTGAATGGTCGAAATGATTGAAGCATAGGTAGAAGGACGGCCAATACCGCGCTTTTCCAGCTCGCGAACCAGCGAAGCTTCGCTGAAGCGGGCCGGGGGCTTGGTGAAATGCTGGCTTGGCTTCAGCTGCTGTAGCGTCAGCTCTTCACCCACTTCAATCGGCGGCAGAGTGCGATCCTCATCTCCCTTACGCAGGGCTGGCATCACTTTAGTCCAGCCGTCAAAACGCAGCGTGCGTCCTTTGGCCTTCAGTTTAAAATCCGCCGCCGCAACGGTCAGCGTGGTGGAGTCGTACTGGGCAGGCATCATCTGGCAGGCAACGAACTGGCGCCAAATCAGCTGATACAGCTTTTGCGCATCGGCTTCCATGTCCTTCAACTGCCCGGACTCGATAGCCACATCCGAAGGGCGAATCGCTTCGTGCGCTTCCTGCGAGTTATCTTTGCTGGTATAGACGTTGGCCGCTTTTGGCAGATACTTCGTGCCAAATTCGCTCTCAATGTAACCACGCACCATGCTCACCGCGTCCTGGCTCAGGTTGGTTGAGTCGGTACGCATATAGGTGATGTGCCCGGCTTCGTACAGACGCTGCGCCATCATCATGGTTTTCTTCACGCCGAAACCCAGCCGCGTGCTCGCCGCCTGTTGCAGCGTGGAGGTAATATACGGCGCGCCAGGCTTGCTGCTGGTTGGCTTGTCTTCACGATCGGCCACCATGTAACGGGCTTTTTCCAGCAGGCTGACCGCCGCGTGAGTTTGCTCGCCGTTGACCGGACGGAATGGCTTGTCGTGATGATGGGTGACTTCCATCGGCAGGCCGACGCCTTTCGGCGTGTTCAGATCGGCATGGAGTTCCCAGTACTCTTCGGGCACAAACGCTTTGATTTCACGCTCGCGTTCCACCACCAGACGCACGGCCACCGACTGAACTCGCCCGGCGGAAAGCCCACGGGCAATTTTTTTCCACAGCAGCGGGGAGACCATATACCCCACCACGCGGTCCATAAACCGACGCGCCTGCTGGGCGTTCACCCGATCAATATTCAGCTCGCCCGGCTTTTCAAACGCCTGGCGAATCGCATTTTTGGTAATTTCGTTAAACACCACGCGGCTGAAGCGTGAATCATCTCCGCCGATCACTTCCCGCAGGTGCCAGGCAATGGCTTCCCCTTCGCGGTCAAGGTCGGTTGCGAGATAGATGTGGTCAGCGTTTTCTGCCAGCGATTTCAGCTCTGAAACCACTTTTTCTTTGCCTGGCAGAATCTGGTAGTCCGCTTCCCAACCGTGATAAGGATCGACGCCCATGCGGCTGACCAGCGCCGCTTTCTCATCCTTCTTCACTTTTTTTGCTGGTTTACTGGTTGTAGAGTCAGCGCTCTTTTTAACCGTTGATCCACTGGTCGGCAAATCGCGGATGTGACCGACGCTGGACTTCACCACGTAGTCATTACCGAGATATTTATTGATTGTTTTGGCTTTTGCCGGGGACTCAACTATTACGAGAGCTTTGCCCATATTTACCTTTACCTGATTAAAACATCCGAGAGTAAACTGTGCCGTTTGCCTGGGCAAGCGAGATGCATTAACGATATGGCTACCGGGGAAAGCATTTTCAACCCGGTTAAATTCCGCCCTGCCGTTCCGCTAACTCAGAGAGCCAACTCGCTGATTAACGACACCTTTTACAACCTGTTCTGTGCATTTCAAACACTGCGTAAAGCCAGTTTTACGCCCGGAACCCGAAACGCCCACACTCTACCTGATAAAATTTGATACGCAACTTAATTAGCATCTGGCCGCCGTTTACGCCAGAAACTACGCTAAAAAGAGTTACCTGGCGCAAGTCAGTATAAAGTTTGTGGTTTTCTTCAGCGCGGGGGTAATATACTCTTTTTCGCACGCGTACTATAAAGGAGAGAAAACGTGATTCAGCCTCAGCTGATAGATCGTGAAGCCCTGCTCAGGATTGCTAACGAGCTGATTGTCGAACATCAGGATTATTTTGTTGGTCTGGAAGCGACGGACGTTGAGCAAAAAGCCGACGTGCTGATTTTTCGCGGCAATTATTTCTTAGACGAACAGGGGCTGCCAGGAGAGAAAAGCACCGTAGTCTTTAACGTATTTAAGTATCTGGCCGTTGAGCTTTCTCCCGTCTATTGTGTTGAAAACTAGCGCCCGCTCAGCGAGCGCCAGACCGCCTACAGCAGCGGCTTTTCACCCCGCTGCCAGAGACGGAGCAGCAGGCGTTCCGCGCTGCCAGCCGCGCTCTGCGTAAAGCGGTCGATCATTTTCTTACGACGGCTAAAACGCACGGCAATCACTTCATGATTCGCCATCTGGTCGATAATCAAATCGTCGCTGGTGCCGATAGCATCAATCAGTCCCTTCTCCAGCGCCTGGGTGCCAAACCAGTGCTCGCCGGTGGCGACGCTGTCGATATCCAGAGCAGGACGCATCTGATGAACAAATTGCTTAAACAGCAGGTGAGTTTCGTTCAGATCTTCACGGAATTTTTCCCTTCCCTGCTCGGTATTTTCACCAAACAAGGTCAGCGTCCGTTTGTACTCACCGGCGGTGTGCAGCTCAACGTCAATTTCATTGCGCTTTAACAGGCGATTAAAGTTCGGGATCTGCGCGACCACGCCAATCGAGCCGATAATAGAAAACGGTGCGGCAACGATGCGATCCGCCACGCAGGCCATCATGTAACCACCGCTGGCGGCCACCTTATCGACGGCCACGGTCAGGCGAATTCCCTTTTCACGCAGACGCTGGAGCTGTGATGAGGCCAGACCATAGCCGTGCACCACGCCGCCAGGACTTTCCAGCCGCAGCAGGACTTCGTCTTGCGCCTTCGCCACCGCCATCACCGCAGAAATTTCTTCACGCAGCGAGCTGACCTCATGGGCATCCATGCTGCCTTTAAAGTCCAGCACGAACAGCGTGGGTTTGCTGCTTTCCGCTTTCAGGCCCTGCCTGGCGCGCTGCTTCGCCGCTTTCGCTTCCAGCTTGTCCTTTTTCTTTTGCTCCTTGTGCCATAATTTCTGATCCTGATGCTTCATTTTTGCCAGCACCATGTCATCTTTCATTTCCTGATAGCGGTCGCCAAGATGGGTCAGCTTAAGCTGTCCGCCCTGCGCGCGCTTGCGCATCGCCAGATTGGTGATGATGACGGCAATTGCCGCAATGGCAACCACAACGGTGACCGTTTTGGCCAGGAAAAGCCCATAATAAGAGAGTAATTCCACTCATTCCGCCTTATTTAACATCGTATTATATCAGCAGCTATTGTAGCCGAGTCGCTGGCTGGCGTCGTCAGAATCCCCACCGCAGCGCACGCTTTTACCTTTACTGAACATTGAACTGCGCCCCTTTTTAGGGCATAAAGCACATTATTGATTGCGGGCAAGGGCTTAGCGGCAAGGCCGCCGTGACTGACCCTCACCACCGCCAGAGGAATGCGACATGCACTATCAGCCTAAAGACGATCTGCTCAACGACCGTATTATTCTTGTCACCGGCGCCAGCGACGGCATTGGCCGGGAAGCCGCTCTGACCTACGCTCGCTATGGCGCGCAGGTTCTTCTGCTGGGGCGTAATGCGCAAAAGCTCCAGGCCGTGGCCGATGAAATTGCCGCTACCGGCAAAGAAGCGCCCCGCTGGTTCACCTTCGATTTAGAGCAAGCCACGCCGGAACGCTGCCAGCAACTGGCGAGCGAGGTGGCTGGATTCGTACCCCGTCTGGATGGCGTGCTGCATAATGCGGGGCTGCTCGGCGATATCGCCACCATGGACCAGCAGGATCCGCAGGTCTGGCAGCGGGTTATGCGGGTGAATATCGACGCCACCTTCTTCCTGACTCAGGCTTTGCTGCCGCTGCTGCTGAAATCGTCCTGCGCTTCGCTGGTCTTCACCACCTCCAGCGTTGGCCGTAAGGGCCGCGCTGGTTGGGGCGCCTACTCCGTCTCGAAATTTGCTACCGAGGGCATGATGCAGGTGCTAGCCGATGAGTACGACAGCAAGCATCTGCGGGTCAACTGCATCAATCCCGGCGGCACCCGGACTAAGATGCGCGCCAGCGCCTTCCCGGATGAGGATGCCAACAAGCTGAAAACGCCAGCCGATATCATGCCGCTTTATCTCTACCTGATGGGCGACGATAGCAGGCGAAAAACCTGCACCAGCTTCGATGCCCAGCCGGGACGTAAGCCCGGAGCGGCAGAGTAATGGCGCAGGACAGGCACCAGCAGCGCCAGCAAAAGCTGAAAGAGAAAGTTGATGCGCGTATTGCCGTCGCGACTGAAGTTCGCGGCATCCTGATGGTTTTCACCGGCAATGGCAAAGGGAAAACTACCGCCGCCTTCGGCACGGCCACGCGGGCGGTTGGTCATCAAAAGCGCGTCGGGGTTATTCAGTTTATAAAAGGAGAATGGCCTAACGGCGAGCGAAATTTGCTTGAGCCTCAGGGGGTAGAGTTTCAGGTGATGGCGACCGGTTTTACCTGGGATACGCAAAACCGCGAAACGGACACCAGGGCCTGTCTGGAAGTGTGGCAGCACGGTAAGCGAATGCTACAGGATGAGACGCTGGATCTGGTGGTGCTGGACGAGTTGACCTATATGGTCAGCTTTGACTACCTGCCGCTGCAAGAGGTGCTGAGCGCGCTGAATCACCGACCTGCTCAGCAAAGCGTGATTGTCACTGGCCGGGGCTGCCACCGCGAAATCCTCGATCTCGCCGATACGGTGACGGAAATGCGCCCGGTAAAACATGCCTTTGACGCCGGTATTCAGGCACAGCAAGGTATTGACTGGTAACCGGACGGCCCGTGGTGCAGATAAAAAAACACCCGATGCTGAACAACATCGGGTGTTTTTTACCTTCCGGCCTGCGGGTAATCTAATCTAGCCGCGTTTTGCTGAAGGCTTAGCGGAAGTACGACGGCTGCCGCTGCTCACCTGAGAGTGGCGCTTCACGGCGCGGCGAATTTGATTCGCCTTGGTGCGGCGGCGATCTTTCTCAACCGCGACTTTGCTGGTGATTTCCGGCGGCAGACCGACCAGCTCCCGCAGATAGTTGGTTGGCGCCAGTTCCAGCTCTGTCCAGCCGCCGCGAGGCAAACCTTTCGGCAGCGTAATATCACCGTAACGGGTACGGATCAGGCGGCTGACCTGGACGCCTACCGACTCCCACAGACGACGAACCTCACGGTTACGTCCTTCTGTCAGCGTCACGTTATACCACTGGTTAATACCTTCACCGCCGGTAAACTTCAGCGTTTTAAAGGAGGCCGGACCATCTTCAAGCTGTACGCCGCGGCTCAGCTGCTTGATTTTGTCGTCATCAATGGCGCCGAACACGCGCACGGCATATTCTCTTTCTACTTCACGGCTGGGGTGCATCAGGCGGTTAGCCAACTCGCCATCGGTGGTGAACAGCAGCAGACCGCAGGTGTTGACGTCAAGACGGCCAACGGCAATCCAGCGCGCGCCGCGCAGTTTAGGCAGACGGTCGAATACGGTAGGACGCCCTTCGGGATCGTTACGCGTGCACAGTTCACCTTCCGGCTTGTAATAAGCCAGCACGCGGCAAACTTCAGTGGTGGATTCCGCAACGGAGACCAGATGGCCATCAATACGGATCTTAATTGCAGGACTTGAGTCCACGCGGTCACCCAGCGTGGCCAGCTTACCGTCGACGCTGACGCGCCCGGCTGAAATCATGGTTTCGATTTCGCGGCGGGAACCGTGCCCGGCGCGTGCCAGGACTTTTTGTAATTTTTCGCTCATGGCGCTACCTCTGTGTCGCCTTCCCAGGCGTCGTGGCGAAAATAAAATATCTTTTATTTTCAATAACTTAATCTTTGTTGCCGCTGCTATTATACATCCTTTTCACCACCGTGTAACCCTGGTTGTTATACAGCCAGTTTTTCAGTAATTTTACCAGGCGCGAACGCCCGGAGACTGGCTACTCACGTAGCCAGCGATCCGCTTCAGGCCGTCAGGCGCTGAATGGCGGCAACAGAGATCGAAATGAATCTTAATGCGGAAACGCTCGCCACAATTGGTCGGTTGGCGAGCGTGAAGCGGTTATAAGAAAGGCTGAACGTCGCCGACCCCTTCGCGTATCACTTCCGGGGTGTTTTCAGTTAAATCGATCACCGTGGTCGGCTGCTGCCCCAGATAGCCACCGTGAATGATCAAATCCACCAGCTTGCCAATGCTGTCCTGAATAGCTTCAGGGTCGGATTCGGTAAAATCATTCCCCGGCAGCATCAGCGATGTCGACATCATCGGCTCATTCAGTGACTCCAGCAGCGCCAGCGCAATGGGGTTCGACGGCACCCTTAAGCCTATCGTTTTACGCTTGTCGTTCATCAAACGACGCGGCACTTCTTTTGTCGCCTTGAGGATAAAGGTGTAGTTTCCCGGCGTGTTATTTTTGATCAGCCGGAAAGCGGTGTTATCCACATGCGCATAGGTCGACAGCTCGGACAGATCGCGGCACACCAGCGTAAAGTTGTGATTACCGTCCAGCTTTCTGATTTTGCAGATGCGCTCCATGGCATTTTTATCTTCCAGCCTGCACCCCAACGCATAGCCTGAGTCCGTCGGATAAACAATCACGCTGCCTTTATTCAGCAGTTCCACGGCCTGCTTGATCAGCCTTGGCTGCGGATTTTCCGGATGAATATAAAAAAATTGACTCATTACTAACCTCTTGTCTGCCGCAACCGGGTCAAATCACCCGGATGCAATTTCCGGAAAGCGAAGCCAGACCGCCTCAACGCCTCCCGGAAGCCATAATTTTTTGCCCAGTTCGATCCACGGACAGGGCTGATGGAAATCAGAACCTTGCGAAGCCGCCAGCTGATAATCCTGGGCATAGCGAGCCAGCCGGGTACGCTCATCAGGCGCCTGCTGACACTGCGCTACCTCCATTGCATCACCGCCCTGTTCAGCGAAGTGAGCAATCAGCCGTTTCAGCCACTTGGCGGAAAGCCCGTAGCGTCCGGGATGGGCCAGCACCGCCCGGCCGCCGGAATGATGAATGGCATCAATAGCTTGTTTAATTGTACACCACTGTGGCGGCACGTAGCCGGTTTTGCCTCTGGCGAGGTAATTTTTAAAAACCTGAGCCATGGTATCGGCCTTACCCTGCGCCACCAGAAAGCGGGCGAAATGCCCTCTGGTAATGGCTCCGCCTTCCGCCAGCGCCAGCGCTCCGGCCAGCGCACCGGGGATATGCGCCTTCTCGAGGCGGTCAGCGATCAGTTCCGCTCTGGCCCTGCGCCGTTCGCTTTGCTCCTGCAAAAAAGCGATCAGCAGCGGATGCTCACAGTCAACACCCAGCCCGACGATATGAATTTCATGATTTTCCCACAGGGTCGACACTTCCACCCCGGCAATAATCTTTAGCGGCAGCTGATGCTTTACCACCGCTTCGCGAGCTGGCTGGACGCCATCAGTGGTGTCGTGATCGGTTATAGCCAGCACCCCAACACGATGCTCCACTGCCCGCAGTACCAGCTCTTCCGGGGTAAGAAATCCATCCGAAGCGCGGGTATGGCTGTGTAAGTCGTAGATGGGATAAGGATTTTGCGGGGTTGAATCGGTCAAGGCGACTCCGGCGTCGGCGGATAATTATCGCAGCATGATAACCAGAATTCCCGGCGTGGGGAAAAAGAGTATTGACTTTTTTACTGCGAACCAGTTAACTAGTACGCAAGTTCACACGCAAGGGTATCGGAATCATGACTATGACAAAGACTATGATGACTGGTTGGTGGCACACTTCACCCTGAACGGGCGAAGGAGTCATGCACGTCACCAGACGTTGTGCAGATACCCAGGCCCGCCGAAAGCGGGCTTTTTTTTTAGGAAAATTTAGAGAACTGACCTCATGCCAAATGCCAAACATACAGTGAAGCTGATCACCAGCAACGCCCCCTACCGCGAAGATCCGGCAGCGGTTTTCCACCAGCTGTGCGGCGCGCGTCCGGCCACGCTACTGCTCGAGTCTGCTGATATCGACAGCAAGCGGAACCTGAAAAGTCTGCTGATTGTTGACAGCGCGCTGCGCATCAGGGCGCTGGGCAATACCGTCACCGTCCAGGCGCTGTCGGAGAATGGCCGCGCCATTTTACCGCTGCTGGACGCGGCGCTGCCTGCGACAGCGATCAGCGCAGCCCGACCGGACGGTCGCGAGCTGACCTTCCCGAAAAATACCGCCGTGCAGGACGAAGATTCCCGCCTCAAGGCAGCCTCCGTTTTTGACGCGCTGCGCCTGATCCCGCAGCTGGTCAACAGCCCGGAAGAGGAGCGTGAAGCCCTGTTGCTCGGCGGCCTGTTTGCCTACGATCTGGTAGCGGGTTTCGAGGATCTGCCGGCGCTGGACAACCAGCAGCGCTGCCCGGACTACTGCTTTTATCTGGCGGAAACGCTGCTGGTCATCGATCATCAGAGCCAGACCGCTCGCCTTCAGGCCTCGCTGTTCACCCCCGCGCCCGCTGAATTCCTGCGCCTGCAAAGCCGCATCGAGCAACTGCACGCGCAGATGTTGCAACCAGCGCCCCCGCTGCCGGTTCAGCGGGTGGAAAAGATGGCGCTGAGCGTTAATCAGAACGATGAAGAGTACTGTGCGGTGGTTCGCCAGATGCAGGAAGCGATTCGTATCGGCGAGATCTTCCAGGTCGTTCCGTCACGCCGTTTCTCACTGCCATGCCCTTCTCCGCTCGCCGCTTACGATACGCTGAAAAACAGTAACCCAAGTCCCTATATGTTCTTTATGCAGGACCAGGATTTCAGCCTGTTTGGCGCCTCGCCGGAAAGCTCGCTGAAATATGACGCCACCAACCGCCAGATTGAAATTTATCCGATTGCCGGGACCCGCCCACGCGGCCGCCATGCCGATGGTTCACTGGACCGCGACCTTGACAGCCGGATTGAGCTGGAGATGCGCACCGATCATAAAGAGCTGGCCGAGCACCTGATGTTGGTTGACCTGGCGCGTAACGATCTGGCGCGCATTTGCCAACCCGGCAGCCGCTACGTTGCTGATTTGACCAAGGTCGACCGCTATTCATTTGTAATGCACCTGGTATCCCGCGTGGTGGGAACGCTGCGCGAAGATCTTGACGTGCTGCACGCCTACAGCGCCTGTATGAACATGGGCACCCTGAGCGGCGCGCCTAAAGTTCGCGCCATGCAGCTGATTGCCGGTGCTGAAGGCACGCGCCGCGGCAGCTACGGCGGCGCGGTAGGCTACTTCACCGCCAGCGGCGATCTGGACACCTGTATTGTCATTCGCTCGGCCTATGTCGAAGACGGTGTTGCTACCGTCCAGGCGGGCGCTGGCGTGGTTCTGGATTCTGTTCCTCAGGCGGAAGCCGATGAGAGCCGTAACAAAGCCCGCGCCGTGCTGCGCGCCATTGCTACCGCACATCACTGCAAGGAGATTTTCTGATGGCCGATATTCTGCTGCTCGACAACATTGACTCGTTTACCTACAACCTCGTCGACCAGTTACGCGCCTTTGGCCATAACGTGGTGATCTACCGCAATAGCGTAGCGGCCGAAACGCTGATTGAGCGTCTACAGGCGATGGAAAATCCGGTGCTGATGCTGTCACCTGGCCCCGGCGCGCCGTCCGAGGCGGGCTGTATGCCGGAGCTGCTCACCCGCCTGCGCGGCCGCCTGCCGATTATCGGCATCTGCTTAGGCCATCAGGCCATTGTGGAAACCTACGGCGGCCACGTAGGCCAGGCTGGCGAGATCCTGCACGGTAAAGCGTCGGCGATTGCGCATGACGATATCGGCATGTTTGCCGGGCTGACCAACCCGCTGCCGGTGGCGCGCTATCACTCGCTGGTTGGCAGTAACGTTCCCGAAGAGCTGACGGTGAACGCCACCTTTAACGGCATGGTAATGGCGGTGCGTCACGACAGGGATCGGGTTTGTGGTTTCCAGTTCCATCCGGAGTCCATTCTGACCACTCAGGGCGCACGCCTGCTGGAACAAACGCTCGCCTGGGCGCTGGCGTAATACAAGGAGACATTGATGAACGCTATTTTTGAAAAACTTTACCAGGCGAAACCTCTGACCCAGACGGAAAGCCACCAGCTGTTTTCGGCGATCATTACCGGTCAGTTGGAACCAACCCAGCTGGCAGCGGTGCTGATTGCGATGAAGGTTCGCGGCGAACGCCCGGAAGAGATTGCCGGCGCGGCAACCGCTTTGCTGGAGGACGCGAAACCTTTCCCCCGCCCCGATTATGCCTTCGCGGATATCGTCGGCACCGGCGGCGACGGCAGCAACAGCATTAATATTTCGACCGCCAGCGCCTTTGTCGCTGCCGCCTGCGGGCTGAAAGTCGCCAAGCACGGCAACCGCAGCGTCTCCAGCAAGTCTGGTTCGTCCGATCTGCTGGCCGCCTTCGGCATCAGCCTGGATCTGCCTGCGGAACAGGCACGCCAGGCGCTGGATGACCTGAATGTCTGCTTCCTGTTTGCGCCGCAGTATCACAGCGGTTTCCGTCACGCTATGCCGGTTCGCCAGCAGTTGAAAACCCGCACGCTGTTTAACGTGCTTGGCCCGCTGATCAACCCGGCCCGCCCGCCGCTGGCAGTGATTGGCGTCTACAGTCCAGAGCTGGTTCTGCCGATCGCGCAGACGCTGAAAGTATTAGGCTATCAGCGCGCGGCGGTGGTACATGGCGGCGGGATGGATGAGGTGGCGCTGCACAGCGCGACCCACGTAGCGGAGCTGCGCGACGGTGAGATCACCAGCTACCAGCTGACGCCGGAAGATTTCGGCCTGAGCAGCTACCCGCAGGAAGCGCTGGCAGGCGGCACGCCGGAAGAAAACCGTGACATTCTGGCGCGATTACTCCAGGGTAATGGCGAACGCGCCCACGAAGAGGCGGTTGCCGCTAACGTCGCCCTGCTGTTGAAGATATTTGGTCATGAAGATTTACGCGAGAATGCCCAGCAGGCGCTGCGCACCATCCGCAGCGGTCAGGCTTACGAGCGCGTTGTCGCCCTTGCAGCAAGAGGATAATCATGCAGGAAACCGTACTGAAGAAAATTGTGCAGGACAAAGCCGTCTGGCTGGCAGAACGCCAGCGGCAGCAGCCGCTGTCCTCCTTCCAGAACGAAGTGAAGCCGTCTACCCGCAGCTTTTATCACGCGCTACAGGGAGCCAGAACCGTCTTCATCCTTGAATGTAAGAAAGCTTCGCCGTCCAAAGGGCTGATCCGCGATGACTTCGATCCCGCCGCGATTGCCGGGGTCTATAAGCACTACGCTTCTGCGGTTTCGGTCCTCACCGACGAGAAATATTTCCAGGGAAGTTTTGATTTCCTGCCCATCGTCAGCGCCGCGACTACTCAGCCGGTGCTGTGCAAAGATTTTATGATCGATCCGTATCAGGTATACCTGGCGCGTTTCCATCAGGCCGATGCCATTTTGCTGATGCTTTCGGTGCTCAACGACGAACAGTATCGCCAGCTGGCCGCCGTGGCGCACAGCCTGAACATGGGCGTGCTGACCGAGGTGATCAGCGATGAAGAGCTTGAGAGGGCTACCGCGCTGGGCGCGAAGGTCGTTGGCATCAATAACCGTGACCTGCGCGACCTGTCGATCGATCTGGACAGAACCCGGCGTCTGGCGCCGAAAGTCGCCCACGGCGTAACGGTGATCAGCGAGTCCGGCATTAACCGCTATGCGCAGGTGCGGGAGCTGAGCAAGTTTGCCAACGGTTTCCTGATTGGTTCGGCGCTGATGGCCGAAGATGACCTCTCCGCCGCCGTGCGCAGGGTGATCCTTGGAGACAACAAAGTGTGCGGCCTGACTCGCGCTGAAGATGCCCGCATCGCCCATCAATCCGGCGCGATATTCGGCGGCCTGATCTTCGCTGCAGGCTCCCCTCGTCAGCTTGACGCGGAGAAAGCCCGTCAGGTGATGGCCGGCGCGCCGCTCAAGTACGTCGGCGTGTTCCGCAATAGCAGCATAAGTGACATTGTCACCTATGCCAACACGCTGAAGCTGAGGGCCGTTCAGCTTCATGGTGATGAAGATCGGGCCTTTGTGGCGGCGCTGCGCGCTGAGCTTCCGGCCGACGTGCAGATTTGGAAAGCGTTCAGCATTAAAGAAACGCTTCCTGCCCGCGACTGGCAACAGGTCGATCGTTACGTCTTTGATAACGGCAACGGCGGCAGCGGTCAGCGCTTTGACTGGTCTTTGCTGCAAGGACAGCAGCTGGACAACGTGCTGTTAGCCGGTGGCCTGGGGGCTGATAACTGCGTTGAAGCCGCGCAGCTCGGCTGTGCCGGTCTGGATTTCAATTCCGGGGTGGAAAGCTCGCCTGGAATTAAAGATGCCTCGAAGATTGCCTCGGTGTTTAACACGCTGAAGGCGTACTGACCGTTGAGGCAGCCACGGCTGCCTCGTAGCGAAAAGAGAAGCGATATGACGTTATTAAATCCCTATTTCGGCGAGTTCGGTGGCATGTATGTGCCACAAATCCTGATGCCAGCCCTGCGCCAGCTGGAAGAAGCGTTCGTCAACGCCCAGAGCGACCCGGCGTTCCAGGCGGAATTTACCGACCTGTTGAAAAACTACGCCGGACGCCCGACGGCGCTGACGCTGTGTAAAAATCTCACGGCGGGCACCAGAACTCGCCTTTACCTGAAGCGTGAAGACCTGCTGCATGGCGGCGCGCACAAAACGAACCAGGTGTTAGGCCAGGCACTGCTGGCTAAGCGCATGGGCAAAACGGAGATTATCGCCGAAACCGGCGCCGGTCAGCACGGCGTAGCCTCGGCGCTCGCCAGCGCGCTGCTGGGGCTGAAGTGCCGGATCTACATGGGTGCCAAGGATATCGAGCGTCAGTCGCCTAACGTCTTCAGAATGCGGCTGATGGGTGCAGAGGTGATCCCGGTGCACAGCGGCTCCTCCACGCTGAAAGATGCCTGCAACGAAGCCCTGCGCGACTGGTCCGCCAGTTATGCTAACTCGCACTACATGCTCGGTACTGCCGCTGGCCCTCACCCGTTCCCGACAATCGTCCGCGAATTCCAGCGCATGATCGGTGAAGAGACCAAAGCGCAGATCCTCGAAAAGGAAGGTCGTCTGCCGGATGCCGTTGTGGCGTGCGTAGGCGGGGGCTCAAACGCCATCGGCATGTTTGCTGATTTCATCGACGAGGCGTCCGTCGGCCTGATAGGCGTGGAGCCGGCCGGTCACGGCATTGAGTCCGGCGAACACGGCGCGCCGCTCAAGCATGGTCGCTTAGGCATCTATTTCGGCATGAAGTCACCGATGATGCAGACCGAAGATGGACAGATTGAAGAGTCTTACTCGATCTCTGCCGGTCTGGACTTCCCTTCAGTCGGCCCGCAACATGCCTATCTCAACAGCATTGGGCGGGCGGAATATGTCTCGATCACCGATGATGAAGCGCTGGACGCCTTCAAGATCCTCTGCCGTAGCGAAGGCATCATTCCGGCGCTGGAGTCTTCTCACGCACTGGCCTACGCGTTAAAAATGATGCGGGAAGCCCCGGAAAAAGAGCAGCTTCTGGTGGTCAATCTCTCCGGTCGCGGCGATAAAGACATTTTCACCGTTCACGATATTCTGACAGCTAAGGGAGAAATCTGATGGAGCGTTACGATCAGCTTTTTAAACGTCTTGATGCCGCGAAAGAAGGCGCTTTTGTTCCTTTCGTTACGCTTGGCGATCCGACTCCAGAGCTCTCTTTACAGATTATTGATGCGCTGGTCGAAGGGGGAGCAGATGCCCTGGAACTGGGGATACCCTTCTCCGATCCGCTGGCCGATGGCCCAACCATCCAGGGCGCTGCCCTGCGCGCCTTCGCGGCTGGCGTGACACCGTCACACTGTTTCGAAATGCTGGCCGCGATTCGCCAGAAATACCCGGATATCCCCATTGGTCTGCTGATGTATGCCAACCTGGTGTTTTCCAACGGCATCGATAACTTCTATGCCCGCTGCCAGCAGGCTGGCGTCGACTCCGTGTTGATTGCTGATGTGCCGGTGGAAGAATCAGCCCCTTTCCGTCAGTCCGCCTTGCGTCATAACATCGCGCCGATCTTTATCTGCCCACCGAATGCCAGTGATGATTTGCTGCGTGAAATTGCCTCGCACGGCCGGGGCTATACCTACCTGCTGTCGCGTGCTGGCGTCACCGGCACCGAAACTCGCGGCGTCAGCCACTCGTTACAGCACCTGGTTGACAAGCTGCGTGAATATCACGCCGCGCCGCCGGTGCAGGGCTTTGGTATCTCAGAACCGGGCCAGGTAAAAGAAGCGCTGAGCGCTGGCGCTGCGGGGGCTATTTCCGGCTCCGCTATCGTGAAAATCATTGAGAAGAACGTTGATAATCCGCCGGTGATGCTCGCCGAACTGAAGTCGTTCGTCAGCGCCCTGAAGGCCGCCACGCGTTAATACCGCCTGAATGCCTTATCCGACCGGGTAAGGCATTATTTTTTCACTCCTTATTACCTCCAGAGCTGGAATTTTTTCTGCACAGGGCTAAGCTTCTGAAGCAGAGTGATTCTGTACATCCGGCTTTCGCCAATCATTGAATGACAGGGAGAAGATAATGAAGTTGTTTAAAGTTTTAACCGGTATGGTCATTGCGGCCGTTGTGGCTATCTCAGTCAGCGCCTGTGCCCCGACGGCAACTCAGGAAGGCACCGGCGGCTATATTGATGACACGGTGATCACCACTAAGGTCAAGTCCGAGCTGCTGAAGGATGACTCGCTGAAATCTACCGAGATTAACGTAGAGACCTTTAAAGGCCGCGTTCAGCTGAGCGGTTTCGTTTCCAGCCCGACCTCAGCCAGCCGTGCAGTGCAAATCACCCGCGGCGTGAAAGGCGTCACCTCCGTCACCAACAATATCCAGATCAAGTAGTCTGAATGACACTGACTAGTCCTGATATAG
>NZ_JRUQ01000006.1 GCF_000773975.1 Erwinia typographi
GCTATTTAGGACGGGTCACATTAATAAGAACAGGCGCGAATTTCGCGCCTTTTTTATTGGGAGCCTGATGTCTCAAATATTATTGATAACTATTATCATTTGCTTTATTGTTACCGCCGTTACCTTTAAGGGCATCACTTTTACACTTTTCCCTTTATTATCGCTGTTCGTCTGACTTAAGTAATCACAGGTATTGAGAATGAGTGTGACCCACGACCCTGCGCAGTACGCCGCAAAACCGCAGACCGACGGCGTGATGGGCCGCTACCATCACATGCTGCGTCATCGTCTGCTGATGATGAGCGTGCTGGTACTGGCTATCCTCGCTTCGCTGGTGTTTGACTTCACCCTCGGCCCGTCTGGCTTATCGCTGGAAGCGCTGTGGCGCACGCTGCTGTCGCCGGAAGCGGTCGATGCCGGCACGCGGGTCATCGTTTGGGACATTCGTCTGCCTTACGCGCTGATGGCGGTGGTAGTGGGCCTTGCCCTTGGCCTGGCCGGGGCGGAGATGCAAACCATCCTGAATAACCCGCTGGCCAGCCCGTTCACCCTTGGGGTTTCCTCGGCGGCGGCGTTTGGCGCTGCGCTGGCGATCGTTCTGGGGATCGGCCTGCCGGGCATTCCTGACCAGTGGTTTATTTCGGCCAACGCCTTCGTTTTTGCGCTGTTTGCCGCCCTGATGCTGGATGGCATCACGCGCTGGACCAGGGTTGCCACCTCTGGCGTGGTGCTGTTTGGGATCGCGCTGGTGTTTACCTTTAATGCGCTGGTGTCGATGATGCAGTTTATTGCCAGCGAAGATACGCTACAGGGGCTGGTGTTCTGGACGATGGGGAGCCTGGCGAGAGCCTCATGGGAAAAGCTGGGGGTTCTGACGCTGGCTTTTGCCCTTCTGGTGCCGTTCTCAATGATGAGCGCCTGGAAGCTGACCGCGCTGCGTCTCGGCGAGGATCGCGCCGTCAGTTTTGGTATTGACGTCCGCCGCCTGCGTCTCGGCACGCTGCTGCGCATCAGCATTCTTTCCGCGCTGGCCGTGGCCTTCGTCGGGCCGATTGGCTTTATCGGCCTGGTGGCTCCCCATATTGCGCGCATGATTTTTGGTGAGGATCACCGTTTCTATCTACCGGCCAGCGCCCTGACCGGCGCGCTGGTGCTGTCGATGGCCTCCGTGGTGTCGAAAAACCTGATCCCAGGCGTGATCATTCCGGTGGGTATCGTGACCTCGCTGGTTGGCGTGCCGTTCTTCCTGAGCATTATTCTGCGCCACCGGGGGACTGTCTGATGGATGGCTTACGCATCAGTGGGTTCCATGCCGGTTACCCAAAACGCAAAATTATCAGCAATCTCAACGTACCGCTGCTGCCGCGCGGCAAAATCACCGTGCTGCTTGGACCGAACGGCTGTGGTAAATCCACGCTGCTGCGCTCGCTGGCCGGACTTAACCGTGCTGAAGGGGAAGTGTGGCTGAACGGCACCGCGCTGATGTCCCAGCCTTTTGCCCGTCGTGCGGAGAAGGTAGTTTATCTGCCGCAGTCGCTGCCGGCTGGCGTTCATCTGCATGTGCTGGAGTCGATCATTGTTGCCCAGCGGGCTTCAGGAGGGCGCAGCAGCAGCGCGAGCGAAGCGGAAGTGATGTCGGTGCTCGAACAGCTGGGGATTTCGCATCTGGCGCTGAGCTATCTGGATCAGCTCTCCGGCGGTCAGAAACAGCTGGTTGGCCTGGCGCAATCCTTAATTCGCCGCCCTGAGCTGTTATTACTGGATGAACCGCTTAGCGCGCTGGATCTGAATTATCAGTTCCACGTAATGGATTTAGTCCGCAGAGAAACGCGCAAGCGCAATATTATTACCATCGTCGTTATTCACGATATTAATATCGCGCTGCGCCATGGCGAACATGTATTAATGTTGCAGAATGGTGAATTAATTGCCGACGGTCTGCCGGAAGAGGTGATTACTCCGGAAAGTCTGGCAACCGTTTATGGGGTGAAGGGCCGCATAGAGCGCTGCACCCAGGGAACGCCACAGGTGCTGATTGATGGCCTGGTAGCGGAACCCACGCTGTAATTTAAAACCGGAAGATAACCGGAAAAAGTCAGCAGAGTTAACTCTGCGGTTTTTGTGTGAGCAAAGGATATTGATATCACTTTTTTAATTTGCGCCTCATGGAGAATAGCATGCTCAGGTTGAATCCCGTTGTTCGCTGCGGGCTGTGCGCGTCTGCGCTGGCCTTCACTTTCCCGGTTGCTGCTGAAGAATCGGAAGAAAAAAAGCAGGATACTCTCGTTGTCACGGCTTCGGCCGTCGAAGTTAACCTCAAAGAAGCCCCTGCCAGTATCAGCGTGATTACCGCTGAAGAGATCAAACGAAAGCCGGTTCAGAACCTCAGGGATGCCCTGCGCGACGTGCCCGGCGTCCAGTTGACCAATGAAGGCGATAACCGCAAGGGCGTCAGCCTGCGCGGGCTGGACAGCAGCTATACGCTGATCCTGATCGACGGCAAGCGGGTTAACTCACGCAATGCCGTGTTCCGCCATAATGACTTTGATTTGAACTGGATCCCCGCCGATGCCATCGAGCGCATCGAAGTGGTACGCGGGCCGATGTCCTCACTGTATGGATCTGATGCCCTTGGCGGCGTGGTGAATATTATCACCCGTAAGGTGGGCAAGGCGTGGCACGGCACCTTCAGCGCCGACACGACGGTGCAGGAGCATCGCGATCGGGGCGACAGCTACAACGGCAATTTTTTCACCAGCGGGCCGATTATTGACGATCTGCTGGGCGTCAAAGTCTACGGTAGCCTCGGCAAGCGCGAAAAGGACGGTCAGCAGGCATCGGCCAGCTCGGCCACCGGTCTCAGCCCGCGCATTGAGGGTTACACCGCCCGCGACGGTAATGTGGAGTTTTCCCTCACGCCGACGGAAAGCCAGGATATGACCTTCGGTTACGGCTTCGATCGTCAGGATCGGGAGTCAGACTCGCTGGATAAAAACCGTCTGGAGCGGCACAACTACTCGCTTGGTCACAATGGCCGCTGGGACTGGGGCACTACCGAGCTGCGTTTTTACGGCGATCGGGTTGACAACTACACCGGCGGGGACAACATCATTGCCAAAAACAACTCGCTGGAGGGCAAGCTGGTCCTGCCGCTGGGCGAAGTGAACCAGCTGTTAACCTTCGGCGGGGAAGTGCGGCACGATAAGCTTGAAGACCCGGTAAACCTGTCGGGCAGCGGTAAAACCTCGGCCAGCCAGTACGCGCTATTTGTCGAGGATGAATGGCGGATTTTCGATGCGCTGGCGCTGACCACCGGCGTGCGCATGGACGATCACCAAACCTATGGCGACCACTGGAGCCCGCGCGCCTATCTGGTCTACAGCGCGACGGATACCGTTACGGTAAAAGGCGGCTGGGCTAATGCTTTCAAGGCCCCGTCGCTGCTACAGCTCAGCCCCGACTGGCAAACTAACTCCTGCCGCGGCAGCTGTAGCATTGTCGGCAGCCCGGATCTGAAGCCGGAAACCAGCGAAAGCTTTGAACTCGGTATTTACTATGCCGGAGATGAGGGGCTGCTGGAGGGCGTAACGGGCAGCATCACCGCCTTCCAGAACAATGTCGATGATATGATCAGCATTGCGCGCACCTCTTCAGCAAGCCTGGCGCCTGGCTATACCAACTTTGTCGGCTTTGACGACAGCGGCCGTCCGGTATTCCGCTACTACAACGTCAACAAAGCGCGAATTACCGGGCTGGAAACGGAATTGAAGATCCCGCTTGATGACCGCTGGAAGTTAACGCTGAACTACACCTATACCGACGGGCGAGACCTGAGCGATGGCGGCAATAAGCCGCTGCAGGAGCTGCCGCTGCACACGGCAAACGGCACGCTGGACTGGACGCCACTAGAGGACTGGTCGCTCTATCTGCAGGCGAACTACTCCGGCGAGCGGCGAACGCTGAACAACGATGGCTCAACGCCGGGCGGTTACGTGCTGTGGAATACCGGGGCATCCTGGCAGGCGACCAAAGCCGTTAAGCTGCGGGCAGGGGTACTGAACCTCGTTGACAAAGATCTCAACCGGGACAGCTACAGTTATAACGAAGATGGCCGTCGCTACTTCGCGGCGCTGGACTATACTTTCTGATCGGGTGAGAGGAAGTGCGATCGATAAGAAGCCGGGCAGCGCCCGGCTTCTCTGTTTTATGCCAGCAGATGCTGCGCATGGAACCGCAGATGATCTTCCACAAAACTGGCGATGAAGAAGTAGCTGTGGTCGTACCCTGGCTGAATCCGCACGGTAAGCGGATAGCCTTTTTCGCTGGCGATCTCTGTCAGGCGCTCAGGATGCAACTGATCGGCCAGGAACTGATCGCTGTCGCCCTGATCGATCAGCATCGGCAGCTTCGCCGTGCTGTTGCGCATCAGCCAGCAGCTGTCGTACTGGCACCAGGTCTGGCGATCTTCACCAAGATAGGCGCTGAACGCTTTTTGTCCCCACGGAACTTCGGCCGGATTAACAATTGGCGCAAACGCTGAGGCAGAGGTGAATCTGCCGGGATTTCTCAGCGCCAGCATTATCGCGCCGTGTCCGCCCATCGAATGCCCCATAATCGCCTGACGATCGCTGACGTTGAAATTACCGGCAATCAGCGCAGGCAGCTCTTCGTTCAGGTAGTCGTACATGCGGAAATGGTCGCTCCACGGGGCCTGGGTTGCGTTCAGATAGAACCCTGCGCCCTGGCCCAGGTCGTAACCCTCATCATTCGCCACGCTTTCACCGCGCGGGCTGGTATCCGGCATCACCAGTACGATACCCAGTTCCGCCGCCAGGCGCTGGGCACCTGACTTGGTGGAAAAGTTCTCATCGGTACAGGTCAGCCCGGCCAGGAAAAACAACACCGGCGGCGGAGACTCCCGCTTTGGCCCCGGCAGGAAAATGCTGAAGGTCATCGCGCAGTTCAGCGAGGTGGACGGATGGCGATAGCGCTGCTGCCAGCCGCCAAACATTCGGTGTTCTTCAAGAAGCTCCAGAGTGGATGGCATCAATCCTCCTGATTTATTTTTTGAAATGCACCACGGAACGGATCGATTTACCTTCATGCATCAGCGTAAAGGCGTCGTTAATCTCTTCCAGCGGCATATTATGGGTAATAAAGTCGTTAAGTTGGAATTCACCGTCCAGATAGCGCTGAACAATGCCGGGCAGCTGCGAGCGGCCTTTTACCCCGCCAAAAGCGGAACCGCGCCAGACGCGGCCGGTGACCAGCTGGAATGGACGGGTAGCGATTTCTTCGCCGGCACCGGCCACGCCAATGATCACCGACTCGCCCCAGCCTTTGTGACAGCACTCAAGCGCAGAACGCATCACATTGACGTTGCCGATACATTCAAACGAGAAGTCGACGCCGCCGTCGGTCATCTCAACGATCACCTCCTGGATGGGCTTGTCAAAATTTTTCGGGTTGATCAGGTCGGTAGCGCCCAGTTTAGTGGCAAGGTCAAACTTGCTGGTGTTAAGGTCAATACCGATAATGCGGCCTGCTTTGGCCATTTTTGCGCCGATAATTGCCGACAGACCGATACCGCCCAGGCCGAAAATCGCCACGGTATCGCCTTCTTTTACCTTCGCCGTATTCATCACTGCGCCCATGCCGGTGGTCACGCCGCAGCCGAGCAGGCAGACTTCTTCCAGCGGCGCTTCCTTGCTGATTTTTGCCAGCGAGATTTCCGGGATCACCGTGTATTCGGAGAAGGTGGAGGTGCCCATGTAGTGGAAAATCGGCTTGCCGTCCTTGAAGAAGCGGGTGGTGCCATCCGGCATCAAACCCTTGCCCTGAGTCGCGCGAATCGCCTGACAGAGGTTAGTTTTGCCGGACAGGCAAAATTTACACTTGCCGCACTCCGGGGTGTAAAGCGGGATCACATGATCGCCAACGGCAACGCTGGTCACGCCTTCACCGATCGCTTCAACTACGCCGCCGCCTTCATGACCGAGGATAGCGGGGAATACGCCTTCCGGATCTTTACCGGACAGGGTATAGGCATCGGTGTGGCAAACGCCGGTGGCGACGATACGCACCAGCACTTCACCTTTCTGCGGCGGCATCAGGTCCACTTCTTCAATTGAAAGAGGTTCACCAGCAGCCCAGGCAATAGCCGCGCGAGTCTTAATCATTTGCATGTCTCTTTTCCTCTGAGGGGTAATTATGGACGAATTTCGTCACCTGCTGGCGCCTCGTCAATTTGTTCGATAATCAGGTATTTCAGCGCTTCCACGTTGGGGGTGAAAGCATCACGCCGCCAGACCAGCCAGGTGGCGGCATTGCGAACCTCATCCGACAGGGCGTGGCGCCTGATGCGACCTTTCGCGGGCAGCTGCTCCAGTACTGATTCCGGCAGCAGGGCCAGGCCCGCGCCGCTGGCTACGCAGGCAAGCATAGCGTGATAGGACTGAATTTCCATAAACGTGCCGGGCTGGACGCCCGCGCTGCGAAACCAGTTTTCAAACCGCAGGCGGTAGGAGCAGCTTGGGCGAAAAGCAAAGAGGGTATTGCCTGCCGCGTCCGCAGGATCAACGATCGGCGGATGCTCAAGGCTGGAGATCAGCACCATCTGCTCGTGAAAGGCTATGCAGCTATTCAGCTCATCAACGCGTATCGGCCCGTCGGCCAGCGCCGCTGCCAGCGTCCCTTCACGTACGCGCTCAATGATTTCGCCGGAGGTGCCGGTGATCAGCGACAGCGCCACGGCAGGAAAGCGCTGGTGATAGGCTGCCAGCAGTGAGGGCAGGCGGGTAGCCGCAGTGCTCTCCATGGAGCCAAGGGCAAAATTGCCGCCGGGTTCGCCGCTATGGGCCATACTCATCGCTTCCTCGCTTAGCGCGAGGATGCGCTGCGCGTAGCCAAGGAAATTATGGCCCATCGGCGAAAGGCGTATCCGCTGTTTCTCACGGATAAAGAGGTCGGCGCCCAGCTCCTGTTCAAGCTGGCGCAGACGCGTAGTCAGATTCGACGGCACCCGATGCATCAGCTCTGCGGCGCGCGCCAGCGAACCGCTATCGGCTACGGAGCAGAACATTTTTAGCTGGGTTAAATCCATTGATTCTCGTCTCGTAAACAACTTGGTTATTATTATTCACTTTCCGTGAGTATAGCTATCGGGCAGGATAGTGGCAACATTTTATCGGCACTGATGCCGGCTGGTACTGAAACAGGGTAAGGAGTCAATGATGGCTTTACGCGTAGCGTTGAGTGCGTTTCTGTCGCTGGTGGTGGCGATGGGGATTGGGCGGTTTGCTTTTACACCCCAGGTTCCACTGATGATTAATGAACACCAGCTTTCGCTGACCAGCGCCGGAGTTGTCGCCGCCTTTAACTACCTGGGCTATCTCTGCGGTTCATGGAACGCAATGCGAGCTACGCGGCAGGTTGAGCTGCGCCTGAAGCTGGGGATTTGGGGCGCCGTGGCGCTGACCCTGCTTTCCGCCTGTGCCACCGGCCCGTGGCTGCACGGCATTATTCGCTTCTTTATCGGCTGGGCGAGCGGCTGGGCAATGGTGCTGATTGCCGCCTGGAGCAACGAGTATCTGCAAAGGCTGGGCAGGCCGGGGCTGAGTGCGGCGGTATTTGCCGGACCCGGCACCGGCATTTTCCTGAGCGGCATACTGGCGGTGGCGCTGCATTCGCAGCAGGTGAGCGCAACCTGGGCTTGGTGCGCCTACGGCGTGCTGGCGCTGGCGCTGGTGGTGTTAATAGCGCGCAACCTCCCGCGGCGTGGGGAGCTTCATCGTCCTGAGACGGCACCGGAGCCGCTGGTGCTGACTGCCGGGCTGAAAAGGCTGGTATGGAGCTACAGCCTGGCCGGATTTGGCTATATCCTGCCTGCCACCTTTCTCTCGCAGATGGCCGCCTCTCGCTTCCCCGGCAGCCCGGTCGCCCAGTTCGTCTGGCCGATCTTTGGCGGCGCGGCGGTGCTCGGCATTGTTTTGGGGATACTGACGCGCCACTACGGCAGCGCCAATACCCGTCTTGCCATTGCTTTGTGGGCGCAGGCGGCGGGCGTTTTTTGTGCGGACGCCGTGCCGGGAATTGGCGGGCTGGCGCTGGGGGCGGCGCTGATCGGCGGTGGCTTCCTTTGTGTCGTGCAACTCTCGTTGCAATATGGGCGCGAGCTGGCCCCGCGACACACGCGCTACCTTGCCGGTTTACTGACTACGGGATATGCGGTTGGGCAACTGGTAGGGCCGCTGCTTTCGGCCCTTTCCACCACGCTAACCCATCAGCTTGAGCCAGCGCTGTATGTGGCGGGAGCAGGGCTGGTGGTGGCCGGAGCCTTAGTCTGGAAGCGCGACCCGGCGGCTGAATGAAACAGTTTCACGGCTCTTTAAATTGATTCACTGGATTAACGGCGCATTGTGTACCAAAATACCGCCTCAGAATTTATGCAGGCCCTTTGCAGGCCAGCGTTACACCTGCCGGAGAAGAATCATCATGGCTGCGTTAAGTCAGGAAGCCGCACTTGTTCACGAGGCGCTACTCGCTCGTGGACTGGAAACCCCGTTACGCTCACCCGTGCGTGAAATGGATGACGAAACCCGTAAGCGGCTGATTGCCGGCCATATGACCGAAATCATGCAGCTGCTCAATCTCGATCTGGAAGATGACAGCCTGGCTGAAACGCCGCACCGCATTGCTAAAATGTATGTGAACGAAGTTTTCTCCGGTCTGGATTACGCCAACTTCCCGAAAATCACCGTCATTGAGAACAAAATGAAGGTGGATGAGATGGTGACCGTGCGTGATATCACGCTTACCAGCACCTGTGAGCATCACTTTGTGATCATCGACGGTAAGGCGACCGTCGCCTATATCCCAAAAGAAAAGGTGATCGGCCTGTCGAAGATTAACCGCATCGTACAGTTCTTCTCGTCGCGCCCACAGGTGCAGGAACGCCTGACTCAGCAGATCCTTCTGGCGCTGCAAACGCTGCTGGGCACCAATAACGTGGCCGTCTCAATCGATGCGGTGCACTACTGCGTGAAGGCGCGCGGCATTCGTGATGCGACCAGCGCCACCACCACGACTTCGCTGGGCGGATTATTCAAATCCAGTCAGAACACCCGCCAGGAATTCTTGCGTGCGGTGCGCCACAGCTAGTTACCATTAACAGGAATTCCATGCCACGCATTCACACGCTGGATTTTATTCGTGGCCTGGCCATTCTGGGTATCCTGCTGCTCAATATCGTCGCTTTCGGGCTGCCCTCGGCGGCCTATCTTAACCCTGCCTGGCAGGGCAGGATGCCGCCGCTAAGCGACACGCTAAGCTGGGCAGCAACCGATCTCCTCGCGCAGGTTAAATTTCTCTCCCTGTTTGCGCTGCTGTTTGGCGCCAGTCTGCAAATGTTGCTGCCGCGAGGCAAGCGCTGGCTTCAGGCGCGGCTGGTCTGGCTGATGGTCTTTGGGCTGCTGCATAATATTTTCCTGTGGGACGGTGATATTCTGCTCGACTACGGCCTGATTGGGCTGGCGGTGTGGCGGATGATCCGCGATGTTCCTTCCTCCCGACAGCTGTTGAACACTGGCGTGATGCTGTACGTCATTGGCAGCGCCGTTTTACTGCTTCTCGGGCTGGGGACCGGCTCTGCGCCGAATAGCTCCTGGATACCCGGCATGGCCAACGTGCAGTACGAAACGTTCTGGCATACGCAGGGGGGCTGGCAGGCCATTCAGGGCCGGATGAGCCAGTTCTCTTCCAGCCTTATGGCGCTGGCGGCGCAGTATGGCTGGCAGTTAGCCGGATTGATGATGGTGGGCGGCGCGCTAATGCGCAACGGCTGGCTACAGGGCCAGCGCAGTCTGGCGCACTATCGTCGGGCGGCGCTGTTCCTTATCTCCCTGTCGTGGCTGATCCAACTCCCCAGCCTGTATCTACAGTGGAACAGCGGCTGGGACTTCCGCCGGGCGGCTTTCTTTCTCCAGGTGCCGCGTGAGCTGGGCGCGCCGCTTCAGGCCGTGGGCTATGCAGCCCTCTGTTATGGCTTCTGGCCAACGCTTTCATCTCTTAAAATCACCTATGCCGTCAGCTGTGTCGGGCGGATGGCGCTGAGCAACTATCTGCTGCAAACGCTGGTCTGCACCACGCTTTTCGACCGTCTGGGCCTGTTCAACAAGTTCGACCGTCTGCAGCTGCTCGCGCTGGTTCCTGCCGTCTGGGCCATCAATGTGCTGTTCTCACTGCTCTGGCTGCGTCATTTCCGTCAGGGACCGGTTGAATGGCTTTGGCGCAAACTGACCCGGCTAAGCGGTGGCGAGCCGCTGGAAAAAAGCCCTCTCGGAGGATGACGGCCGTCACAAAGGTTGCAGAATTGTATGTAACCGTTTTCATCCTTGTGACGAGATTCACGTAGCACAGCATTGACCCCTGCCAGAATAGCCGCCAGAACACAGTGTCAGGACGGACTATGCAAAACTTACTCTTCCCTGGTAATCCCCTATGATTACCATCCGTGATGTGGCCAGAGAGGCTGGCGTATCGGTAGCAACGGTTTCCCGCGTGCTGAATAACAGCGCCGCCGTCACCCCGGAAACCCGTGAGATGGTGCTGAACATTGTTGAAACGCTGGGCTACCGGCCGAACGCCAACGCTCAGGCGCTGGCTACTCAGGTCAGCGACACCATTGGCGTGGTGGTGATGGACGTGTCCGACCCCTTCTTTGGCGCGCTGGTCAAAGCGGTAGATACCGTTGCCCAACGTATGCAAAAACATGTGCTTATCAACAACTCTTACCATCAGGCGGACAAAGAGCGTCATGCCATTGAGGTGCTGATCCGCCAGCGCTGCAACGCGCTGGTGGTCCATGCCAAGGCGCTGGGCGACGCTGAGCTGCGCTCTTTGATGGACCAGATACCGGGCATGGTGCTGATTAACCGTACCGTGCCGGGCTACGCCCATCGCTGCGTTTGCCTGGACAATATCAGCGGCGCGCTGATGGCGACGCGCATGCTTCAGCAGCAGGGACATCAGCGTATCGGCTACCTCGGCTCCAGCCATCCGATTGAGGACGTGGAGCAGCGGCGGACGGGCTGGCAGCAGGCGTTGGCAGAGCAGGGGATAACGCCTCCAGAGAGCTGGGTCGCCAGCGCTGAACCAGACATGCAGGGGGGAGAGGCGGCAATGGTTGAGCTGCTGGGACGCAACCTGCATCTGACGGCGGTGTTTGCCTACAACGACAGCATGGCAGCTGGTGCGCTGGCGGCGTTGAAAGACAACGGTATTGCGGTGCCACAGCATTTATCGCTGGTCGGTTTCGACGATATTCCGATCTCGCGCTATACCGATCCGCAACTGACGACGGTTCGCTATCCTATTGTTTCTATGGCGAAACTGGCTACTGAACTGGCGCTGAAAGGCGCGGCTGGCGAGCTGGATGAGAGCGCGGAGCACTGCTTTATGCCGACGCTGGTTCGCCGTCATTCCGTGGCATCGCGGCAAAATGTGGCAGCCGTCACTAACTCAAGCGATTCCGCGGTGTAACCGTTTTCAATTTGTGAGTAAATTCACAGTTAATTAACATCACTCTCTCTATGATGGCAGCAGCTTACAGAGGGTGAAACATTATGTAACGTGGCCGGTTCCCGTGATACCAGCCGCAAGCCTCTCAGTGAAACAGTTCATTACACAGCGTTCTGGAAGCGTTACCGCACAGGGAAGTCGGGTTTGTTTTAACAAATAATCGGCTTTGCTTAACGTTTTATTAACTTTATGCCTGCCGGAAAAATTAACGCGCTGCCTTTTCCCCTCGCGGATTGCGCAGAGCGTTGAGTAAGACCCTACAAAAAAACCGGAGATACCATGAATAAGAAGGCTTTCACGCTCACAGCCCTGGTGGCCAGCATGATGTTTGGCGCAGCGGCGCAGGCAGCCGATACTCGCATCGGCGTGACCATCTACAAATATGATGACAACTTCATGTCCGTCGTGCGTAAAGACATCGAGAAAGATGCGAAAGACAGCCCCGGTATTCAGCTGTTGATGAACGACTCACAGAACAGCCAGTCAACCCAGAACGACCAGGTTGACGTGCTGGTGGCGAAAGGCGTGAAAGCGCTGGCTATTAACCTGGTTGACCCAGCCGCTGCGGCCGTGGTGATCGGCAAAGCCAAAGCGAACGACATTCCTATTGTGTTCTTTAACAAAGAACCTACCGCGAAAGCGCTGGCCAGCTACGACAAGGCTTACTACGTCGGGACCGACTCTAAAGAGTCCGGCGTGAAGCAGGGCGAGCTGATTGAGAAGCACTGGAAAGCGACGCCTGCGTGGGATCTGAACAAAGATGGCGTGATCCAGTTCGTGCTGCTGAAAGGCGAGCCGGGCCACCCGGATGCGGAAGCCCGTACTAAATACGTTATTGATACCCTGAATAAAGACGGCGTGAAAACTCAGCAGCTGCATCTGGATACCGCTATGTGGGATACCGCCCAGGCGAAAGATAAGATGGATGCGTGGTTGTCCGGCCCGAACGGCAACAAAATTGAAGTGGTCATCGCCAATAACGATGCGATGGCAATGGGCGCGGTTGAAGCGCTGAAAGCGCACAACAAATCCTCGGTGCCGGTCTTCGGCGTGGATGCGCTGCCGGAAGCGCTGGCATTGGTGAAATCTGGCGCCATGGCCGGAACCGTGCTTAACGATGCCGAAAACCAGGCAAAAGCCACGCTTGAGATGGCGAAAAACCTGGCCGATGGCAAACCGGCTACCGAAGGGACTAACTATAAGCTTGACGGCAAAGTGGTTCGCGTAGCCTACGTGCCGATTGATAAAGAAAATCTCTCTCAGTTCACCAAATAATAGCCGTACCTGTACCGGGCCAGCCGTTTAGCTGGCCCGCTTTCACGCAACGTTCAGCCAGGTAGAATTATGGGCAGCGATAAAGTGCAAACACAGCGCGAATATCTGCTGGAGATGACCAATGTCAGCAAGTCATTTCCTGGGGTTAAAGCACTGGACAACGTGAATTTAAAAATTCGCCCTCACTCTGTTCATGCCCTGATGGGGGAGAACGGCGCGGGGAAGTCCACGTTATTAAAATGCCTGTTTGGCATTTACAGTAAAGATACGGGGAGCATCCTTTTTCAGGGAAAGGAAATCGATTATAAAAGTTCCAAAGAGGCGCTGGAAAACGGCGTGTCGATGGTGCACCAGGAATTAAACCTGGTTTTACAGCGCACGGTAATGGATAACATGTGGCTGGGACGTTACCCGCGGAAAGGGTTCTTTGTCGATCACGATAAAATGTACCGTGATACCAAAGCCATTTTTGACGAGCTGGATATTGATATCGACCCGCGCGACAAGGTTGTGACCCTGTCCGTGTCGCAAATGCAGATGGTCGAAATAGCCAAAGCTTTCTCCTACGATGCCAAAATAGTGATCATGGATGAGCCGACTTCTTCCTTAACGGAAAAAGAGGTGAACCACCTGTTTACTATTATTCGCAAGCTAAAAGATCGCGGCTGCGGCATTGTTTATATTTCGCATAAAATGGAAGAAATTTTCCAGCTGTGTGATGAGATAACTATCCTGCGTGACGGTCAGTGGATTACTACCCAGCCGCTTGAAGGTCTGGATATGGATAAGATCATCGCCATGATGGTCGGGCGTTCGCTGAACCAGCGTTTCCCGGATAAAACCAACGTGCCGGGGGAGACTATCCTTGAGGTGCGCAATCTGACTTCGCTGCGCCAGCCGTCGATTCGGGATATTTCTTTCGATCTGCGTAAGGGCGAAATTCTCGGCGTGGCAGGACTGGTGGGAGCCAAGCGGACCGATATCGTGGAAACGCTGTTCGGCATCCGCGAAAAGTCAGGCGGCACCATTAAGCTGCACGGTAAAAAGATCAATAACCACAGCGCGAATGAAGCGATCAACCACGGGTTTGCCCTGGTTACCGAAGAGCGTCGCGCAACCGGTATTTACGCGTTTCTGGACATCGGCTTTAACTCGCTGATTTCTAATATTCGTAAATATAAAAACAGTATTGGGCTGCTGGATAACAGCCGGATGAAAAGTGATACCCAGTGGGTGATTGACGCCATGCGCGTTAAAACGCCGGGGCACCATACGTCAATTGGCTCTCTTTCCGGGGGCAACCAGCAGAAAGTGATTATTGGTCGCTGGCTGTTAACCCAGCCGGAAATATTAATGCTGGACGAACCAACGCGCGGTATTGACGTTGGAGCGAAGTTTGAAATTTATCAGCTAATTTCAGAACTGGCGAAGAAGGAGAAAGGCATCATTATTATTTCTTCCGAAATGCCGGAACTTTTAGGGATTACCGACAGGATTTTGGTAATGAGTAACGGCATGGTTGCGGGCATAGTAGAAACCAAATCGACAACGCAAAACGAAATTTTACGTTTAGCATCGTTGCACCTTTAATAGGGCTGTTACCATGAAAGCTGTGAATAAAAAGAATGCGCTCACCTGGTTAAAAGAAGGTGGAATATACGTTGTGTTGCTGGTACTGCTGGCGATCATTATCTTTCAGGATCCTACATTCTTAAGTTTGATGAACCTGAGTAATATTTTAACCCAGTCTTCCGTGCGCATTATTATCGCGCTGGGCGTCGCCGGGTTGATTGTGACCCAGGGGACTGACCTGTCTGCCGGTCGTCAGGTGGGGCTGGCCGCGGTGGTGGCCGCCACGCTGCTCCAGGCGATGGATAACGCCAACAAAGTGTTCCCCCATATGGACACGGTGCCGATTCCGCTGGTAATCCTGACTGTCTGCGTTATTGGCGGCATTATTGGCCTGGTGAACGGCCTGATTATCGCCTACCTGAAGGTGACGCCGTTTATCACCACGCTGGGTACGATGATTATCGTTTACGGCATCAACTCGCTGTATTACGACTTCGTTGGCGCCTCGCCGATTGCCGGCTTCGACGACAAGTTCTCGACCTTTGCCCAGGGCTTTATCCGCTTTGGCGACTTTAAGCTCTCGTACATTACTTTCTATGCGCTGATTGCCATCTTCTTTGTCTGGGTGCTGTGGAATAAAACCCGCTTTGGTAAAAACATTTTTGCCATCGGCGGCAACCCGGAAGCGGCAAGGGTATCAGGCGTCAATGTTAACCTTAACCTGATCCTGATTTATGCGCTGTCCGGCGTGTTCTACGCCTTTGGTGGGATGCTGGAAGCGGGGCGCATCGGCTCGGCTACCAACAACCTGGGCTTTATGTACGAGCTGGATGCGATTGCGGCCTGCGTGGTGGGCGGCGTGTCGTTCGCCGGTGGCGTCGGTACTGTGGCTGGCGTGGTGACCGGGGTGCTGATCTTCACCGTCATCAACTACGGGCTGACCTATATTGGCGTTAACCCATACTGGCAGTACATCATTAAGGGCGGCATCATTATTTTCGCCGTCGCGCTGGACTCCCTGAAGTACGCTCGCAAGAAATAGGGCTTCAGTTAAATCAAAAGGCCAGGCTGCAAACGCAACCTGGCCTTTTTTTTATCTTATTCAGGCCGTGCATCCGGTAGCGGCTGAGGCATCGCTTTCTGCTCTGGCTCAGGCGTTTTCTGCGGCTCAGGCTTTTTCTGTGGTTCAGACTTTTGCGCGGCTTCCAGCTTTTGCTGCAACTCAAGCAGCTGCTCAGGCGTGACGGCGGGGTAGCTTTGCGCATCATCAGGGACTTCATGACGGGCAGGGATTGGCACCATTGGCCCCAGGAAGTGCGGTTCGCGCTTCATCAGGTACAGATCGGCCAGCGCGCCAAGCCTGGCTCCTACTTCTCGCAACCTAATATTCAGCATGTTTTTGGGCGACGGCACGGCGTAACACTGTGCCTGAATGCCCATATGCAGAGCGATAAACAGCGCGCGCTCGCAGTGGAAGCGCTGGGTAATGATGATGAAATCGTTGGTGTCGAACACTTTACGGGTGCGGACAATGGAGTCCAGCGTGCGGAATCCGGCAAAATCGAGCACGATGTCGGCCGGATCGACGCCTGCGGCAATCAGATCGCGACGCATGGTCATCGGCTCGTTATAACTTTGCTGGGCGTTGTCGCCGCTAAGCAGCAGGTAGTTTACCTTGCCGCTGTTATAGGCATTCAGCGCGCCCTGCATACGGTAAAGGTAGTACTGATTAATTACGCCGGTACGGTAATACTTAGCCGTCCCCAGCACCACGCCCACCTGGCGGTGGGGCAGCGACTTCAGATCGTCGTAGACGTAGGGCGCCGTTTTCCAGCTCATCCAGCGATCCAGGCCGAGCGCGGTCAGTACCATCAGGACAATGATGATAATCAGACCATAAATCAAGCGTTTTACCATGCCAGACAGCGCTCAGCCTTGCGAAAAAAAAGGTAAATCAAGGCTACTTGACCAGGCGAAGTGAAGCAAGCTACGGCACGTCGGATGGCGGCTTTTCGCACAAATAGACGGAAGAAAGGGAGAAAAATGAGAGCCGGATGCAGAACGCATCCGGCTTTTAGCGTCAGATAGACGTCCGACGGTAGTGGCGGTACTGCGGCAGCCAGAAATTGGCGGCGATGGATTTGGAGAGTACATCTTCAGATGTGACCATGGCAACGCCAGCCAGCTGGGCGGCTTTACCTACCGCCATAGCGATGACTTTGGACACGCCCTGAATATCTTTCACCTCCGGCAGCACCGGACCTACGCCGTCGTTCACCAGCGGAGAGCAGTCTGCCAGCGCCCGGCTGGCGGCCATCAACATGCTGTCCGTCACGCGGGTTGCGCCTGAGGCAATCACTCCCAGACCAATACCAGGGAAGATATAGGAGTTATTGCACTGGGCAATCGGGTAGATCTGCTCTTTCCACAGCACCGGGGAGAACGGGCTACCGGTGGCGACCAGCGCCGCGCCGTCGGTCCAGGCCATAATATCCGCTGGGGTGGCTTCCACGCGGGAGGTTGGGTTAGACAGCGGCATAACGATAGGGCGCGTGCAGTGCTTGTGCATTTCGCGAATAATCTCTTCGCTGAACAGGCCCGGCTGGCCAGAGACGCCAATCAGGATATCCGGGCGGGCATGGCGCACTACGTCCAGCAGCGAAATGGCGTCAGAGTTGACATTCCACTCGGCCAGCCTTTCGCTTTTCTGCACCAGCTTGCTCTGGAAGTTAAGCAGATTCGGCAGCTTATCGGTAAGCAGGCCAAAGCGATCCACCATGAACACGCGGGCGCGGGCTTCTTCATCGCTCAGGCCTTCGGATTTCATCTGGGCAACGATCTGCTCGGCAATGCCGCACCCGGCGGAACCGGCGCCAAGGAACACCACTTTCTGCTCGCTCATCGTGCTGCCTGCGGCGCGGCTGGCGGCAATCAGCGTACCCAGCGTGACCGCTGCGGTGCCCTGAATGTCATCGTTGAAGCAGCAAACTTCATCGCGATAGCGCTCCAGGATCGGCATGGCGTTTTTCTGCGCAAAGTCTTCGAATTGCAGCACCACGTTCGGCCAGCGGCTTTTCACCGCCAGAATAAATTCGTGGACGAAGTTATCGTACTCTTCACCGGTAATGCGCGGATGACGCCAGCCCATATACAGCGGGTCATTCAGTAGCTGCTGGTTGTTGGTGCCCACGTCCAGCACGATCGGCAGAGTGTACGCCGGGCTGATGCCGCCACAGGCGGTATACAGGGAGAGCTTGCCGATTGGGATACCCATGCCGCCAATCCCCTGATCGCCCAGGCCAAGAATGCGCTCGCCGTCGGTCACGACGATCACTTTGACGTTCTCCTTGGTGGCGTTTTGCAGCATATCTTCGATATTGTCGCGGTTTGGGTAGGAGATGAAGACGCCGCGAGCGCGACGATAGATTTCAGAGAAGTGCTCACAGGCTGCGCCAACCGTTGGGGTGTAGATGATTGGCATCATCTCTTCAAGATGATTGTCCAGCAGGCGGTAGAACAGGGTTTCGTTGGTGTCCTGGATGTTGCGCAGATAGACGTGCTTGTCGTTATCGTTTTTGAAATCCTGGAACTGACGCCACGCACGCCTGGCCTGCTCTTCAATGGTTTCCACCGTTTCGGGCAGCAGCCCCCGCAGGTTAAATTCATTGCGCTCTTCTACCGAAAAGGCACTTCCCTTATTTAACAGCGGAAATTCCAGCAAAATAGGCCCAGCATAGGGAATATACAGCGGCCGTTTACTTTCGTATTCGAGTTCCATGCAATTAATACTCATTCGGGTCGGGATGTTGTGGGGCAATCCTAAAATATTTACTCCGAAAGTACAGCTTTTGTTAACCCGTTATAACAAAAGGATCGGTTTTACCGCAAAATTATCGCCATTCAGCAGGATGCAGGCAAAGCCCGCGTCCTTGCTGGTCGACAGAACAGGGGACTTTACGCCAGCGGAATGGTGCTGATGCTGGCGCAGCCGAGCGCCTGTAAGGTGGCGACGGTGGCCTGGCGCTGAATCACTTTAGCGTCCGGCGCTTCAGCCAGAACGGCACGCTGAACGGTCAGCACATCGTAACCTGACAGGTTCATTAAATTCAGCGCGGCCTGCAAAGGAGGCAGGCTTGGGTTAAAGGCCGCGTTCTCCGCATAGCTTCCGGCGAAGAGGGCACCGTCTGCCGCCTGCAACGCGACGCCGCTCCAGGCTCCGGTATAGGGGGCATGGCTGCGGTTCGCCGCCTGTAGCGCGGCCTGAGCCAGCGGTTCGCCTTTAATCGGCAGACCGTGGTCGATCTCATCCAGCAGCAGCGTTTTAATCTGTAAATCGCGTGGACCAAAGGCATCCGGCAGGTAGTCGGCTAGCGTCGCGGGCGCGCGCCCCGGCAGATTGATGTTCAGCGAGGTGCCGCTGTTCAGCTCATTCATAAACTGACGGCAGTGACCGCAGGGCGTGTAATTTACCGTAACGGCTTCCAGCGCCGTTTCACCGCGTAGCCAGGCATGGGTAATGGCGCTCTGCTCGGCATGGAGAGTCTGCTGTAGGGTAGCGCCGACGAACTCCATATTCGCCCCAAAATAGAGGTGGCCACTTTTGCCTCGCGCCACTGCGCCGACGTTAAAGTTGGAAAGCGGGGCCACGGCGCAGGCGGCGGCCAGCGGCAACAGGGCAAAAGCCAGTTCCCGATCGTCCAGCCCGGCGGCGGTTTTGACTTCAGCTACCTGATGGGGCGTCAGGAAAGCCTGAAAATCCGCTGCAGAAACGATCGGTTGCAGGGCAGTTTGCAAAGGTAAAGGCAGCGTGGCAAACGCGGCATGAAAACGTGGGTGCATATCGAACCTCTTTCGGGTGATCGGCCGCTAATTCTAGCGGACAGTCAAAGCGTTATATGTGATTGATATCACGCAGGCAATGCAATTCATGCAAGCAAATTGCAAAATGCGCGATCCCTCGCAAATTTTAACCCCAGAGACCGATCAGCAGCGGAAACAGAAACGGCGCCAGCAGCGAGGTGATAATGCCGCAGATCACCAGCGCCAGCGAACTGTATGCCCCTTCCTGATAGTCCAGCTCGACGCAGCGTGCGGTTCCCAGCGCATGAGAGGCGTTGCCAATGGCTAAGCCGCGAGAAGGCTTACCGGTAATCCTCAGCATATTTAGCAGCATATGACCAAACACCGCGCCCAGCACGCCAGCGATCAGGACGCAGATGGCGCTGATGGCCGGAATGCCGCCCAGCGTGCCGGAAACCGCCATCGCAATCGGCGTGGTAACCGATTTTGGCATAATGGTCGCGGCAATCTGCGGCGTCGCGCCCATCCACAGGGCGATAGCGGTACCGGAGATCATCGCTGTCAGGCTGCCCATAAAGCAGACGCCAATAATCGATTTCCAGCGCGCGCGGATCTGGTGGATCTGCTCATAGAGCGGGATTGCCAGCGCCACGACAGAAGGCTGAAGCAGCTGGTTGAGAATCGAGCTTCCCTGAAAATAGCGGGCGTAAGGCATCTGGATCAGCAGTAGCAGCGGGATAATCACCGCCATTGAAACCAGCAGCGGGTTCACCAGCGAGATCTTCACCTTTGCAGCAACCCAGCGCGCCGCAAAAAACACTATCACGGTCAGCGGCAGCGACCACCACATATCACTCATCGCTGGCTCCTGGTTTAGTCAGAGGACGGCTGTGTAACTTGTGGGAAGCCAGCCCGACGGTCAGCAGGACAATAAACGTGCTGAGCACGCAGGAGACGACAATTGGGCCAAACTGCGCGCTGAGGATATCGGTATAGCTCATAATGCCGACGCTGATTGGCACAAACAGCAGACCCATATAGCGAATGAGCAGCGTGCTGCCCGGCTTGACCCACTCCACCGGCAGAATTTGCAACGCCAGCAGGGTAAAGAGCATCAGCATGCCGATAATGCTGCCTGGGATGGTGACGGGGAGCAGGGCAGACAGGCCAGTTCCGGCATACAGACAGAGGTAAATAATGATAAAGGCGCGAAGGACTCGCCAGCCAACTAAGAGCGCGCTGCGCATGATAAGCTCCTGGTTTTATGAACGTTAATCATACGACGAAATGGCAAAACGTGCTACGGGTCACACTAAGAGGGGCTCGGCCAATAAAAAAAGAGGCGAAAGAAATTTCGCCTCTGCAACCGTGTTATACCGCACTTGCCGAGATGGCCTGCCGGTGGATTATTTCACCTGCATACCCGGCTGAGCGCCGCTGTCGGCACCGAGGATAAACAGGTCTTTGCCGCCGGGGCCCGCAGACAGCACCATGCCTTCTGACACGCCGAAACGCATTTTTCGCGGGGCCAGATTCGCGACCACAACCGTCATGCGTCCTTCGAGCACGGACGGATCTGGATAAGCGGCGCGGATACCGGAGAAGATCTGGCGAGTTTCGCCGCCCATATCCAGTACCAGGCGCAGCAGCTTGTCCGAGCCTTCAACCAGCTCGGCCGTTTTGATCAGCGCCACGCGCATATCTACTTTGGCAAAGTCATCAAAGCTGATGGTGTCAGCCACTGGCGCATCCGCCTGAGACGCGCCGGCAGCAGGTTTGTTCGCCGCAGCCGCATCTTCTTTCGACGCTTCAATCAGCGCATTCACCTTGTCCATCTCCACGCGGCTGTAAAGCGCCTTAAAGGCCGAGATATTGTGGCCCAGCAGAGGCTGCTGAATACCGTCCCAGCTCAGTTCGGCGTTCAGGAACGCTTCGGTACGTTCGGTCAGAGAAGGCAGAACCGGCTTCAGCCAGGTCATCAGCACGCGGAACAGGTTGATGCCCATTGAGCAGATTGCCTGTAAGTCCGCATCGCGGCCTTCCTGTTTCGCCACTACCCACGGCGCCTGTTCGTCAACGTAGCGGTTTGCCACGTCGGCCAGCGCCATAATTTCACGCACGGCGCGGCCAAATTCGCGGCTGCTCCAGGCTTCGCCAATGCTGGCTGCCGCATCGGTGAAGGTTTTGTACAGCGCCGGGTCGGCCAGTTCAGCAGAGAGCTGACCGCCGAAACGCTTGTTGATAAAACCGGCGTTGCGCGAGGCCAGGTTGACCACTTTGTTGACGATATCGGCATTCACGCGCTGCACGAAATCTTCAAGGTTCAGGTCGATGTCATCAATGCGGGATGAGAGCTTAGCCGCGTAGTAGTAGCGCAGGCTGTCGGCGTCCAGATGCTGTAACCAGGTACTGGCCTTGATAAACGTCCCGCGAGACTTGGACATTTTCGCGCCGTTTACCGTCACGTAGCCATGCACAAACAGATTAGTCGGCTTGCGGAAGTCGCTGCCTTCAAGCATTGCAGGCCAGAACAGACTGTGGAAATAGACGATGTCTTTACCGATAAAGTGATAAAGGTCGGCATCCGAGTCTTTCTGCCAGAAGGCGTCGAAATCAATATCGCCGCGCCGGTCGCACAGGTTTTTGAACGAGCCCATATAGCCGATTGGCGCATCAAGCCAGACGTAGAAGTACTTGCCCGGCGCGCCCGGAATTTCAAAGCCGAAGTAGGGAGCATCGCGGGAGATATCCCACTGCTGCAGGCCTGATTCAAACCACTCCTGCATTTTGTTGGCTACCTGCTCCTGTAGCGCGCCTGAACGCGTCCAGGCCTTCAGCATTTCGCTGAATTCCGGCAGATCGAAGAAGAAGTGCTCGGAATCACGCATTTCTGGCGTCGCGCCGGAAACCACGGACTGCGGATTAATCAGTTCGGTCGGGCTGTAGGTCGCGCCGCACACCTCACAGTTGTCGCCATACTGATCCGGCGATTTACATTTCGGGCAGGTCCCCTTGACGAAGCGGTCCGGCAGGAACATGCCTTTTTCAGGATCGTACAGCTGCGAGATGGTACGGTTTTTAATAAAACCGTTCTCTTTTAAACGGGTATAGATCAGTTCAGACAGCTCGCGGTTCTCCTCGCTGTGCGTGGAGTGATAGTTGTCGTAGCTGATGTTAAAACCAGCAAAATCAGTCTGATGCTCCTGACTCATCTCGGCAATCATCTGCTCGGGAGCAATACCCAACTGCTGAGCTTTCAGCATGATTGGCGTACCGTGCGCATCGTCCGCACAGATGAAATAAACCTGATTGCCGCGCATTCGCTGGTAACGGACCCAAATATCTGCCTGGATATGCTCGAGCATGTGGCCGAGATGGATGGAGCCGTTGGCGTACGGCAGGGCGCACGTTACCAATATTTTTTTCGCGACTTGAGTCATAGTAAGACTTGCTATACCTGTTTTAAAAGGGGGGATAGATGGTAACCGAAAGCCTGTCCCTGCGTAAACATTCCCGCGGTCCCCCCTCGGTTTTTTACCGCTCATTGCCATCACCCGCGGCCAGTTCTGGTATGCTTGAATGATCAGAACTGGCAATAAAAGGAAGGAACCGGGATGACGTTACACTCCCAGGGTCAACATTCACCGGAAGCGCTGCGTGCGATGGTGATGGGCATTTTGACCACATTTGAACATCCAACGCTGAAGCACCCCCTCACCACGCTGAAGGCGCTGCATCACTGCACGCTGCTGGACAATACCCTGCATATTGATTTGGTGATGCCTTTCGCCTGGCTCAGCGGTTTTGAAGCGCTGAAGGAAAGTACCAGCGCGGAGCTGCTTCGCCTGACCAGCGCGACGGCGATAAGCTGGCGGCTGAACCACGATATCGCCACCCTTAAGCGGGTAAAAAATCATCCCGGCGCCAGCGGCGTGAAGAACATTATTGCCGTCAGCTCCGGGAAAGGCGGCGTGGGGAAATCCAGTACGGCGGTCAATATGGCGCTGGCGCTGGCGGCCGAAGGGGCGAAGGTGGGTATCCTGGATGCGGATATTTACGGTCCCTCCATCCCTGATATGCTGGGCACGCGGGACGAACGACCAACCTCGCCGGATGGCACTCATATGGCCCCGATTGTGGCGCACGGCCTGGCAACTAACTCGATTGGCTATCTGGTGACCGACGATAATGCGATGGTCTGGCGAGGGCCGATGGCCAGCAAAGCGCTGATGCAACTGCTGAATGAGACGATGTGGCCGGATCTGGATTATCTGGTGCTGGATATGCCGCCGGGCACCGGAGACATTCAGCTGACGCTGGCGCAGAACGTGCCGGTAACCGGTGCCGTGGTGGTCACTACGCCGCAGGATATTGCGCTGGTCGATGCGCGTAAGGGCATCGTGATGTTCAATAAGGTGAACGTGCCGGTGCTGGGCGTGGTGGAAAACATGAGTATGCATATTTGCAGCAACTGTGGTCACCATGAGGCCATTTTTGGCAGCGGCGGCGCGGAAAGGCTGGCAGAGCAGTACCATACGCGCCTGCTGGCCCAGCTGCCGCTGCATATTACCCTGCGTGAAGATCTGGACGACGGCCAGCCAACGGTAGTGCGCCGTCCTGACAGCGAGTTTACTGCTCTTTATCGCCAGCTGGCGGGGCTGGTGGCTTCGCAACTGTACTGGGAAGGGGAGGTCATTCCTGCTGATATTTCGTTCCGCGCAGTGTAAATCCTGCGGGCGTTAATTTTGCAGGTGGAGGGGGATACATTCCATTCTCTGCCTGCTGTTAAAGCACAAAATGCATCAGCCAGTACTCGCCGTGCTCACTCTCGCCATCAGAAATTATCGTCCAGCCATGCTGCTGATAAAAGGCTACCGCTGCGGTATTGGCCTTCATACATTTCAGCGCGCCGGATGAAGTAAAACCCTGCTGCACGGCTTTTAGCAGCAGGCTGCCCACGCCGTTTCCCTGCCAGTTCGGATCGACAAACAGGCTGTGAAGAAAATTATCGTTGGGCAACACGGCGGCGAAACCGGCGCGATGCCCGTTATCTTCAGCCACCAGAATGCGTTCACCAAGGGTGACGCGGTCAAAATCTTCCAGTTTCCAGCCGCTGCTCTCCAGCCAGCGCCAGTTCGCCTTCCGGGAGGCCAGAAAAAGCGTGCGCAGGAAAGGGCGATCCGCTTCGGTAAAGGGCCGTATCTTCATGATCCGCTCCCGTAGCTGCGCAGCCCAACGCGGCGGTTACCAGACCAGCTTGACATGCCGTTCGCCGTCCAGCCCGGTGCCGCGATAGTCGTAGTCGATTTTACCGGCCTCAAAAAGTTCGTTCAGCAACCTGAAATTATCCGGCGGCGTAACGTTGCAGCGGTGGTTAAGCGTGGTGTCGAGAATCGAAAATCCCCGATCTCCGCGAGCGATCTGCCTGAGATATTGCAGCATCTTCAACGCTGCCACGCTGATGCCGTACTGTTCATTTAGCGGTCTGGTCATAGGATGGTCTGTAATTGTCTGTGCTGTGGACGGACTTTTGCCTCAGAGTAGCTGATTTTTGGACTTTAACAAAAAGGCGGGGAAGGGCAAACCACGCATTGCCACAATGCGACACACCCTCCCTCGTATCAACAGGTTGCCACATCACTGACAGGACTGGCTGGCGCTGAGGATGAAAAATGGCCCTTCATTGGGCCACTTCATCATCATCTTCTCTCAACGATTCGATAAATTTTCGCTGTGCGTCGGAAAGCTGCCAACCGTCTAATGGCGCTGGCTTCTCCCGGTCATTTTCATCTACAACGTCATCCATAACGCAAGCCCCCATACAGTGGCGCAGAACATTAGCATTACGATCCATGCAATTTTCCTCATCATTTACTTATATTTAATAGATTTAGTCGATTTGTATTATATTATTGATCGGTTATAACGATCAAACTTTAAGCTTTATCCTACGGATGAAATTTCAGTATTGGTCTAGAGGGTTGGGGGGTGGGAGGTGAACGCCAGGGCTATCTGCTTGTTTAGTGGTGTCGTAGGGCTTCCCGATGTCCTGGTAATGAAGATTTACCCTCGTGACGGACTCGATGAGGAGAGGGACGATGAATGTCCCTATTGGTTAGTTCCTGTCATGGTTGTATAGAGTGTCCTGATTAAAAAATCTGACCAATAAATGGGATTTCAATGGGTAGGATTGAGGTGTAACCGGAACAGAAGGATCTTGGTATGGATACGACTGGAGAGCCTGACGGGACATACTTCAGTTAACTCCGCATCCTCGATCAACGATTCGATAAATTCTCTTAGTTTCCCGGTAAGTTGCCAGTCAGCTAATGGTGATGGCTTCTTGCTCTCTTGCTCATCTATAGCGCTATCCATAACACCATTCCCCATAAGGTTGCACATAACCGCAGCATGACGATCCATGCTATTTGGCTCATCACTAAAATCTCTTTTGATAGATTTAATCGATCTGTACTATAGTATTGATCGATAATAACGATCAATTTTTAGGCGTAGTCTTAGGGCGAAAATCGAGAGTTTGGTATAAAGAGGGCGGGTTATGGGATGGATTCTATGGACAGTTTGTTTGCTGGTGTTGTGGATTATCGTGGGATACGTGATTAACCGGATGTTCCACCATGACGAGTCAGAAGAGGACAAGGACGACTCTTGTCCCTATGAGTAAGCAACCTTGCCTGGAAATACAAAAGGTTTATCATTAGCTGGATTAACCAATGAAAAGGATTTTGGTATGGATACGACTGAAGAGCTTAACGGGACATACTTTTACAAGGGACTACCAAATCTTACACCCCATGAGCTACTTTTTTAGGTGCTTATAGAAGAAACAGAAAAGCAGTTAGGTGTACAGGACGTTGTGGGTGTTGCTGCTCTAATATTGGGTAATAATAGTGTCGATGTTGCTGGTAAACCTAACACGGCCACACAGGGAACATCCCATGCCTCACTGTTCTTTCGGAAACATATCAGCTACAGATTTCAGGCACGGATTTTACCAACACTTACCAGGAAATCTTTTTCTCTGAGAGGGATTAAAATCATGTGGGTAAATAATCTTGGTGCTTTTGTGGGCAGGGCTGTACCCGTATTGGGCTGGATTATACTGGCGCGCGATGTGTCACTGATTAGTTTCCGCACCATAAATAATTACAATTTGATTGTACGATCTGAGGATAAAATCTGGTGAGTCAGGTAACAGATACTGCTGTCAGAGATTTTGTTAAAAACGAATTGCCACTGGTAACAACTCTCTTTCTCAAGAAGGTTGATGTTGATGACCAGTTTGCTTTACAGGAACTTCACGAAGCAGATGATTTAGCGGAAATGGCTGCTAAGTATTTTTCACGATTCAATGTGCAGTCAGCCCCGTTTTCCCTTGAAAACTATTTCCCATGGAAAACTCCAACACTTCTTTGTCGAAAACCCATAAATCAAGATAAGAAACCGTTAACAATAAATATGTTTATTGAGTCTGCCAGAGCTGGTAAGTGGTTGTATGGATGACTATAGGTAGGAGTTAAAATTATGAGTTTTTTATTTTGATGATAATAATGGTTTCAAAACCTATTTAATCAATGGATTGAGAGGTGAGGTTAAAGGTGATTTTTTATATCTCCTGCAATATATAAAATAATAGATGATAGAGTGAATCTTCCCTGAAATTACAAGGTAATAGAAGGTGTTATAGACACAGGCCGTAAGCAATTCATCTCAGGAAAAATGAGTATGCCGGAAGAACTCGAAAAATGAATGATCCGGTTTTCCGGGATACTTACACTACTACTTTCTGATTGCCGAAAGAGGGCAGGGGAAAACCGAGAACGCTACAAGGCAGGTAGTCACCCACCCGAAGTTAATCGAATGGGGTTTCATGGATTACGTTGATCTACAGTGGAAAAATCGGATTTTTTCAGAAATGGCAGTTACTAACATGACGAAGATTGGTAAAGTGTTTGCTGATTTGCGTGATCAGCTTGGTATCCCGTATTTGGATGATTACGGACAGCGACGGTTACTGTATTCTATCCGTCACTCGGTCTGTTCTGCTGCAATGGCTGGTTGGGTGAAAAATATTTTGTATCTTCAACAAACGGTAGGCCACGAGAAAAGCGGAGGGATCACTAAACGCTATTTGCATACGTTTCCCTTATCCTCAGTTTCTTATGTAATTGATGGTATTGATTGGGAGTGAATAAAATAGCCAAGCGTAAAACTTGGCTATTTAGTGCCGTCAAATTAATGATGGCAAATAGAAAACTGATAACATCATGAATAGTAAAATAATACCGATAATGGAAAGTCGCACTTTTACACGTAACCAATCGGTGTAATGATTAGGGAGTTCTTTAATGAAGCGAATTTGCTCATTATTCATTCCTCGAGTATGAAAAGAATTCTCCCTAAAGTATAATGCTTTAATAAAGAACGCATCACGCATAAACGAGAAAAAGAAGCCCCCGTCCTGATAAATTAAGACTTCAGCTGGCCTTGCTCCAAACTTTTCAACAAATAGCGAGCAGAGAGTCATGAATTTTCTCTTGGCTAATTTGTCATAAATCACGGAAGAAACATAATTAATTATTCCGAGAATCAAAAAGATCCCAGCGATTTCAACTCGATGTATCATCAGGAAATTAATTGCCGAAAACGTCATACAACTGTTCTCCGCCTAATTCCCCAACAGCACTCCCCACTGTGCTACCAGCGTACCCTAAACCAACACCTGCAATAACGGTACAAACAAGCCCGCCAACACCAGCAGTACCAACGCCGATTGCGACGCATAATGGTATAGCCCCGCCACCAGCGAGAACACCGCCACCTGTACCCAAAGCAAAACTACCTATCTCAGTATACTTTTTCTTGGTACATTCAGCTTCGCGACCAACAGAACACGCCTCATTAATTTCGTTAAGAGAATGGAGTCCGCTAAAACCAATGCCTAAATAACCAGTGTAACGCATTGCTTTTACGTATTTAGCTGCCCGTTCGATGTGGGTAGCATAGCCTTCAATGTCACTGATCCCCGTTTCGTTCCATTTGTGGGCAATAGAACTGCTGGACAGGCCGAGTGCATTTTTTATTTTGGTATACTCTCCGAATTTCATAGCCTTATTCAGGAAATTGACTTTGAGTATGGATTCAAGCTCTTTAAACAATTGGCTACGTCTGACATAAAATTGTTCACCAATCAACGCCCCTCTTGTTATGTAGGTATTCTTATACGTTTCTTGGATCTCCTTGAGTATTTTTTCGATACTCTCAAAGTATTTTCCAACAGGATCAGCAGCAAGACCAATTCCCGTATCAGCGTAGCTGGTGAAATTAGCTATGGTAGCTTAGTGCTTGTGTAGTAAGTTAGCTTCTTCATGTGTCAACGGTGCCAATGCAACATCAATTCGCGCTTTCGCGGCTTTCATATGTGCGATCTGTTCGTCGTCCTGCTTATCAGGATCAACCAGAAGCATAATAGAACCAGCTTTATAGCTTTTGTCTGCACCGTTCAGCGTAGCAAATAGCTCTTTGGCTCCTGCTGGTGGGTTTTCAGTGAATAGCTGACGTTGCCAGGCTTCTGTAGTATCGCCATAAGGGAGGACGGCGAAACCTGCGTCTATGCCTGTTTTCTTCTTCGCTGTCTGGGCGTGTTGTTCCGGTTCTTGCTGGGCTTGTTGCACCAGAGGTACAGCAGCGGCTGCTGATTTAGCGCTCATCATTCCCGGATGACGTTCCCCAGTGAAGCCGGACATGGCGATCACAAAGTTATCTTTGCAGTTGCATAAAACCAGATCTCCATCACCCGCGATGAAACCAGCTTCGAGTAATCCGGTATAGGTTGCATTGATTTCAAAAGCACCTTTGCAAACATCACACCATGCTTTATCACCAGCTCTCACTAATGGATTATGATCTTCATCAAAAATAGTTGATGAGGCAGAAACGATGTGCCCGTACCTCGTTTTATTACCCAGCTTTGCAAGCGTTCTTTGCTTAACCATCAGTGATCCCTCAGTGAGCAGTTTCTGCTGCCAACATTTTATCTACTTCAAAGTTATCAACAAGAAATCCATTTGCTGCTGGAATTCCACGGCGTAGAACCAGTATTCCCGTTCCCTGAGGAGTACTTATTATTTCATCTCCATTGCTGAGACGACCGCCGACAAGAGCAACGCTACGGCCTGCGTTATTATGGGCTGCCTCTCCTGCACCACTGATTATTGTCGCTTTCGTACCATTGGGATAAACGACAGTATCCTGAGTTTGAGCTACCCTGAGTTTTTGGCCTGTGCTGATCTCTACTTCCGAAGTGGCAGTTGCGGTTTTGAGTATGCCACCGTCACGAGTCAGACTTCCTTTAGCAGCGATGCGGTAGATCTCGATCACTGGATGCTCTTTGAGTTCGGTTTGCTGTTTAGCAATGAGTTCCTGCCATTCTTGACTCATTCCGGCAACTTGTTCATCACTGAACGCTGGTTTATCAAAAGATGCCAGAATTTCCGAGGTAAGATCGTTATTGTACTGTTTCATAAGTCCCTCTACTTGTTATTGAAATAATCCCAGCGGTCATTTTACAAACAATAACCACATGCGCAACAAGTATCAGGCTTAAGTGAAACTTCGTTTCTTAACAGAAGGTTATCCGGTAAAATTGTAAGAGTTGGTCTTCGATAAATTTCAGGTAGGAGAGGTTATGGCAGGTGTCTTGGCAAGCACAGCGGCAGCGGTCGGGATTCTCGATAAAGCGGTGAGTATCACCCAAAAGCTGGCAAATAACAGCGATGAACTGGACAAGGCCACGCTCAAACTTGAGTTGGCTAATCTGATGGTTGAACTTGCTAACGCCAAAATCGAAGCGGTAACCATGCAAACACTTTTGTTAGATGCCGAGCAAAAGATCGAAGATCTTGAGGGGAGTTTAAAAGATAAATCAACTTTCACCTTCAAACAAGGGCTGTACTGGAAAGATGGTGATGAAACTGCATTTTGTCCGAAATGCTATGAGGTCAATCAGATAAAAACGCACATGGTTTTGTTTCCTGCGGGGCAGACGTACAGCGCCTGTTGGTATTGCAAAAACTGTAGCTTTTCAACTTGAGACTTACCAGGTCATAAATCCCTTTAATGGCTCTTACAGTTAACGGCTTGCTTTCCTAAGTAGAGTGTAAGAGGAGGCGATGTTGTCGCGGTCTGCCTGGTCAGGGAAGAGCCTCGCCAGATATTCGTGCCAGAGCGTCAGATCTGCTGCTGGTGGCTTGTCGCTGTGCCATGATCTAAACGTGTTCAGAGTACCCAATGTCTGTTGGCAATGGCAACACGGCAGCGGACAGCAATCTTACAAGGCTGCCTCGTACAATCGCAACAGTCAAAGTAGAGCTGGCGGCTGATGTGACAAATGAGCTTCGGCTCCTTTTTTGTATTAGGGTGGGGGTCAAAAAAAGGGGTTATGTGTGTTTTCACGGTGAAGAAGCGATAACCGAGAGGGCGGGCTTGCGTCAGCAAGCAACTTCCCCTAAGCTGGCAAAAAGTAAGCTAATTTGTACCAAATGACTCGGGGTGCCCTTCCATGTGAAGGCTGAGAAATACCCGTACCACCTGATCTGGATAATGCCAGCGTAGGGGGCCGAAATTCGGCCTACTTATCATGAGGTTGGCTCTCTTTTTGTCGGTGCGCAATGCACTTGAGGTACAAAAAGGGTGTATTTATGGGGTACAGAACTCTTCCATACACGTTTCAGCGAAACGGCAACTACTACCTGCAAATTCGGCTTTCAAATGGCAGGATGTATAAGAAATCCCTTCTCACTGACAGCTATCGCGAAGCATCTGCTTTGATGATTGGCGTTACGGCACACATACCTTTTGTTAAATCATTAGCTACGCCGCTCCTCGTGTTCGAATCATTTTTGTCTAATCTGATTGCGTCAGAACGCAAGGCTGTGAGAAATCCACTTTTGCCCTATCAGCAGATAGCTCCTCCTGTTGAAATCGTGGAATCTCAACCGCCAGCCGAACCGGAAAAAGCGCTAACCCTCTCGGATGCGTGGGCGATGTACAAAGACGAAAAGGGGCGAAACTGGACGAAATCGATCTCAATGGCAAATGAGCGCTACATGGAAGTGTTGCTAACTGTCTTGGGTGGAGAAACTAATGTCGCGGCTATCACCAAGCAGGACATTAAACAGGTGATGGAAGTTGTTGAGAACCTCCCTAAGCGAGTTGTGCAGCCTTACCGGTCAATGACAGTGCAGCAGCTGATTGAATGTGATGAAGTGCCACCAGATGATCTGGTGGGGATTGAAGCTATCCATAAGCATCTCAAAATCTACAAATCACTGTTCAAAACGTTTCTAACTGAAAGCAAAGACGTTTTGCAGAAATCGCCAACTGATGGCGTAGTGGCTGCACCTTCAAAAGCGAGATTTGGTGCTTACAGCACTGCGGAGATGAAAAAGTTTGTAGGGTGGGCGCTCAAGCAGCCAGATAACTGGCAAAAATGGATCACGTTGTTGTTGGCATACACGGGAGCCAGAAGAGGTGAGATAGGCAAGCTGGAGAAGTCACAGATCAAATATGATGAGGATAGCCAGCGTTACTACTTCCTGATAGCCGAAGGAGGGCAGGGGAAAACCGAGAACGCTACAAGGCAGGTGGTCATCCACCCTAAGTTAATTGAATGGGGTTTCATGGAGTACGTTGATCGCCAGTGGAAAGAGCGGATTTTTTCAGAAGTGGCAGGTACAAACATGACTAAGATCGGTAAAGTATTTGCTGATGTTCGGGATCAGTTGGGTATTCCTTATCTGGACGATTATGGACAGAGACGGTTGCTGCATTCTATCCGTCACTCGGTCTGCTCTGCGGCAATGGCTGGTTGGGTGACCAACATTCTTCACCTACAACAGACGGTAGGCCATGAGAAGAGCGGTGGGATCACGAAACGCTATTTACATAAGTTTCCACTATCATCAGTTTGCTATGTTATTGATGGGATTTATTGGATCTGAGATAGCATATTCGTTATGAATGTTTTGCTATGGTAACGTCAGAGTTAAGTATTTATTTGTATTACAGACCATTCCAATAGTGCATTTTTTGAACAAAAACACCAAAACATCACTTGACTGTATATTAATACAGTATCTATAATCAGTGCAAGAAATCGACAACATATACTTGGTATGATAAATTTTGTCCATGATAACAAGAAGGTATTGTGGATATGCTACTACCAATACGAGTTGATAAACGGTTTTTGAACTTATTTAAGACTGTACAAATAGACACTTGCCCACAGCAATCAACGTTAAACTTGCATATATTGAATATTGAAAGCAATCAATTCATATATTCAAAGTTGGTTGAAGAACTTCGGGAACTTATTATTAGTTATGTACATTCTAATAGGCGAATTGAAGAGTTTAAACAAAACTATCCTGCTTATAGTCCTAAGCCATTCTTTGAAGCAATACAAAAATTCCGAAGTTACACTTCAAATGAAGGTGAATTGGGTGAGTTGCTCTTATATGCCTTTCTTGAGGCAGGATTAAATGCTCCCAAACTACTTTCCAAAATGGAATTGAAAACGGATTCAAATGACTATATTAAAGGTTCTGATGGTGTACATTTATTAGAAACAGGCGATAGTTTCCAGTTAATTTTTGGTGAGTCTAAGTTGTATGCCGATCTGTTAGATGGCGCTCGAGAGGCATTTGATTCTATAGTTGACTTCAAGGCTAATGGAATGGGGTTTGAAAGAGGATTAATAGATACACATGTTATAAATGAAATGGTTTCAGAAGCTGGATATGAAAAGATAAAAGAAGTTTTGCTACCCTCTGGTAATAATGGACCGGATCTCGACCTGTCATTTGGCATATTTCTCGGATTCGAACTACCAGTTGATAATTCCATCTTAGCATTGAAGACCAAAGAATTCAGAGAGTGGGTAAATGAATCTGTTAAAGAGCATGCTTCACGTGTTGTTAAAACCATACAAAAAAAGATTATCAATCATGGATTATTTGGGCATGAGTTTCACATATATATAGTCCCTTTTACGAATATAGATATAACGCGTAAGCAGCTAATTAAAGATATGCTAACTATAGAGGGGGATTCATGAGTGAATTAAGCTCTAATAATATTCATTTAGCGGCTCGCCTTGCAGAAGATGCTTTTGCGAGCCCTTATTTTAAAGAAATATATAAGTATATAAGTGAATTATATGACAAGTTTTTATTTGATCGTGGAGCGATAAAAATTCTTGAGCTGTCTGAAACCAATAAGATCTCGCATGCTTTACGTTTTGCCGATATTTTGTCTCACTCCGATGTTGAAGTATATAGAACTCGTGCATTTGAAATAATAAGCAAAATAGCAGCATTCAAAAATGATGATCCATATTTCAAATTTATAGGTTCAGCGGTTATAAATAGAATTGGGGTATACGCAGCTGGAAAATTAATATCTGATGGGGTCTCATTACCCTTAGATCGAGAGATAGACTCCATAATAAAAAAATCGGTACAAAAAACAGATGACGATGGGATATATTTCACGGACAGGCAATATGAGTTGTATCAATTATTGAAAAACAGTTCAACTATTAGCTTTGCTGGCCCAACCTCAATGGGGAAATCATTTGTTATTAACGCCTATATTAAAGAGATTACGTCGAAATATAATGACAAAAATATAGTGTTGATCGTACCTACAAGAGCATTAATAAGCCAAAATGCCCTTAAGCTAAAAAATGAAATGGCGAATTCGGCATGCTCTAACAGCTATACGATAGTTACCACATCATATATGATCGATAGCGAGGTTGATAGCGGTTATATTTTTATATTAACACCTGAAAGATTGGTTAGTCTTATAAGTACTATCCCTGAACTAAAGATTGATTATTTATTTGTGGATGAGGCTCAAAAACTTACTACTAAGAATGACTCAAGGAGTCTTGTTACGTATTCGGCAATAGAGCAGACTCTTAATAATAATCCGGGCGCAAAGCTATTCTTCTCATCGCCTAACCTATCAAATCCTGATGTGTTCAATTCTCTCTTTAATCGTTCTAAATCAAAGGTTTATAGAAGTACAGAAGGTGCCACTGCGCTAAATATGTATTTTATTGATTTATTAAATGACAGTTTTAGTGTTGTAAACACACACGATAGAAACCTTGAAAAAATTGAAAGGGATTTTAACAAGTATAAAAGTGCGAATGATTTAATTTATAAATTAAATCACAAGAAAAGTAAGATCATATACTGTGGTGGCGTTGAAAGTACCCTTGTTAGAACCAGGGATTTTATCAAATATCTTAAAATAAATAACAGAGCTATAAAGCCGAAAAATATAGAGATATCAGCACAAATTAGAGAGTTTGTTCATGATAATTATGAACTTGCTGAAGCTATTAATTACGGTGTTGCCTTTCACTTCGGTAATTTGCCACAATCGATTAGAGATCTAATTGAACATAACTTCAAAATAGGAAATATAGAATATCTCTTTTGTACGTCTACCCTTCTCGAAGGTGTGAACTTACCTGCGAGATCTGTTTTCATTCTAACTCATAAAAAAGGCCTTAGCCCTTTAGAGCCTGTTGATTTTTGGAATTTGGCAGGCAGGGCTGGTCGATTAGCTATGGAATTATCAGGAGATATTTTTTGTATTAGGGATGAAGTTAAGATATGGGATAATAAAGCAATCAATAACATTCTATTATCAGATAGAAATGATATATCATTGACGCCAAGTTTTTATATTGAAGACAAAAAAAGATTAAATGAGTTGCATGAAATAATAGCTACAGGAGAAACAGGAAAGATTAAGAATTCTGAATTTCTGCGAACATTAGGTGATATGATTAGAATTGATACGATGCGGGATGAGAAACATCTTCCGTTAATTAATTATTTTCAGCACAGTGGTAAGCCAGAAATCGTATTAAGTGCAAAAAATAGCACTAAAGATATTAATCTACCACTTAATATACTTCTGGCAAATAGTCATATTCCTGTTGACTCACAGTATAATGCGTTTAATAAAATAAAATCACTCAGTGTTAATGAAATAAAATTGTCATGGCAGCTCTCATATGATGAAATTAAATCGAAGCTGAGCTTGATTTTTGAGCTTTATCAGATAGATAAGTTCGCAACTGGTCAAAATCGTCTATATTCTAATTCGATCCCTTATTACGCACTTATACTTTCTCAATGGATGTATGGTAATAGCCTTCAAGAGATAATATCAGGGGCAATAATATACAAGAAAAACAAAACCATTTATATAAAGAATGCACCAATTCCTTTTGATAGCAATAATTCATCACATATAACAGCATTAGTAAATGACACAATTAAAGATATTGAGTTGCGAGTGGGGTATTTATTGCAGAATTATATTTCACATTATTGTCAGCTCTTAACTTATATTCATCATGGAAATCCAGGCGCAAATTGGTCACAGTTCATCGAATTTGGATCAAATGATCCTATCGTGTGGCATTTGCAAATGATGGGTTTTTCAAGGGATTGCGCAGTATACCTCAAAAGGAATTTTTCAAAACATTTGAAAATGAACGTTGAGTCTAACAAGTTAGTAATAAAAAATAAATCAACAATTAAGGAGTCGGTTAAAAAAAATAAACTTTACTCATTGGAAATTCATTCGCTTTTATGATTTTCGTAAGCCAGAGGTTAGTTAAATAGCCTCTGGTAAAACTCATAGTTTAAGTGTGCCACTTTAATTTGAGTTAGTACTTAATTTTGTAACTATATTGATCTCTACTACCGGTACAACGGTGATAAACCTGCCAAGATGCTTAAACTGCTAAGCTCGATCTTTTCTACCCCGGTCCAGCGATATCCTGAATCTTAAAATATCAGAGAGATGAGCGAATGTCTTAAGTCGGCGAAGGTGGCTTTGCTGGTCGCTATCTATACTGTACCGCTGCTGATGGTGCAACCTTGCACTAACCACTCTCTCATCTGTTCAAATGTCTCTTTGGTAGATCGTACGCAATTATTACTTTCCTACATTATTGTAAACATGGCTTTATCGACTGGCGCAGATAGGGCGACAGCCCTTCTAAAGCAAATGTCAGGATTTAGATTTACTTGTGGGTTGACTAATTATTGCACAAGGGTAGAGCAACCTCTCAAGCTCGACACTTTTCACTTTCGGATGAATCTTAATCATTGTAAGTTTATTCCTTGCTCATTTCTTACGGTAAAGGAAGACAGATGAACGTGAATATCAAGCCAATTTTTGGCAATTGGGATTTAGGATATGCAATGGATAAGCATATGATTAAAAGTACCTATTTGGGTGATAATGAATATGGACGGCCTCAGTTTCATAACGAACGTACTGAAGTTGGTGAGGCACTTTATCAGCTGAAATATCAGCATGACTGGAACCAAGTTGAACCACTCGCGCAGTGTCTTTTTGAAAAAGCACTCCCTCTTTTTAAGGGTATTCAGCTAATCATTCCGATGGCTGCCTCTAATCCAAGAGCCAGACAGCCAGTCACAGCAATTGCTGAAGTTCTTGCAAGTAAAATGGGATTTGGGATGAATTGTTTTGACGGATTAATCCTGAAAAAAGCCGGTGGTCCCTCTCTCAAAAATCTGAGCACCAGAGCAGAAAAACTTGAAGCTGTAGCGAATATGTTTTCATATCAAGATCTTATATCTTATGAAGGGACTTACAACGCACTTATCATTGATGACCTCTATCACACGGGTGTATCGATGGAGGCGGCGGTTGCGGCGCTTCGTGGATATAGTAAAATAGATATAATCTATGTCGCGGCCCTGACTTGGAAACCAGAATGAAAACCGTTTTTGTAGCTGGATCGATAACCATTAAAAAATTGGCCCCTCAAATCGTTGAGAGGTTGAAGAAAATCGTCGATAAGAATTTCAACGTTGTGGTCGGTGACGCAACAGGCGTTGACTCATCCGTGCAGCAGGAGTTGTTACAGTTGGGATGTCGTGCTGCTACGGTATTCAGTAGTTCTATAAGACCACGCAATAACCTCGGCTCGTGGCCCGTCAACGTTGTTCATACAGATCATACACCTGGCACGCGCGCATTTTTCACCGCAAAAGATATTAAAATGGCGGAAGCCGCTGATTATGGTCTCATGGTGTGGGATACCAAAAGCCCTGGCACATTAAGTAATGTTATTGAACTTTTATCCCGTAAAAAGTATTCAGTAGTATTTATTAATAAGTCTAAGGAGTTTATTGTTATCAAAGAACCAAAAGATGTAGACAAGTTGATAAGCTGTATGTCTGCTTCCGCACTCGAAAAAGTTGAAGAAAAAATAAAACTTTCCGAAAGATTGGCGCGACTAAAAAATGAGCAGATAGCACTTATTTAACTAAAAATGGACACTTTAATAATGGATAAAAAACAGCTTTAAGAGGCTATTTTAAAAGAAATACAAGCACTGATTGATATCCGCTCTCGCTATGAGACGGCGCGAGACGCATGCCTTAGCGAGTTGCAAAGAAATTGTGAACGTAGTGAGGAGAGCATGGCGCAGGAAGCCAGACGTGAAGAGTATCAGATTGAATTGCGTAATGCTGACCATTCAGCTAAATTAGCGTTAGATGCTCAGGAAATAATTGTCTCTGACCTGACTAAGTTGTATTCAACTTTTTAATGACAACCGTTTCCGAGCGATTTACCCCAGCAACCATGGGTATATGAGTATTTACGGATCATCCTGTCACGCGGCTTTTATTAATTGTATAAAATCCGTTCAATGCTCATCGCTTAAAGCATTAAGAAATTTCATTTTCTCCCCGATCTCTATCTTTTAACTGGATGAAATATCGCCAGTAAATAATTTGATATTGAAATGAATATTTATTGGATAAATGTCCCATTGTTTCTTTTGGGTATAAGCAAATGAGACAAACTATAGTAGTTAACTACTTGCACTTATTTAGCATCCTTAGTCGCTACTGCTGAGAATAAGTTATCTTGTTGCTTGAACTGCTAAGCTCTAACTTTCCCTACCAGCTACCTGAGTAGCCAGAATCCTTAAATATCAGTGATGTAGATCAGAAGGTCTTTAGTCGATAGAAGGTGGCTTTGCTGATACCTAACTTGTGTTGTACCACTGCTGGCGGTAAACCTTGCGCTAACAATTCTCGCACCTGTTCAACGGTTGCTTTTATAGGTCTGCCGCAATGTTTTCCTTCAGACTGAGCACGCTTGATACCTGCTGTTCTACGCTCTGCGATCAGATCTTTTTCCAGGCTGGCAAGCCCTGCCATCATAGTGAGCATCGCTTTACCAACTGGCGTTGACAGGTCGAACCCTTCACGCAAGCTGACAACTTTCACGCCTTTCGTCTGCAATTTTTCCACGGTGGAAAGAACGTCAATCGTGTTACGCCCCAGGCGGTCTATAGCAATCACAATCAGCGTATCGCCTTCTCGCACATAATTGAGTAGTTCACCAAACCCTGGACGCTCTTCCGCCTTGATTGCACCACTCACCGCTTCATCACTGAACCAGCGAATAACGCTATAACCAGCATCGGCTATCTGCTGCTTCTGGTTTTCAACGTTTTGGTCGCTGGTGGAAACTCGCACATATCCGATCACAGTTGTCATGATGTTCTCTAAGTCTCAAAAGGTAGTATCAAAATAATAGCTGTCCCAAAATTAAAGATCAATCTTTTGAGACAAAGCGAAGCTGCATTCTGTCGTTGCGTTGGTGTGGTCTTATAAGGAGAGACTTTCGACACTCAGGATTCAGAGTAGAGGCTGAATAAAATAGGAAGTGTTGTTTAACTTCATGAAAAGACAGGTGTGCTTAGCACAAGCCTCCAACAGTTTGATTGTTATTTCTGCTGATAACGGCACGGCGCAAGGCTTTAAGCAAGGTTATTGATAGTTTCAATTGTTACTATTTTTGTTGGTTTGGCAACTTCCCCCAGTATCAGCGGTGCTTCTTTACCTGCCAATTACCGCCGGATTAGATGTATGTTTGATGGTAATTATCTTAAGGTTATTGCATGGGGTGCTGCTGCAACACGTATCAGGCAGACGCAACGAGAAGCCACTGCAACACTCGCACAGTGTAAGAGATGAGATTTTCCAGGCACACCGGAAGGGCGCTAAAGTGGCTCAGTTGATGGAACGGTACGCAGTGAGCAGGGCGACGATCTACCGTTGGGTGAGGGTTGAGGGTTGAGGGTAGGCAATGATTACCCATGTACCCCGGCAATCAATGCCGCACTACCCCGGCAATGTTTACCTACCCACCCCGGCAATGATTGCCACCAATACTATGACCGATAACATAACTAATACTATATCTTTATACTCTTTTAGATCTTCTGGTCTTTGCGCTGACTTAGGTCAGGCTACGCCGCGCAAGAATGATCTTCTTCATTATTTCTTTTGCATTGTCCCTGCTCGGTACTCTCCGGGCAAGCTCACTGGTACGCCTTTTGGTGGCTCCCCGTTCGGCCCCGTACCGCTCAGGAACCAGCGTAAGCTACACTTCTGTACCTTCTGGACTCGTGCAAACTTCGTTTCTGACGTGAGTCAGGCACGAATGATATTATGCCGTAGGCATGAAGTACCATTGCGCTGTGCGCGGTATGTAACCATGCACCCAACCATCTAACGATGATTGACCACATGCTAACTCTACCTAACGACAATTAACCCTCCTACGTCCTGTTGTCCGTAGTCGTGCTCATTCTCGAAGGTAGAGCGGCTAAAGTTCACTGTTCACCTTGCTGCGGTTCCAGTTCACCAAGCCAACATATCCAATCATCTACACCCGTCCGATCTCACTACCGTTCAATCTTCTGAGTGCAGATTCTTGGTGTTGGTGTGGGATAAGTGCCAAAGGTGCGCCATACGTCACCAGAACGCACAGGAAGCCCGTAAAGCGATTTAAAGAGGGTGGGTGATGAAATGGTAGCCTGAAAGCGTCAGAACGTCGCATAGAGCGTTACAGGCTGTTTTTTTTGTGTTTCTTGTGGCTGTATCCTCTGACGGCAATTTCTACCATAAATTTCAGTCTACAGCAACCATTAACTTTTGGTATAAAGCACTTAATACGCTTGACTTTTTCGAAGTTGTTGAAAAATAGCTTGACAACAGGTGCGTCTTTAGTGTACCATGAGAAGTATAGTGATAAGCGTTATCATTTGAACCCCCATGTAACAACATTCCATCACGCATGAATTGCAGCCTCCACCAGGTCTTTGGTGCGGGGGCTTTTTTGCGTCTGGAGAAAACCAAACAGGAGCAAAAAACATGCGTTACTTCAACGTTGACCAAATCTACGCAGATTTGATTACAGGCCGAACAACACGAACACTTGTTTACAGTTTACTTGTCCGAGCACGTAAGCGCGAACAGCCCGGCAGAGTGGAGATGTTTGAAGAAGCGATCCGACGCTTTGACGAATGGCGAGCAACGCCAAACTTCACACCCGTGACCAACTAACCCAGAAGAAGGAACAGATAATGAAGATCAACTTTGACTCAACAACTTTCCAATCTTTATTACACCGTGCCAACGCAGAAGGGAAATCGATCCCGAAATTGGTAAACGAACTATTAACCGCCGTCCTTACTAAAGAGGAAACAAATGACAAAACAGAAATCAACACCCGCAGTTAAAACCATTGAAGAAGCAAAAGCGCTATGCCGCCGTGCCAAAGGTAAACAAAGTTACGTAGCCACGGAAATCTGGCTGACAAAATTTAGATATTGGTATTCGCCATCTGGGAAAAGATATAAAGCCACCGCCTCAGCGATAGCAATTTATAGCTTTATCGCAGGACTTAACGAGCAAGGTAAAGAATGCTACGCCAACCAAGATACATTAGGCAAAGTTGGCAGGGTGGAGGCCCGACAGGCACGAAACATTATCAGGATGTTTGAAGATTTGGGAGTTGTCCACGTCGAGGACAGGAAAGGGCAAACGAGCATTTACACTGCATTTCCTTTCACCGATGCTCACATTACCCCACCAGAAGCATTAACAGAGCAGCCGCCTGTAGCAGTGTCTGACGAAGTGCCAGCCCCTGAGCCAGTTAAGGCCGCAGAGGAACAGTCAATTCCTGATTGGGATGATATTCCTTGTGTCTGGGATGACTTTGATTATCAATCGGCACCAACGATGCCCATTCAGCAGGACAGGCCAGAGTTTCCCTGGGGCGGTGTAGCTATTTGCAAACCGAATGGACAACCACCAGATGCCGCTGTGGAATGGGCGCTAACAGAGACAATGGGTGATGAGAAAACAGCCTACCAACTAATTTCCAGAGTGGTTTCTGAACGTACTGGAAGAACAGAAGTCTTTACTCCGCAAACGGAAGAAGATTTTGATTCAATACCATTTTAACCAGGAGGATTATGATTACCCAGCTCTACATCTTCTTATTCTTTCGCGCTGTTTGGTACATTGCTACCCGCATCCAGAAAAGAAATAAACGAACACTTAGGGATTACACTGACGAAACTCTTCAGTGACGTTTTCTACGCCGGGCGTTTTAAGAAGCACGCCATTAAGATGGATCACAAATTTGTTATCATGGCTGGCATATCCGGCAATTTGGCGACAAACATCTACAGGGACACGAACTGCCAACATGACTTCGGCATCGTCATTAAGCTGAATACCGATCAGGTAATCGAAATCCCAGGAGCGAATTCCGCCTAACTGGGTTTTATTGACTCTGGTTTTGACCTGCAACAGCGTGCCATCGCCTAATCTGACATCGGCGCTTTTATGGGAGTTTGGCAATAATTCACCACCATAAAGTTGCTTTACGAGATGTTCACCATAATCACCAGTGACATTACCACCTCGGGCAAAAATGCATTTGCAAGCAGCCACCGCTTCTTGATACTGCCGATATGCTTCACTTGCACTCATCCATCTAACCTCGTTAACTAAACGTAGATACCTATGATCTTGTTAATCACAGCTTCGAGGTATCAAGCCCAGCGGCTTTAAGCCGTTCGGTGAGATTCCTCATTTTGCTGAATTCAGTACCAAAACTGGCTTTAAGTCCCACACCCTCGCAAAACTCTTTAGCAGTGACGTTTTTCAGGTGGTCGGCGTATTTGATCATCTGGAGGTGCATTTCAACCGTTTGACCATTTCGCGGTGCGCTGTTGATGGCTTGCTTAATGTTCTCGTAGATCTGGGTTTCTGTCATTTGCATATCTCACTTATCAAGTTTAGATAAATAATATAAATTAGCTAATTTAGATAATCAAGGGGTTTTGTCATACAGATATGGGGTACAAACTGAGGTACAAGGTGGGGTACAGCGTGAAGAAGCGATAACCGGAAGGGTGGGCTTGCAAGAGCAAGCAACTTCCCCTAAGCTGGCAAAAAGTAAGCTAATTTGTACCAAATGACTCGGGGTGCCCTTCCATGTGAAGGCTGAGAAATACCCGTACCACCTGATCTGGATAATGCCAGCGTAGGGGTAACATTGATTGGTTTATTTCTTTGGTTTGCATCACTTACCTTATCAATCAAACAGTTATGGGATAAGGTGAGAGATCTGCTATGGGATCAAAATCTATTAAAAACACGCTTAACCGGAACGGAACCTTCTATTTCCAGTTTCGTGACTCGAACCAAAAACTTTTCAAAAAATCCCTGAAAACTGACAGTGCCAAACAGGCCGCCATATTCATGGCGCAACTCTCCGCATACATCCCGCTCGTGCAAACTGGCTCAATACCCGTTGAGGATTTTCGTTTGCGCGTTGACCAGGTTCTATCTGGCAACAGTGAGGTTGAAACCGCTCAGGCTGTCAGCATTAAAAATAACTCGCACAAACCAATAACCAGGGCTGAACTGGATGAGGTCCTACACAAATTCCTGACAGGCGACTATCAGGAGGCCCAGCGAATCCCTAATACAGCACCATTAGTCAGAAAAATAGCTGGTGAGCCAATCTCAGGTGCTGAGCAGGCAGCTACAGCCGGGAAGGTCAATGAGTTGTATATTAACGAGTACGTCAACGGCAGTGCGGGAACTAAACGCCTGATTGAATCTGTTCTAAATCTTCAGGGCAAAACCGCCGAACAGTTGCCATTTGAGATGGATTCGGCAGCGGTGGAAGTTGATATGCATCGGGCGATGTTACATAGAGCGTATCAGCAGTTTTATTCGGGTGATATCAACGGCTACCGACAGACGTTAGAGGCTCTGAAACCTACGGTTAAACCCGATTTGTTTGGTGATGTGCCAAATGGCGTAGGGGTGACGCTGGCGGATGCTTGGAGCGACTACAAACGCGATAAAGGGCAAAGCTGGACCGGGCCAATTAGCGCAGCAAATGAGCGTTTTATGGAGGTGATTTTCGCTGTGTTGGGCCATGACCGCGATGTTGCATTGATTACCAGACAAGACATTCAGATGGTTATGGGCGTGGTGTCTGGATTACCTAAGCGGGTAGTTCAGCCGTATCGTTCAATGACTATCCAGCAGATGATCGCGCTTGAAGATATCCCCGATGACCAGCTTTTAGGGATTGAGGCTATCCATAAGCATCTCAAACTCTACAAATCACTGTTTAAAACCTATCTGACCGACTCTAAAAACATTCTGGAAAAATCCCCAACAGATGGAATATCGGCTCCTCCATCAAATGCTCGTTTCGGTGCCTACACTCCGTCTGAAATGAGGAAATTTGTCTCATATGCTATTAACGAGGAAAAACGAGACTGGCTGAAATGGATTATATTGTTGCTTGCTTATAGTGGAGCGCGGCGGGCCGAGATCGCCAGACTGACAAAATCACAGATCCGCTTTGATGAGGATAGTAAAAGGCACTATTTGTTGATTGCTGAGGGCGGGCAGGGGAAAACCGAAAATGCTACACGGCAGGTTCCATTGCATCAGTATCTGATTGATTTGGGATTCCTGGACTACGTAAATAGCCAGTGGAAAGATCAGGTTTTCTCAGCGGTGGCAGGTAAAAACATGACCATGATCGGCAAGCTGGTTTCTGACATTCGCGATCAACTGGGCATATCTCACACAGATGACCACGGACAGCGGCGATTGTTGCATAGTTTCCGACATAGCGTGGTCACCACTGCGTTAGGTGGATGGGTGACAAACATCGCTCATCTACAACAGGTTATCGGCCATGAAAAAACAGGAACGGGGATAACCCGGCGTTACCTTCATACGTTCCCATTATCAAGCGTTTGTTACGTCATTGACGGCCTCAACTGGGGTTAACAGTTCATCCTCTATCAACGATTCAATAAAATCTCTCTGTTTGTCAGTAAGTTGCCAAGCATCTAATGGTGCTGGCTGCTTGCTCTCATGCTCATTTACAGCACCATCCATAGCAGTAGCCCCCATACAGCAACACTGAACATTAACACCAGTATCCATGCAGTTCGCCTCGACATTGAAATCTCTTTTAATAGGTATAATCGATCTGTACTATATTATTGATCGATAATAACGATCAATGTTTAGGTGTAGTCTTAGGGCGAAATATGGGGTTATGGTCTAAGAGGTGGGTTCTATGGTCGGTTTGTTTGCTGGTGTTGTGGTTGGTTGTAGGCTTCGTGATTAACCGGGCGTTCCATCGTGACGAGCTAAAAGAAGAAGAGAGCGACGACTGCCCGTATGAGTGATTAGCATCACTTGATTGATAGAAGAAAAAGTTTATCATTAGCGGAATTCATGAATGAGAGGGTAACGGATGATCCAGTGTGAGATGGATTACAACAAAGTGAGTGCTGACGGGAAAACCGTAAAGCTTCTCTGCTATGGCGTTGGCACTTTTGATGTTTTCTCTGGTGATAACCCAACAACTAACATTGCGGAATGTGCCTGGAAGAACAAGGCCGCATTGCCACCCGGCACTTATTGGATTGTTCCACGGCCCGTTGGCAGCTTCGCTAACCGTGTATTGAGCGCTATAAAGGACTGGAATAATGGCACTGACCATAGTGAATGGTTTGGCCTGTATAGCGATACTTCAATGAGTGATCATATGTTCGTTCATGGCGTCGATAGAGGCGGTTTCAGGCTTCATCCCCTGAGGCCCAATGGCGGGGGTGAATCATGGGGATGTATCACATTCCACCGTATTACTCAGTTTGAAGTATTGCGCCGGGCGCTGCTGTCTACCCAAATGATTAGGGTTAAAGCAGGGATTATGGCATACGGACGTGTAATAGTTAAAGGGAGAACGGACTATGACAACTGTCAAATCAAATAGCCGCTGGCGCTCTCTCCTGTTGTTTGTCTTGCTCTACCTTGTGTGTTTAGCTGTCGTCCTCCTTGTCCGTCCTGTCTGGGACATGATAGAGCAGCTTTCCTACCGGATTGATGATGTTTTGAATGCAACAGGCCTTGCTATGGCCGATGGAGAGTATGACCCAGCAGGACTTTGGGTAATATTGGGTGTTCCTCTCATTGTAGCGGCGGTGCTCTTCTTCCTGATACGGCGATTCCGTTAGTCCTCATCAGTGTCAAACGTCTTAGCAGCAGGACAGTCCCGGCTGGCTGGCACCTCAATGGTGCGGGTTATGCCGTGTCCGCTATAGACGCGATGAGCGGTTATTTTACCACCAATGGGCTTTATGACTTCTATTTTTTCAGTAAATGGAATATTATCGGAACAAGTTTACCCCTTCGAACGGTGGAAGATGAAAACTAAAAGAAAGAGTTTTGAGCAATTTCTATGGCATGATATAAATATTGATATTGAAGATGATGCTGAAAAACAAGAAGAATATCTTAAATCTGCATTGCCACTTGTTGGGCAAATAGTTATGTATTTCAATGCTCTGGAGAAAGAGTTAGATAAGTTTATTTACGAATGTATCAGTGACCGTTCAGACCAGTTAGGAATAATCATAGTTCATAACATGAATTACGCTTCGAAAGTAGAGCTATTCAAACGATATTCAGAACTATTTCATCTGAACTTTGGGGAATATGTTGATATGTTTGAAGCTCTTATTAAAGACCTCAAAGAGTGCGGAAGACTTCGAAATATCACTGTACATGCTGATTGGGATAGTACGGATGCAGAGGGATATACGTATTTAGGCATAAAAATTACCAATAATGGAATATCTCAGGAATATATTCAATTTGACTTAAATTCCTTGAATAATATTCTCGATCTAATTTTTAGTACGAGACATAAGCTAAGTGATTATTCGAAAATAAGAGAGGGCATTCTCTCTTCATATTAGTATTGCCATTTTTTTTTGACCCCAAATTATCTCATGCATTAACTATTGATCTGAATTAATTTTACTAAATGATAACGTGTGAAGCACACACAAGAAGAGTTAGAACTGCATGTGAAAAATGATTCTTGAAATATGATAAGCATTTGCAGCAAGATCGTGTTATTACATCAATAATCAATCGATGCATAAACATCCTCGATATCTTTATCCATAATCCCGCAATACGCCAGCGTCACCGCCTGCGAACTATGCCCGTACAACTTCGTTAGGGTAGGCAGACTAACGCCACGTTTCAGAGCGTGAAAACCTAGATTTTTTCGTGGTGTATGAGCCGCAATATGCAGGTTCAGGATATCGCCAGCCTCTTTAAACTTAGCACTGACCGTGACCCTTGAAATGGGTTTGCCCTTAGCTCGGTTCGAATCAACCTCAAACAGGTAAGTATGCTCAGGGTTATCAGCACGGCGGCGGGCGACCAACTCCAACGCCTTAGGCGTCAGCATGATTGAACGCGTTTTCCCTGTTTTCTGCTCCCTCAGGTTCAACATATTCCCCTCAATGCGATCAAAGTCGCTGTAACGCAGGCTAAGCGCATCGCTAACACGCGCGGCTGTCTGATTCAGGAATACCCACAAATCAGCATAGATAGTTGAGCTATTGTGCTTTGAAAGTAACCTTTCCACTTCTGCTATTTGTTCTTTGATTCTGACTGGTTCTACTCGTTTCATGTTAAATCCTCTATTTGTAAGTTAGCAGGATTATTGATCACAACATGATCATTTACAAGTGATTTATAACTTAATTAAGTGGCATTTACCCCCTATTTAATGGCTATTTATGTCTATTAAAGGTTTATTAGCAATAAGCATATGAATATTATTAATATCAATATCTTACGCTCAGTATGAGCATGAGTAGCTGTGAGCACTCCTCCTGAGGCCTTGCTACGCCTGGGTTTACCCAGATTGACCCATTCCCCAGAAAAAATATCTCAATGGGCGTCCCAGTCCCCTCATTTGCATATCGAAAATATCAGCTACTAGCTGGCCTGCATGTACCTTTACCCGCTCTAAGTCACCACCGCTTAGCAAGATACATAGCAAGCTAATAATCACGCCAATAATTTCAAAATATCAGGCCCCATGCGGGCTGCGAAGGTATGCATAAACCCTGCATAAACGATGCATAACACTCTATTTGAGAGGTAACGCGCCTCCAGCGACCATGAACAGGCGGTAGAATGCGGCTCTGCTATGTAACACTATTGCATTGTGTAAGTTAGGATTGATGTAGTTACATATGAAATGATTGCATATGAAATGATTTGAATTGCATCTATTTGCCGTTCAGAAATTTCAATTTTGAAAGATTTTGGCTTCTTTGAATATTCGAGAGAGGAAAGAGAAAAGTTTGTTTAGCAAATCTATATGGAAATCTGGATGTTTAGATAGCTAAATGAAAGTTTAATGTAATATGAATCTACTTTCAAAGTTAACATTTAAGTATAAAATGGATTTACGAAACTCTTGCTTGAGGTAAGTTAGATGAGCTTTTTTCACACATTAACAGAGCTTTTTAATTTAATTCCTGGATGGCTATCAGCATTTGTGAAAATTATCCTTAGTGCTTGGTTCGGTGCTCGGTTGGCTGGCATAAATACGATTAAAGGTATCAATGCACAGGCTAATTTAACCGAAAAAAAAGCTATTACAGAATCGCTGAAATTGCAACTATCAGTGCTTAAGGGGATCAAAGGTGAAGTTTCTATTCTTATTGGGTTATATAATAAGAGAATGAGAAAACATATAGATGCTATAGTGCCTGGTGAAATGTTACAAGTTACTTTTCCAATAGGTGAAGGGTATTTCACATTTTATGAACAGAATGCAAAAGAAATAGCCAAGCTTGATGACCATTCTCGTGATTCAATAATAAGCATATATACTTACGCAAGATCAATGATCCAGACTTACAAGTTTAATAATGAACTTCTAGAAGATCTTGAGAGTATTAGCTATACAATAAAAGAAAAAGGATTTGATGAGTTTTATAGGAAAGTATTAAATGCTAAAAAAGATGCTCTTCAGGAATATGCACAAAGTATTAAGTTGATTGATGAGGAACTTCGGGTGGCAATCGAAAAAGGATTTTTTACTATGGATAGTGAAATATTATGTATAAGCCACGAATTAAATAGTAAAGACAAGTAACATCATTCGTCATTTTGACCTATGGTATGACATAGGGTGTATTACGGTTGATACAGGTAACTTTATTGCCGTGGGTCAATTTGGCCTATGGTCTGATATGCTAATCCCTTTTTACCATAGGTCATTTTGACCTACAGATAACATTATAAGATATTACCATCGGTCATTATGACCTACGGTCTGACGTAAGAGATCCCTTCACCGTCGGTCATTTTGTCCCTGACCATAGGTCATTTTGTCCGTCACCGTCGGTCATTTTGACCTATTAATGAGAACAACTAATCAGAACAAAAGAATTAGATCAATATATATTTATTAATAATAAATCTATTAATTATATAAAGAGAAAACCATAGGTCATTCTGACCAACTAATCAGATCAAGATCTTTTCTTTTATTGTTTATTAGTAGTTAAATAGAAAAGAAAGATTACTTAGTCCTGTGAGCGACTTCGTCCTAGTCCGCTCACAGATATATTAGTGCCTCGCTGGACGAGTCCGTCCACCAGAGCACGGCACAATACTGATTAATGAATGACACAATCAAGATACAACCTTTACTTGTGCCATCCCTTAATCCTCTATTATGCAGGCTAACCTACGGTTCTCTCCGCGCTGCATAGGTGTAACAAGCCATCACCCAATGAACGATAAACCTATTCATTGTGCTATGCCTTTAACACTCATAAACCAATCGAGATTTATCTCGATTGGATTCGTGTCTATGTGTAAGATACTTTCTACGTCTCGCTATGCTAACACTCGTTATCAAATCGATAATACAAAAAACGTATTACCCCTTTGACTCGTGCTGGCTATTTCCTGGAGCGGAAGCGCAGGGGGCATATTCATGGTAAATACTTAGGTGACATCTAAACGGTGGCTTAACCAGAGCCTCTGTATTAAGTTGAATCACTATAGCTAATGCAGATGGATAGCTGCTTAATAAAGTCGCTTATAATGGCTCACAGGTGGTTTAAATTCGATATGTGGCTAATTAGGTACATTTTTATTGTAAATTATGTTGCCAGAATAGCTGTGGAGTGATATTCTTACGAGGATTTATATTTATTTATACAAATGTATTGACAATGACCCTATTTTACTGGTAATATAACTACAGAGGGAATAAAACTCTATAAAATAACCTATTAATCCATATATACAGGAGGCTTTATTACAACAAGATCACCACTATTTGATACGCAGCGCGATTTCCTAAACGATTTGAACAACGGTACATTCACCAGAGCACGCTTGCAATCTCACATCAGCAGATATCCCGACTCTCCCGCTAATTCCAAAATCCGAGATGCATTAAACATCCACGCGATTCTTATTGCGGCTTCCGTGTACCTGGAAGGGAAGGGGTCAGGAAATGAACTTAATCAAGAGGAATAAAAATGAATATCCGATTTGAACCAGAAATATTTGGAAAGCTGCTCAAGAGAGCGAATGCGGAAGATACCAACATTCCCGCATTAACAAATAAGATCCTAAGGGAATACTTCAGCAATCTCAGCAAAGAGGAAAACAATGGCAGAAAAGAACAACCCGTTAGAAGTTGATATTTTTTATAAGTTACCAAAGATACTCTTCAATCATAACACAATAATCAATACCCAAACTGGTGAGGTTGTCGAGCTAAATGTTAGCGACATTGTGTTATATAGCTATATGTTGGATCAATACACCTCATATAAAAAATCAGGTAATGACTTTTTTGAAAGTACCCAGAGCATTGCTGATAAATGCAGCCATCTTTCAGATAAAACTATCAGGCGTTCCTTGGTCAGATTGAAATCGGCGGGACTGATTGAGGTAGGAAAAAAGTCAACTTCGGGCCAGTGGGCCAGCAACCTATATACTGTCTACTCCGTGGATGAACTATTGCGAACCGGGCATATTGCACTGCCTGAAGCTGTTGAGCCTGAAGAGGCTGAAGTTATATCACCGGAGCCAGTAGTCATCACGGCAGAGCCAGCAGCGATGCCAACACCTGAAGAGGGGCTGAGCCAATATTTCCTGAAGTATTTTGCTGCCGGACAACTATCGAAATGCCTCGATTTCACTGCTGCAATGACAGAGTTTAAAAAATTAATTGATGCTGAACGGGGAACATCGGTAAATATCCCCCTGGGATTCACAGAACATTTAATATTAAATCATCCCCACGTTTATGACAGTTGGGGTATACCATTTTAACCATTGGAGGTTTATTGAATAATGACCCATTCGCACAGACGCTAATCATCACAGAAAAAATTGCAATAGCCTGGGGAATACCCACTGATGCAGAAAAAGAATTCACAAAATTATTGGATGTTATCTACCTCTTGGTTAGACGAGGTAAGCCAGCAGATAAAATTATTTCTACATTTATTTAAATTGGAGGTCTTATATCATACGTATCACAATCAAATCTGGAAAACGCAGCATTATTGAATATCCCCGCTATTAAACGCAAACCCAGAAGAAAAACTAAAACTAAAAAATCGTCTTATCAGATGGTAATCGAGTTTCTCCCGCCGCCACCGCTTAGCGAAGAAGAAAGAAAAATAATGCAGGAGATTGAAGCCAGTGGGGCAGCTAAATATCAACCCCGCTCAATCTGGCATACGCGCTGGACGGGACAGCCGGGAAGCTGGGAGGGGATTTTCCCAAATCTCATTGAATATGAAGGCTGGCTGGAGGCGAACCGGCTGGAGAACGAATTTTATGCCGGTTATGATGCTGATATTCTGGATGTAATGGCAGGTGGCGGAAGCATTGAATAACAATATGGAGAATAAAATGAATAATGAACAAAATTTAAATGCGCTTAATGAAATGTTGAATACTGTTGAGCCGATTGTAACAGATTTGATTGAAAAGGATTATGCCGACCTTGGTACATACAGGAGCAATCACTGTTGGGCAACATCTCGGTTTCTCGAATATCAGTTTCCTGATGACCGGGAATTTACCTTGTATTTAATTGAGGCCGACTACAATGCATATGCCCGTTGGGCTGCTATCAGTAATGTTTTATTCAGCATTGAAAACTGTCTGGTGCAGGTTGATGCGCATCAGGAGCGGTTGCAGGCGGTGGCATGGCGCTCTATGCAGGGTGACAAGTCGAAGGCTCACTAATGCATAAATATGCATTTGGTGTGAATATATATTGATAATTACACAGATTTGTGCCATAATAGAACTATAGGGTAAGAAGCGACCTTATATATTCATTGAGAGGTGGGATTTAAATGTTTATCCACCATTTTGAAACGGGGTGATGCCCGAAAATATTTGCCTATTTCCTGCTCCAAAAAAGGGTCTGCTTATCGGCATTTGCAAGCCCTCTTTATTTAGTTATTTCCATAATAATCAATCTGGGTCGGCATTTGCTGGCCCATTTTTTTATGCATCAAAAAGAATGATAATATGAAAGATAAAATTTCAATCACCTTGTATACTTCAGACCTTGAAGTTACAAATCAGTTATATTTGTTAGCCAAACAGGCTGGCATTGAATCACAAATAAATATTCCCGAAGAAGAAAAATCTTCTTTGAAAAAAGCGCATTCCCGCATAAAAGAAATTGCGGATGAATTAAATAATGATGAGGATGAAGATTTAAATTCTATCCTGTCAAAAACAATTAAAAAAGGAAATCATAAAAAATGAACCTTGGACAACCCTACACAAGCTTTAAAACCGATGCTGATGTAATTGCATTCAGTGCAAGCGACACTTTCGCTATTAAAAAAGTCACCTTATCTAACGTTGCTATCGACCTGGTTCCAGGTACAGTAATTGCGGCGGATGGTTCAAAACTATCTGATGGCACCGATTCAGAATTTATTATTTCACTGGATTATGTAGACGCAGGGGTTAATAAAACTTTCCGCGCCGTTGACCGGATGGTTATTGTTAATCCAGATGGTCTGGTATTTGATAATGCAAACCGTGATGCTGTCATTGCGATGATTACCGCTGATGGAAATATCCGTGTAACTACTCAGACGCACCTGTCAATTCCTACTACCTGATTATAATAATAAAAGGATGTTTTTATGCCTATTACTTCATTGGATTCATTCCAAAATGCGGATTTAACTTCAACTTTTGTTGATGTATTTAAACCAAAAAATCTACTATTACAGGAATTGAATTTTTTTAGCTCAGTTCCATCTGCAAGCCGATTTGCGACTGTTGATTATTATGTTGATGAAAGCACCGATGTACTATTACAGGCCGATAATCAGCGTTTCGGGACCGACACGAACACAGTTAATCTCCGTAAAACCAGCACTGTTAGCCTTGAGGTGCCTTTCACCGAGAATACAGTAACCCTAGGCCCTAAAGATTGGCAGGACCTGCGCGAATTCGGTGGGATTCTGGAAAAATCTTTAGAGCACGTTGTTGCTGAGGCGCTCGAATTGCAGGCTGAAGCTCGTGACCAGTGGGTTGAACACAAACTGACCCAGGCGCTTGTAAGCGCTACTCAGACGGCGGAGGATACAGCAAATCCAAATATCAATTATCAAAGTATGTTTGGTTCTGATTATCAGGTATCCGCCCTGGATTTAGCAGCGGCAACCGATGTGCCACTATGGATTACCAAAACTCAGGCTGCTGTTCGCCGTAAAGCATCTGGTCTGCCAGTTGATAAGATTTTTGTATTCTGTGCTCCTGAGGCCTATTACGCCGTATTGAGCCATCAGAGCATCAAAGACATGATGAAATATACCGTGGACCCGTTCAACAGTAACAATTTCCTGACCAATTTCGCTACCTACGGCGGGCTTGATACTGTTCAGGCTTTCACGTTCAATAACATGGTATTTGTATTAGTTGAAGATCGCTTTTATGGAATGCTTGGTGAAGATGAAATGCTTATCGCACCTCGTTTTGTCGATGGTCCTCGCAACCCTCTGAAGAAAATATATACTCGTGCGAGCCGCGACGGTGTTATTGCTCAGCAGGGAGCACAGGAAAGTTATGCATATTCTTATTTAACTGAGCGTCGTCATATTTCCCTGTATACCGAGACATCTGCACTTGCTGTTAATATGTTGCCAAGTCTTTATACGAAAGTAACTGCCACGGTCTAATATTATCAAAGTCATATTGCTAATGACTCTTTGCATATTATCAATGAGTTTATTCGTTGGGGCGGGAGTCTATCTCCCATTTCATATTATTGCAATATGGTTTATGGAGAAAAATAATGAAAATTACATTTGAGACCAGCGGGAAAACTGTTACCTGGAACTTAGATGGTGATGATGAAGAAGTCCTAAAGCAAGTTTTAAATATTACTGGCTGTGCCAGAGTATTTAATGTGAGTAGGGATGTTATCGCACATCGAGTTTACCGAAAGAAAATGCCAGTGCTATTGGCACTTGCTACCGAAGAATCTGAACAAGATTAAAAATTAAAATAAACAGCCCTGCCCGCATCAAGTTGGCGGGGCTTTTTTATGCCCATAGGGCAGGGAGAAATAAATAATGAGTACAAAGGTAGTTGCTGCAACTCTCACGAACAGGGTCATATATGAGACTAATAGAGCCAGCCTAAAGAGAGTACGTGCTGAACTTAAAAACCTAAAGAAACAAATGGCAAGCAACTCAGCCGCCGAAAGCCGCTTGCAAATTGCAGCTGTCAAATCCGTGCATCAGGCACAAGTAAAAGCTCAGAAAGCAACAGCTCAACAGGCGGCAACTAATGCCAATAAATCTAGTCGCCAGCAGCAGATAGCCGATGCAAAAGCCGCTTCTGCTAAATCTCGTGCAGATGAAAAAGCTTTGAAAGCTGCTGAGAGGGCAAAACTTAATTCAGTCAAGAGAAACCAGACTGCCGATTTACGTTTTAACAAATCCGCATTCGATATAAACCGTTTGCAGGGGCTGGACTCTCAGGAGCGATACAAGGCATTGAGGGAGGCTCACAGGATTACTGAGGAATATCGCAATCAGAAAATTAGCCTCCAACAGGCTAATGAGGCATTGCGCCAGCAAAAAGCGATTCTGTCATCTGTTGCACGTCAGCAACGTAGTGCAAATAAACAGAGCGCTGGCGGAAAGTCGATAAACAGATTCAATAACAATAGAATGCTCTCATTAGGTGGATTACTGGCAAGTCCGTTAGGCAGCACTTTATCGGTGGGGGCCGGTGCCTGGCTTGCGTACGACAGCGCAAGAGACGCTTTAGCGGGGGCAACAACGCGCCAGCAGGGGCGCAAAATGGTTGCTACCATGGGGTTATCTCCAGAGGAAGCTACAGCGCTGCAACAGGTAGTCAAACAATTTGCTGGATTTGATTTAAGCTATGAAAAAATAGCAGATATCGCCAAGGACTCACAGGATAAGATCGGCCAGTTAAGCCTAGGCTCTTGGACTAAAACCAAAAATGGTCAGGCTTCCTTCTCAGGCGGTGGGGAAATGGCGGACTGGCTAAATATAATGGTCAATAGGGCGGGTTACTCCCAGCAGGGTGCTCTCTCAACTCTCCAGAATGTTAAAGGCCCGGTTGAGTTAGCCGTCTTACTTCGTTCATTACAGAAGTCAGCAAAACTGACAGACAGCGAATTTACTGCACTCAGTGAAACGATTAATGATTTCAGTTATGTCACAAAATCAGTTAGTTACAACGGACAAAACGTAATTGATACTTTGGATAATCTCGTTAGTACGGGCCAGATTCTGAACTCATCTCAACAAAAAAACGTAGATTACCTGAATACATTAGGCCAGAAGTCTGAGCAGGTAGGGGACTCCTTAGAAGACACTTTCGCTTCAAGTTTTGGTAAGGCAATGAGTGATGCAGGCATATCGACCAAATCACTCGATGAGGCTTTTGTAGCAGCGAAACCCCTCATTGAAGGACTGGGGAGCATGGCGGGGGAGACAACAGCTAAGTTATTGCAGTGGTCTACTGCATTAGCCGGATGGGCTAACCGGATGAACACAGAACTATTCGGGACAAAGCAGCACCTGTCAGAGGGTGGGACGTACTATACAGATTCTCCAATCGGCTACGGGGTAGAGAAGGCCCAACAGGCTTACAACTTCTTAACTGGTGGGTCATCCCAGATTGCGACAATGGCACAGACTCAACCTCAGGCGAGCAACATGTTCAGCAATGCTTCTCAAGGTGTCCCTGCAATCAACAATAATTTGGGGATTCAGGTTAGCGTAGTGCCCGATGGAACAGCATTCTCAAGTGCTGTAAGCGCGACAGCATCCGAGGTCTACAACAACGGGATTGATAATTTAACCTTTGATATGAACAATAGCATGTTGAAGAAGTAACCTTGCACATAAGCCACCTTCAGGGGTGGCTTTTTTGTGCCTTAAATCTGATTCAAAAATGGGATCACAAGTGGGATCAAAAGTGGTTTACAAAGTGGGATCAAGTCACTTATGCTTGATCTAACTTGGTAAGTGAAATAATCAAAAATTTACTGATTTATCAATGACTCGGGGTGCCCTAAGGGGCTGAGAAATACCCGTACCACCTGATCTGGATAATGCCAGCGTAGGGAAGTCAGATGCCTGACCGCATCGCCTTCTTGATCGCCGGTTGGGAGCTTTACATGATCCAACCCCAAGCCTTTACGGCGGCGAATGCCGCAGCCTCTCTACACCTCTTTCGCGAAAAATCTCCGCTGGTTCACTGCCTGACCAATGATGTGGTGCAGACGTTTACCGCTAACGTATTGCTTGCGCTTGGCGCTTCCCCTGCAATGGTGATTGAGCCTGAAGAAGCCGCTCAGTTCGGCGCGCTGGCCGATGCGGTGCTGATCAACGTCGGCACGCTGACCCAATCGCGTAGCAAAGCGATGCTGGCGGCGGTGCAGGCGGCTGGCAATGCTCAGCGCCCCTGGACTCTGGATCCGGTTGCCGTTGGCGCGCTGACCTTTCGCAGCGACTTCTGCCAGCGGCTGCTTGAGCATCGTCCCGCCGCCCTTCGCGGCAACGCCTCGGAAATTATGGCGCTGGCGCGTCAGTCTGCCTCCGGGCGCGGAGTGGACAGCCTGCATGATTCTGCCGCCGCGCTGGATGCCGCCACGCTTCTCGCCCGAAGTAGCGGCGCGATTGTCGCCGTTACCGGCGAAATAGATTATGTCACTGACGGAGAACGTATCCTGGCGGTTGCCGGAGGATCGCCGCTGATGACTCGCGTTGTCGGAACCGGTTGCGCGCTGTCAGCGGTGGTGGCGGGCTTTGCGTCGCTGCCAGGCGACAGGCTGCTGCACGTCGCCAGCGCCTGCCGGGTGATGAGCCTGGCGGGCGAAAGAGCAGCCAGCGCAGCGGCTGGACCGGGCAGCTTTGTGGCGCTGTTTCTTGACGCGCTTTATGGTCTGGAGATCGGCGCATGAAGCGAATCAACGCTCTGAGCATCGCCGGGACCGATCCCAGCGGTGGCGCGGGCATTCAGGCCGATCTGAAAACCTTTTCCGCGCTGGGAGCCTATGGCGCCAGCGTGATCACCGCGCTGGTGGCGCAGAATACCCGTGGGGTGCAGTCGGTTTATCGCATCGAAGCGGATTTTGTCGCCGCGCAGCTGACCTCGGTCCTTAGCGATGTGCGGATCGATAGCGTTAAGATCGGCATGTTGGCCGAGAGCGATATCGTGGAGGTGGTGGCGGCAGAGCTAAAATCCGCCGCCGTGCCCTGGGTGGTGCTGGATACGGTGATGCTGGCGAAAAGTGGCGATCCCTTGCTCTCACCCCAGGCCGTAGCCACGTTGCGGGAGCGCCTGCTGCCCCAGGTGTCGCTGATCACGCCAAATCTACCCGAAGCCGCTGCACTGCTGCAATGCGCAATGGCGCGCAGTGAACAGGAGATGCGCCAGCAGGGAAGGGCGCTATTACAGCTGGGCTGTCAGGCGGTGCTGATCAAGGGAGGCCATCTCAGCGCTGCCGAAAGCCCGGACTGGCTGTTCACCCACGAGCTTGAGCAGCGTTTTACCTCTCCGCGCGTTCCTACCAAAAACACCCACGGTACGGGATGCACACTGTCTGCCGCGCTGGCCGCTTTGCGTCCACGTCACCATAGCTGGGTTGCAACGGTGCAGGAGGCAAAAGCGTGGCTACAGGGCGCGCTTGAGCAGGCTGATACGCTGGAAGTGGGCCACGGCATTGGTCCGGTGCACCATTTTCACCGCTGGTGGTAATATTCCTGATAGCGTGCGAAAAAAAGTTTTCACTGGGATCGTTCTGAAAAATGGAGTCAGCAATTTGCGTTAAGGGCCCAATTGGGTCCACGCTGTTGGGGTCGGAAATCTTTCAGGGCAGGCCTTGTCGCCTGCCGATTTCACTTAAACAGGAGCTAACATGACGGACATCGTACAGTTATTGGGCAAAGAAGCTGACACTCTTCTGCAACATCGCTGCATGACCATTCCAGCGGAAAGCCTTTATTTACCGGGCGCGGATTATGTCGATCGGGTAATGATTGATAACAACCGTTCTCCTGCCGTGTTGCGCAATATGCAAACGCTTTACAACACGGGCCGCCTGGCCGGTACTGGCTATCTCTCGATTCTGCCGGTCGATCAGGGCGTTGAGCATTCGGCGGGCGCCTCGTTTGCCGCTAATCCGCTCTACTTCGATCCGAAAAACATTGTTGAACTGGCGATTGAGGCCGGCTGTAACTGTGTCGCTTCAACCTACGGCGTACTGGCCTCGGTTTCTCGCCGCTATGCGCACCGCATTCCGTTTATGGTTAAGCTGAACCACAACGAAACTCTTAGCTATCCGACGCAGTACGATCAGACGCTGTATGCCAGCGTGGAGCAGGCATTTAATTTAGGCGCGATTGCAGTAGGCGCGACGATTTACTTCGGCTCCGAGCAGTCCCGCCGCCAGCTGGAAGAGATTTCCGTGGCATTCGAGCGCGCGCACGAACTGGGTATGGTTACCGTGCTGTGGGCCTATCTGCGCAATAACGACTTCAAAAAAGACGGCGTGGATTATCATGCCAGCGCCGACCTGACCGGCCAGGCTAACCATCTTGCCGCGACCATCGGTGCCGATATCGTGAAGCAGAAAATGGCGGAAAATAACGGCGGCTACAACGCGGTGAAATTTGGCTCCACCGACGAGCGCGTCTACAGCAAGCTGACCAGCGACAACCCGATCGATCTGGTGCGCTACCAGCTGGCGAACTGCTATATGGGCCGGGCAGGACTGATCAATTCCGGCGGCGCGGCGGCAGGTGAGACGGATACGGCAGAATCCGTGCGCACGGCGGTGATCAACAAACGCGCCGGCGGTATGGGGCTGATCCTGGGACGCAAAGCCTTCAAGAAATCGATGAAAGACGGCGTAGCGCTGATCAATGCCGTTCAGGATGTCTATCTGGCGAAAGACGTCACCATCGCCTGACGAGCGATATTGATAACAAGGGGCTGGCAATGCTTAGCCCCATATCTTTCACCCTGGGTGATTATTTTGTTACAAACTATCGCCTGACCACCCCCTTCATCTCCCCGCCGAACCAGATAAAATAACGCTTTAGCCTGACAAGAGCCGTTAAATCAATAATGAAGTGGTTATCAAAAAATGCAGGGTTGTTTACCGTTAAAACCTGCATTGCCGCCTTTCTGGCCTTATATATCGCTCTGGAACTCAACCTCGATAAGCCCGCTTGGGCGATGGTCTCGGTTTATGTGATTTCTCAGCTTTATTCTGCCTCTACGCTGTCGAAGGCGCTGTTTCGCTTCTTCGGCACGGTGCTGGGCGGGATATTTATCTTTCTGGTTTACCCGCTGACCGTCACTCACCCGCTGCTGTTCAGCCTCAGCGTTTCACTGTGGGTGGCCTGCTGTCTTTATCTTTCTCTGCATGACCGCACGCCAAAAAGCTACGTGTTTATGCTGGCAGGCTATAGCGCGGCGATTATGGGCTTTGCCGACGTAACCACGCCGCTGTCGATCACCTACACCGTTATTTCCCGTATTGAGGAGATCACCGTGGCGATTATTTGCAGCAGCCTGGTACATATGCTGGTTTTCCCGGTAAAGATGCGCAATCTGCTGGAAAACAGCGTCAGCCACTGGTTTGACAGCGCAAAGAATCTCTGCAACGAGCTGCTGACCGTCGAATCAAAAGAGACCTCGCCGGAAAGGGAGCAAATTCTGGTGCAGATGGCTAACTACCCGATAGCGGTGGAAACCCTGATCACTCACTGCGCGTATGAAGGTGACTCAGCGAGGAAGCTTATCCGCCTGGTGAGCGCGCAGTATCAGCACCTTTCCTATCTGATCCCAACGCTGACGGCGATTGAAAAGCGCCTGAGCCTGCTGGCTGTTCAGGGCATCGCCTTTCCTGATTTTGTGGCCCAATCCTTCAGCAGCTTCCTCGTCTGGCTTAACAGCCCGGAGCAAAGCGGCCATGCGCAGGCCATCAAGGCGGATATCAATGCCTCTCAGGAGAGAATCAAAGCGCTTTATCGCCGTGGCGAAATGAGCGCGGAAGAGGGGCTGTTGCTGATCGGGCTGCTGGAGCGGTTGCTCAACTTTATTCGTATCGCCGACTCTTATTTTGGCGCCAAAGAGCGCGTCAGCCAGCTCGGTCCGGAGAGGAAGCGCAGCAGGCATAAACTGATCAGAAAGCATCGGGACAAAGGGTTGATCCTGCTCTCATCCTTTACGGCTTTTTTTGCCACGCTGCTTGGCTGCCTGTTCTGGATCGGCAGCGGCTGGAAGGACGGTTCGTCGACGCCGATGATTGCCGCCGTGGTCTGTTCGTTTTTTGCCTCACTGGACAGCCCGATAGCCCCAATGAAGGTGTTTCTGAAAGGCGTGCTGATTGCCATCGCGATCAGCGTGCTTTACGTCGGGCTGCTGATTCCGATGACCGTAACCTTTGAGTCGCTGATCATCTGCCTGGCTCCGGGACTGCTGGCGCTTGGACTGGTGATCGCCAATCCCGCGACTAACTTTATCGGGCTGATCATCGCCACACAAATCCCCGGGTTTATTGGCATGACGCACGATCTTAAACCCGACCTGCTGTCGATTATTAACGCGTCGATCTCAACGATCGTCGGCATTTTGCTGGCGGTGATTGTGACGGCGATTATTCGTAACAGAAGGCCCGCCTGGTCCGCCCGCCGCGTGCTGCGCAAGGGCATCAAAGAGCTGTTACAGTTTACTGGAGAAATTAAAATCGACGCTTCGTCGCTGCTGTCCCGGCAGCAGTACGTGGCCAGCATGATTGATAAAATTAATATTATTCTGCCGCGTAATAAAATCGATCCGACGCCGGGCGTGGCGCTGGGCGGGAATTTGATTGCCGAAATCTGGCTTGGCGTGAACTGCTATGATTTCTATGCCCGCCATCAGGCGGCGATTAAAGAGCACCAGCTGGAAACGGATGCGGTGATGTTTGAGATCAATCAGTACTTTAAACAGCGGCTCAGGAATATTCACCTGGAGCCGCCGCAGTCGCTGCTGACCGAGCTGAACCGGCTGCTGATTAAAACCGAAGGGCTTTGCCGGGCCGATATGACTCTGTTCAGGCCGCTGTTCTATCTGTTCAATATCCGCATGACGCTGTATCCCACACAGAGGTGGCCTGCGCTATAGGGGTTTTTCAAACCAGTCGCTGTTCTGCTCGGCAATCGGCGTGATGGAGAAAATCATCTCCTGCAAATGGCGGCGTAGCGCACGCTCTGCGCCGTCAACGTCTTTAGCCGCCAGCGCCCGGAAAATCTCGCGGTGTTGCTCAATCAGGCTTTCCGGCGGAGAAACTTTACTCAGGGTGAGGAACCGCACGCGGTCCATCGCCGCCTTGATATTCTCCACGGTTTCCCACGCCAGCTCACAGTTGATGCTTTGGGCTATCAGCCGGTGAAATTCGTCGTCCAGCAGTAAAAAAGCCTGGCTGTCATGCCTCTCTGCCGCCATCTGCTGTAGCTGAAGGTTGTGCTCCAACTGGGCTAACGAGCTGGCTGACGCCTCTACGGCCGCGCGGCGGATCACCGCCACTTCTACCGCTTCACGGATAAAACGGCCGTCCGCGACCCGTTGGGCAGAGATCTTGCGCACAAAGGTGCCGCGCTGCGGCAGAACCTGCACCAACCCGGCTTCAGCCAGCTTGATAAAGGCTTCGCGAACCGGCTGGCGGGAGACGCTGAAGCGCGCGGAAACCTCTTTTTCGGACAGCAGCGAACCTGGCGGGATCGCGCAGGTCACGATATCCTGGCGCAGAAAGCGATAAATCTGCTGATTCACCGGCTCGCTGGCGGTGATGACGTATGCGGTAGACATTCGTAATATCCCTATTTATCCCTTATTTTTTCACGCTACGAATGCGTCGGCTGCTGCGTGAAGGATGAGGGAGATAAATACCCATTTTCCTTCAGGATGCTGCCGGTTAAGCTACATTCCGACGATTAAAGGGTGAGACGATGGGCGGATGCCCTTACATGAAAGTCTAAGTCTAAACAGGGCGCTGGCGCTTCGCCAGCGCTTATTCGCTTAAGCCTGTTCAAGCACGCGTTTTACCGTATCTTTTGCGCCTTTCTCGCGTAAAAGTTGGCTGAACTGGTTCACTTTCGCGACGAAAGCGGGTTCGGCGGCCAGATCTTCGCCAAATACCGCTTTTAACGACAGCAGGGCTGCTACCCGCTCTTCGCCCTCTGCGGTTTCCGCCACGCGTTGCGCCAGCTGCTCACGCATCGGATCGCGGATTTCAATGGCCTGACCCTGCTCATCGACGCCGCTAACGTAGCGCATCCAGCCCGCCACGCCAAGGGCCAGCAAATCGTAGCGACCGCCGTTTTTCAGGTGCCAGCGGATACTGTCCAGCCAGCGTTGCGGCAGTTTTTGCGTGCCGTCGTTGGCAATTTGCGCCGTGCGGTGGCGGATCGCGAGATTTTCATAACGGGCAATCAGCGAGTTGGCGTAAGCCTGCAAATCCACCCCTTTCGTCTGTAGCGTGGGTGCCTGCTCATCAAGCATCAATTGCAGCGAGGCCTGACGAAAGTGCTTATCCGCCATGCAGTCGCTGATATGCTCGTAGCCTGCCAGATTCCCCAGATAGGCGAGGAAAGAGTGGCTGCCGTTCAGCATACGCAGCTTCATCTCTTCAAAAGGCAGCACGTCACTGACCAGCTCAGCGCCCGCTTTTTCCCACGCCGGGCGGCCGCTGACAAAGTTATCTTCAATCACCCACTGGAAGAAAGGCTCGCAGGCGACGCTGACCGGATCGTCACAACCCAGCTTTTCACGCAGGGTGGCATGGGTTTCATCGGTCATTGCCGGCACGATACGGTCGACCATAGTTGAAGGGAAGGTTATGTTTCCTGCAATCCATGCGGCCAGCTCGCTGCTCTGCTTTTCGGCCAGGCCAAGCACGACGTTACGGGTGACGTGCCCATTTTCCGGCATGTTGTCGCAGGACATCACGCTGAACGGCGGCAAACCGCGCTCGCGACGGCGCACAATTCCCGCCAGGATAATGCCAGGCAGGGAGGAGGGGGCCTCAGGATGGGCAATGTCGTGCGCAATCGACGGATGCGCTAAATCCAGCTTGCCGCTGGACGGCTCGTAGCAGTAGCCTTTTTCGGTCACGGTCATCGACACGATCGCCACGTCCGGCTGCGCCAGCGCCTCAATCACCGCATCAATGCCGTCGGACTTGCCGTGCAGCGCCTCTTTCACCACGCCGATAACCCGCAGCGCCATCTCGTCACCGGCCATTTCGGCGACGGTGTAGCAGTAGTCCTGCTGCTTAAGCGCCTGGATCAGCTCCCCGCTGTTCAGGTTGACTTCGCAGTAGCCCCAGTCGCTGCCGTACTGGCTGGCCAGCCGGTCGCTGCACACGGCCTGATGGGCGCGATGGAAGGCGCCAAAACCGATATGGACCATGCGGGTCCGTACGGCCTGGCGGTCATAATCCGGACGGACTACGTCCGGGGAGAGAGAATCAAGTGAAAGCATCGATAATCCTTTCTGTTGCGGCGCGTGGATCGCCCGCGCGCCCATTCTTCACACTAAAACCGCTGTGTTCTGCGCCTTCGGACTTTTAATCACAAAGAATACCAGCACCGCACCCAATGCGGCTACACAACCGGCCAGCACAAAGGCGCTGTCGAATTTACCGGTGTGATGCACGATGTAGCCGGTAACAATGGGGCCGACGATGCCGGACAGGCTGCCGATCAGATGGATAAATCCGCTGATCCCGCCCACGCGACTTTTGTGCACCACATCCTGAATAATCGCCCAGTAGATAGCGCCGGTGATGTACAGGAAGAAAATGGAGACGGACATCAGGGCAACTGCCGGGTACACCCCTTTTACCGAACCGGCCAGGCCAACACAAATGGCGGCGGCAAACAGCGAGACGACCAGCACAATTTTTCGCGACAGCAACAGCTTACCGGTAATGTTGAAGATCTTATCCGATATCCAGCCGCCGAGCGCCAGGCCGACAAAGCCAACAATCCACGGGATCATGGTAGTCATACTCATCGACTTGATATCGAGATTGTGCGCCTGCACCAGGTATGCCGGGAACCAGCTCAGGAAGAAGAACAGGATGTAGTTGTAGCAGAAGAAGGCGAAGGCGGTCACCAGGATAATCGGCTGGCGCAGGTAGTAGCCCAGCCCGTGAGCCGCCTGAGCCAGCTCTTCGTCCGGACTGGTCTGTTCTTCTTTCAGCCTGGTGACCAGCGCGCGTTCTTCTTCACTCACGCGGCGGCTTTTCATCGGGTTATCGGCAGAGATAAAGAACCAGACAACCATCCACACAATCCCGACCGAGCAGATAATCATAAACGCCGGGCGCCAGCCAAACGCCAGCGCCAGATAGCCAATGATTGGGCCAGCGACGGCGCCGCCCAAAGGCGAACCGGCGCTGAGTAAGCCCATGGCGGTAGCGGCCTGCTTTTTCGGGAACCAGCCGTTGATCGCCTTGTTGGCGGAGGCGCAAATCGGGCCTTCCGCCATACCGAACAGCACGCGCAGGATCAGCATTGACCAGAAGCCGGTTGCCACCGCCGTCAGGCCGCAGAAAATCGACCACAGGCCAACCGCCAGACCCATCACCAGCGTTGGCCCGAATTTGTCGGTCGCCAGGCCGCCAACAAAGTTAAATATGGCGTAGCCGAAGAAGAAGCTGCCGAAGATCAGGCCAAACTGCTCGGCGTTCAGCATCAGGTCTTTTTCAATCATCGGCACGGTGAGCGACAGGGCAACACGGTCGAGGTAGTTGATCATGTAGACCATAAACAGCAGGAGTACGATAGTCCAACGTAGGTTTTTGAACATGGTAATTCCTTGATTATATTTATAATAAGTAGAGCATAAACGGCCAGCGACGCGCTGCCCGCTCCGGGTTTATTCCACGGCTAAAATCACCTTGCAGCAGCTGCGCGGATCCTTTTCGAACAGCGTCATCGCCTGTTCAATATCGCTGAGCGGCAGATAGTGGGTGACCAGTTTTTCCGGCTGAATCAGCCCCTGTTCCATCCAGCTAATGACCTCTGGGAAACGATGGCTGTTCAGGCGTGAGGTAAACAGCGACAGCTCTTTACTGGTCAGGCTTTGCTGCGTAATGCTACAGGTCTCGCCGGAGAAGCCCAGCAGGCCGATACGCCCGGCCGGTGAGGCCAGCGCGGCGGCTTCAGCCAGAATCGAAGGGTGGCAGGCGGCGTCGATAATCAGCGTCGGCTGTTCGCCTTCCAACTGGGCAGCCAGCGGAATGTCGCTGTTATTCAGCACCACGTCCGCGCCATTGGCCTTTGCCATGGCCAGGCGTTCTGGCAGACGATCGGCGACGATCACTTTACGCACGTTATATACGCCTTTCAGTACCTGAATTGCGGTCAGCCCCATCGGGCCGGAGCCGAAGATCAGCGCAACATCCTCAGGCTGCGGCTTGAGAAACGCAGTAATGTTGGCGGCGATGGTGAACGGCTCGACCAGGCTGGCAAGCTTGTCCGGAATGCTTTCGGGCAGGAGGTAAGCATTGGCGGCAGGCGCGACAGCGTATTGGCTGAAGCCGCCGTCGCGATGCACGCCAATCACCTGAAGCTCGCTGCAAACATTAGGGCGGCCGATGGAGCAGGGATAGCAATGGCCGCAGCTGACCACCGGATCTACCGCCACGCGCTCTCCGATTCGGGCGGCATCCACGCCCTCGCCGACGGCATCAATATGACCAAAAAATTCATGGCCGATCACGCGCGGATAGCGGGCAAAAGGGTTATGACCATGCCAGATATGCACATCCGAACCGCAGATGCTGGCGTACTGGACTTTGACCCGAACTTCACCGGCGGCGGGCGAAAGTTCGGGACGATTCTGGAGCTGTAATTCACCCGGGCGTTCAATCACGACACTTTTCATGCTTATCTCCTGGCCCGTTTTTACCGAGCCTTTAGCGACATCAATGCTGAAAAAATACGCGTTAGCGTACTACCATACAAGTTGTCTCGCGTGAATGTTCGACCGGGATCACATTTGTCCGCTGAGCTGGCGATTGGTCAGATTGGGGTTGGCAGGTCAGCCAAAGGCAAGGAAGTGAAATAGCGTTGTCATGGGACGGTATCCACCGCAGCACCATGACAACGTGCAGGCCTCAGGCCAGCAGCTCGCAAGACGGCGGTAAACGGCAGGAGAGGGCCTTCGGGATCACCTCAATACGGAATGAGGTGCCGCTCAGCGGTTCGCCGTCGAGGTTAAAGGTCATCTCGTGTGGGGTGGTGATTTCCAGCCACGGCAGGGATGCCCGAATGATGTTCGGGTTATCGTCATCGCCGCCAATCATCGAGTTCAGCAACGTCGGCACGATCTCTTTGGCGGTCACAATGCTCAGATCCAGCTTGCCGTCATTTATCAGCGCGAAGGGGCACAGACGCTGACCGCCACCGGCCTGACGTCCGTTACCAATGCCAATCACCAGCGCATCGCCCTGCCAGCTGAAATCCGGGCCGCGCAGCTCGCAGCTGTCGGCTTTTAGCGTGTCCATGCGCATCAGCCCGTGGATGAAATAGGAAACGCCGCCCAGCGCTGATTTCAGCCTGGCTGGCGTTTCAGTGGTGATACGGGTGCCGAAGCCGCCGGTCGCCATATTGATAAAGTAGTGAGTGTGGTTAACGTTGGCGAGATCGATAGCGGTGGCTTTACCCACCATCGCCAGCCGCAGGGCGTTTTCCATCTCCTGGGGAATACCGGCGCTGGTGGCGAAATCGTTGGCGGTGCCCAGTGGGATAATGCCCAGCACCGGGCGCTGGTGCGCTTCATGACCCGCCAGCGCCGTGGCAATTTCATTGATGGTGCCGTCGCCGCCGCCGGCTATCACCGTTTCGACCTGATGCTTCACCGCTTCCGCCACGTAGCGTTCACCGTCTCCGTGTTCCCAGGTGACGCGAACCTCGATGGGATAACCTTCCTTGCGCAGCGTAAAAATGGCTTCCCGCAGGGCTTCGTTGCCTGCGCCTTTGCCGTTCAGAATCACCAGCGTTGTCGGCTTTTTGTCCATGTCAGTCTTCTCGTCATTGGTGAGCCGTTGAGGCCAAAAGTGCTTCAGTTATAGCACATTTTGCCTCTTCGACGAAAAACCTCGGGCAAAGAAAAGCCCGCCCGGGGGAGCCGGGCGGGCCAAGGAGGTGGTTCCTGATAAAGACTGCCGTTTAGAATTCTCGTTTTTGACAAGGCGCATTCTAGCCGGGAACGATTCAGGGTTATGTGATCAAATTCTAATAAAAGTAACCTGAAGTAACTTAATTGACATTAGCCATGGCGTCAGCACGTTTTGGCGGCGCATCCGGAAAATTACGCATCAGCAGTGCAAACGACAGATCGATATCTTCCGGTAGCGGGATCCAGACAAAGTGGCCGTTGCCTGGCGCCACGTCCGTCGGCTGTAGTTTGGCATTTTCCATCGTCAGCAGATCGAAAGTGATATTGCCCGCCGGGGTCATCAGCTCCAGGCTGTCGCCAACGCTGAACTTGTTCTTCACTTCTACCAGTGCTTTCTCTCCACGGCGCTCGCCGCTGAACTCGCCAACAAACTGCTGGCGGTCTGAGGCCGAAAAGCTGTGCTCATAATTCTGATAGCTGTCGTGCGTGTGGCGACGCAGGAAGCCCTCGGTATAGCCGCGGTGGGCCAGTCCTTCCAGCGTGTCCAGCAGCGAGTCGTCAAACGGCTTGCCTGCCGCCGCATCGTCAATGGCGCGGCGATAAACCTGCGCGGTGCGGGCGCAATAATAGTGTGATTTGGTGCGACCTTCGATTTTCAGCGAGTGAATGCCCATCTGCGTCAGGCGGCCAACGTGCGCCACCGCGCGCAGATCTTTCGAATTCATGATGTAGGTGCCGTGCTCATCTTCAAAGGCGGTCATGTACTCGCCGGGGCGCATCGACTCTTCAATCATGTAGACTTTGTCCGTCGGCTGCCCTTCACCAAGCGTCGGCTCAACGTTTTTTACCGGGATCGGCTGGTATTTATGCACAATTTGCCCCAGCTCATCCTGCCTGCCTTCCTGCACCTTGTATTCCCAGCGGCAGGCGTTGGTACAGGTTCCCTGATTTGGATCGCGCTTATTGATGTAGCCAGAGAGCAGGCAGCGTCCTGAATAGGCCATACACAGCGCGCCGTGAACAAAAATCTCCAGCTCCATGTCCGGCACCTGCTGGCGGATCTCGGCAATCTCTTCCAGCGACAGCTCGCGGGAGAGGATCACCCTGGTCAGCCCCATCTGCCGCCAGAATTTTACCGTCGCCCAGTTGACCGCGTTAGCCTGCACGGAAAGATGAACGTCCATCTGCGGAAAGGCTTCCCGCACCATCATGATCAGCCCTGGGTCGGACATAATCAGCGCGTCTGGCCCCATCTCAACTACCGGCTGGAGATCGCGGATAAAGGTTTTCAGCTTGGCGTTGTGCGGCGCGATGTTGACCACCACGTAGAATTTTTTGCCCAGCGCGTGGGCTTCGTTAATGCCCAGCGCCAGATTCTCGTGGTTAAATTCGTTATTGCGTACCCGCAGGCTGTAGCGTGGCTGGCCGGCATAGACCGCGTCTGCGCCATAGGCGAAGGCGTAACGCATGTTTTTCAGCGTGCCGGCCGGAGAAAGAAGTTCCGGTTTGAACATGAGGGAGACCCCGGTTTTCATCTGATGTCAGGTCAGATATTGCGAGAAAGGCCGTCAGAGACGGCCTTATAAAGAGTGCGGGGATTGTAGAATCTCAGGCGGGCAATGTAAATTGCGCTAGATCAAGCGGCAGACATCTGCCTCCCAGCGATAGCCCATACCGTAAACCGCGCGGATGAACGGCTGGTCCGAATCGAGCAGCTCAAGCTTGCGGCGCAGGTTTTTGATGTGGCTGTCGATGGTACGGTCAGTCACCACGCGGTAATCATCATAAAGATGGTTGAGCAGCATCTCGCGGGAAAAGACCTTGCCTGGTTCCTGGGCCAGCGTCTTCAGCAGACGAAACTCTGCCGGGGTCAGATCCAGCGGGCCATCATTCCAGCTGGCCTGAAAGCGGCTTTCGTCAATCAGCAGCAGTGAGGCTTTTTGCGCCTCCTCCGGCGAACGATGACAGCGCTTGAGGATAGTTTTTACCCTTGCGACCACCTCTCGCGGGCTGAACGGCTTGCAGATATAGTCATCCGCGCCAATTTCCAGCCCCAGCAGGCGATCGATCTCTTCCGTTTTGGCCGTCACCATCACGATCGGCAGCTCGGAGAAGCGGCGGATTTCGCGGCACAGCGTCAGGCCATCCCTACCTGGCAGCATCAGATCCAGCAGGATCAAATCCGGCGGCGTCTGTTTTACCCATTCCAGCACTTCATCCCCACGCAGAAGATGATGGGTACGGTAGCTGGCGGCCTGCAGATAATCCACCATCAGTTGGCCAAGTTTGGGCTCGTCTTCAACCACCAGAATTAGCGGGGTAAGCGTTTCCTGTTCCATTACACTCATCTGCTTAACAAGAGGCGACAGACCTCTTTAGTTAGTCTTGCAGGGTAAGTGTACCGTAATTTTCAGCCCCCCGGCATCGGAGTGATCCGCAATAATGCTCCCGTCGTGAGCTTCCACAATGTTCTGGCAGATAGCCAGGCCAAGCCCGGAGCCGCCGCTGGCGCGATTGCGCGAGCTTTCCGCCCGATAGAATCGCTCAAAAATTCGCTGGCGCTGTTCGTCGGTGATGCCGGGACCGCTATCGTCGAAGTGGATAATCTGCTGGCCGGGCTGCGATACCAGCGTCACCGTCAGGCCGCCGCCCGCGTCGGTGTAGCGCAGGCTGTTCTCCATCAGATTGGTAAAAAGCTGCATCAGGCGATCGGGGTCGCCAAACAGCGGTGCCTGCTCCGGCAGACGCAGAACCAGCGAGAGTTGACGACTCTGATAGCGTCCTTTGAAATTGCTGGCGACCAGCTCCAACAGCGACACCAGATCCGTGTTGCTTTTGCGGTAGGCGAGGGCACCCTCGTCAGAAAGCGAGAGCTGGTGGACGTCATCAACCAGTTTGGTCAGCGTGCTGACCTCCCCCTGAAGCGAAACGATCGACTCCGGGGTCAGCTTGCGTACGCCGTCCTGAATAGCTTCCAGCTCGCCGCGCAGGATAGCCAGCGGCGTGCGCAGCTCGTGCGAGATATCCGCCATAAAGGCCCGGCGCATACTCTCGTTCTTCTCCAGCGTGCTGGCGAGACGGTTAAAGTCCTGCGCCAGGCGGCCCAGCTCATCGCGGCTGTTGGCCTGCACGCGGCTGGTGAAATCCCCGGCGGCAAGATGGTGAGTGCCCTCTACCAGTCGTTTGACCGGCGCCAGCAGTCCCCGCGACATCAGCCAGGTGACCAGCGCGGCCAGCAGCATGGTCAGGCCGACGATAATCCAACTGGTGCGCTTCTGCTGCTGATCGAAGTTAATATCCGCGCTGCGGGTCAGGCGTTCAGGCGGCGAGCCGATCACCCAGCCGACGATACGGCCGTCGCTGGTAGTAATATTGCGTCGCGACCCTTCCGGCGGCACCGGCCCTCGTGGGCCAATCATTACGTGGTACTGCTGATCGATAATCCAGAACTGCGTGCGCCAGCCGTGCGGAGGCAGCTGCGAGCTGGAGTCCGGGTTCTGCTCCAGCGAGTGCAGGATCTGGAATACCAGCCGGTTATTGTTGCGTAGAAAGTTCCAGTTGCCGTGCTGCTCGTACTGATCGGACAGCGCGTCGCTGAGCAGCACCAGCCGCTGCTCGTTGCCCTTTTTGATGTAGTCGATAAAGCCGTGTTCGAAGCTGAGCCGCACCCCCCAGTGCATGGTGATCAGCACCAGCATACAGGTAGAGAAAATCGCCGCGAACAGCTTGGCGGTGATGCCAATACGCATTTTTGCAAACATCAGGACTTCCTCTTGCGGCTCAATACCACGTTTTTACTGACGTCCAGCGGCACCCGCCAGAACACCAGCGCGGGCAGGATGATAACCAACGCCATGCACAGCCAGGTATAGATAAAGGCCTGATGCACCTCCGGGCTACCGGCCAGCGCGTGATGGCCGAAGGTCCCCAGCAGCAGGCCCGCCACGGTTACGCCGACGCTCATCGATAGCTGCATAATCATTGATAGCAGGCTGTTGCCGCTGCTGGCCAGCTCGTCCGGCAGCTCTTTCAGCGTCAGGGTATTCATTGAGGAGAAACGAATGGCGTTGACCATTCCCTGCAGGAACAGCACCACCGGCAGCAGGTAGTCCCAGCCCATCAGCGCCACGGCAGGGAACAGCAACACCACCAGCGCGAGGCCGATCGTGGCTCCCACCAGCACGTTGCGATAGCCGAAGCGGTTGACGATTTGCACCACGATCCGCTTCATGCCCATATTGCCCAGCACCATCGGGATCATCATCAGTCCGGCGTGGAACGGCGTGTAGCCCATTCCCACCTGCAAAAAAATCGGCGTCATAAACGGCAGCATACCGCTGCCGATGCGGCCGGTGAAGCTGCCCAGCAGCCCAATGGCGTAGATGCGATTATCAAACAGCTTCAGGCTGAACAACGCGCGGTCGTTGCCCCTGGCGTGCAGCAGATAGAACAGTAATGAGAAGACGCCAACCAGGATAAACAGGCAAAGCAGCAGCGGTGAAATGCCCAGCCCACGCTGCCCATCAAGCGCCAGCGTCAGCGTCGCCATGCCTGCCGCCAGCAGCAGAAATCCGATAAAGTCGAAGCGTCGCGGCGGCAGGCTCAGATTCGGCATCAGCATCAGCGTGGCGATGGCGCCAATCACGCCGACCGGGATATTAATCAGGAAGATCCAGTGCCAGCTGGCGTACTGCACCAGCACGCCGCCGAGCGCCGGGCCAAGCAGCGGGCCAACCTGGCCCGGCAGCGTGACGAAGGTCATCGCTGCCATATACTGCTCGCGCGGCACCAGCTTCATCACCGTCAGCCGACCCACTGGCACCATCATCGCTCCGCCGATCCCCTGCATCACGCGGGCGATAATCAGCTGATCCAGCGAGGTCGCCATCGAGCAGAACAGCGATCCAAAGCTGAACAGAACTATCGCGCTGAAGAACACATTTCTCACCCCGAAGCGGTCGGCCAGCCAGCCGCTGACCGGCAGCATCACCGCCACGGTCAGCACGTAGGAGACGATCACCGAGTGCATATTCAGCGGGTTCTCGTTCAGGCTGCTCGCCATTGAGGGCAGCGCCGTGTTGACGATGGTGGTATCCAGCGACTGCATAAAGAAGCCAAAGGCAACGATCCACAGCTGCCAGCGCACGGTTGAGGGAAGCGTATTCATGAACGGACCAGTTCCTGACGGGGCCTGCGGCGAAGTTTATCCATATACAGATAAACTACCGGCGTGGTGTAAAGCGTTAACAGCTGGCTCATCACCAGCCCGCCCACAATGGTGATCCCCAGCGGCTGGCGCAGCTCTGCGCCATCGCCGGAGGTTAGGACCAGCGGCAGCGCCCCCAGCAGCGCCGCCAGCGTGGTCATCATAATCGGCCGGAAGCGCAGCAGGCTGGCCTGGAAAATCGCCTCGCGCGCGCTCAGGCTGCCGTTACGCTGTACGTCCAGCGCGAAGTCCACCATCATAATGGCGTTTTTCTTGACGATGCCGATCAGCAACAGAATGCCAATCAGCGCGATCAGGCTGAATGGGGCGCTAAATAGCTCCAGCGCCAGCAGCGCGCCGACGCCTGCGGAGGGCAGGGTGGAAAGAATCGTCAGCGGATGGACATAGCTCTCGTAGAGTATTCCCAGCACGATATACACCGTGGCAATAGCGGCCAGAATCAGCCACAGCTGGTTGCTTTGACTCTGCTGGAAGGCCTGGGCGGTGCCCGCAAAGCTGCCGCGCACGCCAGACGGCACTCCCAGTTGGGTCATGCTGCGGTCGATGGCCTCCGAAGCCTGCGACAGCGACACCCCTTCCGGCAGGTTAAAGGAAATGGTCGATGCGGCGGACAGGCCCTGATGGTTAACCGACAGCGGGGCGTTAGCCGGTAGCCACTTAGCAAAATAAGAGAGCGGAATGGCTTTGCCGTCGCTGTTTATCACGTACATCAGATCCAGCGAGCTGGGGGCCTGGGTGTAGCGCGGATCGACTTCCATCACCACCTTGTACTGGTTAAGCGGCTGGTAAATCGTGGAGATTTGGCGCTGGCCGAAGGCATTATTCAGCAGATTATTCACCGCCGAGACGTCAATGCCCAGCCGGGCCATACTTTCACGATCGTAGGTCAGCGCCATTTCAGACCCCTGATCCTGCTGATCGGAGTTAACGTCCGCCAGCTCCGGCAGCGCAGAAAACGCCTGGCGGATTTTCGGCTCCCAGCTGCGCAGATCGTCCAGATTGTCCGACAGCAGCGAGTACTGATAGCCCGCGTTCGATTCACGGCCGCCGACCCTGAGATCCTGAACCGCCGACAGATAGAGGTTGGCGCCGGGTTCTTTCGCCAGCCGGGCGCGCAGTCGGGCGATCACCTCCTGAGCGGTTTCGCTGCGTTCGCTTAGCGGCTTCAGGGCGATAAACATCAAACCGCTGTTGGTGCGTGAGCCACCCGTGAAGCCCACTACGTTGTCGACGGTCGGGTCGTCGCGCACGGTTTTCATAAAGTCCTCCAGCTTGCCGCGCATCGCCTGGAACGAAATGCTCTGGTCAGCCTGAATAAAGCCCATCAGCCGGCCGGTGTCCTGTTCGGGCATAAAGGTTTTCGGGATGGAGATGTAGAGATAAATAGTCAGGCCGATGGTGGCGAGAAACACCAGCAGCGTCCAGCGCGAATGGTTCAGCACCCAGTTGAGCGAGCGGCCGTAACCCTGCTGGAGGGCGATCAGCATTCTGCCAAAGCCGCGCAGGCGTGGCTGTTCACGCCGGGGATGGGCGCGCAGAAGCCTGGCGCACATCATCGGCGTCAGCGTGACGGAAATGACCAGCGAGATGGCTATGGAAACCGACAGCGTGACGGCGAACTCCTTAAAGAAGCGGCCAATCAACCCGCCCAGCATCAGCAGCGGCAGGAAAACCGCGATTAGCGACAGGCTCATTGAGAGCACGGTGAAGCCGACTTCCTTCACCCCCTGTAAGGCGGCCTGAAGAGGCTTCATGCCAGCTTCGACGTGGCGCGAGATGTTCTCCAGCACCACAATAGCGTCATCCACCACAAAGCCGGTGGCGACGGTCAGCGCCATCAGCGACAGGTTGTTAAGGCTGAAGCCGCAAAGGTACATCGCGGCAAAGGTGCCAATCAGCGAAACCGGCACCGCTACGGCAGGGATCAGCGTGGCGCGGCCCGAGCGCAGGAAGGCAAACACCACCAGGATCACCAACCCGACCGAGATCGCCAGCGACTGCTCCACTTCGTCCAGCGAGGCGCGAATGGTTGGCGAGCGATCCTGCGATACGTCCAGATGAATCGAGGCCGGGATGATGGTGTTCAACTCCGGCACTTTGGCGCGGATACGGTCTACGGTATCAATGATATTGGCTTCGGGAAGCTTGCGGATCAGGATCAGGATCGCTGGTTTAGCATTTGCCATCCCGGCATTGCGCACGTCCTGCACCGAGTCGCTGACGCTGGCGACGTCGCGCAGGCGAACCGCAGCGCCGGCATTGTAATGCACCACCAGCGGCTGGTAGTCCGCCGCCTTTTGCAGCTCGTCATTGGTTTTCAGCTGCCAGCGCTGATGGCGATCCTCAATCGCGCCCTGCGGTCGCCGCTGGTTGGCGTTGGCGATAGTTTCCCGTACGGCATCCAGCGACACGCCCTGATTAAACAGCGCCTGCGGGTTAAGCTCTACCCTGACCGCAGGCAGCGAACTGCCGCCGATAGTCACGTCGCCCACGCCGTCAATCTGCGACAGCTTTTGCGCCAGCTGGGTAGACGCGTAGTCATACAGCTGGCCCTGCGAATAGGTATCCGAGGTCAGCGTCATAATCATGATCGGCGCGTCCGACGGGTTTGCCTTTCGGTAGGTTGGGCGGCTGGGCATACCGGTCGGCAACAGGCTTTGCGCAGCGTTAATGGCGCCCTGCACATCGCGTGCCGCGCCGTTGATGTCCCGGTCATAATCAAAAACCAGGATAATACGCGTGCTGCCCAATGAGCTGGTCGAGGTCATTTCGCTGACTCCGGCAATGCGCCCCAGCGAACGCTCCAGCGGCGTGGCGACGGAGGAAGCCATTGTTTCCGGCGCCGCGCCGGGAAGCGTAGCGGAAATCACGATGACCGGAAAATCCACCTGGGGCAGGGGAGAGACCGGAAGCAGCCGGAAGCCCAGCACGCCCGCCAGCAGGATGGCGAACGTCAGCAGGATCGTCGCGACCGGCCGGTGGATAAAGAGCGCAAAAAACTTCACTACGCCTCCTCCGGCTTAAAGCGGCGGCGGGTGGCGTGGGCCAGCCGGTCAAACAGCAGGTAGATCACCGGCGTGGTGAACAGCGTCAGCACCTGGCTGACCACCAGCCCTCCTACCATCGCCACGCCCAGCGGCCGCCGCAGCTCGGCCCCTACGCCGGTGCTGAGCATCAGCGGCAGCGCCCCCAGCAGCGCGGCCAGGGTGGTCATCAAAATCGGCCTGAAGCGCAGCAGGCAGGCCTGATAGATCGCCTCATAAGGCGCCATGCCCTGCTCGCGTTCGGCAGCCAGCGCGAAGTCAATCATCATGATGGCGTTTTTCTTCACGATGCCGATCAGCAGAATGATGCCGATAATGGCAATCACGTCCAGCTCGTTGCCGCTGATCATCAGCGCCAGCAGCGCGCCGACGCCTGCGGTGGGCAGGGTAGACAGAATGGTGATCGGATGGATGAAGCTCTCATACAGCACGCCAAGCACGATATACATCGCCACAATGGCGGCGACGATCAGCCAGACGGTGCTGGATAGCGCGGCCTGAAACGCCAGCGTGCTGCCCTGGAACTGGGTCATAATCTCCGGCGGCATCGCCAGATCCTGCTCTGCTGTGCTGATGGCGTTGACCGCCTGCTCCAGCGAGTAGCCGTCGCTGACGTTGAACGAGAACGTCGTGGAAGGGAACTGGTCGAGGTGGTTAATGCTCATCGCGCCGTGGCGTTGCTCAATGGTGGCGATGGCGCTCAGCGGCACGATGCCGCCTTCGCTGCTGTTCAGACGAATGCCGTCCAGCGAGGCCAGGCCCGGCGTGGCCGAGGTATCATGCTCAAGCACCACGCGATATTGATTGGCCTGGGTGTAAATCGTGGAGATCAGGCGCTGACCAAAGGCGTTGTACAGCGCGTTATCCACGTCCGCCATGGTAATGCCGAGGCGGCTGGCATTGTCGCGATCCACCTTGATATAGGCTTCCAGTCCCTGATCCTGCCAGTCGCTACTGACATCCTTCAGTTGCGGCAGCGTGGCCAGCTGCGCCATCAGCTTCGGCACCCACAGGCTTAGCGACTCCAGCGAGCCGGCCTGAAGCGTGAACTGATACTGCGTGCGGCTGACCGTGGTATCAATCGTCAAATCCTGCACCGGCTGGAGGTAAAGGTTAACCCCCGGCAGCCTGGCTACCTCGTTTTGCAGGCGATCGATCACCGCCGGAATGCGATCGTCACGCTCGTCGAGCGGCTTAAGATTGATTTGCAGCCGCCCGCTGTTCAGCGCCGGGTTAGTGCCGTCAACGCCGACAAACGAGGTCAGACTTTGCACCGCCGGGTCTTTCATAATGATCGAGGCGACCTGCTGCTGACGCTGCGCCATACTGGCGTAAGAGACGGACTGCGGCGCCTGGAGCGTGCCCTGAATAATGCCGTTATCCTGCACCGGAAAGAAGCCTTTGGGAATGACGATCCACAGCAGCACGGTGATCGCCAGCGTGCCCAGCGCCACCCCCAGCGTCAGCCAGGGATGGTTGAGCACCCGCCGTAAAAAGCGGCCATAGCCAGCAATAATTCGATCGAACAGGGCCTCGCTGGCGCGGGAAAAGCGGTTCTGCTTACGCAACGATTCCACGCTGAGCATTCGCGCGCACATCATCGGCGTCAGCGTCAGTGACACCACGGCTGAAATCAGAATGGAGACGGCCAGCGTGACGGCAAATTCCCGGAACAGGCGGCCAACGATATCCCCCATAAACAGCAGCGGGATCAGCACCGCAATCAGCGAGAAGGTGAGGGAGATAATGGTGAATCCAATCTCTCCGGCTCCTTTAAGCGCGGCGGCCAGCGGCTTTTCGCCTTTTTCGATATAGCGAGTGATGTTCTCGATCACCACGATGGCGTCATCCACCACGAAGCCGGTGGCGATGGTCAGGGCCATCAGCGTCAGGTTGTTGATCGAAAAGCCAAGAAAGTAGATCACCGCAAAGGTGCCGACCAGCGAAAGAGGAACGGCTACCGCAGGGATAATCGTGGCCGGAACGTTGCGCAGAAACAGATAGATGATCATCACCACCAGCGCGATAGCCAGCATCAGCTCGAACTGCACGTCATGCACAGAAGCGCGGATGTTGGTGGTGCGGTCGGTCAGGACCTTGACCTCAACGGATTTCGGCAAAGAGGCGGTGAGCGCTGGCAGCATCTGGCGGATGCTGTCGGCGGTAGTGATAATGTTTGCGCCGGGCTGGCGCTGGATATTCAGCACGATCGCCGGCTGGCGGTTAGCCCAGGCGCCGAGCCAGCTGTTTTCCGCACCTTGCTCAACGGTCGCCACGTCGCGCAGCCGCACCGGTGAACCGTTCTGGTAAGCCACAATCAGCTGGCGATAGTCCTCGGCTGACTTCATCTGGTCGTTGGCGGAAAGGGTAATTGAACGCTCCGGGCCGTCCAGGCTGCCTTTGGCGGAGTTGACGTTAGCATTGCTGATAGCGGTACGGACGGTTTCGCTGTCCAGATTCAATGCCGCCAGCGCCTGAGCATTGAGTTTTACCCTGACCGCAGGCCGCTGCCCGCCCGCCAGCGTCACAAGACCCACGCCGGAAACCTGAGAGATTTTCTGCGCGACCCTGGTTTCCACCATATCTTCCACCTGCGTCATCGGCATACTGGTGGTGGTGACCGCGAGGGTCATAATGGGCGGGTCGGCCGGGTTGACCTTACTGTAAACCGGCGGGTTCGGCAGATCGGAAGGCAGCAGGTTGGTTGCGGCATTGATCGCCGCCTGCACTTCCTGCTCGGCGACGTCCAGCGGTAAGGTTAGCTGGAATTGCAGGGTAACGACCGACGCGCCGCCGGAGCTTTGCGACGACATCTGCTTTAAGCCCGACATCTGGCCGAACTGGCGCTCAAGCGGCGCGGTAATGGAGGAGGTCACCACGTCCGGGCTGGCGCCGGGATAGAGCGTCACCACCTGTATCGTTGGGTAGTCCACTTCCGGCAGCGCCGAGACGGGTAGCGAGCGATAGCCCAGGATACCCGCCAGCAGAATAGCGACCATCATCAGCGTGGTCGCAACCGGACGAAGAATGAACTGGCGGGACGGGCCGCCGCTGGCGTTAGGAGGCATGACCTGCATCAGGAGCTGGCTCCTTTCGAAGGCAGCGCGCTTTTACCTGAAGTCAGCGGCGTGGCCTGCGGTGCAACGACCTCCACTTTAGCGCCCTCGGTCAGGCGATCGATGCCGTCGGTGACAACCCGCTCACCGGCATCCAGCCCGGCCGTCACCACCACCTTCTGGCTATCCTGCAATCCGGTGGTGATCAGTTTCTTGCTGACTTTATTTTCTGCGTTGACCACCCAGACAAAGTTCCCTTCATTGCCCATTTGCAGCGCCGCCGACGGGATCACAATCGCGTCCTGCAAGGTGCTGACCTTCAGGCGGGCATTAACAAACTGGTTGGGGAACAGCATATCGTCCTGATTGCTAAAGCGGGCCTTCAGCTTTACGGTGCCGGTAGTCGCGTCAATCTGGTTATCCATGCTGAGCAGCGTGCCGCTGGTCAGCAGAGTTTTATTGCTGCGATCCCAGGCTTCTACCGGGATCGGCTGTCCGCTTTTTTGTGCGGTGAGCAGGGTGCTGATGGCGTTTTCCGGCAGGCTGAACACCAGGTCGATCGGGTGCGTCTGGGTAATCACCACGATGCCGCTAGTGTCTCCGCTGGTAACGTAATTCCCCACGTCAACCTGCTTCAGCCCGACGCGGCCGGAAATGGGGGACGTCACGCGGCTGTAGGTCAGATTGAGCTGCGCGCTCGCCACGCTGCCCTCATCGGCTTTCAGGGTGCCCAGCGTTTCGTTCACCAGCGAACGCTGGGTATCCATTTCCTGCTGCGAGACGAGGTTGGTTTTAGCCAGCTTCTCGTAGCGGGCCAGATCGCGGCGGGCATTCGCCAGCGTAGCCTGATCTTTTGCCAGCTGTCCCTGAGCCTGGGTTAACGCCACCTGGTAAGGACGGGGATCGATCTCTGCAATCAGCTGTCCGGCCTTCACCTCCTGTCCTTCGGTAAAGTGCAGGGCGACCAGATCGCCGTCAACCCGGCTGCGCAGGGTGACGGTATTGGCCGCCGTCACCGTGCCCAGACCGGAGAGATATTGCGGTACGCTTTGCCGCAGCGCTTCCGCTGCCTGAACAGGCGCCAGCGCGCCCGCGCTGCCGCGGCGCCCACCGCCTTTACCTCCTCCGTTCCTGTGATGCCCGGCGTCGGCCGTTTTCTCCGCTGTGGTACCGCTGTGGCTGCTGTGCCACCAGTACCAACCGCCTGCGGCAATTGCGGCAATAATCAGGACGGGCAAGATTTTTAAGGAACGGCGCTGGGCTTTCATCTTGTTGTTAGCTCTCCGGTAGCAAAAATGTATCCACAAGGGCCAAAAAGAAGGCCCATAATTTTCCTATTTTAGCGAATTTATCAACCGCAAAAGTGAAGGAATTAAGGATAACCGTTCAACTGATGTAAGTATTCCTGTCGTGCACATCTTTTGCCACAAATCAGCGAAGCGCGGGCGAAGATGTTTGCTACGCTAGAAGTCACGCGAGAAACAATTCATATTCAGGAGAGTCATGATGAGTCAATCAGAGCACCGTTCGCTAGGCCGCACCGGTATTCAGGTTCCCACGCTGACCTTTGGCGGCAACGTGTTTGGCTGGACCGTAGACCAGAAAACCTCGTTCTCCCTGCTGGATGCGCTGGTGGAAAAGGGGCTGTATTTCATTGATACCGCTGATGTGTATTCACGCTGGGCACCGGGAAACGCAGGCGGCGAATCCGAAACGATCATCGGCAACTGGCTGAAACAGAGCGGCAAACGCGACAAAATTGTGCTGGCTACCAAGGTGGGCATTGAGATGGGGCCAGGCAAAACCGGGCTGTCGCCGAAGTATATTCGCCAGGCGATTGAAGACTCGCTGCGCCGTCTGCAAACGGAAACCATCGACCTTTACCAGGCCCATCGCGATGACGCTGATACGCCGCTTAATGAAACGCTGGCGACCTTTGACGCGCTGATTAAAGAAGGCAAGGTGCGTGCGATTGGCGCTTCTAACTATTCGGCAGAACGCCTTAGCGAAGCGCTGAAAATCAGTGAAGAGCAGGGGCTGGCCCGCTATGAAACGCTGCAGCCGGAATATAACCTCTACGATCGCGAAGAGTATGAAAGCGGACTGGAAGAGGTTGCGCAGAAAAACGGTCTGGCGGTCATTAACTATTATTCTCTTGCCAGCGGTTTCCTCAGCGGCAAGTACCGTAAGCCGGAAGATGCCAGCAAAAGTAAGCGCGGCGACGGCGTGGTAGAGAAATATCTCAACGAACGCGGGCTGCGTATTCTTCGGGCGTTGGATCAGGTTGCCGAGTCAACGCGCGCCACGCCAACGCAGGTTGCGCTGGCCTGGCAGATTGCCCGGAAAAGCATCACCGCGCCGATCGTCAGCGTAACGTCGCTGGCGCAGCTTGATGAACTGACCAAAGCGGCCTCGTTAAAATTGAGCGATGCGGACATTCGCGAGCTTTCTGAAGCCAGCAGCTACTGAATGGCGCTCCCTGCGCCGCCTTCAGGGAGGCGCAGGGAGATCGTTGGTAAAGCTACTGGCAGGCTGCCGGTTTGCCGTTAGCGGAACAGGACCTGCGCCCAGCGCGCCAGCCCAGCGGTAACGGAGCCAAAATCATCACCGCTGGCGAGAGGGATATCAGGCAACTGCTGCTGCAACGCCTGGCGCAGAATCGGTGAACGCGCGCTGCCGCCGGTCAGATAGATCACTTCCGGGCGGGTGCCGCTGGCATCCAGCGCCAGGCTAACCTGCTGCTGAATCCGTTCTAACGGCTGAGCAATCGCCGCCTCTAACCCTGCCACGTTGATATCGGTATCCAGCGCCTGTTCAATAAAATGCAGAGCGGTAGTGACGGTAGCCTGTTCAGAGAGCGCGATTTTGCTCTCTTCTGCCGCTCGTACCAGACGGTAGCCCAGACGCTGTTGCCACACCTTCAGCAGGCGTTTCACCTTTTCCGGCTCCTGCGCATCACGGATCAGCTCCAGCAGCAATTTTCTGCTGGCGGCGGCATAAAAATCGCTCTGCGCCGGGACATCGTTGATGGCGACGGCATTCCACCACGGCAGCGCGGGCAGGGCGATCCCTTTCTCCGTTGCCCCTCCCAATCCCAGCAGCGGCATCAGCTCCTTAAAGGCCAGCATAATGTCGAGATCGTTGCCGCCCACGCGGCAGCCGCTGTGGCCTAACAGGCTGTCGTTGCGATCGGCTTTATCGTGCCACTTTGGCCCCATCAGCAGCATTGAACAGTCGGTGGTTCCGCCGCCAATATCCACGACCAGCACGCGCGTTTCCGTCGTCAGGGTCGCTTCAAAATCCAACCCGGCAGCCACCGGCTCAAACTGAAACGCCACGTCCTTAAAACCGGCCCGGCTGGCCGCGCGGGCAAGAATCCCCTGTGCCTGCCGGTTTGCTTCTTCGCCGCCAAGTCCCTGGAAGTTGATCGGACGCCCGATCACCGCCTGGGTCACGCTGTCATTCAGATGGCGCTCCGTCTTCAGGCGGATATGCAGCATCATCGCGCAGACCAAATCCTCGAAAAAGGCCACCTGCTGCGGTTTCAGGCCGCTGGCGCCAAGAAAGGATTTAGGCGATTTCACAAACCAGACGTCTTCAGGATCGGCCATATACTGCGCAAGGGAAGCCAGACCAAACTGGACGCTGGCCGCCGTCACTTCAATATCTTCTTCGCGATTGAACGCCAGCGCGCGGCGCAGGACGGCCTGATTTTCAGCCTCAGGCGTCGGGATCTGATGATGGCGGAACAGCCACTCGCTGACCGCATCACGGGTGGGCGCGCTAAGCATCGAGGGTAATAAGGTGGAGCCTTGCTCCAGTGGCAGCAGTGTCGGCGCGCCTTCATTCATCACGGCGACCGAACAGTTGGCTGTCCCGTAATCAAACCCTATAAACATTTATCCCCCTCAGCTGGAAAAAAGGGGGCGACTTTAGCCCAGGCCTGGGTGGAGAGCAAGGACCCGAGACTATTTAATCGTAAAGTAGCTGTTGATCAGAAGCTCGCTCAGCGGCTCACGGGGAGAAATTGCGCCGCCCCAGACGCCATCCACGCCAATGTTCGACAGGGTGCTCAAGGTTACCGCCTGCTCAACCGGACCGGCAATGGTGGCAATAGCCATGCGCTGCGCGTGTCCATGAAGGATGGAGACCATCATTTCATCCATCAGGTTACAGTGCACGTTAGCAATCAGTTCCTGGCTGAGGATCAGGTAGTCAATGATATCGCCCGGCAGATGATACATAGCGTCCAGATTGCGGCCAAAATCACAGAGCACAATTTTGCAGCCGCGCTCGCGCAGGCGTTCCACATTGCGGCGAATCTGCTCATCCGCATCGATCAGCGCGTCGGCATGAAGTAAAAAGTGCAGAAGATCGCCAGGCATGGCAAAGCGCGTTATTTGCGCCAGCATCTCGCTAATGAACGTATCGTTACGCAATCCTTGAGTGGACAGGGGCAGGGCGAGCGTCAACGCTTTGCTGAGCACCCCCTGGGCGTAGTTCTGGAAGAATTCGGCAATCAGCTTACGGTCCAGCGCGACAATCAGGTCTTCATCTATCAGCCCTGCGCGGAAGGTACGCTCATCAATTTCCTGACCTTCCGGAGTGAATAGCTGCATTTCCGTCAGATAAAAGCTGACCGACTGCGGCTTGCGCGGAGGGCTGACGGCGGAAACCAGCAGTCGCATTGGCTGCTGGGTAATAATCTGCTCATTATCCCGACGGGTGAGCGTGGGTTTTAGCGTGCGCAACAGCTGGGCATCATAGACCGCAAGCTGACCGCGACCGCTGTGCTTGGCGTTATAGCAGGCCAGATCGGCCTGCGCCATCACGTCGCTGAGGCTGGCATTCTCCCTGGTCAGCTGAGTGATCCCGGCGCTGGCGCCGACGCGATGCATCCGCCCCTCCCAAAGGAAGCGATAGTCATTGACGGCCGCCACGAGACGACCAATAACGTCGCGCGCGTTGTCCGGCGGGCAGTCGTGCAGCAGGATGCCAAACTCATCGCCACCCAGCCGGGCGAGGAAATCGCTGCTGCGCAGGTGGTGCTGCATCAGCCCGGAAATTTCCCTCAGCAGGGCATCGCCAGCCGCATGGCCTGCGGTGTCGTTAACCGCCTTAAAGCGATCCAGATCGACAAAGACCAGCGCATGTTCTTTCTGCTGCTCGACCGCCGAAAGCAGCAGCGTTTTGAGCTTCTGCTCAAAGCTGACGCGGTTTGGCAGGCTGGTCAGCATATCGTGCGAGGCGCTGTAGCTCAGGCGCCGCATCATTTCCCGCGATTCGCTGACGTCCTGAATCACGATCACGCTGCCAATATGGTCACCCTTCAGCGTCTTCAGCGGCGTGATGCTGTAATGGATATCGTACTGGCTGCCCGCGCTGTTATGCAGCACCAGATCCTGCTCCAGCTCTGGCCTGGACCTGGTCTCAGGGATTTCACAGACCAGCAGGCTTTCCAGCTTCGGCCCATTTCTACCGTGAGTGATGCGCAGAATCGTGTTCAGCGGCTGGCCTCCGGCGTTTTCCTGCGACCAGCCGGTCATGCTTTCCGCCACCGGGTTCATAAAGGTCACGCGCATCTCTTCATCGGTACTGATCACCGCTTCGCCGATAGCGTCAAGCGTGATGTGCATCCGCTCCTTTTCCTGATAGAGCGCATCCGTCAGCGCGCGAACGGGCGTCACGTCCTGATTGATGCCCAACATGCGCTCGACGTCGCCGTTTTTATCCAGCACCATGTTGGCCTGGCTGCGGATGTGGCGAATGCCCAGGTCGGTATCAATGCGAAACTCGATATCAATCGGAGAAGAGGTTTTTACCGCATGATCAAACGCGTCAATCGCCGCCTGCCGGTCTGCCGCCAGCAGGCTGTTCGCCCAGGTCAGATAGGTCGCCTTACCGCTTTCCGGCAGACCGTAGATCTGGAACATCCGCTTGTCCCAGCTCATTTTTCCGGTAGTCAGGCTCCACTCCCAGACGCCAATGCCGCCCGCCTCGTTCGCCAGGGTGATGCGCTGCATCAGGCGTTTATTGACCTCTTCGGTTTTTTTCAGCTCGGTAATGTCTTCAATCTGGGAGATAAAGTAGAGCGGCAGCTGCTCGCTGTCGCGCACCAGCGAAACGGCCAGCAGCGTCCAGACAATCTGTCCGTCCTTGCGGAAATAGCGCTTTTCCATGCTGTACGTTTCAATCTCGCCCGCTAACAGCGCGTTGACGAACTCTACATCTGAATGCAGATCGTCTGGATGCGTGAGCTGCTGGAAATCGATTTTCTTCAGCTCTTTTTCCTGATAGCCCAGCAGAGTACAGAGGGATTTATTGGCCTGGAGCAATTTCCTTTCGGGGGAAACCAGCGCCATGCCAATAGAGGAGAATTCCATCGCGTGGCGGAAGCGCGTCTCGCTTTCGGAAATGTGCTTTTTCTCTTCGCGAAAAGAGTGCATCACCAGCACCATCATATGATTGGGGAGCAGGGCCATTAAAAAAGGCAGCCAGGCAGAGTTGGATGCCGGCCACTTGCTGCTATGAATATCAAGCACACCCAGCGCCAGCATCAGCGTCATCATGGTCAGCGTGGCGAAAAACACGACAAAAGCCTCGAAGCGGGGCAGGCGCACGGCGCTATAAAACAGCACCACAATTACGAAGGTGAAGGGCCAGGGCAGATAGCGCAATGAGATGTAGCTTAGCGCCAGGGTGACGACCAGCGTCACCAGCGTTTCAAACAGCGCGTTCTGATGTCGGGCTTTATGAAAATAGTCATTCTTCCACAGCAGACAAACGGGTCCGATCGCCAGCATACCGATCGCTTCGGAAATCACCCAGGTGGAGAAAAAGCGGAAGCTGGCATGGTCGCCTGTTCCCTGTGCCCAGGTTGCCAGCAGGCCGCCAATCAGCGGGGAAAACACGCCGACCGTCACCATCATTTTGCTCCAGCTGAGCAGTGAGTCGAGCGGCGAGTGGCGATCCAGCATGACCCGCAGTAGCGATCCGCCAATGATGGCCTGGAGCAGATTAATGAGCGGAAATTTGACGTTCGCCAGCATCGGACCGATGACCAGTGCGTTGGCCAGCACTATCCCAAGAAAACAGCTCAGCAGAACCCGCGGCAGTGAGGAAAGGGATAACCGGAAGATGAGAATGGTCATCAGCGCCGTAGAGAACCATAACGGTGAGATTTGCCCACTGACCTTAACCAGCTCCAGGCAGAAGAAGGTTAAGACAAAACTCAACCCGCCCAGTAGTAGCGCCTGGGGCCAGCGAAGGGCTGTGCGTTTCACGGATAACAGGGTGTCAGTCGTCATTCATCAGTCCAGCACGGCGCCGGAGTCCCTACTGAACCGGAGGCGCAATCTACGTTACTTGAGCGATGCTAACATAACCGATTATGAATGCTTGTGGTAATTCAAAACAGGGCTGTATTCGGCCGATTGAACGACAGAAATTCGCCCTTTTGTTGATCCCTGCACGGTTACTGGCGCAGTTTCAACAGATCGGCGCGGGTCCAGGCATGATCGATACCGGCGATTTGCATCGAAAGATGCTGGAGGTACTGCTGGGTAGTAGCGTTGCGCCCGTGGCTCAGTAGCACCAGGGGGAGCAGCAGCGCTATGCCGACCTGGCCGGTTGAAAAGCCCTGGAGCGTTGAACGACGCTGGCTGACGAGAAACACACTGCTGAGGGTGAATCCCAGAATCAGTCCGCTGATCACTTCACTGGTTGAGTGGTAATTCAGGACCAGGCGAGATACGCCGACCATCAACGGAATAAGGTAGCCAACGGCTACGGTCACAGCTCGCCAGCCAGGGCTGAGGCGACCGCTAAGCAGCCAGAACATCACCGGCCACAGGGTGGCGGACATGGCGCTGTGGCCGCTAAAACCGGTGAAATTAAAGCGAGCGCTGCCGATGCCGAACCCCATAAAGGCAATTTTAGACAGGCTGACGATGGTGCCAGCGGCACAGAAAGCCAGTGCCCAGTACCAGACGGCACGATGGTCGCTGTTTTTCCAGGTGATCAGGACTGCCATAATCACCGCGGTGGGGATTAACAGCATGCTGTCGCCAAAATAGGTCAATATATGCAAAATGTGCCCGTGCACCTGATTTCCTTCTTGCTGTGTTAAAAGGCCAGTTAAGTTAATCAGCGGCTTTACATGGCTTGCAGAGCTGTTGCCCGCTAAGCCTCTGCCGCCTGGCTAAAAATGTGAGAGTGATCTCATTACCATCAGTTTAACGACCAATGCCATGCGCGCCTAACGGGATAGTCTGAAAAGCAAAACCGCGCTTTTCTCTGGCATCAACCTCCCGAAATCCTTATAATTACGCGCGAAATCGTCCTCTCCTTTGTCTTTGACACCAGTAATCAGGTCTTCAATTTATGACTGACAAGTCGCACCAGTGCGTCATCGTAGGTATTGCCGGCGCATCCGCCTCGGGAAAAAGTCTTATTGCCAGTACGCTCTATCGCGAAGTGCGCGAGCGGGTTGGCGATGAAAATATCGGCGTCATCCCCGAAGATGCGTATTATAAAGACCAGAGCCACCTGACTATGGATGAGCGGGTTAAAACCAACTACGATCACCCCAGCGCGATGGATCATAACCTGCTGCTACAACACTTGCAGAAGTTGAAGGCGGGCGAGGCTATCGAACTCCCGGTATACAGCTACGTTGAGCATACCCGTACTGCGCAAACTGTTCAGCTTAAGCCGAAGAAAGTGATTATTCTTGAAGGCATTCTGCTACTAACCGACGCTCGCCTGCGTCAGGAAATGAATTTCTCCATCTTCGTCGACACGCCGCTGGATATCTGCCTGATGCGCCGCATGAAGCGTGATGTCAACGAGCGCGGGCGCTCTATGGATTCCGTAATGGCGCAGTATCAGAAAACCGTTCGCCCAATGTTCCTGCAGTTCATTGAGCCTTCCAAGCAGTATGCCGACATTATCGTGCCTCGCGGTGGGAAAAACCGTATCGCTATCGATATTCTGAAGGCCAAGATCAACCAATTCTTCGAGTAGCCGCCGGGACCCGGTTATTGATAGCCGGGCAGAGAGGCTGCGCGGGGAGCACAAGGACGTAGCGTTTCCCCAAGCCGTTCAGGCACCACCTTATTCCGAGGGAGTTTTAACCATGAGATTATGCGACCGCGACATTGAAAGCTGGCTGGACAACGGCCAGCTTGAGATTATTCCACGCCCCCCTATCGAGCGCATTAATGGCGCGACGGTCGATGTGCGGCTGGGCAATCAGTTCAGAACCTTCCGCGGCCACACGGCGGCGTTTATCGATCTTAGCGGGCCGAAGGATGAAGTGAGCGCGGCACTCGATCGCGTTATGAGCGATGAGATAGTGCTGCCGGAAGGCGAGGCGTTTTTCCTGCACCCTGGCGAACTGGCGCTGGCGGTGACGTTTGAATCCGTGACGCTGCCGGACAATCTGGTCGGCTGGCTGGACGGGCGATCTTCGCTGGCGCGTCTGGGGCTGATGGTTCACGTCACCGCACACCGCATCGATCCAGGCTGGCAGGGCCGGATTGTGCTCGAGTTCTATAATTCAGGTAAGCTACCTCTGGCATTACGCCCTGGGATGCTGATCGGCGCGCTAAGCTTCGAGCCGCTTTCCGGGCCCGCCGCGCGGCCGTACAACCGCCGTAGCGATGCAAAATATAAAGGGCAGCAGGGCGCGGATGCCAGCCGGATAGACAAAGATTAGGATCATCAGGCCGTCAGCGTATTGCCTGCGAGCATACCTGTCGGGAATAAGGGGAAGGCATGAGACGATTTATTACCACGCTGGCTATTTTGCTGGTGGTAATTGTGGCCGGAATGACAGCACTGGTCTTATTGGTTAATCCCAACGATTTTCGCGGTTATATGGCTCAGCAGGTTGAGCAGCGCAGCGGCTACCGCCTGGCGTTAAGCGGCAATTTGCGCTGGCACGTATGGCCGCAGCTGAGCATCCTCTCCGGCCAGATGACGCTGACCGCACCAGGGGCTAAGCAGCCGGTGGTCAGCGCCAGCAATATGCGTCTTGACGTCAGCCTTCTTCCTTTAATTTCGCATCAGCTTGCGGTCAAAAAAGTGATGCTGAAAGGGGCGATCGTTAATCTGACCCCGGACAGCGCAGCGCAGCGGCCTGCCAATGCCCCCGTTGTCCCTGATGATTCTGTTCCGGTCGATGAGGTGACTAAGGGATGGACGTTCGATATTGCTGAGCTGCGCGTTGCTGACAGCCTGCTGATTTGGCAACAGGGCAACGGCGAACAGCTAAATCTTCGCGATCTTAATCTTCAGCTTTCGCAGGACCGCAAACGCCAGGCCCATATCGAGCTGAGTAGCCGTATCAGCCGCGACCAGCGTGAACTGCTGCTCAATCTTAACAGCGATGTGGACGTCAGCCGCTATCCGCAGCATCTCTCTGCGACGATCAATCAGCTCGACTATCAGCTCACCGGCGCGGATCTGCCGAACGAAGGGCTGAAAGGGCAGATGAAAATGCAGGCCGACTGGAACGCAGGCGCTCAGGCCTTCAACCTTAAAAATCTCTCCCTGACTGCCAATGACAGCCAACTGAGCGGCAGCGCCAGTGGACGGCTCAGCGCCCGCCCGCAGCTGAAGGTGGACCTGCATTCACCCGAGCTGAATATGGACTCGCTGCTGGGCCTTGAGCCTGACAGCGACAACGGGGGGCAGACCGTTCAGGCGCAGCGGCAGGGCCGTGGTCCGGTGATCTCTCAGCCCGCTGAGCATGATAATGCTGATTCACCGCTCAATGCGATGGACGGCAATATTGCGCTGACCATAGATAAGATGCGCTGGCGGGGAATGCATTTCGACCAGGTAAGGATGAACGCCTCCAGTCAGGATGGCCTGCTGACTCTGGCGACGCTGAACGGTAAAGCCGGAGGAGGAGAGTTCTCTTTACCCGGCAGCATTGATGTCCGTACCGCCGAGACAAAGGTAAACCTCCAGCCTGAGCTAAAAAACATTGCCGTGGCGCCGTTACTTAATGCCTTTGATCTGCCTGCATCGTTGAGTGGCGAGCTCTCTCTGTCCGGGGCATTCAGCGGTTATGGCCTGACCGTTCCTTCCTTCAGGCAGCGCTGGAAAGGCACGGCAGCGGTGAGTCTGGACAACGCCCAGTTGGCCGGGCTGAATTTCCCGCGGATGATCCAACGGGCCGTTGAGCGTAACAGCAACCGGGTTCGCGGACCGGCAGAAACCGCCAGCAGCAGCAATTTGCAGCAGATTAAAGGTGAGGCGACGCTGGATAACGGCGTGCTGACCTTCCCGGGGCTGAACGGGCACTCTCCGATGATGGACTACAGCGGCAAAGGGCAGGTAAATCTTGTCAGCCAGCAGGCCGATTTGACCTTTGGCATTAAGGTAACCAACGGCTGGAGCGGCGACGATGAGCTGGTCAGGCGTTTGCAGCAGACGCCGGTGCCGCTGCGCATTTACGGTCCCTGGCTTGGGCTGAACTACTCGCTGCAGGTCGACCAGGTTCTGCGTCAGCAGCTACAGGACGAGGCGAAGAAACGATTACAGCAATGGTCAGATCGCAATCAGGACAGCGACAAGCATAACTCGGTGCAAAAGCTGCTTAAGGATATGTAGAACCGGGTGATAAATTAAAAGGGCTGATGAAAATCAGCCCTTTTTTTGGACGCGAACGTTTGGTTACTGCAGTAAAAAACTATACCTCGTAATCAGGTTCTTCCGCTATCGCCATCGGCGCGATCTGCACCTTCTGCACCCGGTGGCTTTCTACCTGCAGGACGCGGAACAGAAAATCGCCAATCTGAATCTCTTCCCCTTCCTGCGGCACGCGCTGCGTGTGTTCCATCAGCAGCCCGGCCAGCGTGTGGTAGTCCCGCTTTTCATTCAGCGGCAGTTCCAGATACATCACCAGATCATCCAGCGGCATGTGGCCATTCGCCGTCCAGCTGCCGTCGGCGTTTTGTTGAATATCGTAACGGGGATCGATCGCTTCCCCCTCGTTTGGCAGGTTGCCAGCGATGGTTTCCATTACGTCGCTCAGCGTCACCACGCCCTCCACCGAACCAAACTCATCAACGACGAAGGCAAAATGAGTGCGCGCGGAGCGAAACTGCTCTAGCGCCGGCAGCAGGGCTAACTGCTCCGGGAAGACCAACGGTTGGCGGACCAGTGCGCGAATGTCCAGGCTGTCGCCGTGCAGGGACTGCTTAAGCAAATCAATGACGTGAACAACGCCCAGCGGGTCGTCGCTGTTATCGGTCACTACGATCCGCGTATGCTGATTAATATCGAGAAGGGCCATGATTTTTTCCGGTGATTCGCTAAGGTCAACCTGCTCCACATCATGGCGTGAAGTCATGATACTGCTGACGGTGCGCTGGCCCATTCTCAGCACCCGGGCAATCATCATGCGCTCCTGCTTATTGAAGATGGCCTGGCTTTCAATATTGTCAGCCACCAGAGAGGAGGTTTGCGCATCAAGCTCCGCCTGCTCACTATGGCCGCGCAGTAAGCGCAACACCGCCTCCGCCGTTCTTTTACGCAACGGTGATTTGGCATGTAGGAAGCGGCGGCGATTATACTGCGCCAGCTGATTCAACCCCTCAATCAGTACCGAAAAGCCAATCGCGGCATAAAGATAACCCTTAGGAATGTGATAACCGAAGCCATCTGCAACCAGGCTGAAGCCAATCATCAGCAGGAAGCTCAGGCAGAGAATCACTATGGTCGGGTGCTCGTTCACAAACCGCGTTAAAGGCTTACTGGCGAGCAGCATCAGGAAAATGGCCACCACCACCGCCGCCATCATTACTGGCAGATGGTCTACCATGCCGACGGCGGTAATCACCGAGTCCAGCGAAAATACCGCATCCAGCACCACTATCTGAGCCACTACCGGCCAAAATTTAGCCCCGCGCTTTTGCGGATGTTCGTCTTCGTCCTTGCCTTCCAGCCGCTCATTCAATTCCATTGTGGCTTTGAACAGAAGAAAGACGCCGCCAACCAGCATAATGAGATCGCGTGCGCTGAAGGGGTGACCGCCAGCAGAGAAGAGCGGAGCTGTCAGGGATGAAAGCCACGAAATAGAGGCCAGCAGCAGCAGTCGCATAACCAGCGCCAGCAATAGACCCGTAACGCGCGCGCGGTCGCGCAGGGCGGGGGGCAGTTTTTCCGCCAGAATGGCAATAAAGACAAGGTTATCAATGCCCAGGACCAGTTCCAGGACGATCAGCGTGACAAGACCGGCCCAGATAGACGGATCGGCGATCCATTCGAACATTGCGTACTCACCTGCGAGAATTTAAAGAAGAGCTTTGATGATAGTGAATCGGATGCAATACAACAAATATTCAGAACAGAAGTGGGGAAGTGAAGGTCAGTTTATAGCCACATGAGGGATAATTGACAAATGAAATTACTCAGAAGAATCCAGTCTATATCCGTACCGACGTTTTCAAGACTATTCGCATAGGTCACCCTGATGAATTGAGTGATACTTAACGGCTGATGGCAATCCGTAAGGATTAATCTTATCCAGATCGAATTAATCTGAATTTCATCAGGAGAAAAGAGGGCATCAAGGCTATGGGCTGCGAAGAGAGGTAGTCTTAATCCTAAAAGCCAGCGTACGGGAAGGCGACCTCTTGTAAACAGGCCAGTTATAACTAGTATAGCAACGTGTTAGTAAATGTCTGCGTTAATGATGCTGGTTAGCGTAGTAATGGTGTCTGAATGTCCATTTTTGTGAACAGCGACACGTTAAGGAGACAAACACGTTAGCCTGCGCCTGGAGAGGACAGGATAAAAACAACAAGGTAAAGCAGCGATACAGCACATTGGCAGCTACAAGCCAGGGGCGGTAGCGTGTTTAGCCGGGGACAACAGCCTGACCGAACTGCTGAAATATTACTCGCGTTGTTGTTGATTTTACATGTCAATTCTCTTACCGCATTGCCAGCTACAATGACTTTTTATACGGCTCCCAAATACGTTTCCTGTGTAATAAATGACGTGAATAAAAACACGAAATCATTTTCAGTGGTGGAAATAAATAAATCACAGGCTTCCGAAGAAAAAATTAAGAGTTAACTATGCGCGATATAGAGTTTACCATTAAAGGATTGTTAATTAAGCTGTCACTGGCTCTTTCTGATCTTATCTTATTTAACGCCTCTTTGTTTGTTGCGGTGCTGTTGTTGAATGCATTGCCCGGTAATATTCTGGGTGACATTTCAGCACAGTCGCTGCAATTAAAAATAGCGACACATATCATCCTTTCTGTGGTATGCGTTTTTTGGTTCTGGGTGCGTCAGCGCCATTATACCTATCGCAAGCCATTCTGGTTCGAACTAAAAGAAATCTTCAGAACCATCCTGATATTTTCCGTTATCGACCTGTCGATTACCGCTCTGTCTAAAGGGGAGATGTCCCGCTGGATTTGGGTTATGACCTGGCTTCTGGCGCTGATATTTATTCCCGTTGGTCGCGCCGTAGTGAAGCGTATTCTTAACCATATCGGTTTGTGGAAAAGGCAGTCGATCATTATCGGTAGCGGTAAAAATGCTGAGGAAGCCTACCTGGCGCTGCAAAGTGAAGAGGTGATGGGGTTTGACGTTGTGGCATTCTACGATGTTGATGGCACTACGCCAGCGCCTGCCTTATTTGGCATTCCGGTTATCCGTGAGGAAACGCCGCTGTGGCACCTGGTGAATGGCGATACCCAGTTTATCGTCGCCGTCGAATATGAGCAGAGCCAATATCGCGATTTGTGGTTAAAAAATCTGGCAAAACACAACTGCCGCTCCGTTTCCGTGATACCTTCACTGCGTGGCGTTCCGCTTTATGGCACTGATATGGCCTATATCTTCAGCCATGAGGTGATGATTCTGCGAGTCAGCAATAATCTGGCGAAACGGACCTCCCGTTTCCTGAAGCGCACTTTTGATATTGTTGGCGCGCTGAGCATTATCATCATGCTGATGCCGGCGCTGGCTGCGCTGATCTTTATGGTTGCCCGTGATGGCGGTAGCCCAATTTATGGTCATGAGCGCGTCGGCAGGAACGGCCGTAAGTTCAAATGCCTGAAGCTCCGCTCTATGGTCGTTAATTCACAAGAAGTGCTGGAGGAGGTTCTGCGTACCGACCCGGCTGCCCGCGAAGAATGGGATAAAGACTTCAAATTAAAAAACGATCCGCGTATCACCCGTGTTGGGCACTTCATTCGTAAAACAAGTCTTGATGAACTCCCGCAGCTGTGGAACGTTGTGCGCGGGGAGATGAGCCTGGTCGGCCCGCGTCCGGTTATCGAAGATGAACTGGAGCGTTATGCCGGTGACGTGGATTACTACTATATGGCTAAGCCGGGTATGACCGGTCTGTGGCAGGTCAGCGGCCGTAATGATGTGGATTACGAAACTCGTGTTTACTTTGACTCATGGTATGTAAAAAACTGGTCACTGTGGAACGATATTGCCATTCTTTTCAAAACGGTTGGGGTGGTTTTGAAACGCGATGGCGCTTATTGATAGGTGGCTGTAGTCCTGTCAAAAAGGAGCGAACGCCCGTCGGTTCGCTTCAAAATGAAAAGCGTCTTTTGACTGTTAACTGTCATTGACTTGCGAGCTAAACAAACTTTTTTTGACGAATGTTGAGCGTCGGCTTTAATCAAACCGGCAAGGCATAAAAAGGATAGGGAGTTGAAGATAATGACTGACAGTTACAGTGCTTGAAAAGTGGCATCCCCTGAATAATTTTGCATGACGCTACACAGCGGCGGACTCGCCACTATCAATCAAATTACTGATAGCGAAGAACCAGATGATCACAATCAAAACGAAATTGATACCCCTGTTGGTATCGGCCACACTCCTCTCAGGATGCACCATCGTTCCTGGAAGTACTGTTTCCACTTTTGGAAAAGATGTTATTAAGCAACAAGACAGCGACTTTGATATTGACAAGTACGTTAACGTTTTTCCAATGACGCCGGCTCTGGTTGAGCAAATGCGAGTTAAGCCGGTGGTAGCTCAGCCGAATCCGCAGTTGCAGACTGAGTTACAGACTTATGAGTACCGTATTGGGGTAGGGGACGTGTTGACTGTGACCGTTTGGGATCACCCGGAACTGACTACGCCAGCTGGCCAGTATCGCAGCGCCAGCGATACCGGTAACTGGGTACATTCTGACGGCACGATCTTCTATCCTTACATTGGGCGTGTCCGGGTTGCAGGCCGTACCGTGCAGGAAGTTCGTAGTGAAATTTCTAATCGTCTGGCTCAGTTCATCGAAAGTCCGCAGGTTGACGTCAGCGTGGCTTCGTTCAAATCGCAGAAAGCGTACGTAACCGGAGAGGTGACCACCTCTGGTCAACAGCCGATTACTAACGTTCCTCTGACTATCCTTGATGCCGTTAACGCCGCTGGTGGTCTGACTGCAAACGCCGACTGGCGTAATGTGGTGCTGACGCACAACGGTAAAGAAATGCCTATCTCACTTCAGGCACTGATGCAAAATGGCGACCTGTCTCAAAACCATCTGCTTTATCCAGGCGACATTCTCTACGTTCCGCGCAATGACGATCTCAAAATCTTTGTGATGGGCGAAGTGAAACAGCCTGCCACCATGAAAATGGACCGCAGTGGCATGACGCTGGCGGAAGCGCTGGGCAACTCGCAGGGTATGGACCAGACCTCCTCCGATGCTACCGGGGTGTTCGTCATTCGCCAGATTAAAGGGACTAATCGCCAGAAGATTGCGAATATTTATCAGCTGAATACTAAAGACGCTTCGGCGATGGTGATGGGTACGGAATTCCAGCTGCAGCCTTACGATATCGTCTACGTCACGGCTACACCTCTGGCGCGTTGGAATCGTGTCATTTCTCAACTGGTACCAACCATCAGTGGCCTCTACGACGCAACGCGTAACGTTCAGGTTATTCATAACTGGTAATACCGGGGAACATTATGATTAATTCAATCCTGGTGGTCTGTGTTGGAAACATTTGCCGCTCTCCTACTGGGGAGCGGTTGCTCAAATCGTTGCTGCCAGAAAAAGAAATCGCTTCAGCCGGGCTCGGTGCCTTGGCAGGAGAGGCAGCCGATGAGACAGCAAGCAGCGTGGCCGACGTTCACGGCGTTTCGCTGGCGGGCCATATCGCCCGACAGCTGACGTCGGACATGTGCCGGGATTACGATCTGATCCTGGTGATGGAAAAGAAACATGTCGATCTGGTCAACCGCATCAACCCTTCCGTACGTGGCAAGACCATGCTATTCGGCCACTGGCTCAACCAACAGGAAATAGCGGATCCTTACAAGAAAAGCCGCGATGCCTTTGAAGCCGTGTACGGAATACTCGAAAACGCTGCCCAGAAATGGGTCAACGCATTAAGCCGATAGTTGAGAATATTCATGAATATAAAAAGTAAGGCACCGTCATTACCGAAAGAGGAATCTAACGGATTAGATTTTGCGCATCTTGTTGGGCAGCTGATAGACCATCGTTGGGTTATTATGGCTGTTACCGCACTATTTATGCTCGTCGGGACGCTCTATGCATTATTTGCCACTCCTATCTACAGTGCGGACGCATTAGTTCAGGTCGAGCAGAGAAATCCAAATACTGTCTTAAGTGACCTTAGCGAAATGCTTCCGGGGATGACGCCACAGTCTGATACGGAAATCGAACTGATTGAATCTCGCATGGTTATTGGGAAAACCGTCAGTGATTTGGGTCTGGATACGATTGTGCAGCAGGACTATATGCCGGTTATTGGTCAGGGACTGGCCCGGATCTTGGGTAATAAACCGTCAAATATCGCCGTCTCTCGTCTGGATATCCCCCTCACCTGGGATAAGCGTACTATCGGCCTCGAGATTAACGATGCACAATCCTATACCGTCACGCGTGATGGTGATGAAATATTTAAAGGAAAAGTTGGACAATTTGAGCAGCATGATGGCGTGAGTATTCTCGTCAGCGGTACTAATGCGGAAAAGGGAACCAGTTTCACCATTACCAAACTCAGCGATCTCCAGGCGATTCAGATGGTGCTGGGTAATCTGGTTGTTGCGGATAAAGGTAAAGATACCGGCGTGTTGGGTATGACCTATACCGGCGAAGACCCGATATTGATCAGCAAGGTGCTTAATCAGATAGCCAATAACTATCTGCTGCAAAATGTGCAGCGCAAGTCTGAAGAAGCCGAAAAGAGCCTTGAGTTCCTGAAAGTTCAGTTACCGCAGGTGCGGAATAATCTGGACGTTGCCGAAGACAAACTCAATAAGTTCCGCCGTGAGAACGAATCGGTGGATATGTCTCTGGAAGCGAAATCTGCTCTGGATTCATCGGTAAGCGTGCAGAGCCAGTTAAATGAACTGACTTTTAAAGAAGCAGAAGTGTCACAGCTGTTTACTAAAGATCACCCAACTTATCGCGCATTGTTAGAAAAACGTAAAACGTTGGAAGATGAACAGGACAAGCTGAACAAGAAAATAGCTGGTATGCCGCAAACCCAGCAGGTGATTTTACGTCTGACCCGTGATGTCCAGGCAGGTCAGGAAATCTATATGCAGTTGCTTAACCGTCAGCAAGAGCTGGGTATCAGTAAAGCAAGTACGGTGGGTGATGTCCGCATTGTTGACCGGGCAGAAACGGCCGGTATGCCCGTGCAGCCTAAAAAACTGCTGATTCTGCTGGCAAGCCTGGTGGCTGGTTTCATCCTGGCCGTCGGGGGAGTACTGGTGAAAGCGCTGTTCCATCACGGTATCGAAACTCCGGATCAGCTGGAAGAGTTGGGCATGAACGTTTATGCCAGCGTGCCGCTGTCAGAATGGCAACGTAAGAAAGACACTGAAGCATTGGCGCGACGGGGCAAAAGCAAAGCGAATCCCAATAACTCTCTGCTGGCATTGGGCAATCCTACGGACCTGTCAATTGAAGCGATTCGTAGTTTGCGCACCAGTCTGCACTTCGCCATGATGGAAACAAAAAATAACGTACTGATGATTAGCGGAGCGAGTCCAGGCATTGGTAAAACGTTTATCTGTTCTAACCTTGCCACGTTGGTGGCGAAAGCCGGACAACGAGTGCTGTTTATCGATGGGGATATGCGTCGTGGCTATACGCATGAACTGTTGGGAGCAGATAACACTGTAGGTCTGTCAAGCGTGCTGTCGGGTAAAGCAGAAATAGGGCCAGGTTTGATTCAGAAGGGTGAATACGGCTTTGACTTCGTGCCACGCGGTCAGGTGCCACCGAATCCTTCCGAGTTGCTGATGCATCCACGTATGGAGCAGCTTCTTGCCTGGGCTACTCAAAACTATGATCTGGTGCTGATTGATACGCCTCCAATTCTGGCTGTTACCGATGCGGCTATTATTGGTAAGCTGGTGGGCACATCATTGCTGGTCGCACGCTTTGAAGCTAACACTGTTAAAGAAGTCGAGATCAGCTACAAACGTTTTGCGCAGAATGGTACTGATATTAAAGGCGTAATACTCAATGCCGTTGTACGAAAAGCAGCAAATTCATACGGTTATGGCTACGATTATTATGACTATAAGTACACTAAAGATATAAATAGTTGATTTAGTGTTCGCGGGGGGACTTTTCATCGAAGATGGAAGGTTCCCTTAAAATTTTCAGCGTTAAATCCGCTTCCATTGCGGCGGTATAAAAGGTGCCTGGGAAATGAAGGACATTCGCTTTTCAATCGTAATTCCGGCATACAACGCATCAAAATCGATCGTGAAGACACTCGATTGTGTGGCTGCGCAAACCTACCAGAATTTTGAAGTGATAATTATTGATGACAAGTCGGCTGATGCGAATGAACTGGCTGCTATCGTTAAGGGTGAGCGGTACAGTCAGTTAAACATTACGCTTGTGCTATCAGAGGATAAACTGAATGGCGCGGGTGCGCGTAATAAAGGCATTGAACTGGCGAGTGGAGATTACGTCAGTTTCCTTGATGCTGATGATGACTGGCGACAGGATAAATTGCAGATTTGCGCCGAAAAAATTACTGCGCTCGAAGAACAGGGTAAAGAAAATTTTATTCTTTATAGTCAGGTCAATATCTATGAAGACGATCGTTTCCTGAAAATCATGCCTGTTAAAGCTGTTGCCCCTGGCGAAAGCGTCGCGGAGTATCTTTTCGGATTGTATGGTTTTATTCAGACCAGTACCATCGTACTCAAACGCGAGTATGCTGAAAAAATAAAATTTGATTCTCGCTACATTCGTCATCAGGATTATGACTTCTGCATTCGTGCTGATAAATTACATTTTGAATTCATTATGATTGCTGAACCACTGAGTAATTACTATATGGTGACTACGCACAACTCAAAACATAAAGGCGAGTCCGTTAAATACTCTTTCTTCTGGCTTGATAGCATGAAGCCATTCCTCACGCAGCGTGAGACGTATACTTATAAAGCATATAAATTACCTATTCGTTATAAAATGGATGGTCAAAAACTGCGTGCGTCATTAAGTTTTATGAGCTATTTCTTTCTGACCGACAGAACTAATCGTCATTACTTTATCGGGCGTCTGAAAGAGAAGGTTTACTCCCGTATTTTGGGACGATAATCTCAAAACAATAATAAAAGGCAGATATGTAATGACAGTATATTGGATAATAAGTTACATCATACTTATATTTTGTGCATTTGAGCTATTTTCCATCAAACAGCTCAATGATACGAAGGTCAGGCACTTTCTCAACTGGTGCTTCTTTGTTGCTGCAATCATCCTGGTTTTCTTTGGGGGAATGCGCGGCGCATCCTCGGGTATTGATGATGGGCAATACGTTGCGTTTTATCATGATTTTGCTGCGCAGTTACACATCAGCGATTATGACAGCATCACCGATATTTATCGTTATGAAAAATTGTTCATGCTGCTCGCATGGGTGCTTTCGTTTTTCACCAGTCAAAGTTATTACTTTTTGTTCTTTGTCTGTGTGGTTGCGGTCTCAACTAACGCTTACTGTTATAAAAAATATTCACCACTGATTCTTTGTTCGCTGTGTCTTTATTCAGCACATTTGTTTATCAACAAAGATATGAATCAGATCCGTTTCGGCTTGTGTAGTGCTTTTGCTGTTGCCAGCCTTTGTACTGCCGCTAACCGAAAATATCTCTGGTCATTAGTATTCTTTATTTTCAGTACACAATCCCACTCGACGGGTTGGACATTATTACTGATCCTGCCATTCCTGTTCATCAGAGAAATGAAATATCTCGGTATCATCATGATCCTGGTGGCCATACCGTTAGGTATTATTGGTGGGAAAAAGCTTTTCCTCGACTCTTTTGGTCTGGTGCCAGTGTTAGGGGACAGGGCAATGGACTATAGTGGGACAGCTTTTGATACTAATACGCCAGTCTTCAGTCTGGGTAATTTCAAAAACATAGGTTTTGTGGTCTTCTTTACTTTGTACTATTTCAAGGAAGGGATTAAAGAAGATGAACGGCTGGTTTATATACTGTTAATTGCCTACTCTATTGGTGCTGCTGTACGTATTACCTTCTCAGACTTTGGTATATTTGGTGGTCGCGTTGGTAACCTGTTCCTGCATACTGAACCTCTGCTGCTGGCTTTCTTGCTAAAACGCTTGCGTAATCCTTTATTGACGTTTGGCATCCTGGCTGCAATGACGACTTACTATCTGGCTTACAATACGATATTATCGGTGCAATCTATTTTAGGGTATTCCGTAGCGCCGCTCTTTAAAATATTTTAGTGCGGGATTTTATGCTCAATTAAATATGTTGGTTTTATGAAGTTGGCACGAAGCATTCATTAAGCTGACTCATTGGGCGAAGTTGTTATCCGGTAATAAATTAAAAAGTAGGCGAAATAGAATGAAAAAATTGATCATGCTGATTGATGGCATTTCAAACAGTGGTGGCACGGATCGGGTGGCGAGCACGCTCTCGAGCCTGTTATGTGAAGAGAAATATGACGTAACCTTATATTCTTTAACACCGGGAGAACCTTATTATCCGACCAGTGATAGGGTAACGGTTATTAATCCCTCGGCATCGGTCAGAATGTTGAAGTTGGTACAGTTCTGTCAGTATTTAAAGAAAAATCCACAAGATGCCATCATGATCATTTCGATGGGTAAACTATCTGTTCAGGCTTTACTGATATTGAAGTTTTTCAACAACAAAACAAAAGTTGTCTGCTGTGACCATGTTTCTATTGAATCATTTTCAAAGACTATCCGTCAGTTAAAGCTATTCTGCTATAAACTAGCCGATGAAATTGCGGTACTGACCGATCATGACAAACGTTTGCTGAGTGATACGCATCATCTTCAGAACGTACACGTCGTCAGAAATATCTCTCCGTTTCATAATAATAAAATTGATATTATTTTTGCAGATATGATGGCGGCTAAGTCTAAAACAGTAATCGCTGTTGGCCGGCTTACCCGGCAGAAAAACTTTTCTCGTATGCTTGATGTCTGGAAAGAGGTAGATAAGCAAGGTTGGACATTGCTCATTGTCGGCAATGGGGAAGAGAAATCTGAATTACAGAAGAAAATTTCTGATTTTAACCTGCAGGACAGCGTGACGATTGTTGAGCCCAGTAGAAAAGTTGATGAGTATTACCGGAATGCTGGTTTTCTGTTAATGACATCACGTTATGAAGGCTTACCGATGGTGCTGATTGAAGCGAAAGATTTTGCTCTTCCAACTGTGGCGTTCAACTGTAAAACAGGTCCAGATGAAATTATCACTGACGACGGATATGTTATTCCTTATGAAAATAACACCGACTTTGTTGAGAAAGTTAACCTCTTAATCGCCGATTCTGCAAAACGCCAGTCCTTATCCGCGAATGCCTGGAAAAATGCCAGCCAGTATGGCCCGGAGCGAATTATTAGTCAGTGGGAACAGATCCTGGGATAAAAGAGAGAGAATTATGTTTTCTGTATTAATGTCGCTCTATTCCAAAGAAAAGCCAGATAACCTCGATCAGTGCCTGAGCAGTTTGTATGCCCAGACGCGTAAAGCTGATGAAATAATCCTGGTTTACGATGGTCCAGTCACCGAAGAGTTGCAGGCTGTTGTAGAAAAATGGCAGCCTCTGTTAATGCTGACATTGGTTAAACTTGAAAAAAATGTTGGGCTGGGGAATGCGTTAAATGCAGGCCTGAACCGCTGCACGCATGATCTGGTCGCCAGAATGGATACTGATGACATCTGCCTACCGCAACGCTTTGAAAAGCAGATTGCTTTTATGGATGCAAATCCTGGCGTTTCATTGCTGGGTGCGGCTGTTACTGAATTTGATGAGCATGGCAAAGAACGTTTGAAAAGTTTGCCCGTCACATATAGTGAAATCTGTCACTTTGCCAGACTAAAAAATCCTTTCAATCATATGTGCGTCGTGTTCCGTAAGCAGGCGGTTATCTCTGCGGGTAGCTACCAGCACCATTTGTTTATGGAAGATTACAACTTATGGTTGCGGATGATGGCGGAAGGGCAACAGATGGCTAACCTACCTGATGTGTTGATGCGTGTCAGAGCAGGAAGTGAAATGGTTAGTAAGCGGCGCGGTTGGCCCTATATTAAAAGTGAAATTCAATTGTTTAAGCTTAAGAATAAGCTAAAACAGGTTCCCTTGTTGACGGGAAGTATTTATTTTCTTATCCGCACCTCTACGCGCGTTATACCTACAGGTCTGATGAAATATTTGTATGAAAGAGACCGTGGGAAGTAGGACGGATTTTCATATTAAACATCATGCTTTCATGGGGTGGGGACCTACCACTATAAAAATAATCAATGTCTCTGGGATTAATATGATTCTAAATTCACTCTCGTTATAACGGAGTTTTGATATGAAACGAAGAGAACTCATTCGTACTGCATTTTCATCCCTGGTCGCTACAACGGCTTTGGGAACGTTAGCTAACGCTTACGGCGCTGAACCAGATAATATTACTCTTAAGAAAGTGCCGAGTGAAGCTTTACCGAAAGAGTACATTTCAATCGCTTCGCCGCAGGATATCTTTATGATGCCTGACCGATTCTGGACAGGTTTCAAAGGGACGCTTTATATTGGTAAGGAAAATAGTGACCCGAAGCAGGATGGTAATCACATCGATGTTTTCTATAAACGTCCTAATGGTGAGCTCGCTATTCTAAGTCAACCTATTCAGCTGACCAAAGAAAACATTGAAAATCTTATCAGTGATAAAGGTTCTCTTTGGTCAGCCGCAGAGTATTCGATGGCCGTTTATGACCATGACGGAAACCGGATATTCTACTCGCCGGATGTAAAAGGTTCTGGCGTTGCTGAGTTTAACCGTCGTCTGACGGCACCTGCTGGTTACCAGCTTATTGGTGAGATTGAATCCTGGCAAGATCTTCAACAACTTCCACCACTGTTTGACGGTGCCAAAGTTAAGCTACGTAGTTGGCATAAAGACGGAGAATCAGGCGGCGGGACCTTTATGGGTAAACTCTCCTCCGCAGCAGACGATAAAGGGGTAACCTGTTCGTCTGGCAAGAACTATCACTGGCAAAGAGTCATTAGTGACCATAACGATCTGACATTGTTCGATTTTGGCGCAATTAATGATGGTAAAACAGATTGTGCTGATGCTATGCACGCAATGTATTTGTGGGCGCAAAAAAACAATCAAAAAATCTCAATTAAATTTCCTGCGGGAACTTTTTTTGTCTCTGCATTTGATATTTCAAAGAAATACAGTCGTTACGTCAGAATCTCTGGTGCACCGGTGAGCTTTGGCTATTTCCCATCGACAAATATTATCTCGGACGGTAAGTCAGATTTTGTTTTCAACGTTAATGCTCGCTGGGTTGAATTAAGTAACATTTATTTCAACGGGCAAGTAGACAAAAATAAAAATGAACAGGGCTTATACAATAACATTTGTAAGGCCGGGCAATACTTCAGAGGTTCAAGTCTGAATTTCCGTTATGTCGGTGGGGTGGCTATAAGCCTTGTAGATACCCTGGATTGTAAGATCAGCCAGTGGTACGCAGGCCGCTGTACAGGCGATGTTATTAAAGCGGTATGGTCGGATACTAAAAAAGGGATGTGGAATCATAACACTGCGATTGAACTCTCTAATTTTAATGTGCAATCTTGTAATCCTGGTAAAGTGCTGAATTTACCGCGTACCACACAGGCATTAATTCATAACGGTTGGATTGAACACTCTGAAAACCCAGGTGATATTTCAGATGGGCAATGGATTATTGATGCATTGAGCATGGAAGGGTGTAAGAACCCGCTGGATGCAAAAAATTCGCGACTGAATATGCGACAAATCAATCTTCAGGTACGCAGTAAAATCGATAACTCGCGTGCAGAGGGCAGTTGGTTAAGTCGCTTTGAGCGAGGCTCGACCCGCATTGAATCCTTTGGTATCGCAACCGAAGGCAGCATGAAATACAATTTTCTTGGATCACGATTTCATATCAGCAATAAGTCTGACAATGAACAGTGGCTGGAAGTCGGCAAGCTTTTTTCTCCTGCACAGGGTGATAGCTGGGAAATTGAGGTATTTGGTAAGGCCAGCTATGAGCAAAACGCCGGCAGTCCTTATCTCGACATTAAAGCTGGCAACACCCTGAATGGCCGTGCAACCATCCATTTTCAGAGGAAGCAGAAGCTCAGCGAAATGTCCTGGTCTGCCGAGGGAGCTTCTCCGGTGGTCGATGTGGCATTTACTACGCCATCAGATACGGATGTTATTCTCTTTGTTAAGCTGGCGAAGAACCTTAATGCTGGCATGATCCTGATTAAAACTACCGCGCAAGACCGTTTTATGTCAGGACGTTGTGCACTCTTCGATGCGGTACTTGCTCCGCAAGATAACGCTCCTGGTGATGCGAAAACGGCATTGAGGCAGTTATCACTGCATAACGGGTTGGCCGGTTTTGGCGCAAACAACGAGGGTGATATCCTGGTTGCCTCCCGGGCATTGCCAGCTTCATCAGTTGAAACGAGTCAGCCACACGGATTTATTTCTGTGGTGATTAATGGCGAACAGTGTGCAATGCCATATTTTAAGACTAAATAGGTTTCGATATAATTTAAATCGGCCATGCTTGCGTATTCAGGTAATTATAATGATATAAAAAACCGTCCGGCGCGGTTTTTTATCCGTTGAGAAATTTTAATCTTTATTTCTATAAAAATATTTCTTTTTAAGTGGGAGACATAATGAAGGTCTATTATTTTAAGATCGCAGCCGGTAACTTTGGTGATGATTTGAATGCGTGGCTATGGGATGAACTGCTACCGGGTGTTTTCGACGATGATGAAAGTTTACGTTTTGCAGGTATCGGTACTATCCTGAGCTCCAGTCTTCCTCAAGCCAAAAACTGGATTGTCTTCAGCAGTGGGGTAGGTTATGGACGTTTGCCTTACAACTTTGGTGGTGAAGGTTGGGACATCGTTTCGGTACGAGGGCCGTTAAGTGCGCATATTCTTGGTTTGCCGAAGGAAAAAGCGATTACCGATGGTGCGGCGCTACTGGCAAGCCTGCCAGAGTTTCAGCCTTTACCCGAAGCAGAACGTAGTGGCACAATTTTTATCCCACATCATGATGCGTTGCACACCGGGCGCTGGCAGCAAGTTTGTGAGATGGCCGGTATTGAATTTGTCAGCCCGCAGAATGAGTCTAAATACGTTATCAACAAAATCCGCAAAGCGAAACTGGTACTGGCTGATGCCATGCATGCGGCAATTATCGCTGATGCGATGCGTGTGCCTTGGGTGCCGTTGGTGACATCAGATCAAATCAACACGTTCAAATGGCTGGACTGGACACAAACTATTCAGCAGGGCTATAACCCTCTGGTATTAGGTGGCAGTTCAATGCGTGAGGCCTGGCGTAATAAAAGTCTTCCTTTCTACGGTGAGAAATATTTTTATCCGAACGCTGATATCGATACTGTTATCAATGAGTTCATCCGTGCCCGTAAACTTAAAAATAAGAGCTGGTGGCCGAAATATACGCGGTACAGCCGCTATTTCACCGCAAATGCGCCAGACAGAATGTTCCAGCGGATGGAAAATAAATCGCCAAGAAGTTGGGACAACGCCTATATGGAACGTGCCTCAGAGCGTCTCGCACGCGCGTCTGAGAGCACCAGCTATCTGAGCGAAGATGCGGTATTCAACGATAATCTGCAAAAACTTCAGGAAAAATTGCTCACTGTTAAGAACTATGTGAAACCCAGTTCTGTTTGATTAAGGTATACAACGTGGCAACTGAAAATAATCCAAATAAACATCGAGCCAGTCTTGCATCCGGTGCAATATGGTCGTTGTTATCAAACTTGTTTTCGCAAATCATCACCTTTGTTATCTTTTTGGTTCTGGCAAGACTATTATCGCCACATTTGTATGGTGTACTAAGCGTCGCGATTATGGTGACGCTATTCTTTCGAACGGTCTTCTATGACAGTATCGCTACGGCTATTGTCAGGAAGAAAGAGCCCAGCGTTGAAGATTATAACTCTGCATTTTTGCTCTGTAATTTGATTGCGGTCCCCGGCGTAATTGTCGTTTATGTGCTGGCCGATTTTTTCGAAAGAGTCATGGGGATTGAAGGGCTGGCCACTGTGGTGCGAGGCACCTGCATTATCATTGTCACCAGCGGGCTCAGCCGTACTCACGAAGCATGGCTGACGCACAATATGCAATTTAAAGCGCTGGCTATACGGTCGGTTATCTCTATTACCCTGGGCGGCATCGTGGGGATTTATTTTGCCTGGAAGGGGATGGGTGTTACCGCGTTGGTATTACAGCAGGTGGTGACTAACGTCTCGGCAACAGTGATTCTGTGGATTACAATTCCATGGAAGCCGTCAATGCAATATTCGAAACAATCGATGAAGGAGCTGCTCTCTTATTCGAAACATGTTGCGCTGAGTGGATTCACCAACTTCATGAATCAGAACTCAGATATTGCATTTATCAGTTACTTCCTGGGAAGCTCGGCCTCTGGTATTTATTTTGCCGGTAAACGTATTGTCAATACGGTGAATACGGTACTTTCCTTCGCGCTATCAAGGATTTCACTGCCTGCATTTTCGAGGCTTCGCGATCAGCTTCCAGAGTTCCGTAAACGTTATCTCAATGCTGTTTTTATCACGATCAGTGCCACAGCTCCTGCATTTATTGGATTGTCCTATCTTTCCTATGACTTAACGCTGCAATTGTTGGGTATTAAATGGATTGAATCTGTTCCAGTGATGCAAATCGTAAGTTTTGCCGGTTTTATTACTTCAATCGGTTATTACAATAATTCGGTTATGTTCGCGCTAGATAAACCTAACTGGCAGGCAAAACTGACCATGCTGTATGCGATATCTAACGTCGTTGCATTTCTAATATTTGTAAAATATGGCATTATCGCAGTAGCATTAGCATTTACACTACGCACTATTTTGCTTTATCCGATTTCAGTTTGGTGTGCAATTACCTTGCTGAATATAACCTGGCGGCAGTATATGGCTGAGATAACAAAACCTATTTTAGGTTCTCTGTTAATGTGCGTATTCCTGTGGGGTGTTGATTCATTACTTAAACTGGAAAGTGGCTGGTTAAAAATTTCAGTGGATATTATTCTTGGCGGCGCTTTTTATCTTGTATTTACCCTGGTTTTTACCAGAAAAGACAAGTTAGGTGTTTTCTTCAGTATGGCTAATAAACTTAAAGTGAAAAAAGCAGCTTAACTTCTGCGGTGATATAACGTTATGCGCTGATGAATTTGGGACAGGCGCCATCAGGGTTTTCTGCTGGTGCCTGACTTTATGATTCATAGTATATACGTGTCTCTAAGTTCTGTGACTAAGGATATGAGTAAAATTGATGAGTATTTTATCCGTCGTGGTTCCTGTTTATAATGCAGAGGAATTTTTACCATATCTGTTTTCTCAGTTGAGCCTGTTTCCCGAAGAGCAGGTAAAAATCATCCTCGTTAATGATGGTTCTACTGATAACAGTAAAGCACTTTGCCAGGCACAAGCTGAAAGCGCTGCCAATTTTACATTAATCGATCAGAAAAATTCGGGTGTATCGCGTGCACGTAATGCTGGATTAGCTGAGGTAACAACGGATTACCTGTGGTTTTGCGATCCTGACGATAAGTTTGATGCTCATGCGATATTCAGTTTACTTGAAACTACGTTAGCCGATACGACGCAACCTGTGCCTGACGTAGTGAGTTTCTCCTATGATATATTCTTCATGGACTCTAAACAGATCTACACGTATCAGTTCGATAATATGCGCTGTTCTGGTTTGGAAGTTATAAAAAATTACAATAACTATAAGAGGAAGAATAATCTAAGTACTGTCTGGAATAAGTTATTCAGGACAGAGCTTATCCATGGTAACGAGATCGTGTTTGATATTACGATGCATCATTCAGAAGACCGGGTTTTTAATATTCATGCTTTTCAACATGCACAGCATGTAGTTATGAGTCCACTGATGGGGTATCGTTATATTAAATACTCATCGGGTACTTTATCGACAAAGTTTGATCAGGGACGGGCAATCAATACGAACAAAGCCGACACAATCATGGTTGATTATCTGGCCTCTCAGCGGGTTGACGTCAGCCAAATTCGTGACTGGATGACGTTAAATTATATCACACTCAGCTGTGAAAACGCGGTACGTGGTGATATTAGCTTGACCAAAGGATATAAGTGTTTTAGACAGGAATTCTATAAAGCGAAAGATCATCGTAGGATTAGTGCTGAAGGCGGAAGTACGGTTAATAAACTCTTCTGTTTTTTGATTAATCATAATAGTCCTCTCTTTTTTTATGTGCTGTTCTCATTAAAAATTAAAGCCCGAAATTTCCTTAATTTTTTTAAATGATAATGATTTTCCAATATCATATCTGACTAACTTCCGAGACGATATTATGATTATTGGCCTTGCAAATAATGCCTATCCAGAAAAAAGATGTATCACCTGCAACGACGGTAATACTTTTATTAATCTTAAGAAGAATAATTTTTATACATATTTGAATTTTGTCCAGGCGAAGATGGGGATAACTCAACCGAACTTCATTTTTCGCCCCATTTTCTCACTAAAAAAACATCGTCTGGATCTATTCCATTTCTTCAATCATATTCCCATTACTGATATGATGTGGGCCGTGACATTTGAAACGGCCGTACCGCGTATCCGTGAAAATATTACGCTTCATCGGGTTCGTGATGGTGAAAATCTGATGTTGCCGAATGCAAAAACACGAAAAATGCTTTCACTGGCAGCCAGAGACAATTGTATTGCATTGATTGCCATCTCAGAGTGCGCGAAAAAAATTCAGATGGCACTCCTTTCCTGTTACCCCGACCTTGAACAGCAGATAGCCAGCAAGGTGCGTGTCGTGCATCCTCCACAAACACTTTTTACTGAAGTGAAACATCGCCACGACAGCAAAATAAACTTTATGTTTATTGGTAAAGATTTCTATCGCAAAGGGGGAGCTGAAGTGCTTTTAGCCTTCAGTGAACTTTATCAGGATGGCATAATTAATGCTGAACAAGTCTCACTGAATATCATCGGAGATACTCAGCAAAAGCAGAATTATTTGCATGGTCGTTTCCCTGATGATGAGGCGTTTTATCAAAAGTTAGACGAAATTCAAAGAACACTCCCTTTTTTGCAAGCATATCAGTCACTACCGAACCAACAGGTTATCGAGATGATGCAGCGTACTGACATTGGTCTCTTGCCCTCCTGGGGTGATACCTATGGTTATTCAGTATTGGAAATGCAGGCCTGTGGATGTCCGGTTGTGACTACCAATGTCAGAGCGATGCCTGAGATTAATGGTGATGACGCTGGCTGGCTGATTGATCTCAAGCTCAACCGCTTTGGTGAGTTATTGATCGATACCGCTGAAGATAAACGACGTACTCGTGATAAAATTGTCTCATCGTTGAAGAAAATAATAGTTGACGTGGTTAATAACCCACAGCTTATCCCTGTTCGGGCAAATAAATCAATTGAACGCATAAAGCTACAACACGATCCTGAAAGATATAAACAAACTCTGGACAACATCTACCAACAATAAGACTTTTCCCTTTGTCGAATTTGTACGTATTGTGCAATAATGTGCAAAGAAAATTATTAAATTAATTTGAAATGAATTTATCTTCGGAGAGCAGTTATGAAATTGTATTTTTATAAGTCCAGGCTGGGTAATTTCGGTGACGATATTAATAAATGGCTTTGGAATGATTTATTGCCTGGTTTTTTCGATGATAATGAAGATGTTCGTTTCTCTGCAATAGGTACAATTATTAGTCCTGAAATGCCTAAAGCAAAAAAATGGATCGTGTTTGGCAGCGGCATTGGCTATGGTTTTCCTCCGGCAGGGTTTGGTGACGCCAGTTGGGATATTAAATGTGTTCGTGGTCCATTAAGCGCAAACGTGCTAGGCCTGCAAAAACACCAATATATTACTGACGGCGCGGCTTTTTTACATAGCCATCCGGAATTCACCCCACTGCCCGAAAGTGAACGCTCAGGCGTCATTTTTATTCCTCATCATAAAGCGCTGGCTCATGGACAGTGGGAAAACGTCTGTAAAATGGCCGGGGTAACGTATATCGATCCACGTACGGAGGCGAAAGAAGTCATTAACAAAATTCGCCACGCTAAGCTGGTTCTTGCCGACGCTATGCATGCGGCCATCATCGCCGATGCCATGCGTGTACCATGGGTTCCGATGGTGACTTCCACTGAAATCAGCACGTTTAAGTGGCTGGATTGGGCACAAACAATTGACACGCCTTATATGCCGACAGTGCTGGGCGGGGAATACGCCACCAACGCTTTACGTAAAAGTGGTGTTATGTACCACGGCAGCAATCAGAGCGTGAAGGGGAGAGATGTTGAATATGCCATCAATGATTTTAAATACCGTATCCAGTTGAAAAGCTCAACTGGGTTGCAGCGGCATATCGATAAGATTCGCTATATCTCTTTACGCTTGCCAGAAAAAGTGGTGAGGAGTAAAGAAGATAAAATAAACAGCAGCTGGGATGCTGCCATGGTCGAACAGGTGGCAAAAAAGTTAGAAGTGGCAAAAAATCGTCAAGGTTTTCTCAGTGACGATGCCATTTTCGCAAACAATTTGTCTCGCCTGCATGAACAATTGCAGATTGTGAAAAACACTGTTTGGTAAAGCTCCTTGCCCGGCAGGCTGTCTGGAACGCTCTGTTTCAGTAGGTTTAAAAGTTTGATACCCGAAGTGATGATGTAACTCTATGTTTTAATAGGGGGTCTTGCTCGAAGATAAGGCAGAGATAAATCCTATAATCTCCCTGTCGACCACAAGAAATATTCCATTTACGGTATTAGCTATTAAACTACAGCTGGTCAATGGACGGATACCCATGAGATTGTCCTCTGTAGGGAAGTTTGACTGCGGAATCTCTATTTTTAACATCAGTGATGGAAATACTATGACTAAATTGAAAGCAGTTATCCCCGTTGCAGGTCTGGGTATGCACATGCTACCTGCTACTAAAGCCATTCCTAAAGAGATGTTGCCGATTGTCGATAAACCGATGATTCAGTACATCATTGATGAGTGCGTTGCCGCAGGGATTAAGGAAATTGTTCTGGTCACCCACGCATCTAAGAATGCGGTTGAGAACCATTTTGATACGTCTTATGAGCTTGAAGCGCTGCTGGAAGCTCGCGTTAAGCGTTCGCTGCTGAGTGAAGTTAAGTCTATCTGTCCTCCGGGCGTGACGATTATGAACGTACGCCAGCCGCAGCCGCTTGGCCTGGCAAACTCGATTCTGTGCGCTCGTCCAATGCTGCATGATGAAGCGTTTGTGGTGGTTCTGCCGGATGTATTGCTGGATGACTCAACGGCTGACCCGCTACGTTATAATCTGGCCGCGATGGTCGCGCGTTTCGAAGAAACCCAGCGCAGCCAGGTGCTGGTCCATCACATGCCTGAGGCCGATCTCTCCGAATACTCGGTAATTAAAACTCAGGAGACGATGGATAACCCAGGTCAGGTCAGCCAGATCGTCGAGTTCGTCGAGAAACCTGAAAATCCACAGACTTTAAGTTCCGATCTGGCTGCGGTAGGGCGTTACGTTCTGTCTGCGGATATCTGGACCGAGCTGGAAACCCTTGAACCGGGTGCCTGGGGCCGTTACCAGCTGACCGATGCTATCGCCAATCTGGCGAAAAAACAGCCGGTTGAAGCGCATCAGCTTTCAGGCGCCAGTTTTGACTGCGGTCGCAAACTGGGTTATATGAAAGCCTTCGTTTCCTGGGGTCTTAGAAACAACGCGCAGGGACGTGAGTTCCGCGAAGAGATCAAAAAGATTCTGGCAAAATAAACCGCAACCCTAACGTAGCCGCGTCGCGCGTGGTTACAAGGAGTTTATATGGCTATTTTAGTAACGGGCGGAGCTGGCTATATCGGTTCTCACACGGTGCTGACGCTGCTTGAGCGTGGCGACGACGTAGTGGTACTGGATAACCTGAGTAATGCATCGCGCGAATCCATCAGCAGGGTAGAAAAGCTGACTGGGAAGACGGCCACCTTCTGTGAAGGGGATATTCTGGACCGTGCCTGCCTGCGCGACTTGTTTGCGCAGCATAACATCTCCTCGGTCATTCATTTTGCTGGCCTGAAAGCGGTGGGGGAATCTACCCGTATGCCGCTTGAGTATTACCAGAACAATGTGACCGGCACGCTCGTGCTGCTGGAAGAGATGCGGGCCGCTGGCGTAAATCAGTTTATCTTCAGCTCCTCGGCGACGGTTTACGGTGCTGATGCGCCGGTTCCCTATGTGGAAACTACGCCAATCGGCGGCACGACCAGTCCTTACGGCACCTCGAAGCTGATGGTTGAATTTATCCTGCGTGACTATGCGAAAGCTAACCCGCAGTTCAAAACCATCGCGCTGCGCTACTTTAATCCGGTAGGCGCGCACGAGTCCGGCCAGATTGGTGAGGACCCGAACGGCATCCCTAATAATCTGCTGCCTTATATCGCGCAAGTGGCGATTGGCCGTCTGGAGAAGCTGGGCATCTTTGGCGGCGACTATCCCACCAAAGACGGCACCGGCGAGCGCGATTATATCCATGTGATGGATCTGGCCGAAGGACATCTTAAGGCGCTGGATCATATTGCTTCGGTGGAAGGCTATAAAGCCTATAACCTCGGTGCTGGGGTAGGGTATTCCGTGCTGGAGATGGTTAAGGCGTTTGAGAAGGCGGCCGGACGCGAAATTCCCTATCAGATCTCTCCTCGTCGCGCTGGCGATCTGCCCGCGTTCTGGGCCGATGCTTCACTGGCTGATAAAGAGCTGGACTGGCGCGTATCTCGCGGTGTCGATCAGATGATGCGCGATACCTGGAACTGGCAAAGTAAGAATCCAAACGGTTATAATTAAGAGTATTCTGGCCCGCTTCGCCTCCGCATAGGCGGGCCTGCATTTCTTTATCCCTCCTCGCCGTCACCACACTTCACACTACCTCCTCTATTGCTCAGATTTTTATCATCTCTTTCCACAGTCAAACAGCATATAAAAAGATATTTCCTGCTCATTATGGTCAAAAATAAAACAACCCACCCTCGCATCCCACTTTAAAGATTAAAGTTTGTAACCAACTTGTTATGCAATTATTATGTGGAAATATCACTCTCAATCTATGTAAATCAAGGTATTAGCCTCAGTAGCTAAGATAATTCCTAAAGCCATAGGTCAATATTTTGAAATCTTTAGCGTAGAGGGTGTTTTTACGCTCGGGCACAGGTAAAATTAATCCTAAAGTTACAGAACAATTTTCCCTGCTAAAGGGAGGGAATGTGGACTGAGTGGCAGCTTGAATTTAGTTTGTACAGTAGATTGGTAGCTGCAAGCCAGGGGCGGTAGCGTGCCTGCTATTTATTTTTAAGTACGATAATTGAGCAATGACTGAGCGTTTGTTGCGAAATACTTTCCGTTAGAGGTTGTCGAATGTTACTTCCAGTAATTATGGCCGGTGGAACCGGCAGTCGCCTGTGGCCGCTATCGCGTGAACTGTACCCTAAACAGTTTATTTGCCTGCACGGACAGCATTCAATGCTACAGGAAACGGTGATGCGTCTTTCTGGTGTGGAAGCGCAATCGCCGGTGGTGATCTGCAATGAAGAACATCGTTTCCTGGTGGCCGAGCAACTCCGACAAATTAAAAAGTTATCGCACAACATTATCCTTGAACCGGTAGGCCGCAATACGGCGCCAGCTATTGCACTCGCCGCGCTCAATGCCATTGAACATGATGAAGACCCGATTCTGCTTGTGCTTGCAGCGGACCATATCATTGATGACAAAAAAACATTTCATGCGGCAATAGAACGAGCCATTGCCTTCGCTGAAGAAGGTAGCCTTGTTACCTTTGGCATCGTGCCTGCCGGCCCTGAAACAGGTTATGGTTATATCCACCGTGGCGAAAGCGTTTCCGGCCAGCAGGCATCGCCCTATAAGGTCCAGCGTTTTGTTGAGAAGCCCGATTTGAAAACGGCAGAAGGCTATATCAACTCCGGCGAATACTACTGGAATAGCGGCATGTTTATGTTCCGTGCCAAACGCTATCTCCAGGAACTGGAGAAATTCAGACCGGATATTCTGGAAGCGTGCAAGCGCGCGATGGCTAATGTGAAGGCGGGCGGCGACTTCATCAGTATCGATAAAGCAGACTTTAATCTCTGCCCGGATGAATCTGTTGACTATGCGGTAATGGAAAAAACCGCTGATGCCATCGTTGTGCCGTTGGATGCAGGTTGGAGCGACGTAGGATCGTGGTCGGCGCTGTGGGAAGTCAATGAAAAAGACGACAGCGGCAACTCTCTCAAAGGTGATACCTTCGTTCATAATTCAAAGAATTGTTATATCAACACGGATGACCAGCTGGTTGCGGCGATTGGCGTTGAAGATCTGGTTATTGTGAATACCAAAGATGCCGTTCTGGTAGCCAAAAGAGATCAGGTCCAGGACGTTAAGCGCGTGGTCGAATTCCTCAAAGCGGAATGCCGTACTGAGTACCGTAAACACCGCGAAACCTACTGGCCGTGGGGCCGTGCCGATCTCGTCGTTCAGGCCGAGCGTTTTAACGTTAATCGCATTACGGTTAAGCCTGGCGAGGCGTTCGATCTGCAAATGCATTACCATCGCACTGAGCACTGGGTGATTCTCTCCGGTACGGCAAAAGTCACTATTTTAGATAAAACGATTCTGCTGACGGAAAACCAGTCGACATTTATTCCTATTGGTTCGGTGCACACGCTTGAAAATCCGGGCAAGATCCCGCTTGAACTGCTTGAAATCCAGTCTGGTTCTTATTTAGGCGATGACGATATTATCGAAATCAAAGAGCAGTTCGGTCGCAGTTAATGGATAAGATGAAGAGAACTATGTCAGCATTAACCTGTTTCAAAGCATATGATATTCGTGGCGAATTAGGCAAAGAGCTTAATGAGGATATTGCCTATCGTATCGGGCGTGCCTATGGGGAATTTCTGACCCCAAAAACCATTGTGGTGGGGGGCGATGTTCGCCTGACCAGCGAAGCGCTCAAGCTGGCGCTGGCTGAAGGATTAATGGATGCCGGTACGGACGTTCTGGATATCGGCATGAGTGGGACGGAGGAAATCTATTTTGCTACTTTCCATCTGGGAATTGATGGTGGAATAGAAGTCACCGCCAGCCACAATCCAATGAACTATAACGGCATGAAGCTGGTAAAAGAAAACGCTCGTCCGATTAGCGGTGATACCGGGCTACGTGATGTCCAGCGGCTCGCTGAAGAAAATAATTTCTCCCCCGTTAATGCTGCAAAGCGCGGTAGCTACAAACAGATTTCGGTACTGGATGCCTACATCGATCACCTGATGGGCTATATCGATCTGAATAATTTCCGTAGCAACATGAAGCTGGTTATCAACTCTGGGAACGGGGCGGCGGGGCATGTAATCGACGAGATTGAGAAACGCTTCAAGTCCGCAGGCGCGCCAGTTGAATTTATCAAAGTTCATCATCAGCCGGATGGCAACTTCCCGAATGGTATCCCCAACCCTTTATTGCCTGAGTGCCGTAAAGATACCGCCGATGCGGTAAAAGCGCATTCCGCAGATATGGGCATCGCATTTGACGGTGATTTTGACCGCTGCTTCCTTTTCGATGAGCACGCTGAATTCATCGAAGGCTACTACATTGTTGGGCTGTTGGCCGAGGCGTTTCTTCACAAAGAGCCAGGCGCAAAAATTATTCACGACCCGCGCCTGACGTGGAACACCGTCGATATTGTCGAGAAAGCGGGCGGTATCCCGGTGATGTCCAAAACGGGCCATGCCTTTATCAAAGAGCGTATGCGCCAGGAAGATGCCGTTTACGGCGGCGAAATGAGCGCCCACCACTATTTCCGCGATTTTGCCTACTGCGACAGCGGTATGATCCCATGGTTACTGACCGCCGAGCTGCTGGCCGTGAAGGGATTGACGCTGGCCGAACTGGTTGGGGAAAGAATGAAGGCCTATCCGTGCAGCGGTGAGATTAACTCTAAGGTTTCAGATACCGATAAAGTTATTTCAGAATTAATATCACTTTATAAAGATTCAGGGATTCTTGATGAAACTGATGGTATTAGTTTCGATTTTGAATACTGGCGGTTTAATATTCGTAACTCCAATACTGAACCCTTGGTGAGGCTGAATGTTGAAAGTAAAGGTGATAAAGCTTTAATGGTCAGAGAAACGGAAAGGTTACTGAGTTTTTTGAGAAGAGAAGGACAATGATTGATTCATTAAAGCAACTTTTACGTTATAGAGGTTTCATTACCAGTAGCGTTCGTCGTGAGTTTCAGAGTCGCTACCAATCCAGTATTCTCGGGCCAGTATGGATGTTTATACAACCAATATCACTGATATTGATATATACGGTAATATTCTCAACCCTGATGAAGGCAAGATTACCCGGTAATAGCGATCATTTTGCGTATAGCATATTCTTATGCTCCGGAATTATAATGTGGAACTTGTTTTCGGAAATATTAAGTAAAAGCGTTACTGTTTTTATCAGAAACGCGAATTTGTTAAAGAAGCTTAGTTTTCCAAAGATTTGTTTGCCCGTAATAGTCTTTTGGGGAAGCATAATAAATTTCGCTATTCTTCTCGGCGTATTTATTCTGGTTCTTGTTTTTTCAGGACATGTGCACTTCATTTCTCTGCTGCTCGTTATTCCATTAGTTCTTCTGTTATCTGTTTTTGCCGTTAGTTTTGGGATGATTACCGGAATAATAAATGTTTTTTTTCGGGATGTTGGACAGTTTATTTTTGTTTTTATGCAATTCTGGTTCTGGTTAACGCCTATAGTTTACCCAATAAATATTCTCCCCAGCTGGGCAAGAGAAATCGTAGAGCTGAATCCTTTAACTGGTATTGTCGTATTCTCACAAAAGATGTTTGTCTACGGTGATGTCAGCGATTACAGAATGCTTCTCCCCAGTCTCATTTCGTCAATTGTTTGTTGCGCATTGTGTATTATTTTGTTCAAAAAAAGAAGCAAAGATATGGTGGATGAACTATGACTACTCAAATTGTTGTCGAAAAATTGGGGAAGGCATATCGACAATATAAAAATAACTACTCAAAATTAAAAACAATTATATTTGCATCGAAAAATCCTGACAATTTTAAGCGTAAATGGGTTATTAAGGATGTTAGTTTTTCAATTGGCCCGGGCGAGGCAGTTGGCATTATCGGCATCAATGGGGCAGGTAAAAGTACTTTATTAAAACTCATTACTGGGACCGTCTCCTCGACCGAGGGGAGCATAAAACTTCAGGGCCGTGTTGCTGCGCTATTAGAATTAGGCATGGGATTTCACCCTGATTTTACCGGTAGGCAAAATATTTATATGGCCGGGCAGTTAATCGGCTTATCAGTTAACGAAATCAATCGCAACATAAAACAAATAATTGAATTTTCTGAGATTGAAGAATATATAGATCAACCTGTAAGGGTATACTCAAGTGGGATGCAGGTCAGACTGGCTTTTAGTGTGGCTACGGCAATAAGACCTGATATTCTAATCATCGATGAAGCTCTCTCTGTAGGCGATGCTTATTTTCAGCATAAAAGCTTCGAGCGGATAAGAAAGTTTAAAGAGTTAGGCACTACCTTGCTGTTAGTGTCGCATGATAAACAGGCGATTCAGAGTATTTGTGACAGGGCTATTTTAATCTCAGGCGGTGCGAAAGTGATGGAAGGCACTCCTGAAGAGGTCCTCGATCATTATAACGCATTAATAGCTGATACCAGTCCTCGCAAAACGCCTCCCGTTAAAGTAGTGGATCCTGTTGTTAGCGAGAATAAAAAAGATAAAAATAAAGTACAATTAACCTCCGGAACTGGCGAAGTAGAGTTAATCAATATCGCTCTGACCGATGATGAAGATCGACAAATTGAAGTGGTTAAAGTAGGCCAGACTGTTGTTCTTAAATTAACTGTGTTAGCTCATGAAGTGCTGAAAGAATTGGTTATCGGTTATGTAATCAAAGATAGATACGGTCGTGAAATATTCGGTACAAATACTCACTATTTTAACAAGACTTTGCTTGATGTTCAGAAAGATGAACAGATAAGTTATGAGTTTAAATTCCCGGCTAATATAGGTGAAGGGAATTATTCTGTTTCTATTGCAGCGCATATGGGAAGCTCCCATGTCGTTAAAAATTTTTTATGGAAAGATGTCGCTATCGTATTTAACGTAATTAATGCTGATTACGAAACATTCATCGGTAGCTCATGGATTCCACCTATAATAGAGTGTTCCAGATAATGCAAGATTTCTACAGAAAATTCGAAGACGCCTATCGTGGTTCGGAACAATTAATCGCACAACGCCTGACTTTTTACACCCCATTTATCCAGAGTTTATTGCTTGAAACGCCAAACCCAGTAGCGCTTGACCTGGGATGTGGGCGCGGTGAGTGGCTAAAGTTTATAAAGACCTTAGGCATAGATGATATGCTTGGTATTGACCTGGACGAGCAAATGCTTGAGGCGGCAAGGAAGCAAAGTTTAAATGTTATTGAAGGAAACGCGCTCACTTTCCTGGCCGACGCACCTGACAATAAATATGACCTTATCACTGCATTTCATTTTGTTGAACATATAGATTTTGCAAGTCTACAGGCGTTGGTTTCTAATTTATTTAGAGTATTAAAACCAAATGGTTTAATCATATTAGAAACGCCCAATGCGGAGAATCTGGTTGTGGGGAGTAATAACTTCCATTTAGATCCTACGCATGACAAACCTATTCCTTCGTTATTGCTCGAATTTTTGATTAAACATCATGGATTCAGGCTGACTACCACTGCAAGGCTACAGCATAATAAAGAATTTGATAACGAGGAAGAGCTTGGGCTTTTCGATGTGATTAATGGTACAAGTAAGGATTATGCGGTCATTGCCAGTAAACGAAACGAACCTCAATCAGGTAAGTTTGCTAATCTATTTACTAATAAATATGGCTATAGCCTGCGTGATATGCTGTTGATGTATGATGAGAAACGCAATGCAGAGAAATTAGATTTAACGCAAAAGATTTCTGCGTTGTCTGCATTGGAAGTTGATACTATCGCGATCCGCAAAGATCTAAGTCTGCTGGAAAGTAATTATAAAAGCCTGGAGGAAAACTTTAAAAGTCAAAACAAAAAATTAAATGAAGAATTGCAGGCTGTTTATAGTAGTTCATCGTGGAAACTTACCGGTTTTTTAAGAAAAGCTAATGCTAAAGTTAAAGTCAGAAATCCAGGCCTGCATAAAATAAAAACGGCTGTTGAACGCATTATTTTCTCTAAAACAACAAGTAAAATATATTATAAGCTTTATGCTATTAATCCTAAAGCGACATTAAAGCTAAGACGTCTTTTGATGCGTTTCGTCGCTTTTGTATCAGTAAAATCATTGCCTCATCAGGCTGCTGGCTCGGCAGCGATGGGAGGATTGAATAATCTGAACTTCACTGAGCTATCTGTCTTTATTAATCAACACGCTAACATCGATTCTAATAAATTCAGTGAATATCTCGATATTCTTCTCGACAGTGAAGCATTAGTTCCTTTCTTTTCTGAATATCCAGATGAGTTGAAAATGTGGATATCGAAACTTCTTAAGATTGCTCAGTTAGGAAATGATGATGTTATAATTAATTCCCTGCCTCATAATAACATCGATCATACAATTGGTTATGCACTTTATATTTCATTGCTTGGCCGTCTTCCGGGAAGTGTCAATGAGGTGGATTATCCTGTGAAACACCTCTGTACGGTAATTTTAAATAGTAATGAATATAAAGAATTCAGTGGCAAAAACTTATCTGGCTGGTTTAAATCATGATATATATTAACGTTACCAGTACCTATACGACTAAGCGACGTACTGGAATACAGCGTGTAGTTATTAATCTGGGTGAGCATCTGTCTAAAGATAAGCGTTTCTGCTTTGTCACATATGATTATAAGCTACATGCGTTTTTAAAGATTATAAATTTCACCTCCTTTTCTGATGCTATCTATGAAGGAGATTGTGAACTATTAATTTTAAAAGCGAGCAAGCTAACGTCTGACGATTCCTTTTTCGATATCGACGCAGCCTGGAGCGACGGCATTGACCGCCATGTTCTCTATTCAAATTTGAAAGAACGTGGCGTTAAAATTATAAATTTACATTATGATAGCGTTCCAATTGTTAATGCCGCATGGTCCCATGCTAATACTGTCATTCGCTATACTAAGTTCTTTCATGCAAAAATCGCTTATAGCGACTTTATTTTTTCTATTTCACAATTTGTTAAAGACGAAATTGATGATTTCTCCCAAAAATTTTTGGGCGTGCCAAAACCTGGCGCCGTTATCCCACTAGGCCCTCTGCCTACGGTTGACGAGTCTGATGTTTCAAATTTCGCTACACTGGAACAGAAATTTGAACATCTATTAAATAAGCCTTTCTTTGTTGCGGTCGGGACACTTGAACCCCGTAAAAATTATGAGCTGCTTCTTAAGATCTATAATGATTCTGGAATTTCTCAGGCTAATCTTGTTATGATTGGTAGGGAAGGATGGAATGTTGATAATTTAATTAGCGATATAAAATCGTCTGAAAAATATAATAAATCAATTTTCTGGCTTTCTGATGTCAACGATGAAGAATTGGCCTTTCTCTACTCAAAATGCTATGCATATATAACCACCTCACATTATGAAGGTTACGGTTTGCCAGCGCTTGAGTCGTTGAGTTTTGGCATTCCGACCATTGTTTCAAACGGTGGAGCATTACCTGAAGTAGTTGGCGACGCGGCAGAGGTCTTTGATCTTGCGAAACCAGAGCAGCTCGCCAACATAATGAAAAGAATCATAGCCGAGCCGGATTACCGTGAGAGTCTTATTCTCAAGGCTAAGGCGTATATCTCTCCATCATGGTCAGATGTTGCCGAAACGATTATTGATAATATTAAGAAAATTGAAGCACATGCCGGTGATTATGACTTTCTTTCAAAAGCTGAACAGATTGTTTATATTTCAATCGATCCGATTAAATTTGGCTTGAGCTTACATTCTGTTGTTGAAAGAATGCGTTTTGTTAATTCAGTGGTCCTTCTCACTAAAAAATCTTTATATGATGATTTTGAACGGATTCTGATTGATAGCGGATTAAAATATAACATTATTACGGATGAGGAACTGTTGTCTGAACAAGAGATTTCTGTGCTTGATCATCAGACAAGGAATACACTGCTCAGACAAAAACTTTATCAACAAGATTTCATCTCAGCTAATTTCATTTCTTCTGATGATGATTACATTGCGATTAAAGATATTGGCAGTGAATTTTATCAAAATGGTGAAAGCCACAATTGTTATTACTATTCAAATAATCTCGAATCATGGCTTGGATCCTATCCTCAAAAAACAAGTTATGACAATGGGTTAATCAAAACAGGCATCCTGTTAAAAAGCTTTGGCTACGATACCAAGGCTTTTTCCTCGCATATGCCGCAAATTATCAATAAAAAACTTGTTAATGAAATTTATAATCTCTATCTTACTGATGCGAGAAATCATGGCGTCGATGAGTGGAGTCTTTATTTCAATATCGCGAAATTTGAGATGCCTGATAATTTCTCTGTGCAGAAATATCAGACATTGAGCTGGCCCGGAAATGCAACTGATTGGGTTAGTGACGTGGCACAGGAAGGTTTTTCATTTCAGAACTATTATGATTCATCAGAACATGGGATTTCTGAAATAGTTGCAGAAAACAGTGATAAAATTATCGCTTACAGGGATGAAATGGAATTTATGAGGAGTCTCGAATTATCTGATTCTTCACATCCTTTATTGCTTGGTATTTCAAGCGACAGGTTGGCTTTCAACAGGACTGAATTTGTTGTCAAAGCGGGTAGACAATCTCTACGCCGTATTTTAGTTATAAAGAAAACTTCCGATACTATTGGGAAAATATACGTAAAGATTTCACCTGCTGATGAAGCCGTTGATGAAAATTATTTAACGATTGTTGATGCGGAACACAGTAACTGGTTCCCGCTGAATCCCCCTAATAATGCCGGGAATTATTTCATTGAGTGTTCATGTGAACATAACGGTGTTAATTTAGTCTCAAAAGCAAAGCTTACTGTAATTCAATAGTTTGATTTGTGCTGATTTTATGATGGAGAATATAATGAAAGCTTTAGTAACTGGTATTACAGGTCAAGATGGCGCTTATCTCGCTCAATTGCTGCTTAACAAAGGATACACCGTTTACGGTACTTACCGTCGTACCAGTTCAGTTAACTTCTGGCGTATTGAAGAGTTAGGCATCAAGAACAACGCGAATCTGCATCTGGTTGAATACGATTTAACCGATCTGTCAGCCAGCATTCGCCTGCTGCAGCAGAGTGGCGCCACTGAAGTGTACAACCTGGCGGCCCAAAGCTTTGTAGGCGTCTCTTTCGAGCAGCCGCTGACGACGGCTGAAATTACCGGTATTGGTCCGGTAAATCTGCTGGAAGCTATCCGTATTGTTAACCCAAAAATCCGTTTCTATCAGGCTTCTACCTCTGAGATGTTCGGAAAAGTGCAGGCTATTCCTCAGAAAGAGGATACGCCATTCTATCCGCGCAGCCCTTATGGCGTCGCCAAACTCTACGCGCACTGGATGACCATTAACTATCGCGAAAGCTACGGCATCTTTGCCTCCAGCGGCATTCTGTTTAACCACGAATCCCCACTGCGCGGTCAGGAGTTCGTAACCCGCAAAATTACGGACACCGTAGCCAAAATTAAGTTGGGCAAGCAGGAGGTTCTTGAGTTAGGCAATATGGATGCGAAACGCGACTGGGGCTTCGCGAAAGAGTACGTGGAAGGTATGTGGCTGATGCTGCAGGCTGAGAAGCCTGATACTTTCGTGCTGGCAACCAACCGTACTGAAACCGTGCGTGACTTCGTTTCTATGGCATTTAAAGCGGCAGGCTTTGAGCTGCGCTTTGAAGGGAAAGATGATAAAGAAGTGGGTATTGATGTTGCTACCGGTAAGACGCTGGTGCGCGTCAATCCTAAGTTCTATCGCCCAGCTGAAGTTGAGTTGCTGATCGGTAACCCGCAGCTGGCAAAAGATGTGCTGGGCTGGGAACCTAAAACTACGCTGGAACAGTTGTGCCAGATGATGGTAGAAGAAGATCTGCGTCGCAATAAACAAGGATTCTCCTTCTGATGATCAATAATGGCAAACGTGCTTTGATCACCGGGATCAAAGGATTTACGGGCCATTATATGGCAGCGGAATTATCCGCTGCCGGATATGAAATCCATGGTCTGGGCACACAGCCCGATAGCAGTGCAAGCCATTATCATGCCGTAGACCTGACAAATTATCAGCAGGTCGCCGATGCGGTGATGGCTATCCAGCCCGATGTCGTGGTCCATCTTGCCGCTATCGCTTTTGTTGGCCATGCTGACGCAAACGCCTTTTACCAGGTGAATGTCGGCGGTACGCGGAATCTTCTTCAGGCGCTAACTCAGCTACCGACTAAACCTGAGTCCGTGCTGGTAGCGAGTAGCGCCAATGTTTATGGCAACACCACCGCTGGGAAATTAACCGAGCTGACGCCGTTTAATCCAGCTAATGACTATGCCGTCAGTAAGGTTGCAATGGAGTACCTGGTTGCTCTTTATGCTGACAAACTGCCCATTAATATTGTCAGACCTTTCAATTACACCGGTTGTGGTCAGGCAGATAACTTCCTTATTCCTAAAATCGTTAAGCATTTCAGGGAGAGAAAGGACGTTATCGAACTGGGTAATATTGATGTCTGGCGTGATTTTTCGGACGTACGCTTTATTGTTTCTTGCTATGCTCAGATCCTCAAGTTGCCAACTGGCGGTATGACGCTAAATGTGGCGTCAGGTAAAATGGCTTCATTAAGGGACGTCATCGATCTGTGCGAGAAGATCACTGGCCATAAGATTAGGATTGAAGTCAATCCGGCATTTGTCAGAGAAAATGAAATTAAAGAGCTTTGCGGTGATACTGAGAAGCTCGCTTCGCTGATCCCGTCGTTCTCGCCCGTACCTCTTGAAACCACTTTACGCTGGATGCTGGAAAATTAATGCTCAAGGTCATTCTCTCTACGGATTGTATTAAGTATCCCCTTACGGGTATCGGTCGTTATGCTTATGAACTGGCTCAGCAACTTCAGGATCATAATGACATCGCCGACTTGATATTTTTGAATGGCCTGAGCGTTAACCGTGAGCTACCCGTCGCCGGTGAGTCAGGAAAAACGTCGGAAGGGCTGAAGCGTCGGCTGCAAAAAAGTAAGTTAGTTAGCGATATCTACCGCCTGACTTATCCCTGGCTAAAAAGCCGCGCGATAAAAAAATATCAGGACTACGTATTCCATAGTCCAAATTATTATATTCCTCCCAACACGCCGCACGCCGTTGCTACCTTTCACGATCTTTCTGTCTTTCACTGGCCTGAGTTTCACCCAAAAGGGCGAGTGCACCTTATGCAGAAAGAGCTGGCACAGACGATAAAGCGAGCCAAAATATTGCTGACGGACTCAGACTATACGCGTCTTGAGCTGGCGGAGTATTTTGATTTTGAACCCAACAGAATTATTACGGCTCCGCTGGCCAGCAGCGGTCAATTTTTCCCGCACGACAAGGCTGAAACGCACCGGGCTTTGGATAAATTTGGGCTTAGCCATAAAAAATATCTTCTGTACACCGGGACTATAGAACCGCGGAAAAATGTTCTGACCTTGCTACAGGCATATGAAAACTTACCTGCTGAAGATAAATTGACTTATCCGCTGGTTATCAGTGGCTATAAAGGATGGGAAAATGAGGCACTGCTCTCACTGTTTGATAAAGGTCAGCGGGAAGGGTGGCTAAAATATCTCGGCTTCACCTCATCTAAAGATTTACCCTGTCTTTTTTCTGGTGCAAAAGCATTTATATTTCCGTCGATTTATGAAGGTTTTGGCTTACCTGTACTGGAGGCGATGGCTTCCGGCACGCCGGTAATTTGTTCAAATACGACGTCGCTGCCTGAAGTGGCGGGTGAAGCAGCGCTGATGGCCGCGCCAGGAGATGTCGACACCTTCACTCAGTCTATTCAGCGGATTATTCATGACCCCTCCGTTGAAGAAAGCATGATTGAGCGAGGTCTCCTTCAGGCCAGAAAATTTTCGTGGCAACACTGCGCAGAAAAAACCCTGGAAGCGTATAAAAAGGCTGTTGGATAAAATGATAAAAGTTCTGCACTGTTATAAGACCTACTACCCAGATTCCTTCGGGGGGATAGAACAGGTAATTTATCAACTTTCTGAAGGCGGCGTGGCCGCTGACATTCGGTCGACAGTATTTACGCTGAGCCCTAATCCTACGGATAAGATTGAAAAATTAGACCACCACTATGCCTACCGCACGAAATGCCAGTTTGATATTGCATCAACGCCATTTTCCTGGTCTGCGGTTAAGCAGTTTAAAAAACTGGCAGAAGATGCCGATATTGTCCATTACCATTTCCCCTATCCGTTTATGGATATGCTGCATTTCCTTGCCGGGATCAATAAGCCCACGGTATTAAGCTATCATTCTGATATCGTGAAGCAAAAGTTTTTATTAAAGCTTTACTCGCCTTTAATGCACCGTTTTCTTGGCAGCGTAGATAAGATTGTTGCCGCGTCGCCTAATTATGTTCAAAGCAGCCCTATTCTTCAGCGACATCAAAACAAGGTTGCGGTGATCCCTTATGGATTAGATAAGAAATTTTATGAAAACGTAAGCCAGTCAACGATAGGTAAATGGCAAGAGAAGTTCCCTGACGGGTTCTTTTTGTTTATAGGTGCGTTCAGATATTACAAAGGACTGCATATTCTGATTGAAGCCGCCCGCGACTCTGCATATCCGATTGTCATCGTTGGTTCGGGGCCGATTGAAAAAGAGTTGAAGCAGCAGGCGGCCTCGCTTGGCGTTAATAATATTCATTTTCTTGGTGCGCTGGCTAATGAGGATAAATCAGCCTTGCTGGCATTGTCCACCTGCCTGGTTTTCCCCTCCCATCTGCGTTCTGAGGCATTTGGCATTTCACTGCTTGAGGGCGCCTTATATTCTAAGCCGCTTATTTCAAGTGAAATTGGTACAGGGACAACCTATATCAATATTGAGGGAGAAACCGGGGTCGTTATTCCTCCTTCAGATGCTAAAGCTCTGCGTAAAGCCATGGACTTTATCTGGGATAATCCGCGCGTTGCCCAACAATACGGCGAAGCGGCCCGGGCGCGTTTTGACTCTCTTTTTACTGCTGAAGCAATGGTTGAGCAATATGCTTCTTTATACCGCTCGTTATTACAGGGTAGTTAATAAAATCAGACAATTTCGCCATTAACTATCGCACCAATCACTACCTTTAATCAGCTATCCTGAGTTAACATGTTTGCCACTATTGACGCACGGCGCACCTGACATGCGCCGTGAGTGACCTTCAGACAGGAGTATGTAATGTCCAAGCAACAGATCGGCGTTGTAGGTATGGCAGTAATGGGCCGCAACCTGGCTCTCAACATCGAGAGCCGCGGTTATACCGTGTCCATCTTTAACCGTTCACGCGAGAAGACTGATGAGGTCATCGCTGAGAACGCAGGCAAAAAGCTGGCTCCTTACTACACCATCGAAGAGTTTGTTGATTCCCTTGAGAAACCCCGTCGTATCCTGCTGATGGTTCAGGCTGGCGAAGCGACCGATAAAACTATCGCTTCCCTGACGCCGCACCTGGATAAAGGCGACATCCTGATTGACGGTGGCAACACTTTCTATAAAGACACCATTCGTCGTAACCGCGAGCTGTCTGACCAGGGCTTCAACTTTATCGGCACCGGCGTGTCCGGTGGTGAAGAGGGCGCGCTGAAAGGTCCATCCATCATGCCTGGCGGCCAGAAAGAAGCTTATGAACTGGTTGCGCCAATTCTGGATAAGATTGCCGCACGCGCGGAAGGCGAAGCCTGCGTGGCCTATATGGGGCCAGATGGCGCCGGTCACTATGTAAAAATGGTGCACAACGGTATCGAATATGGCGATATGCAGCTGATTGCTGAAGCCTATTCGCTGCTGAAAAACGCCCTGAACCTGAGCAACGACGAGCTGGCGAAAACCTTCAGCGAGTGGAACGAAGGTGAACTGAGCAGCTACCTGATCGATATCACCAAAGACATCTTCACCAAGAAAGACGAAGACGGTAACTATCTGGTTGATGTGATTCTGGATGAAGCGGCTAACAAAGGTACCGGTAAGTGGACCAGCCAGAGCTCGCTGGATCTCGGCGAACCCCTGTCGCTGATCACCGAGTCTGTCTTTGCACGTTATCTGTCCTCGCTGAAAACTCAGCGCGTTGCGGCTTCTAAAGTACTGAGCGGCCCGGCGGTTAAAACCATCACTGGTGATAAAGCCGAGTTCGTTGAGAAAGTTCGCCGTGCTCTGTACCTGGGCAAAATCGTTTCCTACGCTCAGGGCTTCTCCCAGCTGAAAGCGGCTTCTGACGAGAACAAGTGGGACCTGCACTACGGCGAGATTGCTAAAATCTTCCGCGCTGGTTGCATCATCCGCGCCCAGTTCCTGCAGAAAATTACCGATGCCTATGCCGACAATGCCAGCATCGCTAACCTGCTGCTGGCTCCGTACTTCAAAACCATCGCTGATGAATACCAGCAGGCACTTCGCGACGTTGTGGCTTATGCCGTGCAGAACGGTATCCCGACGCCTACCTTCTCCGCTGCGATCGCTTACTACGACAGCTACCGCTCTGCGGTACTGCCAGCGAACCTGATTCAGGCTCAGCGTGACTACTTCGGTGCGCACACTTACAAGCGTACCGATAAAGAGGGTGTGTTCCACACCGAATGGCTGGATTAATTTCAAGCCTGTTATAATGAAAGGCTTCCTTCGGGAAGCCTTTTTTGTATCAGGGAACCAGCAGATCCCCGTCCCTGATAGCTTCTTTTCCAGCCAGCCGCACTACCAGCATCCCCGCCGTAGCAAATCGAACCCAGTGTCTCGCATACAATAACCCACCGTGTTGTGCCACCAGAGGCGTTAGCCTGTCGGTCAATGGGTCCAGAATATCAGCAACCACTTCCCCAGCATCAACCCACTCGCCAATATCTCGACGGTGGAGGATAACGCCTGAATGCGGTGTGGTAATGTATTCACAACCTGCCAGCGGCACTGGATTGTTACGCAGGGCCGGAAGTGGGGCCGGTTCACCGCTGATGTAACCGGAAAAAATCAGCGCGTTAATTATCGCTTCCGCATCCTCTTCTGCTTGCTTATGGCTTACATCCCGAACCCCACGCAGTTCTAATGTGACCGGCAGAAGTGCTTCCGGCATCGGGAAGCGTCCGCCAAAGGCGTGCTGCAGGTAAAGCCAGGGTTCACAGCAGGCTTCGTCAAAGGGCTCACCACCGGAGACGTCAGCTAAAAGCTGTACTTCACTTCCCAGATAGCGAGCCAGAGGTTCAATCTTCTGCCAGGCATGCGGTGTGGTATACAGGTGTGGAGTTGCCTCCCAGTCGCAGTGCACATCTATCATAAGGTCAGCCTGACAGGCCATGCCCATCAGCGTCTGTCGCAGGGACCCGAGCTCGGTAACAGGTTCTGTTCGCTCAAAGTAGTCGCGGACGACCCGGCGAATAATATCTCGGTTTTGTTCTGCATCCTGCGTCAGAACACTCTCCAGTTGCTCTGCCAGCGCGGGACCAAATCCAGCAAACTGACGGTTAAAATCCTGCCCGGAAGCGGTATCAAAGCGACCTAAGTGCATGCCGTGCCAGTGTTGCGCCAGCGCAATCGGATTGGCTATCGGCACCAGGGTAATCGCCGCCTCTATCCGGCCCGCCGACTCCAGTACCTTCAATCGTTGCTTCAGGTACCAGGCCACGGCCACGCCGGGAAGCTCATCACCGTGTAAGGCTGCCTGAATATACACCTGGCGCGATGAGGGCTTGCCAAAATGGTAGCTGATGAGTTCACGTTGCGTTCCCAGCGAGGCGCTGAGTAAGGGGTGATGGCGTTCTTGCATGGTCGGTTCACTTGACAGGGAAGGGGAGTCGCGCGCAAAGGCGCGACCTGGGCACTATTTTTGAATCGAAATGTCGGTCGCAAAATAGCGCTGCTGAATCTTATCGAAAGTGCCGTTTGCTTTGATCCCGGCAAAGGCATTATCAAGAGCCGTTTTCAGCTCGGCATCGTCTTTACGCAGGCCAATTGCGGTACCAGGACCAATGATCGGATCCTGAACAATGGGGCCGGCCAGTTCAAAATCTTTACCCTGAGGCTGTTTCAGGAAGCCGATTGCCGCCTGAGCCGCATCGGTAAATACCGCATCAAGACGGCCTGAAATCAGGTCGCTTTCGACCTGCGCCTGATCGCCGTACGGTACGACAGTCACGCCGTGCGGTTGCCACTTGGCCTTGGCATAGCGTTCCTGAACGGTTCCCTGTTCCACACCAACCGTTTTACCCTTCAGCGATTCTGGGGTCGGCAGCAGGCCAGAGCCTTTACGGGCGATCAGTTGCGTATGCGTATCGTAGAGCGGTACGGTGAAGTTAATCTGCTTCAGACGTTCCTCAGTGATCCCCATATCCGAAAGAATAGCATCGAATTTCCGCGCTTTAAGGGCCGGGATCATACCGTCGAACTGACTTTCCACCCAAACGCACCTGGCCTGCATCTGGGCGCAGAGCGCATTGCCAAGGTCGATATCAAAACCGACCAGTTTGCCCTGCGGCGTTTTTGATTCAAAAGGGGGATAGGTTGGGTCAACGGCAAAGCGAACCTGTTCGATTTTTGCCTGAGTACCAAAAGCACATCCGGCCATCAGCGTGGCAACGGCCACCTGACGCAGACGGAGGGAAAACGATAATTTAGCCATATTTCCTTACATCTCATCACGTTATACAGGCTAAAAGAGTACCTTCTCACCTGCGGAGTGTGAATCACTATTTTGCGTTTTTTGGCGTGCTGCAAAAAAAGGCCGGTTTCCCGGCCTTAACACTGCTTCGTTCGTCACTACTTATGATTATGACGCTGACGAAGATTATTGATCACCGTGCTCAGGTCGAGATCCTGATCCTGGAGCAGGACCAGCAGGTGATAAATCAGATCGGAGGCTTCGTTGGTCAGCTCGTGACGATCGTTCACGGTGGCAGCCAGCGCGGTCTCTACGCCTTCCTCACCGACTTTCTGCGCAATACGCTTGGTGCCGCTGGCGTACAGGCTGGCGGTATAGGAGCTGGCCGGATCGGCCTGCTTGCGCCCGGCCAATAGCTGCTCCAGCTGATACAGGAACGTCCAGTCTGGCGCGGCCGGTGAGAAACAGCTCGACGTGCCGAGGTGGCAGGTTGGGCCCTGTGGATTGGCGAGGACCAGCAGCGTATCGTTGTCGCAGTCTGGCGTGATGCTGACCACATGAAGGAAGTTCTCCGAGGTTTCTCCTTTGGTCCACAGCCGCTGCTTGGTGCGTGACCACAAGGTGACCTTGCCAAGCTCCATCGTTTTTGCCAGCGCCTGCTGGTTCATATAGCCGTGCATCAGGACTTCGCCCGAAACCGCATGTTGCACGATCGCCGGCATCATGCCGTCGGTTTTTACCCAGTCCAGCTGGGATAACTGTTGTTCTGTTAACACGCGCGGATCTCCACACCTTTTTCAATCAGGAACTTTTTCAGTTCCCCGATATTAATAATCTGCTTATGGAAGACGGAAGCGGCCAGCGCGCCGTCTACGTCAGCGTCGCGGAAGGCTTCATGGAAATGCTCCATGGTGCCCGCGCCGCCGGAGGCGATCAGTGGAACCTTACAGACTGCGCGGACTTTTTGCAGCTGAATAAGATCGTAACCGTTACGCACCCCGTCCTGATTCATCATGTTCAGCACAATTTCTCCGGCGCCGCGCTTCTGTACTTCCCGTACCCAGTCCAGCGTTTCCCATTTGGTCACTTTAGTACGGCTTTCGTCGCCGGTGTACTGATTCACCTGATACTTACCGGTTTCACTGTCGTACCAGGTATCAATGCCCACCACGATGCACTGTACGCCAAAACGATCGGCCAGCCGGGAGATCAGCTCAGGATCGGCCAGAGCGGGGGAGTTGATGGAGATCTTATCCGCGCCGAATGACAGAATCTGCGCGGCTTCCTCCGCTGACCTGATGCCACCCGCCACACAGAAGGGAATGTCGATCACTTCCGCCACGCGAGAAACCCAGCTTTTATCCACTACCCGACCGTCGGATGAGGCGGTGATATCATAAAACACCAGCTCGTCCGCCCCTTCCTGAGCATAGCGCTGCGCCAGCGGCACGATATCGCCAATAATTTCGTGATTACGAAACTGCACGCCTTTAACCACCTGACCGTCACGGACGTCCAGGCAGGGAATTATCCTTTTTGCCAGCATGAAATAGCCTCCGAAACGGTGAATTTACCTTCCAGCAGAGCGCGACCGACGATCACGCCTTTGGCGCCCGAGCCGTTCAGCGCGGCCACGTCATCCAGCGAGCCGATGCCGCCTGAAGACTGAAATGCTACCGTCGGGTAACGGGTGGACACTTCGCGATAAAGCTCAACGTTCGAGCCGCTAAGCGTGCCGTCGCGGGAAATATCGGTGCACAGTACGTGCTTCAGGCCCACGGGCAGAAACTGCTCTATCACTTCTTCCAGCGTTACGCCTGCGGCTTCCTGCCAGCCGCTGATAGCCACTTCCTTGCGATTACTGGCGTCAATACGCACGTCCAGCGCCAGAACGATGGCCTCCGGGCCGTACTGGCGGAACCAGTTTTTGACTTCTTCCGGTTCCTTTATTGCCGTTGAGCCGACAACGACACGAGCCGCGCCAGCAGCGAGTAACGCCTCAACATCTGCACGCGTGCGAATGCCGCCTCCAACCTGGACAGGTACGCTGACGCCAGCCAGCAGCCTGGTCAGCAGTGGTATCTGGCGGGCAGTCGGATCTTTGGCGCCGGTCAGATCGACCAGATGCAACACTTCAGCGCCCTGAGCTTCATAATCCTGCAGGCGCGGCAGCGGATCGTTACCGTAGTCGCGCTGCTGGCCGTAGTCGCCCTGGTGTAGACGAACGACTTTGCCTTCAATCAAATCTAATGCGGGGATAATCATGCCCGTTACATCTCCAGGAAATTTTTCAGCAGCTGCGCGCCTGCGGCACCGGAACGCTCCGGGTGAAACTGCACGCCGAAGAAGTTCTCTTTCTGTATCGCGGCGCTAAAGGCCTCACCGTAATTGCACTGGGCAATGGTGTACTCGTTAACCGGCATCGCATAGCTGTGGACGAAATAAAAGTACGATCCGTCAGGAATGTCGCGGAACAGGTGATTACCCGCCTGAGCGGTAATCTGATTCCAGCCCATATGCGGTAGCGGCAGGCCCACGTCGTTCATCTTCTGCACCGGTTTATCAATGATGCCAAGGGTTTTGACGCCGCCATTTTCATCGCTCTCCGATCCCAGCAGCTGCATACCCAGACAGATGCCCAGCACCGGCTGGGTGCAGGCTTTGACCATCTCGATCAGCTCGCGCTCGCGCAGCTGGTCCATTGCAGCCTGTGCCGTTCCGACGCCCGGCAGCAGCAGCTTATCGGCCTGGAGCACCGTATCGGCATCGCGGCTCACCAGCGGATCGAAGCCCAGGCGCTGCACGGCCCATTTCACCGAGGAGAGGTTGGCGCAGCCTGTATCCAGGATCACCACGTTCATCACAGCACTCCTTTCGAACTTGGCAACGTATTGCCTTCAACGCGGATAGCCTGGCGCAGCGTGCGGCCAAAGGCTTTGAACAGGCTCTCAACGCGGTGATGATCGTTCTTGCCTTTGGTTTTCAGGTGCAGAGTGCTGGCCATGGTGTAAGAGAGCGAGCTGAAGAAGTGCTCGACCATCTCAGTGCTCAGATCGCCCACGCGCTGATAGCTGAATTCCGCTTTATATTCGAGGTGCGGGCGGCCAGAGATATCCAGCGCGCAGCGCGCCAGGCACTCGTCCATCGGCAGCACAAAACCGAAGCGCCCAATGCCACGCTTGTCGCCCAGCGCCTTCAGCAGCGCTTCACCCAGCGCCAGTCCGGTGTCTTCAACCGTGTGGTGATCGTCAATATAGAGATCGCCCTTCACGTCGATGTTCATGCGGAAGCCGCCGTGCGTGGCAATCTGATCCAACATATGGTCAAAGAAGCCCACGCCGGTGTTGAATTTGCTGTTGCCCTCGCGATCCAGCCAGACTTCCACGCTGATCTGCGTTTCTTTGGTGCTACGCTTGACCAGCGCGTGGCGATCGCGCCGGGTCAGCTGCTGCTCAATCGCCGGCCAGTTCAGGCCACTCTGTGAGTAAAGCAGCCCGGTGATGCCCATGTTGCCCGCCAGCTGTACGTCGGTGGCGCGATCGCCAATCACGTAGCTGTTGGCGGTATCCAGCGCGCCCTGTGCCAGCCAGGCCTCGACCATTTTGGTTTTCGGTTTGCGGCAGTCGCAGTTATCGGCAGGCAGATGCGGGCAAATCAGCACCTCGTCAAACTGGATGCCCTGCGAATTCAGGATCTGCATCATCAGGTTATGCGGGCCGTCAAAATCGGCCTGCGGGAAACTCTCCGTTCCCAGCCCGTCCTGATTGGTGATCATCACCAGCCTGTAGCCCGCCTTTTGCAACGACAGCAGCGCGGGGATCACATCTGGCTCGAAGGCCAGCTTGTCCATGCGGTCCACCTGAAAATCCGTCGGTGGTTCAGAGATGATCGTGCCGTCACGATCGATAAACAGGACTTTCTGGCTCATGCTTGCTCCCTGAAGTCGGAGGCGACGGGTAAAGTTTTCAGCGCGGAGATGACGCGGTCACACTCTTCGCGGGTGCCGATGGTGATGCGCAGGCATCCCGACAGCCCCGGCTGTTTGTTCTGGTCACGCAAAATAATGCCCCGATCCCACAGCGTTTTAAAGACCTGGCTGGAGGCGGTAAAGCGGGCCAGCACGTAGTTGGTCTCACTGGGGAAAACCTGTTCCACGCAGCCGCACTGCCGCAGGTCGGCAATCAGCTTGTCGCGGGTAGCAATCAGCTCACTGACGTGCCGCTGCATGACGGCAATACCCTCAGCGCTCAGCGCCTGGGCGGCGATATCGGCCACCGGGGTAGAAAGAGGATAGGGCGCGATAACTTTCATTAATAGCGCAATAACCTCGGCATTCGCCAGGGTGAAGCCGCAGCGTAGCCCCGCCAGCGCAAACGCTTTGGACAGCGTGCGCAGAATAACCAGATGTGGATACTCTTTCAGCCAGCCGGTCAGGGAAGCCTGCGGGCAAAAATCAATATAGGCCTCATCAGCCACCACCAGCGCTTTGCCGCGGGTCATCTCCAGCAGTTGACGAATGTCATCAGGGTTAACCAGATTACCGGTCGGGTTGTTCGGGCTACAGATGTAAACCACCTTTACCCCGTCCAGCTGGTCGGCGATGGCCGGCAGATTCAGCTGCCAGTCTTCGCGCGCTTCGACCGTACGGTATTCAACGCCGATCGTTTCGGCGCTAACGCTATACATGCCGTAAGTCGGCGGGCAAAACAGCACCGCATCTTTACCCGGTTCGCAAAAGGCGCGGATCAGCAGCTCAATTCCCTCATCGGCCCCACGGCAGACCAGCACCTGATCGGTGTCCAGCCCGGCGTACGCCGCGTAGCGCTCAATCACCAGCGCAGGCTGGCACTCGGGGTAGCGGTTAAGCGTCTGCTGAGAGAGCTCAAACGGCACCGCCAGCGGATACTCATTGGCGTTCAGCCACACGTCACCGGTGCCGCCGAGACGACGGGCAGACTGATAAGGCGTGAGGGCGCGGACGTTGGACCGGGCCAGTTCTTCAATCTTGCTGCTCATGGTTTCTCCTTGAGGGCGGTAACTCGCAGGGTAACGGCATTTTTGTGGGCGATCAGCTGCTCGGCCGCCGCCAGAGTTTCAATGGTTGAGGCCAGCGTCATAAAGCCCTGCGGCGTCAGCTCCTGCACGGTCATGCGCTTCTGGAAATCCGCCAGGCCGAGGCTGGAACAGGTGGCGGTATAGCCATAAGTCGGCAGGACGTGGTTGGTGCCGGAAGCATAATCACCTGCCGACTCCGGCGACCAGTCGCCAAGGAACACGGAGCCTGCGCTGGTAATACTGTCCACCAGATCGCGCGCCTGACGGGTCTGAATGATCAGATGCTCCGGCCCATAGCGGTTGCTGATTTCAACGCACTGCGGCAAATCTTTGGTGACGATCAGACGGCTGCTCTCCAGCGCTTTTCGCGCGGTTTCCGCACGCGGCAGTTCGGCAAGCTGGCTTTCAACCGCTTCGGCGACCGCTTTTGCCATCGTCAGCGAGGGCGTCAGCAGGATAACCTGTGAGTCAGGGCCGTGCTCCGCCTGAGAGAGCAAGTCGGAGGCGACAAAAGCGGGTGTCGCGCCCTCATCGGCAATCACCAGTACTTCGGAAGGGCCAGCGGGCATATCTATCGCGGCACCGTCCAGACGCTGGCTGACCTGGCGTTTGGCTTCGGTGACGTAAGCATTGCCGGGGCCAAAAATTTTGTCGACCTTAGGCACGGATTCGGTTCCCAGCGCCAGTGCGGCAATGGCCTGCGCGCCACCGACCTGGAAAACTTCCTGTACGCCGCAGAGTTTTGCCGCATAAAGGATTTCGTCGGCAATCGGCGGCGGGGAACAGAGCACCACCCGTCGGCAACCGGCGATACGGGCCGGGGTGGCCAGCATCAGTACCGTAGAGAACAGCGGGGCAGAGCCGCCGGGAATATACAGACCCACGGAGGCCACCGGACGGACCACCTGCTGACAGCGTACGCCGGGCTGCGTTTCGACATCCACAGCTGGCAACTGCTGCGCTAGGTGGAAAGTCTCGATATTGCCGACGGCCACGGCCATCGCCTGCTTGATCTCATCGCCCAGGCGCGCGGAGGCGGCTTCAATCTGCTCGGGCGTGACGCGCAGCGCCTCAACCTGGGTTTTATCAAAGGTGGCGCTGTAATAACGCAGCGCGTCATCACCGTCAGCCTTCACCCGGTCGAGAATGTCGCGAACGGTCAGGCTGATATTCTCTGAGGCAGAGATCGCCGGACGGGTCAGCAATGCTTGCCGTTGTGCGTCGTCGCAGCTCTGCCAGTCGATGGGGGTCGCGAAGTTTGCCATCGGTTACTCCATCATCTTCTCAATGGGCAGCACCAGAATGGAGCTGGCGCCCAGCGCCTTCAGCTTTTCCATCGTTTCCCAGAACAGCGTTTCGCTACTGACCATGTGCATGGCTACGCGGCTCTTGTCGCCCGCCAGCGGCAGAACGGTTGGACGCTCGGCGCCAGGCAGCAGGGAGATGATGTCCTCCAGCCTTTCACTTGGCGCGTGCAGCATGATGTATTTGGACTCACGGGCCTGAATCACGCCCTGGATGCGGGTCATTAGCTTGTCGATCAGCTCCTGTTTGGCGCCGGGCATTTCGCCATCGCGCTGGATCAGGCAGGCTTTAGAGCGGTAAATCACCTCCACTTCACGCAGGCCGTTGGCTTCCAGCGTGGCGCCGGTCGAAACCAGGTCACAAATGGCGTCCGCCAGGCCAGCGCGCGGGGCGACTTCTACCGAGCCGTTCAGCAGGCAGGATTTAAAGGCGATGTTCTGTTTGTCGAGATATTGCTTCAGCAGGTGCGGATAAGAGGTGGCGATGCGGGAGTTTTGTAAACATTGCGGTCCGGTATACTGATCGTCGACCGGCATCGCCAGCGACAGGCGACAGCCACCGAAGTCGAGGCGACGCAGGGTAAAGTAACGCGGGTCTTCTCCCTGCGCGCGGCGGGTAAGCAGCTCTTCTTCCAGCACGTTCTCGCCAACGATACCAAGGTCTACCACGCCATCCATCACCAGGCCGGGAATGTCATCATCACGCACGCGCAGAATATCAATCGGCATGTTCTCGGCGAAGGCAATCAGGCGCTGCTGTTGCAGATTAATTTTAATGCCGCAGCGGGCGAGTAATTCGCGTGATTCATCGCTTAAACGGCCTGATTTCTGCATAGCTATGCGTAAACGGGTATTATCTAACATCGGTACTTTTCCTCTATTCCTGTCTGCTTCGATCTGAGTTTATTGGCAGTTCTACCACGTTGTCCGAGGGTAAAGCCCATAAAAAAAGCCCCCGGAAGGTGTTCTTCCGGGGGCTTCTCTTGCGTTCTGCACCACTGGAAGATCCTAAACGTCTTCCAGCACACATCGCCTGAAAGACTAGTCAGGATGATGGTGATGATGGTGGTTGAACTGAACGCGTGTCATAAAATTCTCTTGGATGAATGGATATTCATTTCTTGACCAATAACCTAACGCAGGTGGCGCGCCGGGCGCAACACTTTTTTGTCAATTATGAAAGATTCTCTCATCATCTGTGCATTGTCACTGACAATTCGCTGGCGTAATTTTAGGGTATTGAGCAGGCCTCACTTCAGGAGTCAGAGGATGAAAAAAGTCGCCATTATTGGTCTGGGCTGGTTGGGGATGCCGTTAGGGCTGTCGTTAACCGCTCACGGCTGGCAGGTTACCGGCAGCAAAACGACCCGGGACGGGGTTGACGCGGCCCGCATGTGCGGCATTGAAAGCTATCTGCTTGAGCTGAGGCCGGAGCTGATTTGCGATCCTGACGATCTGGATGCCCTGCTGAACGTCGATGCGCTGGTGATCACCTTGCCCGCCAGCCGCACGGCAGAAGGGGGCGAAAACTATTTGCTGGCCGTACAGCAGATTGTTGACAGCGCGCTGGCGCATAGTATCCCACGCATTATTTTTACCAGCTCGACCTCGGTTTACGGCAGCGGAACGGGGGTAATGAAAGAAAGCTCGCCGCTGGAGCCGCAGACCGTCGCGGGCAGAACGCTGAAGGAGCTTGAGGACTGGCTGCACCATCTGCCAGGCACCTCTGTCGACATTCTCCGGCTTTCCGGGCTGGTGGGGCCGGAGCGTCATCCGGGCCGCTTCCTGGCGGGAAAAACGGATTTGGCCGACGGTAGCCACGGCGTAAACCTGGTGCATCTGGAGGATGTGATCGCTGCCATTTCGCTGCTGTTGCAAACGCCTAAGGGCGGGCATATTTATAACCTGAGCGCGCCAGCACATCCTGCCCGCAGCGCATTTTATCCGGCCGTCGCTCGCCAGCTGGGGTTGACGCCGCCAACGTTCCGCCCACAGCAGGACGGGGACGCCGGCAAGATCATCGATGGCAGCAAGATCTGCCGCGAGCTGGGGTTTGAGTATGGCTACCCGGACCCGGCAAAAATGCCGCTGTTGTAGAGGCGGCAGGTTTCCCGGACTGGCGGCGGCGGTACAACCTTTATACCCCCAGCCGATCCCGCAGAGAGTACCAGGCTGCGCCGATAGCGGTCAGCGGCACGCGGAAACGACGGCCGCCGGGGAAGGGCAGATGCGGCAGTTTGGCGAAGGCGTCAAAGCGCTGTGGCTTACCGCCCAGCGCCTCATTCACCAGTTTTCCCGCCAGATGGGTAAAGGTCACGCCATGTCCGCTGTCGCCCTGAATATAGTACACGCCGTTATCCAGACGACCGACTTGCGGCATCCGCGACAGCGTCAGCAGGAAATTACCGCTCCAGCTATAGTCAAACTTAATGCCGTGCAGCTGTGGGAAGGTTTTTAACAGTTTTGGCCGGATCAGCGCATCGATATCTTCCGGCTCGCGCGCGCCGTAGACCACGCCGCCGCCGTACAGCAGGCGGTTATCGGCCGTCAGGCGGAAATAGTCGAGCAGGTAATTACAGTCTTCCACGCAGCGATTGTTTGGCAGCAGCGCCAGGGCCCGGTCAGCCGACAGCGGTTCGGTGGTGACAATCTGCGAGCCGCAGGGAATGCTCATGCGTGTGATCCTTGGCTCAAGATGCGGAGCAAGGTAGGCATTTCCGGCAAAAATAACGAATTTCGCGGTCACCCGCCCCTTCGCTGTAACAATCTGATGCAGGTTGCCATAGGTCACCGAGGTCACCTCTGACTGTTCATAGATGCGCCCGCCGTGTCGCCGAATCGCCTCCGCTTCACCCAGCGCCAGATTCAGCGGGTGAAGATGACCTCCATGCTTATCCAGCAATCCTCCCACGTAGCGATCGCTGGCTACTTCGCGGCGGATCCCCGCTTCATCCAGCATTTTCAGCCCGGTGTTGCCATACTGCTGCCAGCGCTTCTGCTGTTCCGCCAGATGGTGCATCTGGCGCTTGTTCAGCGCGGCAAAGATGCCGCCGGGCCGGTAGTCGCACTCTATGGCGTAGCGATCGATACGATCGCGGATCACGCTGGCGCCTTCAAACATCATGCTGCCCAGCAGGCTGGCGCTCTCTTTCCCGTAGCGCTGCTCAATCACGTCCACGTCACGACTGTAGGAGTTCACCACCTGGCCGCCGTTACGCCCGCTGGCGCCGAACCCGACTTTCGCCGCTTCAAGCACCACCACATCGTGGCCCGCCTCGCTAAGAAACAGCGCGGAAGAGAGCCCGGTAAATCCGCCGCCAATCACGCAGACATCACACTGAATGCTGTCCTGAAGCTGTGGCCAGGGAGCGTGAGGATTAGCCGTCGCGGCGTAGTAGCTCTTCACATGTTCCATAACTCCCTCCTTTTTATAGACGATACCGGCTCAGAACGTTGCCGGGGTATGCGCGCTGACAATCCGACAGGGCTGCGTTGAAGAATTGGTGAAGCTGTGGGGAAGGCCGGTGTTGATCACATAGCTCTGACCGGCATAAAGGGGGTAAATCTGCCCGCCGATGGTCAGGGTAATCTGCCCCTCCAGCAGCGTGCCGGTCTCCTCTCCCTGATGGCGAATCTTCTCGCCGGTGGTGGCGCCTGGCTCATAGGTTTCCAGCAGCATCGCCAGCGTGCGCGCCGGGTTGCCGTTGTGGATAAGCCGCAGCGAGACGCCCTGGCTGCCAATATCAATCAGCTCGTGCTGGTCAATCACCACCTTCGGCGGCTCATCCCTGACGGGCTCAGAGAAGAATTCGGAGAGCGAGAGGCCATAAACTTTTAATAACTTCTGTAGGGTGCTGACCGCAGGGCTGACTTTATCCTGTTCTATGGTGCTAATCGCACTGTGCGTCAGACCCGAAAGTTCGGCGACGCGTCGCTGTGACATTCCCATCTGCTGGCGGATTTCCGATAAACGTCGTCCCGGAGCCAGAGTGGCTTCGTTCATAGCCTTGTTTCCTCCTGATGCCGTTGGCAGGCGTGGATAAACCCATCGAACAACAGGCGGGATAACGTCGACGTCTCGCTTTGCCATTCCGGGTGCCACTGCACCGCGAGGGCAAAAGGATAGTCCCGCAGACTGATGGCCTCAATCAGGCCGTCGGCCGCGCGCGCCTCGATGCGGAGCGGGGCGCCGAGCGAACGGATCCCCTGTTGGTGAAGCGAATTAACCCAGAACTTTTCGCAGCCTTCAACCAGCGGGGAGAGCAGGCCGTCCGGCTCAACAAAAACCTCATGAACCGGCGCATACTGCTCATCCAGCGACAGGCCCTCGTCCTCACGGTGTTCCTGAAAGCCGGGAACGGTATGCAGCTGACGATGAAGCGTGCCGCCGGTGGCGACGACCAGTTCCTGTAGCCCGCGACAAATGGCCAACAGCGGCAGGCGCTTAGCGCGAGCGGCGTTGATTAAGGCAAAAGCGAGAGCATCCCGTCCGGGGTCGGCGCAGGCTTCGGTGCCCGCTTCGCCATAGTGGTGAGGTTCGATATTGCTGGGGCTGCCGGTGAGCAAAATGCCCGCCAGCGGTGCCATAGCAATTTCTAATAGATCGGGTGAGGAGAGCAAACCTTGCGGTAAAGCCAGCGGCACGCCGCCCGACTGGATCACGGCCTGTAGATATTTGTTGTGCACCATCTGAGTGGGATGGCCGCCTTTGTCAATCTGACACATCACTACGCCAATCAATGGCTTGTTAAAAATAATGCCCATCATTCCCCTCGTCAGACTGGTAAATATATCAACCGGAAAGGGCGCTTTCGGCGCAATTTTGTGCAATATATTGTCAATCTAGCAATCGACTGCACATTATTCAAACGTATTTGGCGACAAAAGAAACTTGAATGTAACATTTGCACACTTTTTGTGTTGGCGCTATGTTAGGAATGTGGCTGTTATTTTGAGCAACGCTCAACGAACGAAACAAACGCGGGGTAACCTCATGACCAATATTGTCGAAGTAGAAGACTTCACGAGGCACAGTGAAGAGAAACGAACCAGCGCGTTCCAGCATGAAGTGCACGCTTATCTGGAACGCCATCCTGAAACCCAGTACGTCGATATTCTTCTTAACGATCTCAACGGTGTCTTTCGCGGTAAGCGCATCCCCATCGCTAATCTGTATAAACTTGAGAAAGGCTGCTACTTCCCCGCTTCTGTTTTCGCCATGGACATCCTCGGTAACACGGTCGAAGAGGCCGGTCTGGGCCAGGCGCTCGGTGAACCGGACAACATTTGTCTCCCCGTAGAAGGTACGCTAATCCCTTCCGCTGCCGACCCGCAGCACCTGGCGCAGGTTCTTCTGACCATGCGTAATCAAGATGGTACTCCCTTTGACGTTGAACCCCGGAACGTTCTCAATCACCTCTGGCAACGGTTGCGTAATCGAGGTCTGTTTCCGGTTGTAGCGGTAGAGCTGGAGTTCTATCTGGTCGATAAAAAGCGTGACGCGGAGGGCTATATTCAGCCGCCGTGCGCGCCGGGCAGCGACGAGCGCAATATGCAAAGCCAGGTCTATTCGGTGGATAACCTTGACCACTTCTCTGAGGTGCTGAGCGAAATTGACACGCTGGCTAAACAGCAGGGCATTCCGGCCGATGGCGCGCTGGCGGAGGCCTCGCCAGGCCAGTTTGAGATCAACCTTCATCATACCCGCAATGTGCTTAGCGCCTGTGACCACGCGATTCAGCTAAAGCGCCTGGTACGCCAGGTGGCTGAGAACCACGGGATGACCGCCACCTTTATGGCTAAGCCCTATGAAGAGTACGCCGGTAGCGGAATGCACATACATATCAGTATGCTGGACGCGGCCGATCATAATGCCTTTGCCTGCGATGACGGCAGCGACTCCCCGCTGCTGAAACGCACGCTGGCCGGGATGATCGATTTGATGCCTGCCTCGATGGCGCTGCTGGCACCTAACGTTAACGCCTACCGTCGCTTTCTGCCGGACGCCTTCGTTCCCTTACAGGCGTCCTGGGGACATAACAATCGCACCGTGGCGCTGCGCATTCCCTGTGGCGATGTTGATAATCACCGCATCGAATACCGCGTAGCCGGGGCGGATGCCAATCCTTATCTGGTGATGGCGGCTATTCTGGCCGGGATGCTGCACGGCATGGATAACCAGCTGCCGCTGCCTGCGGCGGTGAAAGGCAATGGTCACGAAGCGGACGGCAACCCGCTGCCGATCCGTCAGAGCGACGCGCTGTATGAATTCGAGCAAAGCTACCCGCTGCAACAGCTGCTGGGTGAACGCTTTGGCTTTGTCTGGCATAGCTGTAAGCACCATGAGCTGATGCACTTTGAGCGCCTGATCACCGCTACCGAAATAGACTGGATGCTTAAAAACGCCTGATGGGAGGCCGACAATGACGCAAACTAACCAGCAATGGCAGGTGAGACGTGAAGCGGCCGTGACGCCTGGCGTCGGCAGTTCACTGCAAGTTTATCTGCAAAAAGCTCTGAATGCCGAACTGTGGGACGTGGAGGGTAAGCGATACATCGATTTTGCTTCCGGCATTGCCGTGGTAAATACCGGGCACAACCATCCCAAAGTGATTCAGGCGGTGACCGCGCAGCTTGCGTGCTTTAGCCACCCCTGTTTTCAGGTGACCCCTTACGGCGGCTATGTGGAGCTGGCTGAAAAATTGAACGCGCTGGTTCCGATAGCCGCGCCGACGCAAACGCTGCTGATGTCTACCGGGGCGGAAGCCGTTGAAAATGCCATCAAGGTGGCCAGGATTGCCACCGGACGAAGCGCGGTCATTGCGTTTCGCGGAGGATTCCACGGCCGCACGCTGCTGGGCATGGCGCTGACCGGTAAAGTCCAGCCGTATAAAAAAGGCTATGGGCCTTTCCCCGGCGGCATTTTCCACGCGCCTTATCCGGCCGATTATTTAGGCATCTCTGAGTCACAGTCGCTGGCTTCGCTGCAGGGTATTTTTGCGGCAGATGTCTCGCCGGACGACGTGGCGGCGATCATCATTGAACCGGTGCAGGGTGAAGGCGGTTTTTACGCCGCTCCTGCCTCTTTCCTCAGACAACTGCGCGCCCTTTGTGATGAACACGGCATTGTACTGATTGCCGATGAAATCCAGAGCGGATTCTGCCGTACGGGAAAAACCTTCGCCATTGAACACAGCGGCGTGGAGCCGGATTTGGTCACCATGGCGAAAAGCCTGGCCGGCGGCTTCCCGCTTTCAGCCGTGGTGGGGCGAAAATCGCTGATGGCAAAGGCGCAGGCTGGCGGCCTCGGCGGCACCTATGCCGGATCGCCCGTTGGCATTGCGGCGGCGCTGGCGGTCATAAGCTTAATTGATGAAGAGCAGCTAAACGTTAAGGCGCAGCAGCAGGGCGAGTGGCTGAGCACTTTTCTTCACCATCTGGCCGAAGAGTTTGACTGTATCGGCGATATTCGCGGCCGGGGCGCCATGGTGGCCATGGAGCTGGTTGAGTCGCGGGACCGCGCCAGGCCTGATAAGGCGCTGACCCAGGCGCTGGTGCAGGAAGCCGGACGGCAGGGGTTGGTCCTGCTCTCGTGCGGCGTGCGGGCCAACGTGATTCGCTTCCTGATCCCGCTGACCGCCAGCAAAGAAATTGTCACTGAAGGCCTTAATCTCTTGTCATCCTCCCTCCGTCTGGTGCAAAATATGCGCCCTGCAAAATGAATCTATAACCGACGCTTATCGCGCCGGTTATTTTTTTGGCAGAAACCACATTCGCATTCAAGAGGCCGGTCCAGAACCGGATAGATACACGCTTTTAGCACGCACGGACGTGCTATGTTGAGGAAAAGAACAATGGGGCAACACTTCATTACTCCAGCGCACGCCGGTATCCGCCAGCGTGATGACTACGGCGCCGCGGCAGGCTTCACCTTCATCCCTTCCTGCCAGTCCGTTACCCCCTTAAAGAACAGCTCTCGCATCATGCGAAGTTTCCCTGTGGTTCAACCCAGAACGGTTGGCGCTATGGGGAGGCTGAATCATGTCGCTTAATCCTCAAACTTCTCGTCCGCATCTGAAAAAAACGCTGACATTATTACCTGTGGTAATGATGGGGCTGGCCTATATGCAGCCAATGACCCTGTTTGATACCTTTGGCATTGTCTCCGGTCTGACCGATGGTCATGTGGCCACCGCGTACGCCTTCGCGCTTGTGGCGATCCTCTTTACGGCGCTGAGCTATGGCAAGCTGGTCCGTCGCTTCCCCTCTGCGGGTTCGGCCTATACCTATGCTCAGAAAGCTATCAGCCCGCACGTCGGGTTTATGGTGGGCTGGTCATCGCTGCTGGACTATCTGTTCATGCCGATGATCAATATCCTGCTGGCAAAAATTTATTTTGAAGCGCTGGTTCCGGGCATCCCCTCATGGATTTTCGTAGTGCTGCTGGTGGGCTTTATGACGCTTTCAAACCTGAAGGGCATCAAGACCGTTGCTAACTTCAACAGCGTGATCGTGGTGCTTCAGGTTGCGGTAATGATCGCCATTATGGCAATGGTGGTGTATGGCGTGGCGCACGGCGAAGGTGCCGGTACGCTGGTCAGCAGCAAACCGTTCTGGTCTGAGAACGCCCACGTCGTGCCGATGATCACCGGGGCGACGATCCTCTGCTTCTCGTTCCTCGGCTTTGACGGCATCAGTTCGCTTTCCGAAGAGACGAAAAACGCCGAGCGCGTGATCCCTAAGGCCATTTTCCTGACCGCGCTGATCGGCGGGGCGATTTTTGTGGTGGTGTCCTACTTCCTGCAATTGTACTTCCCGGACATTTCACGCTTTAAAGATCCTGACGCCTCGCAGCCGGAAATCATGCTCTATGTGGCGGGCAGAACCTTCCAGTTTGGCATCCTGATCTTCTCCTGCGTGACCGTGCTGGCCTCTGGCATGGCTGCGCACGCAGGCGTGTCGCGCCTGATGTATGTAATGGGACGTGATGGCGTGTTCCCGGAGCGTTTCTTCGGCTATATCCATCCTAAGTGGCGGACGCCAGCGCTGAACGTGCTGCTGGTCGGGGCGATTGCTCTGTTGTCGATCACCATGGATCTGGTGACGGCGACGGCGCTGATTAACTTTGGCGCGCTGGTGGCGTTTACCTTCGTTAACCTGTCGGTGATTTCCCAGTTCTGGATAAGAGAAGGGCGCAACAAGTCGCTGAAGGACAATATCAACTTCCTGCTGCTGCCGCTGTGCGGCGCGCTGACGGTTGGCGCGCTGTGGATTAACCTGGAAGAGAGCTCGATGATTCTGGGGCTGATCTGGGGCAGCGTGGGTCTGATTTATCTGGCCTTTGTGACCCGCAGCTTCCGTAACCCGGTGCCGCAGTGCACTGAAGAGCCAATGTAATTTTCCGGCTGAAGGGAAACAGAAAAGGGCGCTCAGGCGCCCTTTTTTATTGGTGCGGCGCGTGGCTGGCCTCCGTACCAAAATACAGCCCGGGCAGTAATTAATCCGGTCGCTATTTATGGCAACGCCGCGAGTTATTGCCGGAAAAGTCGCTAGCGCCCGCAAATATTAGTATCCTGCAATTCGATAGCGATATTTGTTCTTAAGAAGAATAACGTCGCATTCAATATTAATTACGCCGTAATTCAAACCGCGAATAATAGTTATCTCAATAATGAAAACCCTTGTGCGGATATAGCATAACCGCGCTATTTACTTGTTCCAGGCCGCCTGACTATCATTCCTGCCATCCTGTTATTTTTCCTGTGAAATAAACCATGACGCAAAATAATGCCAGCAATCCTGGCAGCGCGGCAGTGCTGAATAGCGATCGTGACGCGCTCATTATTGCGCGCCATATTGCCGGGCAAGCCAAAGCGGGCGCGATTGAACGCGATCGCCAGCGTATTTATCCCATCGGGTTACTTAATCAATTTACGCAGCTGGGACTGGGCAGCATTAGCGTACCGCGCCAGTTTGGCGGAGGCGGTTTGTCATTCCAGACGGTGGCAGAGATATTCCGCCTGATTTCCGCCAGCGATCCGTCACTGGGCCAGATTCCGCAAAATCACTTTGGGCTGATTCAGTTCATCCTTGCTGAAGGCACCCCTGCGCAGCAACAGCAGTTGCTCAGTGCGGTGGTGAGTGGAAAGCGTCTCGGTAACGGCGGCCCGGAGAAAAACACCCGGCATACCCGCGATGTGCAGGCGCAACTGGTGACAACCTCACAGGGGGAGCAGCTATCCGGCGAGAAGTTTTATTCCACCGGCGCGCTGTTTGCCGACATCCTGGTGACCACTGCTATGCAGGCGCAGCAGCCGGTGATGGCGTTTATTCCCTTGCCTGCCGCAGGAGTGGAGATCGTGGATGACTGGTCGGGCATCGGCCAGCGTACCACCGCCAGCGGTACGGTAAAACTGCACCAGGTAGCGGTCGATCCGCAGCTGATCATACCGCTGCCCTGCGCGGAAAAACCTACGCTGCGCGGTGCGGTATCGCAACTGATTCAGGCCGCGATTGATGCCGGCATTGCGCAAGGGGCGCTGGATGATGCGCTGGAGTTTGTGCGCAACAGTTCACGTCCCTGGGTGGATGCGGAGGTCAGTCGTAATGCAGACGATCCCTATATTCTCGCCGATGTTGGCCGTATCGGCACTGAACTGACGGCAGCCAATGCGCTGCTGGTACGCGCGGCGAAGGCGCTGGACAGCCTCGATCGGCAATCGCTGAGCGCGGAAAACTGCGCATGGGCGTCAATTGCGGTGGCAGAAGCCAAAGTGCTGACTACCGAGGTCGCGCTGCGTGCCAGTGAGAAGCTGCTCGAATGGGGCGGCAGCCGCGCCACGCTGTTGCGCCACGGCCTTGACCGCCACTGGCGCAATGCGCGTACCCATACCCTGCACGATCCGGTGCGCTGGAAGACCCATGCCATCGGCAACTATTACCTCAATGACGCGCAACCCGCGCGCCATGCCTGGATTTAATGAGCAAACATGACGCAGGTTCAGCCGAAACACCCCGCAATACGTCTGGAAACCGCACGGCAGGCGCTGGCGGTGGCACAGGAACTGGCCGCCGATTTCCGCCGCGATTCCGCGCTGCGCGACCGCGAACGCCAGCTGCCGCATACCGAGTTGCAGCAGTTTTTTGCTTCCGGCCTTGGTGCGATTACCGTGCCGCGAGCCTGGGGCGGCATCGACATTCCGACCGCCACGCTGGCGGCGATTGTCGCCATTATTAGCGAAGCGGATGCGGCCATCGGTCAGGTGCCGCAAAACCACTATTATGCTCTGGAAGTGCTGCGCGTTAACGGCAGTGAAGCGCAGCAACGGCGGCTGTTTGCTGAAGTGCTGGCGGGGGTGCATCTTGGCAACGCGCTGGCGGAGTTCAGCTCCCCGGCCGCGCATCAGCGCACCACCCGGATTGAAGGGCTGCGGCTCAACGGCAACAAGTTTTACGCCACCGGCGCGCTATTTGCCGACCGTATCCCTACGGCCGCCCGAGGGGAAGATAATAAAGAACAGCTGGTGTTTGTGCCGCGTCAGCAGCCGGGCGTCAGCGTGATTGATGACTGGAGCGGCTTCGGCCAGCGCACCACCGGCAGCGGCAGCGTGCAGTTTGTGGATGTGGCCGTCAGTGCTGAGGATGTGGTGCCGTTTCAGACCGCCTTCGAACGGCCCACCACGGTCGGCCCTTTGGCGCAGATTCTGCACGCGGCTATCGATCAGGGCATCGCCCGCGCCGCCTTTAACGACATGCTGGCCTTCCTGCGCAGCCGCGCGCGACCGTGGCCGGACAGCGGCGTGGATCGCGCAACGGACGATCCGCTGACGCTGGATCGCACCGGACGCCTTGCCGCTCGTCTTGCGGCTGGCGATGCACTGCTGGAGCTGGCCGGGGATGCGGTTGACGTTGCCCGCCAGCAGCAAACGGCGGCAAACGTGGCGACGGCGTCTGTCGAAGTGGCGAAGGTCAGGGCGTGGACCACGGAAATTGCGCTGGAGGCGGGGAATCTGCTGTTTGAACTTGGCGGCTCCCGCGCCAGCCTGCGCGAGCACAATCTGGATCGCCACTGGCGCAACGCGCGCACCCATACGCTGCACGATCCGGTTCGCTGGAAATATCCAGCGATTGGTAACTATCTGCTGAACGGCGTGTTACCGCCGCGCCGGGGGACAATATGAGCCAGAAGCAGATCCTGCTCAACGCCTTCAATATGAACTGCGTGGGGCATATTCATCACGGCATGTGGACGCATCCACAGGATCGTTCCGTCGATTTCAATTCGCTGAGCTACTGGACCGGGCTGGCGCAGCTGCTGGAGCGCGGCCTGTTCGACGGCATTTTTATCGCCGATATTCTCGGGGTCTACGATGTGTATCAGCAGGGGATTAACCTGACGGCCAGCGAGTCGATTCAGCTGCCGGTCAACGATCCGCTGATGCTGGTTTCCGCGATGGCGGGGGTAACGCAGCATCTGGGCTTTGGCGTCACGGCTAATCTCAGTTACGAAGCTCCCTATCCCTTTGCGCGTCGTCTTTCCACGCTCGATCACCTGACCGGGGGGCGGATTGGCTGGAACATCGTCACTGGCTATCTCGACAGCGCCGCACGCGCCATGGGGCAACGTCAATTGCTGGCTCACGACCGACGCTACGATCAGGCCGATGAGTTTCTCGATGTGGTGTATCAGCTGTGGGAAGGCAGCTGGCAGGATGATGCGCTGGTGGTGGATCGTCAGCAGCGGCTGTACGCCGATGCGCAAAAAATTCATCAGGTGAACCATCAGGGCGAGTTTTATCAGGTGCAGGGTTATCACCTCAGCAGCCCGTCGCCACAGCGTACGCCCTTGCTGTTTCAGGCAGGCAGTTCAGCGCGCGGGATTCAGTTCGCGGCGCGCCATGCCGAATGCAGCTTCGTCAACGCCAGTTCACCGGCCGCCATGCGTCAGCAAACCCAGCGTTTGCGACAGGCTGCGCTGGATGCGGGACGGCGCGCGGACGATCTGCGCATCTTTATGGGCGTCAGCGTGATTGTGGCGCCCAGCGAACGCGAGGCGCAGGAGAAGCATCGTAGCTATCTCGAATACGCCAGCCCGGAAGCGGGCATCGCCCATTTTTCCAGTTCGATCGGCATGGATTTGGCCGCCTTCGATCTCGATGAACCGATTGTCAGCGGTGACACGCGGGCGATTGAGTCGGTCAGTAAAGCCTTCAGCAGCTGGACGCGTCGGCGCTTGCTGGAACAGCACGCGATGGGTAGCCGTTATCCGCTGCTGGTGGGCAACCCGTCACAGGTTGCCGACGCGCTGATTAACTGGATCGACGAGGGCGACATTGATGGCTTTAACCTGACGCGGATTCTCAATCCGCAAAGCTATCGCGACTTTATCGATCTGGTGGTGCCGGAGCTACAGCAGCGCGGGCGCTATAAAACCGCCTATCAGCCGGGCTCATTACGTAAAAAGATCTTTCAGCAACAGGATCGCCTGCCTGAACGCCATCCGGCGGCGCGCTGGCGACCTGCGGCCACGCTTCGTTAATCCATTTACCTTTGGGAATGACTATGAAAATTGCATTAAAACTGACTGCCGCGCTGCTGGCACTGAGCACGATGGCGAGCGCCGCCGACTATAGCGGGCCGCTAAAAGTGGGCACTACCGCGGCCTTCGCGCCGCCGCTGGAAACCGCCGTCGCCGAAGCGAAAAAGCAGGGGCTGGAGGTGCAACTGGTGGAGTTCACCGACTGGACCGCACCGAACGTCAGCGTGGAAAACGGGGATATCGACGTCAATTTGTTCCAGCACAAACCCTTCCTTGAGAACGCCAATAAAGAAGGGGGCTTCCACCTGGTGCCCTACGCACCGGCGATCATTAATAACATCGGCTTGTATTCGAAAAAGCACAGCGCGATTGACCAGATTCCGCAGGGTGGCACCGTGGCGATTGCTAACGATCCGATTAACGGCGCGCGCGGTCTGCTGCTGTTGCAGAAAGCCGGTCTGATTACCCTGAAACCCGGCGTCGGCCTGAAAGCCACCGTTGACGACATCGCCAGCAATCCGAAAGATCTTAAGATCATCGAAGTGGAAGCGGTGCAGCTGTCGCGTTCGCTGGATGAGGTCGATCTGGCGCAGGGCTATCCTCACTATCTGCGTCTGGCGAAAACCATCGATCCGGAAAAAGCGCTGCTGTTTGATGGGCTGGAGCATCCGGAATATGTGATTCAGTTTGTGGTACGCGACGGGCATCAGGACGATCCGCGCCTGGCGAAGTTCGTTGATATCTATCAGCATTCGCCGGTGGTCCGCGCCAAACTGGATAGCTTTTACGGCAAACTGTATCAGCCGGGCTGGAGCCAGTAGTTATGTCGAGCCTGACGTTGTCCACCGAACAGGATGCGCTGTTTGAGCCTGCGCGGGAAGGCGCTGGCCCGGTACATGTGCAGATTCATGGCTTGAGTAAACGCTACGCCGGGCAGCAGCAGGAGGCGTTGAAAAACGTCGATTTGCAGGTCAGACGCGGCGAGATCTTTGGCATTATCGGACGCAGCGGCGCCGGTAAATCTACGCTGATCCGCTGTCTTAACCGGCTGGAAGCGCCGACTGCCGGGCAGGTAGTCATTGACGGCATTGACATTGGCACGCTCACCGAGGGGCAACTGGTGCAGTGGCGACGCCGCACCGGCATGATTTTCCAGCACTTCAATCTGCTGTCGGCGAAGACGGTGCGCGAAAACATTGAGCTGCCGATGAAGGTCGCCGGTGTGCCAAAGGCACAACGTCAGCGCAAGGTGGATGAGCTGCTGGCGCTGGTCGGACTGGAGCCGCGCCAACATGCCTGGCCCTCTCAGCTGTCCGGCGGGCAGAAACAGCGCGTCGGCATTGCGCGCGCGCTGGTGCACGACCCGGAACTGCTGCTGTGTGATGAAGCGACTTCAGCGCTTGACCCGGAAACCACCCGTGCCATTCTTGCGCTGCTGAAGAAGATTAATCAGCAGCGCCATATCACTATCGTGCTGATCACCCATGAAATGGATGTGGTGCACGATCTTTGTCATCAGGTGGCCGTTATCGATCGGGGTGAAATCATCGAGCGCGGCCCGGTGTGGCAGGTGCACAGCGACCCGCAGCTGGAGACCACGCGTCAGCTGCTTAACCCGCAGCATCAGGCGCTGCCGGAAAATATTGTGCCGCTGTTAACCCCGATGCGTCAGGACGCGGCGTCTCGCCTGCTGGTGCGGCTGCGCTATACCGGGCAGGGCGCGTTACCGGATATCGGCGCGCTGAGTCAGCGCGTGGCGGGAGAGGTAACGCTGCTGTTCAGCGCAATCGCCTGGGTAGAGGGCAAGCCCACCGGCCAGCTGCTTTTGCTGCTGGACGCGCGGCACCACGCCGATGACGCACGGCAGGCTCTGACGGGGATTGCCGACCAACTGGAGATTGCAGGTTATGTCACTGGCTATTGATCGTTTATGGACCGGATTGCTGGATACGCTGCTGATGGTGGGCGTATCGTCCTTGTTCGCGCTGGCGCTGGGCCTGCCGATGGCAGTGATTCTGGTGGTCACCGGGCGTGGCGATCTGTTTCCCAGTCCACTGCTGAATCGCCTGCTCGGCTGGCTGGTGAACCTGTTTCGCTCCATTCCATTTTTGATTCTGATGGTGGCGCTGATCCCCTTTACCCGCTGGGTGGTAGGCACCACCTATGGCGTATGGGCGGCGACGGTGCCGTTGACGCTGGCAGCGACGCCGTTTTTCGCCCGCATTGCTGAAGTCAGCCTGCGCGAGGTGGACAAAGGGCTGACCGAAGCGGCGCAGGCGATGGGCTTTCAGCGCTGGCACATTGTCTGGCATGTGCTGTTGCCGGAAGCGCGGCCTGGCATTGTCAGCGGCTTTACCATTACGCTGGTGACGATGATCAACGCCTCGGCGATGGCGGGGGCGATTGGCGCGGGTGGGTTAGGCGATCTCGCCTATCGTTACGGCTATCAGCGTTTTGATATGCAGGTGATGCTGACGGTGATCGTGGTGCTGGTGGCACTGGTTACCCTGCTGCAGTTCTTTGGCGACCGCCTGTCGCGGCGGCTCAACCACCGTTAACTCCGGGCGGGCAGCCGCTGCCCGCCAGCCGGAGCCGGTCATGTTGCTCAGCGCAAAACTAAGAAACCAGCTCCCGCGCATAGTCGAACAGCGCCTTCAGCTGGCCCAGCTTCGCCCGATCGCCCTCATACTGATTCAGCAGCATCTCCAGCTCCTGAACATAGCTCTGTACCCGCTCAGGATTCAGCACGGCGCGACGGTGTTCCAGCCAGCGCTTCTGCTCGGCTTCATCCAGCGTCCCGGGGAAGTTACGGGCACGATAGCGGAACAGCAGTTTATCAATGCGGGCATCGTTGAACGTCAGATCGAGGGCGGGCAGATTCTCAGGGATCGTTTGCTGGATGATATTCATCGCCGTGCGATCGGCATCGCTGAAGAACCCGTCGTACAGCTGGGCATCGACATCGTCCGAAGCCTTAAACGGTTCCGCTTCGGCATACAGCGCCACCACCTTTTCACGGATTTCAGGATGCTGCCGCAGCAGGGCAAGGTTATCCAGGCTGCGCTGACGATCGATTCCCAGCCGTTCAGCATCTTCCGGGCGTAGGGTATTAGCGGGAGCGACTACCGGGCACTTATTAATGTGCATCAGTTTTAGCGGCACCGGCGAGTTATCACCCAGCTCATCACGGCGGGTGTAGAGACGCTCGCGCAGGCTATCCGCATCCAGTTCCAGCAGCGGAGTGATATCCCCGGCTAAATCGCAGGTAATCAGCGCATTTTTGTTCACCGGGTGCCAGGCCAGCGGTGCGATCCAGCTGGTGTTTCCACGAAATGCGCCAAACATGCCGGAAATATGCACCAGCGGCTTCATCTGCGGGATATCAATCAGCGCGGTGATTTTGTTTTTGTTGCGGTGAGTAAACAAAAAATCATACAGGCGCGGCTGCTTCTCTTTCACCAGCTTTGCCATGGCGATAGTGGCATATACGTCAGCCATCGCGTCATGGGCGTTTTCATGCGCCACGCCGTTGGCTTTGGTCAGATGCTCAAGCCGGAAACTGGGAAAACCGTCGTCGTTTTCCGGCCACTCGATGCCTTCCGGACGCAGGGCGTAGCAGGCGCGCATGACGTCCAGCAAATCCCAGCGGCTGTTGCCGTTCTGCCAGCTCCAGCCGTAGGGATCGTAAAAGTTTCGGTAAAGCAGATTGCGCGTCACCTCATCATCGAAGCGCACATTGTTATAGCCCACGATACAGGTGCCTGGCTCGCTGAACAGCGCATGGATTCGCCTGGTGAAATCCACTTCGTTCATGCCTTTTGCCAGCGCCAGCTGTGGCGTGATGCCGGTAATCATCACCGCCTCAGGCTGCGGCAGATAATCATCCGCTGGCTGACAGTAGAACACCTCAGGCTCACCAATGATGTTGAAATCCATATCGGTACGAACGCCGGCAAACTGCGCAGGGCGATCCAGCGACGGGCTTTTGCCGAAGGTTTCGTAATCGTGGAAGAGGAATGTTGGCTGTACTGGCTTGTCTTTCACTGTATGTAATTGCCCACGGTTGATGATTTAACTATATGTTTTAATTGAATTAGTTGATTGTTTGTGGCTGTCTGAGGTTCTGATTGCCCATCATTGTTTAGTGATGTATTCGTTAGCACATGGCGCACCGTGTACAGGGTGAGTACATAAGCACAGAATCTTTTGAGTACAAAATATTAGTATGGCTATCAGCGGCACAAAGCTTCGTTCTATCTATGGTAAACCATATTCGAGTCCACCTGAAATAACTGATTCAGACGGGCTGGCAGTCAGGATCGCGCTTCAGATACAGGTGGCAGGGAAAGCAGCACCGTATCGGTATCGGCAGGTATCCTGCAATATCACTTCGTGAATCGAGGGACAGGGAGCTTTGCCTGGCTGTAAAAGGGGCGTTTGACCAGGAGGAAGGTTTATGGATAGTGACGGCAGAGAAAAGCAAAACACGGAGAATGATCCGCCGTCCGATCTTCAAAACTATAGGGCTATTCCTGGATAAAGCTGTAATGACATATAGCGATGTGCTTTTCCCAGACCCTAATCTTAAGATGCCAATGACGATAGCGGGAGCTAATCGTGATCCTGGCAGGATCAAGAATTCTGTAGCATTTGGAGAATTCACCGCTTATGACTTCAGGCGTACCCTTGCTACCAGACTGCCAGAGTAAGGTCTAGCCCCGCGCGTCATTGAAAAAATTTCTGGGGTATGAATTGGGAGAGGGGAAATTGAATTCATTTCCTATGTGTGAAGAGGGGATGGGCATCCCCTCTGCTACGAAAAAATCAAAGGTCTGCGTACTCCAGAATATCTTCTCCCATCAGTGTACAATCGATTGCCGAATAGTAAGTGAGGCGCATCCTGTATTTTCCCTTGTAGATATATCCCCATGTTTCCAGGACATCAAAGGTTTGGGAAGCATTCTGAGGGTTTTTAATTTGTGGACGAGGGGTCACTTTATCATCAATAGATATTCTGTCATCGTTATCACGGTAGAATGAAAGAAGCTTTTTCGCATCTCTGAGGGCACTATCTTTACATGTCATTGAAGATTTATTGGTAGCCGCGAATGAGCTGAAAGCCGTTAACATGACCATTGAGGCCACAATTATTTTTAGTTTGATCATCATTATATACCCATTTCTTTTTTTATGCGGTCAAGGGCCAGTTTTCTTTGTGAAAGGCCGTTATAACCCCCATTAACAATGTATGTAACAGCCTGCAAATCATCTTTGTCAGCATGCGGATTAACAAAACGCCTTCGCCAAAATTCACAGGCCGTTTTCACTGCTATATTCGGGTCTTCAGCTACCGAACTGGGATGGTTGACAAGGTCCTCATGGAGAATTTTTCCATACCTGTCATAATTTTCCCTTCCTGTAAGGTGTAGCATTCCACGTCCAATATATTTAGGTCCATCGCCGGGAAATTTATTACCTACCATGCGTCCCGTTCTGGTGTCAGGTTCGTACTCCTTACCACCATTTCTCGCATGCTCAGTAAGTGCAGAAAAATTAGCTGTTTCAACACAAGCCTGGGCAAGGAAATGAGCAATCCTGAGATCAGTATTAATATCATAGAAAGAAAACCAGCGATTGATAGGTGAGGCAAGCGCACCCATGTTACGTCTTTGTGAGTTAAGGAGGCTTTTATTACTCAGGTAGTGTTGAGATATTTTCCATAAAAAGCTGGGGGTTATGTTAAGCATAGTAATAAATCCCTTTTTTATGAGCTGCGTCAGACCTTTTAAACCGCAGACGAATTGATAAGCAGACATAATGAAACTTTATCTTAACCAAGATCACGAAAAATAAAAAGTAGACTTTGGCCCAAAATTGGCTCATTGCCCCTCTAAAATGGGGCTTTATACGCATGCACCAACAACACATTCCAAACCTCGCCAACCAGCGGGTTTTTGCTTTCTGCGCAACAGATAAGCTGCCTGACGAATTGAACCGCATAGCTGAGCACCCATGTTGTGAAACAGGCTGCTTTTCGTTGTGGTGAACACGGGATATGGGCGAGATTCGGACGATTAGAAATATCACAGTGGAACTGACCAAACGAATAAGGCCGGTAATTCTGAGTCAGAAGCGCGTCCCGGCTAAGTGATATCTTTTATATTGTTGATCAATTATTCTCGTAGTCATGGAACAGAAAGGTGGGCTGCGGTTTGTCAGGTTTCACTGGCGATATTTCAATTGCTGGGATGGCTGGTTAAGGAGCACGGAGGCAACATGGTAAACCATATTGTTGATGTCATGAAGCCTAAACCGGGCTTGCTGATTTTTGGTTGTCGCCAGGCAAATCACCACCGGGGGCATCTGCTAAAACAGCAAGGCAGTATTAAACCTATTTAGCTGAAAATTAATATTTTCTTGCAATTTTTTGACGCGCACCATCGCAGAAATCCGTAACAATGGCTGGTTTTTTTACACAGCAGATTATTGAGGGTGTTCCGTTGAAGAAGCGTCAGCTTATAAGTAGTAGTGTGATTCTGGCCGTTGCCCTGGTGGCGCATGCCGATGACAATCCGTTAGCTTTTCCCGTCACGCCGCCCAGTATAGACGCCGCGTCCTGGGTGCTGATGGATGCCACCACCGGGCAGGTGTTGACCGAGGGAAATGCCGATCAGCGCCGTAATCCGGCCAGCCTCACCAAGCTGATGACGGGCTATGTGGTTGACCGGGCGATCGATGCTAAGCGCATTACTCGTGACGATATGGTAACCGTAGGGAAAGACGCCTGGGCTGCCGGAAATCCGGTATTTAAAGGCTCTTCGCTGATGTTCCTGAAGCCTGGCGAGAAGGTGTCGGTGCGCGATCTCAGCCGTGGCGTGATCATTGATTCTGGTAACGATGCCTGTGTGGCGCTGGCCGATTACGTCGCCGGCAGCCAGGCCGCCTTTGTTGAGCAAATGAATCAGTACGTGACGAAGTTAGGTCTGACCAATACCCATTTTGAAACGGTGCACGGTCTCGACGCGCCAGGTCAGTACACCACGGCAGGCGATCTGGCTAAACTTTCCCGGGCTATTATTTCCGGAGAGCCGGATTTCTATCAGATGTACAGCGAGAAATCCCTTAGCTGGAATGGCATCACCCAGCAGAATCGTAACGGTTTGTTATGGGATAAAACCCTGCGGGTGGACGGACTGAAGACGGGCCATACTGAGAGCGCCGGTTTTAATATTATCGCCTCCAGCGTGGACGGCCAGCGCCGCCTGATTGCGGTGATTATGGGCGGAAAGAGTTCTAAAGGAAGGGAAGAGCAGGCGCGCAAATTGTTAATCTGGGGCCAGAACAATTTCGACACCGTGCAGCTGTTCCATGCCGGTAAAGAGATTGGCCATGAAACGGTGTGGTACGGCAGTCCTCATCAGGTCTCGGTCGGCAGCGACAAAGATGTCTATCTCTCTTTGCCGCGCGACGAGGTGAAGAAGATCAAAGCCAAATACGTCATCGATCGCAAAAACCTGGAAGCCCCGCTCAAGGAGCATGAGCAGGTAGGCGCTATCCAACTGGTTGACGGAGATAAGCAGCTGGCAACTTACCCACTGGTTGCCCTACAGCCCGTCAACGAAGCGGGCGTGTTCACCCGGATTCAGGATTATCTGAAGCTGAAGCTGTGAGTCATAAGGGCGACCCGCAAAGGGTCGCCTGCCGCCCGTATTGATTTACTTTCTCCTGTCCGACCAGCTCTTCAGACAAAATAAGTCTGTTTTGCAGGCTGGCTCGCAAAACATCATTATTGCCGCTTTTCTACTCGATCAATCTACCCTTTAACTGTATGTTTAACCAGTCATCAGCAAAAGGAGCAGAAAGATGAATGTAGAAATTCAGCAGCGTGAAGCCAGTAAAATTGCCGGTTTTCATCTCGTCGGCCCCTGGGAGGTTACCGCTCCGGAGGGCTTCGCTAAGCTCGTTGCCTGGACCACAAAGCACCAGTTGATTGGGCCGTGGATGGCGGTTTACCACGGCAATCCACAGGTGGTGCCTGCGCAGCAACTGGAAATTCAAACCGTGATTGGCGTGCCGACAGATTTCGAACTGCCTGAAGAGAGTGAAGGGGTGAGCCTTGATGAGCTGGCGGCGGGCACCTACGCCAGGGCGTTGGTCCATGTCAGCGACGGAGACTTCGCGAAACCCTGGATCGCCCTGTTCAGCGAGTGGCTGCCTGACAGCGGCTATACGCTGGCCGAAGGCCCCTGCTTTGATAACTACCTGAATGACGGTTCACAGAGTGGTGAATGGGATATCGAGCTGTATATTCCGGTTAATAAGGCTGAGTAGCGCTGCGGTGAAGGGATTTTTGCTGCATCAGGCCGCTAATGAAAGTCTCCCTCTCCGGGAACGGAGAGGGAGGAAACCGCGTGAAACCTCTCACGCCGCTTCTTTTCAGGCTATGCTAGCGGCGCTCGCTGGGCGACTTTCAGGTAGTAAAGCTACTTATGCAGCTCTTCCTTCAGCTCTTTAACCTCGCTGGCGCTAACCGGTGCCGCCGCGTTACCCCAACTGTTGCGAACGTAGGTGATGACGTCCGCCATCTCCTCATCGTTCAGGGTTCCGGCAAAGGACGGCATGGCAGGCGCCGTTGGACGGCTATCCGTATCCACGCCACGGCTTCCCGCCGCCACGACGTGAATCATTGACGTGGCGTCAGGCGCGTTCACCAGCGGGTTGTTTGCCAGCTGTGGGAAGATGTTTTTGCCGCCCTGGCCCTGAGGCGCATGGCAGGCTGAACATTTGGCTTCGTAAAGGGTTGCGCCGGTTTTCATCCTGCTGTCGTCAGCCGTCAGCGGGGCCGGTTTGTCGCCAGCCTGCTTTGGCGTCGCCTTCAGGTAGGTGGCAACCGCCTGCAGATCCTCATCGCGCCAGTACTGCGTGGAGTTTTTCACCGCGTCAGCCATCGGCCCGGAGGCGATGTCATAGCGGTTTACGCCCGTGCGCAGATAGCTGACAATATCTTCCTGCGTCCATTTACCCAGACCGGTATGCTCGTCGCTGGTCAGATTGGGCGCCCACCAGCCTTCGACCACCGCACCAGAGATAAACTGGCTGCTCTTATCGCCGCCAAGAATATTTTTCGGCGTGTGGCAGGTGCCGCAGTGACCCAGCCCCTCAACCAGATAAGCGCCGCGGTTCCATTCGGCCGACTTGCTCATATCCGGCTTGAATTCTCCCCGATCGAAGTTCATCCAGTTCCAGACAATCAGGCTGGTGCGAACGTTGAAAGGGAAGGGCAGCTGGTTAGATTCCACTTGCTGATGAATCGGCTGGAGGCTTTGCAGATAAGCCCATAAATCGGCGTTATCCTGGCGAGAAACTTTGGTATAGGCGGTAAACGGCATTGCGCCATACAGCCGCTTGCCGCCGTGGCCCACTCCTTCCGACATCGCCCGCTGGAAATCATCAAAACTCCAGTTGCCAATACCGGTATCGCGGTCAGGGGTGATGTTGGCGCCCAGCAGCGCGCCAAAAGGCGTGTTCAGCCGAACGCCGCCGGCAAACGGTTTCTTCGGATCGACGGTATGGCAGGCCGTACAGTCGCCGAGGGTGGCTATGTAGCGCCCGCGTGCAATCTGATCGTATTCAGGCTGCGCCCAGGCTACTGATGCGCTGAGCGCGGAGAGTGAAATCGCAGCGAGTGCGTAAAGCGTGCGCTTTTTCATGCGGTAATCATCTCCCCTGGACGCTTCAGATAGTGCTGGCGGATGTCGTGTGCGGCCTTAAAGGCCAGCGCGCCAACGGTGCCGGTTGGGTTATAGCCTGGGTTTTGCGGGAAGGCGGAGGCGCCTACCACAAACAGGTTTGGCACATCCCACACCTGTAAATGTTTGTTGACCGAGCTGTTGGAAGGATCGGCACCCATAACGAAGCCGCCGCAGACATGTGAGGACTGGTAAGGCACGCTGTTCCAGTGTCCGCTGGTTGGTTTAGCCACCAGCTGGCGCGGGTTCATGTTTTTAGCGATTTCCGCTACTTTTCCGGTGCAGTACTGCGCCATCCGCAGGTCATTTTCCGGGAAGTCAAAGGTGATGCGCAGCAAAGGACGGCCGAGCGGATCTTTGTAATTCGGGTCCAGCGACAGGTAGTTCGTGCGCTGCGTATAGCTGCTGGCCTCGCAGCCGATCGACATGGTGCTGAGGTAGTTTTTTACCGTGGCCTGCTTCCACGCCGAGCCCCATTTGGGCGTGCCTGGTGGAACCGGGCGGCTGTTGATCGGCGCGGCGCCGATTGGCGTAACGCGAATGCTGCCGCCGCCGAAGAAGCCGAGGCCGCTGTGGTCAAAGTTATCGTTGTTGAAATCATCGATGCCCATGCCGACGGCGCCGGCCCCGATAAACGGATTGAAGTTTTTGTCGTCAAAGAACAGCGTCACGCCGTTAGCCGTCTGGTAAGCATAGTTACGGCCAGTCGTGCCGGTATTGGTGAGCGGATCGTAGGCTTTGCCAATGTTGGAGAGCAGCATCAGGCGCACATTTTCGAAGGTGTAGGCCGCGACGATCACCAGATCGGCAGGCTGTTCCCACTCGTCGCCGCTGGAGTCCATATAGGTTACGCCGGTGGCTTTTTTGCCGCTGGAATCGGTCAGTACCTTGAGTACTTCACAGCTGGTTTGTGCGGTGAAGTTGGGTTTACGCATCAGGGCTGGCAGCACGGTGGTAATGGCGCTGGCCTTCGAGTAGTTGGCGCAGCCGTAGTTAGTGCAGTAGCCGCAGAAGGTGCAGGGGCCCATAGTGACGCCGTACGGGTTGGTATAGGCCTCTGAAACCAGCGAGGAAGGGACGGCAAAGGCGTTATAGCCCATGTTGCGCGCCGCTTCGGCAAACAGCGTCGGTCCGTAGGGCTGCTTCATGGGCGGAGTAGGGTACTCGCCGGATCGGGAGCCCTCAAACTGGTTGCCGCCTTCCTGCTTAACGCCGTTGAGGACGCCCGCCTTCCCGGAGGTACCAGCCACGCGCTCGAACTGCATATAGTGCTTTTCGATCTCATCCCACTCCATCCCCCAGTCCTGTAAAGACAGATCGGAAGAGATAGCGTTAGCGCCGTAGCGCTCGGTCAGGTGGCTGCGTAAGCGAAACTCTTCGGGCTGGAAGCGGAAGGTAATCCCCGCCCAGTGGTTGCCCGCGCCGCCAGTGCCGTTGCCGGGGTGGAACGATCCCCAACTGCGCATTGGCAGGGCAGTCTGTGAAGGATTATTACGCATGGTGCAGGTGTTCTGGCGGGTGCGCAGCATCAGCTCTTCGCGCTGAACGTAGCGCAGCTCGTCGGTAATGGTCGCCACGTTAAAGTCGCGGGCGGTATCACGCCACGGGCCACGTTCGATGCCGACCACGCTCAGCCCTTCGTCCGCCAGCTCATTGGCGATAATAGAACCGGCCCAGCCGAGACCAATTACCACCACGTCAGTTTTAGGCAATTTCTTCGCCATGTCAGGATCCTTTTTTCTGGGTTGGCAGGTCGGCAATACTCACCGGTGGCAGCTTCAGGTTCTCGTTATGGCGACCGATATAATCGCGGTAGTCATAGCGCGCGCCGGGGAAGCCGAGCATTTTCCAGGAGACCATGCCTTTGTTGCCGCCATAAATCGGATCGGCGAAGAAACCTTCCATCGCGTTGCTCAGCACCTGGGCAAAGAAAGCGGCGCTGTCATAGCCCTCCAGCGCAATGCTGCCGCTTTCCAGGCCCTTAAGCAGCTCGTCCTGCTGGCTGGCCGTCAGATCCTTAAAGGCTTTTTGCTGAGTGGACTGGCAGTACTTATTCAGCGCGGCTATACCCAGGCGGTAGCGCTGACGGGGAACCAGCGGAGACTGATCGCCCTGTTCGGGTATGCCCTGCTCAAAAGGACCTTCCATATAGAGCCGTTCAAAGGTGCCGTAAAAACCGTGCAGCTGACGGTCAATAAACACCGTACATCCGGCCTCTTTGCCGCCGATGCTCAGTTCATCCGCGGGGATCAGCCGGTCAACGATGGCGTCTATCGTTGCCGCTTCTTCATCGGTGAAAAACAGCAGGCCCCCGGCATCAAAGGTTTCAGGGGGATTGTCAGAAAAAGGCGTCCAGCCGGGAGCGCCGGTCAGGGTGACGGCTTTAGCTACGCCGGTAGCGGTAGCCGCAATCGCCCCGCTCGACCATGTCAAAACCTGCCGCCGGGTAACACCGGGCAGCGTTGGGGTTGGTTTACGCATTGAGCTTCCTATTGTTCCAGTATGTAAAGTTAACGCTAAAATTTGTAAAAATATGAACAAGCTAACAGTATTGTGTATATCGCATGTTGCCGTTTTGTTAATTAGTGTTATTCCTTAAAAAATGTAAGGAATCCCGTCAGTAAAAATAGTGCAGAATCAATGACGGCGCTTTTTTTGATGGGTATGATGCCCAGCTTAATTTGCCGTCAGGAGATCCTTGTGCGCCCGGACAAGCCGCTATCGGCCTTCGAATTCACTCTCTATCGCAATTACCGCACGGTGCATGGTGTCCGCATTGCGCTGGCTTTTGTGCTGACCTTTCTGCTGGTCCGGCTGTCGAATATCCCTGAGGGGAGCTGGCCGCTGATCACGCTGATCGTGGTCATGGGACCGATCTCTTTTTGGGGTAACGTTTTTCCACGGGCGGGGCAGCGCATCGGCGGCACTATCTTCGGTTCCGTCTCGGGGCTTATTGCGCTCAAGCTTGAACTTCTCTCCCTGCCGGTGATGCTGGTCTGGTGTCTTGGCGTCATGTTCCTGTGTGGTTTTCTGACGCTGGGAAAACAACCCTATATGGCGTTGCTGATCGGCGTGACGCTCGCAGTCATCTGCGGCGCGCCGCCGGGGGATATGGTGACGGCGCTGTGGCGAGGTGGGGATGTGATCCTCGGTTCCCTGCTGGCGCTGCTGTTTACCAGCATCTATCCTCAGAAAGCCTATACTCACTGGCGCATCAAGCTGTCGGACTCTCTGCTGGAAACGGCCAAAATTTATCATGCCGGGTTCTCACCCAACCTGGTGGACAAGCCGCGGCTGACGCGCCCTTTACAGCGGCTGTTGACCGGCGTGGTGAAAATGCGCGCGCTGATTGAGCCTTCCAGCAAGGAAACTAAAATTCCGCGCTCGGTGTTTGAGGGTATCCAGACGCTGAACCGCAATATGGTTTGTACCCTGGAACTGCAGCTGAACGCCTGGTGGAATTCGCGCGAAAGCCACCTGATTATGCTGAATGCCCCGGCGCTGCGGCGTACCCAGCAGATGACGGAAAACACGCTGCGCGAGCTGTCAAAGGCCATTGTCGAAGGCAATACCGAAAAAATTGCCGCCAACAGCGGCGAGCTGGCGGACATCAGCCGCGAGCTGCGGCAGCTGATGAATGATGCCAACAGCGATGAACGGGTGGAAACGGCGATCCACGGCTACGTCTGGCTGAGCCTGGAGATGGCGGGGCAGCTGGAAAGACTCTCGGATCTGATGCGGCTGGTGCTGCGTAAATAGGCGATTTGCAACAACTTACTGCGGGAAATAGCCGTTCGCGGTAAGATGGACTTCAGTCCGACTCTACAATTTCAAAATTGCCTTCGGCCGCGGTGAGCCGCTAAGCTGAGCGCTACGATAATGACGCCTGCGCAGGCAGGCCTAAATGAAAGGTGTCTTCATGGAAAATGCAAAGCAATCATTTCAGGACGTGCTGGAGTTCGTGCGGATGTTCCGTCGTAAGAACAAGTTGCAGCGCGAAATTCACGATAACGAAAAGAAAATTCGTGATAACCAGAAGCGTGTGTTGCTGCTCGATAACCTCGGCGAATACATCAAACCGGGCATGAGCATAGAAGCCATTCAGGAGATCATCAGCAGTATGCGCAGCGACTATGAAGATCGCGTTGATGACTACATCATCAAAAATGCCGATCTGTCGAAAGAGCGTCGCGATCTGTCGAAAAAACTGAAGGCCATGGGCGAACCAAAGCCTCAGTAACTTCGCGGCGTTATCACGGCCAAAGGGCGATCTGCGATCGCCCTTTTTGCTTTTTGCCGCTGGTTAAAATGCGGCGTCCGCTGCTCAGAACTTCGCCGCAGTAGCGCTGGGTTTTTTCGCTGCTGCGGTGGTTTCCCTGACGATCAGCTCGGTCGTAAAAGGGAGCAGCAGCGCCGGGCCTTTGTCGGCGCTCAGCTTCTGCACCAGCCAGTCAACGCTGCGTTCGCCCAGCAGTCTGATATCCTGGCGGACGGTCGTCAGTGGTGGCTGATACCAGGCGCTCTCCGCCGTGTCGTCATAGCCTACTACCGAAATATCCGCCGGGAGGGACAGCCCAGCCTGATGCAGCGCCCGCAGCGCGCCCAGTGCCATCTGATCGTTCGCCACCACGATTGCCTCCGGCAACTCTCCACCGGAAAGACTGAGCAGCGCAAGGTAGCCGGACTCGGCGCTCCAGTCGCCATACAGCTCGACCTGCGGCCTGAGCTGATGCTCTTTCAGCACCGCCAGCCAGCTCCGACGACGTGCGGCCGCCGCTACCGAACTTACCGGTCCGTTGAGCAGGGCAATGCGGCGATGCCCCAGCGCCAGCAAATGCTCTATCCCCTGACGCGCGCCAGTTTCCGCGCTGAACTGGCAGGCTGGCACCGGCGCATCGTCAGGAACGTCGAGAAACAGGCTGGGCGTCTCCCCGGCCGACGCGGCTATCCTGACGGCGTCAGCACTCTCCAGCGGCAGGTTAATCAGCAGCGCATCAACGCGCTGGGCCAGCAGCTCCTGCACCGCCCCGTCGGCGCCCTCGGCACCCGCCATTGCGATCACCAGCCGGTAACCCAGCGCGCTGGCGCGATGCTGAATCGCCGAGGCCATCTGCGCCGGGGCCAACAGTGCGAGATCGCTGGTCGCCAGGCCCAGCGTGCGGGTGTTCTTTCCGGCCAGCTGCTGCGCCACGCGGTTTGGCACATAGTTCAGCTCGCTCATTGTCGCCTGTACTTTCTGTCTGGTCTTCTGCGCAACGCTGGCCGAGTGGTTCAGCACGCGGGAAACCGTCTGGTACGAGACGCCCGCGGCAGCGGCAACGTCTGCCAGCGTAACGGAACGGGGCTTCATGGCTTTCTCCTGAAAAATCATCGCGTCAGTTTAGCAATAAATTTTGCGGCAAAGCGGAAACTTCTTCGCCCGGTGGACGCTGGCGAACCGCCTTTTTGTGCAGCGTAAAGAAAAAGACTTTGCATATTACACAGGCTTTTACCATCATCAATTAAGCCTACTTACCTCTTTCTAGCTGGAACTATCTTGCAAAACTTCAGAGTTTCTCTGCTGCAGGCGATCAAGCATTCGGCGTGGTACCCAAAAAGACGTTCCTACCGGGTTTTATTCTGGCGCGAGATCACACCGCTGGCCGTGCCTATTTTCTTTGAGAACCTCTGCGTCCTGCTGATGGGGGTGCTCAGTACTTTCCTGGTGAGCTGGTTAGGCAAGGAGGCAATGGCTGGCGTTGGTCTTGCCGATAGTTTCAACATGGTGATTATCTCTTTCTTTGCCGCCATCGATCTCGGCACCACGGTGGTGGTGGCCTTCAGCCTTGGCAAACTGAACCGTGAAAGGGCAGAAGCGGCAGCCAGGCAGTCGCTGGTGCTGATGACCCTGTTTTCGATCCTGCTGGCGGTGCTGATTGAGTTCTTCGGCGGGCAGATTATCGACGCGATCGCGGGCGCGGCAGAGCCGGAGGTTAAGGCCCTTGCGCTGACCTACCTGAACATTACGGCCTGGAGCTATCCGGCGGCGGCGATTGCGCTGATTGGCTGCGGCGCGCTGCGCGGCGCAGGCAACACCAAAATTCCCATGTTAATTAACGGCGGAATGAACATTTTAAATATCGTTTTCAGCACGGCACTGATTTATGGCTGCTTCGGCTGGAAAGGGATGGGCTTTGCGGGCGCAGGGCTGGGCCTGACGATTTCACGCTACGTCGGGGCGCTGGCCGTGATTTACGTGCTGATGATTGGCTTCAACCCCCGTTTAAAAATCACCCTGAAAAGTTACTTTACGCGCCTCAATACCGGCATCCTGATGGAGGTGCTGGGTATTGGCGTGCCTGCCAGCATTGAGTCGGTGTTGTTTAACGGCGGCAAGCTGCTGACGCAGGTATTTGTGGCCGGAATGGGAACCGACGTAATTGCCGGTAACTTTATTGCCTTCTCCATTGCCTCGATGATTAACCTGCCGGGAAACGCGCTGGGATCGTCGTCGACCATCATCGTTGGCACCCGGTTGGGCAAGGGGCAGTTGCTACAGCCGGAGCGTCAGCTCTGGCATATTTTCTGGCTCTCAACCCTCGGCTTATGCGTGCTGGCCGCGCTGACGGTGCCTTTTGCCGGCGTGCTGGCCGCTTTCTACACCAGCGACGATGATGTCAAACATGTGGTAAAAATCCTCGTGTGGCTGAATGCGGCTTTTATGCCCTTCTGGGCGGCGTCCTGGGTGTTACCGGCCGGGCTGAAAGGCGCCCGCGACGCGAGGTATACCATGTGGATCTCGCTGCTGGGCATGTGGGGATGTCGCATCGTGGCAGGCTATACGCTTGGGGTTCTGTTGGGATTTGGCGTAGTCGGGATTTGGCTGGGTATGTTCCTGGACTGGATTGTGCGTGGCGTCTTCTTCTATCGCCGCCTGAACAGCGGCCGATGGCTGTGGAAGTATAATAAACCTGCCGCTTCACCCTGACGGCCAATGGTCTTCGCTTACTGTGCAGAATAAAAACAACTAAGACATTTATATCAGGAATAGCTATGCGTTCTTCTTCATCCGCCCCGGCGGATTCCCTGTTGCAACACCGATCTTTCGTCGCATTCTGGCTGGCCCGCACCACCTCCAGCTTTGGTTTTCAGATGCTCTCCATCGCGGTGGGCTGGCAAATTTACTCGATTACCGGCCGGGCATGGGATCTGGGGCTGATTGGACTGGTGCAGTTTCTGCCTGCCGTCCTGCTTGCGCTGCCTGCCGGGCACGTTGCCGACCAGTTTGACCGCCGCCGGGTGGTGCTGTTCGGGCAGATCACGGAATGCCTTGCCATAGCGGTGCTGGCTGGCCTGACGTTGGTGCAGCGGACGGATGAAGTCACCATTCTTGGGCTGATTTTTATTATCTCCGTAGCCCGCACGCTGGAAGCGCCTTCGCTTCAGTCCATGCTTCCTGCGCTGGTGCCCCCCGCCATGCTGGCGCGAGCGACCGCCGCCAACGCTGCCTCCATGCAGACGGCATCCATGCTCGGCCCGGCGCTCGGCGGTTTTCTCTACGTTGCCGGACCCGGCGTGGTTTACGTTACCTCGGGCGTGCTGTATCTGATTTCGATCGCTATGGTCAGCCGCCTGCATTATGAACATGCGCCGCCAAAGCGCACGCCAGCTACCTTTGCCAGCGTCTTCGCTGGCGTTCGATTTATTCGTAACCGTCCCGACGTGCTGGGCGTGATCTCACTGGACTTGTTCGCGGTGCTGCTGGGCGGGGCGACCGCGCTGCTGCCGATCTTCGCCAAAGATATTCTCCATACCGGACCGTGGGGACTCGGCCTGCTGCGCGGCGCGCCGGCGGTTGGTGGGCTGCTGGTAGGACTTTGGCTCAGCCGACGCAGCCTGGAGCGCAATGTTGGCATGATTATGTTTGGCTCTGTAGCGGGGTTTGGCGTCGCCACGCTACTCTTTGCGCTGTCGAAGGAGCTGTGGCTGTCGATTCTGGCGCTGTTTGCGCTGGGCGGTTTTGATATGGTCAGCATGGTGATCCGTGGCTCGCTGGTACAGCTGGACACGCCTGACGAGATGCGTGGACGGGTCAGCGCGGTTAACTCGATTTTTATCAATACTTCCAACCAGCTGGGTGAATTTGAGTCCGGGATGCTTGCTGCCTGGCTGGGGGCGACGCCGGCCGCCGCCGTCGGAGGCATTGGCACGCTGATCGTGGTTGGCCTGTGGATGGCATGGTTCCCTAGCTTGCGTCGCCGTCAGCGATTACACAATGAGTAGACGGCTAGCCTTCGTGCGGTAAAATCATTTTCATCTTCCAAGTGATAATGATTATCGTTATATTGCGTCAGTGAATGCCGCCAGACGGCAGAATTGACGCCAATATTTGCGACAGGAGCAGCACTATGGCCGCAGGCTACCGTATTTTTAACGTCACGCTGAAACGGCGTATTCAGGTTACTCCTTCGCTGCTGCGCTGCGTGTTCAGCGGCGATGAAGTGCTGGAGATGAAACATGACGCGCCCGACCAGCGTATTAAGCTGCTGTTTGCGGCGGAAGACGGCTCATCTCCGGCAATGCCGGTCAGCGACGGCTGGTATCAGGACTATCTGGCCCTGCCGAAAGGGCAGCGTCCGGTGATGCGGACCTACACGCTGCGCGATCTGCGCCGCAAAGAAAAAGAAGTGGACGTTGAGTTTGTGCTGCACGGGGAGACTGGCCCCGCCTCAAGCTGGGCGATGCACGCCAGCCCGGGTGCAAAGATGCAAATTGTCGCGCCCAATGCCGCCTCGCCGGAAGACAGCGGCGGCTATGAGTGGATTTATCATGACGGCATTCGCCAGGCGCTGCTGATTGCCGATGAGACGGCGGTGCCTGCGGCGGTGGGTATTCTCGAACAGCTTGCCAGGCTGGACAATCCACCGAAGGTACAGGCGTTCTTTGAAGTTCCGCTGGCGTCGGATGCGCAGAGGGGGGAGTTTCCCTTCGCCGAGATCCACTGGTTAAGCCGCGAACATCATGCTCCCTTCGGCGCAAAGCTGCTGGCGGCGCTGCGTGACTATGTGACTATTCCCGACTGCGCCCGCGTAGCCGATCAGTCGCTTGAGGATAAAAGCCTGATAGAAGACGCTATCTGGGAGCGTGCCGAAGGGAAGCATCCCTTCAGCGCGTGGGTGGCGGCGGAGTCCGGCGTGGTGAAGAAGGTGCGTCACTGCCTGATCGATGATTATCAGCTTGACCGTGAAGTGGTGAATTTTATGGCGTACTGGACGCTGGGCCGCGGCCGCTGAAAACCTCTGAGTTTGTACCCGGCAGGGTTATCTTGCTGCCGGGCGACATCGTCAGGCTTTGTTCTGTCCTCATCCTTTCGGCCGTCAGGATGTTAAACACCCTGCGTCGCGACGATTAGCGCGGTACATTGCGCGGGCGCTCGGTACGAAATCCCATGCCAATAATCCAGCCGAAAACGTAGGGCAGGAACGGCAGGCGTTTTACCAGTCGCGGAATCGGGCTGCCCTTGCTGGCGTCACGCTTTCGGCCGCTCATTTTGATCTGAATAAACTGCGTGGCCGAGGTCGGGAACTGGCGTCGTTTCTGGACTTTTGTCAGCTGACGAAGGCTGACCTGAGCGCCCAGCAGCGGCGTCGCCAGAAGGTTGGCCGTCGCTACGGCGTCCTGAATAGCCAGGTTAACGCCAACCCCGCCGATCGGCGACATGGCATGGGCCGCGTCGCCAATACACAGCAGTCCCTCTTTCGCCCACTTGTCTAGCCGGTCAATGCGGATACTTAGCAGCCTCAGATCGTCGTTACCTTTTAGCTGTTCCAGGCGCTCTGCGGGGAAGGGCGCAACGGCAGCAACCTGGCGTTTAAACACCTCTATGCCGCCACCCACTATGTTGAGGAACTCTCCTTTAGGAATCGACAGGCCGCACTGCCAGTAATCCCCGCGATCGATCATGATAAAATTCTGCTTTGGTCCCTGGTGACCGGTACTCCATTGCGGATCGTCAGGGTGCTTAAGCAGCCTGAACCAGACAACGTCGCGCGGCGAGCCAAACGAACGCCCGGTCAGCCCGGCTTTTTCCCGAACCTGCGAGCCACGTCCGTCTGCACCCACCACGATCTTCGCGTTGATGACCGTTTTTTCTGCTCCGGATGAAGCGTGGATGCCGCACACCTTTTCATCTTTATACATCAGGCCGTCGAAGCGGGTCGATTTCAGCAGGGTAAACCCGGCCAGCTGGCTGGCTTTAGCGGCGATAAAATTCAAAAAGTCCCACTGAGGCATAAAGGCAATAAAACGGCATTTGACCGGGAGCCGGGTAAAGTTAGCCAGCGTCACCGATTCGCCGCCGATTTCCGCCTGAAGCCGCTCCACGCGCTGATGGGGAAGAGCCAGAAACTCTTCAAGCAGGCCAAGATGATGCAAAATTTCCAGCGTGGAGGGGTGAATGGTATCGCCACGGAAATCACGAAGAAAATCCGCATGTTTCTCGACCACCACCACGCGAACGCCCGCCAGGGCCAGCAAGTACCCTAACATCAGTCCGGCGGGGCCGCCGCCAACGATACAGCAGTCGGTTGAATAGGTTTCCGCTAACGACGCCTGCATAGATCCAGTCCCGGAAAAATGAGTGTGCATGTATGATAATGCTTATCATTATCTTTATCGAGTGAAGACAAGAAAAAACCCGATACCTTTCGATCTCTATTTTGATAAATGAGCCTGTTGGTCATCATCCCGAATTTTTCCCTACAGCGGATGCCGCTTTTCTCGTTATGCTTCTGGTAAGGATCCATGCCGCCATTAATTTTTTCCACGCCATGCCGATAATCATTTTGGCATACCCGTGCTGCCTGCACTTTATCTGCGAGAAAAATGATGTTCCAGAAATTGCTGAAAAGAAAACCCAACGTTGAGAGGGTATATCAGACAGAGGAGAATCCGCTGCCGAAAGAGGTTGTTCAGGTTGAGAACGATCATTCTGGACTGCTGGAGTCCGCTATGGTGTTGATCCGCGAAGGGGTGTGGAGCGTGGCGTATTCCGGCGCTTTGGATAATGTTCCTATCCATTTTTCACCAAAGGCACATCAGCTTCTCGGGTATCAGGCAGGGGATGGCACCGGCCTCGCGTCTCTGGTACAGATGATCCATCAGGACGACAGAGAGTCCTTTAAACTGTTTATCAGCCGCGCGGTCACTCATGACACGGCTGACGGACATCAGCTCCGATGCCGTATCAGAACTGGAGCGACGGTCTTTCCGTGGTTCCGCATTTCGGCAAAATATTGTGCGCAACTCAACCCGCCGCGGCTCGTCGGCGTGCTGGAAAATATTGAGGATGAAACTGCACAGGCCCGTCGTTATGACATTGTTTCCACCCGCTTTGATCTGTCCCGTGAGATGCTGAACGATGGACTCTGGGATCTGGATATTATCGACGGCAATCCCATGCATCAAGGCAACGTGTTCTGGTGGTCACCGCAATTCAGAAAGCTGCTGGGGTTTGACACGGTGGAGGAATTTCCTGACGTCATGGACAGCTGGGCATCCCGATTGCATCCGGAGGATAAAGAACTGGCGCTGGAATCCTTTGTGCGTCATTTGCTGGACCTCAGCGGTAAAACCGCCTTCGACATTGAGTACCGCCTGAAACTGAAAAGCGGTGAGTATCGCTGGTTTCAGGCGCGAGGGCAGACGAAGCGCGCAGCGGATGGTACGCCGTTGCGCGCGGTCGGTGCGCTGATTGATATCCAGGATCGTAAAGACCGGCATCTTTATGAGGAAGGCGAGGCGCATCGCCGGATGCAGGCAACGGAAACGGCTAAGGAAATCGCTGAGCTGGCTTCGGAAAACGGCAACATCGCCGCACAGATTAAACTTATTTCACTGAATGCCAGCATTGAGGCAGCCAGGGCAGGCGTTCATGGCAGGGGCTTTTCGGTGATAGCCAGTGCAATCAGAGTGTTGGCAGAACGCACCACCGATATTACCGGTCAGATATTTCGCCTGCAGATGCGTATCAGAAGCTCAGCCGGGGAGCCTGAATAACCCAGTAGTCACTATTGTGCTAACGCGCTTCCTTTAAGACAGACATCAGTGGCCGCTCAGTTTTTACCTCGTCACGACGCTGGGGGATTGCGCGGCCCACTATTTGGCATTTAAGCCCGACTAACAGGTTTCCGCTAACAACACCCGAGAAAATCCTGTCCCGGACAATGAGTGTCTGTGCAGGGTATATCATTAGTGAGGCTTTTATTTCTCATTAAAATAAAGACGCTGTGGAGCGGAGATGGAAATCCTGCTGTTAATTTTAATGGTTTTATTTTTTTTTTTTTTGTTATTTTTGATAATAACGGTTAAATTAATATCTTCCTTAAAGATGAAAAGACAGGAGAACCGCATGTCCGAAAATACTTCCGTTATTGAATTACGGATTAATAACGAACATGGATTACATGCCCGTCCAGCCGCCGAGTTGGTAAAAATCATTAAGTCTTTTGATAACGAAATTACGGTAGCCAATCTCGATGGGACTGGCAAAGAAGTCAATGGCCGCAGCATGATGAAAGTCGTTTCTCTGGGCGTGAAAAAAGGCCATCGCCTGCGCTTCAGTGTGAAAGGCGACAACGCGCAGCAGGCCATTGACGGCATCACCAGCGGCGTCAATGCGGGGCTGGGTGAATAAAGAACAAAGGGCTTCATCGCGAAGCCCTTGTTGCCACCAGCGCTAGCGTTGTTCCTGAGGTAGATTCTTTTTCAGCAGTAAAATCAATGCGGTTGCAATGACCACGCCAATCAGCGTCGACATCAGAAAATACACTGGGTGTCCCACCACCGGCAGCACAAACACCCCACCATGCGGTGCCGGATAGGTCACGTTAAAGAACATCGCCATTGAGCCTGCAACCCCCGAGCCTGCCATTAATGAAGGCAAAATAATTAAGGGGTTGCTGGCCGCGAACGGTATGGCTCCTTCAGCAATAAATGAAAGGCCTAAAATATAGTTTGCCTTTGCCGCTTCACATTGTGCTACGGTAAATTTATTTTTTGCCAGACTGGCCGCTAACGCTACGGCAAGTGAAGGGACCATGCCACTGGCTACCGCTGCCGCCATAACATAATAATTACCGCTCGCCAGCACGCCAACGCTAAATAAATAAGCCGCTTTGTTTATCGGTCCGCCTAAATCAGCCGCCAGCATGGCGCCAATGATAAATCCGAGCAGAACTTTATTGGTGGAACCAATGTTATTCAGGAAGTTTATCACCAGATTATTAACTTCACCCATAAACGGATTAATTAATGCCACGGTAATAAATCCAACCACAAACACGCTGATTAGCGGGTAGAGCAGAACCGGCTTCAAACCATCGAAGGAGGCAGGCAGCGGTTTCAGCACCCGGCGCAACAGCAGAATCATGTAACCAGCAATAAACCCGGCGACGATAGCGCCGAGAAAGCCGCTACCGCCGGTACTTGCCAGCAATCCCCCGACCATACCCGGCGCAAAGCCCGGACGATCGGCAATTGCATAAGCGATATAGCCGCTCATGACCGGGATAAATAAGGTAAAGGCCGCCGCACCGATCTGCTTGATGACCGAAGCCGTCCAGTTGAAGCTGGGGTCCTGCGGGCTGGCGGAGTTAATCCCCCACAGGAATGAGATGGCGATCAGTATCCCGCCGGCGATGACAAACGGCAGCATGTTCGACACGCCGTTCATCAGCGTGCCGTAAATGCCGGGCGACATTTTTCCGTCGGCGCTTTTCGCCCCGGCGGCTGTGGCTTTGAGAGGTTCAGCACTCAGCGCGCGCTCGATCAGCTTTTCCGGCTCACGGATACCCTGCGAAACGCTGGAATAATGTAACGCTTTACCGGCAAAACGCGCCATCTCCACTTTAGTATCGGCCGCGACAATTACCGCTTTGGCCCGACGGATATCGTCATCGGTGAGGCCATTTTCCACGCCAGCCGATCCGTTTGTTTCTACTTTGATGATGTAACCCAACTTTTTCGCCGCTTTCTCCAGATTCTCCGCCGCCATAAAGGTGTGAGCAATGCCGGTGGGGCAGGCGGTTACCGCGACGAGGAAATCGGCCTGCTGATCGGCTGTTTCTTCCGGCTGCTCATTGGCGGCATCCTGTTTTGACTGCAACAACGCCAGCACGGCTTCCGCATCCGGCGCGGTTTGCAGCCCCTGGCGGAAATCATCATCCATCAGCCAGCGGCACAGGCGAGTAATGATCTCCAGATGCTGATCTTGCGAAACGGCAGGTACTGCGATCATAAATATCAGCACGACGGGTTCATCATCCGTCTCATCCCAGCGCAGGCCAACGTCGGGGCGAAACAGAAACAGGGTTGGCTCAGTGATGATATCGCCCTGAGCGTGCGGGATGGCTACGCCCTCACCGACGTTGGTGGTCGATTTTTTTTCACGTTCGCTTAATAAGGTGATAAATGCCTGCTGTTCGCTGGGCGCAATGCGTTTTTGTTCCGCCATTTTTTGCGCGCAGAGCGTAAACAGCGCCGCTTTATCCGCCGGAACACGGTCCAGAACGATACGTTCTGCTGTCAGAAGTTTTGTTATGCTCATTCTGTAGGGTCTCTCATCGTTTCGAAGAAAAGCCGCCCGAAGCGCCCCGTTCAGCGAGCACTCTTTTTTGGTGCTCTCGACCGGCAGGGGAGTCCGTGCTAATGATTTAACTTTTATTTTTCTGCCAGCTGCTGAATAGCCGCTGTTCAGCCTGACGTGACCATCCGTGGCGCGCGACAAACTCGCTTAATGGCCGATCCCAGCTTTCTAGCTCAGAGAGCGCCAGCAGCGGAAGATCGGCCAGAGCGGGATAAATCACCACTTTGCCCGGGAATCGTCCCGCCTTCACCGCCTGCAACCCCTCCAGCGTAGCCAGCAGGCCGCCAATCGCCGCCACGTTAAAATCCGGTAATGCTTCGCCGGTGCGCACTTTTTCCAGCACGCGCCGCTGATCGTTGGCGGAGGAACCGCTGCTGGCGGTGATGGTTGCGCCGCTCCACGCCACCTTACCCAACGGCAGCGGACCGAACTGGCCGTAGCGCGTGCCGGAGAACAGCACCAGGGTGCCGTCGTCAGCCAGCAGATCGACCACGCCGCTCAGCGGATCAATGCCTGGCGCGCAGATAATGATGTCTGACGCGCCCTGCGGACCGACCAGCTCGCGTATTTGTGTGGCGAAATTGGCGCTTTCCTGCACTGCCAGATAGCGCACATCCGTGTTTTTTCCGGTCTGTAACAGCAGTGGCGCAAAATCCTGCTGCATTCGATCCAGGCGCTTGCGGGTGTTGCCGGTGACGATAACTCTGGCCGGGGGATGAGGGCTTTTCAGCGCGCGCTGAAGATGAATGCGTCCCATGGTGCCGCCGCCGCCGGACAGCACCAGCGTGCCTCCGGGCAGATAGTCATAGCGATAATCACGTTGGGAAAACGCGGCCGACAGTCGGCGCAGCGGAGAACCCATCAGGGCGACATTGTGATAATGAATTTTGGCGATATCGGCGGGGATCTGACTCTCCGGCTCGGACTCTGGCAGCCAACACAGCAGTCCATTCACCGCCATGCGTTCAACGATCTGCGTCAGCGTTTCCCTGTCTGGATTACCCAGGATCAGGATGTCGTCAAATATGCCCGGCGGCAGTTCGGACTGGATCTGACTCGCCTGTTGCGGCTGACCGCTGACAAAGTGCTCAAAATCGTCGACCGTGCCAACGCGGGTAATTTCTGTCGCCACCAGCGGCATGTCCAGCGCAAAGGACTTTTTCACTCCCTTTGCCAGCCAGATCAGCAGGCTACCGCCTTGTTTCATCTGCCTGCGCGAATGCGGCACGAAAGCGGCTTCAACGCAGGCCAGCGGCTCGGTCTGGGCCAGCGCGGCGTCGCTAATGGCATCATCAATGCTAAAAGCGCAGCAGCCCTGGTCAGAGGTAAAGACCTCTTTCCCCAGCAGGATATACTCCGCCATGCCGCCGGTGACGTTCACGCCGATGCAAAAACGCTCGCCGTTAAGGTACACATCAGGCTGCACGCCGAAACGCTGCCCCGGCGGCCATGCCGCAGCCATGTCCGCGCCCGTTGCCACCACGCGCAACGACAGCTCATGACCGAGGATTGCTGGATGGCGGGCAAAATCACGGTCTTTGAACAGCGGGTAATCGTTACCCATATCAATCATTTTTACGTCTGAGGCGCAGAGGGAAAAGGCTTCGACTTTTGCCAGTACCTCGCCCGGCCCCGGCATTTTCAGCGGACGAATTTCTGGCCGGGCGTTGCGGCCAAATGAGTCCATGCCCTTGCCGTAGTAAATCCAGGTTAGCTGTGTTTCTGGTAAGTGGTTCATATTTTCTCCAGAAGACGGTCACTCATTGGTATTGGCCTGAAGCAGGTTATCGATCTCGCGGCAGGCTACGTAAAGGTGATAGAGGGAGGACGCCGGTGAGGAGTGCGGCAAACGCTCCCCGCTGGCTGAGATCTCATCGCAGTAAGGCCTGGTGGTTTCACCGTCGATGTATTGCCGCATCATGGTGGCGCTATGCCGGTCAAGCGTCTGATAAACGGCATTATTCCGCTGCGTTACGCAGGCAACGACATCGGCTTTTAGCCGTTCAGTCTGACACCACAGGCGGCTACCCGCGCGGTAGGGTGTCCGGTCACTGTGGATTTCGTTCATCACCGCATGGGTTTGCGGGTTTTCACCGGCCACGGCGGCGAAATGCTGTAACGCTTCGCGCCAGAATGCGGTATCCACCCCGGAAATCTTCTGATACTCGTACAGAAGCCATGTCCACTCGTGATGATGGCCGGGATCAACATGCGCAGACTCAGGGAGATCGGCCTGCCAGCCTGGCGAGAAAAACTCGGTCAGACAGTGCCGATCGCGATGGAACAGATGCCCGGTAAACAGGGCAAACAGGCGATGCGCCTCCTGCTCCCAGCGCGGCTGACCGGTCAGTTTCCACCAGCAAAGCATCGCTTCAAACAGATGCATATTGGGATTCTGGCTCAGCATCGGCGGACGGTTAGTATTGATGGCGTAGCCGCCCTCCGGCAGAGCCAGATTTTCCTGCATCCAGTCGTGCAGCGTTCCGGCGCGAGCGAGAAACTGCGGCTCGCCGGTTAACGCGTAAAGCTCGCTATAAGCAAGCAAAGCGAAAGCCTGCTCGTAGGCATTCTGCTGGCGGTCGTCAGGGGTGTGTCCATCGGAGAACAGGAACACTCCCTGCTCATTAGTGAAGTGTCGTATCCCCTGGTTCGCCACCCGCTCCAGCGTCTCGCGCGCGTCCAGCCAGCCGGTGCGCGTTGCGTGGGCGAAAACATAAAGCTGACGCGTCTGCACCCGGCTGCGGGCAAGGGTGCCGTCGTCCGGCAAGGTTTCCCGGAAACATTCCGGGCCTTCAGGCAACGATTTGACGCCCTGATGCAGGAACTCGGGTAACGCGCTGTGCTGCATCCAGTTAACGAAACGTTTTGCATTAGTCAGCATCATGCGTGCTCCGCCTGGCGTACGCTTGCGATGATGACGCCGATCTCTTTCTGCTGCGGCGAGCGTAGCCGATACCCGGCCAGGGCTGCCGGGATAATCACGGTTTCAGCGTAATGCACCACGAACGGCGCAAAATTTCCTGTCGGGCTTTCAATCATCGCTTCCTGGCCTTCAATCAGATTGAGCATCTGAAATTCGCCGTCCGTGCTCAGCTCAACCGCGTCGGTGATCCAGTAACGGTGGGTGTCGATAAACTCCAGTTGATGCAGACCGGTACGCTCGCTGCGCCATCCGTCATTTTCTTCCAGCGGCGTGACGGTATTGACCAGCTCCCGGCTACACCAGTCGGTATCGCGCTCTTCGCGCAGCACTTTTCTACCGTGATCGAGGTGGACCGGTCGGGGCTTGCCATCCAGACCCAGCCGACCCCAGTCCCACAGCTTAAAGGTGAAGATATAGGGCGTGGCGGAAATTTCCAGAATCATCGCGTCGCTGCCTGAGCAGTGTACGGTGCCTGATGGAATCAGCACATGATCGTGTTTTTTAACCGGGAAGCGGTTAACGTATTTTTCCGCATCCAGCGTACCGGTTTGCTGCGCCTGCTCAATTGCCGCCACCAGCTGCTGTTGCTTAACCCCTGTTTTGAAGCCAAGCCACACGCTGGCCTCTTCACCGGCATCAAGGATGTAATAACTCTCATCCTGGGTATAGTGCATGCCAAAGTTCTGCTGGATGTAATCGGTGGACGGGTGTACCTGTAGGCTCAGATTGCCGCCGGACATGGTATCGAGGAAATCAAAGCGGATCGGGAATTCCGCGCCGAAGCGTGAGTAGTTGCGCTGACCCAGCAGGGCTTCCGGACGCGCCAGCACCAGGTTGATTGCCGGCATGGTGATGGCCGCGGCGCCGAATTTCAGCGTCAGGCTGTTCTCTTCCGGCACGCCGTCAAAACACCAGGCGTAATTTTTCTCGCTCGGGGGCAGTTCGCAAACTTCTTCCATCCATTTGCCGCCCCATACGCCGGGGTCAAAAAAGGGATTCAGACGGAACGGGGTTTTCAGGCAGGCATCAAGACCGGCATGGAAAGCGCTGCCGTCCACCATCACCGCAGGCTGGGCCAGCACATCGAGATAGAAATCGAAACGCGAAAACAGATCGCGCTTGTGGCGATCGGCGATCCGCCATTCCCAGAAGAAACCGCGCTTATATTTTTTCAGGATATCTTCATTCGGGTTTTCGCTTTGCCAGTTACTGCCACGCGCACGCCAGTCGAGCTGACGTTGCCAGCGCGGGTAGTCGGCATAAATCAGTACGTCGCCGTCGGCAACCAGCGCTGCGCCAGTACCGATCGCCACGCGCAGGCCGCGAGTTTCGCCGATCTTACTGCGCATTGCCTCAGCCGCATCGGGCAGCAGATAGTCAGACAGCCTGGCGCAGCTCATGACGCCGAACACGCGGTCCTCGGTCAGCGTATCCGCCAGACGCGCAGTCAGTTCGCTGCCCTGCATAAAGCAGCTGTCCGCCGCAAACCAGCTGGCGCTGCCGAATGCGGGCGAGGCGCTTAGCTCGGTTTGCAGGCTGGCAATATCTACGCCGGGATAGCAATCGATGACGATGACCGCCTCTGTGCGATCGGAGAGCGACTCAGCGATCTGCTCTGCAATATTTTGCCACCCTTCAGACGAAGGGTGCTCCCCGTTTACCTGTACCGCGGGGAACTTGTCATAATTAGCAGGGTGCTTCAGATAGCCCATGATTGACTCCATTGGTTAAACGATTAACTTCATTGCTGAGGAGGAATCTAAACTAAAAAAAAAGCTATGAACAGAGGGTTAATCTCTGGTTATTTATTTAAATAAATGATTTTAATGTGTTTTATGTGAAAGGTTGCGTCAGGGTATTATTGAATTTGTGATCGCTATCAGAAATTTTTGACCTCGCAATCGACAATTATTAAGTAAATCGAATAACCTTGATTTGATCATTTATGCTGGAGTCCAAACGATGAAACCAATCGCTATCCATTTTGGGGCTGGCGCACTGGGCAGAGGTTTAGTCATTCCCTGGCTTAGCGACAGTGGCTTTGATGTCATTGCCGTCGATACCGATCGCGAGCTGGCTGAGCAGCTCAACGCCAACGGCGGTTATGACATTCTGATTACTGACAGCAGAGAAACGCGCACTATCCCGCTGCAGGGGGTTCTGCATCCAGGCGATCCGGCGCTGGCGGGCTGGCTGAAAAAAACCAGGGTGATAACCACGTCAGTCAGAAAGGAAAATTTGCACCACGTCGCCAGGCTGTTGCAACAGGTGCCGCCTGTTACGGTGATTTGCTGTGAAAATATCGAGCAAAGCGGGGCATTTTTTGCCTCCCAGTTGGAGCAGCAGGGCATTTCCTCCGCAGGCTGGCATCTGCCGGACTGCATGGTGGATCGCATCTGCGCCTCGTGCTGGCCGCACTCACTGGTGATTGAAACCGAATCCTGGGGATCGATTTGCGTTCAGGCGCTGCCCGGCGCCACCGTGCCGGAACGGTTTGAAGTCACTCAGAACATTGCCCGTCGTTTTCAGGAAAAGCGCGTGCTGGTGAACACCTACGCTGACGGTATCAGCTTTCTTGGCAAGGCGGCCGGTCTGCATTACCTGTATGAAGCGGCGGAAAGCGCTGCCATCAATGCCGATATCGCCGACTACATGGAACTGATGAAGCGCTACTTACAGAGCGAGTGTCAGCTGGACGCGCCGTATCTGGATCGCATGGCGAAAAAACACCGGCAGCGCTTAAGTAACCCGAATATTCAGCGCGATTTGGCTAGCGTGGCGCGTAATTTTCCCGAGAAAATTCGCCCCTCTGAACGCTTCATTTATCCGCTGACGGTGTTACAGCGTCAGGGGGTCAATATCGATAAGGCCATGCCATTCCTGAATAAGTTGATTAACAGCTGGGCCAGCGAGCAGAGCGATATCCAGCAGGCGCGGGCGCAGATAACAGAGATTATTAACAATCGCGATATCACCGATAAATTGGAAACCGCACTATGACCACCCTTATTTTTGCCGCGCACGGCATGTCAGCTCCGGGGATGAAAGACAGCGTAGAGATGGTATTGGGGCCGCAGGAGCGATTCCATACCGTGATGCTGTCGCAGGATGAAGGCATCGAGCATTTTCGTAACACAATGACCGCCTTAGTGAAAAAGAGTAAAGCGGAGGAGGGCGGTGACATCCTGATCCTCACCGATATGCCAGCCGGCACGCCGTTTAACGTCAGCGTACAGCTTTCACTGGAAATACCGGGCATTGCGGTGCTGTCAGGGACCAATCTTCCGATGGTACTGGCCGCGCTGGAGTCAGACGGCGAGCCACTGGAGGACATTACCCGTCAGGTAATTGAAACCGGCAAAGACGCCATTCGTCCTTTTATCGAAGCTGTTACAGCTGAGGAAGATTTCTGATTATGGCCGTTTCCTTCTTACGTATTGACGACAGACTTATCCACGGTCAAATGGCCGCGAGCTGGATCGGCTCCAGCCCGTGTGACGGCATTGTGGTGGTCGACGACGACGCAGCGCAAAACGAAGTGCAGAAAAAGGTGCTGCTCTCCATTTTACCCTCGGTGAAAACCTGGGTGTTCTCGATCGCCGAAGCGACCGAAAAACTGCCGAAGGTGATTGAGTCACAGAAGCGCTATTACGTGGTTGCCCGCAATGCCCAGGCGCTGTCACACCTTGCCGCCGCCGTCCCGCAGCTGCGCCAGGCGATCGGTAAAATCAACGTCGGTCCGCTATCAAAGCGCGAAGATGCCATTCCGGTCAACAAAGGACAGAGCGTGACGCCGGAAGAGATCCCGGCCTTCAATCATCTGGCCGGGTTAGGGTTTTCCATTGAGTTTCGCCTGTTGCCAGACACCGCTGCGGTGAGCTGGGAAGCAGCTGCGAAGAAGCTGGCAGGTTAATATCATGATTGACATCAATGTGTTTCAGGCGGCACTGATTGGCATTTTCTGCTACCTCGGCGCGCTCACCACGCCCTGGCTACTGGGGTTAACCGGCGGCTGGTATACGCTGTCGCGCCCGCTGGTGGCCGCGTTTTTCACCGGATTAATTGTCGGGGACCTGGGCCACGCCATTCTGATTGGGGTCGCGGTCCAGACGGTGTATATCGCCTTCGTTTCACCAGGCAATGCCATGCCGCAGGATCTGAACTTTGTTTCGTGGCTGGCGCTGCCGCTGGCGATCCTCTCTGGTCAGGATGCAAAAGTGGCGGTGACGCTGGCAGCCACTATTGGCGTGGCGGGCACCATTATCTTCAACTTCACTATGCTGTCGAACGTCTTCTGGAACACCCGTGCGGATAAAGCGCTGGCCAGCGGCGATAAAAGTTCCTGGCAGCGCAACGCCGTCTGGTTCCCGCAAATCAGCAACTTTATTGTGCGTTTTGTTCCGGTCTTTTTTGCCTGCCTGTTTGGCCCGAAATACATTGAATTAGTCGTCAATGCTATGCCTGCCTCGCTGATGCACGTAGTCACCGTATTTGGCGGCGTATTGCCAGCCGTTGGTATCGCCATGCTGATGCGTCAGGCGATTATCGAAAAATCCATGCTGATTTATTTCCTGTTTGGATTTATTTGCGTGGTGTTTATGAAAGTGAACATGATCGCGCTGGTGATCATCAGCCTGCTGCTGGCGTTGATTCACTATAAATATAAACCTTCTAAACAGGCAGCCTCCGCTAACAATAATGATGAGGACGAATTCTGATGGCACAGCTTAATCCTTTAGATACCTCACCGGCCAGCCATCACGCGGATGGCGCGCAACCAGCAATGCTGGATGCCAAAACGCTGCGTAAAAGCTGGTTAAATTGGGCAATGCATAACATTACTGTAGCTTCTTACGATCGGATGGAAGGCCACGGCTTTGTCAAATCATTAATGCCGGCGGTGGAAAAGTTTTACCCGGATAATAAAGCGCGTCAGGCCGAAGTGCTGATGTCGCACACGGCCTATTTCAATACCGAACCCCAACTTGGGGCGATGATCCCCGGCATTGTGGTGGGAATGGAAGAGCAGCGCGCGCGCGGGGAACCCGTTGACGCCAACACTATTCAGTCAGTGAAAAACTCGCTGATGGGGCCGCTGGCGGGTATTGGCGATTCGTCGATTCAGGGAACGCTGATCCCGGTGTTATTAAGTATCGCTATCTCACTGTCGCAGGGAGGCTCCGCGTTAGGTCCACTCTTTTATATCGTGGTGTTTAATTTGCTGATCGTTACGCTGAGCTATCGCGTGTTTCATTCCGGTTATCGCCTGGGTGTAAAAGCGGTAGATTTATTTGTCAGCGAGAACGCAAATAAATTAAGAGAATGCATGTCAATAATTGGCGTGACGGTGATTGGCGGGATTGCATCCAGTTATATCACGCTGAGTACGCCGCTTGCGTTCAATTCCGGCAAGGTGAATATTAATGCGCAAAACATTCTTGACGGCATTTTCCCCCATTTGTTACCGTTGCTCGCTGTGCTGGGCGTATGGTTGCTGCTGACCCGATACCGGCTGTCAGTAGTGAAAACGATGCTCGTCACCCTCGTTGTTTCGGGTATTGGTGCGTTTATCGGCATTTTTTAACGGAGTAAAGCATGACAAAACGCGCAACGGTAGCGGATGTCGCCGCGCTGGCAAACGTGTCGTCGGCCACGGTATCGAACGTTATCAGTAATCGTGCGGGCAAAGTTTCGGCCAAAACCCGCCAGCGCGTTCTTGAGGCGATTACGACGCTCAACTACACCTATAACGAAACGGCGGCGACGTTGAGAAGTAACAAGTCCAATATTATTGGACTTGTTATCCATGATTTGAGCAACCCGTATTACACCGAACTTATTGCGAAAATTAACCGCAAGCTGGCTAAAACCGGCTATGCCACCATTTTGGCCTGTTCTGATGAAAACCTCGAAAACCAGCAGAGCTATCTGCATCTGATGCAGCGGCATAACGCCCTGGCCGTGCTGCTCTGCCCAACCTGGGGGACCACTCGCGAACACCTTGATGCCTGGCACGATCTCAGCCCCACCATCACTTTTTTGCGCCCGACCGGTAGCCATGACAGCGATTTTATCGGCATTGATAATTACCAGGCGGCTTATGATATTACGCACCGTCTAATCAGCGAAGGCCATTCCCGGATCGCCTTTATCGGCGGCAGCCAGAGCTCGCGCCTGCGTCGCCAGCGTTTGCAGGGCTGGAAGGACGCTCACGAAGACCACCGGCTCAGCTGGGATGAGTCGCGCATTGTCTACTGCGCTTCCAGTATGAGCGCCGGTATCAACGCCACCTTGACGCTGTTCCACACGGATAGCGAAATTACCGCTTTGGTGTGCTACCAGGACGTGGTGGCATTCGGCGCCATGAACGCGCTGCATTATCTGGGCAAAAAAGTGGGTGAAGAAATTGCCGTTACCGGTTTTGACGGCCTGAGTGATGCCGAAGGCTGGCTGCCGTCCCTGACGACTGCCGAAGTGCAAATTGAGGTGTTGGCCGGGCATATTGTCGATCGCCTGCTGGCCCGGCTGGAAAAACCGGAAGATCCGCCGAGCGTCACCCTGCTGCACGCGCATATACACTGGCGCGATTCTTCATTGCTCCGGAAGCCCTGATCAGCCTGGCGCTGCGGCCCTGCATTGTTAGCACTCCCGCTCGTCAGGTCGCCTCTCGGGCCAGCCGCACGCCGCTGAACATCCAGCGCGCCGACGGCGGGAAGAAATTACGGTAGGTTGCCCGCGTATGCCCGACTGGCGTGATTGACGACCCGCCGCGCAGGCTCATCTGCCCAACCATAAATTTGCCGTTATACTCCCCGACCGCACCGGCAGAAGCATGAAATCCGGGATAGGCGTCATAGGCGCTGCGGGTCCATTGCCAGGCCTCAGCGTAGAGCTCGCTCAGGCCTGCGACGGTCGCTGCCGCATGTTCCCACTCTGATTCTGTCGGCAGACGTGCGCCCGCCCACTCGGCGTAGGCGGCTGCTTCGTAGTAACTCACATGCAGCACGGGCGCATTGGGATCGATCTTCGCTCGGCCCTCAAGCCCCATTGCTGACCAGCTCTCTTGTTCCTCCTGCCGCCAGTAGAGCGGGGATTGCCAGTTCTCAGCCTGCGTCTTTGCCCAGCCGTCGGACAGCCACAGCTCCGGCCGTCGGTAACCGCCGTCGGCCATAAAGGCCAGCCACTCGCCGTTGGTCACCAGGCGATCGGCTAAGGCGTAGGGCTGCAAATACACTTTGTGGCGCGGGGTTTCGTTATCAAAGATGAAGCCGCCTCCGTCCGAACCCACCTCAACGATACCACCCGCTACGCTACGCCATTCTACCGGGCGGTAATCCGGACGGGCCTGCGCCGGATTCTGCCGATAAGCTGGCGAGAGCGGCGAGCACGAAAACAGATGCAGTATATCCATCAGGATCAGTTCCTGATGCTGCTCCTCGTGAGCCAGACCCAGCTCAACCAGCGGCACCAGCTCTTGGAGCTGCATGTTCAGCAACCGTGCCATACCTGCGTCGACGTGGGCCCGGTAGGCCAGCACCTCAGCGGCGGACGGACGGGTAATAAGACCGCGCAGAGGCCTTGGCTGGCGCGGCCCGACGGCTTCGTAGTACGAGTTGAACAGATAGCTGAAGGCGGGATCGAATGCCTGATAGTCCGGCAAGTGCGGCATCAGCAGAAAGGTTTCAAAAAACCAGGTGGTATGCGCCAGGTGCCACTTGGTCGGGCTGGCGTCGGGCATCGATTGCACTACCTGATCTTCAGGGCTCAATGGCGCGGCCAGAGCCTCGCTGTTGGCGCGCACCGAGTGATAGCGTAAGCGTAAGTCAGCCACGCTGGTAATCTCAGGGGATGAATGGCTAAGCAGCGTCATGGAAGTCTTCCCGGCATCTTGTGCTGGTGGGGGAAAAATCGCCGTCCTCAGAATCCTGCGAGCGCTCTGAAGGCGGCACCGATCACAGGGCGACCGCGTTCGACCGCTGGCGGGCGTTCTTGACGGTCAGCCAGATTGCCGAAATGAGGAAGTACAACACGCCGAAGGCGGTGTAAGGCGCGACGATCGACACATCCAGCGGAATGCCGCTACTGGCTTGCTTAAACATAAAGACGCCGGCTAATGCGGACTGCGCGCCGCTGAGGATCATCGCCCACTGGCCGCCCGAGGTTTTCCAGCGGCGAACGGCGGTGGACAGTTGCAGCACGCCAGAGAAGATTGCCCATATGCCGAACACCTTGATGGTGGCTTCCATACTGATGGTCAGCGCCCAGCCGATGGCAATGGCGACGATAAGGCTGACAATGAAGTTGAACTTCTGCGGCGGGTTGGCGCTGAGGCCGCCATTTTTCCCTGCATCAATGTAATTGGCTAGTGCGTCCCAGGCCGGGTAAAGAACCAGCAGGATCGAGCCAATGGTCGGGTTATGTTTACCGATCAGAACCGCAAGGATGATCCAGATAATTGAAACCCCGGCTCGCAGGTAATAATAGCGCTGCAGCCATTTATTCTGTGAGTTATCAGGGGTAGCGGTGGCACTTTTCATGATGTTTCTCCATAGGGTTTGCACTGTCGACCAGATAAAATTCGCATATATACCAGTCAGTTGGTTAATAAAGCGATGAGGGCCCCGGCGTAAAAGCTGGGGGAGGCTGGCGCGTTCGCAGGACACCGAATCAGCGAATGAGGGTGAACGCGTGCATAGCCAATGCCTTCAATCTACCTGTCGGTAGGTAGGTTGTCAACTGACCCTGTAGCCATTGGCTACAATCTTGTCAGCCTGAGGCGCAGGTGAGAATCCAGACCCTACCGTTTGTCAATTGCCGGATCTTCGCGGCGGATTAGCCACTCTTTCAGCAGCAGCAGGTTAGCTTCCTTCAGGTGGTTACTGCTCCAGACCAGATAGTAGGTCAGCCTGCCGCAATTCAGCTGACCATTTGCCATCTCGATCAGCGTGCCTTCTGCTAACTCTTTTTTAACCAGCTCGCGCTGAGCCAGCGCGATGCCCTGTCCCTCAAGCGCAGCCTGATAGGCCAGCGCCGAACTTTCCAACTCCCGCCAGTTAGTCAGTCCGCCGATATCGATTCCCAGCGCCTCGCTCCAACGCTGCCAGTCATCCGGACGCCCCCGAACGCGGAGCAGGGTATGCCGCATCAGATGTTCAGGCGTCAGCATTGCCTTACGGTCCTGCGTGGGCTTACAGACCGGCACCAGAATGTTTTCAATTAACGGAGTGGCGGACATGTTCTGCCATTCGCCATCCCCCAGGCGGATGGCCGCGTCGAAATCGGCGGACTCATCCCATTCTGAAGCGGTAGTCAGGCGGACATCAATCGTCGGATTAGCCAGCTGGAAAGCCGTCAGGCGGGGAATCAGCCAGCGGGTGGCAAAGGTGGTAAAGGAGTGAAGCCGGATGACGGTGCGCCCGGCGCTGCGGTGCAGTACCTGACCGGCTTTGCGCAGTCCTTCGATGTGCGGACCAATCAGGTGAAAATAGGCGCTACCGGCGTGCGTAAGCAGCAGACCCCGGCCATCACGCTGAAACAGCGTCGTGCCGAAATGCTCCTCCAGCAGGCGGATCTGGCGGCTGATCGCGCCGGGCGTTACGGACATCTGCTCAGCTGCGGCGCGCACGCTGCCGGTGCGGGCCACAAATTCAAACGCCAGCAGAGCATTCAGGGGGGGAAGGTCGCGCGTCACACTCTCACCATGGGTATGTTCTCACTGAGGGAGGGAAGGTGGTCAGTGACCACCTTCCCGCTACATATTAGCGATTCTGACCAGACATCAGCACATATTTCACCTGCACGTACTCTTCAATACCGTAATGACCGCCTTCACGGCCATAGCCGGAGTGTTTAATGCCGCCAAAAGGGACTGACGCGGTGCCGACAGAGCCTGAATTCATAATCACCATTCCGGCTTCCAGCTGCTTTGAAAGGCGGAAAGCGCGCCCCAAATCCGTGGTCCAGCTGTAGGCCACCAGCCCATATTCCGTATTGTTCGCGCGGCGAATAACCTCTTCTTCCGTCTTAAAACGATAGGCTGCAAACACCGGACCGAAAATTTCCGTGTTATGAATTTTAAAACTGTCCTCCACATCGCACAGAATGGTCGGTTGATAAAACAGGCCGCCTTTGGCATCTAGTTTGCCGCCAAGACGAATGGTCGCGCCCAGCGAGACCGCGTCATCCACCAGTTCCACCACTTTCTCCAGCGCTGGCTGGTTAATCAGCGGCCCGACGACGAACTCATCCTGCATACCCTGATCGACGCGGATTTTCGACACGGCGGCAACCAGCCGTGCAATAAAGGCGTCATAGATTCCGTCCTGGATAAATACGCGGTTTGGCGAGATACAAACCTGCCCGGAATTACGCAGCTTCGCGTTGACCAGCCCGGTGACCGCATCATCCAGCGTGGCGTCGTCAAAGACGATGAACGGCGCATTACCGCCCAGCTCAAGGGTCATTTTTTTCAACGCGGCGCCACAGTTAGCGGCCAGTAGCTTCCCGACTCGCGTTGAACCGGTAAACGACACTTTGTGGATACGCGGATCGCTGGTAAAGGCTTCGCCGATGGCTTTGGCATCGCCGGTCACCATTTCGAAGACACCTTCCGGTATACCTGCTTCCCGCGCATATTCCAGCAATTTCCACGCGGTAAGCGGCGTCTCTTCCGCCGGTTTAATGATCATGGTGCAGCCCGCCGCCAGCGCCGTAGCGATTTTGCGGGTGATCATCATAAAAGGAAAATTCCAGGGGGTAATGGACGCGGTCGGGCCAACAGGCTCCTTGATGACCAGCACCGAACCATGAGGATAGTGGGAAGGGAGGGTATCGCCGTAGACCCGTTTCGCCTCCTCGGCATACCATTCGATAAAGCCAAGACCGTAGTCTATTTCGCCCAGCGCCTCGTTGAGACACTTGCCGTTTTCCTGAACCATAATTTCAGCGAAAACGCGCTTGTCGGCACGGACCAGATCGTACCAGCGACGCAAAACATCGCTGCGTTCTTTCGCCGTTTTTTGCGCCCAGCCGGGAAATGCTTCGCAGGTGCGATCGATGGCCGCCGCGACTACCACCGCGCTCATCATGGGAGTCTGGCCGATAACTGAACCGTCAGCAGGGTTGATAACATTGATCATGTTCTTACCTATGAGTTTTAGTGAGCGAAAGCATTCCGCACTGCGGGGAGGTGGGAATGCGGTTAACGCTGCTCATTCTCCGGCGAGGGGGCGTCTGCCACAATCGATTAAAATTGCTCAAATGTTGAGAAAAACTCAATGGTATTGGGCTCAGGAGCGTGAGGGCCTTTACCGCTCCGGCGAACGGCCTGGCCATGCAGCCAGCGCAATATCCACCATCCGTTTCAGCGTTTCCGTACAGGCTCCGTCACAGGCCTGCGCCGACATACCCTGCACCACGGCTGAATAAAAGCGCGCAAGCGCTTCGCTATCGGTGCCAGCAGGAAGCTCCCCCTCATCAATCGCCCGGTCGAAGCGCTTTTTGATGCATTGAATCGACATATCGCGGCGCGCGGCAACCTCTCTGGCGACGGACTCATTTTCTTCAGCGTGCTGAAGCACCGCGGTTGAAATTATGCACCCACGCGGTTTGCTGGGATCGCTAACGCCCTGCGCGACATCGTACAGATAGAAACTCAGCGCATCATAGGCTGACATTTCGCCCTGCAACGCCTCGGAGCGGAGTTTGCTCTCTTGCTTAATATTATGATCGAGTGCCTGGCGGTAAAGCTCTTCCTTAGAGCCGAAGGTGGCATAAAGGGAGGGCGGCGTAATCCCCATCGCGCGGGTTAATTCAGCTATCGACGTTCCCTCATAGCCATGTTGCCAGAAAAGGCGAGCCGCAACTTCAAGGCCGGTATCGCGATCCAATATCCTCGGTCTGCCACGCTTGCGGGCGGGTTGATTCATTTTATATCGATCCCTATAAAAATATTGACAAGGTTCTGTTGCGAGAATTATAACGGTCACTAGTTAAATAACCAAGGAGTAAGCCATGTCGGCAAATCTGCAAGATAAAATCGTCCTGATCACCGGAAGCTCACGCGGTATCGGCCGCGCCACGGCGCTGGCTTTTGCCAGAGAGGGCGCGGCGTTTATCGGCGTCCATTACGGCAACAACGAAGCGGCTGCGCTGGCGACCGTCGCTGAGATTGAGGCGTTGGGAAGCAAGGCGGCCATTATTAAAGGGGATCTGACCGAAGGGAAAGCGGCGACGGACAGCATTCTGCAACAGTTCACCACTGCGGCGTATGCCGCCACCGGCGAGCGCGGGATTGATATTCTGGTTAATAACGCAGGCGTGGCGCCAGCCGTGTCGCTGGCACAAACCAGCGAAGCGACGTTCGATGAGATTATCACCATCAACCTGAAAACACCGTTCTTCCTGATTCAGGCATTTGCAGACAGCCTGCGCGACAACGGACGGATCATCAATGTCTCCACAGGGTTCACGCGCGTTGCCGCGCCAACGCATCCCGCTTACGCAGCATCGAAAGGCGCGCTGGAAACCTTAACGCTGGCGCTGGCGCCGGAGTTCGCCGCACGCGGTATTACGGTGAATACGGTAATGCCAGGCGTTACCGAGACCGACATGAATGCGGAGTGGCTAACAGTGCCAGAGGCCCGCGCCGGCGCTGAAGCCCTGTCCGTATTCTCACGAGTCGGCCAGGCTGCTGACGTGGCGGATGTCATTACCCTGGTCGCCTCGAATGGCGCGCGCTGGGTCACCGGACAGGTGATTGATGCGACCGGCGGCACCCATCTTTAAAACAAGCTGTGACCGCTTTATATGCAGGTATAGCCAGCATCGGCATTGATGATTGAGCCAGTCAGTAAGCTTGATGCCTCAGAGGCAAGAAACTGAACGACGGCGGCAATCTCGTCCGGTTTTCCCAACCGTCCGGCTGGGGTCATGTCGAGCCAGCGTGATACCAGCCCCGGTTGGCTTTCGAGGTCTTTTAGCAGCGGCGTTTCTATGTAGGTGGGGGCGACGGCATTCACGCGTACCCCACGCGTTGCCCACTCTACGGCCAGCGACCGGGTTAAATGATGCACTCCGGCTTTCGAGGTATTGTAGTGACATTGCGGCTGCGGCACATTGACGATGTGTCCGGACATGGAGCCTATATTGATGATCGAACCGGCTCCTGCCGCCAGCATCCGGCGGCCAAAGCCGCGGCAGGTACGGAAAACGCCGGTGAGATTAACGGCGATCACCTTGTCCCACTCTTCATCCGTCATGGCTTCCGCAGAGGTATTTGTCACGATCCCGGCATTGCAGACCAGCACGTCCAGCGGCGGCAAACTTTCCGCCAGCGCATTGATGGCGGTGCTGTCGGTAACGTCCAGCTGTTCGGCCCGGACGTTAAACCCCATGCTGCTTAATTCCCGCACGGTGGTTTCAGCGCGTTCGCGCAGAATGTCGGTGCAGATGACCTCAGCGCCGGTGGCGGCCAGCGCCTGCGCAATGGCCGCGCCGATACCCTGACCCGCGCCCGTTACCAGCGCGAGTTTTCCGTTAAGCGACTGCATTTTTTGATAATCCATCATGTCTTCCTTCAGACTAGCCGGCAGCGCAGCGTTTCACCCCGCAACCCGCGTAATGCCTCTTCAGAGGCCAGCTGTTGTAACTTCTCTACGGACGCATTCGAGAAAAACGCCGCGTGGGGCGACATCAACACGCTGAACGAGTGCCGTAGCGGGGAATCGGCGGGGAGCGGTTCTTGTTCAAAAACGTCAAGCCCCGCGCCGGATAAGTGCCCATGGCGCAGCGCATCACTCAGCGCCGTTTCATCCACCAGCCCTCCGCGTGAGCAGTTGATAATGATCGAACCGGCAGGCATACGCGTCAGGGCATCAGCATCGATCAGGTGTCGGGTGTCGGGGGTCAGCGGCACATGCAGTGAAAGCACGTCAGCTGAAGCTATCACCTCATCGCGACTCATCGGCTCGACCCCGGCGGCGCGAGCCGCATCGTCGTTCACAAAAGGATCGTAGCCGGTGATGCGACAGCCAAATACGGCCATGCGCGTCGCATAGGAACGAGCGATGCGGCCTAAGCCGATAAGGCCAACCGTGGTCTCTCGCAGCGAACGCACGCCGTCAACCATTCGGTCAATTTTCCATTCTCCCTCGCGGATGCCCGCATCGTATCGGTTGAGCTTGCGAACTAATGCCAGGGTCATTGCTGTGGCGTGATCGGCTACTTCGTCGATGCCATAGTCGGGCACGTTACAGACGCGAACGCCCAGATCTTTCGCCGCGATAAGATCGACGTTATCCACGCCAACCCCATACCGGATTACCACGGCGCCGGGCGCCATTACTTCGAGGACGCGGCGGGTGAGCGGGGCAAAATTGTTAAGCACAACGTGCGCACCCTGTACGGCGCTTCGCGTCTCCTCTTCGCTACGGCATTGATATTCGGCGAAATCTGCCGCCTCTGCCTGCGCGGCGGCCTGCTCATGCCGGGTGTTGCCGAAAGCCTGATCGGTTACCACCAGCTTTAATGTTGACTGAGTCACAGTAACCCCCGCTGAGCAAGATTACGCATCAGCGCGCGAGCGCCCCAGGTCCAGGGAACGGCCTGGTCGGAATAGACCACGGTATTACTCAGCGTCCCCAGCAGCGGCGTAGATATACTGACCACGTCACCTGGTTTATGGGTAAACCCCGATCCTTTTTGCGCACGATCCTGGGTTGGAGCGAACAGGGTGCCGAGAAACAGCATGAAACCGTCGGGGTACTGGTGTGAGGCATTGCAGGTTTGTGCAACCAGTTCAGCCGGTTTGCGGCTGATCTCTTGCATATCAGAGCTGCCGGACAGCTGAAAATCGTCGGTGCCGGTGACGGAAAGAGTCAGTGCCGCGTTTTCTATATCCTGCAGCGTGAAATGCTCGTCGAACAGGCGAATAAACGGGCCAATTGCGCAGGACGCGTTGTTATCTTTCGCTTTCCCCAACAGCAAAGCGGAGCGGCCTTCAACATCGCGCAAATTAACGTCATTCCCTAAGGTTGCGCCGCGAATATTGCCCTGGCTGTCGACCGCCAGCACCACTTCCGGCTCGGGGTTGTTCCAGGCCGAAATCCGGTTAATGCCGATCTGCGCGCCGTAGCCCACCGAAGACAGGGGCTGAGACTTGGTAAAGACTTCAGCGTCGGGGCCAATACCGACTTCCAGATATTGCGACCACAGTCCTTCGGCGATCAGCGCCGTTTTCACCTCCGCCGCTTTTTCCGATCCGGCCTGAATATTCGACAGGCTCCCGCCGATAAGCGTGCCTATACGCTGACGAAGTTCTTCGGCACGGGCAGCATCGCCAGAGGAGCGTTCATCAATCACCCGCTCGACCATGCTTTGGGCGAAGGTGACGCCGCAGGCCTTCAGCGCCTGAAAGTCACAGGGTGCCAGCAGGCAGGGGCGATCCGCGTGATAGCCCATTTCAGCCGGGTCAAGAACCAGATCGTTGACTTTGCCAATGGCTTCACCTTGCAGCTGGTCAAAGCGGGCCGCCGGATTGTCTTCCAGAAAATCGGAGACTGATACCACTGAGTCGGTAACGTCGGTTAAGACGCCATCGCGGAGGATAACCACCGACGGGCCTTTGCCGGGTCGCCAGATCCGGCCAACAAGTTTCGCATGGGTTAATGAAGTGGGCAGCATAGGGATGTCCTTGAGTTTATTTGCTAGTAATACTAGGTTTTTGTCTGTTCAGTGGTCAAGATATCATCAGCGATTAACAGCGTGTTTTCATTTTGATTTTTTTATGCTATTTGTTTAATTATATGTTTTTATTGATTTAAATATTTATTTTACTTCGTTTAATGCCGGAATCTTATTTTAAATGTTGTGATCTTGTTGTCATTTTGTTCATAAGAGACTTGTATGGATCTAGTAATACTATATTAATGAGGGCAGCTTTAGCGTCCCCACCAGGGGCCCACCGCAGATGAAGGCGACGGAGTAGCAGCATGAACACGCAGCATGAAAAAAATAACTCTCTCTTCGAATCGATTGCCGCGCTGGAAGGCGCTCTGTTTATTGATGGCGAATTCCGCAAGGGGACAGGAGCACGTTTGCCGGTAGAAAACCCGGCTAACGGTGAAGTCATTGGCCATATTGCGGCGGCTACGCCTGCTGAGATTGAGGCGGCGGTCAGCGCCGCACGTCGCGCATTCCGTCTCTGGTCGGCCGAACTGCCTAAAACCCGTGCCAGAGCGCTGCATCGGCTGGGGGAGTTAATCGCCGAAGATGCGTTAAATATGGCGAAAATTATGACCTCCGAGCAGGGGAAGCCGCTGAATGAAGCCAAAGGCGAGATCCTTAAGCTGGCCGAAGCCTGCCATTTTTATGCCGAAGAAGCGACGCGCGTGCACGGTGAAATCGTGCCAAACGATCAGCATGGATTTCAAAGCCTGGTGGTACGGGAGCCTGTCGGTGTGGTGGGCGCCATCACACCGTGGAATTACCCGGCTGAGCTGGTCGGTTGGAAATTATGCGCCAGCCTGGCGTCAGGCTGCACGATTGTGATCAAACCTGCGGAAATCACGCCGTTTACGGCGCTGGCAATAGCGGAAAAATGCGCCGAAGCCGGTATTCCTGCGGGCGTTGTCAACGTGCTGACCGGCAAGGGCTCACTGATTGGACAGGCGCTGGTTGAACATCCTCAGGTGGATAAAATTGCCTTTACCGGTTCAAGCGCGGTGGGTTTGCATATTCAGCAAAGCTGTCCACAGGTGAAACGGCTGTCGTTGGAGCTGGGCGGCAACTGCCCGATGATCGTGACGGCCAGCGCGGATATCCCCGCTGCGGTGAAAGGGGCCGTCCGCCGGGGTTTCCGAAACTGTGGGCAAATCTGCATTGCGGTTAACCGTATTTATGTGCATCGCCCGGTTTATGACGACTTCGTCAGCCAGGTCGGAGCGGCGGCGGACCGGCTGGTACTGGGCAATGGTCTGGAGATGCCCGATGCCGATCTGGGGGCGATGGCCTCGGCAGAACCTCTGAACAAAACCCGCGGCCACTTGAACGACGCCCTGGAAAAAGGGGCCCGACTGATAGCCGGGGGGAAAGCGCCGGAAGGCGCTCACTATGCCGCCGGGTATTTCTTTCGTCCCACCGTTGTTGCCGATTGTACGCATGAGATGCAGGTGATGACGGAAGAAACCTTTGGTCCGCTGGTTGGGATCATGCCTTTTGACCGCGTTGAGGAAGCGATTGCGCTGGCGAATGACACGCCTTACGGGCTCGCTGCCTATGTTTATGCCCGCGATCTTACCGAGATTCACACGTTATCTGCCGCGCTGGACTACGGCAACGTGGCGATCAACAACGTTGATGCCGGCATCATGAACGCCCCTTACGGCGGGCGCAAACAGAGCGGCGTGGGCTATGAACATGGCCGTGAAGGTTTGCTTGAGTACTTTAATTTCAAGCATATCCGTTTATACCACGGGGTCAGGGGGTAATTATGCAAGCGCTTATGGGAATTGACATTGGGACATCGGGCTGTAAGGCACTGTTGCTGGATGCTCAGGGGGTGATGATTGCGGCCGCTACGGCAACTTATCCATTACTCCAGCCCCGACCGGGCTGGACGGAGCAGGACCCGGAGTGTTGGATCGAGGGGGCGCGTCAGGCGGTGGCCGGTGCGCTGGCTAAAGCGCCACAGGTCGAATTACTGTGCATAGGACTTTCGGGGCAAATGCACGGGTTGGTGCCACTGGATGCCGCGCATCGGGTCCTGCGTCCGGCGATCCTCTGGAACGATCAGCGTAATAGCGCCGAGTGCGATCAAATAACCGAGCTCGCGGGCGGCGTCAAAAACTTACTGGCCGCGACCAACAACCAAATGCTGGTGGGGTACACCGGAGGCAAGATTTTGTGGATGCAAAACCATGAGCCGGAACTCTACGCCCGTATGACTACTATTCTGAATCCGAAAGATTATTTGCGCTACAGGTTAACGGGTGAGCTGGTGACGGAAGTCTCGGATGCCTCTGGCACGGGATTGTTTGACGTGCGTAAGCGCCAGTGGGCGAGCGGGCTGATTGATCGGGTGGGCATTGATGCTGACTTATTACCGCCGGTGTTCGAATCTCAGGTTATTTCCGGCCGCGTTTCGGCTATCGGTGCGGAACTGTTTGGCCTGCCGGAAGGCACGCCGGTGGTGGGCGGCGGCGGTGATGCGGTGGTGCAGACCCTGGGGTCTGGAGTCATTGCTCCTGGAGAATTACAAACGACTATCGGCACCGCCGGAGTTCTGGCAGCTGCGCTGGACGCTCCACAAGAAAACCCCGATGGACGTCTACAGGTTTTCTGCAATGTCGCCGCTAACAAATGGCACTGCATGGGCGTTTCGCTGAATGCGGGCGGAGCGATGCGCTGGTTTCGCGACACTTTTTGCGTCGGCGTTGACGGCAGCGTTCCTTCCTTCGAACAGCTCGCTGCCGAGGCCGAAAACAGCCCGCCGGGTTGCAGGGGAGTGATGTTCCTGCCTTATCTCAATGGCCAGCGCTGCCCGAACCCGGACCCAACGGCACGCGGGGCGTTTGTCGGTCTTGCTGCCAGCCATAACCGGCAGGATGTCGCGCGCGCCGTGATGGAGGGGGTGATCCATGCTCTGGCCGATATGCACTCGCTAATGAAGACGATGGGCATCGGCGGGAAAGTGATAAAAGCATCGGGCGGCGGCGCGCGTTCACGACTCTGGCGACAAATGCAGGCGGATATCTTTGGCTGTGAGGTGATTACCACCGAAGGCGCGGCGGAAGGGGCCGCATTTGGCGCCGCGTTGATTGCCGGCGTGGCCGTCGGCATTTGGCCGGATGCGGAAAGCGCGGCGCGTAGCTGCCGCAGCATCACGCAGGAGCATCCTGACAGGGCCACCGCCGAAATTTTTGCTCGGTCGCAGCACATTTACCGTATTCTTTATCCGGCGCTGAGAGAGGCATTCTCAGAACTTAGCGCGCCAATTTTTGTTAAGTAATGACCAGGAGTCTGTTATGTCTGCCTTTTCTGCACTCATTTTCGATCTCGATGGGACGCTAATCGACAGTGCACCTGATATAGCCAAGGCTCTGAATGTCGGGTTCAAATTGAATGGTTGGCCCGAACTGGATAGCGCTTACGCAGAGAAATTTATCGGTAACGGCCCGCGTCGTTTAATCATTGATATTCTGGATGATTTGGCGATCGACTATGACGAAGCGACGGTGCAGCGCGCTTTTGACGGCTATCTCCGGGCTTATATGGCCGATCCGGCCGGGCAGACGCGTTTTTTCTCGTATGTTCGTGAGGATTTAGCGGCTCTGCGTGCATCAGGTATTCGCCTCGGCATTTGTACCAATAAAAACCATGAGGTCACGCAAAAAGTCCTCGACCAGCTGGGTTTATCCACGCTGTTTGAGGTGGCCCTCGGCGCGGATGCGGTTCCGGCCTGCAAGCCGGACCCTGGGCATCTGCTGGCGGTGGCGAAATCCATGGCGCTGGAGAGGGGGAGCTGGGCCTATGTCGGCGATACGCGCGTTGATCATCAGACGGCGCAGGCGGCGGGCGTCCCGTTTTTTGTCGTGCCCTGGGGCGGTGGCGCCGGGGTCGATATTGCGCCGGAACACCGGTTGCGCCGCCTGGCGGACTTGCTGGAAAAATAAATAAAATAGAATAAAGTCATGGAGATAGTATGACTGTCAGTTTATTGCAACGGATTCTGGATGAGAGTAAAGAGCTGCCGCGGGCAGAACGACGCGTGGCTAATTTTGTCGCGACGTCACCGTCAAAAGTGTTGCAGATGAGCATGGCTCGCCTGTCGGAAACCTGTTCGGTGAGTGACCCGACGGTTATCCGTTTTTGCCGCCGTTTCGGCTTTGACAGTTACCAGGCGCTCAAGCTTCATTTAGTGCAGAGCCTGGTGCCAGCAGCGCCTTTTGCCTACGAGCAAATTGTCCCGGATGACGGCGTCGACAATATTGTCAGAAAGACCTGCCGCAACTCACTGAATGCGATTCAGCGGCTGGCCGAGGATTTGACGCCTGAACAGATAGCCGAAGGGGCACATTACCTTCAGGCGGCGAGCTGGGTGGGGATTTACGCGATGGGGATTTCCGAGGTTAACGCGCTGGATGCGGAGCATAAATTCCAGCGGCTGGGGATGCGCTGTCAGGCGTTGCTGGGCACCCGGCGTCAGGAAATGCACGCGGAGAGTGCCAAATCGGGAGAGGTGGCACTGATTTATTCGCAATCGGGCCACACCAGACAGCTGGTTGAGGTGGCCGCCGCCGCCCGGCGGGGTGGCGCTAAAGTGATTTCCATCGCTGCGGGCGACAGCCCTTTAGCGCGGATGTCCGATGTGGTGATTGCCGTCAAACCTTATGAGCACACGGAACTGATGACGCCGCTGGCTTCAAGGTTAAATCATCATCTGGTCACCAATATGTTAGTGACCGCCATAGCCATTGCCAGCGGCAGCCAGTTCCCCGATCAGCTGACCGCGCTTGACTCATGGCGAACCGACAAAATTGATCCTAAAGACCCGCGGTGAAGACCGCGCAACAGGGGCAGACAATGAGCAATCAACAGAATGAAGCGAAAAAGGTGGCCGCGCGGCGGGTTATTCAGGAGTTTGTGCGCAATGGTATGAAGCTGGGACTGGGTTCCGGCACCACCTCCCACTTTTTTGTTCGTGAGCTGGGCAAACACGTTGCCGATGGCATGAAGTTGACCTGTACCACCACATCCCGCTCGACCATTGAGGTTGCGCGGGAAGTGGGCATCGCAATCACCGATCCCAATGAGATAGGTGAAATTGACCTCACCATTGACGGCCCGGATGAAATCGATCGTCAATTCAACATGATCAAAGGCGGCGGGGCCTGCCTTCTGTGGGAAAAGATCGTGGCGCATGCTTCCAGACGCATGATCTGTATCTGTGACGAAAGCAAAATTGTCGACTGTCTGGGGCAGTTTCCGCTGCCGGTTGAGGTTGTGCAATTTGCCTGGAAACAAACGGAGCGGCAGGTTAAGCGCATAATAAGCGAGCACGGTATTCACAATATCTCTGTTGTTCGCCGTATGCGTGATGATAAGCCGGTGGTCACTGACAGTGGTAATTATATTCTGGATTGTCATTGCGGAGCCGTTATTGCAAATCCGGCGCCGCTGGAAACCGAACTTAATCGAATTCCAGGCGTAGTTGAAAATGGTTTATTTACGCGTGAAGCCGCGGGAATGGTCGTGGGATGTTTTGATGGCAGTTCTTACCTTCGTACCCGCTAAACAGTCTCCACTGATTACAGAGTAAAGATCTAACAAAACTATTCAGGATTTATAACGCACCAGAATATGCTGGAGATAATCCCATGAAAAAAGAAAAATTGGCTGGAATAAGTCGGCGTGGCTTACTGGTTGGCAGCGCCGCGCTCAGTATTAATATGATGCTGGGAAAAAGCGTCTGGGCGCAGGATCGCCTTGCCATTCCTTTTTCAAACAAAAGTTTAGATTATTATTTTTTTGTGATTGAAGAAGAGGCGGTAAAGCGGGCGGTGAAATCCCGCTCCGGGGAATTTCAGGCAACCAATGCGAATTTCGATAATTCCCGCCAGCTGGAACAGTGGCAGAGCCTGATGCTGTCCCGACCCTCTGCGATTATTTCAGATCCGATAGACAGCCAGGCGATCGTTTCTGCGATCCGGCGCTATAACCGGCAGAAGATCCCGGTTGCTATCATTGATACGCCAGCGGACGGCGGCGACGTTGCCATAACCGTCAGCTTTGATAATCTTCAGGGCGGCGTGATGGCGGCGGAAGAAATTGTCAAACGGCTGGTGCAGAAATATGGCAGCCCTAAAGGCACTGTCCTGAACTGCTATGGCGCGCTGTCATCGGTCGCATGGCGTCTGCGCAAGGAGGGTATGGATTCCGTTTTTAAAAAATACCCGGAAATAACCTATCTGACGCGTCCGACCGACGGCCTGTTAGAAAATATGTTATCAGTCACCATTTCTACCCTGTCTGAATATCCAAATCTGGATGCGGTGCATTCGCCTTCGGATTCTCCCTCGCGCGGAATAGCGACGGCTTTACAGCAAAAAGGACGCTGGAAAAAGGTCGGCGAAGAGGGGCATGTGATCTTTATTAATATCGATGGCGAGCCCGTTGCGCTTAAATGGATTCAGGATGGATATATGGACGCCTGTATTTCTCAGGACCCGGTAGCTTATGGCGAAATTGCCGTAGAGATGTTGGTGAATCATGCGTTAAAAGGTCAGGCTGTTCCGCTCGGCGATTATAAAAATAAAAAGTATTTCTGGGAGGAAGGGAAAATCGTTAACGGAAAAACAGGGCCCGCGCTGATTATTCCCCCTTTTATCATTGACAGCAAAAATGCCAGCGATCGCCGCCACTGGGGTTACATTGCGGAAAAAGGCTGGGGTATTCCCTATACCTGATAATTTCACCTTCCCCTGAAGGGTATCAGAGTGCAAGAGCGCTCTGAGGGTGATCGCATGAGATGATGAGAGAAGCGTTATGACACTAGCAAATAACAGCCAGGCCGCGGCGGCTGACGATCGGATTTTACGGATCGAGAATGTAGTAAAGCGTTACGGCGTTGTTCAGGCCCTGCGTGGCGTAACGATGTCTGTCAGACGCGGAACCATTCATGGATTGCTGGGGGAGAATGGCGCGGGGAAATCAACGCTGGTGGGCATTATATCGGGCCAGGTAAGGCCGACTTCAGGGCAGATATTTATGGACGGTCAGCCTTTGGCGCAGGTGGATGTCAAGGCCATGGAACAGGCTGGCGTCTTCCTGGTGACGCAGGAACCGATGATTATCGATAATATGACCGCTGCGGAAAATTTGATGCTGGGGATCTGGCCGACCAGGCATGGACTTGTTGACTGGAAGGCCCTACAGACCGATGCGCAGCGGATGCTGAAGGGCTCTGATATTGATGCCAACGCCCTGGCGGGCCAGCTGGATGCGGTGGCGCGGCGGAAGTTGAATATCCTCCGCGCGATGTTTTCCGGCGGCAAGGTGATCATCCTGGATGAACCGACCGCCGCGCTGACGGTTACCGATCGCCAGCAACTCTTCGACTTTATGCGCAGACTGAAGGCCGGGGGCGTCACCTTCATCTTTATCTCGCATTACAACGACGAAATACTGGAGATCTGCGACTCGGTCACCGTATTGCGCGACGGCAATCTGGCGGGGAACACCGACAACGTCGGTACGTTGACCTCAATGCAGCTGACGGAGTTAGTGATTGGGCGCGGAGTCGAGCTTTTTCAACGCAGACGACGTGAACATACTGGCAAAACACCGGCTGTTTCTTTGAGCAATGTGCAGGGGAAATCGCTGTTCCTGGAGCGTTTCGATATTGCGCCCGGTGAAGTCGTCGGTTTTACCGGTTTACCCGGCGCTGGCGCGAAGGAAACCGCGCGCGCCATTTTCGGCCTGCATTCAGCCAGCGGAACCCTCTCCCTCAACGGCGGAGCGTCCGTGCCGCTGCCTGACAAACCCCGCACCGCTTTTGATACCGGCATTGCCTATCTTTCTGACGATCGGCGGAGAGATGGTGCCGTTGGCCCCATGTCTATTGGTGAAAATATCGCGCTTTCCTCTTTACCGACGCGGTCGACATTAGGATTTATTGACAGCAAGGATGAGGCCTCGGTTATTGAATATTACTTCACCACCATCGGCGTAAAGGCCCCCAGCGCTGATTATGCGGTAGACACCCTCAGCGGCGGCAACCAGCAGAAGGTCTGCCTGGGACGCGTGCTGGCGACTAAACCGCGCCTGCTGATTGTTGACGAACCGACGCGAGGTATCGACGTCGGCGTCAAACAGGATGTTCTGCGCATTATCGACGAACTCAGCGATACCGGCGTCGCGGTGATCATCGTCTCCACCGACATGGATGAACTGGTACGCGCGGTCGATCGGGTCTGCATTTTCGAGCAGGGCATCATCAAAGAAACACTGGCCGGTGATGAGATCACCGTTGAGCGTCTGCGCGCTTCTGTGCAGGCATAACACCCTAACCGGATAAGACAACGGGGAGTGACGGGCTATGAGTAATGCAACCAGGGTCAGCAATGGGGTCGTTCCCACGGCAGCTAAAATGAACCACCAACCCTTATTGAAATGGGTTTTATACAACATCGTCTGGATATGGTTGATTGCCCTGGTGGCGATCTTCGGCGCGTTTAATGAATATTTCCTGACGGTGACCAATCTACAAAATGTGATGGTGCAGGCAACGGTGCTGGGCACATTGGGCCTGGCGGTGGCATTGCCGCTGCTGGTCGCCGAAATCGATCTCTCCATTCCGGCCAACGCGGGGTTTTCGGCGGCCGTTGGCGCACTGGCCTATTCAGACCTCGGGCTGCCGTGGTTTTTAGCCGCGGGTATTGGCCTGCTGGTAGGGACTGGCATCGGTTTCTTCAACGGCTGGTGCATTACCCGGCTGAAAATGGTTTCGCTGATTGAAACGCTGGCGATGATGATCATTCTTCAGGGCGCGCTGCTGGCGCTGACGCAGGGAAAAACCCTCACCAACCTGTCTGAGGGTTACATCTGGATCGGGCAGGCGACGGTGGGGGGATGGCCGCTAATGCCGATCGTTTTTGTCGTCGCTCTCGTGGCGATCGGGATCGTATTAAAAAATACGGTATTGGGACGCTCCATCTATGCGGTGGGCGGCAACGCGGTTGCCTCCAATTCGGCCGGCATCCGCGTCCAGCGGGTAAAGATCATTACCTATACCCTCTCAGGATTTCTGGCCGCGCTGGCGGGTTTCTTGTTAGCGTCCTGGCAAATGGCGATCACCTCAAATCAGGGATCAAGCTATCTGCTGTATGCCATCGCCGCGCCGATCATTGGCGGCGTCAGCGTTTTCGGCGGGCGGGGCAAGGTGAAAGGCGTATTGGGTGGCGTGTTGCTGCTGACCGTCATTCAGGTGGGCCTTGCGATCGTCAACGTCCCCTCATTTTATGTCGGTATGATTGGCGGGGTGATGATATTTATCGCCGTTGCCATTGATGCCTTCCGGGTTCGCTATTTCGGTTAACTTCACTCCAGGAGCGCGCAATGTCATTTACTCCCCACGGCAAACATATTATTGCTGGCGAATATTTCGCGACGGACACGACATTTACCAATAACCCGGTTGATCGTCCGGCCTCACGCTTTTTTGTCGGCACGCCCGAGCTGGTCGATCGTGCCTGTCAGGCGGCGGAAGCGGCATTCTGGCACTACGGCTATTCATCGCGGGAGGAACGCGCGGCATTTCTTAACGCCATCGCTGATGAAATAGAAGCGCGGGCAGACGCTATCACCCATGTCGGCTCGCAGGAAACCGGGTTACCGGAAGCGCGTCTTCAGGGGGAGCGAGGGCGCACGGTTGGACAACTGCGGCTGTTTGCTTCGCATATTCTGGCTGGGGACTATCTCGATCGCCGACACGATCGCGCCTTGCCCGATCGCCAGCCTTTACCGCGTCCCGACATTCGCCTGATGCAGCGTCCGGTTGGCCCGGTAGCGGTGTTCGGCGCCTCCAATTTCCCGCTGGCATTTTCAACCGCCGGTGGCGATACGGCATCGGCACTGGCGGCAGGTTGCCCGGTGGTGGTGAAAGGGCATGAAGCGCACCCTGCAACTAGTGAAATTGTCGCGGAGGCCATCCGGGCGGCAGCCTTGAAATGCGGCGTTCATCCCGGGGTGTTCAGCCTTATCCACGGCGGCAATATTGCCGTGGGCAAGGCGCTTGTCGAACATCCCCTGATTAAAGCCGTTGGCTTCACCGGATCGCTGGCGGCTGGGCGAGCGCTGTTCAATCTGTGCGCGGCACGGTCGGAACCTGTTCCCTTCTACGGTGAGTTAGGATCGATTAATCCGATGTTCCTGCTGCCGCAGGCCGTCAGCGCGCGCGGTGAACGGCTTGCCCGGGACTGGGTGGGATCGTTAACGGCGGGGGG
>NZ_JRUQ01000060.1 GCF_000773975.1 Erwinia typographi
CCGGAACGGTCGGTAAAGCCGACCATGTACGGTGGATCGGTGAGGATGAAATCAATGGCGCCCGACGGAAAACCGGCCATTACGGCGGTGGACTCACCCAGGATAAAACGGGACATATGCGCACTCCTCAGTCTGCAAAGGACACCCCTCTGGTGCCGTGACCACCACAAAGCCGGGCGATAAGGCGGGCAAACAGGTGCGGACGCGCAAGCCGCACGCGCCGCCGGAGCGGACTGAATGTCCCGCGCCCGACGGGGAACGGGTGAGCAGGACGGCGACAGCTTCCCTTGTTTGAACGGCAGCCCGGCTACCGTGAGGGCACGGCACCCTCATACCTGCCGGTGTCCGGCCAGCGGACGGGCAGCGGCTCAGCAGCGGAGCAGCGCGACCTCCTTATTTGCTGAATTCACAGGGGAAAAATGAGCGGCTTGCGCGGGTGAAAAAGGGCTGTAATAATACTGGTTATACGTACAGTTATTTTCTGAGGAGGCAGACATGCGGACAGTTACTCCGGCGCACCAGGCGCTGACGCTTTACCGGCCGGACAGAGGTGCACCTGCCCTCCCCTGCCCGTTGTTTCTGGAAAAAGTCTCCTGCGGCTTCCCCAGCCCGGCACGGGATTACATCGAGCAGGAGCTTGACCTGAACGAGTACTGCATCGCCCATCCGGCCGCGACCTATTTTCTGCGGGCCTCGGGCAGCAGCATGCAGGACATCGGCCTGTACGATGGCGACCTGCTGGTCGTGGACCGATCCCTGACGCCGGGACACGGTGATATCGTGGTGGCCGAAACGGACGGGGAATTTACCGTCAAGAGCCTGCTGACCACGCCCCGGCTGGCCCTGCAGCCGATGAACCCGGCTTACCCGGTGATGTATCCTGATCCGGACCGGCTGGAGATATTCGGCGTGGTGATCCACTTCATCCACACCACGCGCGGGCGTAACTGATGTTTGCCCTCGCCGACGTCAACAGCTTCTACGCCAGCGCGGAGAAGGTATTTCGTCCGGGCATAAGAAATGACCCGGTTATCATCCTTTCAAACAATGACGGCTGTGTAATTGCCCGTTCAAAGGAGGCCCGTCCGTGGGTTCGAATGGGCGAACCGTGGTTTAAAATAAAGGAGCAGTCATTTCCGTTTAAGATTCATACATTTAGTTCGAACTATGCCCTGTACCACAGTCTCAGCCAGAGGGTCATGGCCAGCCTTGAGGAACTCGCGCCCCGCGTCGAGCAGTACTCCATCGATGAGATGTTCATCGACGTCCGGGGCATCGATGCATCGGTGCCCTTTGAAGACTTCGGCCGCCAGCTGCGCACCCACGTCAGGGCCTGTACCGGTCTCACCATCGGTGTGGGCTGCGGCATAAGTAAAACGCTTGCAAAATCAGCCCAGTGGGCCGGGAAAGAATGGCCGCAGTTTGGCGGCGTGCTTGCCCTTACCCCGGAAAACCCGCGCCGCACGGAGAAACTGCTGTCCCTGCAGCCGGTTGAGGAAGTATGGGGAGTGGGACGACGTCTCGGGCAGCAGCTGCAGGCGATGGGAATTAAAACGGCGCTGGACCTGGCCCGCACCAGCCCGTCGTTTATCCGGAAAAAATTCAGCGTGGTGCTGGAGCGGACCGTGCGTGAGCTGAACGGGGAAAGCTGCATCCCGCTGGAAGAGGCACCGCCGCCTAAGCAGCAGATTGTGGTCAGCCGGAGCTTCGGCGAACGCATTACCAACTATGACGACATGCGCCAGGCCATCTGCGGATACGCGGAGCGCGTGTCGGAGAAGCTGCGGGAAGATGGCCAGTACTGCCACCATGTGGCGAGCTTTGTCCGCACCTCGCCGTTTGATGCCGGTAAGCCGGGTTACGGCAACACCGCCACCATTAAGCTTGGCACCGGCACCCGCGACAGCCGGGACATCATCCGGGCGGCGGTGCAGGCGCTCGATGCCATCTGGCGTCCGGGGTTCAGGTATGCCAAAGCGGGCGTGATGCTGAGTGAGCTGAGGCCGGACGGCGTTGCGCAGCTGAACCTGTTCGGTGAGCAGACGCCCCGGCGTGGCAGTGATGAACTGATGGACCTGCTGGATGCGATGAACCGCTCCGGGCGGTTCCGGATCGGCTTTGCGGGAAAAGGCATTGAGCCAGCCTGGCAGATGAAGCGGGAAATGTTGTCACCAGCCTGGACTACACGGTGGAAGGATATTCCTACAGCCAGGCTGTGTTAACATAATGAGGTTCAAAACCGCCCACAATTAGCTCGCCTTTCTTGATGTAATAGAAAGTAGCCGCTCATTAGTCAAAAAAGACAGACTTACCTCTGGAGATGTTGAATGCTGCTCTTACAAGCAGGACTATCCCCCCTGCTATAAATAATGAAAATATCGACCTATAAAGCAATGACGTAATTTCCGCTTTAAGTATTACAGATGAGATCGTGCATAAAAATGCCAGAGATATTGTTGAAAGATACTTTCGCTCAGTGAGGTCTACCATACAAAGCGTTATTGCAAGGATACCAATCATTATGAATGATATAATTTGTATTGCGCCTGCCCAGTCAGTTTCCATAAATCACCTGCTGTTTGAAGGATGTCCTGTAGGAAAACTTAGTTAATTTTGCTAACTTGTAGCTAAAACCATGACTTCATGACTTCATGACTTCATGACTTCATGACTTCATGACTTAATTTTTAATCAAATTCAAATCAAATGCTCTGGAAGATTGCTGGAACGTGATGAAAAATAGTGTAAAACAGCCGGAATGTCTTACCGGCTTTTCATGATGTACCAAGCATCTTTTGCCTGGGTAGCAGCCCACAACCAGGCCAGCCCCGAAGCAACGCACAACCCCACCATGTTCCAGAACTGCCCCGCAGTATATTCATGTCCGTGAAAAAGCAGTCCTGCACCTGCAGACAGCCCCATGATCAGGAATACGGCGGCGGTGATACCATGAAAAATAATGCCAGACATTTAACCCCCTTATTACTGATGACTCAACATGTGCAATTAGCACTAGCAGTGCTTTACGGTTTACCGTCAATAAAAGCAGAACAGCACGCGTACCTCATCATGCACACTCAGTGCTTTCAGCGCATCCAGGTGCAGAAAATACCGCTTACCCAGAAATTCACGGTAGCTGATAGTTTGCGGTGTTTCAGGGTTCTGATCGGTAAACGTCTGGTCATAGTCAAACGCTGTCAGTTCCGTGGCGCTCAGCCAGGAATAGCCGTATGTGTCAGACCGTGAAAGGGCAATCCGCTCACCCACATCGTCCGGCAGAGGCTGTTCTGACTGACTGTAACCACAGAATGATTCCGTCTGCGTGATTTCGGGTACCAGGAACAGCAGCGCCTCTTCCGAAATGTCCTGCGGAAATCCGCGTGGCGCAGCCAGCACCTGGCACTGACTGTAATTCCTCTCGTAGGCAAAAAAACCAAACATGCCGTAATTCTGATCCTTAAAGGGCTCGCTATACTCGGGGGATTCATACCCGTCCATGTCGTGCCACAGTGTAGGGGGAAACACACCGTAGCTGACCGGTTGCCACCCTTCCGCGTTTTTGACCTCCGCGCAAGTTCTTATGTAAGTTCCCATACTTACCCCTGTAATGATTTCATGAAATCATCCTCGTTTATCTCTTAATAAGCGATACCCTTCCAGTAACATTTCTGTCATGGAAATCCCCTGCTCTGCAGCATAGGCTTTCATTTCTTTGTGTTTTGCGTTCGGGACCTTAATCTGGATTGGTTTTATTTCTGTATCAGGGATAGCCCCCTTCCCAGTAACATCCAGGGTTGGTTCTGAACTAGCTGGCGGAGCCAGTTTAATACTGCTTCTTGGACCTTTCATATATTCTCTCTGTCAAAAAAAATGATAACATGAATTAATTATATCATGAATTCATGATATCACGCATTAATGATATCATGAATCTCTTCCACCATCGCCCGAGCCTCGTCGTTTAACGTTTTGAAAGGAGTTTCAAACAATGCCCTCCCAGCATCCAGCGCCTGTCCATATGCTGGCTGAAAACGAATTGTGGAATTGAGGACAGTAAATCCCCATGCCCGAATTGTTGCTTGGGCTTTTTTCCCTTCAGCAAGTGATGGTGTTTTGGCAACGAGGAATACCAGTCGCTCCATTGGTATCCCTTTTTGGATAAGTTCGCGACATAGTTCGAGAGAAGGCTGGAGATCATCTATAGTAGGACCGGTAGAAATAATGACGAGGTCAGATTCAATAGCAATGCTAAGCGAAGTAGTCTCAGCGGCTGGTCTACCGTCGAGAATTAAAAGATCGCACTGAGCTTTCATTTTAACAGCCGTATCCACTCGACGGTAAAGACCGCAATCAATGTTGCTTAATCCAGCATCTTCACGCCGCTTGCACCATTGAATTGATGTCTGTTGTTTTTCATCCAAGTCACCTAGATGTGTTTTCCATCCAGCATCCGTAAAACCTACAGCCAGCGTTCTGGCGGTTGAACTTTTTGAACCACCGCCTTTCTGTCCTATACAAGAAACTACAATCATGATTTCACCCTTTCATTATTTCATGCTGAGAAGCCAAGATGACATAAAACCTCAATAAATGAAAGCATGAAGTAATGAAATCATGATAAGGAATGGTAACCATGAAAACAAATTTGACTAAGTTGTAGTACCCCATACAACCAACGGTATGCGATTAACCGAACTCTTAAGGAAACGCAAGTAATGAAAGCATTAAATCATGCTTTCATTTAATCATGATAATAAAAATCAACGGAATTCTAACGTTCTTTCTGAACCTATGTCAGGGGAGGGTAGAGCAAGATCTTAAACTGGGGGCCTGATGGCACAACTGATAGTAGTGCGGTAACAGCCTGATGTCTTACGCCTTGGCTCCGGGATTTCCGCTGACAAGCATATGATTGCCAGTATCGTAGGGTACTGGCCGGAGAAGCAGGAACCGGCAGGAGTGAAACCCCAAACTGAAGCCCTTCACTGAATCCACAGAAAACCGGTCAAAATAGCGCTTTGGCCATAAAATTGCGCCCAGTTGGAAAATCAGTTTCTGATAACAAACCGGCAACATAAAAAACGGCCGTTTTTGCCGGGGAAAAGGCGATCTTTTGAAGAGGGGAGGGCGGTTTCGTCACGAACCCGGACCGGCCGGGGCGCTTAAGGGCCATAATGTTAAAAAGTGCGTATATGCAAAATTTTAGCAGCTTCCTACTCGGAGATTGAGCCGGAAAAAAAATATATGACGTTGTTTAAAAATACTTTTCAGGACCGCTTGGAAAATGGATATTTTTCTCTTTCTAAGGTCGCTTATGAACAGGCATGAAGGGGTGTTTTAAGCAAATAGAAAATGATCGCTTGTCATTGAGCTGCCTCCTCCCGGTTGGGCACCGCCATCTTAAGTAATAAAAAAGTGTCGCAATGGACAAATAAGCTGTTCTTACTGCGCCATGCTGCGAGCCACCTGAGCGGCGCTGATCCCTTCCAGCGCCAGACCATAACCGACCCCCTCTTCCAGCAGACGTCTCAGAGGCTGCGTCAGTGCAATGCGAGTATAGCGGGAAGTCAGTGGCGGGAGTGCTGCAATGCCATCAGCAATTTCGTGAGCGCGGGCCAGAAGTTGACCAGCCGGAACGATTTCATTCACCACCCCCCACTCTTTGGCAGTCTGTGCATCAAGTACCTGACGGGTCAGGAGGAAATATCGTCCGCGAATGGAGCCGATAACCTCAGGCCACAGTACGTGTACGCCATCGCCGGGGACAATGCCGAACTCAAAATGCGGTTTATCCTGGAATATCGTTTCTGGCGTTGCCAGAATAATATCTGTCAGTAAGGCATATTCACTGTGCAGCACCACCGGACCGTTAAGAGCTGTAATCATCGGGACTTCAATATCCAGAATATTACTCAGCACTTTTCTGCCTTCCCGAAGGATCTTATCGAAACCCTCCGGGGTAAAGAAATCAAACCCTTCCGGGCTGATGGCATCCATGAAAGCATCGCCCGAGCCGGTCAGGATTACTGCGCGGTTTTCACGGTCTTCGCCAATAGCGTGAAACAGCTCAACAAACTGCTCATGAACATAACCGTCGAAAACCAGTTTTTCACCCCGGGAGTGAAATTTTACTTCCATTACGCCATTCGGTTTACGGGTAAGGTGGGCGTTAGGAAAAGAATTCTTGTAGGTTTCAAGCGTTGACATAGTGAGTTCCTTTTTGATGCCAGTCATTATGGTCTGACGTGAAACAACACTAATGCATTCCACCTAAAATGAGTTACATCCTTAATTAGATAACATCTATTCCAAATAAGAATGAACTATGATGCATCTGCCATTATCTTCTCAACAAATCCCGCGAACTGGCGAGCCTTGGCGCTTGCCAGTCGTCCGTTAGGAAATACAGCCCACAGATCAATGGCGGGCAGCTGCCACTCAGTTAGCAATTTTACTACGCTGCCGCTTCTGAGTTCTTCTGCAAACATCCAGTCGGAGGCTATACAAAATCCCATATGACTCAGCACGGCAGCACGTTGTCCTTCTGCAGCGCTGACGCGGACACGCCCTCTCACCGACGTTGAAATTACCGCGCCTTCGCGGGTGAATGGCCAGATACTGGGTTGGGGGTCATAGATAATAGCTTCATGGTCTGCCAGCTCAGCGGGTGTTTTCGGCTCACCATATTGTATCAGATAGCCCTGCGTGGCAAAAACCGAGCGGGGACTGGTCGCCAGCCTTCGCGCCACGGCAGATGAGTCAGCCAGTGACCCCATGCGTAACGAAACATCCACACCCTCAGCGATAAGATCGATGACCCGGTCATCAAGAATGAAGTCAACGTCCAGTTCCGGATGCTCTGCCAGAAACCAGGACAGACGGGGAATGATATGTAGTCTGGCAAAGGTGGTTGCTGCCGAGATGCGTAATTTACCGGAAAGCCCTTTACCTGCCCCCCTGGCGGTCAGCTCCGCTTCGTCCACTTCCTGCAAAACAATTTTCGCCCGCTCATAAAAGCGTTGCCCCGCTTCAGTGGGTGTTAGCCCGTGGGTGGAACGGGTAATTAAACTGGTCTGCAGATGAGCTTCAAGCTGAGCAACAATTTTTGAAACAGCTGGCTGGCCAATATGAAGTTGCCGGGCGGCAGCCGAAAACGATCCGGTATCCACTACGCGTATATAGGTGCTCATTGCCTGAAAGCGATCCATGTTATTCCCTTAAAGAATAATTGTTATCACGAGATAATATCTACCATTCCATATGGTGGCCAGCAAATATGTCATTCAGCAATTCAACTCATAACTGAATATTTTTGGAAAAGGAAATGAATATGATCGACCTGTATGCATTCGCCACGCCGAACAGCATTAAGGTGTTGATAGCCCTGGAAGAATTAGGAATCGACTACGTTTTACACTCTGTCAATGTGCGTAATGACGAGCAGAAAACCGCTGAATTTCTTGCACTTAACCCGAATGGAAAAGTGCCGGTTCTGGTTGATACTCAGTCGCCCTCTGAGCGTCTGGTGCTTACTGAATCGGCCGCCATTCTTGTCTATCTTGCTGAGAAAAACGGACGACTGTTACCTGCTGACGGCCCGGCAAGAGCTCGCGTGTTCGAACAGTTATTTTTCCATGCTTCTGGTCTGGGCCCCGCTTTTGGTCAGGCTGGTTTCTTTCAGCGCCATGCTGCAGAACCTCAGCCGATGGCACTCCAGCGTTTCTCAACTGAAGCGGCGCGCACGGTAACCGTGCTGGATGCTGTTCTTTCCCGTAACACGTATGTTGCCGGCAACGAATTTTCTATTGCCGATATCGCGCACTTTGGCTGGTTCTGGCGTCGTGAGTTTGCCGGTGTAAGTCTGGAAGGTGCGCCTCATATCGCACGCTGGTTTAGCGAAGTCTCTTCAAGATCCGCCGTGCAGCGCGCCATCGAACGCGTGAGGGCGCTTACCAATCACTGAAAACATTCAGGGCATGCCAGCACCTGATATCGCTTCTGCACCATAAACCTGGAAATTATCATGACATTACAAGCTAAGCTCGATGCTTTTAAGGCGGATTTTGAAGCTGGAAAACCGCCTTACAACGTACCCCATGCGGTGATTGAAACCATGCACAGGGCAACCCGGGAACTTATTGAATCGGGTGCCACACAGTCGGCGCTTAAAGCCGGTGACAAGGCACCGCTGTTTACGCTTAATGATCCGACGGGTCAGCCGGTTTCTTCCGCCGGGTTACTTTTAAAGGGGCCGCTGGTGCTGAGTTTTTACAGGGGCGTCTGGTGTCCCTACTGCAACATGGAATTGCAGGCGCTTGAAGATGCATTGCCTGAATTTCAGGCGCTTGGCGCCAGCCTGCTGGCCATTTCACCGCAAACCGCACCCAACAGTCGCAAATCTGTGCGTAAGAATGCGCTGAGTTTCCCGATTCTTTCCGATTCTCATAACGACGTAGCGGCGGCGTTTGGTCTGCGCTTTGCGTTGCCGGATTATCTTATTGAGTTGTACAAAAATCTCAAAAACGATTTGCCACAGTTTAACGGAGACGAAAGCTGGACGCTTCCGATGCCTGCGCGCTATGTCATAGATCAGCATGGCACCATCATTTATGCCGAGGTGAACCCGGACTACACGCGTCGCCCTGATCCTGAAGACATACTGCCTTCCCTGCGCCGCATCCGTAGCATGTAAAACATCCTGACCTCCTGCAGACAGCACCATAGGTCATTAACCGGAGTCAAAGATGAAGAGAACCTTTCTTATTACAGGGGCCAGTAAAGGTATTGGTCTGGCGCTAGCCTACCGTCTCGCCGCCGCTGGACATCAGGTCGTGGGACTTGCACGAGGCACCGCAGAAAGTTTTCCCGGAACGCTAATCAGCGCCGATCTTTCAGACGCTGACGCATCACAGAAGGCGTTTAAAGCACTGCGCCGGCGTTATGACTTCGACGGAATCGTTAATAACGTCGGTCTGGTTAAGCCACAGCGTCTCGGAAAAGTTGATTTAATTTCTTTAGAAGAGGTAATGCGTGTCAATTTATATCCAGCATTACTGGGAACGCAGGCCATATTAGCGGGAATGAAAGAAAGAGGATGGGGGAGGATCGTTAATCTTTCCAGCCTGACCGTGCTCGGCAGTGTGGAGCGTACCGCTTATGCCGCGGCCAAAGCATCACTGATTAGCTTTACACGTAGCTGGGCGCTTGAACTCGCACAGACAGGCATTACCGTCAATGCGGTTGCGCCAGGTCCGACAGAAACAGAACTCTTTCGCGCCAATAATCCGGAGGGTAGTGCGGGTGAACAGCGATATCTTAATGGCGTGCCAATGAAGAGATTTGGTAAGCCAGATGAAATTGCGGCAACCATCGCGTTTCTTATGTCTGAGGATGCGGCGTTTATGACAGGTCAGACGCTGCATGTGGATGGTGGTGCATCAATAGGAAATTTGATTTTCTGAGCGCGCAAAAAATTCAGAGGGCCAGTCTAGGGATGGCTTGATTGATCTTCAGTTTTTCTGAAAGCGACAGATTCTAAGCACAGGCCGGGAATGCCGTCGCGGCGCAAAAAATCTCTGTACAGAGATAATGTAATAAGCTCCTCGCTCCCCAAACTGGTGGGGCGAGGCGTTGCTATGAATGCCTACTTCCACATCTCTGGCCAGGTATTAGTGCGCATCGATCCAGAAGGGGTTCTGTCTCGGTTATTGACTACAAACTTAGTCTGCGCGGAGCAGAACAGTTAACGAGACCAGGTAGTTAGGCGCGTTTTAGCGTTGGGAACCTGTAATCACCGGATAGCTTTTTAAGGCGATTCATAAGTAGTCAGTTCGTACCGTCGGTCACAACGTCTGGTATTTCAAACTTCCGGAAGCCGCTCTGATACGAGGATTAAGGAGCTGATATTCAGGATTATCAACCGATCGACGCAGAGGAGTGCTCGAGACCACGGACCAGCCATGGCGCTTGAGGGCCATTATGCTTTTAAGTGCTGGTTCTACAAAATTTTGGTGGCTTGTTACTTCCTGCCCTGTTAAGGGCTCTTTGGATCGTTAGCAAGCTGTGTTCACTGAAATGATATTCATTTGAAAATACGTCACATAACTACTCCTTACCCCCCCTTTGCGAACCTTAGATTTAATGACGGATTAAGTGACTACTTTTGATATTGAAAGTGTTCTGATGCAGACTGTCACATAATCGAACGTATTTGTGACAGGTGAAAAAGGTTAATCGGCTATATCTTTGGAAACGCCACAGCCCTGCCCATAAATGGACTGTAGCCCCCTCAAATGAGTTATTTAAAATGACGTAAGTGATTCATTTGTTGATGCAAAATGCGAATAATTAAAATATCCGACGCGCGGATACAATAAAAAATAGAGTGGCGCTGAAAATCAATTCGCATGATTTCCGGTACAGCAGGGTAATCCCGCCCCATTTCGGGCATATCTGCCAGCAAGAGAAAGAAAGCCTCCAGCTCGTCTGTATAATGGTCTGCCTGCTGTTCCCCAAACTTTTGGAGGGTGTAATCATATATACCGGCAAAGTCTTCTACCGCGATCTCTGTCAGCTTATACACGTTGCATGCGCTTTCTTTGTTCCGCGATATCATGCAATGAAAGAGTGCTTTCGCCGCTTTCCAGTCCCTTTACAACCGCCTGCCTGACAGCTTCATTGCTCGTTTCCTGCTGTTCCAGTAGTCGCAATGCCGACCGCATCACTTCGCTAACCGAACCATATCGGCCGCTATCTATTAACTGACTGACAAACGAATCCAGTTGTTCACCGATCGTTACGCTGGTTGTTCTGGCCATATTGCCCCCTGTGTGAATAATCAACACAACTATAAAAATCCGGGCTGCTTATGTCAATTTTACTCTGCGAGCAGAAACAGAAGATTTTTCTGAGGCTTTCTGACGAATTTAATTGACCCTGCCCCCGAATACCGCGCTATAAAAACGACAGGCGTTGGGTCAGTACAGCGCCTCTGCCTGGGCAGCTCCGCTACAGCAAATCCAGTTGCTGACTCTGATCGGGTTTATTTTTTGGTTTCTTTTCAGGCGGCAGCGGGCGCTGCATTTCCTGCTGGAGCCAGTGCAGCAAAACCTCCACCATCCAGGCTTGCTGACCTTCAGTCAGTGGCTGCCATGGCGGGATGTTATGCCATTTACTCAGACAACCGCGACAACAGGTTGCCGTGGCATGTTGCGCGATAAATACCGGATGCCCGCGCATGGGGGTTTGTTTGCCATCATTAGCCGGAACGGCTGGTGCCAGCCGTTCTTTGATGAAATCTGTGGCATGCTGCCGGATTTGCGCTTCACCTTTTTTCAGGCAGTACTGATATTCAGCCCTGCCCAGATGGAAACGCAGCCGGAACTGAGAGCGGGACAGCCGCAAAAAAAGATCATCAATGGTCACGGCGATACAGCGTCCACTCTTCCACGCGCTCACCGCCAGGCAGCGTACAGTATCTCACTGATTAATCGTCCATGTCGGGGCGAAGCGTCCAGGTACTGCCACCGAAAAGAACGATCCCCACGATTTGCTCCCAGGTTTCTGTTTCTGCAAGTCGTTTTTCCACAGACAGAAAATCGGTCTGGCTCAGAATGACCTCATGCCGCTCACCTGGCGATTCCATTACATATCCGTCAGGGATTCGACGATTCGTTGAACCAGCCAGCCGGGCTGATGCCCGGTAAAAAGTTTTGATACACGCGCCGTTTTGCAGGGCAGACAGGATAACCTGTTCCGGGATCCGCATATTCATTCCTTATGATTACGTGAAAGTGTTCTGTAAACGGTTGGCCGCGAGACTGAAAATAACTCAGCCAGATCGCTAATCGAGTACTGCCCGGTTTCATGCATCCGGCACAGTTCTTTCTGTTGTTTCTCAGACAGTTTGGGTTGCTTCCCCCGCAGTTTTCCTTTAGCTCGCGCAATAGCCATACCTTCCCGGGTACGCAGGCGAATCAGGTCGCCCTCGAACTCAGCAAACGTTGCCAGAACGTTAAAAAACATTTTCCCCACCGGGTCTTCCGGATCGTAGAGGCTGGCTCCCAGCGCCAGCTTCACGCCCCTGGCCTGTAATGCATCCGCAATGTCACGCGCATCAGGTACCGAGCGCGCCAGCCGATCAAGTTTTGGTACAACCAGGGTGTCACCACGGCGCACAGCGGCCAGCGCCTGATCCAGCCCAGGTCTCTGCCGGTTTGACCCTGTCAGTCCTCTGTCGGTGTAAATCCTGTCCGGGGATACGCCGAGCTTAGCCAGGGCTTCCTGCTGGACAGTCAAATCCTGCTTGTCCTTAGAGCAGCGGGCATAGCCAATCTGTATTGCAGTCATAAAGTGTACGTTTAAGGGGCCATGAAAGAGATTGATACCGTACCAGTTATATGAGACAACGTCAGCAATGATTTTCTCTGAAGTGTAAATGTAATTTTTTACTGTCCGCTGAACGATCCTCTTACGGACACTAAAATCGCAGATGGCAAAAATATGGCGGCTTGTCGCTTACAACCACCAATTCCTCCAGAGAGATCAGAAGTCGCGTCACTTCTGAAAGTTCCCCGGCCTGTTTCTCCTGAAATGAACCAGTAACGTTTTTAGCCAGGACTGAGGCGGAGCACAGCGAAGTGAGCACCGAACAGCCCTGGCTAAAAAACGGAATAATGGCACCCGCTTTTCACATCGAATCCGGTGTATGGCCGGGCATTAATTTCCACCCGGGGACACCACCGCCCGGAGATAATGTAACTGAGGCTCGTCGGGTACTGAAACCCGGTACCACCCTGCACGCTCAAGCAGGGTGTCAAGAGCTGAAAGGTTACCGTTAATACGCACCGGCAGGGGGCTTATCTGAACCCCCTCTAGGCTGAACCCGTTCTCCAGCGCGCTTTTTTTCAGGTAAATACCGGCCACAGCGGGGCTGATTTTAAGCGCACGACGCCCGGACCATTCGCTTTCGCTCAGCACCCGGTAATCCCAGCCGGTGAGTTTTACCGCATGCAGCGCATGTTGCAGGCGGAACAAATCATTCTGCGCCTTCAGGTCATTGCCGGCGCGCCAGAGATAATGCAGTTTCCCGGGCAGGTCGGCACGCATTCCCTTTTCACGTCCTTCTTTCAGCAGCCAGCGGATGTCATTTGCCAGCTCACGGCGAAACCGCCGCTGTTTTTCAGCCGTGGCCAGCCACCGGGTGAGAAAAAGATTCTCCTGCCCGGGGGAGCAGACCTGTCCGTCAAGACGGGCCAGGTGAAGGGCGACAAGTCCGCACCAGGCGAGATGGGCCGCAAACGTATTTCCGTTATCCATATCCATGTCAGTCTCACAAATCATATTCCCCGCGGGCCGCTAAAGCCACGCAGGGTGAGGAGTGTCACGTCCGGTGCCGGGCAGAAAGTGCGTATACCCGGTCAGTCCCGGCTCTGCAGAAGCGTGCGGTAAATCAGGCCCCCCAGCATGCCGCCCACAACCGGCACAACCCAGAATACCCAGAGCTGCTGCAGGGCCCAGGTCCCCTGAAAAATGGCCACGGCGGTGCTGCGTGCCGGGTTAACCGAAGTATTAGTGACCGGGATACTGATAAGATGGATAAGGGTCAGCGCCAGGCCAATGGCGATGGGGGCAAAACCGGACGGGGCGCGTTTGTCCGTGGCACCGTGGATAACAATCAGGAAAAACGCCGTCAGCACCAGCTCCGCGATAATGGCCGACTGCAGGGAATAGCCCCCCGGCGAATGTTCACCAAAGCCGTTGGAGGCAAAGCCATTGGCGGTCACGTCAAAGCCGGACTTACCGCTGGCAATCAGGTACAGGCCGCCTGCGGCCGCCACCCCGCCAGCAACCTGTGAAATAATATAAGGGATGACGTCGCTGAAAGTGATGCGCCCACCGGCCCACAGACCCAGCGTCACCGCCGGGTTGAAATGGCCGCCGGAAATATGCCCCACGGCATACGCCATGGTCAGTACCGTCAGCCCAAACGCCAGAGCCACACCAGCGAAGCCAATGCCCAGTTGCGGGTAGGCAGCGGCCAGGACGGCGCTGCCGCATCCCCCGAACACCAGCCAGAATGTGCCGAAAAATTCGGCTGCACTTTTTCTTAACATGATTCAGTTCCTTTGGTTATTAATGAGTAACAGACGCACTGATATGCCGGGCATGATAAATGAAGGACGGCAGCGAAGGGAAACCGCCGGTTAAGTAACGGGGCAACGTTTCCGCTCCACGCGGAACTCATAGCCACAACGCTACCATTAAGTCCACCCGTGCGGCGCCCCGTCAGCCCACGTTCAGCATCACCGTTCGCCAGAGGGCGGCGGCACATCGCCTGACGTCCTTTTTATCTAACTGCGTCTAAACCAGACGGCAATCCACAGCAACTAATCATGCCGCTGAGAGGCCTTCCCGGAATTCGGTGAAGTCGCACTTGCTGTTCTCCGGCTGGCACGAATGCAAAATGGCGTCTGAATTTACCAAAGTCTGGCATTTGAATCGATCGCGATCAGAGGTAACGAGAGTTCAAATCATTGTGGTTCAATGGGGTGATGCAGACGCCTCACATCAGAGGGAATTGTCGCCCTGCCTGAGAAATCCGGGGACTGACGAGTGTGTTAACGGGAGGCTCCCCTCCTGGGGGTAACGCTCCTGTGGCAGTCAGAATAGTAACCATAATGATTTTCAGGAGGAAGTATCAGACGTCAACGGTTCTGCCGGGCCCTGTCCCTGCATCTCTGTTACCGGGGACTGAATAATAAAAAAAGCCGCCGGGAACCAGACAGCCAGGCGGCAAAGGAAATACAACAGGTAAACTATTTTAAACTGTGAACTACCCACACATAACGGATCGGGTTATGTGCACCATTAAATATACCCTGAGTGGCATGAATGAAAGCTAAACGTGGTTGATACTGACATGGGGAGCCTGTGTGATCTTCCCGGCCGACCGCGCATCCGCAACACGACCCGACAGGGCCTGGCTTTACCGGTATGTGAATGGACAGGAGAGAAAACGGCGGCTGCACTTACTGCGGTGACGGCTGTGGCGACAGATCGGGGATGTTGATTTAAACAGCGCAGCAGGGAGATCTCAACTGAAAAAAACGCCCTCTCTTCAGGGCGTAACCGAACATAACGATTAAAAGTTGAGAAAAGCAAGGTTAACGTCTTTTACTTCATCAGGGTTGTGAATGCGCTTATTCACACGACACAGTATGCCCGTTGAACGTTAAACAACAGCCTGATACCCCTTTGATACGGCAGAGAAATATTGACTTAAATCAATCTCCCGGTAATTTCCTGTCTCCACGGGGCATTCACACCGGAGACAGCAGTGAAACAGTCTGCACGGGCAACCTGGCGCTGACACCACTGAGCGTGGTGTTGACAGGGGGTGAGGAGCCGCCGGAGCCTCTCCCGCCGGCAAACCGCCCCGGCGGGGCCTCAGGAGCAGGCAGCCCGGCAGGCTGGGCGCTTTACGGCTCCACGCGGACAGCACGATGCCTTTCCGTCAGAGGTCACCGTCCTGCGGAGGGGTAAGATTACATATGTAGCTCATAAAAAACACTTGTGTATTACAATCTTGAAGTTATAGTCATCGCAGGGGAGGGCGGATTACTGCCGATAAAACGTAACACATCTGTATTTCACTGTGACAGGAGTTATCATGTCAGACATTTCACCGCAGTCTCAGCTGACAACGCTGGCCGGCACCCGGGCCCGCATCATTGCCATCATGAATAATAAGGGGGGGGCCGGCAAAACATCCACCATCACGAACCTCGCCATGAGCTTCGCGCAGGCCGGGCGCCGGGTACTGCTTATCGACGGGGATCAGCAGGCGAACTCGACAGAGGTACTGGCGAACGGGAAAAAATACCACGCGCAGTATGGTCATACCATCTGCGATTTGTATACCAACCCGCGGTTCAGCATATCTGATGCAATCATTCCGGCCGTCAGCGGTGATGAGGCTGTCGGTAATCTCTTTATCATCCCCTCAGATCCTTCGTTTGAGCGCGTGATGGAGAACTGCCTGACCCGGCACCACCGCGAAAAAATCCTGTTCCGTCACCTGCAGCCGGTGATGGACAGATTCAGCTATATTTTCATCGACTGCTCTCCGGGTCTGAACCTGTCCACCACGAATGCGGCTTATACGTCGGATCATGTGCTTATACCCGTCGATGGCGGCAGCTTTTCGCTGACCGGGCTGGAGGTGGTACTTGACTATCTCGACGAGATAAGGGAAACCCGCTTCACCCGGTTCAGCGTATTCCGCAATGAGTACAACGGGGCCAAGAAAAAGATGAACGCCTACCTTCATGAGCAGCTGGCCAACAATGCCCGGACCCGGGATCATTATCTGAACACCCGCATCAGGGCTGATGAGAACATCTCACAGGCCCAGGTTGCCTGCGTCCCGCTCTGGTATTACAACAGGGGCGCCCTGGTCCTGAACGATTACCGGGCGCTGATGCGTGAACTTGAAACGCTTTTTTCAGCCGGGGAGGCATAAATGGCGAAAGGTCCTCTTACCCGTCCGGCGATGGTCAGACCGGGTGACGCACAGGGAGAGGTGAAACCCCGCCTTTCCAACGTAAAAGTCAACAGGAACAGGACGACAAGTGAGAACCCCAGAACGGTCCGGATGACGCCGGCGGAAAAAGTGATGTGCAGCGGGCTGGCTGATGACATCCAGGCGCTCACCACCAAAACCATCACCGGTTCCACCGTGCTGCGTGCCGCGCTGTACCTGGCCCGGGAGTCCGGGCCGGAGAAAATGCTGGAGATGATAAAGGAGTATTTATAATACACAAAAATTACAAGTGTAATTCGCCTGTATTACACAAAGGAAGGACAATGTCATGAAAACCTTTAACGTGACCGCTGAATGAACCGGTGGCCCGCCATGACGCAGGTCCCCTCGGTAAGGCGCCGGACCGGATCATGAATGCGGGCCGCGGCCGCCGGGGATGAAGAAATCCGGCAGCCGTATTACCTGTGAATTACATAAGAAATACAGTCAGTTCCACACTCGCGCCCCGCCCCCGACAGCACAGAGCTCCTTCCAGCCCGTCGTTTCACCGGTTATGCCGCCGCCACCGTTTTTTTATACAGGAGAGCGGCACCAATATCACAGGCTGAGCGCACCGGATACCCTTCAGCGATAACGCCCGGCCGGCCGGGCCATTTTTTCCCTGCCAGGCCCCCGTTCTCCTGCCGGTGAACGGGGGCCGTATAACGTCTGCCGCGTGCAGGTCCGGAACTCCCCCGCCGGGGCGGTTCTTTTGTGACCGGAAACGGGCCACGTCTGTCTTTCCGCATGCCGGGGTAACCATACAGGCAGAGTGTTTCACCGGGCGACCGGGGGCGCCGCGGCGCTTCTTCCCCGCGCCGGGCCCGGTGCGGCGGGCTCTCCGGGCGGGAATGCCCTTTTCCTCCCGGCACAGGTCCGAAAAAAAATCGGTAACAAAATACGTTTATTCCGGTATCTGTTACCTGGCGGGCAGGCCCGCGGCGAATTATTCCCGTGGCGTCCGGCCTCCGGGACTGTCAGAATAGACAAAAACGGCCCGGCGTCGCTCTGTGAATAATTCCTGACGGGCGGGGGTGTTACCCTGCAGAATTCACACAGCGCACACAGGTAATACATATGAAATACATTGTGCCGGGCGCCGTAACCCGCGGGCGGATATCCGTACCGGCGTCAGGCAACCGTTCCCGCGACGGCTTTTCTGAACCGGGCTTTCCGCCTCACCGGGACGCAGGCGCTTAAATGCATTACAAAAGAAATACAAGAGTATTATTGAAGCATTTCAACTGACAGACGCTGAATGCCAGCGTTAAGGGGGAAGAATGTTGATGACCAGCGGCGAACACCCGGTTCCCGTGACGCCCTGGGAGACGGCCATCGCACTGCGCCGCATGGCCCTCCTGCAGCCCTGCCTGCCAAAATACCTGCTGGCGCCCGAAGTGGCCGTGCTGCTGCACTATCTGCCGGATGAGCGGCAGCGCATGCTGTTCGCCACGCTGTGGAACACCGGCGCCCGGATCACCGAAGCCCTGACCCTGACGCCGGAAGATTTGCAGCTCGGGGGCCCGCGTCCCTGCATCCGGCTGCGGACGCTGAAACAGCGACAGCGGGGGAGAGGACGCCCCGCTGCCGGCGAGAAAACCGCGCGTATCGTCCCGCTGCTGGATGCCGCCTGCGTCGCGGAGCTCGGCCGCTATCTGGCCACGTTCAGACCCGGCCGCCGCCGGCCGTTATTTGACGTCAGCCGGAAAACCGCCTGGCTGTGGCTTCAGCAGGCGGTCAGCAGAGCGGAGAAAGACGGGATTGAATTTGCCCTGCCGGTGATCAACCCCAAAACGCTGCGGCACAGCTTTGCGATGCACCTGTTTTTTAATCATGTGCCGCCGAAAGTGGTGCAGGCCTATATGGGACATGAACGCTACGAAAGCACGGAGGTCTATCTCAAGGTGTTTGCGCTGGACGTGGCGCCCCGGCTGGGCGTGACCTTCTCGCTGGATCACCGCGACTACGGCCATCTTCTGACAAACCGGAAGAGCACGTGAGGAGGTCGGGATCACATCCGCATGGCCGGGGCCGTCCGCTGAACCTCAGCCGGCGGCGTCAGACACTCTGCCCTGCCGGCGAATGGAAAAAGCCCGGGGCTGCGCCTGAATGTAATTTATAAGTAACACAAAAGAATTACACTCATCACGCCGCTGAATACACCCGGGCCCATGAGCAGGTCAGGGCCTGGCTTTCCTGCCGGCTCTCCGGTCCGTCATCCCCGCAGAACCCGTCAGTCTCCGGTACATCATCTCCATCCTCCTGCAAAGCTGGCCGCCTGACCCGGGGGAGGCACGCCATTTTCCCCCTGCCGCCGGTTCCACCCTGCTTACTGCCCGGTCGTGCCCGTGGTCCGGTCCTGTTCATCCTGATGTCAGCGGCCCGCTTAAACCCGTTTCTTCCCCAGAAAAGAAAGGAGGACAACTGTAAAGGATGTGTTGATTTTTTGTAATGTTGTGTTTATTTATATAAAGATACTCTGGTGTCATTCTGAACATTACCTGCCATGAGGTGAAGGAAGCCGGCGGCGCGGTTAACAGAGGGATGACAGTCATCCGGGCGCTGTCATGCGGCCGGTTCAGATTAACGCGCGTGAACAGGGTAACGCGCTGACAGACGTATCGATAATAACTCTCCCGCGGGTCACCCCGGCAGGGCCAGGCGCCGGTCACGGCCCGGTATTCAGGAACATCTCAGTTGTCACCCTTCCACTACTGCCAGGAGTACCGAATGAGAAACAGAATGAAAATCCGGGTTTATCTGTTTGCTGCAGGCGCCCTCACGCTGATGCATCCGCCGTTAAGTATGGCGGGAGAGGATATTGAAATTGATAACGGCGAAACCGTTACCGTCAGTCAGGGTGACGAGGCAAATGCTTACTGGATTTACGATGGTACCCTCGTTCTTAACGATGGTAGCGTCGCCGGATACACGGATACCACAAATAAGGCGGGCCTGAATGCGAAGGCGGAGAGCGGACAGGAAGCGACACTGACTGCCAGTGGCGGGGACCTGGGGATTACCATAAACAATGCTGTCGCTGTCGGCACCGGTGACCTTAACCACCATGACGCCGCCGGGATAAATACCGTCACGCTGAACAGAGTGACCCTGAACGGCCTGCTGCAGATATCGGAAAGCGGGAGTGACCCGTCCAGATCCACGGTTACTGTTACCGACTCCACGTTGCGGGGACAGACGGCGGGCGCCCTTAATGAAAGGGGCAACTTGACGCTGAGCCGGGTGCAGGCCACCGGTACTGACGGGCCCGGAGTGATATCAACCGGAGGAACCACAGCAATACTCAACGGCAGCGTCATTACCGGCGAAGCCGGGGCGGGAATCGCGATGGGGACGGATTTTTTTGCCAACCCCTCCGCGGCTGGAGAGCTTGTCATCGATAATTCCTCCGTCACCGGTCAGAACGGCAGCGCGCTGTCCGTAGTTGACGGCTACACCGCCACCATTCACGTACAGAACGGTGCGACGCTCACCGGCAGCGACGGCGACATCCTCAGCGTTAACGACGGCGGCACCGCAGACCTCACCGTCAGCAATGCCGCCCTCACCGGCAATATCAGCACCGCGGAAGGCGGCACCACGCATCTCACCCTCTCGGACCGGAGCAGCCTGACCGGCACCCTGGTCAACGTGGCAGACGCCACTCTGGACAGCACTTCCCTGCTGACCCTGAACGGCGCCTCCACCGTCAGCACGCTGGATAACGCGGGCACGGTGGTGATGACCAGCGGCAGCTCGCTCGCCGGGAACGTCAGTAACACAGGGACCCTCACCCTGAGCGATGAATCCGCTGCCACCGCCACCCTCACCGGGGGCGTCAGCAACAGCGGCAGCATCGTGCTGAACCCGACCAGCCACAGCGCCGGGAACACCCTGACCATTGACGGTAACTATACCGGGCTGGAAGGCAGCAGCGTGTCGCTGGGCACGGTGCTGGGCGGGGACGACTCCCTCACCGACCGTCTGGTCATCACCGGCAGCACCGCCGGCAGCAGTTCGCTCAGCATTGCCAACGAGAACGGCGCCGGGGCGCAGACGCTGGAAGGGATTAAGGTGATTGACGTCGGCGGCAGCTCAGACGGCACCTTCACCCTCGCAAACCGCGTGGTGGCCGGCGCGTACGATTACTCCCTGCAGAAAGGCAGCGCGTCAGGCGCGGATGCAGGGGACTGGTATCTGACCAGCCTGCTGAACAATCCTGACCCGGACAATCCGGACGTCCCTGACGACCACGCGGTCCGCCCGGAAGCGGGCAGCTACATCGCTAACCTGCAGGCGGCACGCACCCTGTTTAACCTGTCGCTGCACGACCGTGAAGGGGAAACCCGCTACACCGACCCGGTGAGCGGCGAAACCCGCACCACCACCATGTGGATGCGCAACGAAGGCGGGCGTAACAAATCACGCCTGTCGGACGGGCAGAACAGCAGCACCGCCAACCGCTACGTCCTGCAGATCGGCGGCGACCTGCTGTCCCGGGAAACGCAGGGGGACGGAAAAATGACGCTCGGCGTGATGGGGGGCTATGCAGAACAGAGCAGCAGCACGCACAACAGCGCGACCGGAAACCGTTCGAAGGGCGACGTACACGGCTACAGCGCCGGGCTCTACGGGACCTGGTACCAGAATCCGGCAGACCAGTCCGGCCTGTACGTGGACAGCTGGCTGCAGTACGGCTGGTTTGACAGTGAGGTGAAAGGCGATGACCTGTCGCCGGAAAAGTACAAAAGTAAGGGGCTGAGCGCCTCGCTGGAAGCCGGCTACGGCCTGAAGGTTGCCACCCTGACCAGTTCACGGGGGATGGAAAACAGCGTCTGGCTGCAGCCGCATGCGCAGGTCATCTGGACGGGAATGAAGGCGGACGGGCACACGGAGTCCAACGGCACCCGGGTGGAGGGCAGCGGCAACGATAACGTGCAGACGAAGCTGGGACTGAGGGCGTTCCTGAACGGAAAAAGCGTGAAGGATAAGGAGACGGTCCGTGAGTTCCAGCCGTTTGTGGAGGCAAACTGGATTTACAACACGCAGACCACCGGCGTACGGATGAACGGCGACGGCGATACGGTATCGGGAACCCGGAATGCCGGCGAGGTGAAGGCGGGCGTGGAAGGCCGGCTGAGTCAGGGACTGAGCGTGTGGACGGCGGTGGCGCAGCAGGTGGGTGACAAAGGCTACCATGACACGGCGGGGTCGCTGGGCGTGCGTTACCGCTTCTGAGCCGGATGGGGGCGGGGCGGCCCGCCTTCTTCTCATGCGGCACACCGGAAACTGACTGATGATGACGGCCCGGGCCGTCATCTTTTTTGCTTTCCTCCGCCACCTTTCTCATCCCGGCGGCGTGCCGGCCCCTCCCGCAGAGGCGGAAGCGCGCCCCGCTGACCGGAACGGCGCCGCCATTCCGTGTTGTTTATTTGTGAAAAAAACACATTAAATGATAATGCAATATGGCGGATTTTTATGTTAATTACACATCACCTAAACAGGCGTTAATTAAATCCGCCCTGACACAGGGAATATAATCCCCCTCCGGGACTGTAATGTACCGCTATCACTTTTTACTTTCATCTGCGTTATTTCCTTTTATTTCAGTGGCAAACAGGAAAATATTCGTCACACGAAAAACGCTTCTGACGATCAATCCATGAAATATAATAGCCAGTGGCTATTAATTTACGATTGTTGATCGTTATTGACGATCGATATGTTCGTGCGATAACCTGCGCCGCATTAAGAGATGCCCGCATTTTATATCAGTTATTCATCAGGTGTTTATTGTCAGGTCGCCATTTTTATGAAAGGAAAACATGATTCCGTATTTACCTACCGCTTTTATGGCGGCAGCCTCAGCCGGGAAATACTCCGGGAGTCCGTCCGGCATTACGGCTTTACCGAGTGCGGGGAAATGCTCTGCTTTCTTGACTGCCTCTGCGATGTCTACCCCGACCGGAGCGCCCTGCTCTGGCTACGGGAAAAAACCGGCGAGTGCCTGAGAAATCACGATAACGGAACGGATTACTTCAGGGACCTCCGGACGCTGGAAAGCGAACTCGAGTATGCCCTCAGCGTTATAAATTAAGCCTCAGGTCGTACCGGATACGGGGCTTTATTTTTAATACTGTTATTTACCCGTCCGCCATTTTAACGGCCACGCGTGAGGGGATTTTTAAACTCTGTTTATTTACCCGTCCGCTGCGTGGCATTCAGGAATGGCGGAAATATAAATAAAGCATCAACGAGAGTTGTTGTCAGAGAATTTCAGGGTGCCGTAATGGCCCTGAATGGCCGTCATGCGTCTGATGGCGGTCTTTTTGCAGAGTGCAGTGGTTGCATAACTTCTGTGTTATTTAAAATACATTTAATTTCAGGATTGAAAATGAAAAAGTTAATTATTGCGTCAATGGTTTCTGCGCTGATGACCGGTGCACTGTCCGTGCCATCTTATGCGGCAGACCCAACACCGGAGACCACTCCGGTCATCGTTGATGGCGGTAAAATTAATTTCACCGGCACAGTGGTGGCGGCACCGTGTGCGGTAGATATTCCGGCGGACGGACAGAATGTTGAGCTGGGCCAGGTCACCACCAGTGCGCTGGCAACCAAGGGCGCAGTCAGCAGCTCCAAAGATTTCAGCATCAAACTGGTTGGCTGTGACCTGAGCCATGATGCCACAGACCCGACAAAGGCGGCGAATTATACCAGCGCCTCCATCATCTTTGACGGCGACACACTGGCTGATGACAACACCACTCTGTCGCTTAAGGCGGACAGCGCCGGTGAAACCACCGCGCAGAACGTGGGTATTCAGATCCAGAGCAACAACAAAGTCGTGGCCATTGACGGCTCAACCGTTGCCGCAACCCAGGCACTGAGCGCGGATGGCGACTATGAAATTCCGTTCACCGCCAATTACGTTGCCACGGCAGCCGGCGTGGTGGCCGGCCACGCGAACTCAACCGCAACCTTCAAGGTTTCCTACGAGTAATTCCCTGCAGGCCTGCCGGTTATCCGGCAGGCCTGTTTTTATTCTCCAGACAGAGGAAGCGCAGCGCCATGTCCGCTCATTTCTTACGTAATACCGTGTGTGCCCTGGTGATGTCGGCTGCCGGCCTGATGTCCTGCTCATCCATTGCCGGCGGCATAAGCCTGGCCGGTACCCGCATCGTTTACCCGGCAGGTCAGAAGCAGTCCACCCTGTCAGTCCGTAACACCTCGGACCAGGTCAGCTTTATGGTGCAGTCCTGGGTGGAACAGGCTGACGGCCGGAAAAGTCAGGATTTTGTCGTTACCCCGCCGCTGTACGTCAGCGGACCGGGTAATGAGAACACCCTCCGGATAATGTATACCGGCGCCCCCGCCAGAACCGACAGGGAGACGCTGTATTACCTGAACACCAAGGCCATCCCTTCCGTCGATAAAAAGAGCATCGAGGGCAAGAATGTCCTGATGCTGGCCGCCATCACCCGCATCAAGCTGTTTGTCCGTCCGGCGGGCCTGACGCCTGAAGTGGATAAAGCCCCGGACGCGCTGGTGTTTCACCGGGCGGGGGACCGGCTGCAGATTGTCAATCCCACGCCGTATTACCTGACGGTCGTCCAGATTAAGGCCGGTGACAGCAAGCTGGCTGACACCATGGTACCCCCGAAGGGCAGCGTGTCGTTACCGCTGAAGGCCGGCGTGAAGGGTCCCGTACTGTACCGGACAATTAATGACTTCGGTGCGGCAACAGTACAGCATCACGCAGAAATAAAATAATAAAAACAGAGCAATACAGATTATTTACAGGTGCGCAGATGCCGGACAGGGAAAAAACATTATTTACCGGCCCGGGCAGGTCCGGGTCAGGCCACAGGCTGAAACCGTTATGCCGGCTGCTCTTCAGCGTCGGGCTGATGGTGCCTTTTGCGGGGCAGGCAGAGCTGTATTTTGCGCCGGCGATGGTGGCATCCGACCCCACCATGGTAGCCGACCTCTCCCGTTTTGAAAAAAAAGGGGCTCAGCTGCCCGGCGATTACCAGGTTGATATTTACGTCAACGGCGCTCAGAAGGTCAGCCGCACGCTCCACTTTGCGGACGCGCTCAGCCACGGGCAGGCGGGGACGGATAAAAAACGCCCGGACATTCACGACAGCACGGGCCTGATGGCCTGTCTGACCCGGAAGGACCTTGAGGGGCTGGGCGTCAACGTCCGGGCTTTTCCGGCCATGGCTGCACTGCCTGACAGCACCTGCGTGTCGCCCGGGAAATATATTCCGGATGCGTTCACCGCGTTTGATTTCCAGAAGATGCGGCTGGATATCAGCGTGCCGCAGGCGTCCATGCAGAACAGCGCCCGGGGATACATTCCTCCCGAGCAGTGGGATGAAGGTATCAGCGCCGCCCTGCTGAACTACAGCTTCAGCGGCAACAACAGCAACGGACGCTATGGCAACAGCAGCAGCCACTACCTGAACCTGAACAGCGGCCTGAACCTGGGGGCCTGGCGGGTGCGCGATTACCGGACGTGGAGTGACTACGACAGCCGGTATTACCGTTACCGGAAATGGCAGCATGTCAAAACCTGGGCGGAGCGCAGCGTCATCCCGCTGCGCAGTGAACTGGTTATCGGTGAAACCACAACCAGCGGCGATGTTTTTGATTCGCTGGGGTTCCGCGGGGTACAGATGGCGACCGATGACAGCATGTACCCGGACAGCCGGCGGGGATTTGCGCCGGTGATAAGGGGCACGGCGACCACCAATGCCCGGGTCACCATCCGCCAGAACGGGTATCTGGTGTACCAGTCCAACGTCTCTCCGGGGGCGTTTGCGATAGATGACCTGTATCCCGTTTACTCCAGCGGCGACCTGGAGGTGAGCGTGGCGGAAGCCGACGGCACGGTGCGGGTGTTCACCGTCCCCTACTCGTCCCTGCCGGTCCTGCAGCGTGAGGGAAACTTCCGCTACGCGCTGACGGCCGGACGTTACCAGTCTGCCAGCACCCGCTATGAGAACCCGGCCTTTTTCCAGGGCACCCTGGTGCACGGTGGCGCGCACAACATCACGACCTACGGGGGCGTGCAGGCGGCAGAGCACTATCTGGCCGGCGTCGCGGGCGCCGGCGTGAATATGGGGCAGGCGGGCGCCCTGTCTGCGGATATCACTCAGGCCAGCAGCACGCTGACCGACGGCACGCACCATGACGGGCAGTCCGTGCGCTTTCTTTATGCGCGCACGCTGACGGACACCGGGACGACCCTGCAGCTGGCCGGATACCGTTACTCCACGCAGGGATTTCACACGCTGGATGAGACTGCCCTGAAGGGGATGAAGGGCTGGCTTTACGATACGGACACGGTGGGGCCTGACGGCCGCCCCGTTAAGCAGTCCTACACCAGTTATTACAACCTGTACAACCGCCGGCGGGAACGCGTTCAGGCCACCGTGTCCCAGCAACTGGGGAAAGCCGGTGCCGTGCACCTTTCGGCCGTCCACCAGACCTACTGGAATAACGTGCCCGCAAGCACCTCCCTGCAGGCGGGCTTCAGCAGCCAGCTCGGCAGCGTCAGCTACAGCCTGAACTGGAGCCACACCCGTCAGCCCGGCGTGAACGGCACGGACGACTCGGTGTTCCTGTCGCTGTCCGTACCGCTCAGCGCCCTGCTGCCGGGCAGCAGGATGTACGCCACGTACAACGTGGGCCGGGACAGCGACGGCGGCCTCACCCATCAGGCGGGGCTTTCCGGGTCGGCGCTGGAGGGAGACAACCTCAGCTGGAATCTGTCACAGGGCTATTCGCGTAAGGCGGGCTACAGCGGCAACCTGAGCACCGATTACCGCGGGGGCTACGGCGACGGAAATCTGGGCTACAGCTACAGCGATGATTACCGGCAGTTCAGCTATGGCGTGTCCGGCGGTGCCCTGCTGCACCGTGACGGCCTGACGCTGGGGCAGCCGCTGGGTGAAACCAGCGTGCTGATTGCGGCGCCGGGCGTGGCGGGTGCCACGGTGGAAAATGAGCCGGGGGTACATACCGACTGGCGGGGTTACGCCATTGAGCCGTACGCCTCGGTTTACCATGAGAACCGCGTGGCGCTGGACACCACGTCGCTGGATGACCATACCGACATTGATAACGCGGTCAGCCGCGTGGTGCCGACCCGCGGCGCGGTGGTCAGGGCGGAGTTTAAGGGACACACCGGCAGCCGTCTGGTGATGACGCTGACTCACAACGGCCAGCCGGTGCCGTTCGGGGCGATGGTGACGGCGGAAGACAGTACGGGGCTGGTCGGTGATGACGGGCAGGTTTACCTGTCGGGCATGCCGGCGGAAGGCAGCGTGCGGGCGGACTGGGGGGCAGGCCGGAGCTGCACGTCCCGCTACCGCCTGCCGCCGGGGTATGAGCACCTGCCGGTTATCCGGCTTATGGGGCAGTGCCGCTGAGACCGGCGGCACGATGAAGCGGCGTACGGACGGTACGTCATAACAGTCAGGTAACATCAGTGAACAGGGGAAGAAAAACAATGAACATGAAACGCCGCGCAGTCAGTGCGATGGCCTTAACCGTGCTGCTGGCGGCAGGGCTTAACGCCCAGGCTCAGGCGGCAAGTGCAGAGGCCTTCATCACCATCAAAGGGAAGGTTCTGTCCAACACCTGCACCCTTGAATCAAAAAACATCAACGTAGCGATGGCGGCAATATCAGATAAGGATATCAGGAAGAAAGGAGAAACGGCGGCAAAAAGGACGGTGTCGCTCGTACTGAAAGACTGTGGTGGGGCTGTCAGCGCGGTGAAGGTGACGGCGCAGGGGACGGCGGACGATGATGATAAGAGTGCGTTTGCAAACCTCTATGGCAATGGAAAAGATGAAACGAAAACCGCGGCCACGGGGCTGGGCATTCATTTTTATGAGACGGACGGGAACACGCTTTTTAACCCGGACAATCCGGTAACTGAGACCAGTACGCTGACGCCCGATGAGGATAACACGCTGACCTATACCGCCGAGTATGTCGGGACAAAAGACACGGTGACGGGTGGAAATTTCAGTACGGTCATCAACATGACGCTGGATTATCAGTAACGTTCGCCAGTCAGGATGGCCTGACGGCTTCAGTCGTCTCCCTTCATAAGGGGGAGACATCCCGGATAAAATAAATTCTATATAATCTGAATTAAGTTAGCAGGAAAAACCAGTGCACCACATAATGAACCGAAACATTTACTTATTAATGATATTGTTATTTATGGATTCTTTTTCCTGTCGGGCAACAATTACAGTAAATGAAAATGGGAGGCAATATAAAACAGAACCCACGTCATTATTGGTGACAGGGGACACAATATCAATGTATATGAAGGAGAATCAAATCACATTTTCAAAATCAGCCGATGCATACACACCAGATATAAGTCATTTTCATCTCGTCTGTGCCTCAACGCTGGATGAACTCTCTGTTAAGGTTAACAGTAATTCATCAGAAACTGAAAGCATAATAGATGGAATGATTGTTCGCCCCGGACAGCCTTATCAGATATCCAGCACAACTAAGAATGGCTTCTCGTGGGAATTGAAATCCGGTCCTGTAACAATGACTTTAGGGGATAATTTCAGTAAAAAAGACTTAATAAGTTTTTACTGTGCCGCTGCAACAGATCTGGAGACGGTGAGAATTAGTGGTGCAATGGGAATGCAATTAAATAATAAAAATGGAATTCCTATGTTATTATTGCCAGGTGAAATCCGGCTCCCTGATTGCTGGCCTGGCCAGGCATCAAGCGTCAGCTTTCCTGCCACTTTGTATTCATCCGAAACCCCCAGCGCTTCTCCATCACTTTCTGCGAAAATACTGACAACTGAGGATACCAGTCCGTCCGATGATATTCAGATTACAAATGAGCGGGGAGAAAATCTGTCCGATGGCGTCAACATTACCCTTACTCCCGGACAGCGGACGGAGAATAACCTCACGGTCCAGTTCAACTGCAATGAACCTCCGGGGGAACATACCTGGTATGCCCATCTGACATTAAATGTCCCTTAAAGAGTGAGCGCCACATGTCGGTCGGTAAAAGATGAGATGGTCTTTGTCGTGGTCAACTAATGTTGGCCACACAACCTGACTTTTCGTGGAACAGCACTGTTGCCAATATTGTGATGTTCAGTACTGATGTGGTAGAAAAAAATGAACTGCGCCCCAGATTGGACAACTTATGCAGCCTGAATTAGTCAATATTGCACCGGGCTGTGGGACCCAATTTTTTCCTTTATCCCCAATTGGTTATAATATTCAATATAACCAATAATATCTCGTTAGGTCATCCACATTCATCTCATTAAACCGGGCACCTTACGGCAACAGAATCTTAGTCAGCAGAATTTTTTTCATCAGGTACGTCAGCGGAACTGCCAGTATAGCACCGATCACTCCCAGTACTGACTGCCAGAACATAAAAGCCAGCAATTGAAGCGTGAGCGTCATATTGAGGCGCCGTCCGAGCACCACCGGCTCCAGAAATGTACTCAGTATCAGGTTCAGAATAACAAAAAAAACAGCAACCGACGCAGAGACTGCCGGGCCAAACATAACAGCGCTCTGTATTACCGGAGGGAATGCCGCAATGAACGGCCCAAACACAGGCACGTAATTACACACAAACATCAGCACGCCCCAGATAAAAGCCGATTTCAGGCCCAGAAGGTGTGCACCACCCCATATAATCACGCCCCCCAGAAGGCTGGTCAGCGTTTTGACCCTGGCATAGACCATCACGCTCTGAATGCCCTCTTCCAGCGGAACGGACATTACCGGGCAGTATTCAGCGAGGTACCGCCCCCATAACGCCTTAAGCCGGGGTAACTCATAAAGTATGAACAGTAGCATCAGAAATACCACCACCCACCATGAAAGCATTCCGGGGATCTGGCTCAGCATAACGCTCAGGGAGCGAAGCAGCTTTCCCGCGTCGATAAACGAAAACAGTTCTTCCGGTGACAACGACATCCCCATCTGAGACAACATGTGTGTCAGTAAAGAGAGCCGCCCGGTAAGCAGCGAAGGCAGTTGCCGGCCGAACAGGGCAAGATCCGGGGTCATCGCCGTGAGCCTGAGAACGGTGACCACAACAGGCACAAGCAATGCCAGCATTACCAGCATACAGGCTACGCTACGGGGGACGCGACGCTCAGTCAGCTGACTGACCAGCGGTTCCAGCATTACAGCAAGTATTCCCGCCAACAGGACCTGATTGATAATATGTGCAGCCTGATGCAGGCCCGGAAGAATAACGGCCAGACAGGCAGCGGCGAACAGTATACGGGGCATCCGCAGACCCGGCTTCAGGCGGCGCATATTGTCTCCGTATTCCGGGGGCCGGAGTCCGGCCCATGAACGGGAGACGCCCTGAGCCACGCAGGTTTCTGTAACATTGGCAAGGTGCGTTCCCCCTTCCGGTTTTGCGAAATCATATTATCCCGCCATCTGAAGCTGAAGCGCTCCGTGTCCGCTAAAAACGGAGGCGGAGCCATGCAAACAATACGTTACCGTTGTTGTACGTGCCCGGTATGTAAGTAAACTGGACGACGGTACGCCTGTAACCGACAGAAAACAGCGGCAGTACGACAGGCAGCGGCACGTAATTCGCGAAATCATCGCGGGCCGTAATGCCGGCCGTAAAACCGAGGCCGAGCCGGAAATCACGCGACTGACCGGGGTACCACCCTTTTTCCCAGCCGTAGCCGGCAACGGGCTGCCATTTATTATGGGAATCCTTGAACACCATCGCATACACCGCACTCCAGTTCCCCGACTCGCTATAGCGGGAGACGCCGAAACCACCGCCCCAGGGCATTTCGTTATAATTGTCGGTTTTTTCTTTATCGTAGGCAAACCTGGCATGCCAGCTGATGAAAGGCAGGTACAGGTCATGGCTCTGCGGCTGCGAAAGGGTCTCTGACAGGTCCGTGGTCAGCCGGTCCCACCCGGAGCTGAAGATATCGTCAGCCACGACAAAGGACGAGAAAAAACTAAAGCCGATCAGCAGTATGACCGGAATACACCTCATAACTGACACCTTATTTAATAGTGCGCCGCGATGACGGCAACGTGATATCTTTATCAATCCGCTCCAGAAGATACGGAAAAAAAGGGTCGGAGGTCATCCGCATCAGCGCGTCCATCCCCACAACCAGCACCCCCCGCTCTCCGCGCGAAGCCTGTATCCCAAGACTGATGCCATATATGTCACGCGGATGGGGCTCCCGGCCATACAGCGGGTCATTGTCAGGAAACGGCAGGGCAACATGCGACAACGAAAACACATCGGCAGGCCAGGGGGTAGCCAGCTTTTCTGTCGTGGGGGCACGGTCCCCCGCGGCAATAGTCTGCGCCTGCGTTTCATCTGAGTCCGGGGACCGGTTGCTGATCACCGTGGTCGAGAAGTTCCGGGGCGCTGAAGGTAGCAAAAGTCGCAGTGCTGACCGGGAAGCATTTCTGAATAACGGCATGTAGGCCGACGCCTGGTTCAGGTCAAACAACACGAGTTCGCTGCCGTTAGCCGGGAGTGAGTTATACAGCCCGGTTATCACTGCCCGGGTGCTGACGGTTGAATCCAGCACGGACTGAAAAGTCAGGACAGGCGGCAGGCCGCCCAGTTCCTGCCGCCGGGATGCAGTCGCTATCTGTTTCTGAAGCGCCTGTGTCAACAGGAAAGACTGGCGGGCGGCGTTGACAGGGAATGAATTATATTTGAACGGATTAAATTCCGGCGTGATATTCAGCCATGCAGCCCGTGCAAACGCAGGAAAATAAGCGGGCCAGCCAGCCACACCGGCAAAGCGTGCAAACCGCGTGACACCAATCATGGGGGATATCAGCACAACACGCTGTGGTCGTTTAAGACTGTGGTCTTCCAGCGAATCCAGGGCATATTTCATGGCCAGGGCACCACCGTTGGAAAATCCTACGATATGCAGTGGTACCTGCTCCCCGGCAAGATGTCTGGCTTCACGGACAGCCAGACGCGTCGCGGCCATCCAGTCCTGCCATGTCACGCTGGTAAGCGCACCGGGAACCGTACCGTGCCCCGGTAAACGTATGCCAATCGCCACATAACCGCGTTCCCGGTAGCGCTGCGCAATATGCCGCAGGCTGTAGGGCGTATCCGTCAGGCCGTGCAGCAGGACCACCGCGCCTTCGGGCGGGCCAGCTGGCATCATGACGTAAGTGCGGTTCCAGTCAGTGGGAAACTTACCGGGATACACCCGGCTGGCTGAGTAGTAACGATTCATTGTGCTCTGCTGGGCGGGGGCCAGTCGGTCGGTAACATTCTCCCTGACATCCCTGAAAATCTGCTCTTCCGTCTGAAGATACGCTTCCCAGCTGGCGTGGTTTAAATCTTCCGCACGCATCTCATCCGGGACAAAAGTATGCCAGGGCTGAAGCGCCGGCCCACGCAGCGTCATAACGATGCGGGCGCATAACGCACCGGCCATTAACAGGGCTGCAGCAAGCGCAATCCTCCTGCACCACAGGATAATCAAGCCGGAACCTCCTTTTACCGTTCTGTTGTGTCTCAGAAAGTGAACATCCTGCGGGCATTTCAGCAGGACCTGCTCAACCGCTGACGGTTGTCACACCATTGTTTAAGGACAGGTACCCTGATGGCAGAGGCCGGCGCCAGAGTCCGGCATTCTCCAGCATCTGCACTGTTCCGTCACAGACATAACCTGCGTCCATCTCTTCCTTTCCCTTACCCGTTTTTGGTACCTGGTCTTCCCGCATCTCTGTGCTGCGCAAACCTGTGACTCACTCCGCGTCTCTTTCAAGAACCAGCGCGGTTCCACGCCAGTGACTCGAATCCCCCGCCTGACTCAGCGAAGTGATATAAATATACTCGCCGTTTTTCTTCCCGGCTTCAGCCTTCAGCGCATTCACCGCGTGAGACTTACCGCCACGCACGCCAAAAATAGAGATGCGGTCTTTTATGGTATAACCCGCAAGATTTGCATCCGACACCACGTCCACCGCCAGCGCTGAGCCGGACAGCAACAGTGAGAGCGCCAGGGCGGCTGTGATTTTCTTCATTTTTTACTTCCCTTTACTGTTCAGTTTACAGGACGCTGACTCTCTGTCAGCGCCCTGAGTTATACCGGGCTGCGACTAAACCGGACAGCAACACCCCAGTTTTTTTGCAAGGTCAACGGGAATCGGGAGGCCAGAGTGGCAGACACATCAGGCTGTTCAGATTAAAGATTAATCAGGTGCCGGCCATCAACGCCGAAGGAGTGGTATATAAGTCGCTCACGTGCCAGTCCTGTTTAAAAGCATTACGATATCGGTTTTTGAAAATAATACCGGCATAACGGAAATTCAGGTACGCTTCCCTGAGGGGAGCCGGTACGCTACAGGGCAGACCGGGATATACAGGGTCAACGTTCACAAAACGTATACGCACAGAAAGTGGGGATCAGCTCATGCAGGAATCTGAAATAAAACCAGAAATCAAATATGTAAAGGATTAACCCGCCATGCTGGTATGCGCCCCGGGCATGGCATTTTTTTAGAAAGAAGGGAACTCTGTGCTGTTATCATTATAATATTCAGAAATAACCGCGGATACCTGTACGGGAGACCCTGTACACGATTCT
>NZ_JRUQ01000061.1 GCF_000773975.1 Erwinia typographi
AAGCGGTGACGCTCGCCCCTCTGGGGCGCTACGTTCTCACGGTGGCAGTGTGATTAACAAGGCCGTATTCCTCGCGCTGGGTATCAATACTGACGGTCAGAAAGAGCTCCTGGGTATGTGGCTGGCCGAAAACGAAGGGGCGAAGTTCTGGCTGAACGTGCTGACCGAGCTTAAAAACCGGGGACTTCAGGATATCCTGATTGCCTGCGTGGACGGACTGAAGAAGCGGCGCTGATGGCGCTGGATACGTTCGCGGGTGCCTGGACGGTCACTTCTGAGAAAGGCATTTACACAGAATCGTGTACAGGGTCTTATATCACGGGGTACTACAGCACTCTCAGGCCCCACTGGTATAACGGCGGCTTAACGCCAAATGAATCAGAGCGACTGTTCCACGAACAGTCAGGTCGTGTGGCCAAAATTAGTTGACCACTACACTCCTAACCATGTACGACCTGCGGCTTAATTTATAACGCTGAGGGCATATTCAAGCTCGCTTTCCAACGTCCGGAGGTCCCTGAAGTAATCCGTTCCGTTATCGTGATTTCTCAGGCACTCGCCTGTTTTCTCCCGGAGCCAGAGGAGGGCGCCCCGGTCGGGGTACACATCGCAGATGCAGTCAAGAAAGCAGAGCATTTCCCAGCACTCGGTAAAGCTGTAGTGCCGGACGGACTCCCGGAGTATTTCCCGGCTGAGGCTACTTCCATAAAAGCGGTAGATAAATACGGGATCGTGTTTTTCCTTCATAAAAATGGAGACCTGACAATAAACATCTGATGAATAAAAATATAAAATACAGGCATATCTTAATGCAGTTCAGGTTATCGCACGAACATATCGATCGTCAATAACGATCAACTACTGCAATCAATAGTCATGAGCCATCATATTTCATAAATTGATCGCCAGAAGCGTTTTTTAGGTGGCACATGTTTTTTCTTTCCACTGAAATAAAAGGGAATAACACATATTAGAGGTGAAAATGATAGCGAAACTTTACAGCCCCGTAGGGGGATATTTCCTGAGTTAGGGTGGATTTAATTAATGCCTATTTAAATGATGTTTAATTAACATAAAAATTCGCCATGCTGCATTATCATTTAATGTGTTTTTTTTCAAAAAAAATAACACAGAATGACGGTGCCGTTCCGGTAAGCGGAGCGCGCTTACGGCTCTGCGAGAAAGGCTGGCGCGCCGCCGGGATGATAACGGTGGGGGAGAAAAGCAAAGAACGTAGCGCCCCATAGG